>NZ_CP014870.1:0-1200000 GCF_001661075.1 Pseudomonas silesiensis
CGCGATGGTCGTTAACGAAAACGCATGCTTACTGGCTAAACGCGGCGCTCTTGACTCCATCGCGAGCAAGCTCGCTCCTACAGAAGAAAGCGGCGCTCTAGTGCGCCTCATCCCAGTTATTGCCTACCCCCACCTCGACCAGCAGCGGCACATCCAGTTGCGCGGCCCCGCTCATGTGCACGCGAATTTCCTCACGCACCTGGTCGACCAGGTCTTCGCGCACTTCAAGCACCAATTCATCGTGCACCTGCAGGATGACTTTGGCGTCGAGGCCTGAGGAGGTCAGCCAGTTATCCACGGCGACCATGGCTTTCTTGATGATGTCCGCCGCAGTGCCTTGCATCGGGGCGTTGATCGCCGTGCGTTCGGCACCTTTGCGCAGGGCCGGGTTTTTCGCGTTGATTTCCGGCAGGTACAGGCGACGACCGAAGATGGTTTCGACGAAGCCTTGCTCGGCGGCCTGGGCGCGGGTGCGCTCCATGTACTCCAGCACGCCGGGATAACGGGTGAAGTACCGGTCGATATAAGCCTGGGACTGCTTGCGATCGACGCCGATCTGCTTGGCCAGGCCAAAGGCGCTCATGCCGTAGATCAAACCGAAGTTGATCGCCTTGGCGCTACGCCGCTGGTCGGTGGTGACCGCCTCCAGTTCGACCCCGAAGACTTCCGCTGCCGTGGCCTTGTGCACGTCCAGGTCATTGCGGAAGGCATACAGCAAGCCTTCATCCTTGGCCAGGTGAGCCATGATCCGCAGTTCGATCTGCGAATAGTCCGCGGCCAACAGTTTGTAGCCTTTTGGCGCGACGAACGCCTGACGAATCCGCCGGCCTTCGGCGGTACGGATCGGAATGTTCTGCAGGTTCGGATCGATCGACGACAAGCGTCCGGTGGCGGCAACGGCTTGCTGATAAGACGTATGGATGCGCCCGGTGCGAGCGTTGATCTGCTCTGGCAAACGGTCGGTGTAGGTGCTTTTGAGTTTGCTCAGCGAGCGGTATTGCATCAGCACCTTGGGCAGCGGGTAGTCCTGTTCGGCCAACTCGGCCAACACCGCTTCGGCCGTCGAGGCCTGGCCCTTGGCGGTTTTGCTGAGAATAGGCAAACCGAGCTTTTCGTAAAGGATCACGCCCAGTTGTTTTGGCGAGCCGAGGTTGAATTCTTCACCGGCGATGGCAAAGGCTTCCCGCTCCAGGGCAACCAGTTTCTCGCCCAGCTCGACGCTCTGGATGCCCAGCAGGTTGGCGTCCACGAGCGCACCCTGGCGTTCGATACGGGCCAGTACCGGCATCAGTGGCATCTCTATTTCGTTCAGCACTTTGCCCAGGCTTGGCGTGGCGGCGAGTTTTTCCTGCAAGGCCAGGTGCAGGCGGAAGGTGACATCGGCGTCTTCGGCGGCATAGGGGCCCGCCAGCTCGAGGGAGATCTGGTCGAAGGTCAGCTGTTTGACGCCTTTGCCCGCAATCTCGTGAATGTCGGTCTTGCTTTGGCCCAGATACTTGAGCGCCAGGCTGTCCATGTCGTGACGGGTGGCCGTCGAGTCGAGTACGTAAGATTCGAGCATGGTGTCGTAGGCAATACCCTGAACAATAATCCCGTTGCTCTGGTCGCCACCGATGGCGCAATTGGCCAGGATGTTGGTTTCGAACTTGGCGTGCTGACCGACTTTCAGCTGGTTCGGGTTCTCCAGCAGCGGCTTCAGCGCCAGCAGCACCGTGTCGCGATCCAGTTGTTCCGGCACGCCCATGTAGGAATGGGTCAGCGGAATGTAGGCCGCTTCGTTGGCCGCGACGGAAAACGACAGGCCCACCAGTTGCGAATGTTGGGCGTCGCTGCCATTGGTCTCGGTGACGAAAGCGATCAGCGGTGCCTTGGCGAGCTTGTCCAGCCAGGCCTCGAAGCGCTTTTGATCAAGGATGGTTTCGTACTTCGCTTCGACGGTGCCCGGCTGCTCGTCGACGACCTCGACAATGTCCTGGCCCGAGCGCTTGGCGTCGCGCTGGTTCTCATCGAACCAGCTCTTGAATTCCAGCAGGGTGTAGAGTTCGGCCAGTTTGTCGTGGTCCGGCTTGCCCATTTTCAAGTCGTCCAGGCCGACATCCAGTGGCACATCGATCTTGATCGTCGCCAACCGGTAGGAGAGAAATGCCATCTCCTTGTGCTCTTCGAGCTTGGCCGGCAGGGTCTTGGCCCCGCGAATCGGCAGGGTCGGCACGATATCGAGCTGCGCGTAGAGCTCGGTCAGGCCGCCGTTCACGCCGACCAGCAGGCCGGATGCGGTTTTAGGGCCGATGCCCGGAACGCCCGGAATGTTGTCGGACGAATCGCCCATCAGCGCCAGGTAATCGATGATCTGCTCGGGAGCGACGCCGAATTTCTCCTTCACGCCCTCCACGTCCAGCGCGCTACCGGTCATGGTATTGACCAAGGTAATGTGCCCGTCGACCAGTTGCGCCATGTCCTTGTCACCGGTGGAGATCACCACCGGGCGGTTGGCGGCGGCACTGCTGCGGGCCAGGGTGCCGATCACGTCGTCCGCTTCGACGTTGTCCACGCACAGCAACGGGAAGCCCAGGGCCTTGACGCTGGCGTGCAATGGCTCGATCTGGACACGCATGTCATCGGGCATGCTCGGACGGTTGGCCTTGTATTCGGCGAACATTTCGTCGCGAAATGTCCCGCCCTTGGCGTCGAACACCACGGCAAACGGACTGTCCGGGTACTGCTTGCGCAGGCTCTTGAGCATGTTCAACACGCCTTTGACCGCACCGGTCGGCAGGCCTTTGGACGTGGTGAGCGGTGGCAGGGCGTGAAACGCGCGGTACAGGTAAGAAGAACCGTCCACCAGGACGAGGGGGGCTTGGCTCATGAGCAGGATCAACCTTTTCGGCGGGTCCGGCGCTAGAATAGCGGGACCGTTGACGACAAAGGGACAAGGTTATCATGCGCACACTAAATCGCTTGCTGTTGGCTGGCTTGTTTGCAGTCACCCCATTGACCGTCATGGCGGCGGACGACGCGCCCTCTGCAGACCCGGATGTAACAATCCGCACTGAAGGTGACAAGACCATTCAGGAATATCGGCAAAATGGCTTTTTGTATGCCATCAAGGTGACCCCGAAAGGCGGTAAACCGTATTTTCTGGTACGCGCTGATGGCTCGGACGGTAACTTCATCCGCTCGGACCAGCCGGATATGCTGATTCCGTCGTGGAAAATATTCGAGTGGTAAGCCGCTCCTAACTTAAATCGGCGCCGGCAGTCGCGGCGCCCGTACTGGCAGTTTTAACCATGTCTGTGTTTACCCCGCTGGCTCGGCCCGAGCTGGAAACCTTTCTCGCCCCATACGGGCTCGGCCGCCTGCTTGATTTTCAGGGGATTGCCGCCGGTAGCGAAAATACCAATTTCTTTATCAGCCTGGAGCAGGGCGAATTTGTCCTGACCCTGGTGGAGCGTGGTCCGGTCCAGGAGATGCCGTTCTTCATCGAGCTGCTCGACGTGCTGCACGACGCCGATCTGCCGGTGCCTTATGCACTGCGCACCACCGACGGCGTCGCGCTGCGCGAACTGGCCGGCAAACCTGCGCTGTTGCAGCCACGTCTGGCGGGCAAGCACATCAAGGACGCCAACGCGCAGCATTGTGCTCAGGTCGGGGAGCTGCTGGCTCATCTGCACCTGGCGACCCAGGCCAACATGATCAAGCGCAAGACCGATCGCGGCCTGGACTGGATGCAGGAGGAGGGCACGCAGTTGCTGTCGCATCTGAATGCCGGACAGAGCGATCTGTTGCAGCGGGCGCTGGACGAAATCAATCAGCAGAAAACGAAAATTCTGGCCCTGCCGCGCGCCAACATCCACGCCGACCTGTTCCGCGACAACGCGATGTTCGAAGGCACGCACCTGACCGGGTTGATCGACTTCTACAACGCTTGCTCGGGGCCGATGCTCTACGACGTGGCGATTGCCTTGAACGACTGGTGTTCGGACGAGAACGGGAAGATCGACGGGCCGCGGGCGCGGGCGTTGCTGGGCGCTTATGCGGCGTTACGGCCGTTCACCGCTGCAGAAGCCGAGCTGTGGCCGACCATGCTGCGGGTGGCGTGTGTGCGGTTCTGGTTGTCGCGGTTGATCGCGGCCGAGTCGTTTGCCGGGCAGGATGTGTTGATTCACGATCCGATGGAGTTTGAGCTGCGGTTGGCGCAGCGGCAGAAAGTCAGCACGCCGCTACCTTTCGCCCTATAAAAGCATCGCGGGCAAGCCCGCTCCCACAGGTTTTGTGTTGGTCACACTATTGGCGAACGACACGAACTCTGTGGGAGCGGGCTTGCCCGCGAATGGGGCCGACACGATTTTTCGGGTTACAACGACTCCAGACACCCCGCCAGATCATTCCCCAACTTCTCCAGCACCTGCTCATACCCCTGAGCGGTCGCTGGCGTGTAACCGCCCAGTGCATCCAGCTCCGCCAGTTTCACCGGCAAGCCGGCCACCAGGGTTTCCGCCAGCCGCGGACGCAGCGGCGGCTCGCTGAACACGCAAGTCTTGCCGACTTCCTGCAACCGCGTGCGCATCGCCGCGACGTGTTGGGCGCCAGGCTGTACTTCGGCGGCGACGCTGAACACGCCGGCATGCTTGAGGCCATAGGCGTCTTCGAAGTAATCGAAGGCTTCGTGGAACACGAAATAAGGTTTGCCCTCAATCCCGGCCAGACGTTTCTTCAAACGCAGATCCAGCGCATCCAGACGTTCATCGAAAGTCTTGAGGTTGCTCTGGTAGCGGGCCGCATTGGCCGGATCGACAGCACTGAGGTCGGTAGCCATTTTCGTCGCGATTACGCGAGCATTTATCGGCGATAACCACAGATGCGCATCCAGGCTGCCCGGACGGTGATCGTGATCATGCTCGTCGGCTTCTTCAGTGCGTGAGTGGTTATCTTCGGCGAAATGGCGCAGTTTCAGGCCAGGTAATTGTTGTACGGCGACACTGGGAAGCGTACGGCCATTAAGCACCCGAGGCAGGAAACCTTCCATGCTCGG
Organism: Pseudomonas silesiensis; assembly: GCF_001661075.1. NCBI lineage: Bacteria > Pseudomonadati > Pseudomonadota > Gammaproteobacteria > Pseudomonadales > Pseudomonadaceae > Pseudomonas > Pseudomonas silesiensis. The sequence goes on from NZ_CP014870.1 coordinate 5,033, forward strand.
CCCGATCCAGTACAGCAGATCCACCGATTGCACCTTCCGCACGTCGGATGGGCGCAAGGCATAGTTATGCGGCGAGGCACCGGGTGGCAACAGGACTTCGGGAATGGCTACGCCGTCCTGCACCGCCGCGGCGATCAGCTGCAGGGGCTTGATGCTGGTGAGGACTTTGACTTCAGCCTGGGCTGGACCGATCAGCAGAAAAGTTGCGATAAATGCGACAAAGATAGAAAAAAGTCGGGACACGATGACCACTCGAAGAGGCGAGAACGGGTAACATAATAACGTCTCTCACAAACCTCGTCGCCGCTCATGCCTAAAACACCGATCGCCAGCCGTCCCCACGACCACTCTCACTGCGTTCATAGCGCACTGTCTGAGGCCGATGCCCTGTGCACGCGTCAGGGTCTGCGCCTGACCGCCTTGCGTCGGCGGGTGCTGGAACTGGTCTGGCAAAGCCACAAGCCATTGGGCGCCTACGACATACTCGCGGTGCTCAGCGAGCAGGATGGCCGCCGCGCCGCGCCGCCGACGGTGTACCGCGCGCTGGATTTCCTGCTGGAAAACGGCCTCGTCCACCGCATTTCCTCGTTGAACTCTTTCGTCGGTTGCAACCACCCGGGACATGCTCACCAGGGTCAGTTTCTGATCTGCCGCGCATGCCATGCCGCTATCGAGCTCGAACAGACGTCCATCAGTGACGCGATCATCGGCAGCGCCAAAGAGGTCGGATTCGTCGTCGAAGGCCAGACCGTGGAAGTGGTCGGCCTCTGCTCGGGTTGCCAGGGGGCTTGATGAGCAACGCGCTGATCCGCCTCGAACAGGTTGCAGTCACCTTCGCCGGGCAAAACGTGCTGGATAACATCGAGCTGAGCGTCGAGCCGGGGCAGATCGTGACCTTGATCGGTCCCAATGGCGCGGGCAAGACCACCTTGGTGCGCGCTGTGCTTGGCCTGCTGAAACCGGACAGCGGCAGCGTCTGGCGCAAGCCGAAACTGCGGGTCGGCTACATGCCGCAAAAACTGCACGTCGATCCGACACTGCCGCTTTCCGTGCTGCGCTTCTTGCGTCTGGTGCCGGGCGTCGATCGCGCCCGAGCCCTGGCAGCGCTCAAGGAAGTCGGCGCCGAGCAGGTGATCGACAGCCCGGTGCAAAGTGTTTCCGGCGGTGAAATGCAACGCGTGCTGCTGGCCCGGGCATTGCTGCGGGAGCCGGAACTGTTAGTGCTCGATGAGCCGGTACAAGGTGTGGACGTGGCCGGTCAAGCCGAACTCTATAGCCTGATCACCCGATTGCGCGACCGTCACGGTTGCGGGGTGTTGATGGTGTCCCATGACTTGCACCTGGTGATGAGCACCACCGACCAGGTGGTCTGCCTGAATCGTCACGTCTGCTGCTCCGGGCATCCCGAGCAGGTCAGCGGCGACCCGGCTTTTGTCGAACTGTTCGGCAAGAACGCGCAAAGCCTGGCGATTTACCACCACCATCACGACCACGCCCATGACCTGCATGGTTCGGTGGTCAACGCGACCCCGGCGGCCCCTACCCACGTTCACGGAGATAGCTGCAAGCATGGCTGATTTTCTGCTCTACGCCCTGCTTGCAGGTCTGGCTCTGGCACTGGTTGCAGGTCCGTTGGGATCGTTCGTGGTCTGGCGGCGCATGGCCTATTTCGGCGACACCTTGTCCCATGCCGCACTGCTCGGCGTGGCGCTGGGCTTTTTGCTGGATGTCAGCCCGACTGTCGCGGTCACCGTAGGCTGTCTACTCTTGGCCGTGTTGTTGGTGACCTTGCAACAGCGCCAGCCGTTGGCGTCCGACACGCTGTTGGGAATTCTCGCACCCAGCACCCTCTCTCTGGGCCTGGTGGTACTAAGCTTCATGCATGAAGTGCGGATCGACCTGATGGCCTATCTGTTCGGCGACCTGCTGGCGATCAGTCCAACCGACCTGGCCTGGATACTCGGCGGCAGTGCGGGGGTGCTGGCCTTGCTGGTGACGTTGTGGCGGCCAATGTTGGCGATCACAGTCCATGAAGAGCTGGCCAAGGTGGAAGGTTTGCCGGTCGCGGCGTTGCGCCTGGTCCTGATGCTGTTGATCGCGGTAGTCATCGCAGTGGCGATGAAGATCGTCGGGGTATTGCTGATCACTTCGCTGCTGATCATTCCGGCGGCTGCGGCGCAGCGTCACGCCCGGTCACCGGAGCAGATGGCACTGGGCGCGAGCCTGCTGGGCATGCTCGCGGTCTGTGGCGGGCTGGCGTTGTCGTGGTTCAAGGACACCCCGGCGGGTCCATCGATTGTGGTGGCGGCTGCCGCACTGTTTCTGCTGAGTTTTGTCCTGCCCCGTCGAGGGGTGTAGACTTGCTCGTTTTTTGCGCAAATAGAGAGTCGCAGGAATGAAGCCGTTCGCCTCCCGTTATCTGCTCCTTGTCGCATTTTCCGTGCTGCTGGGCGCTTGCCAAAGCACGCCACCGGCGGCCACCGAGCCCGCCGATGCACGGGCAACGGCCATTGCACAGCTGGAACAAAGCCTCGCCAGTAGCGAATTGGCCACTGCGGAAGGGCAGCTGGCAGCCCTGCAGGCCGAGTCGCCCAACGATCAGTCCCTTGAGCAATATCAGCGGCAACTCGCCGAAGCCTATCTGCGCCGTAGCCAGATCGTGCTGCAAAAAGGTGATGTAAATGCTGCCGCCACTGCGCTGAGCCGCGCCCGGGCATTGATGCCCAAGGCTCCCGCGCTGACCGGCGGAGTGAACAACGCGATCGTCAATGCCCGTAAAGCCGAGCTGGACAGGGCTGAAGCGGCGCTCATGGCGGCCGAAGCCAAGCCGCAGGCCAAAGTGATCGACCCGACCGCCGAAAGCACCACGGTGGCGTTGAACCTGACGGATATGGCCAAGCTTCGCCGGCAACTGGACGCTATCGCCGCCGATGTGGTGAATTATCAGTGTGACGTGAGCATTCAGGCGCCGCGCACCCAGGATTATCCTTGGTTGGCCACCTTGCTGACCAAGCGGGTGAAGAAGCTGGATTCGGAGTTTGATTTGAACCTGGAAAAGCAGATTTTGCGCAATATTCCGGCGCAGATGGTTTTGAGTCCGCGTAAGCCTTAAAAGCTTCGCGGGCAAGCCTCGCTCCTACAAGGGCAGTGTCGTTCGCGGATCATATGAACGACACAAAATCTGTAGGAGCGAGGCTTGCCCGCGAAGGCGTCCTCCCTATCGATACAAAACCTAAGCCGGAACCCCCTTGGCCTTAGGCTCCCGATCCCACACCCGATGCTGCCCGATCGCGGCAAAAAACGGCTTGGTCAACTTGGCGGCATCCTTCTCCACGATCAACCCTGCATCAACCTCCAGCTTCAACACATCCAGCAACTGCCTGGCCTCGCCATGCAACGCAATCGCCTTCAAGTGTTTGTATGCCTCAAGCAGGTAATGCAGCGCCACGCCATCAGTGCTCAACGCCTTGATCGACGCCGCGCCTCCGGGCACGAATACCGCATCGAAGGCGATGGATGGCAAGCCTTCCATCGACGCATCCACGGGCAGTGCTTTGCCATCGGCGGTTGTTACCGGCGCCGAGGTTGGGCCGAGCAGTTTTGCGTGCGCGCCTTCAGCCTTCAACGCCGCTTTCATTGCATCAATCGCCGCACCGTCGACACCATTGGCCGCCAGAATCGCGACTTTGCGCGTCTTGATATCGCCCGGTAGCAAGTTCGCCTGGCTCAGGGCCGGTGAGCGATCCAGGGAGATTTTCGGTACATCGACCGTTCCGGCTTTCGGCGCTGGCAGGCCGAGGTTCTGCGCAACGCGCCCGGCCAGCTCCAGATCGATGTTGGCGAGGATCTCATTCACCTCCCGCGCGCGGATGTGCTCACGCTCGACCTTGCCCAGCTCAAAACTGTAAGCGGCGATGATGTGCTCTTGCTCGTGCTTGCTCATGCTGTGGAAGAACAACCGCGCCTGGGAGAAGTGGTCGCCGAACGACTCGCTGCGCTGGCGGATCTTGTTCGCATCGATGCGCTCGGGATGGGTCTCGAAGCCACCATTTTGTGCGGCGGGCGGAGTTTCTTTCGGCCAGCCGCCGTCAATGGAGTTCGGCTCGTAGGAGGCACGGCCCTTGTCGATGGTGGTGCGGTGTTGCGCGTCCCGCTGGCCATTGTGGAATGGCGCGACCGGACGGTTGATCGGAATCTCGTGAAAGTTCGGCCCACCGAGTCGGCTGATCTGCGTGTCGGTGTAGGAAAACAGTCGCCCTTGCAGCAGTGGATCGTTGGAGAAGTCGATCCCCGGCACGATATGCCCAGGGCAGAACGCGACCTGCTCGGTCTCGGCAAAGAAGTTGTCCGGGTTGCGGTTGAGCACCATCTTGCCCAGCGGGGTAATCGGCACGGTTTCTTCGGGAATGATTTTGGTCGGGTCGAGCAGGTCGAAATCGAAGCTGTGTTCGTTTTCCTCTTCGACTATCTGCACGCCCAGTTCCCATTCCGGGTAATCGCCCATCTCGATCGACTCCCACAGATCGCGACGGTGGTAGTCGGTATCTTTGCCGGCGAGCTTCTGCGCTTCATCCCAGACCAGCGAGCAGGTCCCGGCGGAAGGGCGCCAGTGGAATTTGACGAAACGGGATTTACCTTCGGCGTTGATCATGCGGAAAGTGTGCACGCCGAACCCCTGCATGCTGCGCAGGCTCTTGGGAATCGCCCGATCGGACATGGCCCACATCACCATGTGCGCCGATTCAGGTACCAGCGATACGAAGTCCCAGAAGGTGTCGTGAGCCGAACCGCCGGTGGGAATCTCGTTGTGGGGCTCGGGTTTCACCGCGTGCACGAAATCAGGGAACTTGATGGCATCCTGAATGAAGAACACCGGCATGTTATTGCCCACCAGGTCGAAGTTGCCTTCGTCGGTGAAGAACTTCACGGCGAAACCGCGTACGTCGCGCACGGTATCGCCCGACCCGCGAGGGCCCTGCACCGTGGAAAAGCGCACGAACACCGGGGTCTGTTTGGCGGGGTCTTGCAGGAAGCCGGCCTTGGTCAGCACGGAGTGGTTTTCGTATGACTGAAAGTAACCGTGGGCACCGGTCCCGCGGGCATGCACGATGCGCTCGGGAATGCGCTCATGGTCAAAATGCGTGATCTTTTCACGCATGATGAAGTCTTCCAGCAACGATGGCCCGCGATCGCCGACCTTCAACGTATTCTGGTTGTCCGAGACCTTCACGCCCTGATTGGTGCGCAGGGCCTGTTCAGTGGCATCGGAGCGGAATTTTTCCAGGCTTTCGAGCTTGGCATTGGTGTTGCCGCGGTCCAGGGTATCGGTCCCGGCCAGTGCGCTTTTGGGGGCGGCAGGCTTTTTCGTGCTCATCAGTCGTAAACTCCTCGTTTCGATTCCCGTCCGTCTTAGCCAGGACTCTTGGGCGATATCCCCAGGCACGGCACCCGGGGCGTTTTCGAGTTGCCTAATTAGTGACTGGTGACATTTTTAGCCGTTCCTTTTTTCTGACCTTTGATCGCGTTATTGCCAAATGACAGGTTGAATGCGAAATAAATGCTAAGAACCTCTATACGGACAGGCTAAAATGCGCGCCCGGCTATCCGCTGATCCTTTTCTAACGCGCCCCACAAGGTTCGCTACGTGATCGAGTTTCAAAACGTCCACAAAACCTACCGCGTCGCCGGTAAGGATATTCCCGCCCTGCACCCGACCAGTCTGACGATTGAAAACGGTCAGGTATTCGGCCTGATCGGCCATTCCGGTGCGGGAAAAAGTACCCTGCTGCGCCTGATCAATCGCCTGGAAAACGCCAGCGGCGGCAAGATCTTTGTCGATGGCGAAGAAGTCACCGCGCTTGATGCCAACAGCCTGCGGCGCTTCCGTCAGCAGGTCGGGATGATTTTCCAGCACTTCAACCTGCTCGCGTCCAAGACCGTGGCCGACAACGTCGCGCTGCCGCTGACGCTGGCCGGTGAACTGTCCCGCACCGAGATCGATCGGCGTGTGGCCGAGTTGCTGGCACGGGTCGGACTTTCCGACCATGCCAAAAAGTACCCGGCGCAATTGTCCGGTGGCCAGAAACAGCGAGTCGGTATCGCCCGTGCCTTGGCAACCAAGCCGAAAATCCTGTTGTGCGACGAGGCGACCAGCGCTCTTGATCCGCAGACCACCGCATCGGTCCTGCAATTGCTGGCCGAGATCAATCGTGAGCTAAAGCTGACCATCGTCCTGATCACTCACGAAATGGACGTGATCCGCCGTGTCTGTGACCAGGTGGCAGTCATGGACGCCGGGGTGATTGTCGAGCAAGGCTCGGTGGCCGAGGTGTTCCTGCATCCCAAGCACCCGACGACCAAACGCTTTGTGCAAGAAGACGAGCAGATCGATGAAAGTGAACAGCGCGATGACTTCGCTCACGTACCGGGTCGCATCGTGCGCCTGACCTTCCAGGGCGAAGCGACCTACGCGCCGTTGCTCGGGACTGTCGCCCGTGAAACCGGGGTCGACTACAGCATCCTGGCCGGTCGAATCGACCGCATCAAAGACGTTCCCTACGGGCAGTTGACCCTGGCCGTGACCGGCGGCGACATGGAAGCGGCGTTCGCCCACTTCACCGCAGCCGACGTCCACATGGAGGTCCTGCGCTGATGGAAGTCCTGACAAGTTTCTTCGTCAATATCGACTGGTTCGAAATCTGGCTGGCCACCGGCGATACCCTGCTGATGCTCTTCGGTTCGCTGTTGTTCACTGTGCTGCTGGGCTTGCCGCTGGGTGTATTGCTGTTCCTTTGCAGCCCGCGTCAGCTGCTGGAAGCCAAAGGCGTCTATGCGATGTTGTCGCTGGTGGTGAACATCCTGCGTTCGCTGCCGTTCATCATTCTGTTGATCGTGATGATTCCGTTCACGGTATTGATCACCGGCACTTCGCTGGGGGTCGCCGGTGCGATTCCACCGCTGGTGGTGGGCGCCACGCCATTCTTTGCGCGACTGGTGGAAACCGCCTTGCGTGAAGTGGATCGCGGCATCATCGAGGCGACCCAGGCGATGGGCGCGACGACGCGGCAGATCATCACCAATGCCTTGTTGCCGGAGGCTCGCCCGGGCATCTTTGCCGCGATTACTGTGACTGCCATTACCCTGGTGTCCTACACGGCGATGGCCGGTGTGGTTGGCGCGGGCGGTCTGGGTGACCTGGCGATCCGCTTCGGCTACCAGCGTTTCCAGACCGATGTGATGGTGGTGACCGTGGTGTTGCTGCTGGTGCTGGTACAAGTGCTGCAAACCGTTGGCGACAAATTGGTTGTCCACTTTTCTCGTAAATGACTTTTTAATTAAATGCATGAGCCGGCCATTCGCTGGCAGGCGCCGAAGACAGGCGCCTCACATGGAGTTAGCTGAATGAAAAAACTACTCGTCGCATTCGCTGCCGTTGCAGCCTTTTCCGCCCACGCAGCCGACACCTTGACCGTTGCTGCCACCCCGGTCCCGCACGCGGAAATCCTCGAATTCGTCAAACCGGCCCTGGCCAAGGAAGGCGTGGACCTGAGGGTCAAGGTCTTCACCGACTACATCCAGCCGAACGTGCAGGTGGCCGAAAAGCGTCTGGACGCCAACTTCTTCCAGCACCAGCCGTACCTCGATGAGTTCAACAAGGCCAAGACCACCAATCTGGTGGCCGTGACCGGCGTACACCTGGAACCGCTGGGCGCTTACTCCAGCAAGTACAAGACGCTGGCGGAACTGCCGGGCGGTGCCAACGTAGTGATCCCGAACGATGCCACCAACGGCGGCCGTGCGCTGTTGCTGCTGGCGAAGGCCGGCCTGATCAAGTTGAAGGATTCGAACAATATCCTGTCGACCGTGAAAGACATCACCGAGAATTCCAAGGACCTGAAATTCCGCGAACTGGAAGCCGCGACCATCCCCCGCGTGCTGACACAGGTCGACCTGGCGCTGATCAACACCAACTACGCGCTGGAAGCCAAGCTCGATCCGGCCAAGGATGCGCTGGTCATCGAAGGCAGCGATTCGCCATACGTGAACATCCTCGTGTCCCGTCCGGATGACAAGGACAGTGCTGCCATGCAGAAACTGGTGACTGCACTGCACAGCCCGGAAGTGAAGGCGTTCATTCTCGAGAAGTACAAAGGCGCGGTAGTGCCGGCGTTCTGATCCGACGCTTTAACAAAAAAATGGGGCGCATTGAATGCGCCCCATTTTTTTATGCCTGAAACACCGCCCCTGTAGGAGCCCGGCTTGCCGGCGAAGGCGATCTTCCGGACGCCTTCGCCGGCAACCGGGCTCCTGCAGGGATCGTGTCGTGATTATTTGCGGTTTAGCATCACCGGCAACTGCGCAACCAATTTCACATTATTCAGCGGCGCCCGAATAAACCCACGCTGCGTCCCGTCCGGCCCGATCACCGCCAGGTTGCCACTATGATCAACCGTGTAATTCGGTTTGCTGGTGTCCGCCGGGATGAACGGGATGCTCACCGCATTGGCCAGTTTCTGAATGTCTTCCACCGAAGACGCCGTCAGCCCTATGAATTGAGGATCGAAGTAGCCCAGGTACTGCTTGAGTTGCTTGGGGGTATCGCGGTTCGGGTCGACGCTGACCAGCACAATCTGCAGCTTGTCCACCGCCTCGGGTGGCAGTTCGCTTTTGATCTGGCGTAGCTGGGCGAGGGTGGTCGGGCAGATGTCCGGGCAGAAGGTATAGCCGAAGAACAGTAGCGACCATTTGCCCTTCAACTCGTTGACCGTGACCGGCTTGCCGTCCTGATCGGTCATCGTCACATCCGGCAGGTTGCGGCTCTGCGGCAGCAAGATGATCCCGGCGTCGATCAACGCGGTCGGATCACCCTGGCCTTTGCCTGACAGGACTTTGTTGATGGTCAGGCCCAGGACCAGCGCGATCAGGGCGACGAGGATGAAGACGGTTTTCTGGGTTCGAGTCATAGGTTCAACAGTAGGTAGTGGTCTACGAGCAGCGCGATGAACAGCAGGAACAAGTAATAGATAGAGTACTTGAAGGTGTTGATCGCCGCGTGCGGCCGAGTGCCACGGTACAGCACCACGGCCCATTGCAGAAACCTCGCGCCCAGGCCGAGTGCGCAAACCAGGTAGAGAATGCCGCTCATGTGGATCACATACGGCATCAGGCTCACGGCCAGCAGCGCAAACGTATAGAGCAGGATGTGAACCTTGGTGTAGTGCTCGCCGTGGGTCACCGGCAGCATCGGAATGTCGGCCTTGGCGTATTCTTCTTTGCGGTGAATGGCCAGGGCCCAGAAGTGCGGCGGGGTCCAGGCGAAGATGATCAGCACCAGCAACAAGGGTTCGGCGCTGACATGCCCGGTGGCGGCGGTCCAGCCAAGCAGTGGAGGGGCGGCGCCGGCCAGTCCGCCAATGACGATGTTTTGCGGCGTCGCACGTTTAAGGAAACCGGTGTAGACCACGGCGTAACCCAGCAGTGACGCGAGGGTGAGCCACGCGGTCAATGGGTTGGTGAAGGCCAGCAAAATGGCTTGGCCGAGCACCGCAAGCACCAGGGCGAACGTCAGTGCAGCAGCCGGCGACACCCGGCCCTCGGCCAATGGCCGTTTGTGCGTGCGCGCCATGACCGCATCGATCCGGCGATCCACCACATGGTTGACCGCCGCCGCACCGCCGGCGCACAGGGCGATCCCCAGGTTGCCGAACACCAGCACTGTCCATGGCACCCCGGCGCGGGTCGCGAGGAACATGCCGACCAGCGAGGTGATCAGCATCAGCACCACCACTTTCGGCTTGGTCAGCTCCAGATAGTCGCGCCAGATTGCCTGGCGGTGACGTTCGCCGATCAGAGTCGCCATGGCATCTCTCCTTTTATTGTTATGGGCCCGGCCGAAGTTTTACGCGGGCTGAAGCGCCAGCGTGCAGGGGGTTGCTGCTTGACCCGAACCAGACGGGTCCGCGCGTGATAATTGACCAATACCAGTGTCAGCAAGAGTGCCGCGCCGCCGGCGTTGTGGGCGACCGCCACCGGCAGTGGCAGGTGAAACAGCACGTTGCTGATACCGAGGGTGATTTGTGCGGCGAGGGCGGTCAGCACCAGCCCGGCCAGGCGCGTCATGCCGACGTGTTTCAGTTGCCACGCCAGGCCGAGCAACACCAGGGTTACCAGCAGGGCACCGATACGGTGAGTCAGGTGAATCGCGGTGCGGGCGTCGCTATCCAGTTGTCCGCCGAGGTAGTTCGGGCCGATGTGCTGGGTCAGATGAAAGCCGTTGGCAAAGTCGGCCGGCGGCAACCATTGCCCGTGGCATGTCGGAAAGTCGATACAGGCTACCGCCGCGTAGTTGGAACTGACCCACCCGCCAAGGGCGATCTGCCCGATGACCAGCAGCAACCCGGCGGTCGCCCAGTGCTGCAATCGACGCGGTACCGTCAGTGCTGGCAATACGCCGGACAGGCGCAAAGTCAGCAGAAACAACAGGCTCAAGGTCGCAAAGCCGCCGAGCAAGTGCCCGGTCACCACTTGCGGCCAGAGCTTGAGCGTCACCGTCCACATACCGAATGCCGCTTGGGCGATTACCACGGCCAACAGAAACAGCGGCAACTTCACCGGTTGTCCCGGCTGGCGCCGATGCACCCAGGCACGGCCGGCCAAGACCGAGATCAACAGCCCGAGAGTGCCGGCGAAGTAGCGATGGACCATCTCGTTCCAACCCTTGCGGGCTTCGACGGGCGCGTCAGGAAAGTTCAGCTCGGCATGGGCCAGTTGGGCTTCGCTGTTCGGCACGCTGATAAAGCCATAACAACCCGGCCAGTCCGGACAGCCAAGGCCGGCGTGGGTCAGGCGGGTGTAGGCGCCGAGCAACACCACAATCAGTGCCAGCAAGGTGGCAAACAGCGCGAGGCGAAATCCAGGTTTGGCCATGACGATGCCCTTATCCGATGTTCGACAGTTTCAGCAGATGGCGCAGGTCGTTGAGCAGGTCCTTGCCTTTGACCGTCGGTTCATAGCGCAGCACCAGGTTGCCGTGAGGGTCGATGATCCACAGCTGAGGAACGGTTGAGTCCCCGGTCGTCTTGCTGAAGGTCGTCAGGTCCATGGGGTAACGTTGCAGTTGGGGGTACTCGCGCGTCAGCCTGGCGTCGTAATCGCTGTTCAGCGGTTGCGCCGCGGCCAGGGCGTGACTGGCGCGCCCGGCATCACGGCCGAGGCCGATCTGGACTTGCCGCGCCAGATACACCAGCTGCTGGCAATCGACCGAACACTCCTTGGGGGCCGTGACCAGCAACTGCCAGCGGTCCTCCTGCGCTTGCACACCAATGTCCCCGCGGGTCTGGCCGTTGCCGATCAATTCGCCGTGATAACTGCGGCCTTCCGGCACCCAGAACTGAAATTTGTACATGCCGGTGGCAAGGATCATCGGGCCGATCACCCCCAGCAGGATCAGCAACAACTGCAAGCGACCCTTGCGCCGACTCGGCGGGCTTTTCGCCTCAGACATGTTGGGTGGATTCATGGCCGCTCCCATGGTGTTTCTCCTTTGCGTTGTGCCAGCCGAGGTAGAGATAAAGGCCGAACAGGGCGATCGACATCGCGAACCACTGCACGGCATAAGCCAGGTGTTTTTCCGGTCCCATGGCCACTACCGGCCAATTGGCCTGGTAAGCCGCGGGGCCGCTTTCTGCGCGTAATTCGTAGGCGAAGCCGTCGCGGTCCAGCGCGGTCCAGAGCCTGGCCGGTTCGACGGCGGTCACCAGCTGTGGCCAGGTCGTGGCGTTCGGGTCGGCGTGCAGCTGAAAAGTGGCGCCGGGGGAGACGTAGACCCAGGCGTCGAGACTCAATGCCTGTTTGGGTGTGGTGAATTGCGGCGGGGTGCGTCGGTCCGGCCATGGCAGCCAGCCGCGATTGACCAGCAGCCACAGTCCGGTCGCCTGATCCTGAAAGGGTTGCAGCAACTCGACGCCGACCTTGCCGTCGCGCTGGCGGTTATCCAGCAGCAGGCTGTGCGCGGCATCGAATTGGCCGTGCAGGCGAACGCGACGGAAGGCCGGATCCTGGGTGTGTTGCAACCCGGTACTGGCCATCGGTTCGGCGACCCGGCGTTCGGCATAGGTTTGCAGCAGCGCGCTTTTCTCCGCGCCCCGGCTCAACTGCCAGAACCCGAGTGAAACCAGCATGGGCAGCAACAACGCGACCACCAGGGTCGGCACGATGCCCGGCCGGAAGCGCTTCATGGCATCGCCAAAAAGTCATGCGTCGCGATAGCTATACTCAAGTGCATCGCCTTACCCCCGGAGTTCCACCATGCTCAAAGCAGCCATCGTCCTGATGCTGATTGCCACGGTTGTCAGCCTGTTCAGCGGCCTGTTTTTTCTGGTCAAGGACGACAGCAGTTCGAACCGCCTCGTCATTGCCTTGAGTGTCCGTGTCGCTCTGGCCGCCATCACCGTCGGCTTGATTGCCTGGGGTTTCTTCAGCGGCCAATTGGTCTCCCACGTTCCGTGGTAGGTGTAGGAGCAAGCTTGCTCCTACAGCACATAGACGAACACGAACAGCCCGATCCATACCACGTCCACGAAGTGCCAATACCAACTCGCCGCCTCGAAGCCAAACTGGTGCTCGTTGTCGAAATGCCCCCGCATGATCCGCATCAGCATCACAAACAGGATGATGGTGCCGATGGTCACGTGGGCGCCGTGGAAACCGGTGAGCATGAAAAAGGTCGCGCCGTAGATGCCCGAACCCAGGGTCAGCCCCAATTCGTGGTAGGCATGGATGTATTCTTCGGCCTGGAATCCGAGAAATGCACAACCAAGCAACACCGTGATCGCCAGCCAGATTTTCAGCGCGCCGCGATGGCCCTTTTTCAAGGCGTGGTGGGCGATGGTCACGGTGACGCTGGAGCTCACCAGCAGTACGGTATTGAGCAGCGGCAGGCCCCAGGGGCTGATCACGTCCTTGGGTGCCGGGAAAAGTTTGGGGTCAGGGTTATTCAGCAACGGCCAGGTAAATTCGAACGCCGGCCACAGCATGTGGGCGATGCCTTTGACGCCTTCACCGCCCAGCGCCGGGCCAGTGACGTTGCGCACATAAAATAATGCCCCGAAGAACGCAATGAAGAACATCACCTCCGAGAAGATGAACCAGCTCATGCCCCAGCGAAACGAGCGATCCATCTGCGGGCTGTACAACCCTTGGCGACTTTCCTTGATCACTGTCCCGAACCAGCCGAACAACATGTAAGCCAGCAACAGGCTCCCGACGAAAAAGATCAGCGGGCCATGGGAGTCCGGCCGCGCGGCTTTCAGGTCGTTGAACCAGGTGGCCAGGCCGAACACCGTGACAAACATGCCGACCGTGGCGATGATCGGCCATTTGCTCTGGGCCGGAACGTAATAATGCTCATGAGTTGCCATTTATTGTTCTCCTTATCGGGCACGCTCAGCCGCCAGTATTTACAGCCACCGGTGGATGTCGGGCGGTGATGTCGAACAGCGTGTAGGACAGCGTGAGGTGCTTCACATCCTTGGGCATGTCGCGATCAACGATGAACCGTACCGGCATCTCGATCCGTTGACCGGGCTGCAGCACTTGCTGGGTAAAGCAGAAGCATTCGGTCTTGTGGAAGTACGCCGCCGCGCTGCTGGGCGCGATGCTCGGGACTGCCTGGGCGCTCATCGGGCGGTCGGTAGGATTGTGGGCGATGAAGATCATCTCGTTCACCGCCCCCGGGTTGGCTGTCAGCTCGTCACTCTTGGGATAGAAGTCCCACGACATGTCGGCGGAGTTGGTCGACAGGAACTGCACGCGCACTTGCCGCGAAGTGTCGACCGTTTGCGAGCCCTCGTATTGGCCCGCGGTCTTGCCATTGATGCCGAACGCCTGGCACATCACGTCGTAGATCGGCACCAGGGCAAAGCCGAAGACAAACATCGCCACCACCACGAGCAGCAGGCGCGTGACCAGCTTTTTCATCGAAATCGAATCAGCCATGGCTTCCAACCTCTACGCCAACCCCTGTAGGAGCGAGCTTGCTCGCGATAAACCTGAGAACGCTGCGGGGCATCAGGTTCCCAGCGTTATCGTTGACGACCATCGCGAGCAAGCTCGCTCCTACTAGGGTGGGCGTGTTCATTTCACTTCCGGCGGCGTGGTGAACGTGTGATACGGCGCCGGTGACGGAATGCTCCACTCCAGGCCCTCGGCCCCATCCCACGGTTTGGCCGGTGCTGGCTCCCCGCCGCGAATGGTCTTGATCACAATGAACAGGAAGAAAATCTGCGTGGCACCGAACATGAACGCACCGATCGACGACACCATGTTGAAGTCGGCAAATTGCAGGTTGTAGTCCGGAATCCGCCGTGGCATCCCCGCCAGTCCCACGAAGTGCATCGGGAAGAAGGCCATGTTCATGCCGATGAACGACAGCCAGAAGTGCAGCTTGCCGAGGGTTTCGTCGTACATGTGGCCGGTCCATTTCGGCAGCCAGTAGTAGGCCGAGGCGAAGATCCCGAAGATCGCTCCCGGCACCAGCACGTAGTGGAAGTGCGCGACCACGAAGTAGGTGTCCTGGTACTGGAAGTCGGCCGGGGCGATGGCCAGCATCAGGCCGGAGAAGCCGCCGATGGAGAACAGGATCACAAACGCTACCGCGAACAGCATCGGCGTCTCGAAGGTCAGCGAGCCTTGCCACATGGTGCTCGCCCAGTTGAATACCTTGACCCCTGTCGGCACCGCGATCAGCAGCGTGGCGTACATGAAGAACAACTCGCCCACCAGCGGAATGCCGACCACGAACATGTGGTGCGCCCAGACGATGAACGACAGGAACGCAATACTGGCGGTGGCGTAGACCATCGAGGTGTAGCCGAACAGCGGCTTGCGCGAGAAGGCCGGAATGATCGAGCTCACCGCCCCGAAGGCCGGCAGGATCATGATGTACACCTCGGGGTGGCCGAAGAACCAGAACACGTGCTGGAACAGCACCGGATCACCACCACCGGCCGCACTGAAGAAGCTGGTGCCGAAATGGATGTCCATCAGCATCATCGTCACGCACCCGGCCAGCACCGGCATCACCGCAATCAGCAGGAAGGCGGTGATCAGCCAGGTCCAGACGAACAGCGGCATTTTCATCAACGTCATGCCGGGGGCGCGCAGGTTGAGGATGGTCGCGATCACGTTGATCGCGCCCATGATCGAACTGATCCCCATCAAGTGGATGGCGAAGATGAAAAAGGTCACGCTTTCCGGTGCATAGGTCGTCGACAGCGGGGCGTAGAACGTCCAGCCGAAGTTCGGCCCGCCGCCGGGCGTGAACAGAGTCGACACCAACAGGATGAAGGCTGCCGGCAATAGCCAGAAGCTGAAGTTGTTCATCCGCGGCAAGGCCATGTCCGGCGCACCGATCATCAACGGGATCATCCAGTTGGCGAGACCGACGAACGCCGGCATCACCGCACCGAATACCATCACCAGACCATGCATGGTGGTCATCTGGTTGAAGAATTCCGGCTGGACGATTTGCAGTCCCGGCTGGAACAGCTCTGCGCGGATTACCATCGCGAACGAACCGCCGAGCAAGAACATGGAGAACGCAAACCACAGGTACAGCGTGCCGATATCCTTGTGGTTGGTGGTCAGCACCCAGCGCATCAGGCCTTTGGCGGGGCCATGGGCATGGTCGGTGGCATGACCGTGGTCATCGATTACGGCGCTCATGGCCTGTCTCCTGCAAACAGATGGGCTGGGCAGGCCGGGGCGCGATGCCCCGACCGGTTCCTGGGATGCGCAATAGACCGGGTCATTTGCTTTCCGCCTGTTTCAGCTCCAGCACTTCTTTTGGCGTGACCATGTCGCCCTTGTTGTTGCCCCAGGCGTTACGTTCATAGGTCACGACCGCCGCGATATCGACCTCCGAGAGCTGCTTGCCGAACGCTGCCATGGACGTGCCGGGCTTGCCGTGGAAGACAATGCTCAGGTGATCCTTGATCGGTCCGGTGGCGATTTTCGAGCCTTTGAGCGCCGGGAACATCGGCGGCAGGCCCTGGCCTTCAGCCTGGTGACAGGCCACGCAAGTGGTGTGATAGACCTTGTCGCCGCGCTCTTTGAGCTCATCGAGGGTCCATTCCTTGCTGGTCAGCTCTTTGAGTTGTGCCGCTTCAGCCTTGCGTTCACCCAGCCATTTTTCGTAATCGGCCTTTTCCTTGACCTCGACCACGATCGGCATGAAGCCATGGTCCTTGCCGCACAGCTCCGCGCACTGGCCGCGGTAGAGGCCGGGCTTCTCGACCCGGGTCCAGGCTTCGTTGACGAACCCCGGAATCGCATCGCGCTTGACCGCGAAGGCCGGCACCCACCAGGAGTGGATGACGTCGGCAGAGGTCACGAGAAAGCGCACCTTGGCGCCGATCGGCAGCACCAGGGGCTTGTCGACTTCAAGCAGGTAATGCTCGCCCTTGGCTTCCTTGTTGTGAATCTGATCGGCGGGCGTGGCCAGGTTGCTGAAGAACTCGACGTCCTGGCCCAGGTATTTGTAGTGCCACTTCCACTGATAGCCCGTGACCTGGATATCGATATCCGGCTCGCTGGCGTCGTACATCTTGATCAGGGTTGCGGTCGCTGGAATCGCCATGGCCACCAGGATCAGGAAGGGCACGATGGTCCAGAGGATTTCGACGGTGGTGCTTTCATGAAATTTTGCGGCCACCTGCCCGGTCGAGCGGCGGTGGAGAATCATCGACCAGAACATGGCCCCGAAGACGATGATGCCGATCACTACACAAATCCAGAAAATGGTCATGTGCAGGTCAAATACTGCGTGACTGATATCAGTCGCTCCAGGCGCCATATTCACAGTCCATGCGGCGTGTGCCGGACTGAAAATCGACCACAACAGGAGGCCCATCCAGACGTGTGGATGTCGCATCATTGCGGGTTCCCCTTATCGTTCTTTTTATCCCGCCGGCTTTCACCTGCGGCAAGGGAGCGGCTTTTTCAGACTACGAACTTGAATTGCCAAGCCTTGCTGCGTGTGCAGTCGGGCGTCATCAGCTAACTCCATTCCAACCCGAGTATAGACAGCGACTGCCACCTCGCAACGTGATGGCGTAAATCGAGTGAAACAGCTGGGACTTGCGTTCCAGGGTACGAATGGAGAAGGATGCAGACGAGTGGTCACACTTCGATATAACGGAGGTGTCTCAAGGATGAAACATTTATGACAAATGCGTCTTAGCATTTTTCATACGGCAGCTAAGTTATGTCTTCCCTATTTCATTGACTTTGTTTCCTGGAGTTTTCATGAACACCGCCGCATTGCGCGAGCAGATCCAAAAAGCCCAACAACACGAAGCCGAAACCGGCCTGCTGACTCGTCAGCTGGAAACCCAACTGCCACACCTTCACTCCGCCATCCAATTGCCGGAGGTCGACGCCAAAGGCGTGATGACGCGTTTTGTGGCCGCGTATATCGAGCAAGTACCGGACCTGCTGGATGCAGCCAATGAAGTCGCCAGGGAAGCGGGCATCGAATCACAGATCAAACCGGTGCTGAAAATCGCCGAGCAGTTCTTCCTCCAGCCCCCGGCGATCATGGCCGGTCACGTCGGTCTGGACAGCCTGCTGGACGAAGCCTATCTGGCGCACCGCCTGGTCGAAGAGGTCAATGACCTGTACATCAAGCATTTTGGTCAGCCACTGATCCCATTGGACATGACTGTTGCCAACCTGATTGCTCATCATCTGATCGGTGAGGAATTTGCCAACCAACTGGATGAGGCGGTGCATCACGCCGTCGATGAGATGCTCAACGAGGAGAGTTTCGCGCTGGAGTCGGTGGAAGCCTACCGCGAGAAACTCAACAGCCCGGACACCGGTGCGGCGTGGAAACGCTGGCCATGCCTGTCGCGTCAGCTGGGTGTGGGCCTGGAGCTGGATCAACCCGCAGCTTAAAGCCACCTGTAGGAGCAGCCGGTCGACGCTCGATTGCTCGCGATGGTCGTTAACGATAACGCGTGTTTACTGACTAAACGCGGCGCTCTTGAATCCATCGCGAGCAATCGAGCGTCGACCGGCTGCTCCTACAAACAGCGATCTATGCAGCTGAACCTACACCGGACGTGGTACGCAACCGCCCCTCCAGCCTGCGCTTCAACCCCCGCGCCTCGATCAGCAGTTTCGAGCCCTTGGCCGCGTTGGCCCGTCCCCATTCCTCAAGCAACTCCAGGCACGAGTGATCGATGTAGCTCAGGTTATTGAGCGGCACATGCACCGTCGCACCCGCGGGAATGGTCCCCAGCACCTGAGTCAGCGCCGGCACCTTGAGAAAGGTCGCAGCCCCCGTCAATCGCAATTCCATTTCGCCGTCCCTGGGCAGGTCGATCAGGCTGATTTTCAGGCGTGATGCCTTCCAGGCAAGCTTGGCCAGGGTCAGGCCGAAACCGATCAGCACGCCGGTCAGCAAATCGGTGAAGATGATTGCCAAGGCAGTCGCCGCGTAGGTGAACATCGGCATCCGGCCATAGCGACCGAGGCCACGAAATGCCTTGAGATCGACCAGTTTAAAACCGGTGTACACCAGAACCCCGGCCAGACTCGCCACCGGGATGCTTTGCAGCACGCTCGACAGCAGCAGCACGAAGGCCAGCAACCACAGGCCGTGGAATATCGCTGAATAACGCGTGGTGGCGCCGGCTTGAACGTTGGCCGAGCTGCGCACGATCACACCGGTCATCGGCAGCGCCCCGAGCAGACCGCAGAGCATGTTGCCGACACCCTGTGCCGAGAGTTCGCGGTCGAAGTCCGAACGCTGTCCACTGTGCATGCGGTCCACTGCTGCGGCCGAAAGCAGGGTTTCGGCGCTGGCGATGAAGGCCACCGCAAATGCGGCGATCAGCACCGTGGGATCCGCCAGGTTGAGCAGGTCCGCGGGTTTCAACCAGTCGATGGCTTCTGCCAGGTTGGCAGGGACTTCAACGCGTTTGACCTGCAGTGCGAGTACCAAGCTGGCGACTGTTGCAAGGCCGACTCCGAGCAAGGCACCGGGAACGAAGCGCAGGGAATGCGGGCGGAATTTTTCCCACAGGTACATCACGGCAATAGTTGCCAGGCCGAGTATCCCCGCCTGCCATCCAACCGATGGTAAAGCCTGGGCCACAGCGGCTGGAAAGGCTGCAAGGTTATCCAGCCCGGAAGGTTTGGGAACGGCGTCGAGCATCACATGAACCTGTGACAATACGATCAGCACGCCAATCCCGGCGAGCATGCCATACACCACCGCTGGCGCCGTCACCCGAAACCAGCAGCCCAGTTTCAAACGCCCGGCCACCAGTTGCAGAAAGCCTGCCAGCAGCAGAATCGGCCCGAGCATGTCGATGCCATGCTGGCGCACCAGTTCGAACACCAGAACGGCCAAACCTGCCGCCGGACCGCTGACTTGCAAGGGAGATCCGGCAAGCCAGCCCACCACCAGCCCACCGATGATGCCGGTGATCAGACCTTTGGCGGGCGGTAGCCCCGAAGCAATGGCGATACCCATGCACAAGGGTAAAGCGACGAGAAACACGACCACCGAAGCCAACAGCTCCCGTGGCAGAACAGCTTTTAGTTGCGCAGCACGCATGGTGATTCTCCTGAAGTTTTTTTCAGGCATGGCAAAGCCAGGCTGCTCGATCGGCAGCCTCGGCTAAACCACACTTAGGAGGATTTAGAAGCGCGCTTTGGGCGTCGCCACGGGAATTGGATGACTGCCATCGAGCGGCAGGAAACAACCCTGGTCGGCGTCGTAAGCCTTGATTTCACTGGTTTCGATGCTGTAGACCCAGCCATGGATAAACAGCTGACCGTTGGCCATGCGCGAGGCCACCGACGGGTGAGTGCGCAAATGCTGCAGCTGAGCGATCACATTCTCTTCGGTGAGAACGTGCATGCTTTCGCTTTCGTCAGCGCAGTGGCAGTTTTCCTGGACCATGGTTTTCGCCACTTCGGCGTGGCGCAACCAGGCTTTGACCGTCGGCATTTTTTCCAGGCTTTGCGGGTTGAGCACCGCCCGCATGGCGCCGCAGTCGGAGTGTCCGCAAATGATGATGTGCTGCACGCCGAGGGCCAGTACCGCGTATTCGATCGCCGTGGAAACACCGCCGTTCATTTGCCCGTACGGCGGAACCACATTGCCGACGTTACGGGTCACGAACAGATCGCCAGGGGCGCTTTGGGTGATCAGCTCGGGAACGATGCGCGAATCGGCGCAGGCGATGAACATCGCTCTGGGGCTCTGGGCCGTGGCGAGTTTCTTGAAAAGTTCTTCCTGCTGTGGAAAAACCTCGTGATGAAAATGCAAAAAGCCGTCAACGATATGCTGCAGCGCTGCATCGGCGGTTTCCGCCTCCGGTTGGGCCGAAGCCGACGCAGCCAACGGCTGTTTATCCTTGTCACTCATGATTCATCCTCTTTGGCGGAGTCAGTCAGGGAATCTTCCCGTGTTATCCGATGTGAAGCCAGTGGCTGTTTAAAAAACATCCAGGTCGAAGCTCTCGACCCGTCAGTCACTCGATGAACAAGGTAGCTGCCGAAACTTAATTGAAACTGAATGAAACGCTCTAGTACGTGTGTTCCAGGTCACAAAAAACGTGACCAGCATAAATGTGATACCTGTCTCCTCTACTCAACCATAGGTCAATTGTCCTCAAATCAATGACATCTGGCGTCCTGGCGGACAGAAGGCCGCGCAATCCAGATCGAAACCTTCCCGTCTGTTGAGCCCCAGGCGTTTGATGGTTTTGGCGAAGCGTTGCGCCAGCAGGTCGGCAAACGGACCTTCGCCGCGCATGCGGCTGCCGAACCGACTGTCGTAGAGTTCGCCGCCACGACTCTGGCGGATCAGGCTCAATACATGAGCGGCACGCTGAGGATAATGGGCCGCCAGCCATTCTTCGAACAGCGGCGCCACTTCCAGGGGCAGGCGCAACATCATGTAGGCCGCACTTTGTGCGCCGGCACCGTGGGCTTCGGCAAGCAGGCTTTCGAGTTCGCTGTCGTTGATCATCGGAATCATCGGCGAGCACAGCACACCCACCGGAACTCCCGCTTCACGCATCACCCGGATGGCTCGCAATCGGGCCTTGGGCGCCGCCGCGCGGGGTTCGAGGATGCGTTTAAGCTCGTCGTCCAGGGTGGTCAGGCTGATCATCACGGCCACCAGTCGTTGCTCGGCGAGCTTGGCCAGCAGGTCCAGATCGCGCAGGATCAGCGAACCTTTGGTGATGATGGTGACCGGGTGACGGTAACGCAGCAGTACTTCAAGGGTTTTGCGCGTGATCTTGTGTTCACGCTCGATGGGCTGATAAGGATCGGTGTTGGAGCCCAGGTTGATCGGCGCACATTGGTAGCCGCGCCTGGAAAGTTGTTCCTCCAACACATCCGCGGCGTTGGTCTTGGCGATCAGCTTTGTTTCGAAATCCAGCCCCGGCGACATGTCCCAATAGGCATGACTGGGCCGTGCGTAACAGTAAATGCAACCGTGCTCGCACCCGCGATAGGGATTGATCGAGCGATCGAAGGGCAAATCCGGCGAGTTGTTGCGGGTGATGATGGTTTTCGCCGTCTCGATCCGCACCTCGGTGCCTTGAGTGACGGGTGCTTCCTGATACCAGCCATCATCCTCAGCCACCGAGCGATTTGGGGCAAAGCGATTGTGAGGGTTGGTGGCGGTGCCCCGACCGCGAGGAGGTAGAGAAGTAGCCATCAATGGGTTCCCGTGCTGTATGCACATACAGTATAGGAGCTTGAAGGGCGCCGCCAGTGCCGTTCGGCATCTGGGTGGGTTCATGTCGGTCATTTATTCTTGTTAAGTTAATTCAGAAAGCTTCATGCAACGATGAGCAACATTTTGTCCGTGGCGTTATTTTAAAATTCATCAGTACCATTACTTCACACGGCGTGGCCGTGAATTCATTATTAAAAGGATTTAATTAATGTCGAACTACAATCAACGTGGCATATTTCTTCAACTCTTGCGTCCCTCGGTCGTGAGCCCGCGAGAAATCAGGGTCTCCATGCAGTTTGCTCTAAAAGAAGAGGGTTACGACCCATCCACGCGGGAGGCAACTTATTCTTTGCTCGACTCCCGCACTCGCGAGGCCGTATCGAATGATGGCGGCGTGACCTTCACTATGAAAACGACGCATGATGTGGACGGTGATGGTGATATCGACGCCCAGGACAAAGCCGTTCTGATAGCACTGGCGAAAGCTTATTCGAAGATAATCAATCCATGATTGTGAGTGAGTGTATCTGACACGCTGGGTGGATTCTTGTAACTGCGTACATAAAAAAGGCACGATAGTTTCGGCCTTTTTTCAGTGGGCTCAAGTCGGCTAACATTGAGTGAAGCCCGGTGTTTAGCGGACAGCAGTTTGGTGTCTGTTGACAGTTGCAGGAAAAAAATCGAGTGGCAATGGCTGTTTCAGAAAGGCTTCAATAGACTGCAGGAGTGATTGTGATCCTCCCGGGGCTAACACTGTTTCGCGGAACTCCTTGCCTGTCGATGCGTCAAACACCCATTCTTGCTGAAAGCGTTTGAACGCTTCGCTGGCCAGTACGCCTGACCATTTATAGGCGTAAACCGAAGCTTCGTATCCTGTTACCAGATAATCGAAACTGTTGGCGAACCGGCACCAGGCCGGAATATTCAGGTGTGGGACTTCTCGTTGCACGGCGTCAAACACTTGCTGAACAGTTCGCCCATCACTCTGAGCCAGATGCAATTCAAAATCGAACAGCGCACTCATCAACAGTTGTCCGGTTGGCCAGCTGCCATAAGCGTTGATCGAGGTGAGTGCGGTGTCAACTTGCGCTTCGGTCAAACGATGGCCCGTCTGATGATGACCCGATAGCCACAACAGGAATTCCCGCGACGAACACCAGAGTTCAAATACTTGCCCGGCAAACTCCGCCGAGTCGCGACCCAACTCGGAAATACCCGACAGGGTGTGATGAGGCGAGCGTGTCAGTACATGTTGCAGACAATGACCAAACTCATGCAGGAGTACGCGCAAGTCTTTATGGTCCAGCAGGCATGGTTGATCCGCGGTGCCTTGGGGGAAGTTTCCATGGAGCACGGCGATCGGCAGCGGCACGCGCCCTTCGGCGTTTCTGCGGCGATTACGAAGAGTGGAGGTCCCGGCGAAGTCCGATGTCTCGGTGCGGCGGTAGGGATCGACATAGATATACCCGATCACTCGGCCTTGTTCACCGATTTCAAACAAGCGAACGCTGTCGTGCCAGCGCTCGAAGACCTCTTGCTCGTTGATCCTGATGCTGAACATGCGCTCTGAAAACGAACAGACCTTGCGCAAGGTTCCTTCCAGGGGGAAAAAATTGCGCAGGTTTTTAAGTGTTGAGCCATATTTATGTTCCCGTAATTTCGCCACAAGAAACTCGTGATCCCAGGGTTGTACCTGCAAGATGCCTTGTGTGATTGCAAAGTCCTTGATTGACCGGGTTTCCTGTTCGAATGCGGGTGTTGCGAGCGCTATTTGCCGGAGCAGGAACTGTTTAACCTGATCAGTCGACTCAGCCATGCGGTCCATCAAGATGAATTGGGCGTAATTCTCATATCCGAGTAGTCGGGCTTTTTGATGACGCTTGGCCAACAGTTGTTGCAGCAGCGGCGCATTGTCGAATTGGTTGGCGTTTGGTCCTTGATCGGAAGCGCGTGTGGTGTAGGCGAAAAAATACGCCTCGCGCAGTGCTCGATCTTCGGCGTAGGTCATGACCTGATTGTAGGTGGCCTCGTCCAGCTGGAGACGCCAGCCATCGTGGCCCGCCTGTTGCGCGCTGAGGGCCATACGGTCCTGGATGTCCGGCGATAATCCGTTGAGCTGTTTGACGTCATCGATGCGTTTGCTCCAACTGAGGTTCGCCAATTGCAACTGAGTCAGGAACACACCCTCGAGTGCTTCCATATCGGAATCAAGAAGTGCGAGTTCCTGCTGTTGCGCGTCGGCCAACTTGATTCCTGAACGACGAAACTTACGAAGAATCTTATTCAGGACTGTTTTACGGGACGGATCGAACAGTTCGGATGCGGGACTTTGCGCCAGCGCCTGATAGCCACGAAACAATGCGACATTGCTCATTTTTTCAGTGGTGTACTGCGCACTGATGTCCTCGCACGTTGCCACTGCTTCGAGCCAGGCATCGCCGTGGCGCTTCACAGTACCCAGGATTCGGATGACACCCATGGCTTCATCCAGGCGCGCATCGGTTTCGTCGACTGCCAGTACCAGGTCGTCCCAATTAGGGTGGGCGGATTGCGAAGCAATGATGGCGCAGAGGGTCAGACGATTGTCGGCAACGATCTTCTCGATGGCGGGAAGCAGATGTTCGAGGCGGACGGTCGACCAAGGGGGCAGGCTCCACTGCTGCAAAAGCGGGTTGGTGCTGGGCATGGCTTTTTCCTTTCAAGACGGCTGTTTGGTCAGGTCAGCCTAAAAAGGAAGCGCGTGTAGAAGGTGGTAAATAGATACCACCTTCCAGTCTGTTCAGGACTGGAAGGTGGTTTTGACTCAATGCTGTTCGTCCGGCTTTTTCTTCAGCTTGGGGTTGGGGAAGAACTGCACGGCCTGAACCTTGGCGTCCGGCACCTTCAGCGCCGAGATGTTGACCCGGGTGCCCAACTCCTTGGGCACCGACAGACCCTGTTCATTTAGCGTGTCGGAATAACCGCAGCCCACGCACTCGCGATGCGGGACCTGGTCTTCGTTCCACATCATCAACTTGTCCGGCTCGCTGCACGCCGGGCAGACCGCACCGGCGATAAAGCGTTTTTTCGTGATCACAGGACCCTCACTCATGCGGCCGCGACCTCAGTCAGGCCGCTATGGCGCAAGAGTGCGTCAATCGACGGTGGCCGTCCGCGGAAATCGACGAACAGCACCATCGGCTCCTGGGAACCGCCGCGTGCCAGGATCGCCTCGCGGAAGGCGCGACCGGTGTCTGCGTTGAGCACGCCGTCTTCTTCGAATTTCGAGAAGGCATCGGCCGAGAGCACTTCAGCCCATTTGTAGCTGTAATAGCCTGCCGCGTAACCCCCGGCGAAGATATGCGCAAAGCTGTTGGGGAAACGGTTGTAGGCCGGCGGACGCATGACCGAGACCTCGTCGCGCACGCCTTCGAGCACTTGCAGTACGCTACGGCCGTCGCCGTGGGTGGCATGCAGTTCGAAGTCGAACAACGAGAATTCCAGCTGGCGAACCATCATCAGGCCGGACTGGAAGTTCTTCGCTGCGAGCATTTTTTCCAGCAGGTCCTGAGGCAGCGGCTCGCCGGTTTCGTAATGACCTGAGATCAGCGCCAGACCTTCCGGCTCCCAGCACCAGTTCTCCATGAACTGGCTTGGCAGCTCGACTGCATCCCAGGCTACGCCGTTGATGCCGGATACGCCGGCATGCTCGACGCGGGTCAGCAGGTGATGCAGGCCGTGACCGAATTCGTGGAACAGCGTAGTCACTTCATCGTGGGTCAGCAGGGCTGGCTTGCCGCTGTCGGCCGGGGTGAAGTTGCACACCAGATTGGCCACCGGGCTCTGCAGTACACCGTGGGCGGTGCGGCGATGATCACGGGCGCCGTCCATCCAGGCCCCGCCGCGCTTGTTGGCGCGGGCGTAGAGGTCAAAGAAGAAGCGACCGACGTGCTGGCCGTTTTCCTTGATTTCAAACAGGCGAACATCCGGATGCCAGGTGTCGAAGCCTTTCTGCTCGGCGATTTCAATGCCATACAGCCGCTGGACGATGGCGAACAGACCGCTCAACACCTTGTCGATCGGGAAGTAGGCGCGAAGGGCTTCCTGAGCGACGCTGTAGCGCTGCTCGCGGAGTTTTTCGCCGTAGAAACCGCTGTCCCAGCTTTGCAGGTCCGGGCAGCCTTGTTCGGCGGCATAGGCTTTGAGCTGTTCCAGATCCTGGGCGGCGAACGGCTTGCTGCGCTTGGCCAGATCGCGCAGGAAACTGATGACCTGGTCGCTGGATTCGGCCATTTTAGTGGCCAGGCTCAGCTCCGAGAAGCTGGCGAAACCCAGGAGCCTGGCCAGTTCCTGACGCAGATCGAGGATTTCTTCCATGACCGGGCCGTTATCGTTCTGACCGGCATTCGGGCCTTGGTCCGACGCTCGGGTGCAGTAGGCCGCGTAGACTTCTTCGCGCAGGCTGCGGTCCTGGGCGTAGGTCATGACAGCGTAGTAGCTCGGGAATTCCAGGGTGATCAGCCAGCCATCCAGGTCTTTGGCCTTGGCCGCGGCGGCCATTTGGGTCTTGGCCGAATCGGTCAGGCCGGCGAGGGTACCTTCGTCAGTGACGTGCCTGGTCCAGGCTTGGGTGGCGTCGAGCAACTGGTTGGAGAAGCGGCTGCCGAGCTCCGACAATTTGCTCTGCACTTCGGCGTAACGCTTTTGCTCGGCTTCAGGCAGGTCGATACCCGACAGACGGAAGTCACGCAGGGAGTGTTCCAGGATCGTTTTCTGCGCCACGTCGAAGTTGGCGGCTTCCGGGCTGTTGGCAAGGGCTTCGAAGGCTTCGAACAGCTCGCGATTCTGGCCCAGCTCGGTAGAGTAGGCGCTCAACGCGGGCAGGCAGGACTCGTAGGCTTCACGCAATTGGGCGCTGTTGCACACGGCGTTCAGGTGGCTGACCGGGCTCCAGGCTGCGCCGAGGCGATCGTTGAGTTCGTCCATTGCCAGCACCAGGCCGGCCCAGGTCGGTTGTTTGCCCTCGGTTTTGAGGATCTCGATAATGGCGGCGCGGTTGTCAGCCAGGATCTGTTCAATGGCCGGCTGCACGTGCTCGGCACGGATCGCCGAGAACGGCGGCAGGTCGTAGGACTGCAAAAGAGGGTTGTTCACGCTCACGGTTGGCACCTTGGCTGGAAGAAACATAGCCCCATCTTAATTACAATCGACGTCGACCGCAGCTATCAGCAAAAGAGAGAGAGCCTATCGTGACCCTTCGCAAGTATCAGAATCACACGCCGCTGCTTGGCAAAGGCGCTTTTGTCGACCGTTCGGCGGTGGTGATCGGCGACGTTGAAATCGGCGAAGACAGCTCGGTCTGGCCGCTGACGGTGATCCGTGGCGACATGCATCGCATCCGTGTGGGGGCGCGTACCAGTGTTCAGGACGGCTGTGTACTGCACATCACCCATGCCGGCCCGTTCAATCCTGCCGGTTTCCCGTTGCTGATCGGCGAGGACGTAACCATCGCTCACAAAGTCATGCTCCACGGTTGCACCGTGGGTAGCCGGGTCCTGATCGGCATGGGCAGCATCGTCATGGATGGCGCGGTGGTGGAAGATGACGTGATCATCGGCGCCGGCAGTCTGGTACCGCCCGGCAAGCGCCTGGAAAGCGGTTTCCTCTACGTGGGCAGCCCGGTAAAACAGATCCGTACGCTGACCGACAAGGAAAAAGCCTTCTTTACCTACAGCGCGGCGAATTACGTAAAGCTCAAGGACCTGCATCTGGCCGAAGGCTACGACCAGATCTAAGTTCCTATCAACGGAAAGCGTCCGGCCATTGCTCAGGAATTTTCATGCATTACCAAACCGTTTTATTCGACCTCGATGGCACCCTGACCGATCCGCGCGAGGGCATTACCCGTTCGATCCAGTTTGCCCTGAGCAAATTGGGGGTCGATGAACCCGATCTGACCAAACTCGAACACTTTATCGGCCCGCCATTGTTGCAGGCGTTCATGCAGTTCTACGACTTCGACGAGCCCAAGGCCTGGGAAGCGGTGAACTTCTACCGCGAACGCTTCAAGGTCACCGGCCTTTACGAGAACCGCGTCTTCGACGGCGTCACGCCGTTGCTGGAAACCCTCGGCGGGCAAGGGCGCCAGCTGTACATCGCAACCTCCAAACCCTGGATCTTCGCCAGGGAAATCGCCCGGCACTTCGACTTCGCCAAGCACTTCAAGGTGATCTACGGCAGCGAACTGGACGGGACCCGTACCAATAAAGTCGAGCTGATCGCTCATCTGCTGGCCGAAGAAGGCCTGGACCCTGGCAACACCTTGATGATTGGCGATCGTAAACACGACCTGATCGGTGCGCGGAGCAATGGGCTGGATGCCGCGGCGGTGGGTTATGGTTTTGGTAGCCGGGAAGAGCTGAGTGCAGAAGCGCCGGCCTATCACTTTGAAACGCTGGCTGAGTTGCATCAGGCGTTTTTGCAGCGCTAGTTAAATTGCCTTCGTCGGAACGCCGCCCGGACCAAGCCCGCTCCCACAGGTCTGAGTCGTATGCAAATTATGTGAACGACCGAAATCCTGTGGGAGCGAGACCGGCTCGCCGGCGAAGAGGCCGGTTCAGCCACTGAAGCTTTATGATTTAGCCAAAACCTCCAACGCCGCCTTGCGCTGTTCAACCGGCAGAGCCCCCAGCTTCTCGGCCGCGGCATAAAACTTCACCCAATCCCCGCCCACCTGCCGGAACAACACCGCAAACGCCTGCACCCGTTCGTCATACAACCCAAATGGTAACAACCGGGCATTGTTCATTGGCGCATTGATCCAGGCATCGTAGCGATGGTCCCCAGCCCATTGGGTGTCGCGCAGCAGTCGATAATCACCGCGCAAGCGCTCGAACGTTGCCGCCTTGCGATGACGCATCTGATCGGCGGGTAGCGGCAGGGCATACAGCCATTCGAGTTGCCTGCGGGTATCCAGAATCAACTCAAGGAATTGCTCGCGTCGCTGCACCTGTACGCCGTCTTCCGGCGCCAGGCCAAGGAATGCGCGCCATTGGCGAGTGCCTTCCTGTTCGACGAAAGAGGCAAAAGACTCGTTGAACTCGGTGTCGTCCTTCACATACAAGCGCTGATGCGCCAGTTCGTGAAAGATCAATGTCGCCAGCCGCTCGTCGCCCCAACCCATCATTGAGCTGATGATCGGATCGTTGAACCAGCCGAGCGTCGAATAGGCCTCGACACCGCCGATCGACACGTCCATACCTTGCAATCGTTGCAAGGCAGCCTCACCACGGGCTGCACTCTGGCTGTAGTAACCGCGATAGGCGACACATCCGGCAATGGGGAAGCAATGGTTCTGCGGCGTCAGGGAAAACTCCGGCGTGGCAAATACATTCCAGACGACGAACGGCCGGCCAATGTCGGCATAAAGACGATAGCTCTGATTGTCCGGCAGGTGCAGATGGTGGCTGGCGAATGTTCTGGCCTTCTGTGATTGAGTCAGTCGCGCACGCAATTGCTGATCGCGACCGGGATCCGCAATCACGCTGGAAATCGGCTCCCGCGCCCGCAGCAGTTGCAGCTGACCACTGACCAATTGGCCGTAATAGCTGACGCTGGCGCAACCGTTGAGCAACAAAAACAACACGCCCGGAAACAAAATGCGTAAAACGCGATCAAGTAACCCAAGGCTTGGAAGCGGCCTGTTCAAAATGAATCATCCCTGGAGAGTCTGCCCGCAAGACTATCCCGCCTGACTGGAGCTCCGCTATGCGCACGTTGATGCTGACAGGAAGCCTGTTGTTGCTGACAGGTTGTGCCGGATTCGGCTTACCTCGACATGATCCGGCCCAAGCGTGGATCGACCTGGATTCGCAACAAGAAGATACAGCGCTGCAAGCGCTGGAAGTCGATGACAAAACCGCAACCGACAAGCGCTACTTCGAGGTGCATCCCGGTAGCCATGAGCTGACGGTGCGTTATCAGTTCCCGGTTCAGCCAACCAACATCGGTCCCGACGCCGAGCCGCTGTGGCGTGACTGTCTGTTGAACGTGAAATTCAAGGATTTCAACGCTGGCCAGCGGTATCAGCTGCAAGCGGGGAATATCGGTTTCCGGCCGTGGGCAAAGCTCTATGATCAACAGCGAAAAGTGATTGGCCAAGGGACACCGGCTGGCTGCCAAAGCACCTGATCGGCGGTATGCTGAAGGACCCCATCCATGGGAATTCATCATGCGCAGGTCAATGTTATTACTGGCTGCAAGTGTCGTTGCCGGCTGCCAGAGCCCATTGCCGGCGGTCAATCCGCAGATGGCCTGGGTCGAGTTTTCTACACCCTTCCCCAACGACAAGTTGTTGATGGCCGAACGATTGGATAATCAACGATTGCGCGACGGGCGTTTTTTCCAGGTTACCCCCGGCAGCCATGAGCTGATTGTTCGATTCGACTTTGAAGTGCCTGGAGGGGGAGGAGGCTTGAGTATGATGAGCGGTCCCGCGGAACGGTTGTGTTACCTGACCATCCGTTACGATCATTTCGAAGCCGGCCAGCGTTATGTGCTGCAAGGCCGTTCGATCGCCTTCACTCCCGGTGCTCGCCTGTACAACGCCAAGCGTGAAATCGTCGCTGAAGACCGAGAGTCCTATTGCCTCATGTGAGGTGAATCAGCGGTCGTTCTTCTGGTAGATGATTTTCTTTGTGCCGCCTGCGCACGAGCCAACGACCATGTTCTGATCGTGCACTTCATCGTTGGTGACAATTTCCAGGGTGTAGGACGAGACGTTATTGGCCTGGATTTTGGCCTCGATCTCGGCCTTGAGTTCTTCACACGATTTCGGTGCCGCGAGGGCCGATGTGGCCAGCGCACTGCAGATAATCGCCAAGGCAAAACGTTTCATGGTTGAAGCTCCTTTGAGGCAGCGCGCACGTGCATGCGTTTTTGCTGCTGTCATTTATTCGACCACAGTTTGATCAGTCAAGTCTGTTGTAGCCCAAAAAAGATCGCAGCCTTCGGGAGCTCCCACAGGTTCACTCAACCCTGCAGGAGCTGCCGAAAGCTGCGATCTTTATGGTGCAATGGAGATCTAGCTGACCAGCGTCGCATCCAGGCTGATCTTCGCATTCAGCACCTTGGACACCGGGCAGCCTTCTTTGGCCTTGTTGCTCAATTCCTCGAACTGCGCCTGGGTCGCTCCCGGGATTTTCGCCTTGAGGATCAGTTTCACCGCCGTGATCGCAAAGCCACCTTCCACCTGGTCCAGCGTGACCTCGGCATTGGTATCGATGCTGTCAGCCTTGAGACCGGCGTCGCCGAGAATCATTGAAAACGCCATGGAAAAACAGCCCGCGTGTGCCGCACCGATCAGCTCTTCCGGGTTGGTGCCCTTGCCGCCTTCGAAACGCGCCTTGAAGCCGTAGGGTGCTTCTCTGAGTACACCGGTTTCCGTGGAAATCGAGCCGATGCCGGTTTTCAGATCACCTTCCCAATGAGCCGATGCTTTCTTCGTGATAGCCATGTCTGCCTCCTCAAGATCCGGCGCGAATCGTCGCGCCTTCGTGGTTTTCGGTTGCTAGGGTTCTGAGGATAGACGGTGGTGCAAAGTTCATCGCATTCTTATTGATGCCTCATTTTGCAGGAATTTCGCCTGTGCTATTGAAACTCGGGTATATGCCCTCATTGCATGAAGCACGCTTATGGATTCGGCAGGTTTTCGTTTGTAAGAAAAAACCTGCGTCCTCAATTGGAGAAGCAGGCTTATGAAACGACTGTCCGATATCAAGTTCTCGACCCTCGATCTGGTGCCCGTACGAGAGAACGGCAGTGCGGCCCAGTCGCTGCGCAATTCCCTGGACCTGGCGCAGCACGTCGAAAGGTTCGGCTACAACCGCTTCTGGGTCGCCGAGCACCACAATATGGATGGCATCGCCAGTTCAGCGACT
The DNA here is from genome assembly GCF_001661075.1 of Pseudomonas silesiensis. Classification (NCBI taxonomy): domain Bacteria; kingdom Pseudomonadati; phylum Pseudomonadota; class Gammaproteobacteria; order Pseudomonadales; family Pseudomonadaceae; genus Pseudomonas; species Pseudomonas silesiensis. Next base: position 36,716 of record NZ_CP014870.1, read on the forward strand.
TCGGTACTGCTGGGTTATCTGGCCGGCGGCACTTCGACCATTCGCGTCGGTTCGGGCGGGGTGATGTTGCCCAACCACGCGCCTCTGGTGATCGCCGAGCAGTTCGGCACGCTTGAAAGTCTGTACCCGGGCCGGATCGATCTGGGCCTGGGCCGCGCGCCCGGCTCCGATCAAATGACGGCCCGCGCATTGCGCCGTGAGCGCTCCGGAAGCGCCGACGAGTTTCCTGAAGACGTGACCGAACTGATGCGCTACCTCGGCCCCCGCACCCCGGACCAGCGAATTATCGCGATGCCGGGCACCGGCACCAACGTCCCGGTCTGGTTACTGGGTTCGAGTCTGTTCAGTGCCCAGCTGGCCGGTGAGCGCGGTTTGCCCTACGCCTTCGCTTCCCATTTCGCACCGCGCTTCATGCACGAGGCGATTCGCGTCTATCGCAACCACTTCAAGCCTTCCGCGGTTTTGGACAAGCCCTACGTGATGCTCGGCGTGCCCCTGGTTGCCGCCGACACCGACGAACAGGCCGACTATCTGGCGACTTCGGTCTACCAGCGGATTCTCGCGTTGATGCGTGGCCAGAGTCTGGTGCAACGGCCGCCGGTGAAAACCATGGACGGTCTGTGGCTGCCGCATGAGAAGGAAGCGGTCGGAGATTTCCTCGGCCTGGCCATGGTCGGCAGCCCGCAGAAGATCCGCGCCAAACTGGAGGTGCTGATCGAGCAGACCCAGGCGGACGAGCTGATTTTTACCTGTGACCTCTACGAACATGCCGATCGGGTGCATTCCTATGAGCTGTTGGCGCAGGTCATGAAGGGCTGACGCTCGAGCTGCGCCTACAAAAAAGCCGACGTCATTGCGTCGGCTTTTCTATTTTTCGTGGGCATCAGCCTATCTCTTGTAGACAATTTCCTTGGTACCCTTCTCACAAGTGCCGACGACTTTCCCGTCACCACCAGTTCCTTTATCGACGATCTCCAGCGAATAACCAGCAACACCCTTGGCATCAAGTTTTGCGGCGATCTCGGCCTTCAGCTCTTCGCACGACTTGCCTTGAGCAAAGGCCGTACTCGCAAGGGTTAGCAAACCTACCGCTATAATAAATTTCTTCATCTATCGCATTCTCTGGTCGGATCAATAGGGGGCATCCGGCTATCAGCTGGATGTTCTTGTGTAGCGTATTGCCAATCCCTATGGCACTCGGCCAGCGAGCCAGTTCAGAAGACTAGCCCAAACTCAGCTGCTCGCAATCCGGAACCCCACCTTGAGCGTCACCTGGAAATGGGCAGCCTTACCGTCCTTGATGTGCCCGCGGGTTTCGGTCACCTCGAACCATTCCATGTACTTGAGGCTTTTATTGGCTTCGGCCAAGGCGTTGTTGATGGCGTCTTCGATGCTGCTGGCGGATGAGCCGACCAGCTCGACTTTCTTGTAGGTGTGATGATCTGTCATGGCGTTCTCCTCAGGGTTTGATTACAGCCTAGCAGTGATTTTCTTATTACTTCTGTCGACTAATCCGACGTTGAAGTTCAGATTTACTGCACTTTCTCGAACCGCTGAAGTCCCAACCAACACACGCAACTCAACCAATGCAGGAGAGCCACCATGGCCACCACTTCTTTACGTAAAGCCTCATTGCAAAGCATGGAAGCCGAGATCGAGAGTTTGCTCAAGTCTCTGGAAAGCCTTAAGGACGACGCCTCGGACGAGTCGCGTAAAACCCTTAAAGTGTTGAAAACAAACGCCGAAAACGCACTGAAGCATTCGCGCCATCTGCTCAGCGACGCGTACGAAGAAGTCAAAGTCAAAACCCGCGAAACCGGGATTGCCACGCGGGACTACGCCCAGGAACACCCTTGGACTACAGCGGGTGTGGCTGTGGGTGCGCTGGGCTTGCTCGCTGCTTATCTGCTGTTCAAGCGCGGCGAATGATCGGGTTGGCGCAGTTCGTTCTTTAGCCACTGCGCCAACTGCCGGGCGCGCCCGTCCGCGGCGCGCTTGGGTAGCCACAACGCCAGTTGCGCCGGGGTTTCGCTGAAACCCCAGGGCGCGACCAGGCGGCCGGCCTTCAAGTCCTCGGCCACCAGCGGTTCAGGGGCAATCGCCACGCCCAGCCCCGCCACGGCCGCTTCCAGCAAGTAATACAGATGTTCGAACCCCTGACCTGATTTAAGTGCTCTGGCGTCGATTCCATTTTGTTGCGCCCAGCTAGGCCATGCTTGTGGGCGAGAGGTGGTGTGCAGTAGTGGCTCGTCCAGCAGCGCTGTGGCCGGTGCTTCTCGCAATCTTTCATAGCCGGCAAATAGCGGGCTCATTACCGGGCCAATCCGCTCGCTCGCCAATTCGTAGACCTGCATGTCCGCCGGCCAAGGTGGTTCGGCAAACACCAGCAGGGCATCGAGCCCCGGCCGACGAGGATCGAGATCGCCTTCTCCGGCCGATAGATGCAAGCGCAAGTCCGGCAGGTCTGAATTCAGTCTTCCCAGGCGCGGAATGAACCAGCGTGCCAGCAAGCTGCCTGAGCAACCGAGGACAAACGGCGCGTCGGCGGAGCTTTGGGTCAGCTCTGCGCAAACTGTACGCAAACGCTCGAACGCTTCAGCGCTGGCATCTCGCAATCGAATCCCGGCATCTGTGAGTTTAAGGCCGCGTCCTTCCTTGACGAAAAGGCTCACCCCCAGGTGCTCTTCGAGGACCTTGAGTTGACGGCTGACCGCGCCATGGGTGACGTGCAACTGTCCGGCGGCCTGGCTGACGCTGTTCAGGCGGGCCGTGGCTTCGAAAGCGCGGAGCGCGTTCAGCGGGGGAAGGTCATGGCTCATGGGATCTGTGAGTTTTCCTGACAGGTTATGGCAATCTTATCGGTTTTCAGCCCGAGGCGTCAGGGGTAGAGTTAAGTCCATTGTCATCTCACGCATTCAACTGGAGCGACCCATGACCCAGACTAATCTGCGCAACGGCCCCGACGCCAACGGCCTGTTTGGCGCGTTCGGTGGCCGTTACGTCGCTGAAACCCTGATGCCTTTGATTCTCGAGCTGGCCCGCGAATACGAAGCGGCCAAGGAAGATCCTGCATTCAAAGAGGAATTGGCCTACTTTCAGCGCGACTATGTCGGTCGTCCAAGCCCGCTTTATTTCGCCGAGCGGCTGACCGAGTTCTGCGGCGGCGCGAAGATTTACCTGAAGCGCGAAGAGCTGAACCACACCGGCGCGCACAAGATCAACAACTGCATCGGCCAGATCCTGCTGGCGCGGCGCATGGGCAAGAAACGCATCATCGCCGAAACCGGTGCCGGCATGCACGGTGTGGCGACGGCCACCGTTGCCGCGCGTTTCGGCCTCGATTGCGTGATCTACATGGGCACCACCGACATCGAACGTCAGCAGGCCAACGTGTTTCGCATGAAGCTGTTGGGCGCCGAAGTGATCCCGGTGGTGGCCGGGACTGGCACCCTCAAGGATGCGATGAACGAAGCGTTGCGTGACTGGGTCACCAACGTCGACAGCACCTTCTACCTGATCGGCACCGTGGCCGGTCCGCATCCTTACCCGGCGATGGTTCGCGACTTCCAGGCCGTCATCGGCAAGGAAACCCGTGACCAGATGCAAGCCCAGGAAGGCCGCCTGCCGGACAGCCTGGTGGCGTGCATCGGCGGTGGGTCCAATGCCATGGGCCTGTTCCATCCGTTCCTCGACGACAAAAGCGTCGACATCATTGGCGTTGAAGCCGCCGGTCACGGCATCGAAACCGGCAAGCACGCCGCCAGCCTCAACGGTGGCGTGCCGGGTGTACTCCACGGTAACCGGACGTTCCTGTTGCAGGACGACGATGGCCAGATCATCGACGCTCACTCGATTTCCGCCGGCCTAGACTATCCAGGCATCGGCCCGGAACACGCCTGGTTGCATGACATCGGCCGCGTTCAGTACACCTCGGTAACCGACGACGAAGCCCTCGACGCGTTCCACAAATGCTGCCGCCTGGAAGGGATCATCCCTGCACTGGAAAGCGCCCATGCCCTGGCCGAAGTGTTCAAGCGCGCTCCGACCTTGCCGAAAGATCACCTGATGGTGGTCAACCTGTCCGGTCGTGGCGACAAAGACATGCAGACCGTGATGCACCACATGGAACACTCTCAAAAAGAGCAGTCCAAGCAGGAGAAACACTGATGAGCCGCCTGCAAACGCGTTTTGCCGAACTCAAGGAACAGAACCGTGCCGCCCTGGTGACTTTTGTTACCGCTGGTGACCCGAGCTACGACACGTCCCTGGCGATCCTCAAAGGCTTGCCCGGTGCTGGCGCCGACGTGATCGAGTTGGGCATGCCTTTCACTGACCCGATGGCCGATGGCCCGGCGATCCAGCTGGCCAACATTCGTGCCTTGGGTGCCAAGCAAAACCTGGCGAAAACCCTGCAGATGGTTCGCGAGTTCCGCGAAGGCAATACCGAGACACCGCTGGTGCTGATGGGTTACTTCAACCCGATTCACATGTACGGCGTGCCGCGCTTTATTGCCGATGCCAAAGAAGCCGGTGTGGATGGGCTGATCGTGGTCGACTTGCCGCCCGAGCATAACGGCGAACTGTGCGACCCGGCCCAGGTTGCCGGCCTGGACTTCATCCGTCTGACCACGCCGACCACCGATGATGTACGTCTGCCGACCGTTTTGAACGGCAGTTCCGGCTTCGTTTATTACGTCTCTGTTGCCGGTGTGACCGGTGCGGGCGCGGCAACGCTGGAACACGTCGAGGAAGCGGTCGCCCGCTTGCGTCGCCACACCGATCTGCCAATCAGCATCGGTTTCGGCATCCGTACACCGGAGCAAGCGGCTGCCATCGCTCGCCTGGCGGATGGTGTGGTGGTGGGGTCGGCGTTGATCGATCACATCGCCAATGCCTCGACGCCGGCCCAGGCGGTCGACGGTGTGTTGAGCCTGTGCGCGGCGCTGGCCGACGGGGTACGAAAAGCCCGCGTCAGCTGAAGCCTGCGAGATCTTTCGCTTTCAGGGTAACTCCAGCCCGCCCGCGGCTTTGTGCAACTTTCTCAAATGTTCGCCAACCTGCTTCAGGTTGGCTTCATTGGCGGCCATCTCGGCCGCCCGGCTCGGTTCGAGCAGCGCCCTCACTTCCTTGTCCAGATCGCCGGTCAGCGCTTGAAGCTGTTTCTGCCGCAGGCTGCTTTCCGATTCCAGGCGTTGCCATTCATTCGGCTGCGGCAAGCCATAACCACCGGTACCGAGCAACTCCGCCGGACGGCTGAGAAAGCCACTGTTGGCGAGAATCTGCTGCAAGGTCGCGTTGGCCTTGTCCATGCCGCCGTTCTTCAATTCACGAGCGCCCAGATAGCGTTGTTTCACTTCGTCCTGGGCCAGTACCAACTGTTGGCGAAAGGCGGCCTGCTCCAATAACAGCAATGCCGCACTGGTGCGCAAGTCGGCCCGGTCAATCCATTGCCGGCGTTCGTCGGCTTTCAATGCCAACCAGTCTTCAACCTTTTCCTGCTTGATCGGCAGGTGCTTCTTCAGCACTTCGAACATCGCTTGATAACGATCGCGGAAGGAGTCGAAGCGATAACCCAGGCGCAGCGCTTCGCGGGGATCGTCCAGCACGCTGGTATCGGCCAGTCCGCGACCCTTGAGCACTTCCAGCAAGCCGTTGGGCATGATGCTGTCCAGCCCGACCAGCTGCGAATTGTTGGTGCCGCTGCGCAACAGTTTCAGGCCTTCTACCGCACAGTTATTGGACAGGAAGAAATAGTTGCCATCGTAGCTCCAGTGCATCTCGGCGGCGTGTTGCACCACGTTCTCGATTTCGTTGCGCGACAGGTTCAGCGGCACCGAGGCCAGGCTGCGCAATTCGGTCTTGGTGTATTCATCGATCACCTGAGCCAGCGGCAGGACAAACAGGCGTGACGGGTATTTACCCACCAGGCCGTCCCAGCTCGATAGCTGTACATCACCGACAAAGGCGCGGTAGGACAGCACCAGATGCTGATCCAGATCCAGCCGGCAATCCGGCCCGCGTGGCCGACCGGGTGCGCAGATCACCAGGCGCAACATGCTGTGGCCCCAGCGGCTGACCCAATTCTGATTGGCTTCGGCCAGCAGATAGTCGACGGCGTACACCCGTTCCGGGTCGACCTGGCCCAGCGGTTGTTTGGCGAAGTCGTTACCCGCGTTGAGAAACGCAAAGGATTTGCCGCAGGTGTCTTTGGCGGCGGGCGCCCAGCCGAAATGTTCCTGGTAATAGCGGTACAGCGCAGGACGGCGACAAGCGTAGCTCGGGTCGAGGAGGAAATACTCCATGTTGACCGCGACGAACTCCTTGGGGCTGCTGGTCTCGTAGATGTCCGGGCTGCGGGCAATTTGTCGATTGTACTGTTCGCGCTCGCCACGGCGGCCGACGTACTGCGGCCAGCCGGCAAGGTCGAGCAGGCGTGGGTCGTCGCTGAGGGTAAAGCGTCGATCGGCCTGGCCGCGACATTCGTCGGGCATGCCGATCAGCCCCGAGCTGCTGTTACGTCGGGTGCAGCGCTGAATCAGCGTGCGTTCGGCGTCGGGCCACAGGCGCGCGCGATCATAGATATGAGTGATTTCGTGCAACACCGTGGCGAGCATTTCCCGGCGCACGGTCCCGTGGGGGCGATAGGTTTTCTTTGTCGCCGCGCTGCCATCGGTGAGGCTGGCGAGCAGGTTGCGATTCAAGTCGAGTTCGGACACCAGGGATGCCTGGCCGTAGGCATCGCCTGGCATCTTATCGGTCCAGCCGACGTCGATTGTGCGGTCGAGTTGCTCGATGAAGCGCGGCGGCAATGCCTGCATGGCCTCATCGAGCAGCGCCTGACTCGCCTGCTGCTGTGCGGGGCTCAGACCCTGGGTCTTGAGCTGTAAATGCAGCCCAGCCTGGGCCGTGTTGCCTAGAAGCAACAAGACCCCGGCCATCAGCCAGGCGACAGGCGACATCACAGTGCGAGGATGGCTTCGGCGAGCACTTGGTCGCTGGCGTCCCGGGCTTCCGGCACGCGCGTGCGCAATGTGTCGAAGGCAGCTTCCAGGTGCGCACCGCGAATTTCACCTTCGCTGGCAACGAAGCTGGCGGCATCGTCGTGGGCTTCGCGGATGATTTTCGAATCGCGAATGGATGTGGTGGTGTCGGATGTGAAATCAATGGTGCGCCGGGAGGCATCGATGATGATGTTACTGGTGGCGACCAGGGTGTGCGCCTGTGTCACATCGGCCAGCAACAACAGGCCAAGGGCAGCAGCAATCAGGGGGCTACGCATGGAACGACTCCGCAGATAAGGATAACTATTGGACGAGAATTGCCTGCGCCAGTTCAAGGTCGCTTGCAGTAAGTTTTGGCTGGGCACTGCGCAGATAGTCCAGGGCCGCCTCCAACTGCGCGCCACGCAGTTCGCCGTCACTGGCAACGAACGCCGCAGCGTCATCCTGAGCGGCAAGTAGCAGCTTACGGTCGAAGGGGGCGGCGGACACCATGGTGGTGGCGTAGCCGGTGGCGACGATGCCTTGTGTCGACAGGTTGAAGGCGTCGTAGGCCTGGGCCGAACCCACCCAGCAGGCTGTCGCGAAAAACGGAGTGATCAACAGATTTGAAAGAAAACGCATGAGACTCGATAGCTGAAAGCGAGTCTCAAGGCTAGCGCAACGCCCGGTCTAGAGCCAGCCTTGAAACATTGGGACACTACGGGGGTGCCCCAAGTGAACGGCGTCGCTTAGATCGTCAGGATGGCCTGGGCCAGCTGCGCATCCGTGGCGCTCAATTGAGGTGCCTGTTGGCGAATGTGGTCGAGGGCGCTTTCCAGTTTCACACCACGGATGGCGCCTTCACTGGCGACGAAGCTGGCAGCGTCATCGCGGGCAGCACGCACGATCTTGTCGTCGCGGAAGGAAGAAGTGACATCGGAGGTCGCATCGGACGTGGCCTTGAGTGCGCCGACGACGGCATCGGTGGTCACGATGAAGCTGGTGGCGTGGGCATTGGCTGCCACGGCAAGCAGGGCGGCAGCGCTGAGCAAGCGAAGACGGGACATGATGTAACTCCTTGGGAAACCGATTGGTAGATGGCGCAGTGTCTGAAGGTCAGACGCCTGTGGTACCGCGTTCGCCACGTTCTGGTTGAATATTAGGCCGGTCGGCAGGGTTTAGAACAGCCCATATAGAAGAAACACAGAGGTGTACTGGTGAAAATTAACAAATACTAAATTGTACTGGTATGGCTTTTCAGGGCCCTGAAACGACAAAACCCGTCGAGGTTTCCCACGACGGGTCTTGTTTATTCAATTCGGGTTGCTGGCGGTGGACCCTGCAGGTCAGAGCCAGCGACGCTACTTAGCGCCAGAACGGCTTGCTCAGCTCTTCGTAGCGTTGTGCTTCGCTAATCCCGGCGTCAGCCAGCAGACGCGAATCCAGACGAGCCAGTTGGTGGCGGCTGGAGATGCGGCGCTGCCACAACATCAGATTGGCGAGAACGCGCAGAGGCATGGAAGCCTGGGTTTTTGCAGCGGTGTCTTCGAAGAACAGTTCGGAACTGAGTGTACGTTCCATGGTAAGCATCCTTCCGCTCGTGGCGGGATTAGGTAGTGGTTTAACTGATGCCAATGATCCTCTTGTTTGGCTAGTCCCTGTAGATACAGTTCACCTGTATTGTGAGGGACCAGTTAACTGTTAATAGGGGGTGTACTGGTCGAAAACGAGGCAACTGTACCTATCTGCACTAATACGGTGCATTTTTGCGCTTTTAGTACGGAATGGCAGGAAAAAGCAGTAGGATAAGACCGGTACAGCAGTACAGTTTTAAACATATTTCTGCTTGGCAATAGCAGGCTGACGAAACTGTAGTTGCGTCAGCCGCTATCTGTATTTCATCAGACGGCAAGCATGCGCCCGGTTTCCTCGAGGTTGATGTGCCAGCTCAGTGCATCGCGCAGGATATGCGGGGTGTGGCCACCCAATGCGCAGGCGGCGGTGAAGTAGTCATCCAGGGCCTGGCGATAGTCCGGGTGCACGCAGTTGTCGATGATGACGCGCGCTCGCTCCCGTGGCGCCAGGCCACGCAGGTCGGCCAGGCCGACCTCGGTGACGAGGATGTCCACATCATGCTCGGTGTGGTCGACGTGGCTGACCATGGGCACCACGCTGGAGATCGCGCCGCCCTTGGCGATCGACTTGGTGACAAAGATTGCCAGGTGCGCGTTGCGCGCGAAGTCGCCCGAGCCGCCGATTCCGTTCATCATCCGCGTGCCGCAGACATGGGTGGAGTTGACGTTGCCGTACAGGTCGAATTCCAGTGCGGTGTTGACACCGATGATGCCGAGCCTGCGTACCACTTCCGGGTGGTTGGAGATTTCCTGAGGGCGCAGGACCAGTTTGTCCTTGTAGCGCTCCAGGTTGCCGAAAACGTCGGTATTGCGACGCGCCGACAAGGTGATCGAACTACCCGACGCAAAGCTCAGCTTGCCGGCATCGATCAGGTCGAAGGTCGAGTCTTGCAGCACTTCGGAGTACATGGTGAGGTCTTCGAAGGGCGAATCGATCAGGCCGCACATCACCGAGTTGGCGATGGTGCCGATTCCGGCTTGCAACGGGCCAAGCTTGTTGGTCATGCGTCCGGCTGCCACTTCCTGCTTGAAGAAGTCGATCAGATGGTCGGCGATGGCTTGGGTGTCTACGTCAGGCGGCAACACGGTGGAAGGCGAGTCGGACTGATTGGTGATCACGATGGCAACGATCTTTTCCGCCGGAATAGGGATGGCGGTACTGCCAATCCGGTCGTCAACCTTCACCAGCGGGATTGGCGTGCGAGTCGGGCGATAGGTTGGAATATAGATGTCGTGCAGACCTTCCAGATTCGGGTTGTGCGCCAGATTGATCTCAACGATGACCTGTTTGGCGAAAATCGCAAAGCTGGCCGAGTTGCCGACCGAAGTGGTCGGCACGATGTGGCCCTGCTCGGTGATGGCCACGGCCTCGATCACCGCGATGTCCGGCAGCTTGAGCTGCTGATTGCGCAGCGACTCCACGGTTTCCGACAGATGCTGGTCGATGAACATCACTTCGCCGGCGTTAATCGCCTTGCGCAGCGTGCTGTCGACCTGGAATGGCATGCGTCGCGACAGGACGCCGGCTTCGGTGAGCTGTTTGTCCAAGTCGTTGCCCAGGCTAGCGCCGGTCATCAACGTGATTTTCAGCGGGGTGGTTTTGGCGCGCTCGGCCAATGCGTGGGGCACGGCCTTGGCTTCGCCGGCGCGAGTGAACCCACTCATGCCGACGGTCATGCCGTCCTCAATCAGAGCGGCGGCGTCAGCGGCGCTCATCACTTTATCCAACAACGAAGGCATGCGAATACGATCACGGTACATGGAGGTTTATCTCGGGCAACGAAAGCAAGGTGTGCAGTCTAGTGATTTGAAAAAAATCCGTCCCGCTACCATGGTCGAATGCAGAGCCCCGATTTAGAGCCTTTGGTCGGTTTTTAGCGGGCAATAAAAAACCCCAGCCTACTAAAGGCTGAGGTTTTGGGTATTGCGTTGGAGCAGGTTTTACTCGACGGCTTTTACCATGTCTTCGATGACTTTCTTGGCATCGCCGAAGACCATCATGGTCTTGTCGAGGTAGAACAGTTCATTGTCCAGGCCGGCATAGCCGCTGGCCATCGAGCGCTTGTTGACGATGACGGTCTTGGCTTTGTAGGCCTCGAGGATCGGCATGCCGGCAATCGGCGATTTCGGATCGTTCTTCGCCGCCGGGTTGACCACGTCGTTGGCGCCAAGCACCAGCACCACGTCTGTCTGACCGAACTCGGAGTTGATGTCTTCCATCTCGAACACTTGCTCGTAAGGTACTTCGGCCTCGGCCAGCAGGACGTTCATGTGTCCAGGCATCCGCCCAGCGACCGGGTGGATCGCAAACTTCACAGTGACACCACGGTGAGTCAACTTCTCCGCCAGTTCCATCAGCGAGTGCTGGGCACGTGCCACCGCCAGGCCATAGCCCGGCACGATGATCACGGTGTCGGCGTTGGTCAGCAGGAACGCGGCGTCATCGGACGAGCCGGACTTCACCGGACGAGCTTCCTTGGCGCCAGCGGGGCCTGCGGTTTCCGTTGCACCGCCGAAACCGCCGAGCAGTACGTTGAAGAACGAGCGGTTCATCGCTTTGCACATGATGTACGAGAGGATTGCACCGGAAGAGCCCACCAACGACCCGGCGATGATCAGCATCGAGTTGTTCAGCGAGAAGCCGATACCCGCTGCTGCCCAACCGGAATAGCTGTTGAGCATCGACACCACCACCGGCATATCGGCACCGCCGATCGGGATGATGATCAGCACGCCCATCACGAAGGCCAGGGCCAGCATCAGGGCGAAGGCGCCAAGGTTGCCGGTCAGCATGAAAGTGATGCCCAGGCCGAGCGTCGCAAGGCCCAACACCAGGTTCAACTTGTGTTGACCACTGAACTGTACCGGTGCGCCCTGGAATAGACGGAACTTGTACTTGCCCGACAGCTTGCCAAAGGCAATTACCGAACCGGAGAAGGTGATGGCACCAATCGCGGCGCCAAGGAACAGCTCCATGCGGTTACCGGCCGGAATCGAATCACCTAGCTGTTTGACGATGCCCAGAGACTGCGGCTCGACCACCGCCGCAATGGCGATGAACACTGCGGCCAGACCGATCATGCTGTGCATGAAGGCGACCAGTTCCGGCATCTTGGTCATTTCAACGCGTTTGGCCATGATCGAACCGGCCGTGCCGCCGACCAGCAGGCCGACGATGACATAGCCGATCCCGGCGGTGGCCAGCTCTGCGCCGAGCTTATAGATGAGGCCCACGGTGGTCAGGATGGCCAGCGCCATGCCAAGCATGCCGAACAGGTTGCCGCGCCGCGACGTGGTCGGGTGCGACAGGCCTTTGAGGGCCTGGATAAAACAGATCGACGCGATCAAGTAGAGCGTCGTGACGAGATTCATGCTCATTACTTAGGCGCCTCTTCTTTTACTGCTTTTGGGGCTTTTTTCTTGAACATCTCAAGCATCCTGCGGGTAACCAGGAAGCCACCAAATACGTTCACCGCTGCCAGAGCTACCGCCAGGGTGCCCATGGTCTTGCCCAGAGGTGTGACGGTCAACGCGGCGGCCAGCATGGCGCCGACGATCACGATCGCCGAGATCGCGTTGGTTACCGCCATCAAAGGCGTGTGCAGTGCAGGTGTAACGTTCCAGACCACGTGATAACCGACATAAATCGCCAGCACGAAGATGATCAGGTTGTAGATACCGGGGGAGATAAGCTCTTCCATCGTCTGAATCCCTGCTTAGGCGTTTTTGCGGATGACTTGGCCGTCGCGGCACATCAGGCACGCGGCGACGATGTCGTCTTCGAGGTTGATCTCGAACTGGCCTTCTTTGTTGAAGACCAGCTTCAGGAAGTCCAGCAGGTTGCGCGCGTACAGGGCCGAAGCGTCTGCCGCGACTGCGCCGGCCAGGTTGGTCGGGCCGCAAATAATCACGCCATTCTCGACCACGACCTGGTCAGCCACGGTCAGCGGGCAGTTGCCGCCCTGGGCTGCCGCGAGGTCGATGACCACCGAGCCCGGCTTCATCTGCGCCACGGTTTCCGCGCTTAACAACGTCGGTGCCTTGCGGCCCGGGATCAGTGCCGTGGTGATGACAATGTCAGCCTGTTTCGCGCGTTCGTGCACGGCCAGGGCCTGACGTTGCATCCAGCTGGCGGGCATTGGTCGCGCGTAACCGCCGACACCGACGGCGCATTCGCGCTCTTCATCGGTCTCGTAAGGCACGTCGACGAACTTGGCGCCAAGGGATTCGATCTGCTCTTTTACCGCAGGACGCACGTCCGACGCTTCGATCACTGCACCCAGGCGTTTGGCCGTGGCAATGGCCTGCAAGCCCGCCACGCCGGCCCCCAGAATCAGCACGCGCGCCGCTTTCACGGTACCCGCAGCGGTCATCAGCATCGGCATGAAGCGCGGATAGTGGTGAGCCGCCAACAGCACGGCTTTATAGCCGGCGATGTTGGCCTGGGACGACAGCACGTCCAGACTCTGAGCGCGGGAGGTGCGTGGTGCAGCCTCCAGTGCGAAAGCGGTGATGCCGCATTCAGCCAGCTTGGCAATGGTTTCATTGCTGAACGGGTTGAGCATGCCCACCACAACGGTGCCGCTCTTGATCAGAGCGAGTTCGCTGTCGCTGGGGGCGACCACCTTGAGGATCAGCTCAGCCCCAAACGCATCGTTGGCGCTGCCAATGGTTGCGCCTGCCGCTTCATAAGCACTGTCGACAACACTGGCTTTAATGCCGGCGCCGCTTTGCACAGTGACCTTATGACCCTGGCCGATCAGTTTCTTGATGGTTTCCGGGGTTGCAGCAACCCGTGTTTCACCCGTCTGGGTTTCGAGAGGAACACCAATGTGCACGTCAAATCTCCTGCGTGATCTTATTGAGTAAACCCATGCACTTCGGATGGTGCGGCTGGGGCGGCCGATCAGCACGGTCCCGCCAAACAAGGGCGGGGCGCGGCATTTTGCAGGCGAACTTTGTGCCCATCAAGGGATTATGACGGGTGACGGAAAATTAACTACAAGTCACCCCGTGACCGAATGTCGCAACCCCCCTGGTCAATCCCTTGCAGGCCGTGCCTTGCAAGGATCTAACTGAAAAATGAGTTATTTTCACATCGGTAAGGTGAATGGGGCGTTATTGCCGGGTAATGGAGGCTCAAGGCCAGGTTTTCAGGCGCTTCTGGGACGTTTGTACCCCTTCGCTATACAGTCTGCGAATATGCGACAAATACTTATATCTGTAGGGTTTTCATTTTGCTGACTACGAAGTCAACTAATCGGGCCGGGCCTTTATCCTTCTAGGCTGTAGCTGTGTGCCTGATTAACCAGCCAGTCGCGAAAAGCCCTTAAAGAGGCCGATTCGACCTTTCGCTCCGGAATCATCAGGTAATAAGCCTTGATGCTCGCCAGTGCCTGAGGGTTGGCGATCACCAGGCGCTTCTCCGCCAGCTCTCGCTGAATCAGGAACGGCGGGATCAACGCAATCCCCATATCGTGCATGGCCGCTTGGGCAAGCATGGAGAATAGCTCGTAACGCGGTCCTGTCATGTCCCGCGGGACATTAAGGTTCTGCGAGTTGAACCACTGGCGCCAGGCATAGGGGCGAGTGGTCTGCTGCAGCAGGGGCAGGTCGGCGATTGCGCTGGGCGTCAGGTGGGTCTTTTTCCCCAGCAGGCCGGGGCTGCACACGGGCATCGGATTTTCGCCCATCAACCTGTGGGACTCGGTACCCGACCAGTCCGCGTCGCCAAAATAGATCGCCGCATCGAAGTCGGTATCGGCAAACAGGAAGGGTCGCGTTCGATTGGTGAGGTTGACCGTCACTTCCGGGTGTTGTTGCTGGAAGTCCTTGAGTCTTGGCAGCAGCCATTGAGTGCCGAAGGTCGGGACCACGGCCAATTCGATCACATTGGTGCCCTGCTGACCCATCACTGACAAGGTATCGCGCTCAACCGCATCAAGCTGTGTGGCTACCCGTCGGCTATAGGAAAGGCCCGCTTCCGTCAGCTTGACCCCGCGGCGCGAGCGGCGGAACAGTTCGACGCTCAGGAACTCTTCCAGGCTGGCGATCTGCCGGCAAATGGCGCCTTGAGTCAGCGAAAGCTCCTGAGCGGCCTTGGTAAAGCTTTCGTGGCGCGCTGCTGCCTCAAAGCTGATCAGGGCAGTCGTGCTGGGTATCTTCCTTCGCATGTACGGCAACCTCACTAATACAGCGCATAAAAGCGCTTATGCGACCTTTCGGAGTGAGAAATTAGCACAACAGTATGCAAAATCCTCGTTTGCCGTGACGCCGAAGCCGGCCTAGGATCAATCCACGTTATTTGACCCGATTAGAGAGGACGCACTCATGGGCGGTAAAGCTAGCTTCAACTGGATCGATCCCCTGCTGCTGGATCAACAGCTCACCGAAGAAGAGCGCATGATCCGCGATACCGCCGAGCAATTCGCTCAGCAGAAACTCGCGCCGCGCGTTCTCGAAGCTTTCCGCCATGAAAAGACCGATCCGGCGATCTTTCGCGAGATGGGCGAAGTGGGCCTGTTGGGCGCGACCATCCCTGAGCAGTACGGTGGCAGCGGCCTGAACTATGTCAGCTACGGCCTGATCGCCCGTGAAGTCGAGCGTGTCGACTCCGGCTATCGCTCTATGATGAGCGTGCAGTCCTCCTTGGTGATGGTGCCGATCAATGAGTTCGGTACTGAAGCACAAAAGCAGAAGTACTTGCCGAAACTGGCCACGGGCGAATGGATCGGTTGCTTCGGCCTGACCGAGCCTGACCATGGTTCCGATCCGGGCTCGATGATTACTCGTGCGCGCAAAGTGGAAGGCGGCTACAGCCTGACCGGCAGCAAGATGTGGATCACCAACAGCCCGATCGCCGATGTATTCGTGGTCTGGGGCAAAGACGACGCCGGCGATATCCGTGGCTTCGTACTGGAGAAGGGCTGGAAAGGCTTGAGCACCCCGGCGATTCACGGCAAGGTCGGCCTGCGTGCATCCATCACCGGCGAGATCGTCATGGATAACGTGTTTGTCCCTGAAGAGAACATCTTCCCGGATGTCCGTGGTTTGAAAGGTCCTTTTACCTGCCTCAACTCGGCACGTTACGGTATTGCCTGGGGTGCGCTGGGCGCGGCGGAGTTCTGCTGGCACACGGCTCGCCAATACACGCTGGATCGCAAGCAGTTCGGTCGACCATTGGCCGCCACTCAGTTGATCCAGAAAAAACTGGCCGACATGCAGACCGAAATTACCATGGCGCTGCAAGGCTGCCTGCGCCTGGGTCGTATGAAGGACGAAGGCACGGCTGCGGTCGAGATCACCTCGATGATGAAGCGCAACTCTTGCGGCAAGTCCCTGGACATTGCGCGCATGGCGCGCGACATGCTGGGCGGCAACGGCATCTCCGATGAGTTCGGCGTTGCTCGTCACCTGGTCAACCTGGAAGTGGTGAATACCTATGAAGGTACGCACGACGTCCACGCGCTGATCCTCGGTCGGGCGCAGACCGGCCTCCAGGCGTTCTATTAAGGAGAACGTCCATGGGCGCGCTATCGCATCTACGAGTACTGGATTTATCGCGGGTGCTGGCCGGGCCTTGGGCCGGGCAGATCCTTGCTGACCTTGGCGCTGACGTGATCAAGGTCGAGCGGCCGGGCAATGGTGACGACACGCGTGCCTGGGGGCCTCCTTTCCTGAAAGACGCCTATGGCGAGAACACCAGCGAAGCGGCCTATTACCTGTCGGCGAATCGCAACAAGCAGTCGGTTACCATCGACTTCACGCGCCCGGAGGGGCAAAAACTGGTGCGTGAGCTGGCGGCCAGGTCGGACATCCTGATCGAAAACTTCAAGGTGGGAGGTCTGGCGGCGTATGGGCTGGACTATGAATCGCTCAAGGCAATCAATCCGAACCTGATCTATTGCTCGATCACCGGGTTTGGCCAGACGGGGCCTTACGCCAAGCGCGCGGGTTATGACTTCATGATCCAGGGGCTGGGCGGGCTGATGAGCCTGACCGGGCGACCTGAAGGCGAGGAAGGGGCTGGGCCGGTGAAAGTCGGGGTGGCGCTGACCGACATCCTGACCGGCCTCTACTCGACAGTTGCGATCCTGGCGGCACTGGCTCACCGCGATCAAGACGGTGGCGGTCAGCACATCGATATGGCGCTGCTGGATGTCCAGGTGGCGTGTCTGGCGAATCAGGCGATGAATTACCTGACGACAGGCAATGCTCCGAAACGCCTGGGTAATGCTCATCCGAACATCGTGCCTTATCAGGACTTTCCTACGGCGGATGGCGACTTCATCCTCACCGTGGGTAATGACGGGCAGTTCCGCAAGTTTGCCGAAGTGGCGGGGCAGCCGCAGTGGGCGGATGATCCGCGCTTTGCGACGAACAAGATGCGGGTGGCTAACCGTGCGGAGTTGATTCCGCTCATCCGTCAGGCAACGGTTTTCAAAACGACGACCGAGTGGGTGCTGCAACTGGAGCAGGCGGGCGTGCCGTGTGGGCCGATCAATGATCTGGCGCAGATGTTTGCCGATCCTCAGGTCAAGGCGCGTGGCCTGGCGATCGAGTTACCTCATGCGCTGGCCGGGAGGGTGCCGCAGGTGGCGAGTCCGATCCGGTTGTCCGAGACGCCTGTGGAGTATCGCCATGCGCCTCCTTTATTGGGCGAGCACACGCTGGAGGTGCTGCAGCGGGTGTTGGGTCTGGATGCCGATGCGGTAGCTGCCTTAAAAGAAGCCGGAGTGCTTTGAGGGCGCCTCCTATATAGAAGGCGCGGTTTTCCTTTCTCCAGCCGGTCGGGGCGGCCGTTTTCCAGCCTTCGACAAGTTATTGATAGCAGAACGGAATTAACGCTTGACGGCAGATTCTGGAAGTCTATAATTCGCCCCACTTCCGGCGCAGTCGAAACGGAAAACTCCTTGGTAAACAAAGAGTTACGCAGTTTTCGACAGCGAGTTGCTTCAGGTCATCGAAGCCCAGAAGGAGTTGATAGGGTAGTGTTGTTTGGCTCTGTTGACGGTTCGATCTTCTCGGTCGAAAGCGGAGAAAAAGAGGTGTTGACAGCAGCGACTAACGCTGTAGAATTCGCCTCCCGCTGACGAGAGATCGGAAGCGCCAAGTGGTTGAAGTTACAAAGGAAACTTTGAAAACTTCTGAAAATAACCGCTTGACAGCAGCAGAGGAAAGCGTAGAATGCGCGCCTCGGTTGAGACGAAAGATCTTAACCAACCGCTCTTTAACAACTGAATCAAGCAATTCGTGTGGGTGCTTGTGGAGTCAGACTGATAGTCAACAAGATTATCAGCATCACAAGTTACTCCGCGAGAAATCAAAGATGTAACCAACGATTGCTGAGCCAAGTTTAGGGTTTCTTAAAAACCCAAAGATGTTTGAACTGAAGAGTTTGATCATGGCTCAGATTGAACGCTGGCGGCAGGCCTAACACATGCAAGTCGAGCGGCAGCACGGGTACTTGTACCTGGTGGCGAGCGGCGGACGGGTGAGTAATGCCTAGGAATCTGCCTGGTAGTGGGGGATAACGCTCGGAAACGGACGCTAATACCGCATACGTCCTACGGGAGAAAGCAGGGGACCTTCGGGCCTTGCGCTATCAGATGAGCCTAGGTCGGATTAGCTAGTTGGTGAGGTAATGGCTCACCAAGGCGACGATCCGTAACTGGTCTGAGAGGATGATCAGTCACACTGGAACTGAGACACGGTCCAGACTCCTACGGGAGGCAGCAGTGGGGAATATTGGACAATGGGCGAAAGCCTGATCCAGCCATGCCGCGTGTGTGAAGAAGGTCTTCGGATTGTAAAGCACTTTAAGTTGGGAGGAAGGGCAGTTACCTAATACGTATCTGTTTTGACGTTACCGACAGAATAAGCACCGGCTAACTCTGTGCCAGCAGCCGCGGTAATACAGAGGGTGCAAGCGTTAATCGGAATTACTGGGCGTAAAGCGCGCGTAGGTGGTTTGTTAAGTTGGATGTGAAATCCCCGGGCTCAACCTGGGAACTGCATTCAAAACTGACAAGCTAGAGTATGGTAGAGGGTGGTGGAATTTCCTGTGTAGCGGTGAAATGCGTAGATATAGGAAGGAACACCAGTGGCGAAGGCGACCACCTGGACTGATACTGACACTGAGGTGCGAAAGCGTGGGGAGCAAACAGGATTAGATACCCTGGTAGTCCACGCCGTAAACGATGTCAACTAGCCGTTGGGAGCCTTGAGCTCTTAGTGGCGCAGCTAACGCATTAAGTTGACCGCCTGGGGAGTACGGCCGCAAGGTTAAAACTCAAATGAATTGACGGGGGCCCGCACAAGCGGTGGAGCATGTGGTTTAATTCGAAGCAACGCGAAGAACCTTACCAGGCCTTGACATCCAATGAACTTTCCAGAGATGGATTGGTGCCTTCGGGAACATTGAGACAGGTGCTGCATGGCTGTCGTCAGCTCGTGTCGTGAGATGTTGGGTTAAGTCCCGTAACGAGCGCAACCCTTGTCCTTAGTTACCAGCACGTAATGGTGGGCACTCTAAGGAGACTGCCGGTGACAAACCGGAGGAAGGTGGGGATGACGTCAAGTCATCATGGCCCTTACGGCCTGGGCTACACACGTGCTACAATGGTCGGTACAGAGGGTTGCCAAGCCGCGAGGTGGAGCTAATCCCAGAAAACCGATCGTAGTCCGGATCGCAGTCTGCAACTCGACTGCGTGAAGTCGGAATCGCTAGTAATCGCGAATCAGAATGTCGCGGTGAATACGTTCCCGGGCCTTGTACACACCGCCCGTCACACCATGGGAGTGGGTTGCACCAGAAGTAGCTAGTCTAACCTTCGGGAGGACGGTTACCACGGTGTGATTCATGACTGGGGTGAAGTCGTAACAAGGTAGCCGTAGGGGAACCTGCGGCTGGATCACCTCCTTAATCGACGACATCAGCTGCTCCATAAGTTCCCACACGAATTGCTTGATTCACTGTAGAGGCGAGAGGCATCCATAAGGTTGTCTTCCTCGTTAGAGTTTAAAATGAATATTCGTAGATGAATATTGATTTCTAGTCTTTGATTAGATCGTTCTTTAAAAATTTGGGTATGTGATAGAAAGATAGACTGAACAACACTTTCACTGGTGTTGGATCAGGCTAAGGTAAAATTTGTGAGTAGCTCTTAATTGAGCAATGCATGCGAATTTTCGGCGAATGTCGTCTTCACAGTATAACCAGATTGCTTGGGGTTATATGGTCAAGTGAAGAAGCGCATACGGTGGATGCCTTGGCAGTCAGAGGCGATGAAAGACGTGGTAGCCTGCGAAAAGCTTCGGGGAGTCGGCAAACAGACTTTGATCCGGAGATGTCTGAATGGGGGAACCCACCTAACATAAGTTAGGTATCTTAAGCTGAATACATAGGCTTAAGAAGCGAACCAGGGGAACTGAAACATCTAAGTACCCTGAGGAAAAGAAATCAACCGAGATTCCCTTAGTAGTGGCGAGCGAACGGGGACTAGCCCTTAAGTGGCTTTGAGATTAGCGGAACGCTCTGGAAAGTGCGGCCATAGTGGGTGATAGCCCTGTACGCGAAAATCTCTTAGTCATGAAATCGAGTAGGACGGAGCACGAGAAACTTTGTCTGAATATGGGGGGACCATCCTCCAAGGCTAAATACTACTGACTGACCGATAGTGAACTAGTACCGTGAGGGAAAGGCGAAAAGAACCCCGGAGAGGGGAGTGAAATAGATCCTGAAACCGTATGCGTACAAGCAGTGGGAGCCTACTTTGTTAGGTGACTGCGTACCTTTTGTATAATGGGTCAGCGACTTATTTTCAGTGGCGAGCTTAACCGAATAGGGGAGGCGTAGCGAAAGCGAGTCTTAATAGGGCGTCTAGTCGCTGGGAATAGACCCGAAACCGGGCGATCTATCCATGGGCAGGTTGAAGGTTGGGTAACACTAACTGGAGGACCGAACCGACTACCGTTGAAAAGTTAGCGGATGACCTGTGGATCGGAGTGAAAGGCTAATCAAGCTCGGAGATAGCTGGTTCTCCTCGAAAGCTATTTAGGTAGCGCCTCATGTATCACTGTAGGGGGTAGAGCACTGTTTCGGCTAGGGGGTCATCCCGACTTACCAAACCGATGCAAACTCCGAATACCTACAAGTGCCGAGCATGGGAGACACACGGCGGGTGCTAACGTCCGTCGTGAAAAGGGAAACAACCCAGACCGTCAGCTAAGGTCCCAAAGTTATGGTTAAGTGGGAAACGATGTGGGAAGGCTTAGACAGCTAGGAGGTTGGCTTAGAAGCAGCCACCCTTTAAAGAAAGCGTAATAGCTCACTAGTCGAGTCGGCCTGCGCGGAAGATGTAACGGGGCTCAAACCATACACCGAAGCTACGGGTATCACTTAGGTGATGCGGTAGAGGAGCGTTCTGTAAGCCTGTGAAGGTGAGTTGAGAAGCTTGCTGGAGGTATCAGAAGTGCGAATGCTGACATGAGTAACGACAATGGGTGTGAAAAACACCCACGCCGAAAGACCAAGGTTTCCTGCGCAACGTTAATCGACGCAGGGTTAGTCGGTCCCTAAGGCGAGGCTGAAAAGCGTAGTCGATGGAAAACAGGTTAATATTCCTGTACTTCTGGTTATTGCGATGGAGGGACGGAGAAGGCTAGGCCAGCTTGGCGTTGGTTGTCCAAGTTTAAGGTGGTAGGCTGGAATCTTAGGTAAATCCGGGATTCTAAGGCCGAGAGCTGATGACGAGTGTTCTTTTAGAACACGAAGTGGTTGATGCCATGCTTCCAAGAAAAGCTTCTAAGCTTCAGGTAACCAGGAACCGTACCCCAAACCGACACAGGTGGTTGGGTAGAGAATACCAAGGCGCTTGAGAGAACTCGGGTGAAGGAACTAGGCAAAATGGCACCGTAACTTCGGGAGAAGGTGCGCCGGTGAGGGTGAAGCATTTACTGCGTAAGCCCATGCCGGTCGAAGATACCAGGCCGCTGCGACTGTTTATTAAAAACACAGCACTCTGCAAACACGAAAGTGGACGTATAGGGTGTGACGCCTGCCCGGTGCCGGAAGGTTAATTGATGGGGTTAGCTAACGCGAAGCTCTTGATCGAAGCCCCGGTAAACGGCGGCCGTAACTATAACGGTCCTAAGGTAGCGAAATTCCTTGTCGGGTAAGTTCCGACCTGCACGAATGGCGTAACGATGGCGGCGCTGTCTCCACCCGAGACTCAGTGAAATTGAAATCGCTGTGAAGATGCAGTGTATCCGCGGCTAGACGGAAAGACCCCGTGAACCTTTACTATAGCTTTGCACTGGACTTTGAATTTGCTTGTGTAGGATAGGTGGGAGGCTTTGAAGCGTGGACGCCAGTTCGCGTGGAGCCAACCTTGAAATACCACCCTGGCAACTTTGAGGTTCTAACTCAGGTCCGTTATCCGGATCGAGGACAGTGTATGGTGGGTAGTTTGACTGGGGCGGTCTCCTCCTAAAGAGTAACGGAGGAGTACGAAGGTGCGCTCAGACCGGTCGGAAATCGGTCGTAGAGTATAAAGGCAAAAGCGCGCTTGACTGCGAGACAGACACGTCGAGCAGGTACGAAAGTAGGTCTTAGTGATCCGGTGGTTCTGTATGGAAGGGCCATCGCTCAACGGATAAAAGGTACTCCGGGGATAACAGGCTGATACCGCCCAAGAGTTCATATCGACGGCGGTGTTTGGCACCTCGATGTCGGCTCATCACATCCTGGGGCTGAAGCCGGTCCCAAGGGTATGGCTGTTCGCCATTTAAAGTGGTACGCGAGCTGGGTTTAGAACGTCGTGAGACAGTTCGGTCCCTATCTGCCGTGGACGTTTGAGATTTGAGAGGGGCTGCTCCTAGTACGAGAGGACCGGAGTGGACGAACCTCTGGTGTTCCGGTTGTCACGCCAGTGGCATTGCCGGGTAGCTATGTTCGGAATAGATAACCGCTGAAAGCATCTAAGCGGGAAACTAGCCTCAAGATGAGATCTCACTGGGACCTTGAGTCCCCTGAAGGGCCGTCGAAGACTACGACGTTGATAGGTTGGGTGTGTAAGCGCTGTGAGGCGTTGAGCTAACCAATACTAATTGCCCGTGAGGCTTGACCATATAACACCCAAGCAATTTGCTTGCTCGTAAGAGCACCAGATTGCGGTGTGTGAAGACGCAATGAACCGAAAGTTCGCCAGCAACACACAAATCTATTACATACCCAATTTGCTGAAGCGAGGCCATCAGGTCACGACTCAGTACCCGAATTTCTTGACGACCATAGAGCATTGGAACCACCTGATCCCATCCCGAACTCAGCAGTGAAACGATGCATCGCCGATGGTAGTGTGGGGTTTCCCCATGTGAGAGTAGGTCATCGTCAAGATTGAATTCCAGAACCCCTGTCTGCTAGCGCAGACAGGGGTTTTGTTTTTGTCCGCTGTTTATGCAGGAACGAGCCACCCGCTGCGCCACCCGATATGGACTCCCGTCCCCACCAGAAAACCAGTTCAGGCCTTTCGCTCCAGTGTCACCCACCAGCGAGTGCGATAGCGCAGTTGCACGGGCAGGGTTTGCGGCAGTATGGCCAGCAGCTTGTCGGTGTCTTCAAGATGGAAAACCCCGGTCAGGCGCAAGTCGGCAATGTCCGCCGAGCACTTCAGATAACCGTGCCGGTAGCGTGCGACTTCATCGAGGAAATCCTCCAGGCGCATGTTTCGGGTCACGATCAGGCCGTCGACCCAGGCGCCGACATCCATGTTCAGCGGCGGCACCGGCTTCGCCTGGCGGTGATCGATCAAACAACTTTGCCCGGCGCTCAGACGAATCGGTTTGCCGTCAGCAGCCAGCGGCGAAAGAATCGCGACGATGCCACTGGTGACACTGAGTCGAGTGCAGTCGGCTTCCTGGCGCAGGATGTAACGCGCCCCCACCCCTTCATACACGCCATGGCGACTGTGCACCCGTAACGGTCGATCAAATGAAGAGCCTTCGTCGATTCCGCCACAGGTCACGATGATTTCGCCGCGAGTCAGTTTGATCAGCCGCTGCTGCGCGGTGTAATCCAGATCCACCGCACTGGCAGTGTTGAGCTCCAGGCGTGTGCCGTCAGGTAGCTGGAAGCCGCGTCGCTCCCCGGTGGCGGTGGCAAAGTCGGCGGTCCATTGTTGCCAGCCCACTGCATCCTTGCCCAGCCAGGCGGCAGAGCCCATCAGCAGCGCACCCGACAGTAGCTTCAGTGCCTGGCGTCTGCCCAGTCTCTGAGCGCTATTTTCCAACGTATTGAGCGCGACCTGCGCACCCGGTACCGCCCGTGGATTACCGCTCAGTTCGGCATGCAGGGATTGCACTCGTTGCCAGGCCAGTTCGTGCTCATGGTGTTCTGCCCGCCAGCTATCGCATTGTTGGCGCAGCCCGGGATTGGCTGCGTTGTTGCGCAGCCGCAGTAACCAATTGATGGCTTGCTGGACTATCTGCTGATGCGGCTCGCCGCGGGGATTGAACACTGAACGATCCATCGGAGCCCGAACGTCACAAATGATAATTAGTCGCAGTGTCATCAAGGGCTGGGGAATTTGCAACTGCTGCTGGACGGAACGTCAGTGAAACCGCGTTATCATTCTTCGTCGGAACGCCGCCCGGAGCAGGCTCGCTCCCACACTGGATCTACGGCGAACACAGCATGTGTGCACGACGCATATCAAATGTGGGAGCGAGACCGGCTTGCCAGCGAAAAAGGTGGTCCAGTCACCACTGAATGAAAGCCCTACACAAACAGCTTCAACACATTGTTCATCGCATCATCGGCAAACCCCTGCACGAACGCGTTGAATTCCGGCAAGGCTTGGCCACCGCCCTGCGCCGGTTCGGCAATGATGGTCCAGGTCGCCCGCGACTTGTTCGCCCCGAGCGCTTCTACACTCATCGCCGCCCACAACTGGGCCACGCCCAAGGTGTTGTAGATCGTGGTCCAGGTCATGCTCCGTGCCTGCTCATCCCGGGAATTGAGTTGTTCGACCACCAGATTGCCGTCCCTGAAGAATTTCTTGCGCAGGGATGACACGCCTTCGCCGGTCATCTCGATGTGCGACAGCGCCGGAATGAAGCGATCGAAGCCGGCAAAGTCGCCGACCACCGCCCAGACCTGGGCGGCATCGGCCGGTACTTCCACCGACGCCACGACAGCGTCGCCTTCAGGGTTTTTGATCAGGGTATCGGGTTGCAGAGTGCTCATGGTATTGCTCCGTTCTGGTTGAGATGAATCAGATGAAATTGATTTCTTTGAGGTAGTCGCAGCCGCGACGCAGCAGCGCCGGGGATTTTTCCGGGTAGTGCGTGCCCATCTGGCGCACGCCAGCGTGGGCGTTGTCGTGGCCGATCATCGAGATATCGCCGATGTCTTCTTCGAAGCCGTTGAGGTAGAAACCGAGTACGCCGAACAGCGCGTTGTCGCTATTGACCCGGCCCAGTTGCTGCTGCCAGTCGGCGACGCTGGTCATCGAAAACTCCCGGCCGGCCTCACGAAACGAAGCGACGTAGGCGTCCCAGCTCAAGGGTTCGGGGTTGTGCAGGTTGAACACGGCTTTGTCGGGCTGATAACGGCTGGCGTGGAAGGCAATGAAGCGAGCCAGGAAATCCACCGGCATCAGGTCGAAGTTCAGCGCGAACTCCGGTACCTGACCGAGCTGGATCGACCCCTTGAGCATCAGCATCAATCGGTTCTTGTGCGGCTGGCAGACGCCCGTAAGGCTGTTGAAGCTGATATTGCCGGGGCGATACAGATTGACCCGCACCCCACGCTCGCGAGCCCGTTCGAGGATGCGTTCAGCGACCCATTTCGACAGGTTATAGCCGTTCTTGATGTAGATCGGCGGGGTCTGTGCGGCCGGCAACTCAAGGACCCGGCCATCGGCGGAAAGGGTGCTGGAAGCTGAAAGCGTCGAGACAAAGTTGAAGATCTTTTTGCTGCGCCCTTCGCACAAACGCAGGCATTCGAAAATCGGTTCGACGTTGTCCCGCGCCAATGACTCGTAATCGAGAACGTGATTGACGTTGGCGGCGTTATGCACCAATGCACCGTATTCCCGGTCCAGTCGCTCATGGACATCCGCGGCTAACCCCAGATCGGGACGGGTAATATCCGCCGGATAAACCCGCACCCGGCTCAGGTCCAGATGCTCCAGACGGTTCTCCCGCAAGGCCTGGGCAAAACGTTCGGCCGCCGAGTGCCCGCCACCCTCTCGCACCAGGCAGGCGACCTCGCTGGCGCCCCACGCCAGCAGTGCCTCGACGATGTGCACACCGACAAAACTGTTGGCACCGGTGACGATCACCTTGTGTACATCGCCCATGGCGCTCACCGGCAAGGGCCGCACGTCCAGCTCGCGGGAGGCGTCGGCCATGGCCTGTTCGCTCAATACTTCTTCGGTGCCGGAGCCACGAACCAGCGTCGCCAGCTTGCTGATGGTCGGCAGTTCGATGAAGCGGTTGATCGAAATGCTGCGGCCGAATTCTTCACGCAAGCGCAGGAGCATGCGCGACAACAGGATCGAGTGGCCGCCCAGGTTGAAGAAGCTTTCGTCGGTGGAAATATCGCTGGCCGGCAACTCCAGCAACTCGGCCCAGATCGTCAATAACAAGGCTTCATCGGCACTGGCAGGCAAGCGCCGTGAGTGGCTCCCGGTGATGCTGACAGGCAGTTGCAGCAGTGCCTGGCGATCGACCTTGCCGTTGCTGGCGAACGGCATGCAGGCCAGTTCGGTCCAGGCGTTGGGCTGCATGTAATCTGGCAGGCACTCAATGGCGTGTGCTTTCAGCGCTTCACGAGCAGCGTCGGGCTGATCTTCCTGAGGCTGCGCAAGAAAGGCCAGGATGCGCCGCTGGCTGTCGATGACCACCGCCACCTGGCGGTATAGCCGACTGTCGCGCAGGCAGCGTTCGATCTCTTCCGGCTCGACCCTGAACCCCCGGATTTTCACCTGGTTGTCCCGGCGCCCGCACAGCTCGATACCTGCGCTGGTCCACTTGGCCATGTCGCCGGTGCGGTAGGCGCGCAGGCGCTCACCATTGGCCAGGCGCAGGTTCAGATAACGTTCGGCGGTCTGCTGCGGGTTGTTCAAATAACCCAGGCACACCCCCGGACCGACGATGTACAACTCGCCTGTGGTCTGTTCAGCCACCGGTTGCAGATTTTCATCGAGAATCAGCACCTGGCTGTTCGCAATCGGCGCGCCGAGGGTGCGATTGCTGTCGCCGCTGCGCAGTTGTCGCGCGGTGATCAGTACCGTGGCTTCGGTCGGGCCATAGAGGTTGTAGAGCTTGCCCTGGCGGGTCAGTTGCTCGATGACCCAGGGCTCGCAGACATCGCCGCCGGTCATGACATGATCCAGGCACTGCAATTGATCCAGCGGCAGGATGCTCAACAGCGCGGGCGGCAAAAAGGCGTGGCTCAGTCGTTGATGGCGGATCAGTTCCACCAGTTGCAACGGGTCGCGACGTTGATCGTCGCCGGGCACGATCAGCTCGGCGCCCTGCAGCAGGGTCGGGAAGATATCGATCAGCGACGAGTCGAAACCCAGCGACGAAAACTGCAACACCCGGCTCTGCTCGGTCAGTTGCACGTAGTCGGCGTACCACGCGCTGAAGTGCGCGAGATTGGCCTGGCTGAGCAATATGCCTTTGGGATGGCCGGTGGTGCCCGAGGTGTAGAGCGCCATGCAGGGCGCATCGAGATCGGGTCGCTGGTGCATCAAGGGTTGATCGAAACCTGCATCATCGATGTCGATGCGGCTGAGATCCAGACCGGGCATTTCGGCCGCGAGCGGATGTTGCCCATCATGCAGCAGCAACACCGCCCCGGCATTTGACAGGATGTACTGCTGGCGTTGCAGCGGATGGCTGGGCTCGAGTGGGAGATACACCGCGCCGCTGCCGAGAATCGCCAGAATCCCCGCATACAGTGCGCTGCATTTTGCCAGGCAAATCCCGATCACCACGGGTGCCGCGTGCTGATCGACCAAGGGTTGCAAACGCTGCGCAATAGCGCAGCTCAGGGCATGCAGTTCGCGATAACTCATGGAAGTACCGGCGACGTTCAGCGCCGGTCGCTCGGCGGACTGAATGAAACGTTGCTCAAGGCGCTCGATCACAGGTATTCGTGCCAGTTGCAGCAGCCTGGGTTCTGCAGTGGTATTGAGCCGATGGACGAAGGCCAGGCTTTCCAGAAACAGCAGATTCGCCACCTGTTCACAAGAGGCGCAGGTTGCGGGCGGGGCGAGCAGAAAATACTCGGCATCCCGGGAGTAACGGCTGATCAAGAGCGCCACGTGGTCCACCAGCTCTGCCACGGCTCGCACACGCAACGCCTGGCCGTTACCCGAAGGCTCATCGGCAATCGGCACGCGGCTCAGCAGTGTCGAGCCGTACAGGCACAGCAGGTCCAGCGGCGGCAGGCCTGAGGTTCCCGGCGTGCCGACGCCCAGTTGCAGGGTCACTCGCGGCACGTCGCCAAAGGAATCACCGGGCAGGCTGGTATCGTCGATCAGCAAATCGACGTGCCCTGGGGGCGGCTGCTCATCGAGGGACGTCAGCCGCCTCGGCGCATGACCCTGTTGTTCGAGTTCCTGCGCCAGGTCGATCAAGGCCTGGCTGCGTCCAATGAGCAGAATGTCGAGACGTCTCATGATGTGCTCCTCATTAAGCCAGGTAGTCGCCCAGGGCGTCTTGCACGCACGGCGAGTCGAGCAGTGAACTGCTGCGAAAAAACCGCACGATGTTGGCGACCAGGGGGTGATGGCGATTGATCGGGAAGGCCAGCCCCGAGACTTCGCTGTTGAGGGCGCGGCGTGCGACATCGCTGATCGGCAAGGACTCGATCAGCCGCAAGTCAAACGACTTCTGAATGTCGTTTGTCAGGTAATGGCTGATGAACACCGGCAGGATGTGCGCGATGCATCGACGGTCGTCTTCGCATGCGGTGTGCCAGTAAATGCGTACCAGCCGCGTCCAGAAGCCGGAGTGGCGACCCTCGTCGAGCAAATGATCGGCCATCAGGCCCTTGATCGACTGCTTGATCGTATCGTCCTTGGCGAACGCCGCGACATCCCCGGTGACGGTGTTCTCGGCGATGGCCACACAGATCAGTTCCACGGCGCTGCGCAGGTGTTGCGGTGCGAGTGCGACGGCCACTGGAATTGCCCGACTCAGTTCAATTTCACAAGGCAACCCGATCGGCGTGATGCCGGTCATGGCGATGGTCTGCTGCATGAAATCCATGGCCACCAGTGCGTGGTAGTCCTCGTCCACCACCACCGTCATGGCGTCGTAACGGCAGGCGAACGGGAAGGCCAGCGGGAAACGGTTTTTCGCGATGCTGCGGGCGGTCTTGTCGACGATCTCGGTTTCGAAGATCACCACGTCGTTGATGAATTTGTAGAGCGTCTGCACCAAGGCAAAATCGCGCTGCCCGGGGCATTCGCGCAGGAAGGTTTCGCTCAGCACCAGCGGCTGTCGGCTCAAGGGATAGATCAGCTTGTCGTCATTCTCCAGCACTCGGCGTGGGCGGGTGCGGATGGTGGCGCGGCTCTCCCAGGCGTCGGCGAAGGATTGGTAGTCGGCGGCGTTCATGCATTCACCTCGGCCGCTGCTTCGCTTACGTTCATGCTCAGGCGCAGGCCATCCCACAAGGCGATTCGGCTTTCCACGGCAGCGATGGCACTGGCATAG
The DNA here is from genome assembly GCF_001661075.1 of Pseudomonas silesiensis. Taxonomy (NCBI): domain Bacteria; kingdom Pseudomonadati; phylum Pseudomonadota; class Gammaproteobacteria; order Pseudomonadales; family Pseudomonadaceae; genus Pseudomonas; species Pseudomonas silesiensis. Next base: position 66,066 of record NZ_CP014870.1, read on the forward strand.
ACCTCTTCTTCACGCTGCGGATCGCCATTGACCAGCCGCACGAGGAGGTTTGCTGCCGCCGGGCCATGCTCCTCGGCATCGACTTCGATGTGCCGCTGCAGGTAATAACGAAAGGTCGGTGCTTGCTCGCTCCCGATCCCCCAATCGTCGAGAATGCGCTGGAACATCTGCGGGATCACGCTCTCGCGACCGTGCAGAAAGGCCGCGGCGACACAATGGCCCGGCGCGTGCAAGGCGGTGTGCAGGGTATGCCGCACGAACTGCGCGGCCGCCGGATCGACCTCCACACTTCGCAACGCCACGTCATGGCTGACCCCCTCCCGTTGCAGCGCCACGAAGCGTTCCACCGCGGCCGTACTTGCACCGACCTCGCGCATGGCATCCAGATACAACTCGAAGTGGCTGTAATGACCCCGCGCCGGACGGTCATCGGACTCTTCACCCAACACTATCTCGTTGATCAGGCGCGCAGCCTGAGGATCTCGTGGTGGTAGCCAGGGTAGTTGAACGCAGGTCAGTTCCTGTTGCAGGCGCTTGGTGAGCGACATGAAATCCCACACTGCAAATACATGGGATTCCATGAAGCGTCGAAGTGCCGAGAGTGAATGTATTTCAGCAAAGATCGGGTGTGCGCCAAGTTCTGCTTTCTTGAGATTAAGACGGTCTGTTATCGATGTCATGGGCGAGCCTGTAAGTGGTGTAATCAATAAGTAACCGACACCTGAAGTTTTACTGGCGAGCGAACGCCTCAAACTAATTGATGCCGGTTGGGTGTCTGTAATTCTTCTGGTTGAGGCCTGCCGGCCAATGTTCAATGGCGGCGGGGAAAAATTAATACATAAATAAAGTTCTAGGCAAGATATTTCGATACTATTTTAAAGTTTAACTTTCTTGGGCGTGATAAGTTCCAATAAGACTTCTTGATAAAGTTTTATTTAGGCGTAGTTGCTCCTTCCGGCTTATATAAGTCAGAATCGAAACAGAGAGTGAATGCCTCACTCGAAGCAACTTTCTAATTTAAAGCGTCAAGATGATCTGAGGGGTGGAAGTGGGCCGGGAATGCCACTGATTCTTCCTTTCCCGTGACAAGACTCCTTCCGTTGGTTCCTGGTGCGAGGACTGCTTCGCTACGTGCGGCGCGTCACCCGTTCATTTATTCGTCGGCAGCCCAAGAGTGAGCGTAATTGAAGGCGGCCGCCATCACCGACGCATAAATGCAGTCGGTGCAATGATCGGGCAGGAAGGGGGTGGATCGAAGACGAGACTGTGCAGGGCGGGATAATCGCGGCAAGCGAAGACAAGCAATCCGGTTTGCCTGCTCAAGCCCGCCGCTGGAGTTACTTCGTGGTTTTGCGGTTCTTTGCCTCAGGGCTGTCGAGGTAACGCGTGATGACCACGACCGCGCGATTGAGGTGTTGTTCGAGCATCTTCACAGAGCGTTCAACGTCGCGGTCTTCCACGGCCCGTAACATCGCCCGGTGATCTTCCTGGGACAGTTTGCCCAGGCCCATGGCTTCCAGGTTGAAGCGAAGGAAGCGTTCTTCCTCGTTCAGGCCGTCTTCCACCAGCTTCAACAGCCGCCGGTTCGGTGCCTTGCTGTACAGCGACATATGGAATAGACGGTTGAGCCGACCGATTTCGGTGTAGTCATGTTGCGTTTCCAATTCATCGATGTAGCGGGCGGCCTGTTGAAAATCCTCGCTGGTCAGCAACGGAATCGACAAGCGCAGTGCTTCGGATTCCAGGAGGATCCGTAGCGCGTAAGTTTCAACGGCATCGCCCTGAACCAGCGGCGCGACCACCGCACCTTTGTGAGCGATCACGTTGAGCAGCGATTGGGCTTCGAGCTGGCGCAAGGCTTCGCGAACCGGCATGCGGCTGACGCCGAACAGGTCGGCCAGGTCTTGCTGGCGAAGGGCAGTGCCGCAAGGGATGCGACCGTCGAGTATGGCGGCACGCAGGGTCTCTTCGATCACCGAGCGGGCCAGATGAGCGGGAATCGGCCCACTGACCTTGATGCTGCTGAGAGGGTTGGGCTTCTGTGTCACTACAACGCACCCTGATTGATTGAGATAAATATTGGATCCAAATGACAGTAGTATGGTTGTACAGGATGTCAAACTATGTAGAAGGACTGTATCAATAGTTTAGCGCGTCGCCAGTGATCTCAGCGTGCCATTGTCGTTTCAATGATCAGCCGTCGGGCGCAGGCATTATACGGACCGCTGGGTGAGGGTGAGCAACGCATTGATGCCTGGCAGCGGTTGTTGGCCACGCAAAAACAGATCAGCGAGCCGGAACCGCTCGACGTGGTCAACCAGTTTTTCAACAGAAAACTGCAGTACGAAGAGGACATCGACCTGGTGCACGCGCTCAAGTCCTGTCGGGATATTCTGTGTTGTCGCCAGTCAGTCCGCGAAGGCGTCAGTAGAGACAACATCCAGGCTGGCGTAAGAATCATCTGACGGGGGACAGCAGCGTCGGAGATTTCCTTCAAATTGTGGCGGTGTTGGTGAACTTGTCCCGGCCGGGACTCAGGCCTAGTCTGGCTTTGTCACTGAATAATCGGTGACACGGACGTGCAAGTCCGGTTAAAAGACGACGCGCAACGTCATTGGTTACTTGACGGGCATACTCATGCTCGCAATGCCTGTTTTATGGCGGTTGTGCGCGGGAGATCTTTCTTTCGAGAATTATCTGCCGGGGTCCGTCTGCCCGGTCTTGCACACTCGCGCACAGCTGCCACCCCATTCGCGTGCAAGCGAACGGTAGTAGAACCACTCAGATGGAGATTTACCATGTTCAAAGTAACTCCCAATCCGCCTGCTCCCCGCAAAGACCTTCTCTTCACCGTATCCCCTGACGTTCACATCGAAGCGCTCCTGGCCAACGCCTCCGAAGACCTGCTCTCGATCAGCTCCATCGCCGCCGACCTCGCCGACGATGTGGAAGGCTCGCGCCGTTCTGTAGCCCTGGCGCTCAGTCGCATGTCCGATGGGGTTTATTTGTTGGTGGAACGAGTGCTGGATCACCTTGAATCGCCGGAAACCAGGCAGTCTCAAGTAAAGGTTTAACTGGGTAAGCCCTGCGGTGAATCGAGAATCGCCTTCGCGAGCAAGCTCGCTCCCGAAGGCGTCAGCGCGGGCAGCATAGGCCAATCGTTGGCTGTGCATGGAGTGATCAAAAAGGGTCAGCGCATGTCCGCGTATGGAGTGACCGGCTCTATGGGCATCGGCAGGTTGCCTTGCCATTCATCGAAGGTGTACCGCAGATACAGCAGGGCGCGGCTGGGGGCATAACCTTCGCTGTGTTGGTAAGTGATGCCCGTACCAAACACCAGATTATTGGACAACCTGCGCTCGACCAGGGCTTGCAGGCGGATGCCTATACCATTGCTGCTGCTGTCCTCCTTGGTCAGGGTGGGGTTGCTGTCAGTCGCGAATCCCGCGCCGTTGAGCCGCTCCTGCAGACTGCCGACCGGTTCGTGTGGATAAAGATCGCTGTCGCTGGTTTTCGAATAGGACCAACCGACGGAGCTTTCCAGCGTTGCCGACCAGTTGGCATTACGCCAGGCGTAGTTCAGCGGCACCCCGATTGAATAATACTGCTGCGGGCTGTAGTAACCGCCTTGCCCCAGTGTGTATTCACTCAGGTCCTTGTCGTACCCCCAGTACATCAGGGTCAAGCCGGTACGCATCCGTTCATCGGCGTTGTCGACGAGCCGGTAGTAATAGCCGCCCATGGCCGAGAGGCGCTGATTGTCCTCCACATTTTTGCCAAGTAACCGGTGTGCACCCAGGCTGGCCCAGACGCCATCGACACCACCTTCGTCATGGCTGAGGCTCAAGGTCAGGCCATTGCTGGTGACACCTCCCCAGCGAATGCCGGTCAGTGGGTCGACGGCGCCGGCATAGGACACCACCGAGTTGCTCATCGGCCGTCGCGAAGCGGTCAGGGTCCAGCCCACGCTTTGCCAGTCACTGCTGTAACTGACGCCACCCAGCCAGTTGCCGATTTCGAAGCCTTGCGGGGTGTGACCTAGATCGAAGGCCCAGGCGGCGTTCTTCCAGCCGACAGCAAGGCCGGGGCCGCTGGTGCTTAGCGACGTGCTGGGGCAGCCGCCGGTTACCAGCGCACAGGTACCGAATGCCTCTTGATGCCGGCCATTGTCATCGGTATCGAAGCGAGTCGCTTGCAGGTCGACCTGTTCTGCCTGGACAAAGCCCTGGCCTTCGGCAAACGGTGCATCGATGCGCAGAATCGTGGTTTGCGTGGTGAGGTCGGAAATACCCGGAGCAGTGTTGTCAGTGCGCCAGGCAAAATCCTGATAGAGGTTCACACTCGGATTTTGCTGTTGGTACAGCTCATCGACATCAGCGCGCAGGCTGCGCAGCATCCAGTCATCACCGTCGTTGGCGCGGCTGGCTTCGGTCATCGCGACGTTGTCGCGCGGGGTGGACGGTACTGATGGGGTCAAGCCGGCAGCCGCCATGCTGCGGGCATAGTTATCCAGGGCTTGTTGTGGGTTGTTCTTGGCCATCAGCCGTGCGGCGTCGCGGTAGATCAGCGGATCGGTCTGGGGGGTTTGCAGCAGTTGGGCATACAGGGCGTTGGCCTTGCCCGGTTCACCGACCGAGGCCCAGGCATTGGCCACGCGCCGTTGCCAGCCTGGCGTCGGGGCGACAGGGGGTGTGAGCTGACCCAGCGCTTCCCGGGCTTGAGGCTGGCGAGCAGTAGCGATCCAGGTCTCGATCAGCCCCAGTTGCGCCTCGGAATCCTGCGGTTGTTGCTTGAGCACCAGGCGGTAGTAATGCTGCGCCTGTGGGTAGTCTTCACGCTGGAAAGCCCAGTCGGCCAACGTCGACAGGTCATCGACGGTTGGCTTGCGAAGCAGCAGGGCAATGGCTTCGGGCTCGTGGCCGGCATCGCGCAACTTCTCCGCTTGTGCCAGCAACTGTCGACGTTCGATCCGCGTGGCCAGGTCGCGCATGTTGTCGGTCCAGCCGGCCTTGGGAATGTGTCCCAGGCTGGCGAGTACTTCGCGGTCGCGATTTTCCGTGGACAGGTACAAGGCGTGGGCGTAGCGGGCCTCGGGGTTCTGGCCCTGACGCGATAACAGCTGGCGGAACGCATCGTCGGCGTCGGCCGGTTTGCCCAAGGCGAGCTCGGCTCCCGCCAGGCGGTAAGCAAGCCAAGGGTTATCCGGGTCCAGTACGCGCATCTGTTTGAGCAAGGGCACCAGTTGCGCCCAGTCCGAGCGCGCTGTCGCCGCATCAGCCTTCAGGCTCAGGCGCTCAAGCTGGATGCTCTGACGCAGGCCGGCGAATTCGGCCTGCTTGCCGGTGGGCAGCGTATCGAGAAATGCTTCGGCCTTCTCGCTCGACTGCGCCTGGTACAGACGAACCAGCCTTCGCACAGCGCTGGCACTGTCCGGCTCCAGCTTGCGTACCTGCAATAGCAGCGCTTCGGCAGCGATATCGTCCGACTCGGCGATAGCGACGTCACTCAGACCAATCAAGGCGTCGGTATTGCCCGGGTCGAGCGTACGGGCTTGCGTGAACGCAACACGGGCTGCCGGCAAGTTTCTCGCCTCCAGCGCCAGTGTCCCTTTTTGCAACAGGCTCCAGAGCCGAGACGCTTGTTGAAGATCGCGCCATTTGGTGATGTAGAAGGTGTCTTGCTCAAGGCTCAGCGCGCGGCTGACGGCCTCGTTGGCGGCGGCGTATTTGCTTTGGCGCATCAGCGAGACGCCCAAGGCACCGTGCAGGCTTGGATCTTGCGGGTACGCCTTGAGTGCACGACGCAACAGGGCTTCGGCGCCAACGGGATCGGCATCGTTTTCAAGCATGGCCTTGGCCTTGCTGCCGGCCAACCAGGCGGGATCGGCAAGCAGCCGACGCTGTTCGGCCAGCTGCCTGGTGGCTTCCTTCGCTAATGGCGAATAGGGGTAATAGCCCGTGAATGCCTGCCAGGTCTTGGCCGTTTCGGGGCTGACCGGCAGCCTGACCAGATAGTTGTATTCAGTTTCTGCCGCGCCGGCGCTTGCCAGCGGATCCGCAGCCAATTGGTGCAGCACCGCCAAGGCTTCGTCATCCCGATCCTCGGCGAACAACAGCCCGACCAGCATCTGTCGCAGGCTGGCGCTGCCCGGGTAGTTGTTGTCCAGGTTGCGCGCCGCAGCGATCGCCGGCTGCCGTTGTCCGGGCAGTCGACTGCGGATACTCCAGTACTCCACGGCTGAGGCAAGGTCGGGTGGTTCATCGCCGAACAGCTGTTCGTATGCTGCGGTGGCTTCGTCGAAGCGGCCGGCCGCCGCCAGCAAGCGCGCCTGCTGCAAGTCCCTGACACCGCTGGCGCTCTGCAGTTTGACCAGTGCCAAGGCTTGGCGCAGCTCAGGTGAGCCGGGGGCCTGCTGGCGCAGGCGGGTCAGCAATTGCTCAATCCACTGCGCGTTCATGGCCGGGTCCTGCCGGGCAGGATCGGCGCGCAATGCCTGGCGGATCTTGCCGACCAGCACCTGTGGGTGATTGGGCGCGATCAGTTCCAGGCGCGCCAGAGAGTCATTGATGAGCTCTTCACGGAACATTGCCTCGCCAACACGCATCTGCTGCAGCAACCATTGCTGTTGCGCCTGTTGCGAGCCTGGGGCTTGCGCCGCCAATGCCGAAGAACACAGGTAAAGGCTGGACAAAAGCGTGCCGCACGTCAGAAGTGATCTGAGCGTAGATATTTTCACCGCCGTTTTTCGCAGGACTAGCCTTTGCATGAACCCTTCCAATTTGGCACCAGCCGTCCGTCTTTATCGAATCGGTAACGTTGTTCGTCCCAGCCTTGGCCGAACATCAGCAGCGAATGGTTGTAATAGGCATTGGCTAGTTCAGGCGCCTGCTGCACACGTTCTCGCTGAACGGCAGCCGCTGCGCTGGCGCCACTGGCGGACAGCAGTGGCAGCATCGCCGCGGAAAAACCGACAGGCCCGGTTCCGGTAGCGCTGCCGCTGACACTGTCCACATGCTCGGGCACATAGCCCAATCGAGCGGTTGCCTCGAGCATCGGTTTGAAATGCGCCAGCAGTTGCGTGCGACCGGGAGCGTCCTTGGCCAACATGCCCAGCCACAGGTACACACGGATGGCGTCATAGCTGCCGTCCGCACCCTTGGCGTCCGGGCTCCAGCGCTGCTCGGTCTGCCACATCAGCCAATCGGGGGCGAAGCCTTTGGGCGAGGTTTCAATCAGCATGCGCCGGGTGTTGTCCGCCAGCTCTGCCCAGACTGGCGCCTCGCTGGAAAACCGCGCGAGCAGGTGCAGTGGCAGGTAGCTTGGATTCAAGCGCACGCCCTCGGCGGACTGGAAGCCCACGTCGCCCGGCAGCAGCATCAGCCCCAGGCCAGGCAGTTTGTGCAGGGTTTGCGCGGCGCTGCGCCAAAGCAGATTGCGACCCTGAATTTCGAGCTCCGGGCGCTGCCACAGGCGTGCGGCTTCCAGCAGGCTGTAGGCGATCCACAAATCAGCGTCGCTGGCATTGTTGCTGTCCAGCACCTGCCACTGTCCGTGCTGGGACTTGCCCCATTTCCAGGCCGGCAAATTTCGGTCCAGGTCGCCTGCGGCCAGGTTGTTGCGGGTCCAGGCCAGCAGCCGGTCGAAGGACTTGCGATCGTTGGCGACCAGGGCGAAAAACAGTCCGTAGCTCTGGCCTTCCGAGGTGCTGATGCGCTGCTCGGTAGAGCCGTCGATGACACGCCCGTCCGCGCTGATCATCGCTTGTTTATAGCGTTCCCAGGCGGGCCACGGACAATTGTTCGCCACCGCCGCGTGGGCTGGCAGCAGCGCAAGCGCGACAGCCAGCGCCAGGCCCGGCAATGCACCAGGTGCTGCGGGCTTACTCTTCATAAGCCAGACGACGACGCGCCGCCCACTGCAGGACTCGCCAGACCAGGAAGGCGGTCAACAACACGCCGGTTGCGGCCATGAAGGCCAGCAGGATCGGGTGGTCCGACAGCTTGAACCAGAGCATCAACCACCATGGCAGATGGCCGACATAGTACGGTTCACCCACCATTTGGCTGCTCACACCACTGCTGCGGATCAGCACCACGGAACCTGAGACGGCGTCCATCTTGCCGCTGTCGGCGAGGGTCTCGCGCAGCAACTGGTAGTCGCTGTCCTGGGTGGCCAGCAGCGCAACGATGCTGCGCTGTTCATGGAAGGGTGACTTCATTCCGACCATGGCCGCGATCGGGCCTTTGGCGGACACCTCGACCCGGCTGGCGGCCAGGTTACGCTCGTCGGCGTATTGCCATTGCTGCGCTGTCGTGCGACCGGGTTGGGTGTTGCTGGCCTGCAGCAACCAATCGCGGGAGCGGTCGAGCAGCAGGTTCAAGTCGCGGTTTTCACGCACGTCCGGCGCCAATGTGCCGAGTACCAGCAAATCGGCATCGAGTTTGGCCGCATCGCTCCAGTTATCGCTGACATGCAGACCGAAGGCCGGCAGGCCGGAGCGTGCGGCAATACCCGCCACCGCCTCCAGGTAAGTACTCAGTTGAATGGCCGACGGTTGTGGTGACAGCAACACCATGGTTTCCGACAGGTCCGCCATGCGGCTGTAAGGGAATCCACTGCGGGCGAAGGTCTTGAGGTCAGGCATCGCAATGTAGTGGTGATAACCGGACATATCGATGCTGGACTGGTCGTCGATCACGGCCTGGGTATCGACCGGCAGCGAGCTCTGGCAGCGGTCGCGCTGAGAACTGCTGGCGGTGCTGGCAAAGCTGAAGTTGAAGCTGAGGGTGTTGCGGTCACCGATTTTCAGGGCCGGCACCGACAGGCGCTCGCTGGTGTTCGCCGATTCGCTGGAGAGCACCGCCAGGCGCAACTCATCCAGGCGGCTGTTGCTGTTGCCCGGAAGTGGCAGGCTGGTGATGAATTGGTTGTTCAGGCTGATGTTCAGCCGTGAACCATCATTGGTCGCTGCTGGTGGTGTATAGCGGTACTTGGTCTGCAGGGGAATCCCCTGGTTACGCCAGACGAACAGGTCCGGCGGCAGGTTGATGTCGACGTTGATCGGCAGCGGCTGTACACCGCTGACGCGCAATTGCTCGGGGTATTTGACCAGCTCGGCGAAGCGCACCGCGCGATCGGTGCGCATCCAGTTTGGCGCGTCGTAAGGTTTGCGCGGCAGAATCCGCTGGACCTCGTCGACGGTCACTCGTGAACCGCGAAACAGGTCGCCCCCCAACGCCAGTGCCTTCACCGCGGTAATCAGGTCGGCTTCGTTACGGCCCATGACCAGCAGTACTTTGCTGTAGCTGTTGGCGGGGTTATCGATGATCTGCACCACCGGTGCATCCACTGCCGGGAATGTCTTCAGATCGGCGAGCATGGCGGGGCGATGATCGTTGGTGGCGAAGACGATCGAAGGCAGGGCCTTGTCCTTTGCTGTAACGCCAGGCAAGTGATCGAACGCTACCGGGAATCGGGTCCCGCGCCAGCCGGCCTGGCTGCCGAAATACGATGCGAGGATGCCGGCCGCACGCTGCTCCTCCAGGGTCGGGTTCGCGGCGAAGACCATGTTCAACACCGGGCTCTGGTAGTCCCGTGCGTCGAAAAAGGGCAACGGGAACCAGGCCAGATCATTCTCCGCGCTGAGCGCCTGCTCGGTAACCGAAATATGGCTGACCCGGCTGACGTTGACCCACAAGGCGCTGTTGGACGGTTCTTCACAGATGTCGGTGTAGTGCCCGACAAACTCCAGCCGTACACGGTTGAAGTCACTGATCAGGCGAGGGTCGAGCGCCACCTGGCGAGTGACCTTTTTGCCCAGTTGGTCTTTCTCGATCGGCAGCACATTCATCAGCACATCGTTGAGGTAGATGCGCAGGTGGGACAAGGTCGGGATCAGGGCGGGGGACGGGGTGTATTCCAGTTGCAGTTTCGCATCGCTGGCGATGCGGTCGCGGCGCATGGTGAATTCGATCTGATCGGTGTTGTTCGTGCCCAGCAACAGAGTGTCAGCCGGGCGCCCCAGCTGCGCGAAACTGCGCTGCACATCCCAGCTCGGCATGACCGGGACGGCGACAGCGGCCTCCAGTACGGGGACGGTAGCCGCGGGAGGCTGAACCTTCAAGGTCTGCGCCTGGGCACAGCCAACGGCCAGCAACACCAGGCCTGCCAACAAGGATTTTTGCAAATAGCGGCTCATGATGCGCTCACCGGACGAGAAGAAAGAGAAGAGACGGCCTTCGGAAAGCGCGGTACATAGCTGATCACCCATGCGCCCAGGCGCACGAATGGCGAGGCCAGCTTGCGGATCCATGCAGGCAGGTATTCGAAGAGGCGGTAATAGCCCATCATGCCGAGCTTGAGCACATCGATGAAGCTGCGCAGCGGCCGGTCCTGGATGAAGTCTTCATTCCAGTTCAGCCAGGCATCGGCACGGGCGAAGGTGCACTGCACGTAATCGATTTTTTGCTCGGCGGGCAGGTCCTGCAGGCTCACACCGACAAAATTCTTGTGGCTGCGGCTGACGAAGCAAGGGAACAGAAACTCCCGCTGGCCGCGCTGCATCAGCAGCGACACGCGGCTACCGACCGCCAGCGACATCGATACTTCAAGCTCGATACCCGCCCCGCCGTCGGAGTAGTCCACCAGCATGCCGGGATAGAAATGGCCGTTCTCCAGCCGGATGGCAACCGGCAGACGCGCCTGGACCCGGTGCGTTTCCCGGACCTGGCGAACTTCTGCAGCGATGGCCACCGCGGCGCCGACGATCAGCAGGTTGTAGATCACCCACAGGCTGCTCACCAGGGTGGTGCCGATCTCGTTGGCCGGGCCGTAGATCAGGCGCCACACCGCGAAACCCAGGCCCACTACGTTGAGCAGTGCGAGCACCAGGTAAGGCTGCGCGATGCCCCAGTCGAACTGGTTCTCGGTCATCAGGCCGCCTTTGGCAGTGACGTTGAACTTGCCTTTTTTCGGATTGAACAAGGCGACGGTGGTCGGGCGGGCGATGTACCAGGCCAGCACCGTTTCATAGACTTCGCCCCAGAACGTCAGGCGATGTTCGCCCTGCATGCGGGAGTTGGTCAGGCTGGCATGCAGCATGTGCGGAATCACGTACAGTACGATCATCAGCGCCGGGGCGTAAATGATGTAGGCATGCAGCAACAGAAAGGCCAGGGGCGCCGTGAGGAACACCAGGCGCGGCAAGCCTGCCAGGAAGTGCAACATGGCGTTGGCGTAGCAGATCCGCTGGAATATCGTCAGGCCCTTGCCCAGCAACGGGTTGTCGGTACGGAAAATCTGCGCCATGCCGCGCGCCCAGCGAATGCGTTGGCCAATATGCGCGGAGAGGCTTTCGGTCGCGAGTCCGGCGGCCTGCGGAATTCGCACGTAGGCCGAGTTCCAGCCCCGGCGGTGCAGGCGCAACGCGGTGTGCGCATCTTCAGTCACGGTCTCGACGGCAAAGCCGCCGATGTCGTCTATCGCCGAGCGCCGCAATACCGCGCAGGAGCCGCAGAAAAACGCGGCGTTCCACATGTCGTTGCCGTCCTGCACCAGGCCGTAGAACAGCTCACCCTCGTTCGGCCGCTGGCGGAAGGTGCCGAGGTTGCGCTCGAACGGGTCCGGCGACAGGAAGTGGTGCGGTGTCTGCACCAATGCCAGTTTTGGATCGCGCAGGAACCAACCAACGGTCAGCTGCAGGAAGGAGCGGACCGGTACATGGTCGCAGTCGAAAATGGCCACCAGCTCGCCGTCGAGCTTGAGCAATGCCTGGTTCAGGTTGCCGGCCTTGGCGTGCTTGTTGTCCGAACGCGTGATGTAGTTGACCCCGGCCTCGGCAGCGAACAGGCGAAACTCCTCGCGCTTGCCGTCGTCGAGAATCGAGATGCGCAACTTGTCATGGGGCCAGTCGATACCCAGTGCTGCGTATACGGTGCCACGCACAATCGACAAGTCTTCGTTGTAGGTCGGGATCAACAAATCGACTGTTGGCCACAGGCGGGTATCGGCCGGCAACTGCGCCGGGAGGCGCTGCAAGGGCCAGCACGTCTGGATATAGCCCAGCAGCAGTACCAGCCAGGAATAGGTTTCGGCAATCAGCAACAAGACGCCGAAGGCCAGGTCCATCGGGGCCGCCCAGTTCAGCGTCGCGGTATAGCGCCACCACAGGTAGCGGCAGGAAACGATGATCGACAATACAATCAGCAGCAAGGTCGGGAACCGCCCGGGAACCCTGCGAACCACCATGGCCACGGCCCAGAGCAAGAACACGAACATCAATTGCGAACCGTAGCCGAACGGCTCGGTGATGCACACGACCACCAGGACCAGGCCGACAGCCGCGCAGCAATAGTTCAGCCAGTGCTGCTGGCGAGGGCTGAGGGTCTGCCACCATTTCTTGCATGAATGGAGCGTTTTGCTGTCATTCGCCTGCTGCGGCAACCCATTGAGAAATCGGGCCGCGCGCTCCCACAGCCGCAGGTTGGACTGCCCCAGACCCTGAACCCATTGCGGCTTGCTTCTGCGGCGACGCTCGGGCAGCGGCCTGGCCACCAACAGCCACAGGCTCTGCAGGGCGATGCGTAGCGGATCGCCCGCATTCGGCGCTTTGTTGGCCACGTGCGGGTACCAGCGTTGGCGCTGCGCCAACAGCGTCTGCCAGACGGGCGACTCAAGTCGCAGGAACACCCAGGCCAGCGCGGTCAGCGTCGCCAGCAAGAACGCCGTCGGCGGGTAACAGTCGTACCGTCGGCGTAAATGCATGTAGGGGAAGATCCGCGCGATCATTGCGCCTCCCGGCGTCGGGTCAGGCACCAGGTCGCCAGGCTGAGGGCATCCTGGGCAGACAGGCTGGCGGGTGCGTACTGGCCGACCGGCTGCTTGAACGCCAGGGCTTCGCGCATGGCTTCGTCGCTGTGCACGGTAAAGGGCAGGAGACGAGAGGCCAAATGCGTGCGCCAGATCAGTAACAAGTCGCGCTGCAACAGGCTACCGGGCTCATAACGGTTGACCAGCAGTGGCGCCGTCCCGCCTTCCTGCAGCATCAGGACATGGCAGGCGGCGTCGGCTTCGGTCACGCGGATCGGGAACAGGCACGGGCCGATCATTGCGTGCCCCTGCAGCCGTTGCGGCAAATCGAACAACACCCAATCATAGTGCGCTGCCAGGCTTGCCTGACGTCGCGCCCACAGAATCGGGTCGTCCAGCAGTTGTTGTTCGACACGCATGGACTCTTGCCAGGACAGGACGCCATAAGGCAAAAGGGCAAGCGTGGGCGCCAGGCTCCAGGCCTGGGCGTGCCAATCGTCGCCATCGAGCATGGCGCGCGCCCAGCCGGTTTTCTCGCTGGCGACCAGATTGAAGTGCAGGCGCAGCAGGTTTTCCGGGCACATATCAATCATCAGCACCCGCTCCCCAAGCGTGTGCAGCGCGTAGCCGACAGCCGCCAGCACCGAGCTGGTCCCCACGCCGCCGCGTACGCCACGCAGGCTCAACGCTGTCACTTCAGCGCTCCGAATTTACGCTGCCGGATCGGCTGCGCCACCGGCAATGGCGGCTCCGTCGGCGCAAGTGCGGGAAAGCCGAACTCTTCCAGCAGCGGCCAGCGGCGCAGGGCACGGCGCAGTTCCAGTTGCGCCGAAATATCGACGTATTCAAGCTCGGGCAGCTTCAGCTCGACCTTCAGGCGGGCGATGTCATCGGCCCGCTCGGTGCGTGACAGTGCCTGGTTTTTTACTGAAATCTTTGGGGGTAAGGCAGCCATGTACCCTTCTCCTTGATTCGAACATAAGGCTTGCCGGCGTAGTCGACGACGACCGTCCCGGCGTTTTCCGATACCGCCGGCGTTTCTGGCAGATTGGCAAGCAGGGTCTGCCAGTCCGGGCCCTGGCCGTCAGGCGGAGCGGGCGACGCATACAACCGTGCGATGATTTCCGAGAGGGCCAGGTAGCTGCTCGGCTGGGTCACATGGACGGGGCCACTGCGCGGGTTCTTGCCCATGCCTACCAGCTTGATGCCCACGGGGACGTGGGTAATCGATGGGCTCGGGATCTCGCGCATGCCCGGAATCTGCATACGGTCGCCATGCAGGGCCGCACCGTGTTCCGGCACGATCACCACCGCCACCCGGCGTCCACTCTTCTCCAATTCCTTGAGGAAGACATTCAGGTCCTCCAGCAGGGTTTGCGCCCGCGGCTTGTAGTCGGCACTTCGCGTGCCGCCGTCGGCGGTCAGGGCCCGGTTGCCGTCATGCAAGGTAGTGGAGTTGTAGAACAGCGCCACGCGTGCACTGTCTTGGCTTTCACGATGCTCCCACCACTTGTCCAGCACATCCCGGTCGCGCCAGATCGGCGAGCCATCGAACGCGACCAGTGTGCGCTGCAAATCGGCGGTGCTGACTGCCGGCGCCGGCAGGGACCCTTGTGCGCGGACTTCATCGATGAAACCTTCAAACTGACCGGTGTGATTGAGCATGACTTCGTTCTCGAAGCCCAGCTTGCGCAGATCGTCCATCAACAGGCATTGCTCGGGGGCCACCGCGTACAGCTTGCTGTGCGATGTCTGGCCGCAACTGGCGCGCAACAGACGAATAGCCGCCGGACCGCTGTAGGCGGTCGCGGAGTTGAAGTTGTCGAACACCACATCCATCTGTGCCAGCAGGGCGTTGTCGCGCAGGCCGATAGTCTCCAGGTCATCCCAGGCCAGTGAGCAGATATTGATCAGTAACAGGTCGAACGGCTGGGCAGTGGCATCTGCCGGCTTGAACTCGACATGCCGTGCGGCCTCGGTGTCATAGAATTTTTGCAGGTAGGCTTCCAGCGTCTTGCTGTCCGGTTCGCCTGCCGTGGTGGCCTGCACGGGCGTGGCCGACTGTGCCAGCGATTGCACGGGCACATGCAAGGTCGACAGGCTGCTGACGCTCAGCCAGGCAAAGGCGGCCAGTGTAAAGGTGGTGAGGCGCAGCCATTGGTGGATGAAAAAGTACGCGACCACAATCAGCATCAGCGCGCCGCACAGGTTCCAGTCAATGAAGCGTCCAGCCAGCTCCAGCAGGTACTCCGGCGTGAAATTCAATACCCCGGGCTGGTCGAGCAAGCGACTGAAGGGCGGCAGCCAAGTGTCCTGATAGAGCAGCGCCACGCCCACCGGAACGGCAATCAGCGTGCGCAGTGTGGCCAGATGGCGCTGACGCAACGGAATCAGCAGCACGGCGGCGAAGACCAGGTTGGGCAACACCTGCAGGTTCAGGTAACCGCCCCACATCAAGGCCAGCTTGATCAAAAAATACAGATTCCAGCGCCCGAGTCCCGGCCAGGTCCACGGGTTTTGCCGGACGGGCAGGTCGAGTTTTTCAAACTGACTCATCGATATCACTCGCAGCAGGCGCTTGAGGTGCTTGAGGTGCTTGAGGCGCGCGCCGACGCACGCCACAGGGCTTCAAATAACGGGGCGACAGGTGTCGTCGGAACCAACGCAGGGCGCGTTGTTCAACAGCACGCAGCAGCAAAACCAGGGCCAGGGTCATCAGGCAACTGGCCGCGATGACTTGCAGCAGTTGGAAATACATCATGGGCACGGTTCCGACAGAGGCAGGCTGATGCGTTGCGGGATGTAGCCGGCACGGGCAATCGCCTGGACCAGGTTGTCCGTTACTTGCTCGCTGGCCATGCGGTGCGCTTCGGATAGATGGGGCGCGTCGAGAAAGGCCTGGCGTGTCAGGTCATCGACTGTCGACAGCGGGGTGATCACGCTGAAAATATCGCGCCACGGCAAACGGCAGATATTGCCCAGTGCAGGCTCCAGTCCATCGGTCCGGCAGGCGAACAGAAACAGATAGAAGTACCCGTCGAGCACGCAGGCGATGTCGCCGAAACGGCGCAAGGTGATCTGGTTCAGGTATTGGTCGATGTCCAGGTCGCCGCGCGGACGTAACCGCAGCAGTTGGTGGGTGACCTCGCCCGATGCGCTGCCGTAGATCTGGTCCAGCGTAGTGATGAACGCCAAGGGGGCCAGCAAGCCACGTTGGGCAGGAGGACGGAGGCGATCGAACAGCATTTCGACATTGGCCACTTGGCGATGCCGCCAGGTCTGCCCCTGAACGCTGTCCACCAGGCTCAGGAAGTGCGCCAGCGGCGTCTTGAACGGCACGATCAGGTTGGCGCCACAGGCCAGCAACAGGCGTTCGTCGCGATAGCGCAGGCACGGCTCCATTTCACGCACGATGATCTTCAACGCAACACCGCATCGCTCGCGCAACGCGTGAAGACGGCGGGCCAGCAGTTCAACTTCCTGGTTGCTCTCCAACGCCATGATCACACTGGCCGCCCGCGCACGAGTGGCCTGGTCCAGCAAGTCGTCGCGATGTTCGAACAATCGCCATTGCTCGGAAAGCGGCGGTGCACCTTCGAGGACCGAGCGCTGGGTCAAGTAAATGCGCTGATCGTCAGTCCGTGTCTGCGGCGGGCTGGATAGTTGGGTGACGCTCAAGCCGAAAACCTCATTTTCCAATACAAGGTCGAATGCCTGAGCGGCGCATACACCCATCTCGCTGTGCCAGAAGTTCAGCTGGTAGCAAATGCCTCCGTCGCGTCGATAAAGCTGGGCAAGCCCGGAAATGTCTTCATTGAGTGCCAACAGCCGCTCGTGCAGCGCAGGCGCCTGGCCGTGGCATAGCACCAGTAAGGTGCAAGCCCGTTCATTGAGCCATTGACGCATGCCCTCAATCCAATGTCGCAGCTGGCCGCCGGAGAAGTTTTCAACATGGCTGGCAGCGAGCATCAACACCAGGTAACTGCCTTGGCGAATGTTGATACGGGAGAGATCACTCGCAAATGCATTGAAGGCCGCACGAATGGCGGCGTCATCAGGCACCGAAAACATTCTCAGCGCACCGGGTCCGGCATCGCTGGCCATTGAGTCGACCACGGTGGCCGGGTCCTGGCCGCAGCAGGTCAAAGTCGCCGCATGGGTTTGCTGCAGCGCCGACAAAAACTGACGGGCAATAAGGTTCGCATCGGCCGGCTGATCCAGCGCGACCCAATACAGACCTGCCTCTCGCAGGCATATTTGCTCATCCTGCAGATGCCGGATGGCCAACGTGACTTGACTCAAAACCTGCTACTCCCCTGATCCTTGATGCTTAGGACGCGCCGGGCTGGCTGGCGGCCGTGCGAGCCTGACTGCAAGAAACCATCCAACGTCCGCGCACAGCCGCACGCTTCGCTAGCGGGCAGCAGAGAGTTCACGATTGGGTAAAGCGTCTGAATATTGGCGAGATCTGTCGCGTAAATTATTTGTGCGTCAGGAAGTCGACGATTCCTGCCTGCCAGGATGTGAGTTTTTTCTTAGCTCTATTCGACCTAAAACACACGGCAGTTATTGTGATGAGGAATGGGCGCGCAATGTGTGATATCAGATTGGGGGTGTCAATAATTTGAACGGTAGCGCAAGTTTTTTTCCGACGAGCGGTAGGCTTGTCCGACGGACTGTCATGAAAATGACGCCATTTTTGCTGTTTGTTTGGCGCCTTTGCACCTGGAACGCCTTTGAGAGCACGCTAAATCTTCTGCGACACGCAATGTGTTTCTTTCATGAAACACTAAAAATGAAACAGCGTTGCGTCCGCTAAAGGCGATCGACAGAAATATCCATATTCCTTATTGATATTTAAAATAGATCTATTATTCCTATATCTTGCAATTCTGCGTACCTGCCGACCAATCGGCGCGCCGCACGAAAATGAATGACCACGGTAAACCCGTGGATTTCTGATCGTTGCGCGCACCTAGTCGCGCACTGCGTGGGAGTGAATATATGTCTTTGGCCTCTGTTTCCCTGGCTGCCTGTGAAAGTGCAGCGCAACTCTTCGAGGTACGTCCATTTGCCGGCGCCGTCGGCGCCGAAATCATCGGCCTCGATCTATCCCGCCCAATCAACGATCAGGACTTCGCCCGCATCCACCGGGCGCACCTGGATCATCACGTGGTGGTGTTCCGGGACCAACGCATCACCCCCGAACAGCAAATCGCCTTCAGCCGGCGATTCGGTGTGTTGCAGATCCACGTGCTCAAACAGTTCCTGCTGGCCGGGCACCCGGAAATTCTCATCGTCTCCAATATCATTGAAAACGGCCAGTCCATCGGTCTCGGTGATGCCGGCAAGTTCTGGCACTCCGACCTTTCCTATAAAGAATTGCCAAGCCTGGGCTCAATGCTGCATGCCCAGGAACTGCCTGGCGAAGGCGGCGACACCTTGTTCGCCGACATGCACAAGGCCTGGGACAACTTGCCCGAGGCTCTGCGCAACGTCGTCGAAGGTCGCTCGGCCGCGCACTCCTACACGGCGCGCTACAGCGAGAGCAAATTCGAAGGCAACTGGCGTCCGACCTTGACTCCGGAGCAGCTGGCTCAGGTCGCGGAAGTGGTGCACCCGATCGTGCGCACCCACCCGGAGAACGGTCGCAAGGCGTTATTCGTCAGCGAAGGTTTCACCACCCGCATCGTCGGTTTACCTGAAGACGAGAGCCAGCAGCTGCTCGCCGAGCTCTACGCCCATAGCGTGCTGCCGCAAAACATCTACCGCCATCAATGGCAGGCCCACGACCTGGTGTTCTGGGACAACCGCTCACTGATCCACCTTGCCGCCGGCTGCCCCAGCCATCTGCGCCGCAAGCTGTATCGCACCACCATCCAGGGCGACGCGCCTTTCTGATTTGTCGGAGAATTCCCATGTCCAAACGCCTTTCATTTGCACCCTTGGCTGCGGCCATCGGCCTGGGTTTCAGCCTGATCGCCGGCAGCCTGGTCGCGCCGACCGTGGCCCGGGGCGAAGGTGAAATCCGCATCGCCGAACAGTTCGGCATTGTTTACCTGTTGCTCAATGTAGTGCGCGATCAGAACCTGATCGAGAAATACGGCAAGCAGGAAGGCCTCGACATCAAGGTCGACTGGACCCAGCTCTCCGGTGGCGCGGCGGTCAACGATGCATTGCTCTCCGGTTCCATCGACATTGCCGGTGCTGGCGTCGGTCCGTTGCTGACCATCTGGGATCGCACCCACGGCAAGCAGAACGTCAAGGCCGTAGCCTCTCTGGGCAACTTCCCCTACTACCTGGTGAGCAACAATCCCAAGGTCAAGACCATTGCCGACTTCACCGAGAAGGATCGCATCGCGGTGCCGGCGGTGGGCGTCTCGGTGCAGTCGCGGTTCCTGCAATACGCGGCTGCCAAGCAGTGGGGCGACAAGGAATTCAATCGCCTCGACAAGTACACCATCGCCGTTCCGCACCCCGACGCCACGGCGGCGCTGATCGCTGGCGGCACCGAATTGAGCGGGCACTTTTCCAATCCGCCGTTCCAGGATCAGGCGCTGACCAATCCCAACGTGCATGTGGTGCTGAACACTTACGACTTGCTCGGCCCGAACTCGCCGACGGTGCTGTTCGCCACAGAGAAATTCCGCAACGAGAACCCGAAGACCTACAAGGCTTTCGTCGAGGCGCTGACCGAAGCGGCGCAGTTTGCCCAGAACGATAAAGGTGCGGCGGCCGATACTTATATCCGCGTCACCAAGGCAAAAATCGACCGTGCTGCGCTGTTGAAGATCATCGACAATCCGCAGTTCGAGTTCAGCGTCACACCGAAAAATACCTATCCGTTGGCCGAGTTCCTCTTCCGTGTCGGCGCGATTAAAAACAAACCTGACTCGTGGAAGGACTACTTCTTCCAGGATGCCAAGCCGTTGCAAGGGAGCTGATCGAGATGAACGCCCCTTTGCAAGGCCACACGGTCAGCAACCCGATCGCGGCAGCGCAGGCGCTGTTGTCGGTCGACAAGGTCAGCCTTGAATATCGCACGCCACAACGGGTGGTTCGGGCGACTCATCAGGTCAGTTTCGACATCGATCCGGCGGACCGTTTTGTGCTGCTCGGTCCATCCGGTTGCGGCAAGTCGACGTTGCTCAAGGCCGTCGCCGGATTCATCCAGCCTTGCGAGGGCGAGATTCGGCTGCAAGGGCAAACCGTCACTGCGCCGGGACCGGACCGGATCGTGGTGTTCCAGGAGTTCGATCAACTGCCGCCGTGGAAAACCGTCAAACAGAACGTGATGTTTCCGCTGCTGGCGTCGAAAACCCTTAAGCGCCAGGAGGCCGAAGAACGGGCGCTGCACTATCTGGAGAAGGTCGGGCTGGCGGCGTTTGCCGATGCCTATCCGCATACCCTTTCCGGTGGGATGAAGGCGCGGGTGGCCATTGCCCGAGCCTTGGCGATGCAGCCGAAAATCCTCCTGATGGACGAACCCTTCGCGGCCCTCGATGCGTTGACCCGGCGCAAAATGCAGGAAGAGTTGCTGCTGCTCTGGGAGGAAGTGCGTTTCACGTTGCTGTTCGTCACTCATTCCATCGAAGAAGCGCTGGTGGTGGGCAATCGGATTTTGCTGCTGTCGCCCCATCCGGGTCGCGTGCGGGCCGAAGTCCACAGCCATCAATACGATTTGCACAGCCTTGGCGGCGTGGAGTTCCAAGCGTCCGCGCGGCGCATTCATCGCTTGTTGTTCGATGAAGGCCAGTCACCGGACACCGAGCGCGAGCTGGATTTTTCCGACATCCGCATCGCTTATTGAGCCATTGAGAGGAGTGCCCGATGAGCCAGTTATCATCTGAACGACAAGCATTCGAAACCGTTTTGCAGCCCCTGACGAGCGTGCCGCTGGAGCGTGAATTGCCGCTTGGCCAGCGCCTGTGGCAACAAGGTTGGCTGCGCAAAAGCCTGATCCTGATTTTGCTGGCGGTGCTGTGGGAAGTGGTTGCCCGGATTCAGGACAACGACCTGCTGCTACCAAGTTTCCTGCAGACTTCCAGCGCACTGTATGACGGCCTGCTCAGCGGCGAGTTGCTGGGCAAGGTGTGGATTTCCCTGGTGGTGTTGCTCAAGGGCTACCTGATCGGCATCGTGCTGGCGTTTGCCTTGACGACCTTGGCAGTGTCGACGCAGTTCGGTCGCGACCTGCTGAGTACGCTGACCTCGATGTTCAACCCCCTGCCGGCGATTGCGCTGTTGCCGTTGGCGCTACTGTGGTTTGGCCTGGGGCAGAACAGCTTGATTTTCGTGCTGGTGCATTCGGTGCTCTGGGCGTTGGCGCTGAACACCTATGCCGGGTTCCTCGGCGTCTCGGAAACCCTGCGCATGGCCGGGCGTAACTATGGCCTCAAGGGGATGCGTTTTGTGCTGTTCATCCTGATCCCGGCAGCGCTGCCATCGATCCTGGCCGGGCTGAAAATCGGTTGGGCCTTCGCCTGGCGCACGCTGATCGCCGCGGAATTGGTGTTCGGTGCGACCAGTGGCAAGGGCGGGTTGGGCTGGTATATTTTTCAGAATCGTAATGAGTTGTATACCGACAAGGTGTTTGCAGGGTTGGCGGTGGTGATTTTGATTGGGTTGCTGGTGGAGAATCTGGTGTTTGATACGTTGGAACGGGTGACGGTAAAGCGGTGGGGGATGTTGCGTTAAGTCTGGCCCCCTTCGGTTTCTTTACTAACCCCCTCTTATCAAAGCCATTGCCGCATAAGTTGGATTCTGATCCCTCCCTGCTAAGGGTGGGTCGCCGCTGGGGTTGCGTGAGCGCGGAGGAGTCGAGTCCCGGCTGGACGGGGGAGTCGGAGATGGGATTCGAGGCCGCGGTAGAGGTGGCGGTGGTGGGGCTGGCGGAAGTTGTCGATGCTCCATGCGAGGTGGATGAAATTTATAGTAGCGGCCGTCCGGGTCAGCGACTCTGTTCACCACGAAGGACCTGCCCCGCTGCGAACTTGAAAAAGTGTCTGCATTCGAAAGAGCCATTGCTTCATTGTAAGAAGGAGGTGGATCGTAAGAAGGTGGCAGTGAGTTGCTCCTGGTTATTCGCTGAGTGGAATAGCTTGTGCGTGACGAACCTGAGCCTGAGTTTCTAAACCCGCCGGCGTCAGCGAAGCCAGCGAACAATACTCCGGGCCCTGTCAGCGCTGGTCTGGCTGCAGAGCCAACATCTTGGTAAACACTGGTTATTCTAGAATCAACGGGGGGCGGGCGCACCGGTCTATTGTTTGCTATGTTAACTAGTAGTCCCTGAGCTCCCCTGGCTAATCCATTCCCTCCCCCCGAAACATTAAATCCCGGGTCTCCCGAAAAAAATCTCTTAACACTAAAAGCGAAATCGATCACTTTATTGAAAAGTGTTACGTGTCCAGTGGGATCGGACCAATTAATCGGATCCCCTGCACAGTACATATACGGATTCAACTCGCCCCGCCCAAACGGACTCCAACTGTCCGTACTATGAAAACGCATCAATCGCGGGTTGTAAGCGCGGTAGCCGTTCCCTAGTAAATACCACCCCGTCTTAGCCTCGTGCAGTTCGCCATTGAAACCTAGTTGTGACGCGACGTCCTCTTGGGCGGACTGATGCCCATAGGCGGAATAAGCCCGGTAATTGGTGTCGTTACCAACTACTTCGACAAGCACTGAGTTTTTGTTGTCTGTCGCCAGCAACACAGTGCGTTGTGTGTGCAATTTCTTTTGATCAATCGAATTGATTGGGGGCATGGAGCAGCCTTCGTAGGTGAGTTAGCGAAGTGAGTTCCGTCCTTTGTTTTTACGCGCTCGCATCAGGATTGAGAACTATCAGAACTGCTAGGGTCCAGTACCGAACCCTTCAAGGCTGAACGCCGACCCCTGTAATTGGATGGACTCGCCCAAGCCGAGGCGTCAATGCGCCACGGTGGCAGTCTAAACAGCCATCGACAGCGAGGGCGACTTCACTCCTTCGACGACAAATCCGCCATCCCCTTGAGCAATTCGATCGGTAGCGGAAAGACGATGGTCGAGCTCTTGTCGCCGGCGATCGAACTCAGCGTCTGCATATACCGCAGCTGCATGGCACCCGGCTGACGGCCCAGCATTTCGGCGGCCTGCATCAGTTTTTCCGACGCCTGCAGTTCGCCTTCGGCATGGATCACTTTGGCCCGACGTTCCCGTTCGGCTTCGGCCTGCTTGGCAATTGCGCGCACCATCGATTCATTGAGGTCCACGTGCTTGATCTCGACGTTGGCCACCTTGATGCCCCAGGCGTCGGTCTGGGCGTCGAGCACTTGCTGGATATCAACGTTCAAGCGCTCCCGTTCGGCCAGCAGTTCATCCAGTTCGTGTTTACCGAGCACCGCTCGTAACGTGGTCTGGGCCAGTTGGCTGGTGGCCATGAGGAAATCTTCGACCTGGATGATCGCTTTTTGCGGATCGAGCACGCGGAAATACAACACCGCATTGACCTTGACCGAGACGTTGTCGCGGGTGATGACGTCTTGGGGCGGCACGTCGAGGACCACGGTGCGCAAATCGACGCGAACCATTTGCTGGACCACCGGAATCAGCAGGATCAGGCCGGGGCCCTTGACCTGCCAGAAGCGCCCGAGCTGGAACACCACGCCGCGCTCGTATTCGCGCAGGATACGAAAGGTCGACCCGGCCAGTGCAATCAGCAATAGAAGCAGCGCGGCAAAACCCAGTTGCAGGCCCATGGTTATTCTCCACCCGGCGCCGCGTCAGCCGCGGCCACTTCCAGCAGTAATCCCTTGCGTGCCATCACCCGGACCCGTTGCCCGGGTTGCAGCGGCGTGGCGCTCAGCACCTGCCACCTCTCTCCCTGCAGGTGCACCCAGCCGTTATAGGCATTGCCGGCCAGCGACATCACCGGCGTCACGCTGCCAACCAGCCCCGCATCGCCACTGACGTTGTGGCGTGGCCTGGTCTTCAGGGCGCGGATCAGCAGGAAGATCAGCAGCAGGGCACTGATTAGTCCCAGGCCAATCATCAACGGCACCGGCACCTCGGTATTCGTCAGGATCACCGCCCCGATCACGAACATCACAATGCCGCCCAACCCGATCACGCCGTAATTGGGCAGCGCCGCCTCGGCAATCAGAAACGCGATGCCAAAGGTGATCAGCCAGATCCCGATGGGGTTGGGTGCCAGCAAGACAATCGTGTCGGCGGCGAAGACCGATCCGCTCAAGGCCAACAGCAGCGCAGCAGCACAACGACGAATGTTCACTTTGACCCTCCCTGTAGGAGCGAGCTTGCTTCGGGCGGCGTTCCGACGATGAACCTGAGAGCGCCATGCTGATTCAGGCAGCCCGCGTCAGCTCATCCATACAGTTTAGTTTAGCTACGAATTGTACAAATTCTGACCAGTTGTTGACCTCGCCCGGCGGGCAGATTTCCCTCTTGATTGCACCAGCGGGCCTAGACTTTCAGTACAGAGAAAAGTGTTAACCATCGTCCTCCAGACACTGTCTGCGGACACCGAGGTGCATCATGCGTATGGCAAGAACCGTGCAGAAAAGCCTGGAAAAGGCTCACTGCGAATATGACATCGTCACCCACCCACACTCGGCCAGCAGCCTTGAAACGGCGCGGGTCGCGGGCATTCCTGCCGAGCGGGTGGCCAAGTCGGTCATCCTCGACGATCACCATGGTCATTACCTGATGGCCGTGCTCCCCGCCAGCCGTCACCTGGACCTGAGCAAAGTTCGCAGCAGTGGCGAATGGCAGGTTTCACGGGAAAGCAATCTGCCGCACCTGTTTGATGACTGCGAACGCGGTGCCGTCCCCGCCCTGGGTGAGGCCTATGGGCTCGATGTGGTGATCGATCCGCTGCTGACCCGGCAGAAAGATATTTATCTGGAAGCCGGCAACCACACCAACCTGCTGCACATGAACATGCCGGAGTTCCTGAAAATGGTGCCCCATGCCGAAGTGCGGGAGTTGAGCAGTTGAGTGTTGCAGCGTCCGTTGTATCGCCATCGCGGGCAAGCCTCGCTCCTGCAGGCGTCATAAATACCCTGTAGGAGCGAGCTTGCTCGCGAATAATATTTCCGTCACCCAGGAGCCCGGACATGCAATCCCCAACCCACAGCCTCCCCTCGCTGTTCAAACAACTCGGCCTGCCTGATGACGCCGAAAGCATCGATAAATTCATCGCCACACATTCACCGCTCAAACCGGAATTGCACCTGGCGGATGCGTTTTTCTGGAGCCCGAGCCAGGCGGAGCTCTTGCGGGAAGAGATTCTGGATGACGCGGATTGGGCGGAGGTGGTGGACCAGTTGGATGTGCTGCTGAGGAAGGGGCGGGGGGTATGAATTTGACAGAAGGTATTTTTTTCGATTGTCCGATGTCAAAAAAAAGACCAAAATTACGACCTTATTTGAGGTCTTAATTATGCAAAATGTATTGGCCGACATGGCCGTCAGTGTGACGGAGCTGAAGAAGAACCCCTCTGCAGTCCTGAGCGGTGCCCTAGGTGGACCCGTGGCGGTACTGAATCACAATCGAGTCATGGGATACATGGTACCCGCGGATGTTTTCGAGCGCATGGTGGAGCGACTTGATGACCTTGAACTGGCAGAAATCATTCGTTCGCGTCGTCATGAAACGCCGATTCCGGTAACACTGGATGACTTATAAGCTCGAATTCCTGCCATCGGCTCATAAAGAGTGGAACAAATTGGGGCACACAGTACGTGATCAATTCAAAAAGAAACTGACGCAGAGATTGGAACTACCTCGTGTCCCCTCAGACGCGCTGCATGGCATGCCTGAATGCTACAAAATAAAGCTGAAGTCTTCTGGATACCGACTTGTCTACGAGGTTATTGATGAGCGTGTAGTCGTTTCTGTCGTGGCGGTTGGTAAGCGCGAACGTAGCGATGTTTATGAAAATGCCAAGAAACGTTGAACACCTCCGACCGTAAACTCTTCGGTCTCACCAAATTGTTACAAAACTTGACCGACTTTTGCGAAAAATGCCATATTGATAGTTAGCAAACTAACAGTGTGTGTTGTCCTTCGTGCCGAAAAACCTCGACGCTCTCCAGATGAACATCAGCAGCTCCATGGTGCTGGCCGCCCGGCATTGGCGCAAGATCTGCCAGACCACGCTGATCAACTATGGGATCTCCGAAGCCTGCGCCGTCCCGCTGTTGATGATCGGGCGTCTGGGCGAGGGCGTGCGGCAGGTCACAGTGGCCCAGGCGGCGGGAATGGAAAGTCCCTCGCTGGTGCGTCTTCTGGATCAGCTGTGCCAGGACGGTTACGTCTGCCGCACCGCAGACGTTCATGACCGGCGCGCCAAATGCCTGAGCCTGACCGCGACCGGTCGGGAATTGGTGCAGGCCGTTGAAATAGAACTGGTGCGCTTGCGTCACGAGGTGCTCGAGGGCATCGCGCAAAGTGATCTGGAAGCAGCGCTGCGGGTTCTCAGGGCTTTTGAATTGGCCAATCATTCACCGGTGGTCAATCCTTGAGCGGTTTTTTTACCGGCATGCCCTCGGCGCGGGACTGGTTCTACGGGGTGCGCACGTTCGCGGCATCGATGATTGCGTTGTACATCGCCATGCTCATGCAAATGCCCCGTCCCTATTGGGCGATGGCCACTGTCTATATCGTTTCCAGTCCGTTTGTGGGCCCGACCAGTTCCAAGGCGTTGTACCGCGCTGTCGGCACCCTGCTCGGTGCCGCGGCCGCGGTTTTTTTCGTGCCGATGTTTGTCCAGAGTCCGTATGTGTTGGTGGTGGTCATTGCACTGTGGACCGGGACGCTGCTGTTTTTGTCGCTGCACCTGCGCACCGCCAACAGTTACGCCCTGATGCTGGCGGGTTATACCTTGCCGCTGATCGCCTTGCCGGTGGTGGATAACCCGCTGGCGGTGTGGGACGTGGCTGAAGCGCGGACTGAAGAAATCTTCCTCGGTATCGCCGTGGCGGCGGTGGTGGGTGCGATGTTCTGGCCTCGGCGGCTGGCGCCGGTGTTCAACGACTCGGTGAGCAAATGGTTTGCCGATGCCTCGACCTATAGCCTGCGATTCCTCAGCCGCAATGTGCAGCCGGACGAAGTCAGCGCGCTACGCGGATCGATGGTCGCGACATTCAATACCCTCGAAATGATGATCGGCCAGCTACCCCATGAAGGCGCGCGGCCGCAAACCGTGCGCGACACCAAGGAATTGCGCGGGCGCATGATTCACCTCTTGCCGGTGATCGACGCGCTCGACGACGCGCTCTACGCCCTCGAACGACGTACGCCGGAGCTTGTGGCCAGGTTCGCGCCGCTGCTGACGGCAACCACCGAATGGCTGGAGCACAAAAATGCCGATCCCGAATCCTGGCAGGCACTGAAAAACCAGCTCGACGCCCTGCAACCGTCCGCCGAAGCCTTGGACGATCGCAAGCAACTGCTGTTTTCCAACGCCCTGTACCGCCTCGGCGAATGGATCGATGTGTGGCAGGACTGCCGCAGCCTGCAATACGCCATCCAGTGCGAAAGCCAGGACAGCTGGCGCGCGGTGTACCGGCACTGGCGGCTCGGGCGGTTGTCGCCATTTCTCGACCGTGGGCTGATGCTGTATTCGGCGGCGTCTACGGTTACCGCGATCATCGTCGCCTCGGTGCTGTGGATTCTGCTCGGCTGGACTGACGGCGGCGCTGCGGTGATTCTGGCGGCGGTGGCGTGCAGCTTCTTTGCCTCGATGGACGATCCGGCACCGCAGATCTACCGGTTCTTTTTCTGGACGGCGATGTCGGTGCTGTTCGCCAGCCTTTACCTGTTCCTGATCCTGCCGAACCTGCATGACTTCCCGATGCTGGTGCTGGCCTTCGCCGTACCCTTCATCTGCATCGGCACCCTGACGGTCAAGCCGCAGTTCTACCTGGGCATGCTGCTGACCCTGGTCAACACCTCGTCCTTCATCAGCATTCAGGGGGCCTACGACGCGGACTTCCTCAGCTTCGCCAATTCCAATCTGGCCGGCCCCGTGGGCTTGCTGTTCGCTTTTGTCTGGACCCTGGTCGCGCGGCCGTTCGGTGCGGAACTGGCAGCCAAACGCCTGACCCGTTTCAGTTGGCGCGACATTGTCAGCCTCACCGAGCCGGCCTCGTTGGCCGAACATCGGCAGTTGGGCGTGCAGATCCTCGATCGCCTGATGCAGCATTTGCCGCGGCTGGCCATGACCGGCCAGGACACCGGCATCGCGCTGCGGGAGGTGCGCGTGGCACTGAACCTGCTCGACTTGCTCGCTTACACGCCGCGTGTGTCCGGCGTGCCGCAAGCGCTGCTGCACCAGGTGGTGGCCGAAGTCGGCGAGTACTTCAAGGCGTGCCTGAAGGCGGGCGAACGCTTGCCAGCGCCAAGCCCGTTGCTGATGACCCTCGACCGCACCCGTCGCGCCCTCGACAGTGAGTGCGATGACGGCGCCCGCCTGCATTTGCTGCATGCCCTGAGCGGCTTGCGCCTGGCCTTGTTGCCGGGTGTGGAGTTCGTCGGCACAGGCGAACGTGAAGAACCGCTGCCCCATGGCATCGATGGAGCGCCTTTATGATCGGTGACCTGGATATCAGCGGGGTCTTCCTGCCGACGCTGCTGGTGCTGATGGGTATTACGTACATGTTGTTCCTGTTGGTGCACGGGTTGCTGACGCGTCTGCACTTTTACCGTCTGGTCTGGCACCGGGCATTGTTCAACGTGGCTCTCTACGCTTTGCTCCTCGGCGCCGTGGACTCACTCAGTCGATACCTGATGACATGAAAAAACCGTTTTTGACCATCGGTCGCGTGGTTCTGACCCTGCTGATCGTGACCTTCGCCGTTGTCGTGGTCTGGCGCATGGTGATGTATTACATGTTCGCCCCCTGGACCCGGGACGGGCACATTCGTGCCGATATCGTGCAGATCGCCCCGGATGTCTCCGGTCTGATCCAGCAGGTGGATGTACACGATAACCAGTGGGTGAAACGTGGCCAGGTGCTGTTCAGCATTGACCAGGACCGTTTCAAACTGGCTCTGCGCCAGGCGAAGGCGGCGGTTGCCGACCGTAAGGAGACCCTGGCCCAGGCGCAACGGGAAGCCAGACGCAACCGTGGCCTTGGTAATCTGGTACCGGGCGAACAACTCGAGGAAAGCCAGTCCCGGGTAGCCCGTGCCGAGGTGGCGCTGATGGAAGCCCAGGTCGCAGTGGACAGTGCCCAGCTCAACCTCGACCGCTCGACCATCCGCAGCCCGGTGGATGGCTACGTCAATGACCGTGCGCCGCGCCATCAGGAATTCGTCACCGCCGGACGCCCGGTGTTGTCGGTGGTGGACAGCAATTCCTTTCACATCGACGGCTATTTCGAAGAGACCAAGCTCGATGGCATCCATGTCGGTCAGCGCGTCGACATTCGGGTGGTCGGTGACCGTGCACGCCTGCGCGGGCACGTCGAAAGTATCGTTGCCGGCATCGAAGACCGCGACCGCAGCAGCGGCAGCAACCTGTTGCCCAACGTCAACCCGGCGTTCAGCTGGGTGCGGCTGGCCCAGCGGATTCCGGTGCGGATCGCCTTCGACGAGGTGCCGGCGGACTTCCGCATGATTGCCGGCCGCACGGCCACGGTGTCGATCATGGACGATCAAACCCGGGAGACTGCGCAATGAGCAGGGTTCCGGGTTTGGCTATTGCTGGATTAGGCCTGTTGCTGTCGGCCTGCCAGGTGGTCGGACCGGATTATCATCTGCCGGATGAAGCCGCCGTGCACCGTGAAGATCTGCAGGGCGAGTTGGCAGCGGACGGCAGAAATGTTGTCTCGGCGCCGGTGCCCCGCGATTGGTGGCGCCTGTATCAGGATCCACGCCTTGATCAGCTGGTGCAGCAGGCCATGGCGTCCAATACCGACTTGCGGGTGGCGGCGGCGAACCTGTCCCGGGCCCGCGCGCAGGTCGACGAAGCCCAGGCGGCCGGTGGCTGGAGCGGTGGCGTGAAACTGGGTGCCCAGCGCTTGCAGGAATCCGGCGAAGCGTTCTTGCTGCCGGAGAAAGTGCCGGTGGCCAACGTCGGCGACATCGGCATTACCACCTCGTATCAGTTCGACCTGTTCGGTACCTTGCAGCGCGGGATCGAAGCGGCCAAGGCCAATGCCGATGCAACCCAGGCGGCCGCGGATACGGCCCGCATCACCCTGGTGGCCGACGTCGTCCGGGCTTACACCCAGGTCTGCGCGGCCAACGAAGAACAGGAAATCGCCCAGCACTCCCTCGACCTCCAGGCCCAGGGCACCACGCTGATCCAGCGTTTACGGGACGCCGGGCGTGGCGATGAAACCCAGGTCACCCGCTCGCAAACCCAATTCAAGTCGTTGCGCGCCGAGATGCCGCGCTATGAAGCGGCGCGCCAGGCTGGACTGTTCCGCTTGTCGATGCTGCTGGCTAAACCGGTCGACCAATTGCCGGCCGGCACCAGTCACTGCGCCGAATTGCCAAAGATTGCCCAATTGTTGCCGGTCGGCGACGGTGCAACCTTGCTCAAGCGCCGCCCCGACGTGCGGCAGGCCGAGCGCCGACTGGCTGCCGCGACGGCCGGCATCGGAATCGCCACCGGCGAGTTATACCCGGACATCAGCATCGGCGCATCCGTCGGTACCGTCGGCATCCTGGAGAACCTTGGCAAACCGGCGACCAATCGCTGGGGCTTCGGCCCATTGCTGACCTGGACCGTGCCATCCAACGGCTCCCGGGCGCGCATCCGTGAGGCTGAAGCGACGACCCAGGGCGCGCTGGCGCATTTCGACGGCGTGGTGCTCAATGCCATCCGCGAAACCCAGACCGGCCTGGCCCAGTACTCCGCCTTGCTGCAGCGCCGCGATGCCTTGGCGGATGCAGAGCAGTCGGCGCAACTGGCTGCGGACCAGACCCATCGCTTCTTCACCGCCGGTCGCGCCTCGTTCCTGGCCGATCTGCAAGCTACGCGCACTTATACCGACGTACGGGCACAACTGGCCGCAGCCAACACCCAGGTTGCCGTGAGCCAGATCGATTTGTTCCTGGCGTTGGGCGGTGGCTGGGAAAGCGGACGAACGCAAGCCTCCAACCCCGGCAAACCCTGAGGCCGTTGCTATGCTTTGACTTGATGAGATCGCTCGGTGAGCTCATCGATCCAGGCACGCGTTGGTCATGGGGATACCAATAATGAAAAACCCTTATGCTCCCGGCTTCTGGTGCGCTATTGCAGCTCTGGTGCTGCTCTCGGCCACTTATTTCTACGGCATCATGCTGGCCCACCAGATCGACACGGCACTGATTTTCCTCGACAGCGCCGCCGCGCTGATTGCCGTGATGGCTATCGTGGTGGTGGCTGTGGCGTCGGTCCAGGGGCAGCGCATCAAAAAAAGGCAATGCGAACGAGGCAAGACCCTGGTGCTGATATGGGACACCAAGGTGGCTTTGCGTCGCGTCGAAACGGTGTTTGACCGATATTTCTGGGGCAGCTACTGGCAACCCGGGCGCACGTTCCAGGAGGTGATGGGCGAACTCACCGGCACACCGCTGGAAAAAAGCCTCGAAACGTTGAAAAAGCAATGCCTGGAGCTGGACAAGCAGATCGCCGAAGACGGGCGACACTGGCTCAATAACGCCCGTGAACTCTCCGATGTCGCCACCGCCATGGCCCGGGAACGCTATCAACTGGACTTCTGCGACCCGCGCGCGGAAGTGACGGGCGGGGCGGTGATCAATCGGGATTTTGAAGTGCTGGTTTATACCTGGACGGCTCGGCTCAAGAGCTTTGATCATCAGCTGGATGAGATTGAGGTTCAGTATTCCTGAATGATGTTGCCTGTACCGATGCCATCGCTGTAGGAGCGAGGCTTGCCCGCGAAGGCGTCAGTTCGGGCAACATCAATTCAAGTTTTGGCGAACATGAGATCGGCTTCGCGGGCAAGCCTCGCTCCTTCAGCGATGGCGATCTCATGACCGCCGAAACTCTCACCCCCCACGCGCGGTCCATAGACACTCTTTAACCTTTAAACATTGGGTCGCCCGGTGCGCCTGATGCTAATCTGCATTCCACTTTTCAGCGGAGTCGAGCCGTAACCCGTCAGGGTTCAGGGAAGACGACCACACCTTCAACAACGGACATTGACTGGGTCATTCATGAATAAATCAGCAGGCGTGCTTCTGGGAATTGTCGTCGCCATCGGTGTCATCAGTGCCGGCGGTGCCTGGTACACCGGTACCAAGCTCGAAGGCGTGCTCAACACCTCGATCGCCGACGCCAACAAGGAATTGCAGGCCGCGCTGGTGGGTTCCAACGGCACGGCGTCCCTGGAGCTGGTGTCGCTGGAGCGCAATGTATTCAGCAGCACCGCGCACTATCGCCTCAAGGGCGAAGGCGAGACGTTCGGCGAAGCACCGGTAGAACTGCTGTTCGTCGATCACATCGAGCATGGTCCGCTGCCGTTTTCGCGCCTGGTGTCGCTCAAGTGGCTGCCGGTCATGGCCACCAGTCACTACGAGCTGGAAAGAACCCCGACCACCGAAAAATGGTTTATTGCCGCCAAAGACAAGTCCCCGGCCACGGGCATCGTCAACATCGGCTACGACAATTCCACCAATGGCACCCTGCAACTGGTGCCGCTGGACGTGGCCCTGGATGACAAATCCAACCTGAAGTTTTCCGGCCTCAATCTCGACCTCGCTGCCAGCGCCCAGGCGCAGAAGGTCAAGGCCAACGGCTACATGGACAGCCTGACGCTGACTACAGTGGCGCAAGACCAGACGCCAGTGAAGGTTGAACTGAACGGCCTGACGTTGGCCAGCAACCTGCAAAAGAGCACCTACGGCTACTATTTCGGCGAGAACACCCTTGAGCTGACCGACAGCAAAACCACCTTCGGTGCCAGGCAGTCGATACTGGGTTTCAAGAAATTTGAAATGAAGAACAAGACCGAGGAAACGGGCACCAGCGCTTCAGGGCGGGCCGATTACAAGGTTGGCGAGGTGTCCTTCAACGGCAAGACTGTCGGCTCTGCGCAGATGGCCATGAGCCTGAAGAACCTCGACATTCCGGCGACCTTGTCGCTGGTGCAGATTTACCAGACCAAACTGCAACCGTACGAGAAAGCCGCCGCCGAGGCCGCTGCCGCCGGCGAACCCGTGCCAGAGCTGGTCCTGACCCCGGCCGAAGAGGCCCAGGTCAAAGCCGGCCTGGAGAAATTGCTGGCCGCCGGCCCTCAGGTTGCTCTGGAGAATCTGTCGTTCCACACCACCAACGGTGAAAGCCGCGCCAATCTGGTGCTCGACCTGACCAAACCCAAATCCATGGACTTGCCACCGGATCAATTGACCCGGCAACTGATCGCCCTGCTGGACTTCAATCTGCAGGTGTCCAAGCCGATGCTCGTTGATTTGCTTAGCGTCCAGGGGCAAATCGACGGTCAGACCGACGCCAAGCTGATTGCCGACCAGGCCACCGCTACCGCCGACATGTTTGGCAGCATGGCGGTCGGTAGCCAGCTCGCAAAACTCGAAGGCAGTAGCATCGTCACCAAACTGCACTACGCTAACAATCAGGTGGAGTTCAACGGCCAGAAAATGACGGTCGAAGAATTTGCCGGCTTCGTGATGAGCAAGCTTGGGGGGGCTGGAAACATCCAGTAAAACCGGGGCTTACACACCGCACGCCCGGCCTCTGCTCCAAGCAGATGTCGGGCGTTTTGCTGTCTGGTATTTAAGACGGGACGATGGCCGATGCCTGCAGTTTCACGAATCTGAACAAATATTGTGTTCCCAATTACCCAGCGAGCTCGCATGCAAGACTGCCCTCAATAAAGTTTGGCTGGGTCACCTGGACCAGCTTTCCGATACGAAAGGGCAAAAAGGGCGTTGCGGCCCGGCTGGCCATGTAAGGATGCTGACGAATGCCGAGTATTGTTGCCCCTTTTGTTCAACGTGGTATGCGACCGCTGTTTCGCGTCGCGTTGTGCAGCCAGTTGATCTGGCCGATGTTAGCGTTTGCCTATACCCCTTACGACGAAATGGTGCTTGATGCCCGAGCCGGTCACTACACGCCCGCGTTAACCGCGTTGCGTCAGGTGCCGCCGGGCCAAGCCACCACCAGTCAGATCAGCGACCACTTGCAGATCGCCAGTTGGGCCGGCCTGGACGCCGAAGTGATCAAGGTCTATGAAACCCAGGGACGCGCCCTGGATCTGCCCATTGCGGCCTTGACCGCGACTGCACGGGCTTACCGCAACCAGAAGCGGTGGGACGATGCGAGCCGGGTCTACAACAAAGCCCTGGCCATCGAACCGGACAACCAGGAGTTGAAACTGGGACTGGCATTGACCCAGGCCGACTCCAGCAAGCCCGACCAAGCGGTGACGAGTGCCAGAGCGCTGGTGGCGGCTCAACCCAATGACGTCTCCCGTCGGATGGCCCTGGGCTACGCCTTGAATCGTGCCGGCAAACAATACGATTCGCTGTTCGAATACGATCAGGCCTTTGTCCGTTCCGGTAACGATCCACAAGTCGCCAGGGAGTATGTGGGGGCGATGCAACGTGCTCACCTGCCGGAACCGGCCTTGCGCCTGGCCCGCCAGCGGCCGGGTTTGATCGATCCGGTCACGATACGTCACCTCGAAGGTGACTTGGCCGCAGAACGTGTGCGGCTGGCTGAAATGCCTACCCGCAGCGAATCGGAGCGTTATGTGATCGCTGATCGGGCCCTGGCCGATTACGACAAATTGATTTCCACCTGGTCTTCGGATCCCCAGGCTCACGATGACGTCATCCGCTGGCGTATTGACCGCATGGGTGCCCTCAAGGCCCGTTCGCGCACCGCCGAGGTCATCAGCGAACACCACAAGCTGCAGGCCGAAGGTGTGGAAGTGCCGACCTACGCCCAGCGTTGGGTCGCTGCGTCCTACCTGGACCAGCGCGAACCGGAAATCGCCACCGACATGTATCGCGAGATCCTGCTCAAGCCGGATGCCGACCCTTCCAACCGTTTGCTGGACACCACCGCGCTTTACTACGCCTTGCTCGAAAGTGGCGAAGCCGCCGAGGCGCGTACAGTCGCCGAGGAGCTGGCCAAAACCCAGAAACCACGGGTCGAGCTCAAGGGCTTGCCTGGAGGTAACCCCAACGACGAATGGATGGACGCGCAGCAACTCGCGGCCCAGGCCGGGACCTACAGTTCCGATCTGCCCCATGGCGAGGAGCGTCTGCAGGCCTTGGTCGAACAGGCGCCGGGCAACGTGAGCTTGCGTGTGGCTCAGGCCGACCTGTACCTGGCGCGGGGCTGGCCGCGGCTTGCCGAGAGCAAGCTCAAGGAAGCCGAGGCCATGGCTCCGCGAGACGTCAACCTGGAAATCGCCCAGGGCCACACCGCCACGGATCTGCAGGAATGGCGCCAGGTGGATGCCCTGACCGACGACGTGGTCGCGCGTTCCCCCGACAATCGTCAGGTCCAGCGCCTGCAACGTCAGCGCGAAGTCCATGACATGTTCGAGCTGCGTGTAGAAGCGTTCGGCGGCAAGACTTATGGCGGCGATGACGACAACGTCGGCGCGGTCAACGGCAGTAAAGATTTCGGCATCGAAACCGTCCTGTACAGCCCGCCCATCGGTGAAGACTGGCGTGTGTTCGCCGGCGCCGGTTATGCCGAAGGCGACTTCCAGGAAGGCACCGGTACCCATGACTTCCAGCGCGTCGGGCTCGAACGCCGGACCCGCGACTTGACCCTGGAGGCGGAAATCTCCAACCACTCCTATGGCTTCGGTTCCAAACAGGGCGCGCGTCTGGCGTTCGCCCATGACATCAACGATTACTGGCAGTACGGCGCCAGCCTGGAATACTTCGCCGCGGCGACGCCGTTGCGGGCCTTGAACAGCGACATCACGGCCAATGGCGGCAGCGGTTTCATTCGCTGGCGGGCCAATGAAAGTCGCGAGTGGAAATTCGCGCTCAGCCCGTCTCACTTCAGCGACGGCAACGACCGCGTCGAAGCCTTGCTCACCGGCCGCGAAGGCATCTACACCGCACCGAATGTGCAAGTCGACCTGGGATTGGAAGTCGGCGCCAGCCACAACTCCTTGTCTGAAGACGTACCGTATTACAATCCAAAGTCCGATCTCAGCGTCCTGCCGATGGTCAGCGTCAACCACATGCTCTACCAGCGCTATGAAACCCGCTGGAGTCAGCAGTTCCAGGCCGGCGCAGGTACTTACACCCAGAAATATCATTCCACCGGAGGCATGGCGCTGTTGGGCTATGGCCAGCGTTACAGCTGGAACGACGTGGTGGAGGTCGGCGGTATGTTAAGCGCAATCAACCGGCCATATGACGGAGAGCGGGAAACCGATCTGCGTCTGATGGTCGATCTTACTTTCCGCTTCTAGAGGGGTTTGAAAATGGCCTTGATGTCGCGTTTCTTCCTCCTGCTGGGAGTGCTGATGATCAGCGCATGCGCCCAGCAAGCTCCGGCGTTTGCGCCGCCGACCGAAAGGCCGGGGGTGGCCAACGAAGCCCCGTGGCCGAAAAATCATGTACTGGGCATCGCCTATCACGATGTCGATGACAAGGACCCGGACCAGGCGGTGGTGGCCGTGCGCACCGAACGCCTGATCGAGCAGCTGGCCTGGTTGCGGGAGAACGGCTACCAGCCGGTCTCCGTCGACCAGGTCCTGTCGGCACGCAAAAAAGGAGGCCCAGACCTGCCTCCCAAAGCGGTCATGCTCAGTTTCGACGACGGTTATTCGAGTTTCTATACCCGGGTGATGCCGGTGCTGCGCGCCTATAAATGGCCTGCATTGCTGGCGCCGGTCGGCACCTGGGTCGACACCCCGCTGGACAAACCGGTGGATTTCGCCGGCACGCCGCGCAAGCGCTCGGAATTCCTGACTTGGGATCAGGTAAGGGAGGTTTCCCAGTCCGGACTGGTGGAAATCGCTGCGCACACCGATGCCAATCACAAGGGCATCCTGGCTAACCCCCAGGGCAACCTGGAGCCGGCCGCCACGACCCGGCGTTACGATCCAGTCGCCAAACGCTATGAAACCGAAGCCGAGTTCCAGGCCCGTCAACGCGTGGATATCTTGGCGATCTCGGAGAAGATCCGCAAAGTTACGGGTAAAAAGCCGCGAGTCTGGGTCTGGCCGTACGGCGCGGCGAGCGGCACCACGCTGCAAATCGTCGATGATCAGGACTATGAGATGGCCTTGACCCTGGAAGACGGGCTCGACACTCTGGATACCCTGATGAACAGCCCGCGCTACCTTGTTTCTGCTGACCCGGAAGGTGCGCGCTTCGCCAACAGCGTCGTCTCGGTGCAGTCGTTGAACGCAATGCGCGTCGTGCACGTAGACCTGGATAACGTTTACGACCCGGACCCGGCCCAGCAGGAAAGAAACCTGGGTAAACTGATCCAGCGCATGTCCGACATGGGCGCCAACACGGTGTTCCTGCAAGCCTTCGCCGATCCGAAGGGTGATGGCCTGGTGCGTTCGCTGTACTTCCCCAACCGTCACCTGCCGATGGCCGCCGACATATTTGACCGCGTGGCCTGGCAGTTGCGAACCCGTGCCCATGTCAAAGTTTACGCCTGGATGCCAGTGCTGAGCTTTGCCCTGGATTCGAAGCTGCCGCGAGTGACGCGCTGGGACCCGGAAACCGGCACGACGGCGGTCGATCCGAACCAGTACAAACGCTTGTCGCCTTTCGATCCGAACGTACGGCGCATCATTGGTGAAATCTACGAAGACCTGGCGCGCATGTCATCGGTGCACGGCATTCTGTTTCACGACGATGCATTGCTGTCGGACTTCGAAGACGCAGGCCCCGACGCCCTCAAGGTCTACGCCGCCAACGGTCTGCCCGGCTCGATTACCGCGCTGCGCGCCGATCCTGCCGTGCTGCAGCGCTGGACGCGTTTCAAGAGCCGCTACCTGATCGATTTCACCAAGGAGCTGACCGCCAAGGTCCGCGCCGTTCGTGGCCCACAGCTGACTACGGCGCGCAACATTTTCGCCGAGCCGATGCTCAATCCCGAGAGTGAAACCTGGTACGCACAGAATCTGGATGACTTCCTCGGCACTTACGACTGGACGGCGCCAATGGCCATGCCGTTGATGGAAAAACAGTCTTATGAAGACTCCGCAGCCTGGCTCGAGAAACTGGTCGCCACGGTCAAGGCTCGCCCCGGCGCGCTCGATCGCACCGTGTTCGAACTGCAGGCGCGGGACTGGACGAAACAGGACCAGGCCGACATCGAAGGCGAACAATTGGCCGAGTGGATGCGAGTTCTGCAGCGTCAGGGCGTGACCAGTTTTGGCTACTACCCCGACAACTTCCTCGACAACCTGCCCGACCTGAAATCCGTGCGGCCGGCCCTCTCCAACAAGTGGAATCCATAACATGCTGGATAGACTTCTGGCTCTACTCGTTCTGGCGATCGTCCTCGGGATTCCCCTTGGACTGATCTTTCTACTCACTGGCCAGTTTCTGATGGACTTCGTGTTCTTCTATCCGCTGTTCATGTCAGGACTGTGGATCGCCGGGGGACTCTATTTCTGGCTACATTGGGAGCGGCACTGGCCGTGGAACGAAGACACCTTGCCGCCACCGTTGGCTGGCGAGCCGCTGATTTCGATCCTCATCCCTTGCTTCAACGAAGGCGACAACGTCAGGGAAACCATCCATGCGGCGTTGTCCCAGCAGTATCCGAACATCGAGGTCATCGCCATCAACGATGGCTCGAAGGACGACACCGGTGCCATCCTCGACGCCTTGGCCGTGCAAGATCCGCGTTTGCGGGTGCTGCACCTGGCGGAGAACCAGGGCAAGGCTGTAGCCCTGCGCATGGGCGCCATTGCAGCGCGTAGCGAGTACCTGGTGTGCATCGACGGTGATGCGCTGCTGGCACCTCATACCGCGGCTTATCTGGTCGCGCCGTTGCTCGAAAACCCGCGCCTCGGCGCAGTGACCGGCAACCCGCGGATCCGTACCCGTTCGACCCTGGTCGGCCGGGTGCAGGTTGGCGAGTTCTCCTCGATCATCGGTCTGATCAAACGTACCCAGCGCGTCTTCGGGCGGATCTTTACCGTCTCCGGCGTGGTCGTCGCTTTCCGTCGCACGGCCCTGCACCGGGTCGGCTACTGGAGCACGGACATGATCACCGAAGACATCGATATCAGCTGGAAGCTGCAACTGGATCACTGGAGCATTTTCTACGAGCCCCGTGCACTGTGCTGGATCCTGATGCCGGAAACCCTGGGTGGCCTGTGGAAACAGCGTCTGCGTTGGGCCCAGGGCGGTGCAGAAGTGCTGTTCAAGAACATTCGTGGCATCTGGCAGTACCGTCATCGTTATCTCTGGCCGTTGCTGTTCGAATACTGCCTGTCCACCGGCTGGGCGTTCACCTTCCTGCTGTCGATAATTCTATGGCTGGTGGGTCTGTATATCGCGTTGCCGGAAGTCATCTCGGTGCCCCGTATGTGGCCACCGGCGTTTACCGGCTTGCTGCTGGCAGTGGTCTGCCTGGCGCAGTTCGGGGTCAGCCTGCTGATCGATCGCCGCTACGAAAAAGGTTTGGGCAAGACGATGTTCTGGGTGATCTGGTACCCGCTGGTGTTCTGGTTGGTCAGTCTGCTCACCACACTGGTCAGTTTTCCCAAAGTGCTGTTCCGTTTACGTCAGAAACGTGCGCGCTGGGTCAGTCCAGATCGCGGCATTCGGCCGCCAGGTGCCGATGAAGAGGAGATCGCCAAATGAAAATCATCACAACCCGGCAGCGGCCAGTGCTTATCGTGGTCGATACCTTGTTCACCGTCCTGGCCTGGGCCGGATTCCTGTATTTATTGTTCTTGGGGATCTGGCCATTGATCGGACCCCACGAAGGTGCCCGATTCAGCGGTCCAGCGTTCGACGCCCTTGGCACCCTGCAGGTTTATTTATGGGTGGCGGTATTCAACGCCTTGGTGCTGATCGGTTGGGCACGTTATCAACAACGTAAAAGCAAAAGCTTCGCCCAGCGTCGTATGCCGGCCCCGGTCATCGACGATCAGGCGTTGAGCAAAAGCTTCAAGCTGACCCGCGAACGGCTGCACAAACTGCGCAGCCCGGGTTCGATGACCATTCACAATGATCACGATGGCGACATCTCCCACGTGGTGAGCCACTTCTTCACGATCGATCCCCGGCAGCCGCTCTCGCTGCATCCTCTGGAGAATCCAAAAGTGGTCCGTCGTCCGACCGACGATGACGAAGGCAAAGAGCCGGTGAACCGCGCCTGAGCCTGACATGTTCGGCCCGGGTAGGAGCTGCTGCGCGCTGCGATCTCAAGATCAAAGACTGAAGATCGCAGCCCGCGGCAGCTCACCGGTTATGTGAAGCAGATGGTCAGCCTGCATCCCGAATCAAGCGCCACGCCTCGTCCACCGGCAGTGGTTGTTTCATCCTCTCAGCGAGCATCGCCATCGCCCGTTCTTCATCGCAGGCTACGGCGGCTGCCACCACCCCGTTCTTGCAGAACAGGCCGATAAAAGGCGGATGGTACGGGTCGCCCTTGAATTCGACCTCGTCCCACGCCTCGGCGTGTCCAAGGTAGTCGTAGTTCTTGCCGAAGTGCCAGGTCCAGAAAAACGGTACGTCCAGGTAATGCTCGTCGCCGCCGAGCATGTTCGCCGCCGCGATCCGCGCCTGTTGCTGTGCCAGGCGCCAATGCTCGATGCGCTGGGGCTGGCCATTGAGCGGGAAGGTCGCGATATCACCGGCGGCCCAGAGCCCATCGGTTACACGCATGCCACCGTCGACCCTCAGTGACTGATCTTTTTCCTTGGGCAGATCGGCAAAGGGGCCGGTGGCCGGGGTGACGCCAATGCCGACCAGCACCAGGTCTGCTGGCAGGCGTTGACCGTTGTCCAGTTTCACCGCTTCGACCTTGTCGGTGCCTTCAATCTGCGCGGCTTCGCCATCGGTGTGGAATACCACGCCGTGGGCCACATGCCGGGCACGAATGGCCTTGCCGACCGTGTCGCCGAATTGCTTGGCGAAGGGCACGGCGTGGCGGGCCAGAACGGTGACGTCCAGACCGTATTCGCGCAGGGCCGATGCAGACTCCAGGGCAATGAAGCTGTCGCCGATGATCACCGCCCGCTGGCCAGGTTTTGCAGAGGCCAGAATCCGCTGCGCCTGATCCTTCGAGCGCAGCACGAAGACCTGCGGCAAGTCGGCACCGGGCAGTTTCAGCGGGTTGGGCGTACCGCCGGTGGCGAGCAGGGCGGCGTCATACGTCAGCGACTGACCGTCTGCCAGTCGCAGGGTTTTATTCGCCGCATCCAGGCTGGCCACTTCACCCTTGATTCGCTCGATTCGCTGCTCGAGGTAGAAGTTTTCATTACGTAGCGGTGGGACTTCTTCCGGCGGCATCTCACCGGCGATCACGAATTTGCTCAGCACAGTGCGGTCGTAGCCGGCATCGGCTTCGCGGTCGATCAGCAGCACGCGACCGCCA
This sequence comes from Pseudomonas silesiensis, assembly GCF_001661075.1. NCBI lineage: Bacteria > Pseudomonadati > Pseudomonadota > Gammaproteobacteria > Pseudomonadales > Pseudomonadaceae > Pseudomonas > Pseudomonas silesiensis. Next base: position 107,403 of record NZ_CP014870.1, read on the forward strand.
AAGCCTTTTTCGCGCAGCGCAGCCGCAGCCGCCGTGCCCGCGGCACCGGCGCCGACGATCACGAACGTGCGCTCATCGTCAGCCGGCGGTGTGCTGCCAGCAGGCAGTGGCCGGTCGTCGACCCAGACTTCGTCATCGCGCAATTCAAGGGGGTAGCGCTTGAGGCTGTCCAGAGACGGCGGTTCACACAGCGCACCGTCTTCGATCCGGTACGCGGCTTTGTGCCAAGGGCAGATCAGCCGCCCATCGCACAGCGCACCCTCAGCCAGCGGCGCTCCGGCGTGGGGGCATTCACCCTGATAGGCGCGCAATTGATCGCCGACTCGCAGCAGGACGATTTTAGTGTCCGCGATCCGGACTTCCAGGCCACGGTTCACGGGCACATCGGCGAAACGGGCGACGCGGTGCAGGGCCATGATCGCTCTCCTGACGGACCTTTCAGGTAAGAGTCCGGGGGGGCTCCCGAGGTTCAGCCAATTCCCGCTGCCACGGCACGAACGGTCCGGCTATAGTTTGCACGCCGACCACGGCTCCACCCGCACAAGGTGCTTCGGTATGACTCGATTAACCTCCCTGAACCCTTGGCTGGCGGCCGTTGCAGTCGCCCTTTGCGTGCAGTTTCCGGCGCAGGCCCAAGAGCGCTTCACCCTCAGCATTCCCGGTGTTTCGGACAATCGCCTGTTCACCTCGGCAGCCGCCAGCGATGCGGCCGGTTGTGGCGGCAAGAACCAGTCCCCCGCACTGAGCTGGAACGCCGGCCCCCCGGGCACCTTGAGTTACGCCATCGTCATGCACGACCCGGACGGCCAGAAAGGCCTGGGTGTCGACCATTGGATTCACTATGGCATCAAGGCCACGACGCGCCAGATCCCGGCCGGCGTCGGCGCCAAATCCGCCCTCGAGGGCGTGGGCGGCAGCAACAGCAAAGGCACTACCGGTTACATGGGTCCCTGTCCGCCGGTCGGCGACAGCTCGCATCACTACATCATCCAGCTCTATGCCCTGGACCTTGCCCCAGACGCCTTACCCGCCGGCCTGAGCCGCGCGCAGTTGATGGAAAAGATCAAAGGCCATGTGTTGAAAAACAGCAGCGTGGTGCGGCGTTATCACCGCTGAAAATTTTTCATTTCGGTTTAACCCGAACCGGCCGGGCTGACCGTCTCAGAGGATGAATGGATCAATTTCCTCCCGAGGTCAGCCCACCATGTCCCTCCCTCTGCATTTCCTCCGCCCGACCGCCCAGGGTTTCACCGTCGGGTTGTTGCTGGCCTTGGCTGGTTGCGGTGTTTCGTCCAAACCTGAATCCGCCTCGGTGTCGCCACCGGCTCAAGGTGCGCTGAAGACAGAGGCATTGGTGCATAGCGAGGAGGCGGTTCTGGCGGACGCCACGATGGCCAAGCGCAGCACGCGTCCGGCACCGATGGCGGGTTATGCGCCGATGTCTGAATCGGCTCCGGCTGGTTATCGGGACGAGCAGCGTGAACAGTATCACGCGCTGGCCGACAACCCGATTCATAGCGTGACCGAATCGCCGGTATCGACGTTCAGCGCCGATGTCGACACCGGCGCCTATGCCAACGTCCGCCGGCTGCTGAATCAAGGACGCTTACCGCCCGAAGGCGCGGTGCGCCTGGAGGAAATGGTCAATTACTTTCCCTACGATTACGCATTGCCTACCGACGACTCACCCTTCGGTGTGACCACTGAACTGGCGCCGTCACCGTGGAACCCGCATACCCGACTGCTGCGCATCGGCATCAAGGCGTCGGACCGCGCAGTGGCCGAACTGGCGCCGGCAAACCTGGTGTTTCTGGTGGACGTGTCCGGCTCGATGGATCGTCGCGAAGGTTTGCCGCTGGTCAAAAGCACCCTGAAACTGCTGGTCGATCAGTTACGCGAGCAGGATCGGGTGTCATTGGTGGTCTACGCCGGCGATTCGCGCGTGGTCCTGGAACCGACTTCCGGACGGGAAAAAGCGAAAATTCGTACAGCCATCGAGCAATTGACCGCAGGCGGCTCCACCGCCGGGGCGTCAGGGATCGAGCTGGCTTATCAAATGGCACAACAGGCGTTTACCCCCAAGGGCATCAACCGCATCCTGTTGGCCACCGATGGCGATTTCAATGTCGGCATCAGTGACTTCGACAGCCTCAAGCAAATGGCTGTGGATAAACGCAAGACCGGCGTTTCCCTGACCACCCTGGGGTTTGGTGTGGATAACTACAATGAACACCTGATGGAACAACTGGCCGATGCCGGCGACGGCAACTACGCCTACATCGACAACCTGCGCGAGGCGCGCAAGGTACTGGTGGACCAGCTGGGTTCGACCCTCGCCGTCGTGGCAAAAAACGTCAAACTACAAGTGGAGTTCAACCCGGCGCAGGTCAGCGAGTACCGGCTGTTGGGCTATGAGAACCGCGCCTTGAAACGTGAGGATTTCAGCAACGACAAAGTCGATGCGGGGGAAATCGGTGCAGGACATACCGTGACAGCGTTGTATGAAATTGTGCCCAAGGGTGAGAAGGGCTGGCTGGAGCCGTTGCGGTATGGCAAATCCGCGACCGATGTTTCCGTGAACACCGAGGAATTGGCGATGTTGCGCGTGCGTTATCAGTTGCCTGAGGGTGGGAATAGTCGCTTGATCGAGCGGCCCATTGTCGGTGGCTCGGAGACCAAAGCCAGTGATGACCTCCGTTTTGCGGCGGCCGTGGCCGCGTTTTCCCAGCAACTCAAGGACGGACGCTATACCGGTGATTTCAGCCTGAAGGACACCGAGGCGTTGGCTCGCGGTGCACGGGGTGATGATCGATTCGGTCTGCGCGCAGAGTTCGTGCAACTGGTGGCGTTGGCACAAAGCCTGCGAATCCCGACTGCCTCACATCAGCAATCCAATGACCAGCGGATAGAGTGAAAGAGGCCAGCGCTGACATGTCCGACCCTGCAACCAGCCCAGCCGCCGGCAGCGACGAATCGCTGCTGGCCCGCTATCGCTCCGGCGACGGTCCGGCGTTCGAGATCCTGTACGCCCGCCATCGCCAGGGGCTTTATCGCTTCCTGCTCGGCTTGAGCGGCAAATCCGAACTGGCCGAAGAGGTCTATCAGGAAACCTGGCTGAGCCTGATCCGCAGCAGCAGTCAGCCACAAGGTCGGGCGAATTTTCGTACCTGGCTCTACCAGATCGCCCGCAACCGCCTGATCGATCACTGGCGCAAACACGGTATCCGCAACCCCTTGCACGACAGCTACGACGAACAACTCCACGCCCTGAGCGACGAGGCGGCCGATCCCGCACAACTGCTGAGCCTGAGTCGCGATAACCAGCGACTCGAAGCCGCCCTGCAAAACCTGCCCGCCGACCAGCGCGAAGTATTCCTGCTACGCGCCCACGGCGAACTCGACCTGCCGCAGATCGCCGCCCTCACCGAAACACCGCTGGAAACCGTCAAGAGCCGCTTGCGCTACGCCCAGCAAAAACTGCGTCGGCTGCTGGCCGAGGAGGTACTGACATGACTGACGCCCGCAAGACACCGGAAGACCAGATGCTCGAGCACTACCGCGAGCATGCCGCCGGCGAACCACCGTCTCACCTCGATGCCTTCATCCTGGCGACCGCACAACGTGAAATCCCTGCGCGCAAGCCAGGCCTGTGGCAGCGCTGGGTTCAGGCCTGTCAGAAACCCCGTTGGCAGGTCGCGTTCGCTGGCCTCGTCGGCGTTGCGCTGATGCTGGCGTTGGTGCAGCGCACACCGGAGAAAGTACCGAGCTACGACTTCGCCCCAGCGCCAAAAATGTCCGTACCCGTCGCTAAAAAAGAAGCGGCACAAGCGCCACCGTCCGTTGCCCGCTCCCTGGCTGCACCGGCCGGCGCCATGTCCGCCCCCGCACCTGCGGCGCCAATGGCCGATTTTGCCGCCCCTGCGCAGAGCGAATCGATCGAGGCGGAAATGGCCGATGAAGCAAAGATCAGCAAACGTGCAGTAGCTCCGGCGAAAACACTGGATGAACAACTGCACGAGGTTCTGCGTCTGCAAGATGCCGGTCAGCGACAAGCCGCCGATGCGCTGTTGAACGCATTGCACAAGCGTTTCCCTGACGAAAACCTCACCGCCCGGATGAAGGAGTTACAGAAAAACTGAGGTACGCAGAGGTAGCCAATTTGGCATCCACACCTGAAAGCGCGCACTATCGACCCATAGCCGATGCGTTGGAGGATGCCGTGGCACAAAAAATCGACCGCATCGCCCAAATGCTCAATTGCCCGTTAAAGGGTGAGGAACTACGGCGAGCAGTGACTGAGAGTCGTAAGGAGTTTCTTCTGGCGAAGCAGGAAGAAGAGGCGCTTGAGGAAGACGTCCTGGATGAAGAGTTGATCGAGGACGAAGACGAAGATGATGAATACGACGAGTTCGACTGGACGACCGAATGAAAAGAACGCCTCGGCGCCAAACGCCAACCTATCGGGTGAACACCGCACCGTTGTAGGAGCAAGCTTGCTCGCGATGGACGTTAACGATAACGCGTTCTTTCTGAATAAACGCACCGCCCTTGAGTCCATCGTCGGAACGCCGCGGAGCAAGCTGCCGAAACGGTGTTCGCAGAGCTTCACGCACTCGTTAATGGCATTGAAGCGGAGTAACGCAGCACTTAGCTACTCTTTCAAATTGCAGATCCCAACAAAAACAGGACCTGCAATTTGAATGGTGGGCTGCCGCTATTCTGTGGCTTGTTCCTTCCGCGACGCTGGTACTTGCGTCAGCACTTTCACCACATCATCAACCAGCGCCTTACTCATCGCCGTCAAATAATGCGCAGCCCAAGCGTGACGATCACTTTCCCTGTCGTAGGCAGCGTCTTTGGACAGTGCTTGGGCGAGGAACAGAAAATCGGAAGCCATGCCTAACGCATCGCCAAGAGGCACACCGCGAGTGACGTGAAACACCGCCTGATCTGAGCAGTAGACGGCAGGCGTTAAGCCGATTGTTTTTAGCTCTGATGGATCGGTCATTTCCGACCTCCATTGATGGAGGCGCGGTGGGAGTGCGATTCAAGATCGCGCTGAAGGGTAAAACAAATTTCGGACGGATTTTTGTTGCGCATGGTCTAGCACCTTGACGAGGAACTGCCACTTTTTCGTTACCAAGCGAATGGGTGGCAGCTGTGCGCAGGTTGGTAAACCGGGAGTCAAGGAATCCGGCACGCCCGAAGACGTCCCACGCACAGCCGCCATAACTCAAAATTGCGGGCATAAAAAAACGCCTGCAAATCTGATGGGGGCGCTGTTGCGCTCAACTCTCGGGTTACCAAGCCCGGTCGCTGAATTGGCAGCGACGGCAAAAGGGTATCGCGCAGGTCGATCTCGTGCAACTTCGGATGTTGGGTGAGGGGTAACGGCGATTGTCAGAGTGCCAATGGTCGCGGGCTGCCCAAGAAACCACTGTCCCGTCCCGAATAATCTTTAGACCGTCTGACCTATTCGATATTGAGAACCTGGATCACTTCATCATTCGTGAGGCGCCGGGGTTGGCGGGTAAATAGTCACTGGCTCACCCTGCTGGACGTCGTTCTAAATTTATCCCTGTTTTAAAGATGGTCTTTGTAAGCTTATGGGGCATGATGGGCCGCAGTGCTTTTCCTGATATCCAACGCCGATGAGTGCCCTATCTTGTGTCAATGATTCCCCTATTGGTCTGTGACGACTCCAACATGGCCCGTAAGCAGGTGTTACGGGCACTGCCGGTGGACTGGCCGGTTTCGGTCACCGAGGCGGGTAATGGTCGCGAGGCAATGGAGGCGATACGCCGGGGTTTGGGGCAGGTGGTGCTGCTCGACCTGACCATGCCGGAGATGGATGGCTATCAGGTATTGAGCGCCTTGCGCGCCGAAGGATTGAAAGCGCAAGTCATCGTGATCTCCGGTGACATCCAGGAAGAAGCGGTGCGGCGCGTGCATGAGCTGGGCGCGCTGGCGTTTCTGAAAAAGCCTTTCGACGAAAACCTGCTGCGCCAGACACTCAGTCAGTTGGGGCTACTGACGAAACCCGGCCAGGCATCGTTGGGGAGTCGTCTGGCAGCGAACACGGTCATCAGTTTTCACGATGCGTTCCGTGAAACGGTCAACGTTGCCATCGGACGGGCGGCCGCGCTGATCGCCCAGGTGTTGGGCGTCTTTGTGCAGTTGCCGGTACCGAACGTGAACATCCTCGAAGTCGGCGAGTTGCACATGGCGCTGACCGATGCCAGCAACAGCAAGCAACTCACGGCCATCTGCCAGGGTTTTATCGGCAGTGGCATCGCCGGCGAAGCCCTGCTGATGTTTCACGACTCGGAAATCGCCGACATCGCGCAATTGATGCAGCGTCAAAGCCCCGATTATTCGGACCTGGAAATGCTGCTGGACCTCTCCAGCGTGCTGATCGGTGCTTGCTTGAGCAGCATTGCCGAACAGATCGATGTGGTGTTTTCGCAAGGCCACCCGCAGATCCTCGGCCAGCACGCGGCCATCGATGAGCTGATCCGGGTCAACAGCAAGCGCTGGAAAAAGACCCTGGCGGTGGAAATCAGCTACAGCCTGGAAGGGCACGATATTCGTTTCGACCTATTGTTGCTGTTCACGGAAGACTCCATCGAGCGGTTGACCCATAAACTCGCCTACTTGATGAACTGAGCCATGAACGAACCTATCGATCTGAACGAGTTTCACTGGTTGCTGGCGATCGCCCAGAGCATTGACGTCGGTGTGGTGGTGCTCGACCGCGACTACCGCGTGCAGGTCTGGAACACCTTTATGGAGAACCGCTCCGGGGTGCAGCCCAAGGACGCCCACAATCAGAATTTCTTCAGTCTGTTTCCCGAAATCGACCGCCAATGGTTCAGCCGCAAGGTGGAAAGCGTCGCTGCCCTGGGCACGCCAGCGTTCACCGTCTGGGAGCAGCGTCCGTATCTGGTGCGGTTCAAGAACTACCAGCCGATCACCGGCCAGGAAGAGTTCATGTACCAGAACACCACGCTGTTACCGTTGCGCTCCACCGACAGCAAAATCAATCATATCTGCCTGGTGATCTATGACGTCACCGACGTCGCCACCAACCGGCATCAGCTCCAGGCCGCCAATGCGCAATTGCAGCAACTCTCCAGAACCGATCGGCTGACGGGCTTGTACAACCGCGGTTATTGGGAGGAAAGCCTGAAAGTCGCCTATGCCCGGCACCAGCGTTATGGCAATGCCACCAGCCTGGTGATGCTGGATATCGACCACTTCAAGCAGGTCAACGACACCTACGGTCACCAAGCGGGTGACAAGGTCATCGAGCAAGTCGCCAGGCTGATCCGCGAGCATGAGCGCGAAACCGATGTGGCTGGGCGCTACGGCGGTGAAGAGTTCGGCGTGGTGCTTTCGGACACTGACAAGATCGGTGGAAAGGTTTTCGCCGAGCGTCTGCGTAAGGCAGTCGAAGGGCTGGAAGTAGTGCACAACGGCCAGAGCATCCGCTTCACCATCAGCCTGGGGGTGGCCGACCTGAGCCAGCCCTCGATCAACCACGCCGACCTGATCGCCTGGGCGGACCATGCGCTGTTTGCGTCGAAGAAGGCCGGGCGCAATCGGGTGACGGTGTATGACCACAAAAAAGCCCCAGACCCTAAGATCTGAGGCTTTCTCGTTTCTACTATATGGTGCACCAGGCGGGATTCGAACCCACGACCCCTGCCTTCGGAGGGCAGTACTCTATCCAGCTGAGCTACTGGTGCGATGCGGGCGCCATGATACTCATAAGCGGTGCGGGCGTCCATGCTGCTGAATCGCCTGTGTTTTTCGAGCCTGTAACGACTGTTTACTACGCTGATCTGAAAAAACACGCAAATACGCCGTTTTCGTTCTTTTTTTCGAACAGGCTATTGTCCTTTACCCCCTTTGATCCTAGGATTCGTTTGAGATTTCAAACGCTCTTGTCTGGGTGCTGAACCGCACGAGTCCACTCCGTGCGCTATTTATGTGCTTCAGCCCGGTGAATGATTTCCCTGACGGCAGCCTTCGAGGCGCCTTTCTACAATCATAATTCGCTCCGCGCTGGTCGCGGTGCTGTTAAGGAAAGCCGACATGCAGCTTAAAGACACCCAATTGTTCCGCCAACAAGCCTTTATCGATGGCGCTTGGGTCGATGCGGACAACGGTCAGACGATCAAGGTCACCAACCCGGCAACGGGTGAAACGCTGGGCACCGTGCCGAAAATGGGCGCTGCCGAAACCCGCCGTGCGATCGAAGCCGCCGACAAGGCGCTGCCGGCCTGGCGTGCACTGACCGCCAAGGACCGCGCGAACAAGCTGCGTCGCTGGTTCGAACTGATCATCGAGAACCAGGACGATCTGGCTCGCCTGATGACCCTGGAACAGGGCAAGCCGTTGGCCGAAGCCAAGGGCGAGATCGTTTATGCCGCTTCTTTTATCGAGTGGTTTGCCGAAGAAGCCAAGCGCATCTACGGTGATGTAATTCCGGGTCACCAGCCAGACAAGCGCCTGATCGTGATCAAGCAGCCGATCGGCGTGACCGCGGCCATTACCCCGTGGAACTTCCCGGCGGCGATGATCACCCGTAAAGCCGGCCCGGCCCTGGCTGCCGGTTGCACCATGGTGCTCAAGCCTGCTTCGCAAACTCCATTCTCCGCTTTCGCTCTGGCCGAACTGGCCCAGCGCGCAGGTATTCCAGCTGGCGTGTTCAGCGTTGTTTCCGGCAGCGCTGGCGACATCGGCAGCGAGCTGACCAGCAACCCGATCGTGCGCAAATTGTCCTTCACCGGTTCGACCGAAATCGGTCGTCAACTGATGGCCGAATGTGCCAAGGACATCAAGAAAGTCTCGCTGGAACTGGGCGGCAACGCGCCGTTCATCGTGTTCGACGACGCGGACCTGGATAAGGCCGTGGAAGGCGCGATCATTTCCAAGTACCGCAACAACGGCCAGACCTGCGTCTGCGCCAACCGTCTGTACATTCAGGATTCGGTCTACGACGCGTTCGCCGAGAAGCTGAAAGTGGCCGTGGCCAAGCTCAAGATCGGTAACGGTCTGGAAGACGGCACCACCACTGGCCCGCTGATCGATGAAAAAGCCGTGGCCAAGGTTCAAGAGCACATCGCTGACGCCGTCAGCAAAGGCGCAACCGTTCTGGCCGGAGGCAAGGTCATGGAAGGTAACTTCTTCGAGCCGACCATTCTGACCAACGTGCCGAAGAACGCTGCGGTGGCCAAGGAAGAAACCTTTGGTCCATTGGCGCCGCTGTTCCGCTTCAAAGATGAAGCCGAAGTGATCGCGATGTCCAACGACACCGAGTTCGGCCTGGCTTCGTACTTCTATGCCCGCGACCTGGGTCGTGTGTTCCGTGTGGCGGAAGCCCTGGAATATGGCATGGTCGGCGTCAACACCGGGTTGATCTCCAACGAAGTCGCGCCGTTCGGCGGCATCAAGGCGTCGGGCCTGGGCCGTGAAGGCTCCAAGTACGGCATCGAAGATTACCTGGAAATCAAATACCTCTGCCTGGGCATCTAAGTCCGGCTGGTTATTGCTGCAAACGCAAAGGGCACGAGAGCGCTGTCCCTTTGCGCGCTTCAACCGGAAATTTCTCTGTAGCCGGGAACGCTGTGGCAGTCGATCATCGCATGCTGCCGCAGTTGCCTCCCCGCCGCATTTTCCTTGAGCCACGCCGCCCGATGAGCGGCGAATGAGGACTGTATGAGCAAGACTAACGCATCCCTGATGAAACGCCGCGAAGCCGCAGTACCACGCGGTGTTGGCCAGATTCACCCGATTTTCGCCGAGTCCGCGAAGAACGCCACCGTGACCGACGTCGAAGGTCGCGAGTTCATCGACTTCGCCGGCGGTATCGCCGTGCTGAACACCGGTCACGTGCACCCGAAAATCATCGCCGCGGTGACCGAGCAGCTGAACAAGCTGACCCACACTTGCTTCCAGGTCCTGGCTTACGAGCCGTACGTAGAAGTGTGCGAGAAAATCAACGCCAAGGTGCCAGGTGATTTCGCCAAGAAAACCCTGCTGGTGACCACCGGTTCCGAAGCTGTGGAAAACTCGATCAAGATCGCCCGTGCCGCCACCGGCCGTGCCGGCGTGATTGCGTTCACCGGCGCTTATCACGGTCGCACCATGATGACTCTGGGCCTGACCGGTAAAGTCGTGCCTTACTCGGCCGGCATGGGCCTGATGCCAGGCGGCATCTTCCGCGCGCTGTACCCGAACGAACTGCACGGTGTGAGCATCGACGATTCGATCGCCAGCATCGAACGCATCTTCAAGAACGACGCCGAGCCGCGTGACATCGCGGCCATCATCATCGAGCCGGTACAGGGCGAAGGTGGTTTCTACGTCGCGCCTAAAGAATTCATGAAGCGCCTGCGCGCCCTGTGCGACCAGCACGGCATCCTGTTGATCGCTGACGAAGTGCAGACTGGCGCTGGCCGTACCGGCACCTTCTTCGCCATGGAACAGATGGGCGTTGCCGCCGACCTGACCACCTTCGCCAAATCCATCGCTGGCGGCTTCCCGCTGGCCGGTGTCTGCGGCAAGGCCGAATACATGGACGCCATTGCGCCAGGCGGCCTGGGTGGCACCTATGCCGGTAGCCCGATCGCTTGCGCCGCGGCCCTGGCCGTGATGGAAGTGTTCGAAGAAGAACACCTGCTGGACCGCTGCAAGGCTGTTGGCGAGCGTCTGGTCACCGGCCTCAAGGCCATGCAGGCCAAGTACCCGGTGATCGGCGAAGTCCGTGCCTTGGGCGCCATGATCGCGGTTGAGCTGTTCGTCGACGGCGACAGCCACAAGCCGAATGCTCCAGCGGTAGCCGCTGTCGTGGCCAAGGCTCGCGACAAGGGCCTGATCCTGCTGTCTTGCGGCACCTACGGCAACGTTCTGCGTGTGCTGGTACCACTGACTTCGCCGGATGAGCAACTGGACAAAGGTCTGGCCATCATTGAAGAGTGCTTCGCTGAGCTTTGATTTAAAGTGCTCGATGAAAGTGTGAGCTGATCGACAAAAAACCCGCTTCGGCGGGTTTTTTTTTGGTCCCCCGAAATCCTCCGCATTGTTTCGAATGTCCCACCTTGAGTAAGGTGCACGCATTTGCCAATGGAGTGTGCAGATGACCGCTGTGGTGTTACCTGCTGTACCGCGTGTGTTGATCGCCGAGGCCGACCCCTGGTCTCGTGACCTGCTCAAGCAAGTGCTGTTGAGCGTGCGCTGCGATGCGCGGCTGGATCTGTGTGCCGATGGTCAGGAAGCACTGCGCTTGCTGGCGGAATATCCCTACGACCTGGTGATCGTTGACTGGGAGTTGCCAGGCATCGATGGCTTGAACGTATTGCGCAGTGTTCGCCAGCGCAAACGCAATCCGCCACTGCCGTTCATACTGATGAGCAGCCGCAACGACAGTGCCAGCGTGCGCCAAGCCTTGCCCTTGGCGCCTGCGGCCTATCTGACCAAACCCCTGAACATGGAGAGCCTGACCCGGCGTCTGCAGGGTTTGCTGCTCACTGCTGGCGAGCAAGTGTTGTGCGATGAGCCGACGCTGGCGCCGGGCATGACCTTGGCGGTTTTCCTGGAGCGCCGACGCGAACTGGCTGATGGCGCATCCCTGATGACCGACGTGCAGTTGGCGCTCAAGCGCAGCCTCAATCCCGACAGCATCGATCTGACGCTGCTGCATGACGAGATCCGTACCGATCCGCAGATCACCGCCGTACTGATCGCCGCCGCCAACAGCGCGGCCCAATATCAGGGTGTTGCCGTACAAACCTTGTCCCAGGCGCTGCACCGTCTCGGCATTGAACAAAGCATGAACCTGGTTCTGGGGTTGGCCCTCAAGCGCAGTGCGCGGTTCAGCGATCCATGCCTGGCGGACTACGCCGAGCGTTATAGTGAGCTGTCGCGGCAAACCGCCGACTATGCGCGGTCGCTGGCGCGCTTGCTGGATCTGGATCAGGAGCGCTGTTATTGCGCCGGTATGCTGCATCGACTGGGCGAACTGGCGTTGTTGCGGTCTTTGCAGGAATGGAAGCAAGCCGGGGGTGAGCTGGATGAGCGGGAGGCGGTGGGTGATGCGCTGGCGGCATTCGGCGCGGCCTATGGTTCGGCATTGCGCACTCGCTGGCGTTTACCGCTGGAGTTGCGAGGCTTGATTGCGGCGGTCTACGAGCTCGGTGGCGGTGTTTACTCCCGTGAGGCGCTGGTGATGAACATGGCTGCTCAGCTGGCGCGTCTGCCCGGGCAGGAGGGTATTGAGGTGCTGGCGAAGAGCCGGGCGGCGCGGTTGCTGAAGATCGGAGTGCCGGAATTGACGCGTCTGCGCCAAAGGCAAGCCTGATACAAATCCACCCTGTAGGAGCGAGCTTGCTCGCGATGGTCGTCAACGATAACGCTGCAAGCCTGACACCCCGAGGTGCTCTCGGGTTCATCGCGAGCAAGCTCGCTCCTACAGGGGGGGGCCGCTAGCCGCAGATGATCCGGTTCTTGCCCTGGCGCTTCGCCTCGTACATCGCCGCATCGGCGCGGGCGAACAAGGCGTCGATGTTTGCATCCTCGGCAGTGAGGCTGGTCAAGCCCTGACTGATGGTGATGCCAAACGTCTGGTCGTCATGGCAAAAGCCCAATCGCTGAATCTCCCGCTGCAGGCGCTCGGCCACTTGCATGGCCATGTCCGGTGCGCAGCCGGGGAATACCGCCGCGAACTCCTCTCCGCCGATCCGTCCGAAGACATCACCGCGGCGCAACGAAGCGCGACCGCTCTCGGCGATCCGTTGCAGCACGCTATCGCCCACCTGGTGGCCATAGGTGTCATTGATCACTTTGAAATCATCGATATCCAGCAGCAGGAACGATAGCGGCTCGTCCTGTTTGCGCGCCTGTTCGAATTCGCGGTGGGCGCAGTCGAAGAAGTGCCGACGGTTGCTGCTCTGGGTCAGACCGTCTGTGGTAGCCAGGCGCTGCAGTTCGGTTTCGATGTGCTTCTTGTCGGTGATGTCTTCGGCAATGCCGACGATGATCATCGGCTGTCCCGGCTCGGCCAGACGATTGATGAAGCACTTGTCACTCAGCCAGCGCACCTGGCCGTCGGCGGCGATGATGCGGTACTCACGGTCTTCCACGGCGCCATTGATTAATACTTCGGCCATGCTGCGCTCGGCATAGTCCAGGTCGTCGGGGTAAATACTGTCGCGCCACTGGTTGTAGTCGGACAGTAAAAGTTCTGCGGAACGGCCGAAGATCCGCTCATAGGCAGGGCTCACATAGAGCATCTGGCGGGTTTCCCAGTTGAATGCCCAAAGCACCGCGTTGACGCTCACCAGCAGGGTATTGAACAGCTGTTCGCGTTCGCTCAGGCGCGTCACTTCGCCTTGGGCGTGGAACAGCGCCGTTAGTGTTACTGCGGCCTCGGGCCACTGCGGGAGGGATGAGTCTTGTAGGTTTCTATTGACCATCGGTACAAAATCTCAAAGGGCGTGTGCCGCTCGAGGTTCGAAAGCGGCCACCACAAAGCCCGCCTGGATGGCGAAGTGTCTTTGAGATAGGGGATTTGGAGCTAAGTTCCGAAGAGGTGCGCCCGCGAACGGGGCGCACCGATCAACGGTGTCAGACGGAAGCAGCAGGACGCAGGGAGTAGGTTTTCAACTGGTCGGCGAAGTCGCGCAGCGATTGAATTCCGCTGGCTTCGGCTTCGTGTACCCAATCCTTGATGGCGGCCAGCATGTCGTGACCATTCGAACTGGTCTTGACCCAGATCTGCTGCAAGGCCAGGCGTTTCTCGTAGATGACCTTCAGCGCCTGACTGTGCTCGAGCATGGTCTGAATGCGCATGTGGTGCTTTTCATCCAGCAGGCTGGTTTCCCGCGAGAGCAGGCGTTTGGCCCGGTGGAACTGGTGACGGACCGAGTGATCGACCTTTTCCAGCTCCTGCTTTACCAGCGGGGCGATCACCAGCTTGCGGTACTGGGCCATGATCTGGAAGCGGTTGTTGAGGATGGCCATGGCGGTGTCCATGTCCAGATTGCCTTTGCCTTCGACCCGATGGGCAATCGGCGCGACGCGCTGGACCTTGGCCAGACGGAAGAAACTGAAGACTTGTATCCATGCCCAGCCGAGATCGAACTCCCACTTCTTCACCGACAACTTCGCCGAGTTCGGGTAGGTGTGATGGTTGTTATGCAGTTCTTCGCCGCCGATCAGGATGCCCCAAGGCACCAGATTGGTCGCCGCATCGCGGCATTCGAAGTTGCGGTAGCCGATGGCATGGCCCAGGCCATTGACCACGCCGGCAGCCCAGACAGGGATCCACATCATCTGGATCGCCCAGATGGTGATGCCGATGGTGCCGAACAGCAGCAGGTCGATAACGCCCATGATCGCCACGCCCAGCAGCGGGAAACGGGTGTACAGGTTGCGTTCGATCCAGTCGTCCGGGCAGTTCTTGCCGTAGATGCGCAAGGTCTCGGGGTTTTCCGCTTCGGCGCGGTACAGCTCGGCACCTTTGCGCAGAACGGTGGACAAACCTTTGACGACCGGGCTGTGCGGGTCATCTTCGGTTTCGCATTTGGCGTGATGCTTGCGGTGGATAGCGGTCCACTCGCGGGTGTTCTGGGCGGTGGTCAACCACAGCCAGAAGCGGAAGAAATGTTTCAGGCCGGCATTGAGCTCAAGCGAGCGATGGGCTGAATAACGATGCAGATAGACCGTGACGCCAATAATCGTCACGTGGGTCATCAGCAGGGTGACTGCCACCATTGACCAGGGCGACAAGCCGAGAAAACCTTCGTACCACATAGGCTATTGGGCCCTCGATAAAGAAAAAAACAGCCGTTGCATTATCACTGAGCCTACAGATAAAACCAGTCACCCTTTCAGATAAGAGTGGCTGGATGTTTCTTTGCCCTATAATCCCATCGATTTCTAAGGGACATGGACGGCCGAATGTCTGCTACCTATCGCGCTGCTCTGCGCGCATCGCTGCTTTACCTTCTGGTTTCAATAGCCTGGCTGCAATTGAGTGCTCATTTATTGAGCAGTTTCTTCGATAGCTCCGAGGCATTGCAGCGATGGCAACTGATCAACGGTTACGCGTGGGTCGTGTTTAGCGCCGGGTTGATCTTCCTGGCTCGGGCGCGTTTGTTCCATAGCGTGGGGATCGGTGCCAGGTTGCGTGAGCGCAGCGAAGACCGGCAACGCTTGCGTCAGGCGGCTGCGGTGTTCGATTGCACCCGTGAAGGGGTGCTGGTCACCGACAGCAATGGACTGATTGTCCATGTGAATCGGGCGTTCATGGAAATCACCGGGTACCCGTGTGAGGAAGTGCTGGGCCAGCGACCGAACATGTTCAAGTCGGGCCATCACCCACCAGACTTTTACCAGGCGATGTTCGCGACACTCAATAGCGTCGGCGAGTGGAGCGGGGAAATCTGGAACCGGCGCAAATGCGGCGAGATCTACCCGCAATGGCAGACGATCCGCATCATTCACGACGATCAGGGACGGCTCAGCCAATACGTGGCAGTGTTTTCCGACATCAGCGCGATCAAGAACTCTGAACATGAACTCAAGCACCTTGCTCACCATGACCCGCTGACCGATCTGCCCAACCGCTTGCTGTTCACCGACCGCACCGAACAGGCGCTGGCTTCGGCGCAGATTCACAAGCGGGGTTGTGCGTTACTGCTGATCGATCTGGATCATTTCAAGATGATCAACGACAGCCTCGGGCACACGATCGGTGATCAGTTGCTCAAAGCTGTGGCCGAGCGTTTGCAAGCCCTGTTCGGCCAGGAAATTACCCTGGCGCGGCTGGGCGGCGATGAATTCGCCGTGCTGGCCGAAAACTGTCCACAGTTGATGCAGGCCGCAGCGCTGGCGCAGCGGATTATCGATGATTTCAGGCAGCCGTTCCTGATCGACGGGCATCAGCTGTTTATCAATACCAGCATCGGTATCAGTCTGTTTCCCGGCGACGCCTTGAGTGCCGAACAGCTGTTGCGCAACGCCGACTCGGCGCTGTTCAAGGCCAAAGGTGCGGGTCGCGATGGCTACGCCCTTTACACCGAAGAGCTGACCGCCCACGCCCAGCAACGGGTCGCGACTGCGGTTGAGCTGCGCCGTGCGCTGGAGCAGCAGGAACTGCGCGTGTATTACCAGCCGGTTCACGACCTCAGGACCCGTCGCCTGGTTGGTGTTGAGGCGCTGGTGCGCTGGGAGCATCCGCAGCGTGGGCTGGTGTCGCCGGCGGAATTCATTCCCATTGCCGAACGCACCGGATTGATCGCCCAAATCGATGCCTGGGTGATGCAACAGGCTTGTCAGCAAATGTGCCAGTGGCTGCAGGCCGGTGTGGCGTTGTCGTTTGTCGCGGTGAATGTTTCCTCGCGGTTGTTCGCTCGCCGTGAGCTGTTTCAGCAGGTGGCAAAAATACTGCACGAAACCGGGCTCGATCCGGCCTGCCTGGAACTGGAAGTCACCGAAAGTGCGGTGATGGAAGACCCTGAAGTGGCCTTGGAGCAGATGCATCGAATGCGCGAACTGGGTGTGCGGCTGGCCATCGATGACTTTGGTACCGGGTATTCGTCGTTACTGCGTCTTAAACGATTGCCGGTGCAGAAGCTGAAGATCGATCAGGGATTTGTCGCCGGGTTGCCGTGGGATGAGGATGACGCGGCGATTGTGCGGGTGATCATTGCCTTGGCGCAGAGCATGGGGATGCAGGTGCACGCCGAAGGGATTGAACAGGTCGAGCAGGCGGGGTTCCTGCTTGAGCACGGTTGCGATCTGGGGCAGGGGTATTGGTTCGGCAGACCGGTGCCGGCTGGGCAGCTGGACTGGATGCGGATGCCGGAAATCCGCTAGACACCAAAAACTTCCCGGATGCACGCCCCTGTTGTGGGAGCCGGCTTGCCGGCGAAGGCGACTTCATTGGCAATGCAAGGCTCGAGGCTGCCTTCGCCGGCAAGCCGGCTCCTACAGGGGGCGTGCAGGCAATCAATTTGGTTATATAAACATTCTTAAATAGTCTTTTTAAGAATATCCGCGCTTATCTACTATTGGTCTCACGCCGCAAGCAGTGCCGCCCGCTGCCAGGCAACCTCTCAGTCGAAGGAGCAGCACCATGAGCGCATCCCTGCGTAGCGTTGACGGACAAGACGAAGCCACCATCTTGCGTGAGATCCAGAGTGCCTTGCGCGACCTGCGGTTCGGCGCCGTGGAAATCACCGTGCACAACGCACAGGTGGTCCAGATCGAACGCAAGGAAAAATTCCGTTTGCAGAACCCGGGCAACAAGCCGAGCTGAAACAAAAGATCAAAAGATCGCCGCCTGCGGTAGCTCCTACGGGGGACAACGGCAGGAGCGGCCTCGGGCTGCGATTTTTTAACCGGCAACCGCGATCCTGAAACCCATAAGAAAAGCCATCACTTACAGAATTCCAGGAGCTTTCACCATGTCGTCGATTCGTCATTTCGCTTTGGCCGCCTTGGCCAGTGCTCTATTTGCTGGCTCCGCAGTTGCCAAGGATTACGAACTGCTCAACGTGTCGTACGACCCGACTCGAGAGCTGTATCAGGACTACAACGCCGAATTCAGCAGTTTCTGGAAGAAAGCGCATCCGGACGACAACGTGAAAATCCAGCAATCCCATGGTGGCTCGGGCAAGCAGGGTCGGGCAGTGATCGACGGTCTGCGCGCCGATGTGGTGACGCTGGCCTTGGCCGGTGACATCGATGAAATCGCCAAGCTCGGCAAGACTCTGCCGGCCGACTGGCAGAAGCGTCTGCCGGAGGCGAGCACGCCGTACACCTCGACCATCGTGTTCCTGGTGCGCAAGGGCAATCCCAAGGGCATCAAGGATTGGGGCGATTTGACCAAGAGCGGAGTGGAAGTCATCACGCCGAACCCGAAAACCTCCGGCGGCGCGCGCTGGAACTTCCTGGCAGCCTGGGCCTATGGCCTGAAAGCCAACGGCGGTGACGAAACCAAGGCCAAGGAATACGTACAGACCCTGTTCAAGCACGTTCCTGTCCTGGACACCGGTGCTCGCGGTTCGACCATCACTTTCGTCAACAACGGCCAGGGCGATGTGCTGCTGGCTTGGGAAAACGAAGCCTTCCTGGCGCTTAAAGAAGATGGCGGTGCCGACAAGTTCGACATCGTGGTGCCTTCGCTGTCGATTCTCGCCGAACCTCCGGTGGCTGTGATCGACAAAAACGCCGAGAAAAAGGGCAATACCGAGATCGCCGAGGCGTATCTCAAGCACCTGTACAGCCCGGCGGGCCAGGAAATCGCGGCGAAAAACTTTTATCGTCCACGTGACAAGGATGTCGCAGCCAAGTACGCCAAACAGTTCCCGACCCTGGAACTGGTGACGATTGACAAGGACTTCGGCGGCTGGAAAACCGCGCAACCGAAATTCTTCAATGACGGCGGCGTGTTCGACCAGATTTACCAGGCGCAGTAATCTGATTTGCCACACACGAGCCTGATGCTTGGGCGCGTACTTTGTGGGAGCGGGCTTGCTCGCGAAGGCGGTGTGTCATGCGACGTAAGAGTTGACTGGTACGCCCCTTCGCGAGCAAGCCCGCTCCCACATTGATGCGTTTAGCGAATAGTTTTTTAACCAAGGACTTTTATGTCGCGTCGTATCTCCCCCGTCATACCCGGCTTCGGGCTGACGCTGGGCTACACCTTGGTGTACCTCAGCCTGATTGTGCTCATTCCACTGGCGGCGATGTTCGTGCATGCCGCTCAACTCACCTGGGAACAGTTCTGGGCGATTATCTCGGCACCGCGGGTGCTGGCGGCGTTGAAGCTGAGCTTCGGCACCGCCCTCTACGCTGCGATCATCAACGGCATCATCGGCACGCTGCTGGCCTGGGTGCTGGTGCGCTACACCTTCCCGGGACGAAAAATCATCGACGCGATGATCGATCTTCCGTTCGCATTGCCCACTGCCGTTGCCGGTATCGCCTTGACCGCGCTCTACGCGCCGAACGGCTGGGTGGGGCAATTCGCGGCCGACCTGGGGTTCAAGATCGCGTATACCCCCCTCGGCATCACCCTGGCGCTGACTTTTGTAACGCTTCCATTCGTGGTACGTACAGTACAGCCAGTATTGGCCGATATCCCCCGTGAAGTGGAGGAAGCGGCGGCGTGCCTCGGTGCGAAACCCCTGCAGGTTTTCCGCCATATCCTGGTACCTGCCTTGCTGCCCGCCTGGTTGACTGGCTTCGCCTTGGCCTTTGCCCGTGGGGTTGGCGAGTATGGATCGGTGATATTCATCGCCGGCAACATGCCGATGAAAACCGAGATTCTCCCGCTGCTGATCATGGTCAAACTCGACCAGTACGATTACACCGGCGCTACCTCCATTGGTGTACTGATGCTGGTGGTTTCCTTCATCCTGTTGCTGCTGATCAACTTGCTGCAGCGGCGCATCGAAACCCCATAAGGAGGCGCAAAATGTCCCAATCGTCTATTGCTGCTGCTTCCTCGAACGCCTCCCGTCGTGGCAGCGCCTCATCGCGGCGGCTGCTGATCGGCCTGGGCTGGCTGGTTTTTGCGCTGTTCCTGTTGTTGCCGCTGGTGATCGTGGTGTCCCAGGGCCTCAAGCTCGGAATCGGTGCGTTCTTTACTGCGATCTTTGAACCGGATGCACTGTCGGCCCTGAAACTCACGGTGATCGCCGTGTTGATTTCGGTGCCGTTGAACCTGGTATTCGGCGTCAGTGCGGCGTGGTGCGTGAGCAAGTATTCGTTCCGCGGCAAAAGTATCCTCGTGACCCTGATCGACCTGCCGTTCTCGGTGTCGCCGGTGATCGCCGGCCTGGTCTACGTGCTGATGTTCGGCGCCCAGGGTTTGTTCGGGCCATGGTTGCAGGACCACGACATTCAGATCGTCTTCGCTTTGCCGGGCATCGTGCTGGCGACGATTTTCGTCACCGTGCCGTTCGTGGCCCGCGAGCTGATTCCGCTGATGCAGGAGCAAGGCACCCAGGAAGAGGAGGCCGCGCGCCTGCTCGGGGCCAATGGCTGGCAGATGTTCTGGCATGTCACCGTGCCCAACATCAAATGGGGCCTGATCTACGGCGTGGTGCTGTGTACGGCGCGGGCCATGGGTGAGTTCGGTGCGGTGTCGGTGGTTTCCGGGCACATTCGCGGGGTGACCAATACCTTGCCGTTGCACGTCGAGATCCTCTACAACGAATACAACCACGTGGCCGCGTTCGCCGTGGCGAGCCTGTTGCTGATCCTGGCGCTCTTCATCCTGCTGCTCAAGCAGTGGAGCGAAAACCGTATTAACCGCCTGCGCGCCAGCGCCGCGGAGGAATAAGTCATGTCGATCGAAGTGCGTAACGTCAGCAAGAATTTCAACGCGTTCAAGGCGCTGGACAACATCAGCCTGGACATCCAGAGCGGCGAGCTAGTCGCGCTGCTCGGCCCCTCCGGTTGCGGCAAAACCACGCTGTTGCGGATCATCGCCGGCCTGGAAACGCCGGATCAGGGCAACATCGTATTTCACGGCGAAGACGTTTCCGGCCACGACGTACGTGATCGCAACGTCGGCTTCGTATTCCAGCACTACGCCCTGTTCCGCCACATGACCGTGTTCGACAACGTCGCGTTCGGCCTGCGCATGAAACCGAAAAACCAGCGCCCCAGCGAGAGCCAGATCGCGGTGAAGGTCCACGAACTGCTGAACATGGTGCAACTGGACTGGTTGGCGGATCGCTATCCGGAACAGCTGTCCGGCGGTCAGCGTCAGCGTATTGCCTTGGCCCGGGCCCTGGCGGTGGAGCCGAAGGTGCTGCTGCTCGATGAGCCGTTTGGCGCCCTTGACGCCAAGGTCCGTAAAGAACTGCGACGCTGGCTCGCTCGGCTGCACGAAGACATCAACCTGACCTCGGTCTTCGTGACCCACGACCAGGAAGAAGCCATGGAAGTCGCCGACCGCATCGTGGTGATGAACAAGGGGGTGATCGAGCAGATCGGTTCACCGGGCGACGTCTACGAAAATCCGGCCAGCGATTTCGTCTATCACTTCCTCGGCGACTCGAACCGTCTGCATCTGGGTGAAGACAAACATGTGCTGTTCCGTCCTCACGAAGTGTCGCTGTCGCGCCATGAACTGGAAGATCATCACGCGGCCGAGGTGCGGGATATCCGTCCATTGGGCGCGACGACCCGGGTCACGTTGAAGGTCGAAGGCCAGAGCGATTTGATCGAAGCGGAAGTGGTGAAGGATCACGACAGCCTGACTGGCCTGGTGAAGGGTGAGACGCTGTTCTTCAAGCCGAAGGTCTGGCAGAAAGTCGCCAACCTCTAAAAGCAAAAATCAAAAGCAAAAGCTTCGCGAGCAAGCCCGCTCCCACATTTCATCCATGGTGTTCACCAATAATGTGTTCACTGGAGATCCAATGTGGGAGCGGGCTTGCTCGCGAAAGCGATTTACGCCGCAGCGTTATCCTGGCGCAAACGCACACCACCCGCCCGCGCCTCGATCTGCGCTTTCAGCTCCCGCCGCAGCCCCAGCAAAAACGCCAGCTCCACCACCACAAACAGCGGCCCGACAATCAACCCCGTCACATCATCGACAAACGCCGGCTTGCGTCCTTCATAGTGATGACCGACAAACTGAATCACCCAACCGATCACAAACATCCCGACGCCGCTCGCCAGCCAGACCAGGGTGCTTTGCTGCGCCAACACCTGACCTGCCCAAAGGCACATCCCGAGCAGCACGCTCATCAACACCCCGAGGCGCAGCTCCAGGCGCAGGTAAAACCACGCCGACGCCAGCGTTACCAACACCGCCGGTGACAGCCAGCCCCCCGCCCATTGCGGACGGGACAGCAACACCGCCACCGCCACGACAATCAGCGGAATGCCGACAAAGTGGGTGGCAATATTGCGTGGGTCGCGATGGTAGGTAGCGTATTGACTGAGATGGTCGACGAGGCTTTTCATTGTTGTTCCTCCTGTAGGGTGCTGGATCATGCCCCGGGTACACCATTCGCTCTGTCAGCCAGGCGACAATCTCAAGGAGTTTTCATGGATATGCAGGTCTGGCGTCCACGCCTGATGAGCGGCCAGTGGTTCAGCCATTTACCTGTTTCCTTACAGGATAGCCTGCTGGCAGCCGCCCATATCCGGCGTCTGCTACCGGGGCAGCGGCTGTTCCAGCGCGGCGATCCACCGTGCGGGGTGTACGCGGTGCTCGAAGGCTCGGTGCGCATCGGCGCGGTGAACGAGGAGGGCAAAGAGGCGTTGCTGAGCCTGATCGAGCAGCCCCATTGGTTCGGCGAAATCTGCCTGTTCGACAGTCAGCCCCGGACTCACGATGCGTTCGGCCAGGGGCATTGCGTGCTATTGCACATTCCGCAGGCCGTAATGTTGGCGTTGCTCGACGATCAACCGGTGTACTGGCGGCAACTGGCATTGCTGATGAGCCACAAACTGCGCCTGACCTTCATCAATCTCGAACAGTTGAGCCTGATGCCGGCCCCCGCCCGCCTGGCCCACCGCTTGCTGATGATTGCCCAAGGTTACGGCGAAACCGAATCGCCACGGCGTTTACTGCAACTGCCACAGGAGCAGCTTGCTTCGATGTTGTCGCTCTCACGCCAGACCACCAACCAGATCCTCAAGGATTTGCAGGGGCAGGGGATTGTGAATTTGCGGTACGGCGAAATCGAGATAGTGGATGCCGCGCGACTGCGGGCGTTGGCAATTATCTGAAACCTGTCGGTAGTAGTGGGCTTTGGGCGCGAACACGCCTAGCCTGTGATGACGACAATCGAGGTGTGCCATGCGTGTGCTGTTAGTGGAAGACGAGCCTGAACTCGCCAGGCTTTTAGCCAAAGGGTTGAGCGAGGCGAGTTATGCGGTGGATGTGGCCGTCAACGGGATGGCGGGCCGTCGTTTTATCGAGTCCGGCGAGTACGAGCTGATCATCCTCGACGTGATGCTGCCGGGGCTCAACGGCTGGCAGTTACTGCAACAGATCCGCAAGCTGGGCGATACGCCGGTGCTGCTCCTGACGACAAAAGATGGAATCGAAGATCGCCTGCGCGGGCTGGAGCTGCATGAAGATGATTACCTGCTCAAGCCGTTTGCGGTGAGTGAGTTGGTGAAGCGGGTGCGCAAGGTGTTGCGGCGGGATCGGGGGCGCTGAGGCGTTTCTGTGGTGTCTGATCCGGCCTCATCGCGAGCAAGCTCGCTCCCACAGTTGATCTCCAGCGGATACGAGAATCGGTGAACACCACAGAACCCATGTGGGAGCGAGCTTGCTCGCGATGAGGCCAGATCAGACACCACACCTTCCAGAGCTGTCACTGCAACCCCTCCCGAAACTGCCCCGGCGTCATCCCCGTCCAGCGCTTGAACGCGCGACTGAAGCTGCTGGTATCGGCAAACCCCAGCAAATAGCTGATCTCACTCAACGAACACTGCGGGTCACGCAGGTGCAGCAGCGCCAGGTTTTCACGACTTTCATTGAGCAGCGTATCGAACCGACAGCCTTCGTCCGCCAGATGCCGTTGCAGGCTGCGCAAGCTCAGGTGCAGGGCCTGGGCGATGCGTTCGGCGCTGGGTTCGCCTTCGGGCAATTGCTCTTCAATGGCGTCGCGCACCTTGCGCTCCCAGGTCAGGGGCTTGAGTTGCGCGAGGGTGCGCTTGAGCACCGCTTCGTTATGCTCGGCCAGTTCCGGGTTGGCATCGTCGAGGTGGCTGTCGAAATCCAGCAGGGCAAACTCCAGGCGGTCTTCATCGGCGGCGAAGTACACCGGCGAGCGAAAGACCTTGTGCCATTGATGTGAGTCGCTGGGTTCCGGGCGCCGCAGATACACCGCCAGCGGCGCGTAGTCGCGCCCGAGACGGTTGCGACAGGTGCGCACGTAAATCGCCGCGAAGGCATCGATGGCTTCGAACGCCGGGGCCGGATTGCCAGGCGGTATTTTCAGACTGAAGCGGTAGCGGTCTTCGGCGCGGATCAGTTCCAGTTCCAGGGCATCGCTGACCACCTGGTGATAACGCACGATGCGCTCGAATACTTCCCTAAGGCTGCCGCTGGCTACCAGCGCATAACCGAGCGCGTGAAACGTGGTCGGGCTGACAAAGCGCGACACCCGCAAGCCGATCGCCGGATCACCGCTGACCTGCACCGCGATTTCCCACAGGCGCGTCGTTCCGGACAACGGGTAACGGGCGTTCGGGTCGTCCATCAGTTGCGGGTCAAGCCCCGCCTGCTGGCACAGGGCGGTGCTGTCGAGGCCAAGCGCATCGAGTTGCTTGCGCAGGGCGCGGGTCCAGCTGGCGAGGGAGGTCGGTTCAGTCATGCTGATTGGCGCTTCCGGTCAACAGGTTGGCGTTCACGACTACCACATTGCAGGTGTTCACAAGGCAGGATGCGAACATCAATAACCAGAGGATGGAAGCATGGACGGTACTTCTGCAAGTCCCCTGCGACTGAATGCAGCACAGCGATCGGCGCATATCCGTCAGGAATGTTGGTTTCCCCGATTTTGTTCCTTTTGCTTGAGCGTCTGCTCGACCGAGCATCAACATGGCTGAGGAGGTCGGTTTGGCTTGGATCGAATATGCAGTATTGATCTATAAATAACTCTAAATATTCTTTTAAAGAATAAGAGGTTTGAGCAATGATGGGTTCAACGAAGCCAGGCACCAAACAGAGAGTTCATCAAACCGAAACCTTTGCACGCTAAACATTACTGGAGGCTCACCTCGCGACGTTGCAGGTGTTCTTCGCTGGATTATCAGTTTCCGGGACCGTCTCCTTGGCAGGGTGCGGTCCCTTTTTTATTCCGGGCATAAAGACCCTGGAGGAGCAGGCTTGTCAGATCGCCGCGGCGCAGCGAATGCTTTCTGTCAGGCGATAATGCTTTGCCAGAAATACCGCTTTCGCCGGCAAGCCAGCGCCTACAGGTTTTTCACTTTATATTCCGTTTTGGTCTTAACAAATAGCTTCTTATTCCTTAACGAATATAACTCTCCTCCTTATACTGACCGGGAACAGACACGCAGCAGGAGAGCTCCCCATGCGCAACGAATCCATTCGCTACCTGATTGTGCCGGGCTGGCAAGGATCGTCAGAAGATCATTGGCAAAGCCACTGGCAGAACAGCCTGCCGAATAGCGCACGGGTGGAGCAGGCCGACTGGCTGACGCCGCGTCGTGAAGACTGGGTCGCTGCGCTTGCCGAGGCAATTGCTGTGGACAGTACCCCCGTGATCCTGATCGCCCATAGCCTGGGTTGCATTACGGTTGCCCATTGGGCCGCCACTGCGCCTGTGCAGTATTTACGTCAGGTTCGCGGTGCCTTGCTGGTGGCGCCTGCGGACGTCGAGCGTCCGGCATGTGCGCCAGCCTTGCGCAATTTCGCTCCGATCCCGACCCACCTTTTGCCGTTTCCCAGCCAGGTCGTCAGCTCGGACAATGACAGCGCCGTGAGTGCGCCCCGTGCATTGGAGCTGGCCCGCAACTGGGGCGCCGAGGCGGGAATTTTGTCGGGGGCCGGACACATCAACGTGAAGTCCGGTCATCAGCGCTGGGAGCAGGGTTTTGCCTATCTCTATCGTCTGCAAAATCGTATGGAGCACCACGCGCTGCGTCGCGCTTGAACCTGATTTTTTAAAAATCGCCCCCGTCTCCTGACGGTTTTGGGCGGGAGTCTGCCATGAGTTTCGAAGCCTTCGGTCAGCCGCTGCTGACCTTTCCCGATGCAGAAAAAAGTCCCCTTAGCATTCGCGCCAAGGCGCTGGTATTTGTCGATCCGCGCTCGCGCCAGTTGCGCCAGGAGCTGGAGCAACTGGCGCCGCGTTCGATTTCCGTGTTGATCCGTGGCGAAACGGGTAGCGGTAAGGAATTGTTGGCGCGGCACATCCACCGCGCCAGTGATCGTGGGGGCTTGTTCGTTTCGGTGAATTGCGGCGCGATCAGCCCCACTTACGCCGATGCCGAATTGTTCGGTTACGCTGCCGGCAGCTTCAGCGGTTCGGCCAGCAGTCGCGCCGGCTGGTTCGGTTCGGCCAACGGCGGGACGCTCTATCTGGACGAGATCGGCGACCTGCCGTTGCCGATCCAGGTCAAACTGCTTGCCGCCCTGGAAAACCACGAAGTCACCCGCGTCGGCGCCCAGCAACCGAGTCCGGTGGATGTGCGCCTGGTGGCCGCCACCAGCATCGATCTGGCCCAGGCGGTTGCTGCCGGGAAATTCCATGAGCGGCTTTATCACTATCTCCGCGAAGGTCAACTCGAACTGCCCGCCTTACGCGAACGGGTGGGCGATATCCTGTCGCTGGCCGAGTACTTTCTCGGCATCTATAGCCAGCGTCTGGACTTGGCAGTGCCGCTGATCAGCGAGGCTGCGCAGCATGTGCTGGAACAGCACAGTTGGCCGGGCAACACTCGAGAGCTGGAAAACGTCATTCACTTTGCGTTGTTGGTGAGTACGGGCGATGAGATTTTGCCCGAGCATTTGAATTTGTCTGAAGTGCCTGCCTCGCTGGTGGCGATCGAACGGCAACTGAAGCAGATCCTCACCAGAGGCACTGCCAGCGAACAAGCAGCACTGAAACAACTCTTGAAAGACGCCGCGCTCGTGTAGGAGCGAAGCTTGCTCGCGAACCAGACAACGCGGTGTATCAGGAAGGACGCCTTCGCGGGCAAGCCTCGCTCCTACAGGGAATGAGCCAGCCAGCGCTGTATGAACAAAATGGAATATGAAAGTGAATAAAAGATATTGTTCGGGAATAAAAAATCCCGGTATTGTCCGCGTCACGCCAGCGATAGCACTTCACTGGCACCTGTATTAATAGCCGTCGTTGATGACGACCGCGATTTTCGATAAGGACACTGCATGAAAAAGGTTCTGTTGTTCACCGCACTGGCGGCTGCCCTGACGGCGGGCCTGGCCCAGGCTGGCGAGAAACTGGTGGTGGCGGCGACCCCGGTCCCGCACGCCGAAATTCTGGAACTGATCAAGCCGACCCTCGCCAAAGAAGGCGTGGACCTGGAGATCAAAGTCTTCACCGACTACGTTCAGCCGAACGTGCAGGTCGATCAGAAGCGTCTGGACGCCAACTACTTCCAGACCCTGCCGTACCTGAAAAGCTTCAACGAAGGCAAAGGCACTAACCTGGTGACCGTGATCGGCGTGCACGTCGAACCGTTCGGTGGCTACTCGAAGAAAGTCAAAAGCCTGGCTGAATTGAAAGACGGCGCAACCATCGCCATTCCGAACGAAGGCAGCAACAGTGGCCGTGCCCTGATCCTGCTGCAGAAGGCTGGCCTGATCGAGTTGAAAGACCCGAAAAATGCCCTGGCGACCCCGAAAGACATCGCCAAGAACCCGCACAACTTCAAGTTCAAGGAGTTGGAGTCAGCCATGCTGCCGCGTGTACTGGATCAGGTCGACCTGGACATGATCAACACCAACTACGCACTGGAAGCGGGTCTGAACCCGGCTAAAGACGCGCTGGTGATCGAAGGCGCCGATTCGCCTTACGTGAACTTCCTGGTGGCGCGCCCGGACAACAAGGACAGCGTCGCCATCCAGAAACTGGCCAAGGCCTTGACCAGTCCTGAAGTGAAGGCATTCATCGAGAAGAAATACAGCGGCGCGGTACTGCCGGCGTTCTGATTCGCGAGGTAAACCCCTTCAAGGTTTCAACGCCGACGGCTTTCAGTAGCGTCGGCGTTTTTTATGCAGAAGGCGAATTGCGCGATGAACCAAGCCGCAAGGCGTGATTGTCGAGAGTGGGAGCGGGTGATTGATCTGACTACCCGATGATTCCTCTGCTGGCTACCTAGCAGTTCTGCTAGGTGGCGGGGTGCCGTCGTTGGTGCACACTGACTGCCTGACGGTGAGGGGTTCTGTAATGGAAACGTTCAATTCCGGCTCGTGTCGTTATCGCTACAACGCACTGGATCAGCTGACCGGGCTTGAGCCTGTCGGGCAAGCGACGTCGCAAAGGTTTTATCGTCTTGAGCATCTGGCAACCGAGGTTCAAGGTCCCACCAGCCAGAGCGTATTGCAGCACGGCACTCAACTGCTGGCGCTGCAAACGCGCGAAGGCGACGACTTCCACAGCCAGTTGCTGGCCACCGATCAACAACGTTCCGTGTTGCGTGTCACCGACCCTGTCGGACCTGTGCAGCAGGTATACACGGCTTACGGTCATCGCCGGGTCGATCGCGGTCTTGGCAGTCTTCTGGGTTTCAACGGCGAAGCGGTCGATCCGGTCACCGGCCATTACTTGCTGGGCAACGGCCATCGGGCCTTCAATCCGGTGCTGATGCGTTTCAATAGCCCTGACAAACTGAGCCCATTCGGTCGCGGTGGGCTCAACGCGTATGCTTATTGCCTTGGCAATCCGGTGAGCTTCAGAGATCCGACAGGGCAAGCAACCGAGCAAACCTGGCAACCCTGGTTGATAGTGGCGCTG
Source organism: Pseudomonas silesiensis (assembly GCF_001661075.1). Taxonomy (NCBI): domain Bacteria; kingdom Pseudomonadati; phylum Pseudomonadota; class Gammaproteobacteria; order Pseudomonadales; family Pseudomonadaceae; genus Pseudomonas; species Pseudomonas silesiensis. The sequence continues at coordinate 135,893 of NZ_CP014870.1, forward strand.
GGTGCTCTGGGCCTGGTTTCAGCGGGGGTCGGATTGTTCTCGACGGGACTCGCATTCAAGAATTTGAAGGTTACGAGCGTCCCCGCTTCTGCTGCGGCCTCGAAAAAAGCCGTCCAAGCAGGTGCCGTAGCAACCGTTGCAGGTGTTGTTGGAGCCGGAGTGGGAATGGCAAGAGCAAGTATCAACGCGGCTGATCCAAGTAGTAGCGCTCAAGATGCTCTAATCATTGCTGCCGTGGCACTGAGCGTTATCTCGCTAGCAGGCACAATCAGCTCGGTGGGTTTCAGCTTACAGGGGCACAGATTGAACAAGGCCGCAGCACTGAGTGCCGCGACCAGCGAGCCTATAGTTGCTGCGCGTAGAATACCTCGTGCGCAGCTTCTTCAGGTGGGTCCTTCAGCTCCTCCCCTAACGCCTCGCGCTGTCCCCTCAACGCTGCCCCCCATCGGTTTTGAACGATTCAGGTCTGGTCAACATGGCACTATTGGGCCGCAGCAAGCCCTGAATATTCGGCGTAATCATCAGTTCTAGCCACGCACCGATAATTTAATCCGGCCAATACCAAGCCGGCTCATCCAGCATCCGCTGCCCGACAATCCCGGTCTGGCCCAATGTCTTCTCCAGCACGATGCAATTGCATTCCTCATCCTCCTGCAACGCCGAAATCAGTCGCCGGGCATGGGACACCACCCACACCTGGCTCTGCGCCGACGCCCGGATAATCAACCGCGCCAGCGCCGGCAACAGGTCCGGGTGCAGGCTGGTTTCCGGCTCGTTCAGCACCATCAGCGACGGGGGGCGGGGCGTCAGCAGCGCGGCGACCAGCAGCAAGTAGCGCAAGGTCCCATCGGACAACTCGGCCGCCGATAACGGTCGCAACAACCCTTCCTGATAAAACTCAATGGCAAACCGTCCGCCCTGTAACGGCGCGATGCTCAATCGCGCGCCCGGGAACGCGTCACTGATCGCCGTCTGCAAAGCCTCTGGATCGCCGATTTCCCGGATGGTCTGCAACGCGGCAGCCAGATCACGACCATCGTGGTGCAGCACCGGCGTGCGGGTGCCCAACTGCGGTTGACGCACGGGCGCGTCGGCGTCGCTGCGAAAGTGATCGTAGAAACGCCAGCGGCGGATGAATTCCCGCAACTGCATGACTTCCGGCGAGGTACGAAAGCTGCCGACCTGATCGAACAGGCTGTCGAAATTCGGCGTGTGCCGGGCCAGGACTTCCCAGCTGCGACCTTCACGCGCACGAATCATCGGGCCATCGCGGTCCACCAGCAGGCTGGCCGGGCGATAGAAAGGCCCGGCCCAGATGCATTCCTTTTTGATTTCCGGGTCCAGGGAAAAACAGGAAAGGGTCTTTTCCGGCAAACCCAGCGCGATGCAATAGCTGAAATCTTCCCCGGCAAACCCCAAACGCAGGCGTTTGACCCCCTGTCGAACAGTCGCCTCTATCGGCACTTCGCCGTTGCGCATGCGCCGGCTGATGTGTTCCGGGCCGGCCCAGAAGGTTGAATCCAGTCCGCCCTCGCGAGCCAAGGCATTGACCACGCCTCCCTGGGCGGTTTCCGCCAACAGGCGCAACGCGCGGTAGAGGTTGGATTTACCACTGCCGTTGGGGCCGGTGATCAGGTTCAGCCGGCCCAGGGGGATTACCAGTTTATTGATCGAACGGTAATTGGCGACCGCGAGGGTTTTGAGCATAAAAGGACGTTCTCTGTTGCCCCGAAACGGCATCAGGATAACCCTGTTGGCGAAGTTGACGTGTAGGACCTATATGCAACTCTTGTAGGAGGAAATGCATGTCAGCGTAGGCGAAGGTGGAACCCTGTTATAAGCTCACAGTCGTATCGAACTGGCACGCCCGTACAACGCAAAGGAGTCTGCATGGCTGGTCCCGGATTGAAAAGAGTGGTCGGCCTGAGTGTCCTGGCTTTGCTGACCGCCTGCGGCGAGAAGCCCCAGGTTGAAAAGGAACGTCCGCGGGTTTTCGTGCAGGAGGTCAAGTCGGCTGACTACGCGGCCTCGGTGACCCTCACGGGGGATGTCCAGGCGCGAGTGCAGACCGAACTGTCATTTCGCGTCGCCGGCAAAATCATCCAGCGCACGGTCGATGTCGGTGATCGGGTGACGGCCAGACAGGTGCTGGCCAGGCTCGATCCGAAGGACCTGCAAACCAGCGTCGATTCGGCCCAGGCGCAGGTGGTTGCCGAACAGGCACGGGTCAAGCAGACCGCCGCCGCTTTCGTGCGCCAGCAAAAACTGCTGCCCAAGGGCTACACCAGCCAGAGCGAATACGATTCCGCCCAAGCCGCCTTGCGCAGCAGTCAAAGCGCCCTGGCGGCCGCCCAGGCACAATTGGCCAATGCCCGTGAACAACTGAGCTATACCGCCTTGATTGCCGACGCGCCGGGGGTGATTACCGCCCGCCAGGCCGAAGTCGGCCAAGTGGTACAGGCCACGGTGCCGATTTTCAGCCTGGCCCGGGACGGTGAGCGCGACGCGGTGTTCAACGTCTATGAATCGCTGTTGGCCGAACCGCCGACGGATAAATCGGTGGTGGTCAGCCTGCTCGAAAACCCGGCGATCAAGACCACTGGCACCGTGCGTGAAGTCACCCCGGCAGTGTCTGCGCAGACCGGTACCGTGCAGGTCAAGGTCAGCCTCAACGGCCTGCCGGAAGGCATGCAGCTTGGCTCGGTAGTGAGTGCCACGGCCAAGACGCCGGGCAAATCCGCCGTGGAATTGCCCTGGTCGGCACTGACCAAAAACCTCAGCGACCCGGCCGTGTGGCTGGTGGACGACGAAGGCAAGGCGCAGCTGCACACCGTCACCGTCGGCCGTTACCTCATCGGCAATGTCGTCATCAGCGCTGGCCTCAAGGGTGGCGAAAAAGTCGTCATCGCTGGCGGCCAGTTGCTGCATCCCGGCGTGAAGGTGGAGATTGCCGAAAACACGTATAAGGACTTAGGCGCGGGAGCCCAGCCATGAAGCGTCTGATGCTGGTGCTCTGCGTTGGAATGCTGGTGGCCTGTTCGAAAGAAGAACCGCCACCGGAACCGGTACGCCCGGTGTTGTCGATCAAGGTCCAGGCACTGGACGAGGAAAGTCTCGGCCGCTTTGCCGGCAGTATCCAGGCCCGCTATGAAAGTAATATCGGTTTCCGCGTGCCGGGTCGCATCGCCAGCCGTAACGTCGATGTCGGCGCCGAAGTCGAGAAGGGTGCCTTGCTCGCAACGCTTGACCCCACTGACCAGCAAAACCAGTTGCGCTCGGCCCAGGGCGATCTGGCACGGGTCCAGGCGCAGTTGATCAACGCTCAGGCCAACGCCCGCCGCCAGCAGGAATTGTTCGATCGCGGCGTCGGTGCGCAAGCCCAACTGGACATCGCCCAGACCGACCTCAAGACCACTCAGGCCTCCCTCGACCAGGCCAAGGCGGCGGTCGATCAGGCCAAGGATCAACTCGACTACGTCGAACTGCGCGCCGACCACAAAGCCATCGTCACTGCCTGGAACGCCGAAGCCGGGCAAGTGGTGACGGCCGGCCAGCAAGTGGTGACCCTGGCGCAGCCGGATATCAAGGAAGCGGTGATTGACCTGCCCGACACCCTGGTCGACCAATTGCCGGCGGACGTGGTGTTTCAAGTCGCCGCGCAACTGGACCCAAGGATCACCACCACTGCCATTGTTCGCGAAATCGAACCCCAGGCGCAAAGTGCGACCCGTACCCGTCGCGCCCGCCTGAGCCTGACTGACACGCCACCCGGTTTTCGCCTGGGCACGGCGATCAGCGTGACCCTCAGCTCCGCGATCAAACCGCGCATCGAGTTGCCGGTGAGCGTGCTGCAAGAGGTGGATGGCAAATCGCGGATCTGGGTGGTCGATCCACAGACGCAAACCGTTTCGCCGCGGGACGTCAGCCTCATCAGCCGCACGGACAGCACGGTGGTCCTGACCAACAGCGTGAAGTCCGGTGAGCGGGTCGTCAGTGCGGGGGTAAACAGCCTCAAACCGGGGCAGAAAGTGAAAATCGACGAGGACAGCCCGCAATGAAAGGGAGTTTCAACTTATCCGAATGGGCCCTCAAGCATCAGTCGTTCGTCTGGTACTTGATGTTCGTCGCGCTGCTGATGGGTGTGTTCTCGTACATGAACCTCGGTCGCGAAGAAGACCCGTCGTTCACCATCAAGACCATGGTGATCCAGACTCGCTGGCCGGGTGCGACCCAGGAAGAAACCCTCAAGCAGGTCACGGACCGGATCGAGAAAAAGCTCGAAGAACTCGACTCGCTCGACTATGTGAAAAGCTACACGCGGCCCGGCGAATCGACGGTCTTCGTGTACCTGCGCGACACCACCAGTGCCAAGGACATTCCGCAAATCTGGTACCAGGTGCGCAAGAAGATCGACGACATCCGCGGGCAGTTCCCCCAGGGCTTGCAAGGGCCGGGGTTCAACGACGAATTCGGTGATGTGTTCGGCTCGGTCTACGCCTTCACCGCCGACGGCTTGTCGATGCGCCAGTTGCGCGATTACGTCGAACAGGTCCGTGCCGAGATTCGCGAAGTGCCGGGGCTGGGCAAGGTCGAGATGGTCGGTGAGCAGGACGAAGTGCTCTATCTGAATTTCTCCACCCGCAAACTGGCGGCGCTGGGCATTGATCAGCGCCAGGTGGTGCAAAGCCTGCAATCGCAAAACGCGGTGACGCCGGCCGGGGTGATCGAGGCTGGGCCGGAGCGGATCTCGGTGCGCACGTCCGGTCAATTCGAGTCCGAGAAAGACCTGGCCAACGTCAACCTGAGGCTCAACGATCGCTTCTATCGTCTGGCCGACATCGCTGAAATAAGCCGGGGTTACGTCGACCCGGCCACGCCGCAATTTCGCTTCAATGGTCAGCCCGCCATTGGCCTGGCCATCGCCATGAAAAAAGGCGGCAACATTCAGGCGTTCGGCAAGGCCCTGCACCAGCGCATGAATGACCTGACCGCCGACCTGCCGGTGGGCGTCGGCGTGCATACCGTTTCCGACCAGGCGGACGTGGTGGAAAAAGCCGTCGGCGGCTTCACCAGCGCCTTGTTCGAGGCGGTGGTCATCGTGCTGGTCGTCAGCTTCGTCAGCCTCGGGGTACGTGCCGGGCTGGTGGTGGCGTGCTCGATTCCGCTGGTGTTGGCGATGGTCTTCATCTTCATGGAATACAGCGGCATCACCATGCAGCGGATTTCCCTCGGCGCGCTGATCATCGCCCTCGGCCTGCTGGTGGACGACGCGATGATCACGGTGGAGATGATGGTCACCCGGCTGGAGATGGGCGAAACCAAGGAGCAGGCAGCCACGTTCGCCTACACCTCGACCGCATTCCCGATGCTTACCGGCACCTTGGTGACAGTGGCCGGGTTTGTGCCTATCGGTCTGAATGCCAGTTCGGCGGGCGAGTACACCTTCACCCTGTTTGCAGTGATCGCCGTGGCGATGCTGGTGTCTTGGGTGGTGGCGGTGTTGTTTGCGCCGGTGATAGGCGTGCACATCCTCAGTGCCAACGTGAAACCCCATGATGCGGAACCCGGTCGTATCGGCCGCACATTCAATTACGGCATGCTCTGGGCCATGCGCAACCGCTGGTGGGCCATCGGCATCACCATTGCACTGTTCGCGGCGTCGGTGTTCTCCATGCAGTTCGTGCAGAACCAGTTCTTCCCGTCCTCCGACAGGCCGGAAATCCTCGTCGACCTCAACCTGCCGCAAAACGCCTCGATCGCTGAAACCCGCAAGGCGGTGGACAAGCTCGAAGCGACCCTCAAGGACGATCCGGACATCGTGCGCTGGAGCACCTACATCGGCGAAGGTGCGATCCGTTTCTACCTGCCACTGGACCAGCAATTGCAAAACCCGTACTACGCGCAGTTGGTGATCGTCAGCAAAGGCCTGGAGTCGCGCACAGCCTTGAGCCAGCGCTTGCGTGAACGGCTGCGCAAAGACTTCGTCGGCATCGGCAGTTACGTCCAGGCACTGGAAATGGGCCCGCCGGTGGGGCGGCCGATTCAGTACCGGGTCAGCGGCAAGGACATCGATCAGGTGCGCAGGCACGCGATCGCGCTGGCCACCGAACTGGATAAGAACTCGCACATCGGCGAGATCATTTTCGACTGGAACGAGCCGGGCAAAGTCCTGCGCATCGACATCGCCCAGGACAAGGCGCGGCAACTGGGGCTATCGTCGGAAGATGTGGCCAACCTGATGAACAGCATCGTCGTCGGTGCGCCCGTGACCCAGGTCGATGACGATATCTACCTGATCAATGTCGTGGGTCGCGCGATCGACGCGGAACGCGGTACACCGGAAACCCTGCAGAATCTGCAGATCGTCACACCGGGCGGCACCTCCATCCCGCTGCTGGCGTTCGCCACCGTACGCTATGAGCTGGAGCAACCGTTGGTGTGGCGCCGCGACCGCAAACCGACCATCACCATCAAGGCCGCGGTGCGAGACGAGATCCAGCCGACCGATCTGGTGAAACAGCTGAAACCGGACATCGAGAAATTCGCCGCCACTTTGCCGGTGGGCTACAAGGTCGCTACCGGCGGTACGGTCGAGGAAAGCGGCAAGGCCCAGGGGCCGATCGCCAAGGTGGTGCCGTTGATGCTGTTCCTGATGGCGACCTTCCTGATGATCCAGTTGCACAGCGTGCAGAAGCTGTTCCTGGTGGCCAGCGTCGCACCCCTGGGCTTGATCGGCGTGGTGCTGGCGCTGATCCCGACCGGCACGCCCATGGGCTTCGTGGCGATCCTGGGGATTCTGGCGCTGATCGGTATCATCATCCGCAACTCGGTGATCCTGGTGACCCAGATCGAGTCGTTCGAGAAAGACGGCTACGCACCGTGGGACGCGGTGCTGCAAGCGACCGAGCATCGGCGTCGACCGATTCTGCTGACGGCGGCAGCGGCGAGCCTGGGGATGATCCCGATCGCCCGGGAAGTGTTCTGGGGGCCGATGGCCTACGCGATGATTGGCGGGATCATCATCGCCACCTTGCTGACGCTGCTGTTTTTGCCGGCACTGTATGTGGCCTGGTACAAGATTCGCGAGCCGAAGAAAGAGGCGGCATAAAGGCGTCAGAACTGACTACACAGATCTACGCCAAACACTCGCCAACCAAGGCTGCTGCTCCCGCGGCAGCCCCGCCGGCCGGTAGTAATGCTCCAGCTCGACAAACCCCGCCTCGGTCAGCAATTGCTGCCACGCGTGAAGATCGTGATACGCCCCATAACGCGGCCCGTTCCACCCCTCCTGATTCTCCCCGCGCGGATTGGAACTGAACAACACGCCGCCCGGCTTCAGCGCCCCACGCAGTTCCTTCAACACCCGCGGCAACTCCTGCCGCGGAATGTGGAACAGCACTGCATTGGCAAAAATCCCGTCGAAACGTTCAGCCGGCAAATCGAGTTTCAGAAAGTCCTGCTGCCAGACCTCGCAACCGCTGTCCTCGCGGGCCATCTGCGCGAACTTCTCCGAACCATCGAGGCCGACAGCGGTATGACCCATGCGCGTGAACGTCTGCAAATCACGCCCCGGCCCACAGCCAAAATCAAGAATGTCGAACGGCGCCTCACCCTGGATATGCCGCAACAGGGCATCGATGTTCTGGCTGACATCGTGATCGCGGGTGCCCTCGCGAAACCCTTCGGCCACCGAGTTGTAATGGCCCAGGGTGGTGGCGGTGATCTGCTCGAGGTCGGCGGGAGTCTGTTTCATGGCAGCCATTCACAATAGAAAAATCAAGTGACCACTATAGGGCTTTCATAGATCCTTGCACCTTTTGCCGCGCGCTGGAAATCCCGATGTCATTGCCGCATGAATCGGCACGCATGGCTGATCAGGCCTAAGGAAAGGTCTGGGACGCGGGGATTTCGGGGGCAGTTTTGTAACCGATAACCGCACCGTTCGCTGCAGGGGCATCGAACCGGATTGTCTCGAGGCGAGTAAAACCGGTTTTCTTCAACCAGACGCTGTATTCGGCAGCGGTGTAGTTGCGTCCCCAGGTTTCAATCAGCATGTTAAGGCTCATCAGTGCGGCGCCTGCAGGCCCGTCCTTGCGGTCGTTCACAAACTGGTCACAGATGATCAATCTTCCGCCCGGCGGCAAGGCGGAGAAACATTTTGCGATGATCATCTGGCAATCCTCTTCATTCCAGTCAAGCAGTATTCTGGACAGTAAAATGACCTCATGCCCACAAGGCAGGCAGGGATCAGCGAAGAAGTCTCCTTCGATCAGGGCGATACGGTTTGCAAGGCCCGCCCTATCGATTTTCGGGCGGGTCAATGTGCAGACAAAGGGTAAGTCATAAACAGCCGCCTTCAATTGGGGATATCGATTGCAAAAAATAATGTCGAAGGCGGCACCGCCTCCACCCACATCGAGAAGGCGTCGGGTTGTGGAAAAATCGATTACATCCAGAAGTTTTTGGGCCGTCGTGACCGACAACGCATACATCGCTTCCCAGAAATCATGCACAAGGTCGGGATCTTCACCATCAAAGAGACTGGTTTGATTGTTCGGATCCCAGGTTTGCGGACAATTGTCATGCAATGCCTGCCTTAACTGCATCCACGCCGGATATTCACGTCGGTCGGCCATTTGAATCCAGCCACCGAAATACATCGGCTTGTCGCGAACGAGGTAGCAATCGGACAGTCGCGAGTTTGCGTAGCGGTCATCGAGTTTTTCCAGTAGTCCCAGGGCGGCGCAGGCGGTCAATAGCATTTCGGCTGGGCGTGGTTGAATCCTGTAGTGTCGGGAAAATTCAACAACAGTGATGCCCCCGGACCTGGAAAGATCAGTAAACAGATTTAGTTCATTGGCAACCGCCAGAACTTTTGACGCCCAAAACCCTGTCACAAGTGCCATGAGAGGTTGGGCGCTTGGCGTGAGTGAGGTATCTGCCGGCATTTATCAACTCTCTTGCGGTTTACTGAAATCAAGTCCGACAGCGACCTCAAAAATAACGGTTAAGCTTGGCTGCGTCATAGGCGTTTTCCCAATGTTCCACAATTCGGCCGTTGCGGAACCGCCATAGTCCGCAGAAAGGCATCTCGTGATGTTGGCCTTTTATAAAGATACGTAACATGCCGAAGACTGCCCCGAAGTGATCATTCGCGGTGATATCTTTCACGTCCATGATCAGCGTATTGTTGGTCAACTCAATCAGTTCGAGTTCTTTTTCCAGAACCGCTTTTTTCCCGACTACGTTTCTTGCGTGTCCCGGTATTTCCCGGCTAGCGGTATGCAGGATGACATCATCATCGACATACTGATCGATGCAGCTTAGATCCGCATAGATTTTATGCAGCATTATTGCATTGGGGTGCGAGCCAGACATACTGATGCTCCTGCTATCATTTTTTTGAAAAGGTACTGTTTAATGTTCAGGTCGCCAGGTTGGCGGATGTGCTTCGTCAACGGCGCTGGCAATGGCCGCCAGGTCGGCAGTACTCAATTGAATATCAGTTGCCTTTATATTTTCTTCCAGATGTTTGATGGTAGTCGTTCCTGGAATGAGCACAGTCGCCGGCGATTTATGAAGCAGCCATGCCAAGGCAAGTTGCGAGGGTGATGCGCCGAAGCGCTCTGCAATCGGAGCAAGTACGTTATCCGGACCGACGAGACCGCCATGCCCTAGTGGAAACCAGGGGATGTAGGCGACGTTATTTTTCTGCGCGTGTTTTAGCGTTGCTTCGTCAGTTCGATCCGCAATGTTGTACAGGTTCTCTATCGCGACGATGTCGACTATCCGTTGAGCTTCCTGCAGTTGAGCAATGGACACTCCGGGTTGCCCGGACAAGCCGATGTGGCGGATTTTTCCCTGTTTCTGCAGGGCGGCGAGTTCACCTAGTTGATCCTCCAGCGGCACGCAAGGGTCGATGCTATGGAGCTGGTACAGCGGAATACGCTCCATACCCAGATTTCGCAGGCTCAGTTCTACCTGTTGACGCAAATAGGCAGGTCGTCCGCAGGGAACAATGTACGGGGCTCCTGGTTCGCCGTGAATCCAGTCTTTTGGACCGGAACGAAGCAACCCCCCTTTGGTGCATATCACCAGGTCTTCTGCATAAGGATGCAAGGCGCGACGAATGATCTGTTCATTGTTTCCTGGCCCATAGCAGTCCGCCGTATCAATGAAGTTGACCCCAAGTTCGACGGCTCGCCGGAGCAACCTGACCGCTTTTTCCGGGTCGTCGGGATCGCCCCACATGCCGTAGCCGGTCAGGTGCATGGCGCCATATCCAAGACGGTTGACGATCATGTCGCCGCCAATGGTTAACTGATAAGCAGTTTGTTTTTGTTGATAGCTCATGATGTTCTCCTCGGTGTTTTATTGGGAGAGGCCATTGCCCTGCCATGTGCCCAGGACAATTTCGGCGGTTATGCCGGGCCCGAATCCAGCGATAATTCCGCGTGATCCATCGGGCAGACCCGCAACGAATTGACGACGCAACGCATCAAGAACAACAACGGAAGCGACGTTGCCGTACTCGGTGAGCGTGGCTTGACTGTGTTCGAATAAATCGAGGTCGACCTGCAAAAAGTGCGACAGGTCGGAAAGTATTCGGGGGCCGCCAGCGTGAATAATATAAAAGTCCAGTTGCTCAACGTCCCAGTCGTGAACAGAGGCCATGGCACGCAATTGGGGGGCTAACTGCTCCATGGTTCCTGGTACTCGACGGTCCAGCTGGAAGTGAAAGCCGGTGTTCTTGACCGCATAACTGATCCAGTCTTCTGTACCCAGCACCAAGCGCGATCCGTTGTGTTCAAGTCGCATTCCCCGCCCCCCTTGGCCGCGCACTACAGCAGCACCCAAGGCGTCGCCAAACAAACCGTTCGACAACAGATTGCCGATATTCAGGTCGGAAGGTTGGTAGCATAAGGAGCAAAGTTCGCAGGCTACAATCAGTACATTCGCTTCGGGATAGGCTTGGCAAAAGTTATGGGCGTGACTGATTGCTGCGCCTCCTGCGGCGCATCCAAGTTGTGCGATAGGCAGCTGTCGAGTGTCATTGCGAAAGCCCAGATTATTGATGATCCAGGCAGTAAGTGATGGCATGGTGAAACCTGTGCATGACACAAAAATGATTGCATTGATTTGTTCAGCGGTTACTTGTGCATTTTTTAATGCTGTTTCAATCACCGCCGGCAGTCGTTTTTTGGCTTCGTGGACGTAAGTGAGATTGCGCTCCTCGAAGCCTGGGTGATGCAGCGTTTTTTCGATTGACTGCACCAGGTGTCGCTTCTTGACTCCGGTATTTTTTATCAGGCGCAAGATGAGCGATAAGTTTGTATGGTGGGGATGAAGTTGACGCGCAAGCTCCAGTGTCTGCTCCATGTCGATAGTGTGCTCCGGAACGGAGATGGCTGGGCAACAGAGTACTGACATGACACGATCCCTCGTGTGGATGAATGCTGATGATCAAGTTGGTTTTTAGTTGATGCGCTGGATTATATTTTCATGGCCGTCGATACCCGGTGGTCTCCAATACAATCGCTGTTCTCATCGTTAATTTGGTTTCTTTTTGCGATAGTATCAACTGTCAAAAATGACAGCGGGTTAGTTTGATTTGGACTTATCGAGCATCGGATTAATTATAGATTCCGGATCCGGGCTACTAAACCCGATCAGTGATGAGCAGTGACGGACGAAGACCAGGCACGGAAATCTGTCGGCGCAAGCGTGCGGAATAATCTAGGAAACGTCCTGCAATTGGAAGGAATTGGCCCTGTAGGAAGCCCGTTTTTACTGTAGGAAAACTTACCTTTCGACCGTGAATGACTTGTGACGAGGGAGCAAGCTCCCTCGCCACAAAAGCCTCGCAACGCCATCAGCCTCAGCGTTTGTTAAGACTTCGCGCCAACCGATCCCCGCCTAACTGAATCACCGCCACCAACACCACCAACAACACAATCACCGTCAACATGATCTGGCTGTCAAACCGCTGGTAGCCATACCGATAGGCAATATCCCCCAGCCCACCAGCACCTATCGCCCCGGCCATGGCCGAGGAGTTGATCATCGTCACCAAGGTGATGGTGAACCCCCCGACAATCCCCGGCAACGCTTCAGGCAGCAGTACATGCCAGACGATGTGCCAACGCCGACACCCCATCGCCTGCGCCGCTTCTATCAACCCATGATCAACCTCACGCAAGCTGACTTCCGCGATGCGCGCAAAGAACGGCGTGGCGGCGATGGTCAGCGGCACTACGGCGGCCCAGACACCGTAAGTGGTGCCGACAATCAACCGGGTAAACGGAATCAGCGCCACCATCAAAATCAGGAACGGAATCGAGCGAAACAGGTTCACGAACGCGCCTAATGCGCGATTCAGTGCCGGCGCTTCGTAGATGCTACCCTTGGCGCTCGTCACCAGGATCACCGCCAAGGGAATGCCCGCCAGCAGCGCAATCAACGACGACACACCGACCATCAGGAAGGTGTCGATGAAACCTTGCAGCAAGCGATCAAACCACATAGCCCAATACCTCCACCTGTTGCGCCCAACTGCCGGCGCGTTGACGCAATGCTTCGGCTCCGAGGGACGAACCGGTTACCGCCAGCAGCAGTTGCCCGAGCGCATGGCCCTGAATCCGTTCGATGCCACCTTGCAGCAAGCGCACGCGACCGCCCAGGGCAGCGAACAGCGCCGCCAGATCCGGCTCATCCGTGGCGCTGCCGGTGAATTGCAAGCGCAGCACAACAGCGTCATCCGAAGATTGCGGCTGCGAGCGCAAACGGTTTTGCAATTCTTCCGGCAACGCGTGTTGCAACGGCGCCAGCAAGGTCTTGCTGACCTCATGCTGCGGGTTGCCGAACACCTCCCACACCGGTCCTTGCTCGACGATGCGTCCGTGCTCCAGCACCACGACCCGGTCGCAGATATCGCGAATCACCGCCATCTCATGCGTGATCAACACAATGGTCAGACCCAGACGCTGATTGATCTCGCGCAGCAGGCCGAGGATCGATTGCGTGGTCTCCGGATCCAGCGCTGAAGTCGCTTCGTCGCACAGCAAAATAGCCGGGTCGTGCACCAGCGCCCGGGCGATGCCGACACGCTGTTTCTGCCCGCCGGACAGCTGCGCCGGATAGGCTTTGTGTTTCTCTTGCAGGCCTACCAGTTCCAGTAATTCACGGACTTTCCGCTCGCGTTTTTCCTTCGGCACTCCGGCGACCTTCAGCGGCAACTCAACGTTCTGCCAAACGGTCTTGGCCGACATCAGGTTGAAGTGCTGGAAGATCATGCCAATGCGCCGACGCAGCGTTACCAGGCGGTCTTCATCGAACTCGCCGATATCGACCTGGTCGATCAGCACGCGTCCGGTGCTCGGTTGTTCAAGGCGGTTGATGGTGCGGATCAGCGACGATTTGCCGGCGCCGCTGCGACCGATGATGCCGAACACTTCACCGCGCTGGATCGCCAGGTCGATGCCGTGCAATGCCGCCACTGGACCTTGCTGGCCGTTGTAGGTTTTGCCCAGGCCGATGAAGCGCACGTGGGCGCGATTAAGGTCCGGGTGCAGTTCGGTCTGTTCGACATGCTCGGGGATAGGGCGGGGCTCTGGAGTTTCCAGTCGCCGTTGGATGGCGGCCGTCATGCTCAGCTTTCCCAGCCGGCTTGGTAGAGCTTGCCATGGGCTTTATCCAGGGCTGCGCGAACGGCGGGTGAGTGCTGATAGATGTCGACGAACTTGATCAGGCGCGGGTCGGTTTTGCTTGTCGGCTGGATCACGAACTGAATCACGTATTCCTTGTGATCGAGGCCGTCGAACAGCAGGGCCGAGCCGGCATCGAAAGTCTTCGCCAGGCGGATGTAGGCCGGGTAGCCCTGGACCAGGTCGGCGTCGTCATAGGCCCGCACCAGTTGCACGGCCTCGACCTGCAGAATTTTTATTTTCTTCGGGTTGGCGATGATGTCTTCTTCGGTGGCCTTGTAGCCGACCCCCGGCTTAAGGGTGATCAGCCCGGCCTTGGCCAGCAGTTGCAGACCACGCCCGCTGTTGATCGGGTCGTTGGCGATCGCCACGCTGGCGCCTTCGGGCAGCTCGTCGAAACTTTTGTATTTTTTCGAGTACAGGCCGACGTTATTGATGATCCCCGGGGCGAAGGGCACCAGGTCAAAACCGGCGGCGGCCTTGGCGTTTTCCAGGAACGGGATGTGCTGGAAGTAGTTCACGTCGATGTCGCCTGCGGCGAGGCTGACGTTGGGGGCGATCCAGTCGCTGAATTCCACCAGGTCGACTTGCAGGCCTTGTTTTTTGGCTTCTTCGACGGCGGCCTCCAGGGGGATGGCGAAGGCGGCGGTGGTGCCGACTTTCAGCGGTGCGTCGGCGGCGAAGAGGGTGGAGCTGAAGAGGCCGAGGGCCAGGGCCAGTGCTTTGACTGGGTGAGAGAGGTGGTTCTTTTTCATGATGGGGTTTCCAGTCAGTGCATTAAATTTTTGGTGTCTGTTCGGGCCTCATCGCTGGCAAGCCAGCTCCCACAGGGATTGTGTGAACACCCGAGAACACTGTGGGAGCGGGCTTGCCCGCGATGCTTTTAACGGCGAAACGCCGATCCCGTATGTTGCGCAGGCAAATGCGCCCCTTCGTGAAACAGCTTTTCGCGCAAAGAGCCATTGTCGTAAGCCGTCTTGTACGACCCCCGACGCTGCAATTCCGGAACCACCAGCTCAATGAAATCCACATAGCTTTCCGGAGTGACAATCCGTGTCAGGTTGAAGCCATCGAGCCCGGTTTCGGCAATCCATGATTCCAGCTCATCAGCCACTTGCCCTGGCGAGCCAACCACCGTGATGTAGCGTCCGCCAAGAGCGTGTTGCTCGAGCAATTTGCGTCGGGTCCAGTCGTTGTTTTGCAGGTTTTTGGTGGCGGACTGAATCGCGTTGCTCTTCACGTACTGGATCGGTTCGTCGATGTCGTACTCGGAAAAATCGATCCCGGTGGACGCCGAAAAATGCGCCACCCCGGCTTCGGCACTGGCATAGCTCAGGTACTCGGCATGCTTGGCCCAGGCTTGTTCTTCAGTGGCGCCGACAATCACATTCAGCCCCATGAACACCTTGATGTCCTCGGGGTTGCGACCGGCTTCGACCGCACTGGCGCGAACCTTGTCCACCTGAGCCTTGGTCGACGGTTTGTTCTGGCCGCTGATGAAGACGCATTCGGCATGGCGCCCGGCGAACTGCAAACCACGATCGGAACTGCCCGCCTGGAACAGCACCGGCGTGCGTTGCGGCGACGGCTCGCAGAGGTGATAGCCCTCGACCTGATAGAACTCGCCCTTGTGCTCGACCTTGTGCACTTTCTCCGGTTGGGCGTAGATCCGTTGCTTTGGATCGTTGAGCACCGCGCCGTCTTCCCAGCTGCCTTCCCAGAGTTTGTAGAGCACTTGCAGGTATTCGTCGGCCTGGTCGTAACGACGGTCGTGCTCGACCTGTTCGCTCAGGCCCATGGCCTTGGCGGCGCTGTCGAGGTAGCCGGTGACGATGTTCCAGCCGACCCGGCCGCGGCTCAGGTGATCGAGTGTCGACAGGCGTCGGGCGAACAGGTAGGGCGGTTCGTAGGTCAGGTTGGCGGTCAGGCCGAAGCCGAGGTTTTTGGTGACGGCGGCCATGGCCGAGACCAGGAGCAGCGGATCGTTGACCGGCAACTGAATCGACTCTTTCAGCGGTACGTCCACCGAGTTCTGGTAAACGTCGTACACCCCGACGATGTCGGCGATGAACAGTCCATCGAACAGCCCGCGCTCCAACAGTTGCGCCAGTTCGGTCCAGTATTCGATGGTTTTGTACTGAGTGGAGTTGTCCCGTGGATGCGTCCACAGGCCGTGGTTGATGTGGCCGATGCAATTCATGTTGAAGGCGTTGAGCAGGATCTTTTTTTTGCTCGTTTGAGGCGTCGCCATTAGAGGGTCCCCCGCAACGGCGGGTTTTCATCGTTGAGGTAGTAGTTGCCGACGGCGTGATACTTCCAGCGCACCGGGTCGTGCAGGGTATGCACCCGAGCGTTGCGCCAGTGACGATCCAGACCATGTTCGGCCAGCGTGGCCTGACTGCCGGCCAGTTCGAACAGCGTGCTGCCGGCGGCAAGAGAAATTTCGGTGCTGATGGCCCGGGCTTCGGCGACGGCAATCGACGCGGCGGCGACGGTCTGTGCGTCAGTCTGGGCCTGGGCCTTGTCGAGGAATTCGCCGGCGCGTTCCAGCAGCGCTTCGGTGGCGTGCAGGCGAATGCTCAAGTGACCGAAGCTCTTGATGGTCAGGGGGTCTTCGGTGGCTTTGTCGTTGCCGGAATCGATCCACGGCCGGGTCTTGGTGCGCACGAAGTGCAACGCATCTTCATAGGCGGCGCGAGCGATGCCGGTGTCGATGGCGGCATGAAGAATCTGTGCCAGCGGGCCGACGGTGGTCGGACGTTCGAAAGCGCTCTGGAACGGGATCACGTCTTCGGCGGCGACAAAGACGTCT
Organism: Pseudomonas silesiensis; assembly: GCF_001661075.1. NCBI lineage: Bacteria > Pseudomonadati > Pseudomonadota > Gammaproteobacteria > Pseudomonadales > Pseudomonadaceae > Pseudomonas > Pseudomonas silesiensis. Next base: position 152,408 of record NZ_CP014870.1, read on the forward strand.
TCGAATACCACCGAACCGCTGCCGGTGGTGCGCTGGCCGAAACCGCTCCAGTCGTCGATGACCGTCAGGCCCTTGCTGTTGCGGGGCACGAAGGCCAATTGCTGCACGCCGTGTTCATCCACCACCGAGGTCGGGATGCGTTGGGCGTAGATGGCGCCAGTGGCGTAGAACTTGCGGCCGTTGATGCGGTAACCCTCACCGTCGCGAGTCAGGCTTGTGACGCGATCGTGGGCGGTTTTTGTGCCGAGTTCGGCCAGTGCGTTGCCGAAGCGCTGACCGGCCAACACTTCTGCGTACAGACGTTTTTTCTGTTCGGCGCTGCCATTCACCCGAAGCACTTCGAGGGCATAGAAATGGTTCTGCGGAATCTGTCCAAGCGAGCCGTCAGCCTGGGCAATCAGTGCGATCACCTTGGCCAGCGTGACATTGGAAACACCGGCACCGCCGTACTCCTTGGGCACGCTGATGCCCCATAGGCCCGAGCGGGAAAACACTTCGAGTTCCGGGTGTGGCAAACGCCGTTCGCGGTCGCGCAGGGCGCTGTCGCGTTTGAAATCCTCGGCCAGGTCACTGGCGACAATCAGGGCTTGCTCATCGCTGGTTATGACCGCGACGTGGTGAGAAAAAGTCATGTGTTTCTCCAGAGATCTGGTCAAAAGGGTTCTGGTCGTCAAATCCAGGAGTGGCGAGCGGGCAGCGTGCCGTTCAGGTGATAGGTGCCAACGGCGTGGTATTTCCAGCGAACGGGATCGTGCAGGGTGTGCACGCGAGCATTGCGCCAGTGACGGTCGAGGTTGAATTCGGCGAGGGTGGCGCGGCTGCCGGCCAGCTCGAAGAGTTTTTCGCTGGCCAGCAGCGAGATCTCGGTGGTCAGCACCTTCGCTTCGGCCACGGCAATCGATGCGCGCGCAGCGGACTCGGCAGTGAGCGGTGCGGCATGGACCTGATCGAGCACCTGCCCGGCCTTGCGCAACAAGGCTTCGGCGGCGTGCAGCTCGATTTTCAGTTTGCCGATGTCGGCGATCACGTAGAGGTCATCGCTGGCCCTGTCGACCTTGGCATCGATCCATGGCCGGGCCCGGGTTTTCACGAACTCAATGGCGTCGTCGATGGCGCCCCGGGCGATACCGGCGTCGATGGCCGCTTGAATCAATTGCGATACCGCCCCCTGGGTATTCGGCTTGTCGTTGAGCTTCCAGGTATCCACCACCAGCTCGGCGTCGACCCGCACGTTGTTGAGCAAAATCGTGCCGCTGGCGGTGGTGCGCTGACCGAAACCGGACCAGTCATCCACGATGCGCAGACCGGGCGTGCCGCGCCGGACGAAGGCCAGCACTTGCCTGCCATCGTCGTTCAGCGCCTTGACCGCGACCCAGTGGGCGAACAGGGCGCCGGTCGAATAGAACTTCTGGCCGTTGATGACGAAGCCATCGCCTTCGGCGGTGATCCGCGCTTTGAGTTCAAGGGTGTTTTTGGTGCCGCGTTCCGGTCCGGCATTCCCGATCCGCCAGCCTTCGAGTACGCTTTTGAACAGCTGCTTTTTCTGTGCTTCAGTGGCGCTGCCGAGCACCAGGTTGAGAATGCCGAACTGGTTCTGCGGAATTTGCCCGAGGGCCGGGTCGGCTGCGGAAATGATCGCGAACACCTCGGCCAGGGTGACGAATGAAACCTGTGGGCCACCGTACTCGCGCGCAATGGCGATGCTGCCCAGCCCGCAGCGGGTGAACTGTTCGATTTCCGACCACGGCAGCTTGCGCTGGCGGTCACGTTTGGCCGCTTGCAGGCGGGCGACTTGCGCCAGCTCATGGGCGGCTTTGATGGCTTGGGCGTCATTGCGCAAGACTTGCGCGGGCAACAACAAGGGGGCGATGTCCAGATCACTCTGAACGATTGCATCGGCCAGACTGGACATCAGTGCCGCTCCTTGGCTGCACGCAATGCCCTGGCGATCTGCACTTGGGTGATTGTGTTCCGGACCATACCTACCTCACATCTCATGAAAACGCCGCGATCAGTGCGGCGAACGAAAACAAGAATGTCCGGTGGTCCGGTGCATATACCCTAAGCGTGTATAAAAATAAAATAAACTAACTTTAAGGAATATAGATAGAAGAGGTGGCACATATCCCTGTAGGAGCGAAGCTTGCTCGCGATGATCGTTAACGATAACGCGTGCTTACTGGCTAAACGCGGCGCTCTTGGGTCCATCGCGAGCAAGCTTCGCTCCTACAGGGATCTCAGTGTTTGCGGGCTTCGGCCGCCATGAGCAGTTCCTTCGGCCGGGCCTTCAAGTACGGGTTCGCACAACCAATCTTCAACCGGCGCGGCGGTGCCCAGCGCGAGTTGTTACCGACCCGATCGAGGATGCAGTACGTCACTTCCAGCCGAAGGTCTTCCCCGGCCTCGAGAATGATTGCCGGTGGCACCCAGACCTGGATCGGCCGGCCGACGTCGCAAGCCTTGAGAATGGGCAGGTCCATGCGCACATCGCCCCAGCGCAGGGTGATTTCGTCGTCGGCGGCCATGTTCAGGTACGGCTCGATGGTCACCGGAACGCCGCGCTTGATCTGATTCGGATTGACCCCCTGGCGGCGAATCGTCTCGGGGAGGCTCACTGGCGCCAGGCTCTGGTTTTCGTCGTCGAACATCGCGGACGGTTGGCCCCCGGGACAGTCGAGTTTGATCTGGACGCGTACGGCGGGTGACAGGGCTGCACCCTGCCCGACTTGCATGATCCGGTAGTGGATGCGGGAAGCGCCGTTGGCGATAAAGCTTTCCGGTACCCGCAGGCTGACCGTGTTGCCGACATCATGGGTACTCAGTACCCGGGAGGCCACGTAGCAGTTGTCCCAGAACAGTTCGATCAGGTCGCCTTCATCCATGCCGGGATAGGGCGCCACGTCGACCAGCAGGTGAGCCGCCGAGGTGATGTTGATACCGTTCTTGTGTGATTGCGCCAGAGAGGGCGCGGCCAGTTCGGGTTTGTTCGAGGTGCTTTTCATGGGTTCTCCTTGAAGTCGTGCAACGAAGTCCATTTCTGAAATAAAAATGCGAATTCCAAACAACAACATCGCTCATTACTTGAATTGAATAATGATTGAACGCGATGAGAATCAATTGCTGGAAGCTAGATAAGAGTGAACTTGAATAGGTGTCAATAGAACGGAATAGTCAAATACAACATCCGGCATAATTCAGAAAGTTCCTACGCGTTGAGGTTAAGAAGCCCTCTCGACCTGTCGAAGATTACCGTTAAATCTCGCGGTTTTCTGCAGATGAGGCGGTGGTTGCACGTCTGTCACCAAATGTCAGGCTCCAGAGTATTGGTTGTGGTCAATCTGTGACAGGGCCTGTAAATGTATCGCGCGCGCTGACAAGAAGTTATGCGTTGTACGCAAACATCAACTAAGTGCAGGGAGATTGATTGAAGGGAGGAGGGACTTCCATCCATGGAAGTTGACCCGTATTGCGCGGGTGGTTCAGGAGTGGGCGTTATTCAGAAATTTGCTGAGAAACTGTTTCGTCCGTTCTTCTTTCGGGTTGGCAAACAATGCCTTGGCTTCGCCTTGCTCGACGATCACCCCTTTATCGAAAAAGACCACACGGTTGGCCACGTCCCGGGCGAACCCCATTTCGTGGGTGACGATGACCATGGTGCGTCTTTCTTCAGCCAGGCTGCGGATGGTCGCCAGTACTTCGCCGACCAACTCGGGGTCGAGGGCCGAGGTTGGTTCGTCGAACAGAATCACTTCCGGCTCCATCGCCAGCGCACGGGCAATGGCCACACGCTGTTGCTGGCCACCGGACAAGCGACGCGGATAAGCGTCTTCCTTGCCCGCCAGACCGACCCTGGCCATCAGTTTTTTACCCAAGGCAATGGCTTCGGCCTGGGGCATTTTTTTCACGATGATCGGGCCTTCGATGACGTTTTCCAGCGCGGTCCGATGGGGGAACAGGTTGAAGTTCTGGAACACGAAGCCCACGTGCTGCCGCAGGCGACGCACCAGGCTCTGCTGCTGGTTCAAGGGGCGGCTGCCATCGATCTCGATGTCACCGACCTTGATCCGGCCGCTGGTGGGTTCCTCCAGGAAGTTCAGGCAACGCAGGAAGGTGGTTTTACCCGAGCCGCTAGGCCCGATGATCGCCACCACCTCGCCTTCCTTCACTTGCAGATCGATGCCGTTGAGCACCACTTGACCCTTGAACTGCTTTGTCAGTTTTTCCACGACAATCATTGGGTCAGGACTCCTGGTCGTGCCGGTTGACCCGCTCTTCCAACTTGTTCTGCAGGTGCGAGAGCACCGTGGCCAGAATCCAGTAGATCAGTGCGGCGGCAAGGTACATGGTGAACACTTCGAAGGTGCGTGCTGTGATCAGCTGCGCCTGGCGGAACAGCTCCGGCACCTGGATGGTGGCGGCCAGCGCAGTGTCCTTGACCAGCGAAATGAAGCTGTTGCCCAGCGGCGGCAATGCGGTGCGCATCGCTTGCGGGATGATGGCCCGGCGCAGGGTCTGCGCACGGGTCATGCCGATGCTGGCGGCAGCTTCCCACTGACCGCGCTCGATGGAGCTGATCGCGGAACGCAGGATTTCACAGGCGTAAGCGGCCATGTTCAGCGAGAAGCCGATCAGGGCCGCCGGCAGCGGATCGAGTTCCATGCCCAACTGCGGCAAGCCGTAATAGATCACGAACAGTTGTACCAGCAACGGCGTACCGCGAAAGAACGACACGTAGATGCGGGCGATCCAGCTCACCAGCTTGAAGCGCGACAGTCGCATCAGTGCCAGGCCGAAGCCCAGCATGAGGCCGAAGAACATCCCGCCCAGGCTCAAGATGACCGTGTAGTAGGCCCCTTTGAGCAGGAAGGGCAAGGAGTCCAGTGCGAGTTGGAAAGCTTCTTCCATTATTGAGTGACGTCAGCGCTGAAGTACTTTTCCGAAAGCTTTTTCAGCGTACCGTCGGCCCGCAGCTTGTCGATGGCTTTGTTCACCGCAGCCAACAACTCAGGCTCGCCTTTGCGCAGGGCAATACCGGCTTCCTGACGGGAGAACGCTTCGCCGGCGGCGACAGTGTCCTTGGCCTTCTTGGCGTATTCCAGTGCGGCGAGGCGGTCGATCAGAATGGCGTCGATGCGGCCGACGCGCAGATCCTGGAACTTGGTCGGATCATCGTCATAGGTCTTGATGATGGCTTTCGGTTGGTTGTCCTTGAGCCATTGTTCGTAGTTGGTGCCCAGGCCTACACCGACTTTCTTGCCGGCGAGATCGGCGGCGGTCTTGATGGTGTCTTTGTTCTTGGTCAGAACCAGCGCCTGTATCCCGGAAACGGTGTACGGCTCGGAGAAGTCATACTTCTTCTTGCGCTCTTCGGAAATGGTCACCTGGTTGACCACAGCGTCCAGACGCTTGGATTCCAGAGCTGCAAGAATGCCGTCCCATTTGGTCGGTTGCAGTTTGACCTTCACGCCCAGCTCTTTGGCCAGGGCTTCGGAGAACTCGACTTCGAAGCCGGCCAGTTTGCCGTCGGCGTCGACGAAACTGAACGGAGGGTAAGTGCCTTCCAGACCCACGTTGATCACGCCGGCGTCCTTGATTTTTTGCAGCTGCTCACCGGCAACCGCTTGCCCCAACAGGCCGGCGCTGAGCGCCAGGCCGAGCGAACCGACCAGCAGGTTTCGACGTAGTGCGGAAAAATTCATGACAAGCCCCTGTGTTTTCTTATGAAGACGCTTTTAGGAAAGTTGGCAAATTCGGGATGTGAACGACTGCGATATCCTGCCCTAAAGCAGTCTATGCGTCTTGTTTCAAATTCGCCTGCGGCGCGACTATATGACTAAGTATTTAGAATGGAAAATAATAAATATAAATTTTGTTATTCTTTTTTAGAATATGAGTTTGTCTGTTTTCAAGATCGTTCCAACGCTCCGCTTCCAGTGAGGCGGAGCGTCACGGGCTGCATTCCCTGGCGCAAGCGTGGGAACGATCAATCAACTTACAGAAAGTCTTTATAGGCAAACAACGCCGGCGCCCCACCGGTGTGCAGGAAGATAATCGGCCCCTCATCGAAACGCTGACGCCCAATTCCGTCCAATAACCCGGCCATGGCCTTGCCGGTATAAACGGGGTCGAGCAGCAAACCTTCCTGACTCGCCACCAGTTTCACCGCCGCCAGTGTTCCGGCATTTGGCTCGCCATAGCGCGGGCCGAAATATTCGTCCCACAGTTCGACTTTGAAACTTGCAGGCAGTCTCACATCCAGCAATTTCGCCGTCCGCTCGGCGAGGCCCTGGACCTTCGGTCGCTGATCTTCATCGCTGCGCGAAACCGTGACGCCAATCACCGGCAATTGCGGCAGCGCTTCGCTCAATGCCAGCGCCAGGCCACTGTGCGTGCCGGCGCTGCCAGAGGCCAGAACCACCGCGGCGAAGGTGATGCCGGTGTCCTTGATCTGCTCGGCCAGTTCCAACCCGGCGCGTACATAACCCAACGCGCCCAACGCATTCGAGCCGCCAATCGGAACCAGATACGGCTTTTTGCCGTTGCTGCGCAGTCGTGCGGCCAACGCCTCCAATTGTTCGTCGGCGTTATCCAGGTTCTCTACCAACTCTACCTTGGCATCGAACAGGTCCAGCAACAGCCGATTGCCATTGCCCACATAGTTGGCGTCTTCAGTGCCAAGGGGATTTTCCAGCAGTGCCACACAGCCCAGACCAAGCCTGGCCGCCACGGCGGCGGTTTGGCGCACGTGGTTGGATTGAAGCGCCCCTGCAGTAATCAGCGTGTCTGCGCCTTGCGCCAGGGCATCGGCCGCCAGGTATTCGAGCTTGCGCAGCTTGTTGCCACCCATGGCCAGCGGCGTCAGGTCATCGCGTTTGACATAGAGGTCGCGACCCAGCCAGGTCGACAGGCGTTCGAGTTTTTCCAGTGGCGTAGGGTGGCCGAGCAGATCGAGGCGGTCAAAACGGGCGAGCTGTTGTTTGATCATGGTTTCCGTACTGGCGCAATAAAGGTAGGAGCGAGCTCGCTCGCGATGGTCGCTAACGATAACGCGATAAACCTGACACCCCGCGTCGGGTTTGAATTTTTCGCGAGCAAGCTCGCTCCTACAGGGAGGAGATGTCAGGACTATAGGCACGCCTATTTATCGGGGCAACCGCCAATCGCTTATAGCCAAAAGTGTGTGAGTCAGCACTATTGGTTCTTAATTCGCCGTCCAGACCTTGCCGTAAAGTAATCGCCGTCAGCGCGGCCAGACAGTCCGGCCGCCCATGAGGAGTTTTTACCGTGAGCGAGCGTTCCAGCCATTGGCAATTGCAGACCATCGTCAGTCAGCTGCGTTCGGCGCGTGACGAATGGCGTGCTCAAAACGGCCGCGCCAGCGGTGAGCAGGGCGGTCGCGAGTTGCCTTCCCGAGCGGCCATGGCCGAGATTCTTGAAGCCTTGTGCGGCGCGTTGTTTCCGATGCGCCTGGGCCCGGTGGACCTGCGCGAAGAGAGTGAAGACTTCTATGTCGGCCACACGCTGGACGTGGCATTGAATGCGTTGCTGGCCCAGGCGCGACTGGAACTGCGCTACGCCGCCCGCCACGGCGCCCGGGGCGAGACCGAAGTCGAAGCCAGGACCATTCAAATCATTCAAGACTTCGCCCTCGCCCTGCCAGGCTTGCGCAGTCTGTTGGATACCGACGTGCTGGCGGCCTATCACGGCGACCCGGCAGCGCGCAGCGTCGATGAAGTGTTGCTCTGCTACCCGGGAATCCTGGCGGTGATTCACCATCGCCTCGCCCATCACTTGTATCGCGCCGGGCTGCCGCTGCTGGCGCGGATCAGCGCGGAAATCGCTCACTCGGCCACCGGTATCGACATTCATCCCGGGGCGCAGATCGGGCGCAGCTTCTTTATCGATCATGGAACGGGCGTGGTGATCGGCGAAACCGCGATCATCGGCGAGCGGGTACGGATTTATCAGGCCGTGACCCTGGGTGCCAAACGCTTCCCGGCGGATGAGGACGGTCAGTTGCAGAAGGGGCAGCCGCGACATCCGATTGTCGAGGATGATGTGGTGATCTATGCCGGAGCGACCATCCTGGGCCGGATCACCATCGGCAAGGGCTCGACCATTGGCGGCAACGTCTGGCTGACTCGTAGCGTGCCGGCGGGGAGCAATTTGACTCAGGCGAATCTGCAGCATGATGACGGGACGCAGAAGTAGGGCCCGACATCTCGGTTAACTGACCCGGCCTCTTCGCCGGCAAGCCGGTCTCGCTCCCACAGTTGAACACGTGTTTCAGACAAGCACGGCCTAATGTGGGAGCGAGCCTGCTCGCGAATGGTTTCAAGCCGAACCGGGATAAAGGCATTTAGCTGATTTTCCGCCGAACGAATCCCCCAATCCCCGCGTCATACCCTTCCTTGAGCTAGCGTACAGACACCACCGCCGAGCCCTGCGATTAGTCCTTAGCAACCTATTTATGTTTAACTTGAACGCTCATTCAAGTTAAACCGTCGGTTTGCTGCCCGCTCACAACAGGAGGCTTGCCTTTGCCGAGTCCGTTACTGATTGCCTTGCTCCACCCCCGAGAGGTGCATCTTTCATGAGTGCATCGTCCCTTCCTCCAAGCGGCCAGGTCCGCATGAATCCGCCGGTGTTTTACTTTTCGGCGAGTTTCATTCTGTTGTTCGGCATCGTCGTGATTGTCATGCCCGAACAAGCCGGTGCCTGGTTGCTGGCAGCGCAAAACTGGGCGGCCAATACGGTCGGCTGGTACTACATGCTCGCGATGACCCTGTATCTGGTCTTCGTGGTGGTCACCGCCTTGTCCGGCTACGGCAAGATCAAGCTCGGTGCCGACCACGACGAACCCGAATTCAGTTACCTGTCCTGGGCCGGCATGTTGTTCGCCGCCGGGATCAGCATCACGCTGTTTTTCTTTTGTGTGTCCGAACCGCTGACCCACCTGGCGCAACCGCCTCAGGGTGAGGCGGGTACCGCGGACGCGGCGCGTCAGGCGATGCAGATTCTGTTTCTGCACTGGGGCCTGCACGGCTGGGGCGTGTTCGCCTTCGTCGGCATGGCGCTGGCTTACTTCGCCTATCGCCATAACCTGCCGCTGGCGCTGCGCTCGGCGCTCTATCCGCTGATCGGCAAGCGCATCAACGGTCCGATCGGTTACGCGGTGGATGGCTTCGGCATCATTGCCACGGTGTTCGGCCTCGGCGCGGACATGGGCTTTGGCGTATTGCACCTCAACTCGGGGCTGGACTACCTGTTTGGCATCGCTCATACCCAGTGGATTCAGGTCGGCCTGATCACGCTGATGATGGGCGCGGCGATCCTGGTGGCCGTGTCCGGGGTCGATAAAGGCGTGCGGGTGATGTCCGACATCAACATGCTGCTGGCCTGTGCCCTGCTGTTGTTCGTGCTGTTCGCCGGGCCCACCCAGCACTTGCTCAACACCCTGATCCAGAACATCGGTGATTACCTCGGCGCCTTGCCGATGAAGAGTTTCGACCTCTACGCCTACGACAAACCCAGTGACTGGCTGGGCGGCTGGACAGTGTTCTACTGGGCCTGGTGGATCGCATGGTCGCCGTTCGTGGGCCTGTTTATCGCGCGGATTTCCCGTGGCCGGACCATCCGTGAATTCGTCTTCGGCGTGCTGCTGATTCCGCTGGGCTTTACCCTGGCCTGGATGTCGATCTTCGGCAACAGCGCCATCGATCAAGTGCTCAATCACGGGATGAGCGCGCTGGGCATGTCGGCCATCGAGAATCCGTCGATGACCCTTTACCTGCTGCTGGAAACCTACCCGTGGAGCAAAACCGTGATCGCGGTCACGGTGTTCATCAGCTTCGTGTTCTTCGTCACCTCGGCCGACTCCGGCACCGTGGTGCTGTCGACGCTGTCAGCCAAGGGCGGCAATCCGGATGAAGACGGGCCGAAATGGTTACGGGTGTTCTGGGGCGCAATGACCGCACTGGTGACCAGTGCGCTGCTGTTCTCCGGCAGCATCGATGCACTGAAGTCAGCGGTGGTGCTGACCTCCTTGCCGTTCTCGTTGATTCTGCTGCTGATGATGTGGGGGCTGCACAAGGCGTTCTATCTGGAATCTCAGAAGCAGATCGCGCAGCTGCATTCCCTGGCTCCGGTATCCGGCTCGCGCCGTGGCGGTTGGCGTCAGCGCTTGAGTCAGGCGGTGCATTTCCCGTCGCGGGATGAGGTTTACCGCTTCCTTGAAACCACGGTGCGTCCGGCGATTGAAGAGGTGACGGCGGTATTCGCCGAGAAGGGTTTGCACGTGGTTGCGCAGCCCGATCCGGCCAATGACAGCGTCAGCCTGGAAATCGGCCATGGCGAGCAGCATCCGTTCATCTATCAGGTGCAGATGCGTGGTTATTTCACGCCGTCCTTCGCCCGTGGCGGCATGGGTTCCAAGGAACTCAACAACCGTCGTTACTACCGGGCTGAAGTGCATTTGAGCGAGGGCAGTCAGGACTACGATCTGGTGGGTTACACCAAAGAGCAGGTCATCAACGACATCCTCGACCAGTACGAGCGGCACATGCAGTTTTTGCATTTGGTACGTTGAACCGCAGGCGGCGGAGCTGGAGTGTTCAGGTCTCAGTGCTTAACACCATGAACAACACCAGCGCCGCCACCGGCACGCCAAACACAATGCTGCCGACCACCATTTCTGTCGTGACGGACTGGCCGGCGGTGACCACGCCGACGGCGCCGTTGATCATCGTCAGCGCCAGCCATAGCACGATGAAGCTGTAGGTCAGCGTCTGGCGGCTGAAGCCGATTTTTTCGCCGATGAACAGCATCAGCGCCAGCAGGACCAGGCCGAAGAAAATGATGATGGTGGTGTGCATGGTGTGTTGTCCCCTCAGATGTGTTCCGCCATTGAGGCCGCTTTCGCGAACAGTCTCGCTCCCACGACGATTACCGCGATCCCTGTGGGAGCGAGCTTGCTCGCGATGAGGTCACTGCGGTGCCGGCAAGCGCACGTTATCAATACCGCCTCCCTAACCAGCGTGGTTCCTAGAGCATAGGCGCCGTGAGGCGTGGCGTTTGCGCTCTGACCGGATGTGAAACGTTTCAGCTTTTTCTCGAATCCTGGGTTTATCGGCCTTTGTCCGGGCGTATGCTGGGCCACTTGCGAAGCAATCGATACCAACTTCAAGTCACACAAGAGAGGATTCGATGACCTACACAGCTGCCGAAAACCGCTACGACTCCATCCCTTACCGCCGCGTGGGTCGCAGCGGGCTGGTGCTGCCGGCACTGTCCCTGGGCCTGTGGCACAACTTCGGCGACAGCACGCCGATCGATACCCAGCGCGCCCTGTTGCGCACAGCGTTCGACCTGGGCATCAACCACTTCGACCTGGCCAACAACTATGGACCGCCGTACGGCAGCGCCGAGATCAACTTCGGTCGCTTGTTACGCGAAGACTTCAAGCAGTACCGTGACGAGTTGATCATCTCGAGCAAGGCCGGTTGGGACATGTGGGCCGGCCCCTATGGCCAGGGCGGCGGTTCGCGCAAGTACGTGCTGGCCAGCCTGGATCAGAGCCTGCAGCGCCTGGGCCTGGACTACGTGGACATCTTCTATTCCCACCGCTTCGACCCGGATACCCCGCTGGAAGAAACCGCCAGCGCACTGGCTAGCGCGGTGCAGCAGGGCAAGGCGCTGTACATCGGCATCTCGTCGTATTCCGGGGTGAAAACCCGTGAGATGGCGACGTTGCTCAAAGAGTGGAAAGTACCGTTGCTGATTCACCAGCCTGCTTACAATCTGCTTAACCGTTGGGTAGAAAAGGACCTGTTGGACACCACCGACGAACTCGGCACTGGCGTCATTGCCTTCACGCCGCTGGCGCAGGGATTGCTGACCGACAAATACCTCAATGGCGTGCCGGCGGATGCGCGGGTCAATCGTCCGGGCGGTGGTTCGTTGCAGGCGTCTCATCTGTCTGAAGCCAACATCGCGCATGTGCGTGCATTGAATGAAATCGCCCTGCGTCGCGGTCAGAGCCTGGCGCAGTTGGCATTGGCCTGGACGCTGCGAGACCCACGGGTGACTTCGGCGCTGATCGGCGCGAGCCGGCCGGAGCAGATTATCGAGAATGTCGGGGCGTTGCAGAATCTGAGCTTCAGTTCGCAGGAGTTGGCGGAGATTGACCGGTTTGCCCAGGAGGGCGGGGTTAATCTTTGGGAGAAGCCTTCGACGGCTGAATAAGTGTTCGGCGCCGGGTTTTCCGGCGCCTGAAATACCGCTATCGCGGGCAAGCCCGCTCCCACAGTAGACCTGGTTGATCATAAATCTTTGGCCAAACTACAGCGGGCTTGCCCCGGGCGGCGCTCCGACGATGGGGCCGTCAGATTCAGTAAAGCGCTGGGTCTTCACCTGAAAAACGGCACATCCCCCAACACCGTCGCCCGCTGCATCACCCGTCGCGCCGGCCGGTAATCATCGACCGCGAAATGCTGGGTTACGCGGTTGTCCCAGAACGCCACGTCATCCTTCTGCCAGCGCCAGCGAATGGTGAATTCCGGGCGTGTTGCATGGGCAAACAGAAACTTCAGAATCACCTCGCTTTCGGTGTCCGACAGCTCATTGATCTTCGACGTGAACCCTTCGTTGACGAAGAGCGAGCGGCGCCCGCTCACCGGGTGCGTGCGAATCACCGGGTGCGACAACGGCGGATTTTTCCTGCGCGCGTCCTCCCACTGGGCCAGCGCTTCGGCCGTATCGCCAAAACGTTCCAGCGGGAACGAGCGGGTGAAGTCGTGAGTGGCCGTCAGCCCTTCAAGCAAGGTCTTCATTGGCGCGGACAACGCTTCATATGCGGCAATGCCGCTGGCCCACAGCGTGTCGCCACCAAACGCCGGCAGCAATTTGGCGCTGAGCACCGCGCCCATGGCCGGGGTCGGCAGGAAGGTCACGTCGGTGTGCCAGATCGCGTTGTCACGCACGTCGGTGACGGCGGTATCGAGGATCAGCACTTCCGGCTGTTCCGGCACGTTCGGGTAGATCGGATGTATGTGCAGGTCGCCGAAACAGGCTGCAAAACGCGCCTGTTGCTGCGGCTCGATCGGCTGGTCGCGGAAAAACAGCACCTGATGTCTGAGCAGCGCCTGCTCGATGGCTTCGCGCTGCTCCAGGTTCAGTGGCTGGCTGATGTCGACGCCGCTGATTTGCGCGCCGAGGGCCGAGCTGAGGGGGACAATCGTCAAGTTGCTCATGGTCGTTCTCTTCAATCCGGGACGCCGATCTTTTTGTGGGAGCGAGCTTGCTCGCGATTGTGTCAGTCAACTTCGCGGTAACTGACACACCGCTATCGCGATCAAGCTCGCTCCCACATTAAGGTCCAAAAATATTCAGTGAGCCTGGCCATGCCACGGCACCAGTTTGCGTTGCAGGGCGCGCAGGCCCATTTCCATGGCGAAGGCGATCAGGGCGATGACCAGAATCCCCAGCACCACCACATCGGTGACCAGGAACTGCGCAGCTGACTGCACCATGAAGCCCAGGCCGCTGGTGGCGGCGATCAACTCGGCGGCGACCAGCGTCGACCAACCCACGCCGAGACCAATGCGCACTCCGGTCAAAATGTCCGGCAAGGCACTCGGCAAAATCACATGGCGAATCAACTGCGCCCGGGTTGCGCCCAGCGACTGCGCAGCGCGCAACCTGGCCGGGTCGACGGTGCGCACACCGGTCGCGGTCGCGATGGCGATCGGGGCGAAAATCGCCAGGTAGATCAACAACACCTTCGACAACTCACCGATGCCGCACCAGATCACGATCAGCGGCAGGTAGGCCAATGGCGGGATAGGGCGGTAGAACTCGATCAGCGGATCGAGAATGCCGCGGGCGATACGATTGTGGCCAATGGCGATACCGACCGGGACCGCGGTCAATATCGCGAAGCCCAGCCCCAGACCGATCCGGCCCAGGCTTGCGCCCAGGTGTTGCCACAGGGTCGAGTCCATGTAGCCGGTGGTCACCAGCAGCCAGCCTTTTTGCAGCACGGTGGAGGGTGGCGGCAGGAACAGCGGTTCGATCATTCCAGTGGCGGTGACGGCCCACCAGATGGCAATGAGCGCGACCAGTGTCAGCACACTGATCCAGCGCGTGCTCAAGCTGCGACGGACTGCCGTCACCCTGGCGCCCGGTTTCACCGCCGCGGCGGGAATTTCATAGCTGCTCATGCGCGCTCCTGCCGCTGGGTGGTGCTGCGTTGGGAGAACACTTTGGCCAGCACATGTTCACGGGTTTCAATAAAGCGCGGGTCGGACTTGATTGCCCGTGCCGATTCACCGGCGGCATAACGCTGGCCGAAATCCAGGCACAGGCGCTCGACGATTTGCCCGGGGTTTGGCGCCAGCAGAATCAGGTCGGTGGCGAGGAACACCGCTTCTTCAATGTCGTGGGTAATCAGGAACACCGGTTTGGCGGTGCGCTGCCAGACTTGCAGCAGCAGCTCCTGCATCTGTTCACGGGTGAAGGCATCCAGGGCGCCGAAGGGTTCGTCCATCAGCAGCACGCGAGGATCGGCGGCGAGCGCGCGGGCGAGGCCGACACGTTGCTTCTGGCCGCCCGAGAGTTGCCAGATTCGACGGCTCTCGAAACCGGAAAGATCCACCAGCGCAAGCATTTCCCGGGCGCGGATTTCGCGTTTGTCCCGGGAAGCACCGGCCAGTTCCAGGCCGAATCCGACGTTGGCCAGCACGTCCTGCCAAGGCAGGAGGGCATCGTCCTGGAACACTACGCCACGTTCGGCGCTCGGGCCTTTGACGGGCACGCCATCAAGCGTGATGCGTCCGGCGCTGGGTTCGACGAAACCGGCAATCAGGTTCAACAGCGAAGTCTTGCCACTGCCGGAGGGGCCGAGGGCGACCAGCAATTGCTGGGGCCCAAGGCTCAAGGATATATCCGCCAGCACAGGTTCCGGGCTACCTGGGTACTGTGCGCTGATGCGCTCCAGCTGAAGCAAAGCCATCGCGGTTAACTCCGATCAGTTGGTGATGTATTTGGCGCTGACGTAGGGGGCGTAGTCCGGCAGTACGGCTTCGACCTTGCCTTGTTCCTTGAGAAATGTGGCGGTGTCGGTGATGGCCTTGGTGGTCGGCGCGCCGAGGCTGATCACCTGATCCGCCGCCAGCGGGTAGACGTTGCCTTGCAGCAGCAATGGAATATCACTGGCCTTGGCGCCAGACAGTTTTACCAGCTTGTCGACGTTGCTTTGGTTGGCGAGCCAGGCTTGCGGGTCTTTGCGGTAATCGGCGTAGGCATCGAGGGTCACTTTGGCGAATGCGGTGACGATTTCCGGGTGCTTCTCGGCGAAGTCCTTGCGCACGATCCAGGCATCGAATGTTGGTGCGCCGAACTTGGCTAGCTCGCCGGAGGTGATCAGCACTTTGCCATTTTCCTTGGCCACACCGAGCGCGGGGTCCCAGACGTAGGTGGCGTCGATGTCACCACGTTTCCATGCCGCGATGATTGCCGGCGGTGCGAGATTGAGCACGGTGACTTTCGAGGGATCGATGTTCCAGTGCTTGAGCGCGGCGAGCAGGCTGTAGTGGCCGGTGGAAACGAATGGCACGGCGATTTTCTTGCCGATCAGGTCCTGCGGGGTCTTGATCCCGGAACCGTCGCGGGCGACCAGGGCTTCGGCGGCGCCGATCTGGGTGGCGATGAGGAAGGTTTCCACCGGGACTTTGCGGGTAATTGCTGCCGTCAGGGGGCTCGAGCCGAGGTAGCCGATCTGGACGTCGCCGGAAGCGATGGCGGCGATAATGTCGGCCCCGTTGTCGAATTTGCGCCAATCGATTTCGGCGTTGGTGGCTTTTTCGTAGGCGCCGTCGGCCTGGGCGACTTTGGCCGGGTCAACGGTGGTCTGGTAGGCGACGGTGACGTCGGCGGCCTGGGTGAAGAAACTCGCCGCAGCCACGGATGCGGCCGCCAGGAGGCGAAGGGGGAAATTCAGTTTCATCGAGAAGCTCCTTGTCAGGCGACCGAGTGTCGGCGTGAAAGGAGACTAAATGATCTAAGAACTCGAAAATAAATAACTTTTTCGAATGAGCTTATGAGCGGAAAATTCTAAGGGACACCGTTCCGGCAAGCCCCCTCGCCACAGGGGACCTGCTCTGGCAGGTTAGTTGCTAATCGCCAGAATGCTCGCCTGATACGACCCGACAAACACATCGAAATCGCCGACTTCGTTCTGCTCCAGCTCCACCTGCTGAGCCAGCGACGAACGCGCCCGCTCTTCAAACTTCGCCTGCTCCTCGGTATTCAACGGCTCGCTGCGGAAGTACTCCGCATGCACCTGGCTCTGACGCAGGGAGAACTGAGCAAAACTTTCCTTGTGCTCAGCCATCGCCGCCAGCACTTGGGCCGATGGCGTCAGGGACGGGTCCCGGACCTTGGCCAGTTGCGCATCCAATGCCTTGCTGTGAGCCTCGCCACCGTGGCTCTGATCCAGCAGCGCGGCCAGCGGCGCAATGTTCTCCAGCAGTTCGCTGGCCCACTCTTTCATGTCCACTGGCTGGCCATCGCGTTGCAGTTGCAGGCCCGGACGGCGACCTTCCTTGACCACGCTGAGGAAGTTCGAGGTCGCGTTACCGCATGAGGTATTGGTCAGCAGCGGGCTGTCGTTCAGCGCGCAGTACAGCAGGAATGCGTCGAGGAACCGCGACTCCGGCAGGTCGATGCCCATCGGCAGGAACGGGTTGATGTCCAGGCAGCGCACCTCGACGTACTGAATTCCACGGGCCACCAGCGCCTGGATCGGCCGTTCGCCGGTGTAGGTCACGCGTTTCGGGCGGATGTTGGAGTAGTACTCGTTTTCGATCTGCAGGATGTTGGTGTTGAGCTGGACCCACTCACCATCCTTGTGCGTGCCGATCTCGACATAGGGGGCATAGGGCGTGGCCACCGCTTTGCGCAGGCTGTCGGTGTAGCTGGCCAGATCGTTGTAGCAGGGCGTCAGACCGGCCTGGGCGTTGCTCTGGTAGCCCAGGTCGCTCATGCGCAAGCTGGTGGCGTACGGCAGATACAGGGTCTCCGGGTCCAGTTGTTCCAGCTGGTGCGAACGGCCGCGCAGGAAGCCGGCGTCCAGCGCTGGCGACGCGCCGAACAAGTACATCAACAACCAGCTATAGCGACGGAAGTTACGAATCAGCGCGATATAGGCCGACGACTGATAGTCGCGGTCGGTGCCGACAAAGCCTTCGGACGCCTTGAGCAGCGGCCAGAGCTTCTCCGGCAGGGAAAAGTTGTAATGGATCCCGGCGATGCACTGCATGGTCTTGCCGTAGCGCAGGGCCAGGCCCTTGCGGTAGACGTACTTGAGCTGACCGATGTTGGAGGTGCCGTAATAGGCGATCGGGATATCTTCCTCGGCCGGCAACGGGCACGGCATCGATGGACTCCACAGGTACTCGTTGCCGAGCTTGCTGTAGGCAAAACGGTGAATGCTGTCCAGACTCGCCAGGGTGTCTGCCGGGTCGGGCAGGGCCGGGGTGATGAACTCCAGCAGCGACTCGGAATAGTCGGTGGTGATTTGTTCGTTGGTCAGCGCGGAACCCAATTCTTCCGGGTGCGGCGTTTGCGCCAGGCGACCTTCGCCGGTCACGCGCAGGCATTCACGTTCGATGCCGTGAAGGCACTGCTCGAGCAGAGAGAGGTTAGCGCGCTCGCCGAGCAGAGCCAGGCGGCGGTTGAGAAGTTCGCTCAAGTTGGATTCCTTCACGCGTCAGTCGCCCCAATATGGGGGTGGGCAAGACGGTCTACAAGGGTGAAGTTGAAACTGGCGTTTTCGCCTGGTTTTGGATCGCACAAACCTTCCCCTGTAGGAGCGAGCTTGCTCGCGAAGAGCCTGAGGGCGGCGCGTTCATTCAGAAAGCACGCGTCATCGTTAACGCCCATCGCGAGCAAGCTCGCTCCTACAGGATTCGTAGCGCTGAAATTAACTCAAATCGATGAGATCTAGCTACAGGACAGCGAACGTGCCCTGCGCTTTTGCGACAAGTTTTTCGCCCTGCATCACGTCAGCTTCGACCACCAACGTGCGGCGGCCCGGGTGAATGACCCGCGCCGTGCACATCACTTCACCGTCAGAAACGGCGCGAATGTAGTTGATCTTGCATTCGATGGTCACGCTCTGCTGGTCAAAGCCGTGGCAGCTGGAACAGGCCAGCCCCATGGCAATGTCCGCCAGACTGAACAAGGCCCCGCCGTGCAGCTTGCCACCGCGATTGCGCAGCTGTGGCTCAAGCGCCAGGGCGACTTGCGCCACCCCGTTTTCCAGGCTGTGCAAGCGACAGCCCAGCAGCTTGAAAAACGCGCTTTCAGTCAGTCCGGCAGGAATCTCCATCAGCGTTTCTTCAACTGCTTGGCGTTGGCGAACAGCGAAGCCATGGCGTTGTTGGCCGGAGCCGCTGCCGTGGTTTCCTTTCGCGGTGCGTTGTTCTGGGACTGGCGCGGAGCCGAACCAGGACGCGCGCCACGGGCACCGTCGATTTTCTCGCCCGGGGTGTCGCTCATGCGCATCGACAGGCCCACGCGTTTACGCGGGATGTCGACTTCCATGACCTTCACTTTCACCACGTCACCGGCTTTCACCGCTTCGCGGGGATCCTTGATGAACTTCTCCGAAAGCGCAGAGATATGCACCAAACCGTCCTGATGCACGCCGATGTCGACGAACGCGCCGAAGTTGGTCACGTTGGTCACCACGCCTTCGAGGATCATGCCCGGTTGCAGGTCCTTGAGGTCTTCGACGCCTTCCTGGAACTCGGCGGTCTTGAACTCGGGACGCGGGTCGCGGCCGGGTTTTTCCAGCTCCTGCAGGATGTCGGTAACCGTCGGCAGGCCGAAGGTTTCGTCGGTGTACTTCTTCGGGTCAAGACGCTTGAGGAATGTGGCGTCGCCGATCAGCGAACGGATGTCGCGGTCGGTCTCGGCGGCGATGCGCTGAACCAGCGGATAGGCTTCGGGGTGAACCGCAGACGAATCCAGCGGGTTGTCGCCGTTCATCACGCGCAGGAAGCCGGCGGCCTGTTCGAAGGTTTTTTCGCCCAGGCGCGCGACTTTCTTCAGCGCCGCACGGGTCTTGAAGGCGCCGTGCTCGTCGCGGTGGCTGACGATGTTCTGCGCCAACGTCGCGTTGAGGCCGGAGATACGGGCCAACAGCGCCACGGAAGCGGTGTTGACGTCGACGCCCACGGCGTTCACGCAATCTTCGACCACAGCGTCCAGGCCGCGCGCCAGTTTCAGCTGCGACACGTCGTGCTGGTACTGGCCGACGCCGATGGACTTCGGATCGATTTTCACCAGCTCGGCCAGCGGATCCTGCAGACGGCGGGCGATCGACACCGCGCCACGGATCGACACGTCGAGGTCCGGGAATTCCTTGGAGGCCAGTTCCGACGCCGAGTAAACCGATGCACCGGCCTCGGACACCATGACCTTGGTCATTTTCATGGCTGGGTATTTTTTGATCAGTTCAGCGGCCAGCTTGTCGGTTTCACGGCTGGCGGTGCCGTTGCCGATGGCGATCAAGTCCACTGCATGCTTGGCGCACAGGGCCGCGAGGACCGCGAGGGTCTGGTCCCATTTGTTGTGCGGCACGTGCGGGTACACCGTGGCGTGATCCAGCAGCTTGCCAGTGGCATCGACCACGGCGACCTTGCAACCGGTGCGCAGGCCCGGGTCGAGGCCCAGGGTGGCGCGCGGGCCGGCCGGGGCCGACAGCAGCAAGTCGTGCAGGTTGTGGGCGAACACATTGATCGCTTCGGTTTCCGCGCCGTCGCGCAGTTCACCCAGCAGGTCGGTTTCCAGGTGAGTGTAGAGCTTGACCTTCCAGGTCCAGCGCACCACTTCGCCCAGCCATTTGTCGGCGGCGCGGTTCTGGTTCTGGATGCCGAACTGCTGGCCGATCATGCCTTCGCACGGGTGCATGGTGCCCGGCAGCTCGTCGCCGACTTTCAGCGCGGAGCTGAGGATGCCTTCGTTGCGACCACGGAAAATCGCCAGCGCACGGTGCGATGGCATGCTTTTGAGCGGTTCGTCGTGTTCGAAGTAGTCGCGGAACTTGGCGCCTGCCTCTTCCTTGCCGGCGATGACGCGGGCACTGAGGGTGGCTTCCTGCTTGAGGTAGCTGCGCAGCTTGTCCAGCAGGCCGGCGTCTTCGGCGAAGCGCTCCATCAGGATGTATTTGGCGCCTTCGAGGGCGGCCTTCACGTCCGCCACGCCTTTTTCGGCGTCGATGAAACGTGCTGCTTCGGTTTCAGGGCTCAGGGTCGGGTCGTTGAACAGGCCGTCGGCCAGCTCGCCGAGGCCGGCTTCCAGGGCGATCTGGCCCTTGGTGCGGCGCTTCTGCTTGTACGGCAGGTACAAGTCTTCAAGGCGGGTCTTGGTGTCGGCGAGCTTGATGTCGCGCTCAAGCTGCGGGGTCAGCTTGCCTTGCTCCTGGATGCTGGCGAGGATGCTGATGCGCCGTTCGTCGAGTTCTCGCAGGTAGCGCAGACGCTCTTCCAGATGACGCAGCTGGATATCATCGAGGCTGCCGGTCACTTCTTTCCGGTAACGGGCGATGAAGGGCACCGTGGAGCCTTCATCGAGTAGCGCGACGGCCGCTTCGACCTGTTGTGGGCGGACACCGAGTTCCTCGGCGATGCGGCTGTTGATGCTGTCCATAAAACCACCTGACAAATTGTGAAAGCAGGCTCGCGGGCACAGGGTAAAAGGCTCGGCGAGTCTGGTTGAGCGGCCTGGCCTGCGCCGCTACCTGGATCAACAGGCTTCCCGTTGACCCGTGAAATCGAACAAATACTGCCGGCGCCATGAAAATAAAAAAGCGGCCGCTGCAGTCATGATCAGACGTTGCCTGACACAAAAGGCCGCGCATTATAACCAGCGTTCGGTCATTCGGGGGCATCAGAGGCTGCAGGCACAATGCCTGTATTCCTGGCGGTGAAGGAAAAATCTGCTAACAATGCACACGGTGCGTATAACGACAGCTACGCCATAATGCGCGCCGAGATCAAAGGAGCATCCAATGAGCAGCACTGCAAACATTGCTGAAGGCGAAAAAATTCTTATCGTTGACGACGATCCGGGGCTCAGCAGCCTGCTGGAACGCTTTTTCGTCAGCAAGGGCTACCGCGCCCGCGCCGTTCCGAACACCGAACAAATGGACCGCCTGCTGGCACGTGAAGTGTTCAACCTGGTCGTCCTCGACCTGATGCTGCCCGGCGAAGACGGCTTGACCGCCTGCCGCCGCCTGCGCGGCGCGAACAATCAGATTCCGATCATCATGCTCACCGCCAAGGGCGATGAGCTGAGCCGCATCAAGGGCCTCGAGCTGGGTGCCGACGATTACCTGGCCAAGCCGTTCAACCCGGACGAGCTGATGGCGCGGGTCAAAGCGGTCCTGCGCCGTCAGGCAGCGCCGGTGCCGGGCGCACCGGGCAGCGAAGACGAAAGCGTGACCTTTGGTGACTACGAGCTGTCCCTGGCGACCCGCGAACTCAAGCGCGGCGACGAAGTGCACATGCTCACCACCGGTGAGTTCGCCGTGCTCAAGGCGCTGGTGATGAACGCTCGTCAGCCGCTGACCCGCGATAAACTGATGAACCTGGCCCGTGGTCGCGAGTGGGATGCGCTGGAGCGCTCCATCGACGTGCAGATTTCCCGCCTGCGCCGGATGATCGAGCCTGATCCATCCAAGCCACGCTACATCCAGACGGTTTGGGGCGTGGGTTACGTATTCGTTCCGGATGGCGCTGCCACCAAGTGATCGGCAATTTGTAGGAGCGGGTCTTGCGGCCGATTTGTCCGCAGACTCGCGAACCGCAATATGCGAGCATCGCTCGCTCCTGCAAGCTTTAACGGTTATTCATGAAAACCCCGGTCTGGTTCCCCCAAAGCTTCTTCTCCCGCACCCTTTGGCTGGTGCTGATCGTCGTCCTGTTTTCCAAGGCGCTGACCCTGGTTTATCTGTTGATGAACGAAGACGTGCTGGTGGACCGCCAGTACAGCCACGGCGTCGCCCTGACGCTTCGCGCCTATTGGGCGGCGGATGAAGAGAATCGCGAGAAAATTGCCGATGCCGTGCCGCTGATTCGTGTAGTGGGTGCCGGTGTGCCGGAAGGCGAACACCACTGGCCCTACAGCGAGATCTACCAACGGCAGATGCAGACCGAATTGGGTCCCGACACCGAAGTCAGACTGCGCATGCATTCGCCGCCGGCGCTATGGGTCCGGGCGCCAAGCCTGGGTGACGGCTGGCTGAAAGTGCCACTGTATCCGCACCCTCTGCGCGGTCAGAAAATCTGGAACGTGCTCGGCTGGTTCCTGGCCATCGGCTTGCTGTCGACCGCTTCAGCGTGGATCTTTGTGAGTCAGCTCAATCAACCGTTGAAGCGCCTGGTCTTTGCCGCAAGGCAACTCGGCCAGGGCCGCAGCGTGCGCTTGCCGATCAGCGACACGCCCAGTGAAATGACCGAGGTGTACCGTGCCTTCAACCAGATGGCGGAAGACGTCGAACAGGCCGGCCGCGAACGCGAGCTGATGCTGGCCGGGGTGTCCCACGACCTGCGCACGCCGCTGACCCGTTTGCGGCTGTCCCTGGAGTTGATGGGCGACCACAGCGACCTGACGGACGACATGGTTCGCGACATTGAAGACATGGACGCGATTCTCGATCAGTTCCTGGCCTTCATCCGCGATGGCCGTGACGAGTCGGTGGAAGAGGTGGACTTGACTGACCTGGTGCGCGAAGTTGCCGCGCCGTACAACCAGAATGAAGAAAAAGTCCAGCTGCGCCTGGAGCCGATCCAACCCTTCCCCTTGCGTCGGGTGTCGATGAAGCGGCTGCTGAACAACCTGATCGGCAACGCGCTGCATCACGCGGGCAACGGGGTCGAAGTGGCGGCTTATGTGTCCGGGGACGTCAGCGCACCCTATGTGGTGCTGAGTGTCATGGACCGTGGTGCGGGGATTGACCCGTCGGAGCTGGAAGCGATCTTCAACCCGTTCACTCGCGGCGATCGTGCCCGGGGCGGGAAGGGGACCGGGTTGGGATTGGCGATCGTGAAGCGGATCGCTTCCATGCATGGCGGCAATGTCGAGCTGCGCAACCGGTCCGGGGGTGGGTTGGAAGCGCGGGTGCGGTTGCCGTTGGGGTTGATGTTGCCTAGAGATGCTGTTTAAAAGGTTTAGAACTTCGTTGCGGCGAGCGGCCTCTTCGTCGGAACGCCGCCTGGGGCAAGCCCGCTCCCACATGAATTGCGTCCGCCGCAGATCAACTGTGGGAGCGGGCTTGCCCGCGAAGGCGGCTTCCCTGCCACCCTAAAGATTGAGGGTTAACCCTTACCTTTGGTCCGAGTCATATTCGGCCCACCATTCTTCTCCAGATGCTCAATGATGATCCCCGCCACATTCTTGCTGGTGGTGGTTTCAATCCCCTCCAGCCCCGGCGACGAGTTCACTTCCATCACCAGCGGACCATGGTTGGAACGCAGGATATCCACACCGGCCACAGCCAACCCCATCACCTTGGCCGCGCGTAATGCCGTCATGCGCTCTTCCGGCGTGATCTTGATCAGGCTGGCGCTGCCGCCCCGGTGCAGGTTGGAGCGAAACTCCCCGGGCTTGGCCTGGCGCTTCATCGCCGCAATCACCTTGTCGCCGACGACGAAGCAGCGAATGTCCGCACCGCCGGCTTCCTTGATGTATTCCTGAACCATGATGTTCTGCTTGAGGCCCATGAACGCCTCGATCACCGACTCCGCCGCAGTCGCGGTTTCACACAGCACCACGCCGATGCCCTGGGTGCCTTCCAGCACCTTGATCACCAGTGGCGCGCCATTGACCATCGCGATCAAATCGGGAATGTCGTCCGGGGAGTGGGCAAAACCGGTAACCGGCAAGCCGATTCCGCGGCGCGACAGCAATTGCAGCGAACGCAGTTTGTCCCGCGAGCGGGCGATGGCCACCGATTCGTTGAGCGGAAATACGCCCATCATTTCGAACTGGCGCAACACCGCGCAGCCATAAAACGTCACCGACGCACCGATCCGCGGAATCACCGCGTCGAAACCTTCCAGCGGCCTGCCGCGGTAGTGGATCTGCGGCTTGTGGCTGGCAATGTTCATGTAGGCGCGCAGGGTGTCGATCACCACCATTTCATGGCCACGCTCGGTCCCGGCTTCAACCAGACGACGAGTGGAATACAGACGCGGGTTCCGCGACAGCACAGCGATCTTCATGCAACACCTGTGGAGGAGGTAGATACCGGGAACACCGGCTTGTCTTGAACGTATTTAATGCCCGGATTGACCACCAACTGGCCATCGATCAGGGCTTTGGAGCCGAGTAACAGGCGATACCGCATGGATTTGCGGCAGGCGAGCGTGAACTCTACCCGCCAGACCCGATCACCGAGGGCCAGGGTCGTGCTGACCACATATCGCATCTGCGCGTGGCCATTGGAGCTCTTGATGGTTTTGCGCGTCACCAGCGGTGCTTCGCAGCGCCGGTGACGCAGTTGCACCACCGTGCCCAGGTGCGCAGTAAAGCGCACCCACTGTTCGCCCTCGCGCTCGAATGGCTCGATGTCGGTGGCATGTAGGCTGGAGGTGCTGGCACCGGTGTCGATTTTTGCCCGCAGGCCTGCGACTCCCAAATCCGGGAGCGCCACCCACTCGCGCAGACCAACAACGGTCAAATGGTCAAATGTCTTCAATAGGAAAAAACCGGCGATTAACGCGTCCAGGCGCCAGGTGAAACCTGGGCCAACGCTTTGAATGCGGGCCTGGCGAACCAGTAACCCTGCATCAGAAATATTCCACAGTCCGCCAGGAAATCCCGTTCTCCAGCGCTTTCAATGCCTTCGGCAATGACTGTAACGTCCAACTCCGCACAGATTGTGACAATCCCTCTCACGATAGCCTGACGAACACGATCGCGGTCGACATCGCGGATCAGTGCCATGTCGAGTTTGATCAGGTCCGGTTGGAAATCAGCCAGCAGATTGAGCCCCGAGTAACCGGCACCGAAATCGTCGATGGCGGTCTTGAAGCCGAATTCGCGGTATTCACGCAGAATATTAGTCAAATGGCGATAGTTATCTACGTGCTCGCTTTCCAGGGTTTCGAAAATCAGCCGCTCGATGGGGAAATTGTGTTTTTTTGCCGCCTCCAGGGTGCTGCGAATACACAGCTCCGGACGGTAAACGGCGTTAGGCATGAAGTTGATCGACAAGTGTGTCTGCATATTTAGATTTGCCGCGCCTTCATTGGCGCGGGTCCGGCAGAGCTGGTCGAAGCGGTAACGGTTGTCGTCGGTGACCCGGTCGAGCACCGACAACGCCCCCTCTCCTGCAACACCCCGTACCAAGGCTTCATGGGCGAAAATCGACCGGTCGCGCAGATCGACGATCGGCTGATAGGCGAACGCAAAGTCGAAACCCAGTGCCTCGCTTTGTTGGCAGCCCTGGCAACCGACCTTGGGCGAGGTCAATGAAGACGGAAATATAGTCACTCGATCGCTCCATGCCGGTGATCCGGCCTTGATCACATTCTATCTGGCGGGCCGGGTTCTTGCGCCCGACAGAAACGGTAGTACAGTTCCGACTATGGGCTGAGAGAGGAATTCAAGTGGCACAAAAACAGGAAGAGGACGACAAGGTCCGTCTCGATAAGTGGTTGTGGGCTGCGCGATTTTATAAAACGCGTGCCTTGGCCAAGGCGGCGATTGAAAGCGGCAAGGTGCATTGCCGGGGCGAGCGCTGCAAACCGGGCAAGGAACCGAGGCTTGGTGACGAGTTTCAGATTCGCCAGGGCTTCGAGGAGCGCACGGTGGTCGTCCAGGCGTTATCCATCGTGCGCCGTGGCGCGCCCGAGGCTCAGGCGCTGTACACCGAGACCGAAGTCAGCATCGCCAAGCGCGAAGCGGCGGCGGCCATGCGCAAGGCCGGCTCGCTGGGCATGAGTACCGATGGCAAGCCCAGCAAGAAACAGCGACGGGATTTGTTCAAGTTTCGCGGCAGTAGCAACGACGAGTAATCCTGTTGAATCTGTGTCGTTCGGGTGAAATTTTACGAAGCCCGACCGGCGCAGGTTCCACCTTGCTTGGAACAAACCGCGGATTGTTCATAAAATGCCTGTCTTGGCTGAACGTTGCGCACCACATGGGTGCAACAGAGGCAATTTCAACGCTGTAACCCTATCGCCATTACTTCAGATACCCAGACCTATGACCGACCTGACGGATACCGACTACACCCAACGCTTCATCTTCGATGACAGCGACACCCGCGGCGAGCTGGTAACGTTGGAGCGAAGCTATGCCGAAGTCCTTGCCAAGCACACCTATCCTGAGCCGGTTAAACAACTGCTCGGCGAACTGATGGCGGCAGCGTCGTTGCTTGTCGGCACCTTGAAGTTCGACGGTTTGCTGATTCTTCAGGCCCGCTCCGATGGCCCGGTGCCGCTGCTGATGATCGAATGCTCCAGCGAACGTGAGATCCGCGGCCTGGCCCGTTACGAGGCCGACAGGATCGCCCCTGATGCGACCCTCGCCGACCTGATGCCCAACGGCGTATTGGCGCTGACCGTCGATCCGGCCCAGGGCCAGCGTTACCAGGGCATTGTCGACCTCGACGGTGAAACCCTGTCGGACTGTTTCACCAACTACTTCGTCATGTCGCAGCAAGTGAATACCCGTTTTTGGCTTTACGCCGATGGCCGTCGTGCCCGCGGCCTGTTGCTGCAGCAATTACCCGCCGACCGTCTGAAAGATGAAGAAGAACGCGCCGCCAGCTGGCAGCACATCACCGCGCTGGCCAGCACCCTGACCGCCGATGAATTGCTTGGTCTAGACAACGAAACCGTACTTCATCGCCTCTACCACGAAGAGCAGGTCCGTCTGTTCGATGTGCAGAAACTGCGCTTCCGTTGCAGCTGCTCGCGCGAACGTTCTGCCAATGCCCTGGTCAGTTTGGGACTTGAAGATGCGCAAGCACTGGTCATCGAACACGGTGGCAACATCGAGATCGATTGCCAGTTCTGCAACGAGCGCTACCTGTTCGACGCCGCCGATATCGTTCAATTGTTCGCCGGCGCGGGCGTCGAGACGCCGTCAGATACCCGTCACTAAAACGGTTCAGCGCAGGTAAATTCACTGGTTAGTGCCGGATTAACGCCGTAACGACGGGAGGGCCCTACTATTTTTGGGCTTTTCTGGCATAATCCGGCCCACTTTTTTCGCGGTAGTAGTGCACGACTTTCTACTACAAAACGTTTGGAGCACACTCGGCCAATGGCCGACGGGGAACCTTATGACGCAAGCCAATAACGCCGTGTACACCGATCTGAGTGTTGATGATCTGGTTAAAGAAGCCCTCAATCGCGGTGAAGGCGAGCTTGCCGATACCGGCGCACTGGTTGTTCGCACCGGTCACCGTACCGGCCGCTCGCCAGTCGATCGTTTCATCGTTGAAGAACCGACCACCCAGGACGCCATCGCCTGGGGCCCGATCAACCGCAAGTTCCCGGCCGACAAGTTCGATGCCCTGTGGGCTCGCGTCGAGGCGTTCAACAACGCGCAAGAGCATTTCGTTTCCCACGTGCATGTAGGGGCGTCGGAAGATCACTACCTGGCCGTGAAGATGACCACACAAACTGCCTGGCAGAACCTGTTCGGTCGTTGCCTGTTCATCAATCCGGCCCGGTACAACCCGGCTGGCCGTGACGAGTGGCAAGTGCTCAACGTTGCCAACTTCGAGTGCGTGCCAGAGCGTGACGGCACCAATTCCGACGGTTGCGTGATCCTCAACTTCGCACAGAAGAAAGTGCTGATCGCCGGCATGCGTTACGCCGGTGAAATGAAGAAAGCCATGTTCTCGGTGCAGAACTTCCTGCTGCCGGCCGCCGACGTGCTGCCGATGCACTGCGCCGCCAACATCGGCGAAGCGGGCGACGTGACCCTGTTCTTCGGTCTGTCCGGCACCGGCAAGACCACCCTGTCCGCCGATGAAAGCCGTTACCTGATCGGTGACGACGAGCACGGCTGGGGTGAAGGCGTTGTCTTCAACATCGAAGGCGGCTGCTACGCCAAGTGCATCGACCTGTCCGAGAAGAACGAGCCGGTCATCTGGAAAGCCATCAAGCACGGCGCAGTCCTGGAAAACGTCGTTATCGACGACGCCAAGCACGCCGATTACGCTGATGTCAGCCTGACCCAGAACAGCCGCGCCGCCTACCCGCTGGAGCATGTTGCCAAGCGTTCCGAGAAAAACCTCGGCGGCGAGCCAAACGCGGTGATCTTCCTGACCTGCGACCTGACCGGCGTGCTGCCGCCAGTGTCGATCCTCAGCGAAGAACAAGCGGCCTACCACTTCCTGTCCGGCTACACCGCGCTGGTGGGCTCGACCGAAATGGGTTCCGGCAGCGGCATCAAGTCGACCTTCTCCACCTGCTTCGGCGCACCGTTCTTCCCGCGTCCGGCCGGCGAATACGCCGAGCTGCTGATCAAGCGCATCCGCGGCTTCGGCTCCAAGGTCTACCTGGTCAACACCGGCTGGACCGGCGGCGGCTACGGCGTCGGCAAACGCTTCAACATCCCGACCACTCGCGGCGTCATCGCAGCGATCCAGAGCGGCGCGTTGATCGGTGCTGAAACCGAACACCTCGACACCATCAACCTCGACGTGCCACTGGCCGTACCGGGCGTTGAGACTGGCCTGTTGAACCCACGTAACACCTGGGCTGACAAGGCTGCTTACGATGAGTCCGCTAAAGCACTGGCTGGGTTGTTTGTTGAGAACTTCAAGAAGTTCGATGTGAGCGACGCGATCAAGGCGGCTGGGCCGAAGTTGTAAGGGTTGGTTTGATGTAAGGAAAAGCCGCCTTTAGGGGCGGCTTTTTTGTGGGCGCTAGAAGGGCATACACGAGATTTGTGTCATTGATTACCCGTACCAGGTTTTGTGTTTTTCTTGGTTAGCAAATTGGATAAAGAGTGAGTGTTCCAAGGGAAATCAGCAGCAAGGTCCGAGCTTGGTTGCTGCTGGCAGGAGCGGCGCTGTTTTCCTAGGCATGTGCCATTATTCCTCCATTTTTAAGCGTAAACTGCCAGAATAATGGCACTCTGTATTCGGCCAAGTGCTTCCAAGTCTGTGTATCCGCCGCCGCACTTCGATCGCTTTTGTAGAGCATACCAATGGTCAACGGGTTTTGTTGCCTCGACCCTTCACCCAGCGCAAATATAAAACCTTTTAGGTTGGATGTAGTGATTGGGTCGTAATTGATTAAGTCGATTGCGAATTGTTCAGTGCGAGCGCAGAGGCATACTAGAGTCAAATAAAGAAGTAAAATTTTATTCCTAATAAATATAATAAACCTGGTATTTCTGACAGTGGACAAGACTTAGTTAGCGCTCATAGTAGGTGGCGCCAATGCATCGTTCTATAGAGGAAAAACTCCATGAGTGAAGAAGAAATCAGGAAAGTATTTACAACGCTTGACCTAGATGGTAATGGCTTCATAAGTGCGGCAGAATTACGTCATTTTTTTAGTACCTTGGAAGAGATGCTCACCGATGAAGAGGTCGACAAAAGAATCAAAGAGATGGACCTTGATGGTGATGGACAAATAAATTGTGAAGAATTTATTACCGGGATGATGAGTACATGATGATGAATAATCGCTTCTTGTAGGCAATAAATCCATAGGTTCGCCTAATGCTTAGTTGTGAGAACCAGGTCTATTGATCGGGTTGATGGAGTTTTTTCGACCAGAATTTGAATTATGCGGATTTTCTTTGCAGGCAAGCCCGCGCTGACAAGGCGCGACTTGCCTTTTTTTTGTGTGGTGTTAGGCCGGCGCTTTCCAGTTCAGCATGCGTTGCTGGGCGACTTTTAGCAGGTCGCAGCCGTCCTGGGTCAGGAGGTAGAGCGCGTGGGTGATGTGGGGAATGTCTTCGACGTCGCCTTGCTCGAAGCATTGGCAGTGCAGCGTTCGGAGCAGCTCGCTGGAGGCTCGGATGCGCTGGAGGGCGGCTTCGAGTATGTCTTGCGGGTTGGCTTCTGTGTCGATGATCAGTGGCGGGGAATCGGTGAGGTTGGTTTGGAGTGGGCGGTAGCGATTCGGAAACGGATTCAGAGATTGCATATGAATTACTCGGTTTGTTGTTAGGTAACCGCCAGCACCGTGACCAAACGATGGGAGGCGGACTGTGCGCAGGTTGGTCAACCGAGAACAACAACCCGGCTCGCCCGAAGGCGTCCCGCACACAGCCGCCATAGCAATGCACTGCAAGAACATAGATGTCCGCGGCGCGAATGATGGCACACATGTGTGCGTTGTTCTCAGGTGACCAAACCTGATCGCTGATTTTGCAGCGATGAGGAGACAGTAAATGTTTATATCCAGGTAGCGATAGGCGACAAGGCGTCTGTGGTTGTAGGAAGGGGATGAAGAGTTGATAGGCCGTTGCTGACGGACTATTCGCTTTCGTGTTGTGCAGATTTTTATCTGGTAAACCGCGTTATCGTTCTTCGCGAGCAGGCTCGCTCCCACAGGGGCATCGATCGCCGGTGGTTTTTGGCAATCGCTGTCGTGCCACTTCGAGCAGTTCGTGTCCGTCCTGGGTCAGCAGGTACAGTGCGCTCACGATGTTGGGAATATCGCTCGCGTCGGCCTGCTTGAAGCACAGGCAGTACAGAGTTTCGAGCAGGTCGCTGGCGGCGCGAATGCGTTGGTGGGCGGCGTCGAGGATTTCGTGAGGGTCGGCTTCGGTGTCGATGACCAGCACGGGGGTGTCGCTGTAGCTTGTTCTGAGCGGGCGGTAGCGGTCTGTGAGCGGATCGGGGTTGTTCATCGAGGTCTGTCCTGTGAAAAGTCTGGCGGTCTCGCCGGCAGGCCGACACACTGTTTCAGCCTCGCCGGCAACTATAGAAGGGGGACGCTCCTGGGGACAAGACAGCCGCGATGGACAGGTTTTGTAGGGGGTTTACCGGCCCTTTGGGATTCGGCCTACAGGTTTGCGCGGCTTTTTACAGCACAATCCCTGGGGGTAAAAGATCCCACGGGTTTGTCAGGCGAAGCGCGACACCCCTCGGTACGGCGCGCGCCAGACTGTGTACGACTTTTCTACAGTGTCTGGTCGGGATGGTTGGCCGGGGGCTGGCGTGAGGCCGCTTCAAGGTCCATCAATCCTCTACCGTACGCTTCACTGTTGGCATAGAGGCCAGTCCGATTCGCCGTTGCCAGCAAGCGTTCGCGCACTTGTTGCGCGGTAAGTTCTGGATAGCGGCTGTGCAATGCCGCCAGGGCGCCACTGACCAGCGCGGCAGCTGGTGAGGTGCCTGCGGTCTGTACGTAGTCGCCGTCCTTGCCGGTGGTCAGCAGGCCTTGCCCTGCGCCGGAATCGCCACCCGGCACGGCGATGCACCAGGCTGCCGCCACACCGCAATAGTTGGACTTGGCGTTGATGGCGCTGCCATCGCTTTTCAATGCCACCACAGCGATCCAGCCCTTTTCCAGTTCGGGCAGGGCGAGAGGCAAACCGGGTTCGGCCAGGGGTTCGCGTCTCAGTTCGTTGCCGGTCGGGAACACAAATACCGCGCCGTCCTGGACCAGTTTTCGCGCGGTCACCAACGACTCCGGCATGACCTGGTTATAGCGTGCCTCGTTGATCTCGGTCGCCGGGATGGCATTGGCCCACGAGTTGTTGAGAATGCGCGCGCCCTTATCGAAACCGGCTTGCCAGGATTGTGCAATCTCACTGTCAAAGAAAAATGGCTCGTTGTCGTCGCCGAAACGAAAGGGGATCAGTTGTGCGTTGAACGCAACGCCGTGCATGCCATGGTCATCCTTGTTGGCCGCGAGAATGCCGGCCATCTGGGTGCCGTGACCGATCCGGTCGAAGGTGCCGACCTTGTTCTCGACATAATCGAAGCCCGGATCCCGGACTCTTCCCTGAAAGGCCGGCAGGCTGCTGTTCAGGCCGGAGTCGACCAAAGCGACGGCCACCCCCTGGCCGGTGCCGCCGCGGGCATAAAGGGTTGAAGCGTGAATGACTGCCAGGCCCTTCTGGGCTCGATACTCAGGTGTTTCGAACCGGGTCGGATCGATGGCGGGTTGCACGGGGTTTGTGAGACAGCCACTTAACAGTAATGGCAGCGCCAGCGCAGGGGCGAGTGAAAAGCCGGAGGGTTGAAGCATGATCGTTCCTTGATGGATTTGCGCGCGCATCGCATGTCCTGCCGTGATGAAGTTTCGCGCAGAGTGGTTGATTCGAAGGCAAACCTTACCGGTGGAATCGGGCGCACGGGATGGAGGCAAAGTGCCCCGATTGTTTCGACCTGTGGCGAAGGTTGACCCAGTGGACGCTGTATCATCCCGTATCGTTTTTGCCCCAGACCTTTTCTCGACTCGCTGCGATCGCCGGCTAGGCTGTTGGCATCGCAGCAGTCAACGGAGTGACAGCTTATGCACAACACCCTGGAACAGGTTTTCGGGTATCCACAATTTCGGCCCGGCCAGGAAGCGGCGGTGAGCGCGGTGCTGGCCGGGCGCTCGGCGGCGGCGATTTTTCCGACGGGCTCCGGCAAGTCGCTTTGCTACCAGTTGCCGGCCTTGTTGCTGCCGCACCTGACGTTGGTGGTCTCGCCGTTGCTGGCGCTGATGCAGGATCAATTGGCCTTCCTGCAGCGCCACGGTATCGCGGCGGGCAGTATCGATTCGGCCCAGAGCCGCGAGGATGCCAACGATGTGATGGCCCGGGCGAAGTCCGGCGAGCTGAAGATCTTGATGATTTCAGTGGAGCGCCTGAAAAACGAACGCTTCCGCAATTTCCTGCAGCAGGTGCCGATCTCGCTGCTGGTGGTGGACGAGGCCCACTGTATTTCCGAGTGGGGTCATAACTTCCGCCCCGACTATCTCAAGCTTCCCGACTACCAGCGCCAGTTCAACATCCCTCAGGCGTTGCTGCTGACCGCCACCGCGACGCCCAAGGTGATTGCCGATATGGAGGCGAAATTCGCCATCGCCCCGGACGATGTGGTGACCACCGGCTTCTATCGGTCCAATCTCAATCTGCTGGTGGAACCGGTGCGCGGGCAGGACAAACGTCGGCGTCTTGTCGAGTGGATGAGCCAGCGTCCCGGCCAGCCGAGCATTGTCTACGTCACCCTGCAGAAGACGGCAGAGCACATCGCCGAACACCTGGGTCGCAACGGCATTCAAGCCGAGGCCTACCACGCCGGTCTGCCCCATGAGCAGCGGGAAGCGATACAGAAGCGATTCATGGGCGGACAGTCCAATTGCATCGTCGCCACCATTGCCTTCGGCATGGGCATCGACAAGAGCGACATCCGTAACGTGGTGCATTTCGACCTGCCCAAATCCATCGAAAACTACAGCCAGGAAATCGGCCGCGCCGGGCGTGATGGAGAGCCTTCCGACTGCCTGGTACTGGCCAACCGCGACAGCCTCAACGTGCTGGAAAATTTCGTCTACGGCGATACGCCGGAACTGGACGGCATCCGCTGCGTGCTGGATGAGTTGCAAGCCGCCGCGCCCGAGGGGCAGTGGGAGTTTCTGCTGGGGCCGTTGGCGGATCAGAGCAACATCCGTCAGTTGCCGCTCAAGACCTTGCTGGTGCAGTTGGAACTGCGTGGGATCATCGCGCCGCGTTATGCCTATTACGCCGAATACCGTTTCAAATATTTGCAGGAGCCCGAGTTCCTGCTGGCTCGTTTCGAGGGTGAGCGCAGGGATTTCGTCGCGGCGATCGTCCAGACTTCCAACCGTGCACGGAGCTGGGCCACGGTGAATTTCGATGCGCTGTACCAGCAGTATCAAGCCGAGCGCAATCGAGTGGTCAAGGCGTTGGATTATTTCCAGGAGAAGGGTTGGGTAGAACTTGAAAGCAAGCAGATGACCGATGTCTACAGCCTGCTGCAAACGGATTTCGACAGCGAGGCACTGAGCGCCGAGCTGCACGCTTGTTTCACTCAGCATGAACGCACGGAAATCGCGCGGATTCACGCCATGCTCGAGCTGTTCGCCACCGACCATTGCCTGGGTTATCGCCTGGCGGCGTACTTCGGTGACGAGAATGCGCCGCGCCAATGCGGACATTGTTCGGTGTGTCACGGGCAGGTGGCTCGACTGCCGGCACCACCGGCGCTACCGGCGCTTGTGGATAAAAACTTCGAGGCGTTGTGCGGTAATTTTATCCACAGGCATGAGCAGTACACCGGCAGTGCGCCATCGGCCGAGCGTGTGACGCGGTTTTTGTGCGGGATCAGCGTCCCGCTGTTTACCAAGCTCAAGGCCAGGTCCATTTCGGGGTTCTCGGCGCTGGAGGACTATCCCTATGCCGAAGTGCGGGAATGGGCCGAGATGCACCTTTGAGGGCTGTCTTTGGTCAACTTGCTCGTGAAGAACGATATCGCGGTTGCGCCTTAAACCCGCAATCCAACTCAAGGAACCGACACTGATGTCCACCCCGATGCCCCAACGCACCGACTACCTCCACTTCCAGCCCATCACCACCCGTTGGCATGACAACGATGCCTATGGCCACATCAACAACGTCACCTACTACAGCTTCTTCGACACGGCGGTGAATACCTATCTGATCGAAGTCGGCGGCCTGGATATCCATGACGGCGAAGTCGTGGGTTTTGTCGTCAGTTCGGCTTGCGATTACTTTGCCTCCATTGCTTTCCCTGACCGGATCGAGATCGGTTTGCGCGTGGGCAAGTTGGGCAACAGTTCGGTTCAGTATGAGCTGGCTGTGTTCAAGGCCGGGGAGGCGGAGGCTTGTGCGGCGGGGCGTTTTGTTCATGTGTTCGTGGATCGGACGTCGAATCTGCCGGTGGCGATTCCTGCCGCGCTGCGCGGGTCGCTGGAGCAATTGGTGGTTTGAGGGGCAAAAAAAATCGCAGCCCTCGGGCTGCGATTTTTTGATCTACCTGCCAGTGGAGCCGTTCAGGCCTCAGTGACGACGGTAGTGCTTGTGATGTTTGCGATGCCCGTAGGCATGGCCACGACCCGGGTGGCCGTCCCGGGAGTAGCGACGATCATCGCCACGATAAGAGCGACGACGATCATCATCGTCGTCATCGCTCTTGTTGCCCATGTAGTTACCCAGCGCGCCACCGGCACCGCCACCTGCTGCGGAGCCGATCAGGCTGCCAGTGGTGCCGCCCATGCTGCGGCCGACCACGTTACCGCCTGCTGCGCCCAACGCACCACCAATGGCGGCTTCGCCACGGCTGCGTTTGTCTGCGCCAACTGCGCTACCACCCGCGCCGCCCAGGGCCGCGCCAATGGTGGAACCTGTACTGCCGCCTAACGATTGACCGACGACCGAGCCCAGAACCCCGCCCAATGCGCCGCCCACACCTGCTTCGGTGGTGCCGCCGGCAGAAGCGAAGCCACTGACCAGGCCAAGGGACAACAAGAGAATCGAGGAGAACTTCATAGAGAAACCTCAAGGGGATGACGACGCGATCCTGAGGCTGTGTCATGGTTGTTACAATCGAAATCCGACGAGTAACACGACTTCAACACATTTCTCTAAGTTACTGTTTTTTAGGCGGAACTTAATGGTTTTTCGCGGGTCTTTAGTTACTTCGGAATGGCCGTTTTTGTGAAAAAACGGCCTTTTTTGTGGGCGATTGGAAAGTAATTGATCCGGAAGATCCGTTGAATGCTCTATCGCTTTCGCGAGCAAGTCGAATCGTCGCACCGTCGCTCCCACAGTTAACCGAGCTCTTCCAGAAGGAACGCAATCGAAGGTGGGAGCGGCGGTGCGACGATTCGACTTGCTCGCGAAGGCGTCAGATCAGGCTAAGCATCAAGCCGATTTGGCCATGATAAGCCCAGTCTCACTCGCCGCTTCCAACCGGATAGCCACAAACTTCGACGTCGGCGTCTGGCTGCCATCCCCGATGCTTTCCAGCGGCACCAGCGGATTGACCTCCGGATAGTAAGCCGCCGCTTGCCCGGCAGGAATATCAAACGCCAGCAGCGTAAAGCCTTTCACCCGGCGTTCGCGGCCATCATCCCAGATCGAAACAATGTCTGCCTTCTGCCCTGGCTTGAACCCCAGGCGAATGATGTCGGCCTCGTTCACAAACAACACGTCCCGCTGACCCTTGACCCCGCGATAACGGTCATTGAGGCCATAAATGGTGGTGTTGTACTGATCGTGGGAGCGCATTGACTGCATGATCAGGTCCGGCAACACCCCGGTGGCACGCGTGCGTTCGTGCACCAGATCCCTGGGCAAACTGTTCGGGCGGAAATTCGCCCGTCCGGATGGCGTAGCCCAGCGACGGGCAGCGGCGCTGTTGCCCAGGTAGAAGCCGCCTGGATTACGGATTTTCTCATTGAAGTCGCCAAAGCCTGGAATGGTGTCGGCGATCAGGTCGCGGATACGGCTGTAGTCGGCCACCAGCCAGTGCCAGTCCACCGGTTGGCTGCCCAGGGTCGCGGCAGCGATACCCGCGATGATCGCCGGCTCCGAGCGCATCTGGTTCGACAGTGGCTGCAACTGACCGTTTGAGGAGTGGACCATGCTGAACGAGTCTTCCACGGTCACCGCTTGCGCGCCTTCGGTCTGGATATCGATGTCGGTGCGGCCCAGGCACGGCAGGATCAGCGCGTTCTTGCCATGAGCCAGGTGGCTGCGATTGAGCTTGGTGCTGATCTGTACGGTCAGGTCGCAATTGGCCAGGGCCTGGAAGGTGCGGTTGCTGTCCGGCGTGGCTTGGGCGAAGTTACCGCCCAGGCCGATGAACACCTTCGCACGGCCATCGGCCATGGCGTGAATCGCCTCGACCACGTTGTGGCCGTTTTTCCGGGGCACCGTAAACTTGAAGCGCCGCTCCAGCGAATCGAGGAACGCCACCGGCGGGCATTCATTGATGCCCATGGTCCGGTCGCCCTGCACGTTACTGTGGCCACGCACCGGGCACAGACCGGCGCCCGGTCGGCCGATGTTGCCGCGCAGCAACATCAGGTTGGCGATTTCCTGGATGGTCGCCACCGAATGGCGATGCTGGGTGATGCCCATCGCCCAGCACATGATCACGTTCTTGCCCTTGGCGTACATGCGAGCGGCTTGCTCGATCTCCACCAGCGTCAGGCCGGACTGCTCGACGATTTGCGCCCAGGAGGTGCCGTCGATGACGCTGAGGTAGTCCAGCACGTTGACGCTGTGTTCATTGAGGAAATCGTGATCAAACACGGCGGGTTCGCCGGCCTTCTGGGCGTCGCGCTCCCATTGCAGCAAGAATTTGGCCATGCCGCGCAGGATCGCCATGTCGCCACCGAGGGCCGGGCGGAAGTAGGCGGTGTTGGTCGGCTTGTCGCCGTTGGTGAGCATTTCGATCGGGTGTTGCGGGTGCTGGAAGCGCTCCAGTCCCCGCTCTTTCAGTGGGTTGACACAGACCACTTGCGCGCCGCGTTTCACTGCTTCGCGCAAAGGTTCGAGCATCCGTGGATGGTTGGTGCCGGGGTTCTGGCCCCATACGAAAATCGCATCGGCGTGTTCGAAGTCGTTGAAGGTCACGGTGCCTTTGCCGACGCCGACACTTTGCGCCAGCGCCACGCCGCTGGCCTCGTGGCACATGTTCGAGCAGTCGGGGAAATTGTTGGTGCCGTAGGCGCGCACGAACAGTTGATACAAGTACGCCGCTTCGTTGCTGGCTCGGCCCGAGGTGTAGAACTCGGCCTGATCCGGGCTCGACAACCCTTGCAAGTGATTACCGATCAGCGCGAACGCCGCTTCCCAGCTGATCGGCTTGTAGCGATCAGTCTCGGCGTCGTAGCGCATCGGCTCGGTCAGACGGCCCTGGTATTCCAGCCAATAGTCGCTCTGCTCCAGCAACTGGCTGACGCTGTGTTTGGCGAAGAACGCTGCATCGACACGCCGTTTGGTCGCTTCCCAGTTGACCGCTTTGGCGCCGTTCTCGCAGAACATCACCAGGCCCTTTTCCGGAGAATCGCCCCACGCGCAACCGGGGCAGTCGAAGCCGCCGTTCTGGTTGGTCTTGAGCATTATCCGCAGGTTTTTCAGGGCATTGTCGCTGGTCAACCAGGCCTGGGCCACGCTGATCAGTGCGCCCCAGCCACCGGCCGGGCCTTTGTAGGGCTTATAGCGGGGGACGGGTTTCTGGTCGGCTTGACGATGTTGACTCACGCTTGATTCTCCAATGCCGGGCTGTAGACCCGGGGCGCGCTTTTTTGCGGCAGGTGGATGAGATTGAGGTTATGGCGGCGGGCCCATTGCACGGCAAGGCCCGTGGGCGACGACAGGCTGACCAGGGTCTGGATGCCGGCGCGCAGTACTTTCTGGATCAATTCGAGACTGCAACGACTGGTGACAATAGCCAGGCCACCTTCAGTCGTGATCTTCTGCCGGATCAGCCCGCCAATCAGCTTGTCGAGGGCGTTGTGCCGGCCGATGTCTTCACGGCCCAGCAGCAATTCGCCCTTGGCGTCCATGAACACCGCCGCGTGCACCGCGCCGCTGTATTGACCGAGGGGCTGGAACGCGCCGATGCGTTGGCGCAGACCGTCGAGCCATTCCACTGGCGGCAGAGGGGCGCCGGGTAAAACCTTGAGGTCGGGCAACGCCTGTTCGACCGCTTCTACACCACAGAGCCCGCAACCGCTGGTGCCCGCCAGTTGCCGACGCTGCTGCTTGAGATTCCAGAAGGCTCTGTTGGCGATAGTCACTTGCGCGTACTGCGCCGAACCCGAGCCGCTGAGTTGCAAGTCGTAGATGTCGCAGACGTCTTCGATGATGCCGCTGCCAAGGCTGAAGCCGACGATGAAATCCTCGAGGTCCGATGGCGTCACCAGCATCACCGCTTGGCTGATGCCGTTATAGGCGATCGCCAGCGCGACTTCCTCGGCCAGCGCAGTGCTGTCCGATTCGGCGCTTTGCGTTTCGGTTTGGCGCAGGTTGCTGTAGCTGTAGGTCTGGCTGGCAGCGGGCGCGGGCGTTTCGAGGGCAGGCGCCGCGCAATCAGGGCGCTTGGCGTTCATGGGCATCACCGACGGTTTGGTCAGCTTTAAGCCTATGCGCGTCAACTTGTCGCGTCTAATCGCTATTACTGATCTGCCGATAGATGCCGTCGATCAAGAGGCTGCCGACGATTTCTGATAGATCGCGAAACAGGCCTCTGCCAACGCCGAACGTGGCGCGCTGCGACGCATGATCAGCCCCAATTTGCCGAGGGTCTGCGCGTTTTCGATGGGCTGCAGGCGCAAATGATCAGTGAGGTTTTCCAGGCCGCCCTCCAACGGCATCACGGCGCAGCACAAGCCCCCGTGCACGGCTTGTATCAGTTGATGCACGGCGTCGGTCTGTAGCAATGGCTGTGGGTTCAGGCCACGGCTGTGGAAATTGTGGTCGATGGATTGGCGAAAATGCATGCCGCTGGTGAGCATGCCCAGTGGCAATTCGATCAACGATTCCCAGCTCAACGCGGCTTCGCCGAAGGTGTAGAAGCGTTGATCGTAGAGCAGACCCATGCGGGTTTCATTGAACGCCAGGGAATCGAAGCGCTCACCGTCCAGGCGTTCCAGGTACGAGACGCCGATGTCCAGGCGATTGTTCGCCAGTTGTTCGAGGATTTGTTCGGAGCTCAGGGATGAGAGTTCGAAGCGCAGGTTCGGGTGCTCGGCGTGCAGTTGTTGCATCAATGGCAGCGGATCGAAGCTCGATAATGGCACTACGCCCAGCCGCAGCGTACCGACCAGGTTGCCGCGACAGGCAGCCGCTTCGGCCTGCAAGCCGTCGCAGGCGGCCAGTACGGTGCGTGCCCATGCCAGCACCCGTTCGCCCGGAGCGGTGAAGCCTTCGAAGCGCTGGCCACGGTTGACCAATGGCAACTGGAGTTCTTCTTCGAGGCTGCGCAGGCGCATGGACAGGGTCGGCTGAGTGATGTGGCAGCGCGCCGCGGCCTGGCCGAAATGGCGGGTTTCGTCGAGGGCGATGAGGAATTTCAGCTGCTTGATGTCCATCTTCGCTCCAGTGCGCGGTGAGGCTCCGGATTCTAGCGCTTGGGGGGAAGCGGCGTCATTGGTCGGGTGGCAATCGAGGGTTACAACCTTGGTCTAGGCTTTTGGGTCTGGAACCTAAAACCCAAGGAGAGTGCACCATGAGTATTTTTAGCTTTGTGAAAGAAGCAGGCGAAAAGCTTATCGATCTGCTGACGCCGGGCAATGCCAATGCCAGCGAGCAGTTGAAGGAGCACATCAGTAAGGTCGGCCTGGGTAACCCGAATGTGCAGGCGACAGTGGATGGCGACAAGGTCACCGTGACGGGTGAAGTCGGCAGTCAGGAAGAGAAGGAAAAGATTCTGTTGGCGGTGGGCAACATCGCCGGCGTGGGGAGCGTCGATGACCAGATTACGGTGACCGGGCCGGTGGTGAAGGCTGCTACCTTTGTCACGGTTGTGAAGGGCGACACCCTTAGTGCGATTTCCTTGCGCGTGTATGGCGATGCCAACAAGTATCAAAAAATCTTCGAGGCCAATAAGCCGATGCTCAAGGATGTGAACAAGATTTATCCGGGGCAGTCGTTGCGGATTCCTGAGTAAGGCTCAAGTCTGTGTGATGGCCTTCGCGGGCAAGCCTCGCTCCTACAGAGCGTGGCTTGCCCGTGATGCAGGCGACTCTGTCTAAAGCCCTGCAATGAGCTCCCGATAATCCCCAACCGCCGCAAACTCGGCCGTGTCCTTCGGTCCCTTGCGGCTGTCCGGCTCACTCACCGCCAACAAATGCGCCACACCAAAATCCCGTGCACTGCGCAGGATCGGCAAGGTGTCGTCGATAAACAGGCTGCGCCCCGGGTCAAAACCGATGTCCGCCTGCAAGGCATCCCAGAACTGCGGGTTTTCCTTGGGGAAACCGTATTCGTGAGAGCTGATCAAACGCTCGAAGTACGGTGCCAGTTCGATTTTTTCCAGCTTCAGTGACAGTGAATCGCGGTGGGCGTTGGTGATTAGCACCACGCGCTTGCCGGCCTGCTTGATCGCCGCCAGGAACGTGTCCGCATCCGGGCGCAGGGCGATCAGGTGGGCGGTCTCCAGTTTCAGCTCGCGCACCGACAGCTTCAGTTCGGCGCTCCAGAAATCCAGGCAGTACCACTGCAACTGGCCGGCATGGCGTTCGAACAGTGGCTGCAATTCCATTTCGGCCATGGCCCGGCTGACCCCGTGCAACTCGGCGTAGCGCTGGGGCAGGTGCTCCAGCCAGAAATGATTGTCGAAGTGCAGGTCCAGCAGCGTGCCGTCCATGTCCAGCAGAACGGTGTCGATGTCGTGCCAGGGCAGCAGGGACATAAAAAACTTCTCCAGCGGTAAAAAAGATATCCGGGGTAAACAATCAGGATAGGCCGGGTATAGTAACCCGCTATCACCCAGGAGCCGCTCATGCGCCAGAAACCCACCATCCTCGCCCGCGAGATCGTCGCCACCAGCCGTTTATTCTGCGTCGAAGCGTTGCAGTTGCGCTTTTCCAACGGTGTGGAGCGCACTTATGAGCGACTGGTCGGGAAGGGCGCCGGGTATGGCGCAGTGATGATCGTGGCGATGCTGGATGCGGACCATGCAGTGCTGGTCGAAGAGTATTGCGGTGGCACCGATGAATACGAGTTGTCCCTGCCCAAGGGCTTGATCGAGCCGGGCGAAGACGTGCTGGCGGCGGCCGAGCGTGAGCTCAAGGAAGAGGCCGGGTATGGCGCGCGGCAACTGGAGCATCTGACCGAGTTGTCGTTGTCGCCCGGGTACATGAGCCAGAAGATTCAGGTGGTACTGGCCACCGATCTGTATGAAGAGCGTCTTGAAGGCGACGAGCCTGAGCCAATGGGTGTGGACAAGATCAACCTGCGTGAATTGTCGTCGTTGGCGCAGAACCCGCGATTCACAGAAGGGCGTGCCTTGGCGTCGCTGTATCTGGCCCGTGATCTGCT
The DNA here is from genome assembly GCF_001661075.1 of Pseudomonas silesiensis. Classification (NCBI taxonomy): domain Bacteria; kingdom Pseudomonadati; phylum Pseudomonadota; class Gammaproteobacteria; order Pseudomonadales; family Pseudomonadaceae; genus Pseudomonas; species Pseudomonas silesiensis. The sequence goes on from NZ_CP014870.1 coordinate 194,429, forward strand.
GACTCAGCGCGGGGTATTTTTGCCATGAATTTCCCTCATCCGCTGATGGCGCCTGTGGTCGAGCTGGCATTGAAGGCCGGGGAATCGATCCTGCCGTTCTGGCGCATAGGCACCGCGGTGACCGCCAAGGCTGACGACTCGCCGGTCACTGCCGCAGACCTGGCAGCCCACCATCTGATTCTGGCCGGGCTGACCGCGCTGGATCCGACGATTCCGGTGTTGTCTGAAGAAGACGCCAACATCCCGCACAGCGTACGCGCTGGCTGGCAGCGCTGGTGGCTGGTGGACCCGTTGGACGGAACCAAGGAGTTCATCTCGGGCAGCGAAGAATTTACCGTCAACATCGCGTTGATCGAACAGGGGCGGGTGGTGTTTGGCGTGGTGTCGATGCCGACCAACGACCGCTTTTATGTCGGTGGCGCAGGGCTGGGTGCCTGGCGGGGCGACAAGGGGCGCGAGCCGGCGCCAATTCAGGTGCGTGACGTGCCCGCTACGGGCGAAGCGTTCACGGTCGTGGCCAGTCGTCGGCATTCGAGTCCGGAGCAGGAGCGTTTGCTGGCCGGGTTGAGCGATAGCCTGGGTGAGCTGCAATTGGCCAATATCGGCAGTTCGCTGAAGTTTTGTTTGTTGGCGGAAGGGGCGGCGGATTGTTACCCGCGCCTGGCGCCGACTTCGCAGTGGGACACGGCCGCGGCGCAGGGCGTATTGGAAGGGGCTGGCGGTGAGGTACTGGATTTGCGCGGTCAGCCGTTCTGCTATCCGGCGCGGGAGTCATTGTTGAATGAGTATTTCCTGGCGCTGCCGGCCAAGGCTGCATGGCGGGAAAAACTGCTGCAGCTGGCACGCTCCTGACGCGGACGAGACAACTTGCCCAAATGCCAGCCAGCTCCCACATTTGGTGTTGTGGCATTGCGATTTACCGGTGCAGAACGTACTGCCCGGTAAACCTCACCGCATCCTCCTCACTCCCCGCATTCACAACCCTTGAATGCAACGTCAACCGCGCCCGGCCATACCGCTCATACGTCGCCAGAAACTTCTTCCAGAGCGCCGCACTCGGCGCCTGGCAAATCGCGATGGCATCGCGGGTCACCGGCAGCGGATAGCTGATGTGCCCTTCCTGAATCACGATATGCCCGTCCTCGACGCCGGCTTCACGCAGGCGCAAATGCAGCCAGCCCCAACCGGCCAGCACCGCGCCGCAATACAGGCTGCCACCGAACATGGTGCTCTTGTGGTTGACGTTGGCTTCCAGCGGCAGGTGCAGGCGCAGTTGCTGGTCATGCCAGTCGAGTACTTTGAGACCCATGTCCCGCGTCAGGGGAATGTCGTGGTGAAGGATCGATTCCAGGTGACGGCTGTCGCGGTTCATTAACGGGCCTCAGGCATGAAGATGATGGTTTGACGATAGCTCAGTCGAGCTCCTCGTTGGTGGTGTGGGCCGCGCTGTCGGCGAAGTTCAGCCCGTGCTTGCGCAGTTTGTCGTGCAGGGTTTTGCGCGGAATGCCCAAGGCTTCGGCGAGGCTGCGCACGGAACTGTGAGAGCGTGCCAGTTCCGCAGCAATCAGGCTCTTTTCAAAGTGTTCAACTTGCTCGCTGAGACCGCCGCCGATCACCTCTACCGTACTGCCGGCAGCCGCGTCAGGCGCGCTGTTGTCCAGCGCAAGTTCCAGGCCCAGGGCAAAGCGTTCCGCAGCGTTCTGCAGTTCACGCACGTTGCCAGGCCAGGTGTGGCGCAGCAGCAGGGCACGTTGTGCCGGTTGCAGTTCATGGGGGGGCAAACCATGGCGGGCGCTGGCTTCATCGGCAAAATGCTGGAACAGCATCAGCGCATCTTCACCGCGCTCACGCAGGGGCGGAATGCGCAGCGGCGCAACGTTCAGGCGGTAATACAGGTCGGCACGGAAGCGCCCCTGATCGGCGGACTGGCGCAGGTCTTCCTTGGTCGCGGCGATGATGCGGATGTCCAGCGGGATCAGCTGGTTGCCGCCCAGGCGCTCGACCACGCGCTCCTGCAGCATGCGCAGCAATTTCACCTGCACGTCCAGGCTCATGCTTTCGATTTCATCGAGGAACAGGGTGCCGCCGTTGGCGAATTCGAACTTGCCGATCCGGCGCTTCTGCGCGCCGGTAAAGGCGCCAGGCTCATGGCCGAACAGCTCGCTTTCAACCACCGACTCGGCCAGGGCCCCGGCGTTGATCGCCACGAACGGACCGTTACGCCGACTCGAGAGGTCATGCAGCGCCCTGGCCACCACTTCTTTGCCGGCACCGGTTTCGCCGAGGATCAGCACATCGGCCTTGGTCGCCGCCAATGCCCCGATCTGTTCGCGCAGGCGCAGCATCGGCGCCGATTGCCCGACCAGTCGCGCGCTCAGCTCATTACGATCACTCAGCGCCAGACGCAGGCTACGGTTGTCCAGCACCAGTCGGCGCAAGGCCAGCGCGCGACGCACGCTGTCGAGCAGTGCGTCACTGGCGAAGGGTTTTTCCAGAAAATCATAAGCCCCGGCGCGCATGGCCTGCACCGCCAGCGGCACATCGCCGTGCCCGGTGATCAGCAGCACCGGCAGCTCCGGGTCCTGGGCGTGAAGCTCGGTCAGCAGTTCGATACCGTCCATGCCGGGCATCCGGATGTCACTGACGACCACGCCGGGCCAGTCGCGCTCCAGTTGCCCGGCCAGGCCCTTGGCTTCGGCGAGCGGCAGGATCTTCAGCCCGGCCAGATCCAGGGTCTGGCTCAGGGCCTGGCGCAAGTGGGGATCGTCGTCGATCAATACCACCTGGGTGCGGTTATCGATGGTCATGCACTTCGGTCCTCGGACGGTTGCAGGCTCACGCCCGGTGCGCCTGGGCGCAACTTCAGGGTAATCAGGGCGCCGCCTTCCTTGTGGTTGGAGAACGACAGTTCCCCGCCAAAGGCGCGCATGAGGGTTTCGCAGATCGCCAGCCCCAACCCAAGACCCTGGGTGCGGGTCTTGGTGGTGTAGAACGGCTCGCTGGCGCGACCCAGTGCCTCCAGGCAGAAGCCGGGGCCGTTGTCGCGAATGTACAGCGTGACACCGTCGGCGGTGGATTGGGCACTTATCCAGAGTTTACGCGGCGGGCCTTTTTCCGTCAGGGCATCGAGGGCATTGGCCAACAGATTGCCCAGCACCTGGCGCAGACGGGTTTCCCCGGCCTCAACCCACAGGGCGGCGGCCGGCAAGTCGCGGATCAGTTCGACTTCCATGCTGCGGCGGCGCTTGGCCAGCAGTGCCAGGGCATCGTCCAGCGCCGGTTGCAGGGCGACGCTTTCCGGGGCGTGGCGATCACGTCGGGCGAAGGCGCGCAGGTGAGCAATGATCGAGGCCATGCGCCCGGTCAGTTCGCTGATCAACTTGAGGTTGCCCCGGGCATCGTCGGTGCGCTGGTGGTCCAGCAGGACTTCGGCGTTCTCCGCGTAACTGCGGATCGCGGCGAGCGGTTGATTGAGTTCGTGGCTGATGCTCGCCGACATGGTGCCCAGCGCCGACAACTTGCCGGCCTGCACCAGATCGTCCTGGGCGCGAACCAGTTCCTGTTGGGCCTGTTCGCGCTCGAGCACTTCCTCTTTCAATCGTCGGTTGAGGCCTTGCAGGTCGCTGGTCCGCTCGGCGACCCGGCCTTCCAGTTCGTGCCGGGCCTTGGCTTCGAAAGCGATCCGCTCCAGGTAGTGACGTCGGCGCTGCATCATCAGGCCGAGCAACAGCATCAACACCAACAGTGTCGCGCCACCGATGGCGACCACGGTGCGCACCGGGCGATCGATCAGGGTTCGTGGGGCGAGGATGCTGACGTTCCAACCGGTTTCTTCGATCTGTTGGGTCTGAGTCAGCCAGGCGGCGGGGTTGAGATTCAAGGGTTTTGGATCGCGGGTCGGGTAGGGTTGAATCGCAATGATGGCCTTGCGTTCTTCTTCACTCAATGGCCGGGTCGAACGGAATCGCCACTCAGGCCGCGAGGTGATGATGACCACGCCGTTATGGTCCGTCAGCAGCAGTTGCTCCGGGGTGTTGCCCCAGAGGCTTTCGGTATGGTCCAGGTCAACCTTGACCACCAGCACGCCGAGAATTTTCTCGCCATTGCGCACTGCCGCGGCAAAGAAGTAACCGCGTTTGGCCGACGTGGTGCCCAACCCGAAAAAGCGCCCGAGCCGTCCAGCCATCGCTTCGCTGAAATAGGGCCGGAAGGAAAAGTTACGCCCGACGAAACTGTCGTGTTTATCCCAATTGGACGCGGCCAGGGTCTTGCCGGTGGTGTCCATCAGGTACATGACTTCGGCGCCGGTCTGGGCGCTGATGTTTTTCAGCAAGCGGTTGGCGTTGCCCTGGGTGACGCTATCGTCCGGTGCGCCGAGGACGGCTCGCAGGGCCGGCAGCTCGCCGAGGATCTGCGGCAGCACTTCATAGCGGTGCAGGGTGCCCAACAGGTTGGCGACGTAGAGATCGAGGGTCTGACGGTTCTGTCCGGCCAGTTCGCTGCGGTAATAGCGCTCTGCCAGATGCTCCAGCGGCCACAGCAATGGCGCCAGGCACAGCGCGAGCAGCGCCAGGCTGCGCCAGCGGGGTCTGCGAGGTAGGGTCGAAGTCATGAGCATCAAGCGCCTGTGGGTACAGGCGCATTATGCCTAGGCTTGCGGGCGCAGTCTGCGCGTCGTTGGGGGTTGCGTATCGGTCCCGGCAATGGCGATATAGGCGCCTGATAAAATTAAAGGGGTCGTTGTATGCCGCTCGCCACGTTGATTCATCGTGCCAGTTTGCCCAGTCCGCAAGTATCCATGGAGCAAGCGCTGGCGTTGCTTGAAGGGCATTACGGGCTGAGCGGCAGGTTGCAGGCCCTCGGCAGCCAGCAGGACCTCAACTATCGCGTTGACAGTGACCAGGGGCCATTCGTCCTGAAAATCTGCCGTGGCGATTATTCGGCGCTGGAGCTGCAAGCCCAGCATGCAGGGCTCAGGCATCTGGCTGGACATCCCGAGGTGCAGGTGCCGCGGGTTATCCCTGCGAACAATGGTGCAGATCTGCTGACCCTGGACGTCGGCGGCCAATCGGTGCATGTGCGCCTGCTCGATTTCATCGAAGGCCAGTCACTCACGCACCTGGATCATCTGCCCGGTTCGGTGGTGGCCGGGTTCGGTCGACTGTGTGGCGAAATGGCAATGGCACTGGCCAATTTCGACCATCCGGGTCTCGAACGCACGCTGCAATGGGACGCCCGGCATGCCAACGCGTTAATCGCCCATTTGTTGCCAATCATCAAGGACGATCGGCAACGCGCGCTGATCGCCGATGTGGCCGAACGTGCCGAGCGCCATTTACAGCCGCTTGTGGATAAGTTGCCGGTGCAGGCCATCCACATGGACATCACCGACGACAACGTGGTCTGGCAGCGTGATTCGCAACGCCAATGGCAAATGCGGGGCGTGATCGATTTCGGCGACCTGGTTCGCACCTGGCGCATCACCGATCTGTCGGTGACGTGCGCAGCATTGTTGCATCACGCTGGTGGCGACCCTTTCTACATCCTGCCGGCGGTCCAGGCCTATCACCGGGTTAATCCGTTGCAGCCTGCAGAGCTGCGGGCGCTCTGGCCGCTGATAGTCGCGCGGGCGGCGGTGCTGGTGCTCAGCGGCGAGCAGCAGGTCAGTATCGATCCGGGTAATGAATACAGTCGCGACAACCTGACCCATGAGTGGGAAATCTTCCGCGTGGCCACCTCGGTGCCGTTGGCGTTGATGGAGGCGGCGATTCTTGCCGCGGTCGGTCAGGGCCTGCCGGGTATCGACAGCGAAGGTTTTGCGCCGCTGCTGCCGGGGCTGGTGGGTCGTGAGTTTGCCTTGATCGATTTGGGCGTTCTCAGCCCGCATTTCGACGCGGGTAACTGGGAGCAGGCAGGAATCGACCAGCGTCTGTTGGCCGAAGCGGCTGCGACTCACGGTCTGGCGGCCAGCCGTTATGGGCAATACCGGCTGTCTCGCACCCGGCCGGACAGTGCCATTGAACCGGACACGTTCCCGTTGCACGTCGAGTTGCAAGTGCCCCATGGCTCTGCTGTGGAATCGCCGTTTGCCGGCGTGGTGCATCAGCCTGCGCCGAACCTGTTGCAACTGGACGGCCCGCAATTGAGCGTGCGGTTATGGGGCGTGACGCCGTCGCTGCACACCGGTGCGGCGCTGGTCAAAGGCCAGGTGTTGGGTTCGGTCAGCGGGCCGTTGGTGGTGCAGTTGTGCCGAGGCACATCGTTTGATGCGCCGCTTTTTTGCTCGCCATCGCGCGCCGCTGCCTGGCAGGCGTTGTGCCCGTCGCCGGCGGCGTTGCTGGGGCTGGCCTGCGATGCACAAGACGAACTCGATTCGGCGACATTGCTGGCGCGCCGCGACGCCAGCTTCGCCCGCACGCAAAAACACTATTACCTCGACCCGCCGCGCATCGAACGCGGCTGGCGCAACCACCTGATCGACATGCAGGGCCGGTCTTACCTCGACATGCTCAACAACGTCGCGGTGCTGGGCCATGGTCACCCGCGCATGGCCGCGGTCGCCAGCCGTCAGTGGTCGCTGCTCAACACCAACTCGCGGTTCAACTACGCGGCGATTGCCGAGTTCTCCGAACGCTTGCTGAAACTGTCCCCGGACTCCATGGACCGCGTATTCCTGGTCAACAGCGGCAGCGAGGCCAATGACCTGGCGATTCGCCTGGCGTGGGCCTACAGCGGCGGGCGCGACATGCTCAGCGTGCTGGAGGCTTATCACGGCTGGACAGTGGGCGCGGACGCGGTCTCGACCTCGATCGCCGACAACCCCAAGGCGTTGAGCAGCCGTCCCGACTGGGTACATCCGGTGACCGCACCGAACACTTATCGTGGCGAATTCCGCGGCGCCGGAAGTGCACCGGACTACGTGCGTAGCGTCGAACACAACCTGGCAAAAATCGCCGGGCAGAACCGTCAGCTCGCCGGTTTCATCTGCGAGCCGGTGTACGGCAACGCCGGCGGTATCTCGCTGCCACCGGGCTACTTGCAACAGGTCTACGGGCTGGTTCGCGCCCAGGGCGGCGTGTGCATCGCCGACGAAGTGCAGGTCGGTTACGGGCGCATGGGCAACTTCTTCTGGGGCTTTGAAGAGCAGGGCGTGGTGCCGGACATCATCACCATGGCCAAGGGCATGGGTAACGGCCAGCCCTTGGGCGCAGTCATCACCCGCAGGGAGATCGCCGAAGCGCTGGAGGCCGAGGGGTATTTCTTTTCGTCGGCTGGCGGTAGCCCGGTCAGCTGCCAGATCGGCATGGCGGTGCTGGATGTGATGGAGGAAGAAAAGCTGTGGGAAAACGCGCAGGTCGTGGGCGGGTATTTCAAGCAGCGTCTTGAGGGGCTGATCGATAGTCATCCGCTGGTGGGCGCGGTGCATGGGTCCGGCTTTTACCTGGGCGTCGAGCTGATTCGCAACCGTGAAACCCTGGAACCGGCGACTGAAGAAACCACGGCACTGTGTGATCGTCTCCGGGAGTTGGGCATTTTCATGCAGCCGACCGGCGATTACCTGAACATCCTCAAGATCAAGCCGCCGATGGTCACCTCGCGCCAGAGTGTGGATTTCTTTGTCGACATGTTGGCGAAGGTGCTTGCGGAAGGTCTGTAAACACCCGACCCCTGTAGGAGCTGGCTTGCCAGCGAAAAACGCCAAGGCACCGCGTTCAAGCAGAAAACACGCGTTATCGTTGACGGCCATCGCGAGCAAGCTCGCTCCTACAGGGGAGATGTGTAAGTCGATTATTATCGGTTTATTTTCCTGATAAAAAGACGGAAGGAAGTGATATGGCTTTTAAAGCCGATATTTATCGGATATAAAGTCGTCGTCGCCCCGGTGTGCCTCGCCACACCCGGTGCTCCCATTTCTGTCATCGGTCGACGCCACACTCGACCTTCAAGCATTTGCTCAGGAGCCGATTCATGAGCCGTATCGTTACCGTCGCCGCTACCCAGATGGCTTGTTCCTGGGACCTTGAAGCCAACATCGAGACCGCCGAGAAGCTGGTCCGTGAGGCTGCGGCCAAAGGCGCGCAGATCATCCTGATCCAGGAGCTGTTCGAGGCTCCGTACTTCTGCCAGAAGCCGAACCCGGATTACCTGCAACTGGCGACGACCGTTGAAGACAATGTCGCGATCAAGCATTTCCAGAAAGTCGCCAGGGAACTGCAAGTGGTGTTGCCGATCAGCTTCTATGAATTGGCGGGTCGCGCACGTTTCAACAGCATCGCGATCATCGATGCCGACGGCAGCAATCTCGGGATTTATCGTAAAAGCCACATCCCGGACGGCCCTGGCTATCACGAAAAGTACTACTTCAATCCGGGTGATACCGGCTTCAAAGTCTGGAACACCCGTTACGCGAAAATCGGTGTGGGTATCTGCTGGGACCAGTGGTTCCCCGAATGCGCCCGCAGCATGGCGCTGCAAGGCGCGGAAATCCTGTTCTATCCGACCGCCATCGGCAGCGAGCCACACGACAAGACCATTTCGTCCCGTGACCACTGGCAGCGTGTGCAACAAGGCCATGCCGGCGCCAACCTGATGCCGCTGATCGCCAGCAATCGAATCGGCAACGAAGAGCAGGACGGCTACGACATCACGTTCTACGGCTCGTCGTTCATCGCCAACCAGTTTGGTGAAAAAGTTCAGGAGCTCGACAAAACCGAAGAAGGTATTCTGGTGCACAGTTTCGACCTCGACGAGCTTGAGCATATCCGTAGCGCGTGGGGGTCTTTCCGTGATCGTCGCCCAAACCTGTATGGCGCGCTGAAAACCCTCGACGGTTCCCTGGAGTCCTGATCGCCATGACCACTTTGAACAGCACCCCTCGCGCTGATGGCTTTTACATGCCGGCCGAATGGGCACCACACACCCAGACCTGGATGATCTGGCCCGAGCGCCCGGACAACTGGCGCCTGGGCGGCAAGCCGGCGCAAGCCGCTCACGTAGCGGTGGCCAAAGCCATCGCGCGCTTCGAACCGGTGACCGTGGCGGTGTCCGCCGGCCAGTACGAAAACGCTCGCTCCCGTCTCGACGTACCGAATATTCGTGTGGTCGAGATGTCCAGCGATGACGCCTGGGTTCGCGACACCGGCCCGACGTTCGTGATCAATGACAGCGGCGAAGTCCGTGGAGTGAACTGGGACTTCAACGCCTGGGGCGGTTTCGACGGTGGCCTGTATTCGCCGTGGAATCGTGATTCGCAGGTCGGTGGCAAGATCCTCGAGATCGAGCGCAGCCAGCGCTACCGTACCGAGGGCTTCGTGCTCGAAGGCGGCTCGATTCATGTCGATGGCGAAGGTACGCTGATCACCACTGAAGAATGCTTGCTCAACCGCAACCGCAATCCGCACATGAGCCGCGCAGAAATAGAAGCGGTGCTCAGCGCGAATCTGGCTGTGGATAAAATCATCTGGCTGCCGGACGGGTTGTTCAACGACGAAACCGATGGTCATGTGGATAACTTCTGCTGCTACGTGCGTCCGGGGGAAGTGCTGTTGGCCTGGACCGACGACCCGCAAGATCCGAACTACCCGCGCTGCCAGGCCGCCATGAAAGTGCTGCAAGGCAGCACCGATGCCAAGGGTCGCCCATTCACGGTGCACAAGATGCCGATTCCGGGGCCACTGTATGCGACCGAAGAAGAGTGCGCGGGTGTCGATCCGGTGGACGGCACTCAGGAACGTAATCCGACGGTTCGACTGGCCGGTTCCTACGTGAACTTTCTGATCGTCAACGGTGGCATCATCGCGCCGAGTTTCGACGATCCATTGGATGGCCCGGCAAAAGAGCTGTTGCAGGCGCTGTTCCCACAGCACGAAGTGGTGATGGTACCGGGTCGCGAACTGTTACTGGGTGGCGGCAATATCCACTGCCTTACCCAACAACAGCCTGCCCCACACCAGGAGTGAGTGCGGTTGTAACAGCTTGAGTTACATACCAAATCGACCAGGCTAGGCATTTTCCCCGGCGCCTGGCAACGAGCCCGCAGCCCATCAGGACTGCGGGCTTTTTTGTCTCCGCCCATCGATGAGTCCGAGACCTTGGCACAGCTCTTGTATCTTTTCTGTTGTAAATCAAGGAGGGGAGGGCTGCGATGTTCTGTCATAAACCTTGGATAAGTTAGCCGCTCACGAACCAGGAGAGCGCGTGGAAATGAACGCCGAAGTGAATGTAGTGGGCGAGCGGGCGTTGCATCCCCTGGCGGTAAACAGCGAATCGCTCCAGATCCTGGCGCACTGGTTGAAGTCCAATGGAATGCGTTCGATCGAAGACACTGATCCGCGCCGGACGATGATCGAGCGCTACCCCGCTGGTTTGTTCAGCGAAGCGGAGCTGGAAGCGTTGTGGGATGTGATGGAAGGATAAAAGAACAACAAAGGATTGATAAAAGCGCTGCCGGGATGGCGGCGCTTTTTTATGGGTGAGAAGTTTTTAGGGTGTGGTTTTTATCTGTGATCGACGTTGATCTTAGACGTTATAGATCACGTCAGCCCGGAGTACGTGGTTCACCCGGAGGGATCTGCGCTGTAGTCGTTGCCAAATACATATTTTCAAATAGATAGTTTGTAACCCTTTATATGACTGATCGGCACGACTGCGTTGAAGGTAAAACGATTTAAATCGGACAGACAGTCACCGCAGATAAATCTTTTCTTCGACGATTTCCGCCTATTCACAGACGATTCATGAAATTGACACACTGTTGACGGCGCGGCTACGATTCGCCCAACGCCTGTGGCTAACCGCCATGACTCATAAAATTACAATAAGGCCCGCCGCGACTCGTCGTGGGCGGGCCTTATTGTTTTAAGGTGAAAAAAGAGCGCAAAAGCGCCATTTCAGCCGTTGGACACAGCGCGTACCAACCCGTAATAAGGAAAAGAACAAAATGTTGAACAAGCGAATCAGCCTGATCGCTCTGGGGATGTTGAGTGCCACACAGGCCATGGCTAACGACCAGGCCGAATCCAAGGGTTTTGTTGAAGACAGCAGCCTCAAAGTGCTGCTGCGCAATGCCTACATGAATCGCGACTACAAAGACGGCAACCCGGACAAAGCCGAATGGGGCCAAGCGGCCATAGGTACCTTCTCGTCCGGTTTCACCCAAGGCACCGTGGGTGTGGGCGTGGATGCTTTCGGCCTGTACGCATTGCGTCTGGATGGCGGCAAAGGTCGCAGCGGCGCACAGGGTATCGACTTCTTTAAAAAGGGCGACAGCGGCAGCGCGGCAAATGACCTGTCCAAGGGTGGGGCGGCGGTCAAATTCCGTCTCTCCAGCACAACGCTGACCTACGGCGACCAGATGCCGGCTCTGCCGGTGCTCAATTACGACAACTCGCGCCTGCTGCCGGAAAGCTACACCGGCACCCTGATCACCTCCAAGGAGATCAAGGGCCTGGAGCTGAACGCCGGTCGCTTCACCGCCGAATCGCGCAAAAGCGCGGAGGGCCGTGACAGCGGTGGCTTGAAATCGATCAACGTGCTGGGTGGTAGCTACCAGTTCACCGAGCAGTTCAAGGCAGCGTTGTACGCCTCCGACGTCGAAGACGTGCTGAAGAAGCAATACGTGAACGCCAACTATGCGTTCCCGATCGACAAGGATCAGTCCCTGAGCCTCGACTTCAATGGCTACCGCACCAAGCTGGACGATTCCTACGTCCGCGAAAGCGGCGCCACCGGCGATGACAACAAGATCTGGAGTCTGGCCGCCACCTTCGCCACCGGTCCACACTCGTTCACCCTCGCGCATCAGCGCAGCACGGGCGACAGCAACCTGGGCTACCCCTACGGCGGCTACCAGAAAGGTCAAGGTCGCGTCGGCGATGGCGGCAACACCATCTACCTGGCGAACTCCTACTGGTCCGACTTCAACGCCGAAGACGAACGCAGCTGGCAGCTGGGCTACGGTCTCGACTTCACCACCTTCGGTGTTCCAGGCCTGACCTACAACGTCGCCTATGTGCGTGGCAGCAACATCACCACGTCCACCAGCGAAGGCGGCACCGAGCGCGAAATCTTCAACCAGTTCAAGTACGTCGTGCAAAGCGGCGCGGCCAAAGACCTGAGCGTGAGACTGCGCAGCTCGGTCCTGCGCGTGTCGCAGAAATCCAGCGAATACAACGTCAGCGGCAACGAAGTACGGGTGTTTGTGGATTATCCGATCAACGTTTTCTGATGATCGGTTGCGGTATCGAGGCCTGATTCAAGGCTGAGGAAGAAAAAAGCCCCGATTGGTTCGGGGCTTTTTTGTGGGTGCGATTCAGAGCTCGGCGCTGTCAGAAATTTCCTAGCTATCACCGGCAAGCCGGGCTCCTACCAAAAGTGATCACAGCGCACATGTCGTCAAAATCCCGTTTCGGTAACACGTGTCGCCAACATGTCGTCCGCGGCGACATGTTCCCAAGACGTGTCGCAAAAAGTGGAAAATTGCGACACGTTAAGGCCTCATGTCTACACTGGCGACATGAGTGAAGCCTCTCTCTGCTCAAAAAACATACAAAATGATCAGGAACGCATCCATGACCGAACCGCTTCTGCCATGGCAGGCCGACAGGCCCTACAACCAACTGCCGCTGCTACCGCCAGCAATCGAGCTGGAAACACGTGCAGTCCTCAAAAAATGCATTGAGGCACGCACCGCGCTGGCCGAGTTGAAACAGGCAGCAGAGCTGATTCCGAACCAAACGGTCCTGATCAATACCATTCCCCTGCTGGAAGCCAAAGACAGCTCGGAAATAGAAAGTATCGTCACTACCACGGACTTACTGTTCCAGCATGCTCAAGATACTGAAAACCATGCGGACCCGGCGACCAAGGAAGCATTGCGTTATCGAACAGCGCTGAACCAAGGCTTTCTATCCTTGGCCCAACGCCCGTTGTCCACCAACACCGCCGTAGAAATCTGCCGCACCCTGAAAGGCGTGAAACTGGATATCCGCCGCACGCCAGGCACTCAGCTCGCGAATGACCGCACCGGTGAAGTCATCTACACCCCGCCCGAAGGGGAGGAGCACTTGCGCGACCTTCTCGCCAACTGGGAGCGCTTTCTTCACAACGAAACCGAGCTCGATCCCCTGGTTCGCATGGCTGTCGGGCATTATCAGTTTGAAGCGATCCATCCCTTTATCGACGGGAACGGTCGTACAGGACGGGTCCTCAACACCCTGTTTTTGATCCAGGAAGGCCTCCTGAACCTGCCGATCCTCTACTTCAGCCGCTACATCATTGCCTACCGTGCCGATTACTACCGGCTCTTGCTGGAAGTTACGACCAAACAAGCCTGGGAACCATGGCTGTTGTTCATGCTAAGCGCGGTAGAAGAGACCGCTCGCTGGACGACGGCCAAGATTGCGGCCATCCGTGCATTGTCCGAACACACCATGCAGTTTGTGCGTGAGCAACTGCCGAAAACCTACACGCGCGAACTGGTGGATGTGATTTTCGAGCAGCCTTATTGCCGTATCAGCAATGTGGTCGAAAAGAAAATTGCTCAGCGTCAGGCTGCATCTCGTTACCTGAAAGATCTGGTAGAGATTGGCGTATTGGAAGAGATTCAGGTGGGCAAGGAGAAGCTTTTTATCCATCCGAAGCTGATGCAATTACTCATTCGCGACAGCAACGAATTCAGGCATTACGTTGGTTGAGAGGTGATTTGTTGAACTCCAGAAAGCCCCGATCAATTCGGGGCTTTTTCATACATGCGATTCGCCTATGGAGCGAGGTTGCTGGCTCGGTTGTTACATGGTGCGTCGAGCACCTTCACCACATCATCGATGATCGCCTTGCTCATATCCTGCAAATAATGCGACGCCCAGGCATGCCGGTCGGTGTCGCGAACCATGGCGGCGTCTGATGCCAGAAGCTTGGCGACATGGAGCAGGTCGGAGGCGTGGGAGAGGGCCTGGATGACTGGGACACCGGCGTTGATGCGGAACAGCGGTTCGTTGGCGTGGTAGGAGAAGTGGGTGAGGCCGATGGTTTTCAGGTCTTGGGGGTTGGTCATTGTGCACCTCCGCTTTTTGGACGGTTGTGGACGTGAGCCTTTGTACCAGTAGCGAGAATTTGCAGTGGATTGCAGATATTCATAACGAGAACTCCGATTGGTTCCTGCATCGATTCGAGTTCTCAGGCCCGGTCGCTGAATTGGCAGCGACGGACTGAAGGTAGCTTGAGGGAGATGGATGCGCAATCGTGGCTAGGTGGTGGCGTGGGTTGGAGACCTGAGTGATTTTTATGCCTGGGCAATAATTATTGGCCAGCCATAGTTTGCATAACCCAAAGGCCTGCTGATGGCCTAGTCGACTTGCTGAAGGAGATATCAGGAATGGACGTTGAACTGGATCAGTTTCAAAAGGATTTATTGGAATCTGTACGCGAAATGAATGAGCGCCAAGCCCATCCTATCGCTGAGGTTAGGCCATTAATGCAGGAGCGATTTGACCCAAACATGTCGTCGTCTGCGACACGTGCTCATAACGTGTCGCAGAAATTGAAAAAATGCGACACGTAACAAAACGGACTACATCAGAAGGGGCTGAGTCCTACAGTAAAGTCGTACAACATCTAGCAGGCGTTAGCTTGTGAAATAACGATCTGAGGCGTGGCCCCGGCATCGTTGGACGGCAATGTAAAAGTGGCGCGAAAGCCCAGTTTATCCAGCATGTCCATCATTGCATCGATCGTGAATTTCTCGATCTTCCCAGTGGTGAGCTCTGAAATGCGTGATTGGGTCACGTTCAACCTGGTTGCGGCCGCACTCTGGTTAAGACCAAGGGTTTTGATGCAGTCAGTGATGAACACCGAAAGCTCCATCTTCAGCGCGATTTTACTGGCGACTTCTTTTCCATGCGTGACATGGAATGGACTGTCGAAAAATTGAATGGCCATGAATGTCTCACTCCTTTGAGTTATCTAAAATTTTCGATAAATGCAGGCTATTCGATTGATCCTTTATAGGCAAACGAGTAGTGCTTGCGCGACAGCATCCATTACACCAAGTAACTAATGATGTTCCCGCCCCCATCTTTATCCCCCGCAGCCAACCTCATACATTGAGCTCCAACACCTACCCATCACCCCGATGAGCAGGTCACTGGAGATCTTCCTCATGCCTTTCGTAAGCGTACGCATCACCCGCGATGGCGTTACCTCTGAGCAGAAAGCTCAGGTGATCGCTGAAATCACTGAAACACTGGAACGCGTGCTCAAAAAGGATCCGCACCTGACCCACATCGTGATCGAAGAAGTCGACACCGATAACTGGGGCTACGCCGGCATCACCACCACCCAATACCGCAAGCAACTGGCTGAAGGGGAGGGCAAGTCGTGACGCCGTCGGTCTCCATCGATTTCATCTCCGACGTGGTGTGCCCTTGGTGCGCCTTGGGTGCAACGGCACTGGAGCAGGCGATCGAGAAGGTGGCGGGTGAAGTTTCGGTCGAGCTGACCTACAAGCCCTTCGAGTTGAACCCGGACATGCCGGCGGAAGGCGAGAAAGCGGTCGAGCACTTGATGCGCAAATACGGGCGCACCGCCGAAGACGTCGCCGCTGGCAAGGCGATGCAGATCGAACGTGGCGCGACCATCGGTTTCACGTTCGATCTGGAGAAGCGCACGCACTTCTACAACACGTTCGATGCTCACCGGCTGATGGTGTGGGCGCTGCAGGAAGGGCGGCAGGTCGCACTCAAGAAGATCCTGTTGCGCGCTTACTTCACCGACGGCCAGAACCCGAGCGATCGCGAGACGCTGGTTCGTCTGGCCACTGAAGCAGGACTGGATGCGGCGGCGGCTCAAGAGGTGTTGGCGTCCGGAGCGTTCGCCAAAGAAGTGCGTGAGCTTGAAGCGTTTTACCACCAGCACGGCATCAATTCGGTACCGGCCATGATCCTCAACGGTCGTCATCTGGTGTCCGGTTCGCAGTCGGTCGAGTACTACGAACAGATGTTGAGACAAATGGCGAAGGTCCCCGCTGAAGCCTGATTACTTGTGTTTTCAAACCATCATTTATGAGTAGAGGTTCATCATGAGCAATTCGAAAAAAGTCATCGTTATCACTGGCGCCTCTCAAGGTCTCGGCGCAGGCATGGTCAAGGCTTTCCGTGATCTGGACTACAAGGTCGTCGCCACCTCACGTTCGATCAAACCGTCTACCGACCCGGATATCCTCACCGTGGCGGGCGACATCGGCAACCCGGAAGTCGCCCAGCAAGTGATCCGTGAAACGATCGAACGTTTCGGCCGCATCGACACCCTGGTCAACAACGCCGGGATCTTCGTCGCCAAGCCATTCACCGAATACACTGCTGAAGACTACGCCAATGTGCTCTCGGTGAACCTGAATGGCTTCTTCTACATCACTCAACTCGCGATTACCGAGATGGAGAAACAAGGCAGCGGTCACGTGGTGAACATCACCACGAGCCTGGTGGACCACGCCATCGACGGTGTGCCATCGGTACTGGCTTCGCTGACCAAGGGTGGCCTGAACGCGGCAACCAAATCGTTGGCCATCGAATACGCCAAGCGCGGGATTCGGGTGAATGCGGTTTCTCCTGGCATCATCAAGACGCCGATGCATGGTGAAGAAACTCATGAGGTGCTGGGGAATCTTCACCCGGTTGGACGCATGGGTGAGATCAGTGACATTTCTCAGGCGGTTGTGTATCTGGACAGTGCCAATTTTGTTACCGGTGAAATTCTGCACGTTGATGGTGGGCAGAGCGCGGGTCACTGAGATCTGATTTTCCAAACCCCAGAAACAACAAAGCCCTCGTATTTCTACGAGGGCTTTGTTTTGTATGGTGCCGGCACCAGGAGTCGAACCCGGGACCTACTGATTACAAGTCAGTTGCTCTACCAACTGAGCTATACCGGCGTGTTGGGCGACGATTATAGCGATTGGAATGGTTCTGTAAACCCCTGAATTCAGACTATTTTTGCGCAGGCGTCAGGCCAGGCCCGCGAGTGCTTGCGCGGGACTGGCCAAGGCAATTGCTTTAACGCCTCAGACGCCGTTCTTGACGGCGTTGATCAGGTCCTGGCTCAGCACCTGCGCGGGCGCCACTTGCACGCTTTGGGTGTAGAACGGCGGCAGGTTCTGGGCCAGTGTCGACAAGGTTTGTGCGGTGGTGTTGCCCGGCAGCAAGACGTATTGCAGGTTGGACGGATAGCTCTGTGGCACCGGGCCTTCCATGGTCGAGCCGTAGGCGCCGAAGGTCATCACGGCCTGCGGTGTGGTGGGGTCGGGGGCGTAGAGGAAGACGAAGGTGCCGTACTTCGGATGGGTCAGGTATTGCTCGGCCTGGGCGCGAACGGTCGGGTCGGGGTCGTTCATCAGGGTCCAGCGCAGGAGGGCGTAGTTGCGGGTGGTTTCCATGAAGGCGGTGCGAATCGGTGACAGATTTTCGACGCCGGCCTGGCACACCAGCAGGTTGCCGAACGGGTCGATGAGGGCTACCGAGTTGAATACCGTGCCTTGCTGCGCGGTCTTCAATAGCGCCGGGGCGAGTTCTGCGCCGGGGTCGCGGGGGTTGGCGGATTGGACGGTCAGGGCGCACGGGCTCAGTGCGGTCAGTGCCTGGCGCACTTTGCTGTTGGCCGGCAGGTTTGCCGGGTTTTGCAGTTGATCCGGCGGCAGGCCGCTGTTGTTGCTGGCTTCGCGCACGGTGTTGACGCTGGCGGAGAAGATCGAGCTGGTGAGGAAGTAGGCCGCCGAATCGATGGTCTCGCCACCGAACACCGGCCTGTTGGAGCCCTGATAGGCGCGGCTGACCGGCGCCGCAATCGCGTAATAGCCCCAAGTGTCTTGCGCCTGTTGGCGGATCTGCGGCGGTAGCGACGGGAAGTTGAATTGGCTGTTGTAGTTGATGCCGGCGTAGTCATCGATCGCACTGACGGCGACGTTGAAGCCTGCGGTCAGCAGCGAACCGGCGCACATGGCGCACGGGTCCAGCGTAGTGACGACGGTCAATTGGCTGGGGGGCGGCAGGTTCAGTGGCGCGACGTTTTCGTAGTACCAGTCCACCAGTTGTCGTTCACCGTGGGCGGTCGGGTCATGGGGCAGGAAGTAGGTGGTGCCGCTGCCGGGAAAGGGCATCAGCACGTTGTTATGCAGCGCGGCGATGACTTCACCGGTGGCATTGTTGATGATGGCGCCGCCCACGGCGAAGGTTTGCTGCAGCGCCGCCTCGATGGCCTGGTTGGCGACGGTATCGACGGCTTCCTGTGCACTGTTCAATGTGCTCATGTTTTTCCCAGCTCCTTGCTGATTGAGCGTCAGACAATTCTGGCGCTTGGCAAAGATAGTTGAGGATTTGCGGGGTGGTTATGTTCATTTGACGTAGCGCTTATGCACAACGGGATCTTTCCTGCACCTGTTTAGAGGCAAAATTGCGGATCCGTTCTCGTTTGCTCGCAAATGCCTGTTTTACAGGTTTTTTTACGGGTGTACGAAATTTGAACAGTTGTGTTTCAGTCCCGAAACAGCCGGATATATTGGATCCATGAAAACTTCATCCACAGAGTTATCCACAGGCTGAGGCGTTTATGAGCGCTCTGCGAGAAGCAGGAAATTGCGCGGCGTGAGTGCGGTTTCACAGAAGGTGCCAAGGCGAACGGTGTATGCCTGCTCGGAGAGGAAAAGTGCCCGATCGAGGTTCAGCCACAGTTCTAATGGGCGTCGGAAAAGTCCGCGCAGCAACTCCAGGTTGCGCACTTCGGTCAGCCGCTGCCATCCGGCCGCCTCCAGGGCTGACCAGTCCTGCTGTCCGATTGTGGATAAGTCTTTAAGCGCGGCCAAATGATGGCAGTATTCGGCGAAGGATCTATCCAGCCAGGCACTGGGCAGGGAAGGGGTGGGCAGGTATTCGTCGATGCCGCGCAGTTGCCGTTGCAGCAAGTCGAAGGCCAGGCGTCGGGCCATTGAGGTGTCGCGCTGGCGTCGGACGCGGGCGCCAGCGGTGACGGTTTCGCTCATCGGCAGCGAAAGATCATCGAGTGACAGCCGCAGGTTGGCGTCCTGGGCCGCGACGGATAACGGCTGATACTGGCTGACACTGATCCGGTTGTAGCAGCAGGGCGCGATGGCCATCTGTTTGCAACCTGCGGTACTGGCGAGCTGCATCAGGCGCACATGCAGATCACCGCAGGCGTGCAGCGCTACTGGCGTGATTTCCGCATTCAATAAGGCGGCGACACCCGGCGCGAGTACGTCTTGCTCGACATGAAGCGCATGCAGTTGATGGCGCTGGCTGAGGGCCTGGCCGCTGGCGATCAGTGCCGGGTCGTATTCCAGGCAGGTGAGTTGTTGGCCGGGTCGCAGCAAGCGTCGCCCCAAATGGCCCTTGCCAGCGCACCAGTCCAGCCAATGTCGCGGGGGAGAGGCAAAGGCGAGCCGACTGGCGAACGCTTCAATTTGCTGCCATTTACGCCCTGGCACATCGACATTCAGGCGATGTCCGGCCGTTTCAAGCGCATGGGCCGGCAATTCGCCTACCGCACTCAGATCAAGGGACAATCGTGCAAGGGTTGCAAACGGCTCCGGCGCATCCAGCAAACAGGGTTGGTTATGGCTATTTTCCGCCTCTTCCAGCGACCGCGTCCGTAGCCAAAGCGCCAACTCCGGGTAGGACGTTTCCCAGGGAAGTTGCAGATGAGTAAACGGCCGAGGTTTCCAGAGCGCCTGGTGCTCGACCAGAAACGCATCCAGCGCCGCGAAACGGGCGAGCAAGTCCTCGCCCGTCAGCACGCGGGCATCAGCGCCCCTGGCAGGCATCGACGCGCAGCCAGCGCTCCAGCAGCTTGAAGCCGCGAACCAGCACATAAGCCATCAGCAGGTAGAACATGCCCGCGGCGAAGAAGATCTCCACCGGCAGATAGGTCCGGGCGATGATGGTGCGGGCCATGCCGGTGAGTTCCAGCAGAGTCACGGTGCTCGCCAGGGCACTGGCCTTGAGCATCAGGATCACTTCGTTGCTGTAGGCCGGCAGGCCGATACGCGCGGCCCGGGGCAGGATGATGTAGAACAGCGCCTTGGCCCGGGACATGCCCAGCGCCCGCGCCGCTTCGATCTCGCCCGGTGGAATCGCCTGGATCGCACCGCGCAGGATCTCGGCGATGTAGGCGGCGGTGTGCAGGGTCATGGTCGCGGTGGCGCACCAGAACGGATCGCGCAGATACGGCCACATGGAGCTGTTACGGACCGCGTCGAACTGCGCCAGGCCGTAGTAGACCAGGAACAGCTGAACCAGCAGCGGCGTGCCACGGAAAAAGAAGATGTAGCCGTAGGGAATTGCCCGCACGTACCAGCGTCGCGAAGAACGGGCGATGCCCAGCGGAATCGCCAGCAACAACCCGGCGATCACGGCAATAGCTACCAACTCGAGGGTCAGGGTCGCGCCCTGGGCCAGTTTCGGTAGCCACTTGATGATGACTTCCCAGTTCATTGGGTGCTCCTCGCGAAGCCGCGAGCGGCGCGTCGTTCCATAAAGTGCATACCGGTCATGGCCAGAATGGTCAGGCCCAGGTACATGAAGGCGGCCACCATGTAGAAGGTGAACGGTTGCTTGGACACGGTCACGCCGATCTGTGCGTGACGCATGATTTCTTCCAGGCCGATGACCGACACCAGTGCGGTGTCCTTCATCAGGATCATGAACAGGTTGCCCAGACCCGGCAGGGCGATGCGCCACATCTGCGGCATGATCAGCCGGGTGAAGATGCGAAACTTCGACAGGCCCAGTGCCATGCCGGCTTCACGGTGACCTCTGGGGATCGCCAGAATCGCACCGCGGAACACCTCCGTGGCATAGGCGCCGAAGCACAGCCCCAGCGCAATCACCCCGGCGGCGAAGGCGTTGAGTTCGAGATCGGGGTTGCCGAAAAACTCGCCCAGGGCACGCATCAGGTTGACGGTGCCGAAGTAGATCAACAGCACCCAGAGCAATTCCGGGATGCCACGCACCAGGGTCGAATAGGTACCGCCAAGCCATTGCAACGGCTTGTAGGGAGAAGTCTTGGCCAAGGCGCCGAGCAGACCGAGCACCAGCCCCACGCACAAGGCGCAGAGTGCCAGTTTCACAGTCATCAGCGCGCCAGCGGCGAGCGCCGGGCCGAATCCGTAGAGATCGATAGTCATGGATGTCTTTTCAAATCGCGGCAGGCAATGCCAGGGACGGGCGCCGTCAGCGAACGGTGCCCGTCAGGCAAGTCAGGATCAATAGATGCTGAACGGGAAGTACTTGTCGTTGATCTTCTTGTAGGTGCCGTCAGCGACGATTTCTTTCAGGGCGGTGTTCAGCCTGGTGCGAATTTCGTCACCTTTACGTACCGCGATACCGATCTTGTCGCTTTCTTCCACCGGGTCGCCCTTGAATTCGTAAGAGCGGCCGGCGTCGCTTTTCAGCCATTCGTAGTTGACGTACTTGTCGGCCAGGATGCCGTCCAGACGACCGGAAGTCAGGTCGAGGTAGGCGTTTTCCTGGGTGTCGTAGAGTTTGACGTCAACGCCTTCCATGTTGTCTTCAAGCCAGGTGCCGGCGAGGGTCGCACGTTGGGCGCCGATCACTTTGCCTTGCAGGGAATCCTTGTCGGTTTTGAAGTCGACGTCTTTCTTGGCGATGAATTGCAGTTTGTTGGAGTAGTACGGGTCGGTGAAGTCCACCGCTTGCTTGCGCTCGTCGGTGATCGACATCGAGGAGATCAGGAAGTCGAACTTCTTGGCGTTCAGGGCCGGGATGATGCCGTCCCAGTCGGACGTGACCACGGTGCACTCGACTTTCATCTTGGCGCACAGGGCGTCGCCGATTTCCTTGTCGAAGCCGACGACATTGCCACTGGCATCTTTGTTGTTGAATGGCGGGTAGGCCGCTTCGATGCCCATCTTCAAGGTCTCGGCGGCGGCACCGGCGCTGAAGGCCAGGGTGACGGCGGCAGCCAGGAAGATCTTTTTGTAGTTTTGCATGTGGGTAGCTCCGTTAGCGGTTGCTGGACATGAATTGTTTGCAACGTGCCGAAAGCGGGTTTTCAAACACCTGCTGTGGCGATCCTTGCTCTTCTACCAGGCCCTGGTGGAGGAACACCACTTCGCTGGAAACCTGACGGGCGAATCCCATTTCATGGGTGACCAGCAACATGGTGCGGCCTTCTTCGGCCAATGCACGGATGACATTAAGTACTTCCTGGACCATTTCCGGGTCAAGGGCGGAAGTGGGTTCGTCGAACAGAATCACCTTGGGCTGCATCGCCAGTGTGCGGGCGATGGCCGCGCGTTGTTGCTGACCACCGGAGAGTTGCGCGGGGTAGGCGTGGCGCTTGTCGGCAATGCCGACCTTGGCCAGCAGGGCTTCGGCGACTTCGATGGCTTCGGCCTTGCTTTGGCCGAGCACGCGGCGGGGGGCTTCGATGATGTTGTCGAGCACGCTCATGTGCGGCCACAGATTAAAGTTTTGAAACACAAAACCGATCTCGCTGCGCAGACGATTGATCTGCTTGCTGTCGGCAGCGACGAGTTCGCCGTTCTTCGCAGCCTTGAGCTTGAGTTCTTCTCCGGCCACCAGGATCTGGCCCTGGTGCGGGTTTTCCAGCAGGTTAATGCAGCGCAGGAACGTAGACTTGCCGGAACCGGACGAACCCAGGATCGAGATCACATCGCCGTCGCGGGCGGTCAGCGAGATGCCTTTGAGCACCTCAAGCTGTCCGTAGCGTTTGTGCAAGTTGCGGATTTCAAGCGCGGGCGCGGCCTCAGCCATGTGCGTTCCTCATAATGTTTCGCTCCTGCTGTTGGTGGCCTTCCTGGCGAGGCGGCCAAGCTAGCATAGCGTCTGAACGGCAGCCAACAGCGCTGCGAGCGGTAAACGGGTGGTGTGTGGCAGGTTGTCGCATCGGTGCAGCAGACTGTCGCGCTGCTATCAACCGAACAACCGTTTGAACCCTGCTTCTACGTGAAAAGTGCGGTGGGTCCCGCAAAAAAGGGCGCGATGTTGCCAGCTTTGACCGGGAGGTGGAAGCGCTAACCGCCCAAACGTTGCGGATCTGCACTTTTAGTGTGCGTCACCTCTTTTTCGAGTGTGTTTCCGGTGCGCTGTTTCGTTCTTGAAATGGGTCGCAGGGTAACGTTCTGGCGAAGTGCCATGCATATCAATGACTTGCGATAACTTCGCACTCTCGCTACAGGCCCCGGATTTGGGGAGTTTGTAACATTTTGGCGCAATTATTGCGTGCAGAATAAGGAACGCTCCGTTGGTTTCTTTTTACAAGAAGGAACGTCCGACGGGATGTACGCATTCGCTTTTCCTTACAAAGGTAGTTTCAATGAGCAGTTCCCCAAGCTCCAATGGCCTCGAACAGGGGCTCAAACCGCGTCATGTGACCATGCTGTCGATCGCCGGGGTTATCGGTGCCGGCCTGTTCGTCGGCTCCGGCCACGCCATCGCCGCGGCAGGCCCGGCTGTGCTGTTGGCCTACGCGGCCGCCGGTACCCTGGTGGTGCTGGTGATGCGCATGCTCGGCGAAATGGCTGTCGCTTCACCGGACACCGGCTCCTTCTCCACCTATGCCGATCGTGCGATCGGTCACTGGGCCGGTTTCACCATCGGCTGGCTCTACTGGTGGTTCTGGGTGCTGGTCATCCCGCTGGAGGCCAACGCCGCCGCAACCATCCTGCATGCCTGGTTCCCCAACGTGGCGATCTGGGCGTTCACCCTGGTCATCACCTTGCTGCTGACAGTGACCAACCTGTTCAGCGTGAAGAACTACGGTGAATTCGAGTTCTGGTTCGCCCTGGTCAAAGTCCTGGCGATCATCGGTTTCATCGTCCTCGGCGTTCTGGCGATCTTCGGCTTCCTGCCGACCAGCCAGGTCAGCGGCGTCTCCCACCTGTTCGATACCCAGGGCTTCCTGCCCAACGGTATGGGTGCGGTGTTGGCCGCGATGCTGACGACCATGTTCTCCTTTATGGGTACCGAAATCGTGACCATCGCGGCCGCGGAATCGAAGAACCCGGGCCAGCAAATTTCCAAGGCCACCAACTCGGTGATCTGGCGGATCGGCTTGTTCTACCTCGTGTCGATCTTCATCGTCGTGGCGCTGGTGCCCTGGAATGACCCGGTACTGGCCGCTGTCGGTTCCTACCAGACCGTGCTTGAGCGCATGGGCATCCCGAATGCCAAGCTGATCGTCGACATCGTGGTATTGGTTGCCGTGACCAGCTGCCTGAACTCGGCGCTCTACACCGCCTCGCGCATGCTGTTCTCCCTCGGCAAGCGCGGCGATGCCCCGGCCGTGTCCACGCGCACCAATGGCAGCGGCACGCCGTACTGGGCCGTCATCCTGTCCACCGCCGCCGCCTTCCTCGCGGTATTCGCCAACTACGTGGCGCCAGCCGCGGTGTTCGAGTTCCTGCTGG
Source organism: Pseudomonas silesiensis (assembly GCF_001661075.1). Classification (NCBI taxonomy): domain Bacteria; kingdom Pseudomonadati; phylum Pseudomonadota; class Gammaproteobacteria; order Pseudomonadales; family Pseudomonadaceae; genus Pseudomonas; species Pseudomonas silesiensis. Next base: position 218,883 of record NZ_CP014870.1, read on the forward strand.
CCAGCTCCGGCGCCATCGCGTTGCTGGTGTATCTGGTGATCGCGGTTTCCCAGCTGCGCATGCGCCAGAAGCGCGTGATTGCCGGTGAGAAGATTGCCTTCCGGATGTGGCTGTTCCCTGGCCTGACCTACGCGGTGATCGTGTTCATCGTCGGCATCCTGACGATCATGCTGTTCCAGGAAGCCCATCGCGTGGAGATCCTGGCGACCGGTCTGCTGAGCCTGTTGGTCGTGGCTACCGGTTTGCTTGTGGCTCGCCGTCGCAAGCTGCAGAAGCTGGGTGCGGTGGTGCTGAACTGATTCGTACCCTGTGACGCAAAACGGCCGCTGTCAGTGATGACAGGCGGCCGTTTTTGTTTTTGAAGGGGAGGGCGGTTACTCGCCCTTTTCTTCCTGCGCATCCAGCGTCTGGCGATAGCTGTCCAGCGCTTTGCCGAAGTCGGTGATGAATTGTGGATCGGTCAGCCAGGCCTGGGCCGCATCGCGATCCATGCCGTCGGCCCACATGCGGTAGTCGATCAGCATGTCGGCAGCCAGGTGGGTGGCGGCCATGGCTTCGTTGTCGGCGTTTTCCATGTCCAGCAGGTCTGGATGGTCGCTGATGATGTCGGCGAGGTTCGACAGCAGGGTCTGCAGCATGACGTCGCGGCTGGTGGCTTCCGCGTCGCGCATTTTGCTGAACATCGCCAGGGTGTATTCCGGGATCGGCTCGCCGATCTCGCCCAGGTCATCGTCCAGTGCGGCAGGTTTTCGGCCGTGGATGTTGATTTGTCTGGCTTTGATCTTGGCGCGTTTGGCGCGTTTCTGTTGCTTGTTCAGGGAGGCCATGGGAACTCAGTTCGGTTTCTGTTGGTTTTGGGCTGCGATGATTTCGGACGCGGCCACGTAATCTGCCTGGAAGGCCGGGGATTCGATCCACGCCAGGGCGCTGGCTTCATCCGCTTCGGTGGACCATTGGCGGTACTCGATCAACGCGCCGATGATGAAGTCGGTCGCTGTTTCTTCGCCTTCCTGCTCGAGCACCAGCGCGAGCAGCGGGTGTTCAAGAAAGGCCGCGCACATGGCCTGCTGGCTGATCTTTTGCGCCTCGATCATTTCTTTGAACAGGTCGGTCAGGTCCACCGACTCGAAGTCGATGCGATCGTCGTTCGGGTCCAGCTCGACCGGCGCGGCGGCCCGTTGGGTGCGGTTCTGCTTGGCCTTGGCTTTGGCGCGGGTGGCGCGTTTTTGCTGCTTGTTGGCGGAGGCCATGGGCGTCGTTCCGTATTTCGTTGAGTGGGCAAGTCGATCAGCTGCGTGGCACTAGCCGCCCGGGGATATCGGGGGCCAGTTCACCGCTTTGCAGCCAGGACAATGCAATGGGCCATAGTGTGGCTTGGTATGGGCTGCGAAAAAAGGCGAAATGTCCGACTTCTTCTTCGCCAATGTCTTCGGGGGCGATTCGCAGGTGGGTGTTCGTGCTGTTGCTGAAGTATCCGAGCAGGCGTTCTATGGCCGGGATTGTGCCGTAAGGATCGTCGCTGATGCTGATGGCCAGGGTTTTGGCTGTCACTAAAGCGAAGGGTAGCCCGCCGGTTTTAGCGCTGATCGTACGACCGCTGGGGCGTGTTTCGTACTGCGCGGTGGGCGTGCTCCAGTCGCGAACCACGGCGGCGGGCGTGTCTTCCAGCCAGCCGAGGCGTTTTCCGGGGAAGTAGCCAAAGATTCTTGTGAGCAGCGGCATCACCACATGCCACTTGCCGAACATCCGCCAGCGATGAGCGGGCGCATAGTCGCGCCAGTAAGCAAATTGCGCACCCACGGTCACCAGGCGCCGGATCAGGTGCCCAGAGGCTCCCAGGCCCGCGGCACAGCCTCCAAAGCTGTGGCCGACGACATCGATGGGCTGGCCGGGGAACTCCCGCTGAGCGCGCTTGAGCATCGCCTCGAAATCCAGCGCACCCCAGTCGGACCATGAAGCGTCCAGATCCTTTAATGATGCAGGGCGCGATTCGCCGATGCCGCGGTAGTCATAAGTGATGACGTCGAAGCCATTGGCGAACAGATAGTCGGCAAAGCGCGAGTAATGTCGGCAGCGAACCGAGGTGGCGGCGTTGATGATGACGATCGGGCGCGCGATGTCCTGAGGGGCGTGCCGCCAAGTAAAGCCGCCGAGGATGAACCCGTCTGCGGCAGGCTCCCTGAACGCTTCGCCAGCAATGGCGGTGTGCGGCGACAACACGATTTGAGAGGGCGCCAGCGGTGGCATGTCCTGCAAGTTCATCGGCTTCGGACCTTTGCGGGTGGCTGCCAACGATAGTCCTCGCGCAGCTTATGGACAATCCATCCGTGTCGAGCCGGGTGCCTGATCGAGCAGTCGCTCTTCAATGGCTGCCCGCTCCCGATCCAGTTCCGCACGCAGCTCTTCTTCGCTCGGCAGCACTAGCTTGTACTTGCTCGCGAACAGTTGTTCGTTGCCTTCCAGCACTGAATAACGCACCACCGACTCGTCTTTTTGCGCGCAGAGAATGATGCCGACGGTAGGGCCATCCTCCGCTCCTCGTTTCAGGTCGTCGTACATTCGCACATACATGTCCATCTGGCCGACATCCTGGTGAGTCAGCTCGCCGCGCTTGAGATCGAAGATAACGAAGCACTTGAGCAGGTAGTTGTAGAACACAAGGTCGATGTAGAAATCTTTGCTGTCAGTGCTGATGCGTTGTTGGCGGGCGATGAAGGCAAAGCCTTTGCCCAGCTCGAGAAGGAAGGCCTGGAGCTGATGGATCAATGCCTGTTCGAGATGGGTTTCCTGGGTCAAGCCCGCGTTGGGCATTCCAAGAAACTCGAGTATTACCGGGTCTCTGATAAAATCACGTGGGTGTGCCTTCATGTTCTGGATGTGGGTGGCGGCTTCGTGTTCGACGGCAGGTCGGTCGCGGCTTGTCAGCAGGCGCTCGTAGTAGAGGGTGTTGATCTGGCGTTCGAGGGCGCGAGACGACCAGTTTTGGATGGCTGATTCATTCATGTACCAATGGCGGGCGTGTTCGCTATCGACGCGCAGCAATCGGCGATAGTGAGTCCAGCTCAATTCGGAACGCACTGCGTTCCAAATCGGGAAGGTCTGATAAAAATCGCGCATATACCGCAGGTTTCGCTCATCAAATCCTTTTCCGAAATCGGTGGTAAGAACTTTCGCCAGTGTTGGTAGCAATCGCTTGCCGTATGCCGCCCGCCGAGCCCCCTCCTGCTCGAACTCCACGATATGCCTGCCGATCTGCCAGCAGGTTTGCACCTGGACCGTATCGACCGCTCGCAGCACCTTCTGACGTGCATCGCGGATCAATTCGCCAAGATTGCCAAGTAGCGAGGCGAGTTGGGGGTCTTGAGTGTTATCGGGCCTGAGTGCGCTCATGAAGTCTTCCGCAAATGGATGAACAGGCAGAAGAGGATTGCAGAGGCGGGTAGGTCGACGATGTCGGGCGCGGCTGATAATCGGGAAGGAAAACCCGATGTGTACTGCAGGATCGCTCCGAAGGCAGTCCCTGCTTAAGCAATACAGCCTGTAGTCCATTTCGTAGTGTGCTCAAGGCGGAGCGGCGTGACACAGCGGATGTTGGCAGCGGTGGCGCGCGCAATCTGGTTTTTCACTGGAGCGATGGTGAATAGCTGCGTTGTTGAGACAAAGCGATTTCGTTGGCGCTCAAATCCGCAAACAGCAGGCTGTTTGCGGAGTGCCGCGGGCTAGGGTTTGCGGTTTGCCTAAGCGCGATGGATGGTTTGCTGAAGAAACACCTTGGGGAGGATGAGTCAGCGGATGCTGCGGATGTTGCCTTTGTTGCCTTTTACGGTGACGGAAACTTTTTTGAAGATGAAGTAGTTTTCTTCGTTCACTTCATAGCGAGGGGCGACGATCAGGTCGGCGCCGGAAGATTTGACCGCTTTGTAGGCCGCTGCCGATTTGACTGCGCTGACGGGATCCAGGCCAAGGCTACCCAAGCCACCGCTCTCGCCGCCATAGCTGACGCCATCGGCGAACTGGGAATCACCGCCAAACTTTAGGAAGCCGAACAGGACGTTGACCGAAGACTGGCCGGAGATGGCGTCACCGACAGCGATGTCCGCTTTCAGGTCTGCTTTGACGGTACTGTCGATCGGCGAGGATGGCTGGCTGTTGTTGTAGCTGACGCAGCCGCTGGCTGTGGCAATGATGGTCGACAGAGCGAGGAACTTCAAAAGCGTATTCAAGAACTGTTTCCTTACTTTGAAATGCAGGCAAATTTGCTGCTGCATTAGTTTCGCTTTGTAAGGGCGGACACTCCATGAGACACATCCTGAAGCGATGTATGAAGGCTTGGATACGACTGGAAGGAAAAGGACGTGGCGGATGTAGGAATATTCAGTGGTGCCAGGGCTTGCTTAATCCCGGGCATAAAAAAACCCTGAATCTTGCGATTCAGGGTTTTCGGTATTTGGTGTCAGAGGCGGATACAACCCGTTGGTTGCAGGGCTAGTAATTTGGCGTCTCACCCCGTAAAGCTCGTTCAGCAGGCAGGCTTTCTCAAGGAGACGGAGGTTGTGCGTGCGCTGGTCACCGCCACCCGGTGATCATAACGAAGCCAAAGAGTGAATAACCGCAACACGCAATGGGTTGGTTTCCACGCTCAGCAGCTTGATGGCCAAAGCGCAGCAGACCACGATCAACATGGGTTTAATCAACCGTGGACCGACCCGAACAGCGGCTCGTGCCCCCAATTGAGCGCCGATGAAGGCTGCTAACGCCATGGCTATGGCAATCGGCCAGATAATCACACCTTTGGTAATGAAGACCGACAGAGAGCCCAGATTGCATGAGGCATTGGCAAGTTTGGTAAAGCTCATGGCCCGCATCATGCCGAGGCCGCAGAGAAGGACAAACCCGACAATAAAGAAGGAGCCTACACCGGGGCCAAATATACCGTCGTAAAAGCCCAGGATGGGGGCCACGGTAAACGAAAAAAGCATGATACCGATTTTCTTGCGCCGATCTTCATTGGCCAGCTTTGGAGAGAACGCAAAATAGATGGCCACCAGAATCAGCATAATGGGCACGCAAACTTCCAGATAGCGCTTATCAATAGAACTGACCAGCAAGGCACCACTGGCGCCGCCAATAAATCCGCAGATAACCAGGAATCGGCCTTCGCGCCACTCGATCAGTCCTTTGCGAGCAAAGGTTACAGTTGCCGAAATAGTTGCCGAAGCGGCCTGGAACTTGTTCGTTGCAATCGCACTGATGGGGTCTACCCCAGCCAAAAACAGTGCAGGCAAGGTTATCAGTCCACCACCACCTGCAATCGCATCAAAGAAACCGGCGCAAAATGCGACGAGCGCCAACATGCCAATTACATCCCAAGACATCCAATTCCCTCATTTGTAATTATTGGGCAGTTCATCCACATGACTGTCCATCCAACTGTCTGAATGTGTAACAAAAATCAGCCCTGCAGCCGCAAGGGGTCCTCTGAAATAACAATAGGAGAAGAAAATTTCGACAGCCCAAAAATGCGAACCAGAACACGTCTGTTGTCTTTGATGACATCGCGGCAGTGCAAGGCCCGGATGTTATTGATAACCATCGCCGACTCTTGCGTCAGCGTGTACTCGACTGGAGTTGCCTCGCCTACACCCTGGCAAAGGGCGGCGTATGCCGTTTTGACAAAATTCGAGGCGTTGTCGTTGACCGAAAAACGGTATGAATTGAAGCGGGCCGCGAAACCGACCTTGTCATCGAACTCCAGAATCGAAACATTACGACCATCCTCTCCCTTGCCACTGACGAAGGAGTCACTGCGGGTGAACTGAAAATTCCCTGTGGTCAGCGCGAGGCAGTTGGTTACTCCGATTTTTTGCAGTACGGGTGGAAGCGGAATTACGGAGGTCGGTTCCAGGCTTGGGTTCCACAGGGCCGAGAGTATAAGCGACGATGGTGAGGGGGAGTGCCCGTCTTGCGCGTTTACGGCGCACCAGTAAGGCGCTTCGGTATGTGGGCCGAGCGCCAGGCCGGAGTGGGAGCTCAGTTCCTTGATGTCCGGCTCGGCAGGGATTTTGGTCAGTCCGCCACCCTTGAAGTTTGCCACCAGTCGAACCAGTTTTCCTTCGTTGTCCATGTCGTAAGCAAAGGAGCTGTTATCCACCAGCTTCAACAAAATTTGATTGCGGGCGGCTAGGCAAAGGACATCATGTCGACTTTCCAGGGATGCCAGGTCCGGAAGTTCATCGGGTGGACGGGTATCGGTGATCTTTTGTAATCCATCAAAAATCAGTAGAGAAACAAGACCATCGGAATAAGCGCCAAGCAGTTCGCATTGATCCTTCGAGAATGAGAATTTTAACTCTGTGGCGGCCAGATAAGCTTTGGACTTGGCTCCCGAGGCTTGCGGTCCGCCAATGGCAGCCAGTTCTTCAGAGTATCTGTGAAGCAATTTTGATTGTTGAGTATCAAAGCTGAATGTTCTGACTTCCTGTTCAGCAAAAGACTCGGCGGTTTCGATACGTTGTTTAATTGCTTCCATCATTGTGATGTTCATGTTGTATCGGCCCCTTATTTTTTTAATGAGGGCGGTTGGCTGTTTCGATAATGCATCTCGCTTCGAGAGGAAGCACTGGACCGCTGTCGAATGGGTAGAGGATTAAATATTTTAGGTGTGCGCAGGGAGCTGTAACGCGACAGTCCAAGCGTCGTTGAATGCCCAGTAATGTTTGGTACCGATATTTTGGCGACTTGAAACAACAGTGGAGGCTCTTTACTTAAAGCTTGTCCTTCATCAACTACTATTATGGGTGTGATTTAAATCTCCCTGAAGTCCGATCTATAATAGATAGACGATTTACTAAAAAGCCGGGAGAGCCTATCATCAAAATAACGGGCGGCAAATTTTTGGTTGTTTCATAAAAATACAACCGTGATGATTTTATTGAAGAAGAGAATCTATTGATATCCCTTCCAGAAGACTTGTGTGCAGGGCGATCCGAGCGCTAACCAAGATGCCTCTTAAATACTTCCTGAGGGTTGGACGAAGCGCTTGGGAGATTGCAGGCCGCTTTCCATAACCAGTCCCTGCCATGCTCTCCAGCGTTTCCAGGCCTCTCAAACGCTGGGCACATACCCAATATCCTTGAGTGCATCCCATAACATGCGCTTGCGATCGGAATCCATGATCACCGTGGCGTAGCAGTGCCCCTTATGCAGCGCGAACCCGTCCAAGACCAGGCGCCTGCCTCACGAAGGTCGAAGGTGGCCGCGTTTCGCTCCAGCCGTCGTTTGTCGACGATCCATGATCGACTGCATCGAAGATGGCAGCCGGAATCGAGCCGGATCAAATCCCGGGCATAAAAAAACCCTGAATCTTGCGATTCAGGGTTTTCGGTATTTGGTGCCCAGAGACGGAATCGAACCGCCGACACGGGGATTTTCAATCCCCTGCTCTACCGACTGAGCTATCTGGGCAACGGGGCGCATTAAACGGGTTTTTCAGGGGGTCGTCAAGCAAGTTTTCATAAAAAATTTAATTATTACCGTCGCTTACGATCCGACCCCCGAGAAATCAGGGTTATTCGGCCGGTGGAACGTAGCCGTCAGCCTTGGCGTAATCCTCGCCGGAAAAGAACTTGTCCATCTCGCCCTGGAGATATTTGCGGTCTTCGGCGTTCATCATGTTCAGGCGTTTTTCGTTGATCAGCAGGGTCTGGTGTTTTTGCCAGTCGGCCCAGGCCTTGGCCGAGACGTGGTCAAAAATGTCCTGGCCTTTGGCGCCCGGGAATGGAGCGCGCTCCAGGGCGGGCAATTCTTCTTTGTACTTGCGGCACATGATGGTGCGGGTCATGACGACTCTCCTGCGTTCAATACGGCGGCCGCGCGTTCGAGCAAGGTTTTGACCGGGGCGGCAAGGCCCAGGCGCGGCGGGGTGGCGAGGTTATACCAGAGCCAGTCGGCCTCGGCCACGTGATGGCCGGCCTCCTGGACCTGAACTAGCCAGGGTTCGATAGCCAGTTGGAAATGGCTGAAGGTGTGTATCAGGCTCGGCAATGCCTGTTGGCTGCCCAGTGCCAGCGAGTGCTGCGATGCCAGATGTTGCAGGTCGTCGAGGTCGTCGAGTTCCGGCAGGCTCCAGAGGCCGCCCCACAGGCCCGTGGAAGGGCGCCGGTAAAGCAGGATCGCGCCTTCGCCGTTGGCGAGCATCGGCATCAGCGTGCGCTTCTGTGGGATGGCCTTGCGCGGCTTCGGGATCGGGTAGCGGGTCTCGAGGCCGAGCATGTGCGCTTCGCAACCCTTTTCCAGCGGGCAGAGCAGGCAACTCGGCTTGCTGCGGGTGCAGAGCGTGGCGCCCAGATCCATCATCGCCTGGGTGTAGGCATTGACCCGATCATGGGGTGTAAAGCGCTCGGCATTGGCCCACAGCTGTTTCGAGACCTTGGGCTCGCCCGGATAACCCTCTTGCGCGGTAAAGCGCGCCAGCACCCGTTTGACGTTGCCGTCGAGGATCGGCGCCCGCAGGCCCATGCTCAGGCTGGCGATGGCGCCCGCCGTGGACAGGCCGATGCCCGGCAGGTCCGTCAGTTTTTCCACGTCCCGGGGAAACTCGCCGCCATAGTCGGCGACAACGATCTTCGCGGTCTTCTGCAAGTTGCGCGCGCGGGTGTAGTACCCGAGCCCGGTCCACAGGTGCAGTACTTCGTCCTCCGGTGCGGCGGCCAGGGCTTCGACCGTCGGCAGCGACGCCATGAAGCGGTCGAAATAATTCAGCACCGTACTGACCTGGGTTTGCTGCAACATGATTTCCGAGACCCACACCCGATAGGGGGTGATGCCCTGTTGCCAGGGCAAATCGTGGCGGCCGTGGCGGTCGTACCAGTCCAGTACCGCCGAAGAGAACTGCTCGGCTCTCATCGCTTGAACAACCCCTTCAGCGCATCTTTGAGTTCAGGACTGACCTTGTCGCCCAACTTCTCATCGATTTTTTCGCTGATTTTGTCGCCGGCCATTTTGCCCGCGACCTTGCCCATGCGTTCATTGTCGAGGCGACAAGCCTTGGCACCCAACTCCAGTGGGCCGCGGCAGCGCAGTGGCCATTCGATGCCGACGAATTTCTCGCCCACCTGGCAGGCCGGGTCTGGCATGTCGCTCTTGTCGCCTTCGACGATGATGCCCACGCGGTAATCCATGCCCAGCACTCGCAGGTCGACATCGCCGTCGCCGTTGACGGTCATGCCCGGGATGCGCACTTTCAGGTCCGGGTTGCTGGCCACGCCATTACGGAAGGTCAGGTTGCCCTTGAGCTCCTGGAACGGCGTGTCCTTGCCCCGTGGCTCGCCGCTGAGGGTTTTGCGGTTGAGGGTGGCGATGCCTTTGCACAGTTGCTGTTCGAGATTGGCATTGAGCAATACGCCATTGTTGATGACGAAACTGGCGTTGCCGTTGAGGCTGTCGATCAGCGCGCTCTGACTGTTGCCGCTGCCGGTCAGGTTGCTGTTGAGCGTGACCAGGCCCTTGACTGGCGGATTTTTACCTTGGCTTTCGAGGATTTTTTCTACCGGTACCTGGTTGATGTGCGTCTGCATGTTCAGCGTAGGCACCGACTGGCGTACGTCCAGGGTGCCCTTGGCTTCGAAGTTGCCGTCGTACAGGTTGCCGCGCAGGTTTTCCAGGGTCAGCAAACCACCCAGGCCGGTGGCTTTGAGTGCAGCGTTCTGGATCGGCAGTTTGTCGAGGGTCAGCTGGCCGAAGGTCAGGTCGGCGTCCACATCGAGTTTGCTCAGGCGTTCCACCGGCAATAGCCGCGCAGTGCTCCAGGGGCCTTTGGTCGGTGATTGCGGCAGTGGAGTGCTGCCCGCACTGGCCATGGCATCGGCCTCGGTGCTGGCGACTTCGGCTTCGCGCACCTGTTTCGCGCTGTTGGCTTCGGCGGATTTTGGCGGCAAGTAACGATCAACGTTGAAGGTGTCAGCCTTGAGGCTCGCCCGCAGCGATTGTTTGGCGAAGTCCTCGACGGCGATACGACCGCTGAAGGTGCTGTCGTCGACCTTCAGGTTGATGTCGTCGAACGACACGCTGGTCGGTGTTCCGGAAAGACGGCTGGCCAACTCGACTTTGCTCAGGCTGCCTTCAGCCATGGCCGGGAGTTTCTGGCCGATGCTGTCGACGAATTTCGCCAGGTCAAACTGGGCAATCGACAGGCCGCCGCTGATTTGCGGGGTCTTGTCGAGGTCGTTGACCTTCAATTCACCCAAAGCGCGCAGTTGATTGGCAGATAGCTTGATACCGGTCCATTCGGCGACGTTGGCCGCTTTATCCAGCAGCAACTGGCCTTGGGCGGCGAAGGTAATGGTTTTGCCTTGCAATGGATCACCGGCGACTTCACCGGACAGTTTCATGTCTTCGAACTTGTAGCGTTGCAGCGCACGCTCGAAGCGCAGTTCGCCATTGAGCTCGGTACGTACTCGCAGAACCGGTTGGTTGGAGCCGAGAAACGCGGTGAGCTTGATTGGAATATTGGTCGAGTCGTGAACCGCCCCGGTGCTCAGCTGGATGCTTTCGGCGCTGAACAGCTTGCCGGTTTTTTCGTCGCTGTATTCAACGCGGGCGTTGTTGACGGTCAGGCTGTCGATGTCCAGGCGGATCGGCTGGGCCGGTTTTTCCGCTTGGGCGGTGGTCTGCGATGCTGGAGCGTCGGTGGCGGCGGGCGGTGTGGCAGATGCCGGGGCCTTGCCGATGTCTTCCCAGTTTCCGTGGCCGTCCTTGTCGCGATTAAGGCGCAGATTCAGGCCTTCGACACGCACGTCGCTCATCTGCACTTCACGACGCAACAGCGGCAGCACGCGCACCGAGAGGCCCAGCATTTTCAAGTCAGCGAACGGCTCGGTGGGCTTGGCCAGGGTTGCGACACTGGCTTCGTGCAATTCCAGGCCTAGCCAGGGGAACAGGCTCCAGCCGATATCGCCATTGAGCGTCAGCTCGATGTGGGCCTTGTCGCGGGCAATCTGGCGAATCTCGTCTTTATAGTCGTTGGGATCGAAGAGGTGGGTCAGGGCAAAGCCCAGCGCCACAATGATCAGCAACAGCCCGAGGAGTACCAGACCCAGGATTTTGCCGAACGCTTTCATGGGCGAGTCCTTGTAGTTAGTCGAATGTGTAATTTAGCCGGGGAGTATAGCGCCCCGAAACGGGTGATCGGTCAGCGATGATGCAGGCATTCATAATGATTCCGGCTTGTATGGACATGTCTATCCACGACGGTGCTGAATTCAGTCCGTCAGTGATATCACCTCTCGTGTTTCTGTTTCCGGCCCGCGCCCCTATAATGGTTGCCTTTTTCGCCCAATGATTTTTGCGGAGCTGGTGATGGCCGAACGTATGGCGTCTGTCGAGCGCGACACTCTGGAAACCCAGATCAAAGCCTCGATCAACCTGGATGGCACCGGAAAGGCCCGATTTGATATCGGTGTGCCTTTTCTTGAGCACATGCTGGACCAGATCGCCCGTCACGGGCTGATCGACCTGGATATTGTCAGCAAGGGCGACCTGCATATCGACGACCACCACACCGTGGAAGATGTCGGTATCACCCTGGGTCAGGCCTTCACCAAAGCCATCGGCGACAAGAAAGGCATCCGTCGCTACGGCCATGCCTACGTGCCGCTCGATGAGGCGCTGTCGCGCGTGGTGATCGACTTCTCCGGCCGTCCTGGCCTGCAGATGCATGTTCCTTTTACCCGCGCCACCGTCGGCGGTTTCGACGTTGACCTGTTCCAGGAATTCTTCCAGGGCTTCGTCAACCACGCCAACGTCAGCCTGCACATCGACAATCTGCGTGGGCACAACACCCACCACCAGATCGAGACCGTGTTCAAGGCTTTCGGCCGCGCACTGCGCATGGCGGTAGAGCTGGATGACCGCATGGCCGGTCAGATGCCGTCGACCAAAGGCGTTCTGTAATGCAGACGGTCGCGGTTATCGATTACGGCATGGGCAACCTGCACTCGGTGGCCAAGGCCCTCGAGCACGTCGGTGCCGGCAAGGTCCTGATCACCAGCGATGCCGATGTGATTCGCGAAGCCGACCGGGTGGTATTCCCCGGTGTCGGCGCGATTCGCGATTGCATGGCGGAAATCCGTCGCCTGGGTTTCGATTCGCTGGTACGTGAAGTCAGCCAGGACCGTCCGTTCCTCGGCATCTGTGTCGGCATGCAAGCCTTGCTCGACAGCAGTGAAGAGAACGACGGCGTTGACTGCATCGGCCTGTTCCCGGGCGCGGTGAAGTTCTTCGGCAAAGACCTGCACGAAGACGGCGAACACCTTAAAGTCCCGCACATGGGCTGGAACGAAGTGAAGCAGAAGGTGAGTCACCCGCTGTGGCACGACATTCCTGACCTGGCGCGTTTCTATTTCGTGCACAGCTACTACATCGCTGCCGGCAATCCGCGGCAGGTGGTGGGTGGCGGTCACTACGGCGTCGATTTCGCCGCGGCGCTGGCCGACGGCTCGCGTTTCGCCGTGCAGTTCCACCCGGAGAAGAGCCATACCCATGGCCTGCAATTGCTGCAGAACTTCGCCGCGTGGGATGGTCGCTGGTAATGGCCGTCAAGAAGAAGCCGCCGATCCTGACCCTCACTCCTGAACAGGAGAACGAGGCCAACCAGAAGATCAAACGCTTCATGGAGGATCGCTTCGAGCTGGACCTGGGTTCGTTCGAAGCGGCCGAAATCCTTGAGCTGTTTACCCGTGAAATTGCGCCGCACTATTACAACAGGGCGATTTTCGATGTGCAGACGCATCTCAAAGAGAGGTTCGAAAGCATCGAAAGCGACTTGTGGGCGCTCGAGAAAAACTGATTTTCGAGCGAAGCTGAACAATCGAATTTGAAGGTTTGCCAGATGCTGATTATTCCCGCTATCGATCTTAAAGACGGTGCCTGTGTTCGTCTGCGCCAGGGCCGCATGGAAGATTCCACAGTGTTCTCCGATGATCCGGTGAGCATGGCTGCCAAGTGGGTGGAGGGCGGTTGCCGTCGTCTGCATCTGGTCGACCTGAACGGCGCCTTCGAAGGCCAGCCGGTCAACGGCGAAGTGGTCACCGCCATCGCCAAGCGCTACCCGAACCTGCCGATCCAGATCGGCGGCGGTATCCGTTCCCTGGAAACCATCGAACACTACGTGAAGGCTGGCGTGAGCTACGTGATCATCGGGACCAAAGCCGTGAAAGACCCGGCCTTCGTCGCTGAAGCCTGCCGCGCGTTCCCGGGTAAAGTGATCGTTGGTCTCGACGCCAAAGACGGTTTCGTCGCCACCGACGGCTGGGCTGAAATCAGCACCATTCAGGTGATCGACCTGGCCAAGCAGTTCGAAGCCGACGGCGTGTCCGCGATCGTTTATACCGACATCGCCAAAGACGGCATGATGCAGGGCTGCAACGTACCGTTCACCGCTGCGCTGGCCGCTGCCACGCGCATTCCGGTGATCGCGTCCGGCGGTATTCACAATCTGGGTGACATCAAGTCGCTGCTCGACGCCAAGGCGCCTGGCATCATCGGCGCCATCACCGGCCGCGCCATTTACGAAGGCACCCTCGACGTCGCTGAAGCGCAAGCTTTCTGCGATTCGTACAAAGGCTGAGGACTGACCATGGCGCTGGCCAAACGCATCATCCCTTGCCTGGACGTGGATAACGGCCGGGTGGTCAAGGGCGTCAAGTTCGAGAACATCCGCGATGCCGGTGACCCGGTGGAAATCGCCCGTCGCTACGACGAGCAAGGTGCCGACGAGATTACCTTTCTCGACATCACCGCCAGCGTCGACGGTCGCGACACCACGTTGCACACCGTCGAGCGCATGGCCAGCCAGGTGTTCATCCCGCTGACCGTGGGTGGCGGCGTGCGCACCGTGCAGGACATTCGTAACCTGCTGAATGCCGGTGCGGACAAGGTTTCGATCAATACCGCTGCGGTATTCAATCCCGAATTCGTTGGCGAAGCCGCGCAGCATTTCGGTTCGCAGTGCATTGTCGTCGCCATCGACGCCAAGAAGGTCTCCGGCCCGGGCGAAACCCCGCGCTGGGAAATCTTCACCCACGGCGGCCGCAAACCCACCGGTCTCGACGCGGTGGAGTGGGCGAAGAAAATGGAAGGCCTGGGTGCCGGTGAGATCCTGCTGACCAGCATGGACCAGGACGGCATGAAAAACGGCTTCGACCTGGGCGTCACCCGTGCCATCAGCGATGCCCTGGGCATTCCGGTCATCGCGTCCGGCGGCGTCGGCAACCTGCAGCACCTGGCCGACGGCATTCTCGAAGGCCACGCCAGTGCGGTGCTGGCGGCGAGTATTTTCCACTTTGGCGAATACACCGTGCAGGAAGCCAAGGCCTACATGGCTCATCGCGGAATCGTGATGCGCTAAAACAAATCGATGCCAGGCCAGTGGACAGCATGGCGGGCTCAAGGCACTCTTGAGCACGCCATGGATTTCGGTAGCCAGACATGCTTAGACGCCTTCTTCTTGCCCTCGCCAGCGCTTCTGTGTTGCTCGTCAGCGGAGCTCAGGCGGTAGAAAGTCTCGACACCGACCTGGTGCTGCTGACGGAAAATTTCCCGCCCTACAACATGGCAAAGAACGGCAAGAATTTCGCTCAGGACGAGAACATCGATGGCATCGCCGTGGACATCGTCCGCGAAATGTTCAAGCGCGCCGACATCACCTACAGCCTCACGCTACGTTTCCCCTGGGAGCGGATCTACAAGATCGCCCTCGAAAAACCCGGTTATGGCGTGTTCGTGATGGCACGGTTGCCGGACCGCGAGAAACTCTTCAAGTGGGTCGGCCCGATCGGCCCGGATGACTGGATCATGCTGGCCAGGGGGGACAGCAAGATCACCCTCGAGACCCTGAACGACGCGCGCAAGTACAAAATCGGCGCGTACAAGGGCGATGCGATTGCCGAGACGCTGGCCAAACAAGGTTTGAAACCGGTAGTGGTGTTGCGCGATCAGGATAACGCCAAAAAGCTGGTCAATGGCCAGATCGACCTCTGGGCCACCGGTGACCCGGCCGGGCGCTATCTGGCGCGCCAGGACGGGGTGACCGGTCTCAAGACCGTTCTGCGTTTCAATAGCGCAGAGTTGTACCTGGCACTGAACAGGAACGTTCCGGACGATGCGGTTGCCAAGTTGCAGGCCGCGCTGGATCAGATGCGCAAGGACGGTGTGGTCGAAGAAATCATGGCGCGGTATTTATAGCTGCCGAAATGTCTGCCACTGGCAAAGTGGCGGTGGTTTCACTGTCTACCTCAGGCGGATATTCGGCCAGGTAGAAACTGTCGCTATCGGTGTAGGCGATGTTGACCGCAACCTGTGTGCCGTCTTTGCGCAGAAGCTCGTAGTGGCTCTGCAGCTGATAAACCGCCAGGATCTTGTTTTTCGGAACGATGGCGACGACTTCTACGGATTTAGATGTCATCCATCGGCTGGATGATGTTTCGGTGCGAGTGAAACTCTTGCTCAATCTTGCCGAGAATTTTATTGGCAAGACACGCCCCGACGTCGCGATTGGCCACTCGGTTCTGAACTGTATGGATGTGTTGTCGGTGAATATCCGCAGTAGGGTAGGGTTCAGAACCCGATGCGCTGTCCATCTGAAAAACTTGCCCTTGGTTCCTGTGTTATGGCCGTACCCGACCAGCACGTATTTGTCTGTTCTTTCCAACTGGTAGAGCGGTGATCTGGTTAATTTTTCGATAGGTTCCAGGGCATCGTCTTCCACTGCGAACCAGGGAATGGTGGCAACCTGAGTGGCCTCGGATGATTCATGTGGTGGAGCACTGAATCCCGTGAGTACGGGAACTTCTGATGGGGGATTTGCCTGGAGGGGGATTTGCATCCGCAATGAATAAGCAGCGACGTGTGTCGCAGGTTTGGAAAAGCTGGCGGCACCGATGAAGGTGCCCGATGCAAAGTAGATTTCTCCCGCCGCTGCGGCCGGAGGATCGGTGCTCCAGGCGCTGAAGTTCTGTTTGGCGCCGCTGCCCCGGTCGTCCCAGATCTCGTCGCCGACGCTTGACGCGATCACCAGGTCTGCCCGGACACAACGTACTGCATTGAGCGAGGGCTTTTCATGGTTGTTGGAGCTCACCAGACCCAACGCCACATAGCCATCAGGAGGGATCGGACGCCATATCGAACCGTCCGTCCTGGATCCTGAACCCGAATCTTTCCAGACTTGTTCATAGTCATTGGGCCGGCTGAGTGCTTTTCCCTTGGTGGCACCCTCGCTCTGCGGATCACCCTCACAGACAACCGCCATCACTCTTTTTCCGTTGATGTTGTCGTGTCCGGAGACGGCAAGGTCACCCAGCGGGAAAAAGCCAGGTAGTGCATCAGGGGCCGGGGTTGGGCGCCAAAAGGCCCCTGGTTTTGCCTTCGAGCCCTTGCTATCCCAGATCCGGTGAAACTCCGTCGTGAAGTTGATCAGCAGGTTTTCTACTTTTAATGATTCCATTTGCCTCGCGGGCAATGCGACATCGTCATTGGTGTTCATGATCAATCCTGATAGTTGAAAGGCGACTCGGGGGAGTCGCGACCTGTTGCGTGTCTCACTATTCAGGGATTGGCGAGGTATCTGGCGGTAACTATGTATAGGTCGTGACCGGGTATTACCGATAAATGCCATCTTTGCCATGAGCGACCATGGCGCGGTATCACTGATATTCGGGTGATAAAATTTTGTTTCCGCGGAACGTGTTATTGATCTGTAGCGGGTGGCGCTATCAAATCGAACCGCGTTGCAGAGGGTTGCGGGTCTGACTCATTGCTGGCGTAACTACATATTTTCAAAGGGCTATCTGGCGACAGCAACTCGAGTGCCGCTGCTTTCTTGTACCGTGTATCTCGAAAGTCGGCGCAGGGAGTACTATCGACAAGGGTTGTATAGAAAAAATGCGAACTGAAATCAGGGTAGGCACCTTCCCATTGCATCGATGTAAATTTTTCATTGTAGCCAAACGCTGGTTCAGGAGCAGGTTCTGCGAGATGTCCAGCGTGAGTGAATGCATTTTTCAGTAATGCAGTTGTAAGATTTTTCTCTATTGAACGCACACCTATTATGCACAGTACGTGCATGCGCGTTTCGGGACCTACAGAGTCGTTGATATGACCCTTTGTAGCGCTGATGGCAGCGCTATAGTCTTCAGGTCTTTCGCAGCTTTGCGCATCCCGCACAGTCTTGTATCGATAATAGGGAGTATCGATACTGAATTTAAAATTCCATGTTGGCATTAGTTCATTGCCCGAAGGGCCAATTTCAGGCCGAAGCTTGCTCCTTAAGAACAAGCTCTCAAAGTCAACTTGCACGTTGATTTGTTGTAGGTCGCAGTTTTCAGTGCCATTGCTGAATATTCCATTTATGAAGCAGTTTGACAGGAACGCGGGTGAAAAACCGTAATGGCGTTCGGAAACGATGCTCGTGATTTTGTTTGTCCGCCGATCCACCATTGGGCTGCCTGAGCTTCCATAGTCCAGATCCTTGCACTCGTTCACCAAACCTCCGGGAAATGCAGGTTGTACGCCTGAGATAGTCCTGGACACTTCCTGTGCGCAGGCACTCAAGCGCAGAGCCCTGTTGGTGAAGGTGCCAGGAGCTCCGACATTGAGCACATCATGAGAGAACAAGGGGGGCGTGGGTGAGAGTTCGAGAGGCATGATCTGGTCCTGTAACAATGCAGACAGAGGTTTTTCAAGCTCGAGTATCGCCAGATCCGTCCCCAACATGCTTGTCCAGATGGCCGTACGAACTTTGTAAGTTTTGTTATTGTCGGCTGTATCTTGAAAGTAATTGAAAGCCACGCTTGCATTTAGCTCATGATTCAACTTTGAAGTGCCATGTTCAGCTAATACACAGTGGCCGGCAGTGATGACATACGCGGGTGCAGTAGTCGTCCATCCGACACCTCGGGTATCGATTAGCACTGCGGTACAAGTACCATTGGGTGTACTGAGAAGCCCAACGCCGGTCCAGCGTGAAGACTGGTTGTCATTGTTGGTTAACGGTCGGGAGGGAGAACCGTTTTTTAAATTCTCTCCGAGATCTTTTTGTGCGGCTTCAGCAAACACAAAGAGGTGACTGGTAAAGTAAAGAATAAAACTGAACTGTTTGAATTTCATGACCAATCCTTGGTTATTGATATGTGTGGTTTTGGGTAAGCAGACTGAATGACTACTGCGTTATTTAAGGTTTCGACGCAGTGTGACCATTATTCGAAGGGCTAGGTGGTACATATTTATAGCGACGGCCACAGCGGAATGACCGGCGCAAAGCCCTTGCGCAATGTGTCCGTCAGCTTGGAGGAGGCGGTGTTAAACAATCAGAGGGGTCAATTACCGTGCAGGGTCCGGTAAATGCCGTCCTTGCCGTGCGCAGCCGTTGCCTGGTTGCCACGCACGCTGATCATCATCTTGATATCGATCCACTCAATGCCTTGGGCCTTTAGTTTTGGCAGTTCGCGTTCGAGTACTGCCAGTGTTTGCGGATACGGATGCCCTATCATTACCGCCGAACCCTGCTTGCGCGCCAGGCTGATGGCGGTCTGCAGTTGCGTGAAGATCGCCGCTTCCGTCGGCTCGTCATCCAGAAACACATCCCGCGAAACGCTCGCCAATGCAATCTTCTGCGCTTGGGCCGCCGCGACGGTCTGGGCGCTGGTGCGGCTGTCGACGAAAAATTTGTGCCGCCGCTGCAGGTCAGCCATCAACCAGGCCATGGCAGCCGGTTGAGCGGTCATGCGGCTACCCATGTGGTTGTTGATGCCAGCGGTGTAGGGGACGACCTTGAACGCCGCGTTCAGGCGCTTTTCGAGCTCTTCGATCGGCAGCTCGGGATGCCACGCGAACGGTCCGGTGGCCGGCGCCATGGGCATGTGCAGAATGACGATCTTGCCGGCGCGATGGGCCTCGCGAGCGAACTCGGTGGCATGGGGGGTATCGGGCATGATCGCTGCAGTCACCGGCCCGGGCAGGGCCAGCACGCGGCGATCCTGGGGCAGGTTCTGCCCCAGGTCATCGATGATCAGGCTTAAATAGGCCTTTTGAGGCGGCGTCGCGACAGGCGTTGCGTGAGCAACACCCGTCAGACAGCACATCAGTGCGAGGATGAACCGCAAGCGCACCTCAGCGGCCAGAGGTGATGCTCAGCCCTTTGAGCAGGCTCAAGGCCTGGGCCAGCTGATAATCGTCATCCTGCGGCATTACCTTGGCTTTGCCGCCCGAGCCGGTAGGCTTGTCGGCGCCGCCGTTGCCATTGCCCAGGTGGCCTTGCAGATCGGCTTCCTTGAAGTACTCGCCGTCCTGTTCGTTGGTGATCTTGGCCCTGCGCACTTCGATGTCCGGGACGATGCCCTGCGCCTGGATCGAGCGGCCGTTCGGCGTGTAGTACAGCGCCGTGGTGATTTTCAGTGCGCGCTCGTTATTGAGCGGCAGCACGGTCTGGACCGAGCCCTTGCCGAAACTGGTGGTGCCCATGACCACCGCACGTTTCTGATCCTGCAAGGCGCCGGCGACGATCTCCGAAGCCGAGGCACTGCCGCCGTTGATCAGCGTGACCATCGGCACGGCTTCGCTTTCGTCCTTGCCGGTGGCGGAGAAGCGCAGTTCGGAGTTGGCGATGCGGCCTTTGGTATAAACGATCAAGCCCTTGGTGATGAAGTGGTCGACCACTTCCACCGCTGCTTGCAGCACGCCACCCGGGTTGTTGCGCAGATCGAGGATGATGCCGTTGAGCTTCTTGCCGTTATCCTTGCGCAGCTTGGCCAGGGCCTTGGAAACCTCTTCGCCGGTCTTGACCTGGAACTGGGTGATGCGGATGTAGCCGTAGCCGGACTCCAGCAGCTGGCTCTTCACGCTCTTCACTTGAATGATGGCGCGGGCCAGGGTCACGTCGAACGGCGTGCCGCCGTCGCGCACCAGGGTCAGGGTGATTTTCTGGCCGATCTTGCCGCGCATCTTGTCCACGGCTTCGGTCATGCTCTGGCCACGGGTCGGCTGGCCGTTTATCTTGACGATGAAATCGCCGGCCTGGATGCCAGCCTTGGACGCCGGGGTGTCATCGATCGGCGACACCACCTTGATGAAACCGTCTTCGGCGCCGACTTCGATGCCCAGGCCGCCGAATTCGCCGCTGGTGCTTTCCTGCAATTCAGCGAAGTCTTCCGGGCCCAGGTAGGCGGAGTGCGGGTCGAGGTTGCTGAGCATGCCCTTGATGGCGTTTTCCAGCAGGGTTTTGTCATCCACAGGTTCGACATAGGCGGCCTTGATCCGGTCCATGACCTCGGCAAAGGTGCGCAACTCTTCCAGCGGCAATGGCGCCTTGGTGGTCGCAGCAGTGCCCGCAGGTGCGACCGCCGGAGCAGGTTGAGCGGCGAACGCCAGAGGCGCGCCGATCACCAGGGCGATCGTCAGGGCCAGCGAGGTAAGGCGGGACAAATACAGCATGTCGAACGAACTCCTAATGTAGGTGATTCAGCGCCTATCCTTGCGCGCGGCACCATTGCGCCGGATCACTCGGGTGACCCTGCTGACGAATTGCGAAATACAGCGCTGGTGTGTCCTGACCGCCACTGTTGCCGACGGTGGAAATGGACTCACCGGCTTTTACCACGTCACCCGCAGCCTTGAGCAGCGTCTGGTTGTGGCCGTAAAGGCTCAGGAAACCGTTGCCGTGGTCAAGGATCACCAGCAGCCCGGCGCCACGCAACCAGTCGGCGAACACCACGCGACCGCCATGCACGGCGTGTACCTGGCTGCCGGCGGAGGCGCTGATCATTACACCGTCCCACTTGGTGCGGGCGTCGTCGCCGCGGCTTTCGCCAAAGCGTGCCAGCAGTCGACCATCAACTGGCCAGGGAAGTTTTCCCCGGCTTGAAGCAAAAGGGCCACCAAAGGTTTCGCCTGAACTGGACACCAGTGCGCCAGGGGTCGTTCGGACAGGTTTACGTGGGGCGTCAGTGGCATCTGCTTGCGCCTGAGCCTCACGTAAACGCTTTTTTTCGGCTTCCTGCTGGGCGATCAGCGCTTTTTGCCGCGCTTCCTCTGCCTCACGAGCCTGGCGGGCCAGGGTTTCCTCGATGGTTTTAAGGACTTTAGACAGGTCGGCCTGATCCTGCTCGCGAGCGGCCAGCTTCTGATCGCGCGCCTTGACGTCGTTGTTGAGCTTGGCCAGGACTTGCTGGCGCTCCTTGCGGACTTTGTCGAGTTCGTCACGCTGGCTGTCAAGGCTGCTCTTCTGCACGAGCAGTTGCGCCTGCTGCATGGCGATATCTTTTTCAACATTGGCCAGTTGACGCAAGGTTTCGTTGAAGTTCTTCAACTGTTCCAGGCGGGCCTGGCTCAGGTAGTCGTAATAGGTGAGGGTGCGGGCGAATTTTTCCGGGTTCTGCTGGTTCAGCAGCAGCTTCAGGTACTCCTGGCGGCCGTTCTGATAGGCCGCGCGGGCCTGAATGGCGATCAGTCGTTGCTGTTCAATGCGCGCGCTCTGGAGTTTTTTTTTCTCTGCATCGAGTCGCTGTAGCTCGGATTCGCTTTTCTGCAGCTCTTTTTGCAGGGCATCGACCTGCTTCTCGAGCTTGCCCATCTCGGTCTCGGTGCCCTTGAGATCTTTTTGCACCCCGGTCTTTTCTTCCTGCAACTTGCCCAGCAGTTTTTTCAGCTCGGCAATGTCCTGACGCGTGGCGTCCAACTGTTGTTGGGTTTGCGCGCGCTCGTCAGCGAAGGCCGGTTGGAGCAGGCAAGTCAGGGCGAGGGCTATCAGGACGCGAAGCATAGAGGCGGGTGATACCAGGGAAAGGGACGCCCTAGTATGCCCGCCAAGCGCTGCAAAAAAAACGCCCAATTGGGGCCGTGTGATGACTGGAGCAGAGTTGCATCGAAAAACACCCTAAAACCACTGTGGGAGCGGCGGTGCGACGATTCGACTTGCCCGCGATGGCGGCCTGACATTCAACATGGATGTTGGCTGTCAGGCCGCCATCGCGAGCAAGCTCGCTCCCACAGGGGTTGGTGGTGTTTGGAAGGTTGGATTACACCAGTATTGAAGTCCCGGTCATTTCAGCTGGCTTTTCCAGGCCCAGCAACATCAGCATTGTCGGCGCCACATCTGCCAGAACACCGCCTTCACGAACCGTCAGGTCCCGCTTGCCGACATAAATGAACGGCACCGGCTCGGTGGTGTGGGCCGTATGCGCCTGGCCAGTGGATTCGTCGGACATTTGCTCGACGTTACCGTGGTCGGCGGTGATCAACGCTTCGCCACCGACTTTTTCCAGCGCATCGACGATCCGGCCGACGCACAGGTCCAGGCATTCAACGGCTTTGACCGCAGCGTCGAACACGCCGCTGTGGCCGACCATGTCGCCGTTGGCGTAGTTGACCACGATCACGTCGTAACGCTGGTTCTCAATGGCATCGACGATGCGGTCGGTGACTTCCGGTGCGCTCATCTCAGGCTGCAAGTCATACGTGGCCACTTTTGGCGACGGGATCAGGATGCGCTCCTCGCCCGGGAACGGTTCTTCACGACCGCCGGAGAAGAAGAAGGTCACGTGGGCATATTTCTCTGTTTCGGCAATGCGTAGCTGGGTCTTGCCGTTTTTCGCCAGGTAGTCGCCCAGCACGTTGTCCAGGCTGCCGGCGGCGAAGGCCGATGGTGCAGGAATGCTGGCAGCGTATTGGGTCAGCATGACGAAGCCGGCCAGTTTTGGCTGGCGCGCACGTTCGAATTCCTTGAAATCGTCTTCGACGAACACGCGGGTCAGTTCGCGGGCGCGGTCGGCACGGAAGTTCATGAACACCACGGCGTCGCCGTCTTCGACCTTGACCGGCTCGCCGATGGAGGTGGCCTTGACGAATTCGTCGCTCTCGCCGCGTTCGTACGCGGCTTGCAGGCCTTCCTGGGCGGTGGCGGCGTTGAATTCGCCCTTGCCATCGACGATCAGGTTGTAGGCCTGGGATACGCGGTCCCAACGGTTGTCGCGGTCCATGGCGAAATATCGACCGATAATGCTGGCGATCCGACCTTTGCCGAGGGCCTGGAAGCTCGCGTCGAGCAGTTCGATGGACGACTCGGCGCTTTTTGGCGGCGTGTCGCGGCCATCGAGGAAGGCGTGCAGGTAGATTTTTTCAGCGCCGCGTTTATAGGCCAGTTCAGCCATGGCAACCAGGTGATCCTGGTGGCTGTGAACGCCGCCATCGGACAGCAGGCCCATGAAGTGCACGGCTTTGCCGGCGGCAACAGCTTTATCGACGGCGGCGCAAATGGTCGGGTTCTCGAAAAATTCGCCATCGCGGATCGATTTGGTCACTCGCGTGAAGTCTTGATACACAACGCGACCGGCACCGAGGTTCATGTGGCCGACTTCGGAATTGCCCATCTGGCCGTCCGGCAAGCCGACGTCCATGCCGCTGCCCGAGATCAGGCCGTTCGGCACGGTGGCCCACAAGCGGTCGAGCACGGGCTTCTTCGCGGCAAAGATAGCGTTGGATTCGGGGCTCTCACTGTGACCGAAGCCGTCGAGAATAATCAGGACCAAAGGTTTAGGCGTGGTAGTCATGGATTCCACTCGTGGCTGAGTTAAAAGAGGGCGATGGAAAAGGGAGTGGCAGTTTAAAGCGAAGTTCCGGCGCCGTCACCGCCGGACGGGGTTTGGCCCACCATAGTGGCTGTGTATACTGGCCGACATTTTAACGCCCTGGAACCTCCTTCGATGGTTGCTCACCTGATTGAATTCGCCACTAACCACTATCTGCTCGTCGGTATCTTCGTCGTACTGCTGGCGTTGCTGATCGCTTATCAGATGCAAGGCGGCGGCCGCAGCCTGAGCACCGGTGAACTGACCGGGCTGGTCAACAAGGACGCGGGCGTTGTGATTGACATCCGTCCGGTCAAGGATTTCGCCGCTGGTCACATTGTTGGCGCGTTGAACATTCCTCACGACAAACTGGCGGCTCGCGTCGCCGAACTGGAAAAGCACAAGGCCAAGACCATCATCCTGGTCGACGCCATGGGCCAGACGGCCGGCACCCATGCCCGCGAACTGATGAAATCCGGCTTCACCGCCGCCAAGCTCTCCGGCGGTATTTCCAGCTGGAAGGGCGACAACCTGCCACTGGTGAAGTGAAATGAGCAACGTCGTCGTCTATTCCAGCGATTACTGCGGTTATTGCTCACGAGCCAAGTCCCTGCTCGAGAACAAAGGCGTGGCCTTCGAAGAAATCAAGGTCGATGGCAAGCCGCAGGTGCGCGCCGCCATGGCCCAGAAAGCGGGGCGTACGTCCGTGCCGCAGATCTGGATCGGTGAGCGCCACATTGGCGGCTGTGATGATTTGTTTGCCCTTGAGCGCGCCGGTAAGCTCGACGCCATGCTCAAGGCCTGAATGCCTTCCCTATAAGACCCCAAGATCAGAAAGGATCTGAGATGACTGACCAACAGAACACTGCAGCTAGCGAAGAAGAAACCGCACCGCAATTCTCCTTGCAGCGCATCTACGTACGTGACTTGTCCTTCGAAGCCCCGAAAAGCCCGGCGATCTTCCGCCAGCAGTGGGAGCCGAGCGTCGGTCTGGATCTGAATACCCGTCAGAAGGCACTGGAAAACGACTTCCACGAAGTCGTGCTGACCCTGTCCGTGACCGTGAAAAACGGTGACGAAGTGGCGTTCATCGCTGAAGTGCAACAGGCCGGGATCTTCCTGATCAAGAACCTGGACGACGCTTCGATGAGCCACACCCTGGGCGCGTTCTGCCCGAACATCCTGTTCCCGTACGCGCGCGAAACCCTGGACAGCCTGGTGACCCGCGGTTCGTTCCCGGCGCTGATGCTGGCCCCGGTGAACTTCGACGCGCTGTACGCACAAGAACTGCAGCGCATGCAGGCGGCGGGCGAGACTCCGACCGTTCAGTAAGCGGTCTAAGCGTCGAAGCAAATCCAATGTGGGAGCGGGCTTGCTCGCGAAAGCGGTGTATCAGTCAACAATGGTGTTGAATGCTATGACCCCTTCGCGAGCAAGCCCGCTCCCACATTTGCTATGCAGTGTTATTTGAAGCCGAGCTGGCGCCAGCCTTCATACACGGCAACCGCCACGGTGTTCGACAGGTTCAGGCTGCGGCAGCCTTCGCGCATCGGCAGGCGCAGGCGTTGCTCACCGGGCAGGGCATCGAGCACCTCCGCCGGCAGGCCACGGCTTTCCGGGCCGAACAGAAAGGCGTCGCCCTCGGCGAAGCTGGCATCGTGGAACGGCCGCGAGCCCTTGGTGGTGAAGGCGAACAGCCGTGGGTGACCGAGGCTCTCCAGGCAGCTGGCGAGGTCGGCGTGGCGCTGCAGGGTGGCATACTCGTGGTAATCGAGGCCGGCCCGGCGCAGGCGCTTGTCGTCCATCTCGAAGCCCAGCGGCTCGATCAAATGCAGGTGGCAGCCGCTGTTGGCGCACAGCCTGATAACGTTGCCGGTATTCGGCGGAATTTCCGGTTGGAAAAGGATGACGTGAAACATGCACGGCTCCGAAGGTAAAGATGACCGGCATTCTACGCCGCCAGTGGACAAGCGATCGAAACTATTCCCGCGGGTGATGGTTTCGCTGGCGATTGTCGGGGTAATGATAGGTTTAATGATCGGTCGCCTGACCACGCCCGATCCGAGCGTGCTGCAGCAGGTCGAGGTGATCGACGACGGCCTGGTGCTGTGGTTCAACAATGAACCGAAGCTGCACGGCGAAATCATTGACGGCACCGTGGCGCTGCTGTTTCAGGCTGAGGGCCGGGCGCAGAAGGGCCAGCTCAAGCTCAATGGCAAAGACGTTAACTGGCGTACGCGAGTGAGTGATGGTGGATTGTTGCTGACGGTTCTCGCGGCACGGCCGCTGCGGGCTGATTGGGCCGGCAGCAAGGTTGATGACCGCTGGCGGCTGGAAATTCGGTTGCAAGCAAACTGAAAAAATAAGTTCCAGTTGGCCGGCAGACGGGGACGCCGGCCAATAGCTTTTAAAATTGATATATGTACCGCTTTTCGCTCCATTTTTCCTGCTACAAAAATGGCGAACCTTAGGCGCTCCACGAAACCGTATAACCCAAAAAACCGGCAATGACGCCAAATGCCCCTTCAGACTCCCGCTTGTGGGTTCTGATGCGGCAACCCTTCAAGGATGAAAAAAACCATGTCACCAAGACCGCCACCCAAAGGTCCCATCAGCGTCGATATCCACCCCCGTCCCAGACAGCCCTCGGACGGCCATACACCACTACCCGACACCCTGCCGCGGGTCGATTTCGGCTCGCCAGCCACGACGAATCTGCAAAATCCTTCCAGGACGACCGGGACACCGGGGGATGGCGATCTTGATGCCATCACCCCTGCACCGACCGTAACGGCCAGCGACCTGCCTTCTGTCCCGGTGCCTGCCCCCGCCGCGGCGCCGCGTTCGCTCGAGCGTTATTGGGTTGCCTCGGCGGCGCAGCTTCCCGCTCCGGACGCCCAGGGCATAAGGACGCTCAAAGGACGTCAGTACGTCGATGTGCCGGGCGGTGGCATCGTGCATGTCGAGGCGGATCCTGACACCGGCCTGTACCTGTACCGGGCCAAACTGCCGAGAGAACTGCAAGCCTCAGGTCCGGTGCTAGTGCGCGATCCCTCGGGCACGCTTTGGCATCCAGTGGATGAGATTGGGTCAACGACCTACCCATTTGAAGCGCAAGTCCTGTTCCACAGGCGGATTGCCGAGCGGGCTTTGGTCAAAAGCTACTTTGCGGAAGCGACTGATCAGCACGCTGATGACTTCATCGCACACTTTGGCGACAAGGATAAGGCAGAGGCGGAGCTCAAGCGGCTCCAGCTTGGCTTTCCTCATCTGGACCAAGAGGTCCGTGCCTGGGAGAGGGCGTATAAAGGCATCGATGACGGCGAGCGCATTCGGCGACTTGCTATCGGTGCCAAGATACGTCGACTGTACAAATGGCAAGGCGAAACATTGGAGAAGGTCCATCGCGATGGGCGACTGGTGGGTTTCAAACTGGATTTGGACCTGGGTAATCGAAAAAATCAAACGCTTCCGATTTTTTCGACACGAGCCTACTCCATTGTTTCCCTTAACCTGCAAGGTAGTGCCGTGCAAAAGCTGGGGGGGTTAATTGCGGGGTTTGCCCATATTGAAACTCTGAAGATACGTATATACGGGACCACCATTGAACTGCCTGTCGAAATCGAACGGCTCACGGCGTTGAGAGTCCTGAATATGAGTGAAACCAGACTCACACTGGGACCAGGCGATGTGGAGCGACTCACAAATCTGCCCCGTTTGCAGGAGCTGAACCTGGAAAAATGTAACCTGCAGCTTGCACCTTCAGTGCGTGGCATGACTGAATTGCGAGTGTTAATGCTTGGTGATAACGGAATAAGCGATCTGCCTGCCGGACTGAGTCAGTTGCCCGGGCCGTCACGCTTACATGTGCTTGATCTGCATAGGAATCGAAATATACGAGCGGCGCCTGATATTAGCGGGATGTCCGAGTTGCGAGTATTGGATCTGAGGGACACCGGCATAAACCAGCTACCTGTCGGGCTGGGATCTGCGGACGGGCCATTACGACTGGAAGTTCTGAAACTTGGCGATAATCGGATATGGGTTGCGCCGTCACTCAGAGGCATGACTGCGTTGAGGGAGTTAGACCTTGGCAATACTGGAATCGATAGACTCCCGGAGGGGATCACGTCTGAGATTCCCAAGACAAATTTGGATATAAGCAACAATGACATCGCGTCGATCCCTGAACACATCGAAATCAGAAAAGGCTTTGAGCTTCGATTCAACCCTATTACCGACCCTTCTACCCTGCGCCGACTGATTTTTGCGCGTCGACAAACGGGCACCGATATTTGGCTAGGTACGGGGGACGCTGACCTGACGGTAAATCTTTGGTTGCGAAATGTGCCGCAAGATCAGATCCCTGACAAGTTGACTCTTTGGGACAGTGTGTTCCCCGTTTCCGAGGGCCCGCTTGCCCCTAACAAGATGAAGATTCGAGAACTGAGCAGAACGCCCGAGTTTCAAGTCGAGCGTCAGATTTTGCAGCGTCGGGTCTGGGCATATCTTGAGCGTTTCGCAGAGGCTGATCAAGATGAACGAGTACAACTGACTCAAATTCTGCGCAATGAGCCTAGTCCTGGACAGATGCTGGACAAACTGGAAGAAGAACTACGGAAATACGACGCAGGGCGGCAAAACCAGCCGCCGCATCACTTGCCCAAGCGCCCGAGGCTTGATTGACGCCAGGCTCAAGGGCACGGCCTGGGGTGTAAAAGCGGGAATCCCTGACCTGCCTGTATCAGGGTTCCCAAAAGGCTGGACTTCGCTTGCAGCGTCGGTCCGGTGTAAAGAAGGAATCCCCGGCCTGCCTGTACCAAGGACCCCAAAACGGGAGGGCTCATCGCCAATGCGTTGTGAGCCCGGTGTAAAGAAGGAACCCCTGACCTGCCTGTATCAAGGGCCCCAAAACTGCAGGGCTCGTCGCTAGTGCGTTGTGAGCCCGATGTAAAAGAGGGGAATCCCCGGCCTGCCTGTACCAAGGTCCCCGAAACCGGGTAGTGAACTGAATCACTGAATGGACTATTGCAGGGGGCGTGCCAGGTTTTAACAAGTTGATACAGAAAGCCGCTTTGAAAAGCTGAAAGCCCCGTCATTCGGGGCTTTCGTGTTTTTTCGATCGGGGTTCGACTGCGAATGCAGGCGGGATTTTGGGTCGGTTGATGTGCGCGATTGCGGTTCACGGTGCATTCAGTCGGTGCACGGCGGCCCCAAAAGCATCGCGGGCAAGCCCGCTCCCACAGGGTTCAATGGTGTTCGCACAATCGTGAAAACACCGAAGTCCACTGTGGGAGCGGGCTTGCCCGCGATTGGATGTAACGGTCATCGAAGATCTGAAGGCTGTTTAGCCTTCTTCGCCCTCATCATCATCCCCACCATCAACCTTCATCCCCAATTCCTTGATCTTGCGCGTCAGGGTATTACGCCCCCACCCCAGCAACACCGCAGCATCGCGGCGGCGGCCGGCGGTGTGTTTGAGGGCGGTCTCGATCATGATCCGCTCGAAAGCCGGCACGGCGCTGTCGAGCAGGCTCGATTGACCACGGGCCAGGGCTTGATCAGCCCACTGCCGCAGCGCCTGCTCCCAGTTGGTCACCGGTGCCGAATCCTGCGGCAGGCTCAGCAGTTCCGGCGGCAAGTCACTGATGTGCACTTCGCGACCCGAAGCCATCACCGTAATCCAGCGGCACGTGTTCTCCAGCTGACGCACGTTGCCGCCCCACGGCAGGTTCTTCAGGTACTCCTCGGTTTCGCTTTTCAGCAGCTTGGGCTCCACCGCCAGTTCTTGCGCGGCGCGGCTGAGGAAGTGCTTGGCCAGGGTCGGGATGTCTTCGCGACGGTCCGACAGCCTTGGGATATGAATGCGGATCACGTTGAGACGGTGGAACAAGTCCTCACGGAATTTCCCGGCGTGTACCAGGGTTTCCAGGTTCTGGTGAGTCGCGGCGATGATTCGCACATCGACCTTCACTGGCACGTGGCCTCCGACGCGATAGAACTCGCCATCGGCCAGAACGCGCAACAGACGGGTCTGGGTGTCGGCCGGCATGTCGCCGATTTCATCGAGGAACAGCGTGCCACCGTCCGCTTGTTCAAAACGTCCGCGCCGCAGGTTGGCCGCACCGGTGAACGCACCTTTCTCATGACCGAACAGCTCGGACTCCATCAGGTCTTTCGGGATCGCCGCCATGTTCAGCGCGATGAACGGTGAAGCCGCCCGTGGGCTGTGACGGTGCAGGGCATGGGCTACCAGTTCTTTACCGGTACCGGATTCGCCATTGATCAGCACGGTGATGTTGGAATGGCTCAAGCGCCCGATGGCGCGAAACACTTCCTGCATCGCCGGCGCTTCGCCGATGATTTCCGGGGTGCGGGTCAGGGCGACCGGGACTTCCAGGCCTTGTTGTTCCTGGGCATGTTGGTTGGCGCGCTTGACCAGCGATACCGCTTCATCGACATCGAACGGCTTGGGCAGGTATTCGAACGCACCGCCCTGATAGGACGCGACAGCGCTGTCCAGATCGGAGTGCGCAGTCATGATGATCACTGGCAGCCGTGGGTGCTGTTCGCGAATCCGCGCCAGAAGGTCCAGGCCGCTGGCGCCGGGCATGCGGATGTCGGAGATGATCACATCCGGTTGCTGGCGCGCCAGGCGGCTCATCACGCCATCGGCGCTGTCGAAGCTTTGCGTGGTCATGCCTTCTTGCTGCAGGGCTTTTTCCAGGACCCAACGGATAGAACGGTCGTCATCGACGATCCACACGGTTTCACTACGGCTCATGTCGATGTGGCTCCTTGTTCCAGTGGCAGAAAGATCGAGAACGTGGTGTGGCCTGGATGGCTGTCACATTCGATCAGGCCCTGGTGCTGGCTGATGATGTTCTGGGTAATGGCCAGGCCCAGCCCGGTACCGTCCGGGCGGCCGCTGACCATGGGAAAGAAGATGGTTTCCTGCAGCTCGGCGGGAATGCCCGGACCGTTGTCGATGATTTCGATCTTGGTCACCAGGCGGTGGCGCACATGGCCGATGGTGAATTGGCGCATGGCGCGGGTGCGCAGGCTGATGCGTCCCAGTCGCAGCTCGTTCTGGGTGCTGATGGCCTGCATCGCGTTGCGCACGATGTTCAGCACCGCCTGGATCATTTGTTCGCGATCGATTAATACGTCGGGAATGCTTGGATCGTAGTCGCGCACCAAAGTGATGCAACCCTGGCTTTCCGCTTCGACCAGATGGCCGACGCGCTCGAGCACTTCATGAATATTGCACATGGCCAGGGACGGTAGCTTGTTGGAGCCGAGCATGCGATCGACCAGGTTACGCAGGCGGTCGGCTTCTTCAATGATGACGTTGGTGTAGTCGCGCAAGCTTTCTTCCGGCAATTCCCGGGCGAGCAATTGCGCCGCGCCGCGAATCCCGCCCAGTGGATTCTTGATTTCGTGAGCGAGGCCGCGCACCAGCATCTTGCTGGTTTCCTGCTTCGACAGCTGCGCCTCTTCCTTGGTGATCCGCAGCAGACGGTCACGGGGATGGACTTCCAATAGCAGCATGGTGACGCCGCTGGCCAGGATCGGCGTTACCGCATAGTCGACGGTCAGGGTCTGGCCGGTGAGGGCCGTGAGCATCGCTTCGCGCTTGGTGAACGGGTGCGCCTGCTCGACCGCCTGGCGCAGGGAGTTCAGGGCTTCGGTGGATTCGGTAAACAACTCGCTGATGAACTGCCCATGGCTACGCTGGCCGCTGATGGCCAGGAGCATCTCCGCCGCCGGGTTCATATACTCCAGACGCAGCTCGGCGTCGAGCAGAATGGTGGCGGTGGTCAGGTTGTCGAGTAGCAAACGGTGTAGTGCGTCGCTTATGGTCATCAGGACCTCTTTTGGAGCGGAGCGTGCGCAAGAAACAAGCGTTGGTACAAGGAAAATGCAAAAACCAAACCAAGGCTCCGAAAAGAAGCGTTTAAAGCCGGAAACAGGCGATTGACGCTCGTTTGCGTGGCGTACGGCCTGCCTTCGCGGGTAGTTTCGAACCAAAATGGGTTGGCGAGTGGGTAAGTGGCAGATTGTCGCCCCAATATAGTGCGCAAAGCCGAGGGAGGTTAGAAGAACGGCAGGAAGGAATTTTTCTCTTCTTCGGGTTTGTCTTTGAGTGGGCATTCCGGTCGTTGGCCGTAGTCATCGAGCGCGCAAGGTTTGACCTGCCTTTTCTGCGCGAGGGATATGCGCAGCATGTGAAACGGCTGATTGGCCGTGCGTTCGACGGTGCGGCCCTGTTCGTCGAGGATCTCCACGGACAGGTTGTGACTGCCGCGGTCGACGTTGCTCAGGGGGAAGACCGGGCTGGGGCCGGGTTCGGCAACGGCTTCGCCGTCCAGCAACAGGCGGAAACGATGACCGCGCTGCAGGCCGGGTTCGCTGGTGACGCTGACGATCAGCTCACCGGCGCTGCTGCGGACAGTGGCATCGGGCTCCGGTACCAGCACTCGCAGCATGTCGTAGTGGAAAGGTGCCTTGGCTTCGGTCTTTTTACCTGCGGCGACCGGTACTGCGGCGGTCGGGTTGGCGGACATGCGATTACTCGGTGCCAACGGCACTCGCTTGGCGTTGCCGGAGCCGGGTCGGTCGGTGAAGACCCGATTGCCTTGGGCGTCGACGTAGGTGAACACGTCGGCCGCTACGGGCAGGGCGATCAGGCATGCGAGCAACAGCCAATACCTCACGGCTTATGCACCCGTTGTACGGTGAAGGTCACGCTCGGACTCTGCTGAACGATGCTTTCCCCGTCGATGACCTGCACGGCGAGGCTGTGTAAGCCGCGATCGATGTTCACCAGTTGCAGGATGGGTACGTTGCTAGGTTGGCCGTAGGGCTGATCGTCCAGCAACAGCCTGAACAGATGCGGACCTTGCAGGCGGGGCTTGATCAACACGTTGACGGTGAAGGTGCCGTTATTGGCGCGCAGGGCTTCTGTGGTCGGCAGGCCGGTCAGCTCCAGCACCTCGTAGGCACTGCCGGGTTGCTCGCGATCGGTGGCGTCGGCAGGTGGCTCAGGGTCTTTCGGCGACTGCGGCTCGATGCTGTTGAGCGGCGGCAGCTCGACCGGCTGCGCTTTTACGCCGTCGGGCGGTTGATTGCTGTAGGCCGTGTTGCCGTTGGCGTCAGTGTATTTATAGATCTGCGCTGAGGCAGGCAGGGCGATCAGCAGCAGGATGAATGGAAGACAACGACCCATAAAGGCGACCAGAAACGAAAGTGTTGGGGTGCAGCATAGGTCAGGGGTGACGGTTGACCCAAGTGGTTAACATTTGGGCACGGTTTACCTATGCCACCTCAGCACAGCAGATCCCTGTGGGAGCGGGCTTGCCCGCGAAAGCAGACTGTCTGACGAATTAGATGCTGGCTGTGCCGCCGCCTTCGCGGGCAAGCCCGCTCCCACAGGGATCTGCTGCGCCCATTAAATCGTGGGTACAAAAAAGGCCTCCCGAAGGAGGCCTCTCTTTTGTCACGCCGCGTGTCGCAGCGCTACCGGATCAGCAGCTGTAGTACAGCTCGTATTCCAGTGGGTGTACGAAGGTACGTACCTTGATTTCTTCTTCGCTTTTAAGGGCGATGTAAGTGTCGATGAAGTCGTCGCTGAAAACGCCGCCTTTGGTCAGGAACGCACGACCTTTGTCCAGCTCTTCCAGGGCTTCTTTCAGGCTGCCGCAAACTTGTGGGATCTCTTTCGCCTCTTCAGGCGGCAGGTCGTACAGGTTTTTGTCAGCTGCGTCGCCAGGGTGGATCTTGTTCTGGATGCCGTCCAGGCCAGCCATCATCAGGGCTGCGAAAGCCAGGTAAGGGTTGGCGGCCGGGTCCGGGAAGCGCGCTTCGATACGGCGACCCTTGGGGCTGTTCACGTAAGGAATGCGGATCGAGGCGGAGCGGTTGCGTGCCGAGTAAGCCAGCATGACCGGTGCTTCGAAACCTGGGACCAGACGCTTGTAGGAGTTGGTCGACGGGTTGGTGAAGCCGTTCAGGGCCTTACCGTGCTTGATGATACCGCCGATGAAGTACAGGGCGGTGTCGGACAGGCCGGCATAACCTTCGCCGGCGAAGGTGTTCTTGCCGTCTTTGGAAATCGATACGTGAACGTGCATACCCGAACCGTTATCGCCGTACAGCGGCTTAGGCATGAAGGTCGCGGTGCGGCCATAGGCATCGGCAACGTTGTGCACGCAGTATTTCAGGGTCTGAACTTCGTCAGCCTTGGCGACCAGGGTGTTGAACTTCACACCGATTTCGTTCTGGCCGGCAGTCGCCACTTCGTGGTGGTGAACTTCGACGGTCTGGCCCATTTCTTCCAGTGCGTTGCACATGGAGGTACGGATTTCATGGTCGAAGTCGAACGGTGGAACAGGGAAGTAGCCGCCTTTCACGCCTGGACGGTGGCCTTTGTTGCCGCCTTCCACGTCCTGGTCGGACATCCACGAGCCTTGCTCGGAGAAGATTTTGAACATGGAGCCGGAGATGTCGGATTTGAACTTCACCGAGTCGAAAATGAAAAACTCAGGCTCCGGACCGAAGAAAGCGGTGTCGCCGATACCGGTGGACTTGAGGTATTCCTCGGCACGGCGGGCGATGGCGCGTGGGTCGCGGTCATAGCCTTGCATGGTCGAAGGTTCGATGATGTCGCAGACCAGGATCAGGGTCGGTTCTTCAGTGAACGGATCGAGTACGGCAGTGCTGTCGTCCGGCAGCAGGATCATGTCGGAGGCTTCGATGCCTTTCCAGCCAGCGATGGAGGATCCGTCGAACATCTTGCCGACTTCGAAAAAGTCGT
Organism: Pseudomonas silesiensis; assembly: GCF_001661075.1. Taxonomy (NCBI): domain Bacteria; kingdom Pseudomonadati; phylum Pseudomonadota; class Gammaproteobacteria; order Pseudomonadales; family Pseudomonadaceae; genus Pseudomonas; species Pseudomonas silesiensis. The sequence continues at coordinate 253,311 of NZ_CP014870.1, forward strand.
CATCCAGCGCATCGCGAGCCGGCATGGTCACGTGATGCTGAGTGCCTTTGGTATCCGTGAAGCGCAGATCAATCCACTTGACGTCATGATCTTTGATGAGTTGAACCGACTTCGACATAGTGTCCTCCGGGTGGATTCGGGCTTGGGTAGTGGATGGCCCTTGGAATGTGGGTGATGCCGGCGCGAATACTCTGCCAAGGCAACCTGCCTCACAAGGGAGCAAATTGCATGCCAGTGCCCCATCATGGTTTTTTTGCCCCAAAATCACGCTTATAAAGGTGCAATCGGTCATAAAGAAGAAAATCTCGCCCTGTTATGTGGCGTGTAATTCAACAAATGACCTGTTTTGGTGCGCGGCAAACCTTATACACATTAACTGGTTAAACCTTGAGCAATTTCCGCTATAATCCGCGCCCCCCTTTTTCGGCTGGCCCAGCGCGCGCTGTTTTCATGAAACTAATCGTAAAAGTCTTTCCCGAGATCACCATCAAGAGCCGCCCGGTACGGATGCGTTTCATCCGCCAGTTGGCCAAAAATATCCGTACCGTGCTCCGCGACCTGGACCCGGCCGTGGTGGTGAACGGTGTGTGGGACAATCTCGAGCTGGAAACCCGCGTCAGCGAGCCCAAAGCCCTGAAGGAGATGACCGAACGCCTGAGCTGCATGCCGGGCATCGCGCATTTCCTGCAGGTCGACGAGTACCCGTTGGGCGACTTCGACGACATCGTCGCCAAGTGCAAGCAGCACTTCGGCGAGGCGTTGGCCGGGAAGATCTTTTCGGTGCGCTGCAAGCGTGCCGGCAAGCATGAATTCAGCTCGATGGACGTCGAGAAATACGTCGGCAGCCAACTGCGTCGTCAGTGCGGCGCCGCCGGAATTTCGCTGAAAGAGCCGGAAATCGAAGTCCGCATCGAAATTCGCGACAAACGGTTGTTCGTGATCCACAACCAGCACAACAGCATCGGTGGTTATCCGCTGGGTGCCCTGGAGCAGACGCTTGTACTGATGTCCGGCGGCTTCGATTCCACCGTTGCGGCCTACCAGATCATGCGTCGCGGCCTGATGAGCCATTTCTGCTTCTTCAATCTGGGCGGGCGTGCCCATGAGCTGGGCGTCATGGAGGTCGCGCATTTCATCTGGAAGAAGTACGGCAGCTCCCAACGCGTGTTATTTGTCAGTGTGCCGTTCGAGGAAGTACTGGGAGAAATTCTCGGGAAAGTCGATAACAGTCATATGGGTGTGGTTTTGAAGCGTATGATGTTGCGCGCTGCTTCCCGTATTGCCGATCGGCTGGAGATCGAAGCGCTGGTCACCGGCGAAGCGATTTCCCAGGTGTCGAGCCAGACGCTGCCGAACCTGTCCGTGATCGACTGCGTGACCGACAAACTGGTCTTGCGTCCGCTGATCGCCAGTCACAAGCAGGACATCATCGACCTGGCCAACGAAATCGGTACCGCCGACTTCGCCAAGCACATGCCGGAATACTGTGGGGTCATCTCGGTGAACCCCAAGACCCACGCCAAGCGACCGCGCGTGGAGCATGAAGAGAAAGAATTCGACATGGCGGTCCTTGAGCGTGCGCTCGAGAACGCCAAGCTGGTGCCGATCGATCGCGTGATCGACGAATTGGGCCAGGACTTGCAGATCGAAGAAGTCAGCGAAGCACTGGCGGGCCAGATCATCATCGACATCCGTCACCCGGATGCCGCTGAAGACGAGCCGCTGGATCTAGCTGGCATTGAGGTACAGACGATGCCGTTTTATGCATTGAACGCTCGTTTCAAGGAACTGGACCCTACTCGCCAGTACCTGCTGTATTGCGACAAAGGCGTGATGAGTCGCCTGCATGCCCACCATTTGCTCAGTGAGGGGCATGCCAATGTGCGCGTTTATCGACCGAGCTAAGAGCCCGGGGCTGTTTGCCTGTGGCCTGCGTCACCGGCCCCCCGACGCCGCCGTCAAGCTGTAACGGCAAGGCCTGACTCTACTGTAAATCGCTGCCAAGACTTGTCAGCACACCGAATCCTCTGATCGAGATACACAAGTGATCGAAAATCTACGCAACATCGCCATCATTGCTCACGTTGACCATGGTAAGACCACCCTGGTAGACAAACTCTTGCGTCAATCCGGCACCCTGGAGCGCAACGAGCTCAACGACGAGCGCGTGATGGACTCCAACGACCAGGAGAAAGAGCGCGGTATTACCATTCTGGCGAAAAACACCGCCATCAACTGGAACGGCTACCACATCAACATCGTGGACACCCCGGGCCACGCCGACTTCGGCGGCGAAGTTGAACGCGTAATGTCGATGGTCGACTCCGTTCTGCTGCTGGTTGACGCTCAAGACGGCCCTATGCCGCAAACCCGTTTCGTGACCAAGAAGGCTTTCGAAGCCGGCCTGCGTCCGATCGTGGTGATCAACAAGGTTGACCGTCCAGGCGCGCGTCCGGATTGGGTTCTGGACCAGATCTTCGACCTGTTCGACAACCTGGGCGCTACCGAAGAACAGCTGGACTTCAAAGTCGTCTACGCCTCGGCCCTGAACGGCATTGCCGGTCTGGAACACACCGACATGGCTGAAGACATGACCCCGCTGTACCAGTCGATCGTCGACAACGTACCAGCACCGAAAGTCGACCGTGACGGTCCGTTCCAGATGCAAATCTCGGCGCTGGACTACAACAGCTTCCTGGGCATCATCGGCGTTGGCCGTATCGCTCGTGGTCGCGTCAAGCCGAACACCCAGGTTGTGGCGATCGATGCCGACGGCAAGCGCCGTAACGGCCGTATCCTGAAGCTGATGGGTCACCACGGTCTGCACCGTGTAGACGTTGACGAAGCAGCTGCCGGCGACATCGTCTGCATCAGCGGCTTCGATTCGCTGTTCATCTCCGACACTCTGTGCGACCCACTGAACGTCGAAGCGATGAAGCCGCTGACCGTTGACGAACCAACTGTTTCCATGACCTTCCAGGTTAACGACTCGCCGTTCTGCGGTCGTGAAGGCAAGTTCGTCACCAGCCGTAACATCAAAGAGCGTCTGGACAAGGAACTGCTCTACAACGTTGCCCTGCGCGTTGAAGAAGGCGACACCGCCGACAAGTTCAAAGTCTCCGGCCGCGGTGAACTGCACCTCTCGGTACTGATCGAAACCATGCGTCGCGAAGGCTTCGAAATGGGTGTTGGTCGTCCGGAAGTGATCATCCGCATGGTTGACGGCGTGAAGCACGAACCGTACGAAAACGTGACCATCGACCTGCCGGAAGAATCGCAAGGTTCGATCATGGAACAGATCGGTATCCGTAAAGGCGACCTGACCAACATGGTTCCGGATGGCAAGGGCCGTGTGCGCCTTGAGTACAACATCCCGGCTCGTGGCTTGATCGGTTTCCGTAACGAGTTCCTGACCCTGACCTCCGGTGCAGGCATCCTGACCTCGATCTTCGACCGTTACGACGTGATGAAGTCCGGCGACATGTCCGGCCGTCAGAACGGCGTGCTGGTTTCGGTTGCCACCGGTAAGGCTCTGACTTACTCGCTGGAAACCCTGCAGGCTCGCGGCAAACTGTTCCTGGGTCACGGCGAAGACGTGTACGAAGGTCAAATCGTCGGCATCAACAGCCGCGACAACGACCTGGGCGTCAACCCAACCAAAGGCAAGAAGCTCGACAACATGCGTGCTTCGGGTAAAGACGAAACCATCGCTCTGGTTCCGCCTATCCGCTTCACCCTGGAGCAGGCTCTGGAATTCGTTCAAGAAGACGAATTGTGCGAAGTCACTCCTAAGTCCATCCGTCTTCGCAAGAAGATCCTGGGCGAAAGCGAGCGTACCCGCGCTGCCAAGAAAAGCGGCAACTGAGTTTCGACTTAGTTAGCGGCTAAAAAAAACGCCCCCGGATCGCGAGATCCAGGGGCGTTTTTTTATGTCTGGACCTGCAGGTCGCCCTTGAGGTCCGGTACCTGGCTTTGACGTCAAATCTCGAACCATCGAAAGGCGAGAAAGCTTTGCGCAATGTTGCGCAGCAGTACCTTGTCGGCCCTGTTGGCTATGCCGTCACTGTTCACGTCAGTATTGGTGTACGAGTCCAGACTGCCATCATTGTCACCATCATAGGCCGCTGCACCTTTAATCCGAATGGGGATGCCAGGCGTGCCATCGTCTTCACTGAACTGAAGCGAGACGACATTGGGGGAGCCATCCTGGTGATGGTCTTTCGCACTGATCTTGAGATAACGCTCCCAGTTATCTCCTTTATTGAACCAGTTCAGCTGCAGGAAAACTTCCGCAAACGCGGTCAACAGCAACTGGTCCTGGAAGTTCTGCTCGCCGTCGCTGTTGATGTCACCGGCGAAACCAAACTCAATCCTGCCGTCGGCGGACATATCCACGGCAAAGGCTTCGTGTACCAGGTTGTCCGGGCTGTTGTGGAAGTGCAACAGCACCGCATCCGCTTTGCCGTTACCGCTACGATCCTGGGCTGTCACTTTCAAATAACGCATGAGCATCTTCTCCGAATAAAAGATGCTCCACACTAGGGCTTGTGACTGGCCTTTCCTGTCGGGCGAATGCTTGGCGAGGCATGGGAAATCGCTGAATATGCATCAGGTCGAGTTACCCGGGCGTGTCGGAACAAACCCAACACTCAGCGGCGATTAAAACTTCTCGAGCGTGCGACGGCTCTCGCTGGTCTCACGCGCCACTTCTTTGGGCTTATAAGCGCAATACCCCGGTCGCGGCCCGATTTTCGGGTGGTTGCGGCAGGTATCCGGGCGCTTTTCATAAATAGTGCACAGACGGCTCTTACGATCCAGGTACAGGCAATCGTTGTTGCTCATGCGCTGAAGGGTGAAGATCTCGGACTTCTGGTTGTAGCGCTCGACGATCCCTTCCTTCTGCAGGCGCTTGGCGATGTTCTTCGCCGGCTCGCCGCGCTCGAATTCGTCGACGATGCCGATTCGGATAAGATCCTTGATCTTGACCTCGACCGGCAACGTGCAGCAGCTGGACACGCAGGAACCGCACATCGGCGCAGAGTATTTGGCCCAGGTATCGAGGCGATCGATCTCCGCGGCGGCGATCAGGTTGGACTTCATCATCGGTTGTTACCAGCGTGTGCATCAGGGCGCGCGATCATACCGGGACTGGTGGATTTTTGAACAACCTTTCGCCAGTTTTTTTCATAAACTACCCGGTAATCACTGTTTTCCGGCACGGGCCCTGCATTCTTTCCGGTGCGCGGCAAGGTAATCTTGATCTATCTCGCCCTAACGGGAAAAACTGCCGAACCAGAGTTCCAACGGCCTGTCTGACCGTCTAGGCTCAACTATTCCACGCTCGCCCGAGGTCTTATCGATGACTCAAGAACCACTTGTTCGCGAAGCAGAGGTGGCCGCATTTCGCGACGCCGTCTTGACCAAACTCACCTATGCGGTGGGCAAAGACCCGGATCACGCCTTCGACCACGACTGGTTCGAAGCCATTGCCTTGGCGGCGCGCGATCACATGGTCGAGCACTGGATGGATCACACCCGGCAGATCTACCGCAAGGGTCAGAAGCGGGTTTACTACCTCTCCCTGGAATTTCTCATCGGCCGCCTGCTCTACGACAGCCTGAGCAACCTCGGCCTGCTGGATGTGGCCCGCGAGGCCCTGACCGAACTCGGCGTCGACCTTGAGCGCATCCGCCTGCTGGAGCCCGATGCGGCCCTTGGCAACGGTGGCCTCGGCCGTCTGGCCGCGTGCTTCATGGAAAGCATGTCGACCCTGGGCATCGCCGGCCACGGCTACGGCATTCGTTACGAGCACGGCTTGTTCCGCCAGGCCATCGTCGATGGCTGGCAGCAGGAACAGACCGAACACTGGCTGGATTTCGGCAACCCGTGGGAGTTCGAACGTCCGGAGGTCGTTTATCCGATCGGTTTTGGCGGCAGCGTCGAAACCGTCACCGACGAAACCGGCAAATCCAAGCAAGTCTGGACCCCGGCGGAAACCGTTCGCGCGATTGCCTACGACACCCCGGTGGTCGGCTGGCGCGGGGCGAGCGTCAACACGCTGCGCCTGTGGCGTGCCCGTGCCATGGAAGATTTGCACCTGGAGCGCTTCAACGCTGGCGACCACCTGGGTGCCGTGGCGGAAGTCGCCCGGGCCGAAAGCATTTCCCGGGTACTCTACCCGGCCGACAGCACCGAAGCCGGCCAGGAACTGCGCCTGCGCCAGGAATATTTCTTCGTCGCCGCGTCCTTGCAGGATTTGCTGCGGCGCCATCGCAACATGCACACCTCGGTCCTGACCTTGGGCGACCACGCGGCCATCCAGCTCAACGACACTCACCCCTCGATCGCCGTGGCCGAGCTGATGCGTCAGCTGGTCGACGTGTACGACGTGGCGTGGGACGCCGCCTGGCAGGTCACCGTCGACACGCTGTCCTACACCAACCACACGCTGTTGCCGGAAGCGCTGGAAACCTGGCCGGTCGGGTTGATGGAGCGCATGCTGCCGCGGCACATGCAGATCATTTACCTGATCAATGCCCAGCACATCGACTCGCTGAGGGCCAAGGGCGTCCATGACTTCGAAGTGCTGCGGGCGGTGTCGCTGATCGAGGAAGACAACGGCCGTCGTGTGCGCATGGGTAACCTGGCGTTCCTCGGTTCCCACAGTGTGAACGGCGTGTCCGCGCTGCATACGCAGCTGATGCGCAAAACGGTGTTCTCCGAGCTGCACAAGCTCTATCCGGAGCGGATCAACAACAAGACCAACGGCATTACCTTCCGCCGCTGGCTGTACCAGGCCAACCCCGAACTGACCTCGATGATGGTCGATGCCCTCGGCCCGGATCTGCTCAATAACGCTGAAGAGCGCTTGCGCGACCTGGAACCCTTTGCCGAGAAAGCCGCGTTCCGCAAGGCGTTTGCCGACCAGCGCCTGCACAGCAAGAAAGCTCTGGCGTATATCATCCACGAGCGGCTGGGGGTGGCGGTCAACCCGGCGGCGATGTTCGACGTACAGGTCAAGCGGATCCACGAATACAAACGGCAGTTGCTGAACCTGCTGCACACCGTCGCGCTCTATCAGGCGATTCGTGCCGAGCCGGAAGTCGACTGGGTACCGCGGGTGAAGATCTTCGCCGGCAAGGCCGCAGCCAGTTATCACCAGGCCAAGCTCATCATCAAATTGACCAACGACATTGCCCGGGTCGTGAACAACGACCCGACCGTGCGTGGCTTGCTCAAAGTGGTATTCCTGCCCAACTACAACGTCAGCCTGGCGGAAAGCATCATTCCAGCGGCGGATTTGTCGGAACAGATTTCTACCGCAGGCTTCGAGGCGTCGGGCACCAGCAACATGAAGTTCGGCCTCAACGGCGCGTTGACCATCGGCACCCTGGATGGCGCCAACGTGGAAATGTGCGAGTTCATCGGCGCCGAACACATGTTCATCTTCGGCCTCAGCGCCCAGCAGGTCGAGGCGCGCAAGCAGAACCACGAGTTCAACGCGACGCCGGATATTGCCGCGTCCCATCGGCTCAATGACGTGCTGCAGGCGATTCGCGGTGGGGTGTTCTCGCCGGATGATCCGTCTCGTTATACCGGGCTGATCGATTCGCTGATCGATTACGACCGCTTCCTGGTCTGTGCCGATTTCGATTCCTACTGGGACGCGCAGATGCGTGTCGAAGCCCATTGGCACGATTCTCAGGCATGGTGGCGTTCGGCGGTATTGAACACCTCGCGGATGGGCTGGTTCTCCTCCGACCGGACCATTCGCGAGTACGCGACGGATATCTGGAAAGCGCTGGAGTAATTTCTAACAGTAATTGCGAAGCAGGCCCGACGATGGTTGGGCTTGATCGATATACTCAGCACCACCTTAATCCCTGTGGGAGCGGGCTTGCTCGCGAAAGCGGACTGACATTCAACATCGTTGTTGAATGTCATGGCCTCTTCGCGAGCAAGCCCGCTCCCACATTGGGTTTGTGGTGCAGGTGCAATCTGCGCTCGCACTGGAATACGGGGGGCTGGTCACTAGACTGAACGAGGCGCTCTACCGTCTGGAATGCCCCATCGCGGGCCGCTTAGGGATATCGACCATGCAATGGATGTTCATGCTGATTGGGCTGGTGCTGGGCTGGATGCTCGACGAGTCGTTCAGCGATGCGCTGTTGGGCGCACTGCTCGGGTTGGGGATCGGTCAGGCCATCCGTATCGGCCGCCTGGATTCACAAGCTGCGGAGCAACGCTTGCTGCTTGAGAAGGCACAGGTTGCGCTGCATGCGGTCGAGCAACGTCTGGCATTGCTGGAGGTGTCGGGCGTCAAATTGCCTGAAGCCAATGAACTTGCGCCGTCCGCTGACATCATTGTCGATGAAGTTTCTGCCCAAACCCCCGAATTGATCTGGGAACTCCCGCCCGAACTGGAGCCGATGCCGGCTGCGGCTACCGAAACCAGTCCGCCGCCCCCTGTCGATGCATGGAAACCCGAGCCGGTTACCCGTGAACCGCAACGATCGGCCTTCCCTCGCGACCCTGATTTCATCGAGCGCGCTATCAGCGTTGCCCGCGCCTGGCTGTTCGGCGGCAACACCGTCCTGCGCGTCGGTGTGGTGCTGTTGTTCCTCGGCCTGGCGTTCCTGCTGCGCTATGCCACCGAAGGCATGGTGGTGCCGATCGAATTGCGTTACGCCGGTGTCGCGGCGGCGGCATTGGGCCTTCTGGGGCTGGGTTGGTGGCTCAGGGCGCGCAACGACAATTACGCACTGATGCTGCAAGGCACCGCAATTGCGGTGTTGTACTTGACGGTATTTGCCGCGATGCGCCTGCATCCGCTGCTCGATCCCACCGCTGCGTTGGGCTTGCTGGTTGCGGTGACGGTGTTCTCGGCGATTCTGGCCATTACCCAGGACGCTTTGGGGCTGGCCGCCGCGGCGGCACTTGGCGGTTTTGCGGCGCCGATCCTGACGTCGACCGGTGCCGGCGACCCTGTTGCGCTGTTCAGTTACTTCGCCTTGCTCAATGCCGGTATCTTCGCCATCGCCTGGTTCAAGGCCTGGCGTTTGCTCAATCTGATCGGTTTCGTCGGCACCTTCGGCATCGGGGTCGCCTGGGGCCTGCGCTCCTATACGCCGGACCTGTTGTGGAGCACCGAGCCGTTCCTGATTCTGTTTTTCCTGATGTACCTGGCCATCGGCCTGCTGTTCGCCCGGCGCAAGCTGTTGGACATGCCCGACGCAGCCGAAGACGACAGCCGCGATGCGCTGCTGCGCGGGTCGGCACTCAAGGGTGACTATGTCGACGGCACCCTGCTGTTCGGCCCGCCGCTGGTGGGCTTCGGCTTGCAGTTCGCGCTGGTCCAGCACCTGGAATTCGCCGCGGCGTTCAGTGCGTTGGCGCTGGGCATGATCTACATGGGGCTCGCCCGATTGCTGATGGGTGGCCGGGCCTTGCTGCTGGCGGAAACCTGCCTGGCGTTGGGCGTGATCTTCGCCAGCCTGGCGATTCCGCTGGGGCTCGACGCCCGCTGGACAGCCGCAGCCTGGGCAGTGGAAGGCGCGGGTATTTTCTGGCTCGGCCTGCGTCAGCAGCGAACGCTGGCCCGGGCCTTTGCCTTGCTGCTGCAACTGGGGTCGGCACTGACATTCCTCAGTGAGCTGCGAATGGGCGAGAGCAGCCTGCTCGACGGGGCGCCACTGAGTGCGTTGATGCTCGGCGGGGCGTTGTTGTTCAGCTTCTATCAGTTGCGCAGCGCTTTGCCTGAACAGACTTCGCCGTGGGAGCGCAACGGGCTGCCCGTGCTGGCCAGCCTCGGCCTGGCCTTCCTCTACTTGCTGGCGCCGTTGTTCTTCTTCACCCAAGGTACGGCGATCAGTTGGGCGCTTGCGGGGTTGGCGACGCTGTTTATCGGCCTGCACCTGCAATCGCGGACGCTCCTGCTCAGCGCTTTTGCCGTGCAATTATTGGGCGGTGCGGCGTTCCTGCTGGCCGGACACAGTCTGCTCGGGCCATTGGCCAGCGAAGGTCTGCGCCCCTTGGCTCATGGTGGTTTCTGGACCCCGCTGTTGCTGGGCCTGGCCGCGCTGGTCGGGGCCTGGCGTTTGCAGCTCGGCAATCACGGCACGGCATTCGATCCATTGAGCTTGAATCGTTTGTCCGACGTGTTGTTGGCGTGGGGCGCGGGCTGGTGGGCGCTGGCGTGGATCAGTGAAGTGCTGCGTTTTGCCCCGGTGAGTCTGCAGGCGACGTTATTGCTGTTCGTCGCAGCGGTCAGTGTCGCTTTGTGGGCCGTGTTGGCGCTACGTCTGAAATGGCCGTCACTGGGATTGCTCTGCACCGTGCTGATTCCCGCTGCCGGTCTGGTGTTGCTGGCGGCCTGGCACTCGCGTTATCACCCGGCCGCCCATTTCGCCTGGTTAGCCTGGGCAGCAGTGTTCGTTGTGCATTTCATCTCCATGAGGCGCCTGGGGCCGATGATGCCGGCGCGCCCTCTGGGCGTGGCCCATGTCGTCGGTTGTTGGCTGCTGATCGGTGTACTGGCGCTGGAATTGCGTTACGGCTTGCTGTTGTTGTCCGAACACTACAACGCCTGGCGCTGGTTGGGTTGGGCGATGCTGCCGAGCCTGTACCTGGTGCTCGCGGCGGCGCCCCGAGCCTGGCCTTGGCCGGTGTCGGCTTATCCCCGGGAATACCGTGTGTATGCGGCAGTGCCCCTGGCATTGTTGATGCTCGGCTGGTTCTGGCTGGCGAACCTCGTCAGTGATGGCGCTGCCGAGCCGCTGCCCTATGTGCCGCTGATCAACCCGCTGGAGTTGGGCCTGCTGTTCACGCTGTTCGGCCTATACGTCTGGTCCCGCAGTGCGGTGACGCAAGGGGTGATTCGCAAGGATTACGCTGCGCCGGCCACGCAGCTGATCGCCGGGTTTTCGCTGTTTGCATTCTTTACTGCGCTGGTGATGCGCACCGCCCACCACTGGGGCGATGTGCCGTTCGAGCTGGATGCCTTGCTCGAATCCATGCGGGTGCAAGCCGGCCTTTCCATTGTCTGGACCTTGATCGCCCTGAGCCTGATGATCGGCGGTCATCTGCGACATCGCCGCGAGGTCTGGCTGATCGGGGCGGCGCTGATCGGTGTCGTGGTGGCCAAGCTGTTCTTTGTCGAATTGAGTAACCGCGGCGGGCTGGCACGGATCGTGTCGTTTATCGGCGTTGGCGTATTGCTGTTGGTGGTCGGTTATTTCGCCCCGTTGCCTCCCAAACGCACTGATGCTGTGCCTGATCCTGCAACACTGGCCCCGCAAACCGAAGGAGTGTCACCTTGAGTCAGAAGCTGATCCTGGTCTGGTTGAGCGCTGTTGCGATGGGCGTGGCCCTGTCGGCGCATGCCCGGGAAACGCCGGCGGATTTCGCCACGCAGGTGCCGTTGACCGTCAGTGGCCAAGGCCCATGGTATCGACTCGAATTGCCTTTGGACGTGCAACTGAAGGCACGACGAACCGACCTGGGCGATGTGCGCGTGTTCAATGCCGCCGGTGAGCCTCAGGCCTATGCCCTGGCTCGGGCGCCCGCGCAAACCAGCGAAAGCCGCCACCTTACCGAGGTGAAATGGTTCCCGCTGTACAACTCGGCGGATGCCACCGAGCAAGCGCCGAGCATCCGGGTGCGATCGAGCGCCAACGGCACGCTGGTCGACGTACAACCGTCCACTCAGCTGGAGGCGGGCGAAGAAGTGCTGCGCGGCTGGTTGCTCGACGCCAGCGGTATCAAGGCGCCGTTGCAGCAATTGATCCTCGACTGGACCAGCGAGCGCGACGGCTTCCAGCGTTTCAGCATCGAGGCCAGTGACGACTTGCAGCATTGGCAATCCTGGGGCGAGGGCCAAATAGCGCGGCTGACGTTTGCCGACGAACGGGTCGAGCAGCATGAGATCGGCCTTCCAGGTCAATCGGCGCGCTATCTGCGCTTGCTGTGGAAGGCGCCGCAATCGGCGCCGACACTGACCTCGGTGCAACTGGAAAGTGTCAGCACTAGCAGCTTGCCTATGCCGTTGGTCTGGTCGCAATCATTGGCCGGCAGCGCCATCAAGGGCGGTGAATATACCTGGCAATTGCCGATGGGATTGAATGTCGAGCGTTTGCAGGTAGAACTCGGTCAACCCAACAGCCTGGCCCCCGTAACCTTGTCCGGTCGTCGGGAAAGCAGTTTGCCGTGGCAGCCGTTAGGCGGTGGTTTGCTCTATCGACTGACCCAGAATGGCCAGGATGTGGTGCAGAACGAATTGCTGCTGCCGGGGCATACCGTGCAGCAATTGAAACTGACAGTGGATGAACGAGGTGGGGGCATTGGTGAGCAAGCGCCGTCCATCAGGTTTGCCGTGCGCGCCACCCAACTGGTGTTCCTGGCGCGCGGGGCGGGGCCTTACACGCTGGCACTGGGGAATGCGACGGTGAAGGCGGCGAACCTGCCGCTGTCGACGCTGATACCGGATTACAGCGCGGCGAAGTTGGCGACGTTGGGCAAGGCTACGGTTGATGGTCCAGTGGTTGGCACGTCGACTTCGACGGTAACAACGGCGGTGATTCCTGACGTGAACTGGAAGAAATTCGGGTTGTGGGCGGTGTTGTTGCTGAGCGTTTTGTTCCTGGCGGCGATGGCGTTCAGCTTGTTGCGCAAGCCTGCTGCCAAATCCTGAGAGTGGCGGGCGCTGCGCGCCATTCGCGAGCAGGCTCGGTCCCACAAGTGATCCGCAGTGGTCCCGGAATTTGCGTCCAACGCTGATCCCGTGTGGGAGCGAGCTTGCTCGCGAAGGCTGAATATCAGGCAAAGAAAATCTCGAAACTGCCACCAATCTTCAGCTCACATTCCATCCGTTTCGAACTACGCTCAATCGGGCACATGAACTCTATTGGGTGTAACACGTCTGATAGGAGGAAATGCGCCCCGACTCGCGTTAAACTGCGCGGGTTTTTAGCCCCCCCCATTCCACCGGAGCCTTCCATGTCCCGCGTTACCCTGAGTCGCTATTTGATTGAGCAGACCCGTAGCAACAACACCCCTGCCGATCTGCGTTTCCTGATCGAAGTGGTGGCGCGTGCCTGCAAGGAAATCAGCCACGCCGTGTCCAAAGGCGCCCTCGGTGGTGTTCTGGGCAGCATGGGCACCGAAAACGTCCAAGGCGAAGTGCAGAAGAAACTCGACGTGATCTCCAACGAGATCCTGCTCGAAGCCAACGAATGGGGCGGTCACCTGGCCGGCATGGCGTCCGAAGAAATGGACAACGCCTACCAGATCCCGGGCAAATACCCGAAAGGCGCGTACTTGCTGGTTTTCGACCCGCTGGACGGTTCGTCGAACATCGATATCAACGCACCGGTCGGCACCATCTTCTCGGTACTGCGTTGCCCGAACGAGCACCTGAGCCAGAACGAATCCCTGAGCGAGAAAGCCTTCCTGCAGCCAGGCACCCAGCAAGTTGCCGCCGGTTACGCGATCTACGGTCCACAAACCATGCTGATCCTGACCCTGGGCGACGGTGTGAAAGGCTTCACCCTGGACCGTGAAATGGGCAGCTTCGTGCTGACCCATGAAGACATCAAGATCCCGAAGTCCACTCAGGAGTTCGCGATCAACTCGTCCAATCAGCGTCACTGGGAAGCTCCGGTACAACGCTACGTCAGCGAATTGCTGGCCGGTGAAGAAGGCCCGCTGAAAAAGAACTACAACATGCGCTGGGTTGCCGCGATGGTGGCGGACGTGCACCGCATCCTGACCCGTGGCGGCTTGTTCATGTACCCGCGCGACAGCCGTGAACCGTCCAAGCCGGGCAAGCTGCGTCTGATGTACGAAGCCAACCCGATGTCTTTCCTGGTTGAACAGGCTGGCGGCGCTTCCACCGATGGCCATCAGCGCATCCTCGACATTCAGCCTGAAGGCCTGCACCAGCGCGTGGCGGTGTTCCTCGGCTCGAAAGAAGAAGTCGAACGCGTCACGGCTTACCATAAGGAATAAACCATGCCCGCGCCCTGGCAGCCGTTGCTCGAGTGGTGGTTCGGTACGTTCGAATCCCCCAGCGAAATAGCGGCTGACAAGGGCAGGTTATGGTTTGGTAAACGCGACAGTCAGGACCTCGAAGCGCGAACGCGTTTCGGGGGCTGGGTCGAGCAGGCACTGGCCGGCGGACTGACCGAGTGGGCGCAACGCCCCGAAGGTTGGCTGGCCTTGGTGTTGTTGCTCGATCAACTGCCGCGGATGATCTTTCGCGACTCTCCCAACTCCTTTGCCGGCGATCTCAGGGCTCAAGCGCTGGTGGCGCAAGGCATTGCTGCGGATTTTGATCGGCAGTTGCGGCCTATCGAGCGGGTGTTCATCTACCTGGTGTTCGAGCACTGCGAGAATCTGGCGGTGCAAAATGAGGCGGTTTCCCGGTACATCGATCTGGTTGCGCAACAGCCGGAGTCCGATCGGACATTGTTCAACGATTATCTGGACTATGCCGAGCAGCATCAGCAGGTGATTGCGCGGTTCGGGCGGTTTCCGCACAGGAATGCGGTGTTGGGAAGGGAGAGTACGGCTGAGGAGTTGGCGTTTCTCTCCAGGCCTGGTTCTCGGTTTTAGTTTTCGGTTGCTGCTGATGCCGCCTTCGCGGGCAAGCCTCGCTCCTACAGGTTATGCGCGGTATCAAATACTGCACTAGCCCTGTAGGAGCGAGGCTTGCCCGCGAAGAGGCCGGTTCAGGCACTAAATACGGAAACTGCCCACCAACTGTTTAAGCCGCGCCGCTTGCCGCTCAAGATCGGCACACGCACGCAAGGTCGACTGCAAATTCTCCACCCCTTCCTGGTTCAGCGTGTTGATCTCGGTAATGTCGACGTTGATCGACTCCACCACGGCCGTCTGCTCTTCCGTCGCCGTCGCCACCGACTGGTTCATCCCGTCGATCTCGCCGATGCGCGCAGTGACGCTGCCCAGGCGCTCGCCCGCCTGATTGGCGATGCCGACGCTGTTTTCGCTCTGGCGCTGACTATCGGTCATGATGCTGACTGCTTCCCGGGCGCCGACCTGCAGCTCCTCGATCATCTTCTGCACTTGCTGCGCCGAATCCTGAGTGCGGTGGGCGAGGTTGCGCACTTCGTCGGCGACCACGGCAAACCCCCGCCCGGCTTCACCCGCACGCGCCGCTTCAATGGCCGCGTTCAGCGCCAACAGGTTGGTCTGCTGCGAGATGCTGGTGATCACTTCCAGAATCTGCCCGATGTTGACCGTGTTGCTGTTGAGCGTCTCGATATTGCCGCACGAATCACTGATCTTCGCCGAGAGCTGCTGCATCGCCGCGATGGTTTTATCCACCACTTGCTGGCCGTCCTCGGCCAGGCTGCTGCGGCGACACTGCTGGTGCGCGAGGCTTGCTGATCGGAGTTGAACATCGACGAGTTCGACGCGGCCACCACCCGCAAGGCGACTTCGTTTACCTGGCCGGTAGCCGAGGCCACTTCCCGAATCGAGCTGTGGATACGTTCGACAAAGCGGTTGAACGAGGTGCCCAGCGCGCCGAATTCGTCATGGCCATGGATGGTCAGGCGTTTGGTCAGGTCGCCTTCGCCCTCGGCGATGTCATGCATCGCGCGGCCCATGGTCAACAGCGGCTGCATCAGGAAGCTGATCAACATCCCCAGCAGCGCGATGATGATCACCACCGCGATCACCATTGCAATGATCGCCGAGGTGCGGAATTCGCTGAGCATCGCGAAGGCGGTTTCCTGGTCCAGTACCAGCGCGACATACCAGTCCGCCGACGGTACGCCGTTGACGTGGGTGAAGGAGATGAACTGGCGCTTGCCGTCGATCTCGACTTCTTTCATCCCGGGGCTGACTGTCGGCGCGCCGTTCGGGTAGGCGTCGACCAGGCCCTTGAGCGCCAGTTTGCTGTCCGGGTGGATCAGGATCTTGCCGTCGGCGCTGACGATGAACGCATGGCCGTGACCGCCGAAATTCAGCGAGTTGATGATGGCGCTGACACTGGACAGATCGATGTCTGCACCGGCAACTCCAATCATCTGGTTCTCATGCTTCACCGGGGTGGCAACGGTAATCACCAATTTGCCTGACGAGGCCGCGATGTAGGGTTCGGTCACGACAGTCTGCTGTGCGCTGTTGGCCGCCTTGTACCAGCCACGGGTGCGAGGATCATAGTCCGCGGCGCGATTGCCGGCCGGAATCGAGAACATCACGCCGTCGGTGCCGCCGAAATAACTCAGCTGGAAGTTGCTCGTATAAGCCGGCAGGTCGATGGCGCGCTTGAGGTTGGCCTGGTCACTGCCATCCACGGCGATTTGCTGGGACAGCGATTGCAGCAGCTGGATGCGGCTTTCCAGCCAGGTCTGGATATTGCTGGTGGTCAGGCTGCCGAGTTCCTGCATCGAGGTTTCTGTACTGCTGCGCAGGGTCTGGCGCTGGCGGTAGTCGTTGAACAGGATGAAACAAGCGAATGCAACGGCCACCACGAGGGCAGCAGCCAACAAAATCTTGTGGCTGAATTTCATGTTTCTGGTCATTAAATGATCTACCGCGGAGGGGGCTGGTGTAGGAGCGAGCTTGATCCGGGCGGCGTTCCGACGAAGAACCTGAGAGCGCCGCGGGGCGTCAGGCTTCAAGCGTTATCGTTCACGTCCATCGCGAGCGAGCTCGCTCCTACATATGTCGACTGGCCGGCGCCAAAGATTAGGCGTTTTTCGTCAAAAACGACGAAATATCCAACAGCAAAAGAAAGGGGCTGATTTTGCGCAAATAACCCAGACCAATGGCAAAACAAATAGCCGGACGGTCAGGGAACCACATGGGGGTTTTCTCTTCTAAGCTTCTGCTTGGCAGACATGCCATTCCCCTTCGCCCCAGGAGCCTCACCATGTCGCTGCGTTCCATCGCCCTGATTTCGTTCTGCGTGTTGCTGGCTGCGTGCAGCAAGGTCAATCAGGAAAACTACTCGAAACTGGAGACAGGCATGCCCAAGGCCGAGGTTGAAACCTTGCTGGGTAAACCCGCCGACTGCTCGGGCGCGCTCGGCATGTCCAGCTGCACCTGGGGCGACAAAAACAGCTTTATCAGCGTGCAGTACGCCGCTGACAAAGTGCTGATGTTCTCAGGCCAAGGTCTGAAGTAATCCGGGGCTGTTCGCCCACGGGAGAAAAACAATGAAGCGGTTACTGATTTTACTTTTTGCCGGCCTTGTACTGGCCGGCTGCGCCACTTCTGGCGAAGACCCGTTGGCGCCAAAGACCGTCGACAGTGTCAACCTCAAGCGTTACCAGGGGACCTGGTACGAGCTGGCTCGTCTGCCCATGTATTTCCAGCGCAACTGTGCGCAATCCGAAGCCCGTTACACCCTGAAGCCTGACGGCAACGTACTGGTGTTTAACCGCTGCCTGACGTCGGACTGGCAATGGGAAGAGGTCAAGGGCACGGCGTATCCGCAGATACCGGGCAAGACCGACAAGCTATGGGTCGAATTCGACACCTGGTTCTCGCGTTTGCTGCCAGGTGTAGCGAAGGGGGAATACTGGGTGTTGTACGTCAGCGACGACTACAAGACCGCCATTGTCGGCGACCCGAGCCGCAAGTATCTGTGGCTGCTGTCACGCACCCCGACGGTCAATGGTCTCGTGCGTGAAGAACTGCTGAGCAAGGCGCGTCAGCAGGGTTACGACACCACGCGGCTGATCTGGCGCGCGTCGGACGCGCAGATGGCCAAGACCTCGAACTGACGTCTGGCAACAACCCATGTGGGAGCGAGCAAGCTCGCTCCTACAGGGGGTTTGGCATTAGCCCAAAAGATCGCGCAGGACCCGGGTGAACGCCCGATTGCTTTCTTCTTCGTCGGCATGACGCCCGTCACGCACAACCCACTGGCCATTGACCAGCACATCCCGTACCTGGCGATCGCCACCGGCAAACAACCACCGGTTCAATATCCCGTCACCGCTGGCCGTCGCCAGGTACGGATCATTGCCATCCAGCACCAGCCAATCGGCCCGCTTGCCAACTTCCAGTGCGCCGATCGGCTGCCCCAGCGCCTGAGCCCCACCATCCAGCGCAGCGTCATACAGCGTGCGGCCAACCATTGGCTGGTCCGCGCCATACAACCGGTTGCGCCGCTGATCACGCAGGCGCTGGCCGTATTCCAGCCAACGCAATTCTTCCACCACGCTGAGCGACACATGGCTGTCGGAGCCGATGCCCATGCGCCCGCCCTGGGCCAGGAAATCCACCGCCGGGAAAATCCCGTCGCCAAGGTTGGCTTCGGTGGTCAGGCACAGGCCGGCAATGGCGCGACTCCTGGCCATCAGCGTGACCTCTTCCGGGTTGGCGTGGGTGGCGTGGACCAGGCACCAGCGTTCATCGACTTCGGTATTTTCGTACAGCCATTGCAGCGGACGCCGGCCACTCCAGCCCAGGCAGTCATCGACTTCCTTCTGCTGTTCGGCGATATGAATGTGTACCGGGCATTGCTGGTCGCTGGCTGCCAGCACTTCGCTGATCTGCTGCGGTGTAACTGCCCGCAACGAGTGGAAACACAGACCCAGCGACTGCGCCGGTTGTTGCGCCAGGATGGGCTGCAAACGCGATTGCAGCTTGAGATAGTTTTCGGTGCTGTTGATAAAGCGCCGCTGGCCGTCGTTCGGGGCCTGGCCGCCGAAACCGGAATGGCTGTACAGCACGGGCAGCAGCGTCAGGCCGATGCCGGCGGAGCTAGCCGCCTGGCTGACGCGCAGGGCCAGTTCGGCCGGGTCTGCGTAAGGCTGGCCATTGCTGTCGTGATGCACGTAATGAAATTCCGCGACCGAGGTGTAACCGGCCTTGAGCATTTCGATGTACAGCTGACGGGCGATGACGCCGAGTTGATCGGGGCTGATTTTTCCGACGAGGCGATACATCAAATCGCGCCAGGTCCAGAAACTGTCGTTCGGATTGCCCGCCACTTCCGCCAGCCCGGCCATGGCCCGCTGGAAGGCGTGGGAGTGCAGATTGGGCATTCCCGGCAGCAGCGGACCGCTTAGCCGTTCGGCGCCATCTGCGTGAGAATCGGCCTGGATATGGGTCAGGATGCCCGCGGCACTGACCTCAAGACGTACATTGTTGGCCCATCCACTAGGCAGCAGCGCGCGTTCGGCAAAGAAGGCGGACATGGTTCAGCACCCCATCGTGTGTTATTTGTATATACATATACAGACGTTTGCCTGCCCGGTAAACTCCGGCAAGCTAGCAATCTCTATCAGATGAACAAGGATTAACCGTGCCGACTCCGCCAGCCACATTGCCGCCAAATGCCACTCTGAGCGCCAATCTGGGCGACAGTCCGGCGCCCTTGTACGCCCGCGTCAAGCAAATGATCACTCAGCAGATCGACAGTGGAAACTGGCCGCCGCACTACCGCGTTCCGTCGGAAAGCGAGCTGGTCAGCCAGCTGGGTTTCAGCCGCATGACCATCAATCGCGCCCTGCGCGAGATGACCGCCGACGGTCTGCTGGTGCGCATGCAAGGCGTCGGGACTTTCGTCGCCGAGCCGAAAAGCCAGTCCGCGCTGTTTGAAGTGCACAACATCGCCGACGAGATCGCCTCCCGCGGCCATCGCCACGCCTGCAAAGTGATCATCCTTGAAGAAGAGGCGGCCGGTTCCGAACGGGCCCTGGCGCTGGACATGCGTGAAGGCCAGAAGGTTTTCCACTCGCTGATCGTGCATTTCGAAAACGATATCCCGGTGCAAATCGAAGACCGTTTCGTCAATGCACTGGTGGCGCCGGACTACCTCAAGCAGGACTTCACCCTGCAAACGCCCTACGCCTATCTGAATCAGGTCGCGCCGCTGACCGAAGGCGAGCACGTGGTCGAGGCGATTCTGGCCGAGCCGTCCGAATGCAAATTGCTGCAGATTGAAAAAGGCGAGCCGTGCCTGCTGATTCGTCGCCGCACCTGGTCCGGCCGTCAGCCGGTGACGGCCGCCCGTTTGATCCACCCAGGTTCGCGCCATCGTCTGGAAGGGCGCTTTCATAAGTAAGGGGCAAAGATGAGTCAGTTGAAAGTCTTGCGCGCGGCCGATTACCCGCGCATGCCATGGAAAAACGGCGGCGGCAGCACTGAAGAAATTACCCGTGATGCAGGCGCCGGGCTGGATGGCTTCGGTTGGCGTCTTTCGATTGCCGATATCGGCGAGTCGGGCGGCTTCTCGACGTTCGCCGGGTATGAACGTGTGATCACCGTGCTGCAGGGCGAAGGCATGACCTTGTGCGTTGACGGTCAGGACACTCGGCCATTATTACCGCTGGACCCGTTTGCTTTCAGTGGCGAGAGTCAGGTGTCCTGCGCCCTGCTCGGCGGGCCGATCCGCGATTTCAACCTGATTTATGCACCGCAGCGTTACAGCGCGCGGTTGCAGTGGCTGGCGGCTGAGCAGCGGTTTTTCAGTTCGGCCGGGACTGTGCTGGTGTTCAGTGTTACCGAAGCGCTGGAAGTGAAGGTAAGTGACAGCGACGCTCAGTTGGGTCGCCATGATTGCCTGCAGCTCGACGGTAACGCGGGTTTGCTGGACGTCTCCGTGAACGGCCAATGCTGCGTGATTGAACTGACTGCACGCTGATCCACCACCCTGTCGCGGACAAACATGGCCCCCTGTAGGAGCGAGCTTGCTCGCGAAGAACCTGAACGCACCGCGGGGCATGTGGTTTTACGCGTTATCGTTCACGACCTTCGCGAGCAAGCTCGCTCCTACAGGGGGTGATCTTTGCCAGCGATGTCGTTTCCCTCCCCCAAATCCGTTTCTCACAGCGCACCAACTTGTTACCGAACGCCCCAGCGTGGCGCAAAACCATGCTCAAGTAACAGCCTTCACCCTCCCGCAAAAACTCCCCCGAAAAATTTCATCTTCGTCAGAGCCCTTGATCCAGGCCTCTTTCAGCCCTTTCAAAGCTTTTCTTGAATTCTCATCCAACAAGTTGGCCGCTTGATTGCATATGCTTGTATGTACAAGTAAAGACGTATGCGTATGAGTCGATCGAGACTCCCCGCAACGTCCACTGATTCGCTTGTGGCGCTTTGCGCACAGGCTGGCTTACCCACCGCCAGGGTTGGTTTGGATTGATCGCTGAGGAGTCTTTTTCGTGACTGAGAATAAAACTACAAAGTTTCGTGACGTTGAAATCCGCGCTGCCCGCGGTAACACGCTGACCGCCAAGAGCTGGCTGACTGAAGCGCCGCTGCGGATGTTGATGAACAACCTCGACCCGGAAGTTGCCGAAAACCCTAAGGAACTGGTGGTTTACGGTGGTATCGGTCGCGCGGCACGTAACTGGGAATGCTACGACAAGATCGTCGAAAGCCTGACCAACCTGAACGACGACGAGACCCTGCTGGTGCAATCCGGCAAGCCGGTCGGCGTGTTCAAGACCCACAGCAACGCCCCACGCGTGCTGATCGCCAACTCCAACCTGGTGCCACACTGGGCGAGCTGGGAGCACTTCAACGAACTCGACGCCAAAGGCCTGGCCATGTACGGCCAGATGACTGCCGGCAGCTGGATCTACATCGGCAGCCAAGGCATCGTCCAGGGCACCTACGAAACCTTCGTCGAAGCCGGTCGCCAGCACTACAACGATGACCTCAAAGGCCGTTGGGTCCTGACCGCAGGCCTCGGCGGCATGGGCGGCGCTCAACCTCTGGCCGCGACCCTGGCCGGTGCTTGCTCGCTGAACATCGAATGCCAGCAGGTCAGCATCGATTTCCGCCTGAACAGCCGTTACGTCGATGAACAAGCCACCGACCTCGACGACGCGCTGGCCCGCATCGCCAAATACACCAAGGAAGGCAAGGCGATTTCCATCGCGCTGCTGGGTAACGCGGCAGAAATCCTGCCTGAACTGGTCAAGCGCGGCGTGCGCCCGGACATGGTCACCGACCAGACCAGCGCCCACGACCCGCTCAACGGATATCTGCCGGCCGGCTGGACCTGGGAAGAGTACCGCGCTCGCGCCAAGACCGAGCCCGCCGCTGTCGTCAAAGCCGCCAAGCAATCGATGGCCGTGCACGTTAAAGCGATGCTCGAATTCCAGAAGATGGGCATTCCGACCTTCGACTACGGCAACAACATCCGTCAGATGGCCCAGGAAGAAGGCGTCGAGAACGCATTCGACTTCCCGGGTTTCGTACCCGCGTACATCCGTCCGCTGTTCTGCCGCGGCATCGGTCCATTCCGTTGGGCTGCACTGTCGGGCGATCCGCAAGACATCTACAAAACCGACGCCAAAGTAAAAGAACTGATCCCGGACGACGCCCACCTGCACAACTGGCTGGACATGGCCCGCGAGCGCATCAGCTTCCAGGGTCTGCCGGCACGTATCTGCTGGGTTGGCCTGGGTCTGCGCGCCAAGCTGGGTCTGGCTTTCAATGAAATGGTGCGCAGCGGTGAATTGTCCGCGCCAATCGTGATTGGTCGCGACCACCTGGACTCCGGCTCGGTCGCCAGCCCGAACCGCGAAACAGAATCCATGCAGGACGGTTCCGATGCCGTGTCCGACTGGCCACTGCTCAACGCTCTGCTCAATACCGCGAGCGGCGCTACCTGGGTTTCCCTGCACCACGGCGGCGGCGTCGGCATGGGCTTCTCCCAGCATTCGGGCATGGTAATTGTCTGCGACGGTACTGACGAAGCGGCCGAGCGTATCGCTCGCGTGCTGCACAACGACCCGGCGACCGGTGTCATGCGTCACGCCGATGCGGGTTATCAGATCGCGATCGACTGCGCCAAGGAACAGGGGCTGAACCTGCCGATGATTACCGGCAAATAAATCAGGCCTTGGCCTGATGCAAAACCTGTAGGAGCGAGGCTTGCCCGCGAAGGCGTCATTTCTGACACACCGCGGTTCGCGGGCAAGCCTCGCTCCTACAGGGATCACCAACACCGACAAACAATCCACAGAGGTTGAACAATGGCTGTTAATGACGATCGTGCAGGCAGTAAACCGTTGATCGAGAAACGCTCGATCGACTACATCCCGGAAGCGGAAAGACACGGTCGTCTGTTGAGCCAGTTCACTCTGTGGATGGGTGCCAACCTGCAAATCACCGCGATTGTCACCGGGGCCCTGGCCGTGGTGCTGGGCGGTGACGTGTTCTGGTCGTTGATCGGTCTGTTGATCGGGCAGCTGCTCGGCGGTGGCGTAATGGCGCTGCATGCGGCGCAAGGGCCCAAGCTTGGCCTGCCGCAGATGATCTCCAGCCGGGTGCAGTTCGGCGTGTATGGCGCGGCCATCCCGATCGTGCTGGTCTGTCTGATGTACCTCGGTTTCACTGCAACGGGCACCGTGCTTTCCGGCCAGGCTTTGGGCCAGTTGTTCGGCGTCAGCGACAGCGTCGGTATCCTCATCTTCGCCAGTGTCATCGTGCTGGTCACGGTGCTCGGTTATCGAGTGATCCACTTCATCGGCCGTGTCGCCAGCGTCATTGGTGTGATTGCCTTTGTTTACCTGTTCAGTCGTCTGATGAGCCAGACCGACGTTGGCGCACTGCTGCAAATCCGCCACTTCAGCTGGACCAGCTTTCTGCTGGCGGTGTCGCTCGCGGCGTCCTGGCAGATTGCCTTCGGCCCCTATGTGGCTGACTATTCACGCTACCTGCCGAGCAAGACGTCTTCGGTGAAGACCTTCTTCGCTGCAGGCGCGGGCTCGGTCATTGGCGCACAGGTGGCGATGATCCTCGGCGTGTTTGCCGCCGCCATGGCCAACGGGCAATTCGCCGGCCACGAAGTGGCCTACATCGTTGGATTGAGCGGCAGCGGTGCCACCGCTGCGCTGCTGTACTTCAGCATTGCGTTCGGCAAGGTCACCATCTCCACGCTGAACTCCTACGGCAGCTTCATGTGCATTGCGACCGTCATCAGCGGTTTCCGGGGTGACCTGCGGGTCTCACGCTTGCAGCGCCTGGTCTTCGTGCTGGCCATTGTCGGTACTGCGACCCTGATCGCGTTGCTCGGTCAGCACTCGTTCCTCGGTGCGTTCAAGTCCTTCATCCTGTTCTTGCTGGCGTTCTTCACGCCATGGAGCGCGATCAACCTGGTGGACTACTACTGCATCACTCGCGAGCGTTATGACGTGCCGGCACTGGCCGATCCGAAGGGTCGCTACGGCCGTTGGAACCCGCTCGGCATCAGCGTCTATGTCTTCGGTGTGCTGGTGCAACTGCCGTTCATCTCCACCAAGTTCTATACCGGTCCGCTGGTGGAGGCCCTGGGTGGTGTGGATATTTCCTGGATCATCGGTCTGGTGCTCCCCGCAGCCCTGTATTACGTGTGCGCGAAAAAATGGCACAGCGCAGTACCCGATCACCTGATCCTGCCGGTCGAGCAGGACAGCGATGTACAACCTGAAACAAGCGGGGCCCGTCGCGCTGCTGCGCAGGCCTGATTGGACGTGGACAGGGCTGGATGCCTCTTGACTGCCGTAAGCCAATTCATGATTAGGAGCGTCACACAATGAAATCGAACAAGACCCTGCTGACCACATTGCTTTCCATGGGCCTGCTCGCCAGTGCCGGCGCCACCCAGGCAGCCGGCTGGTGCGAGTCGGGCAAACCGGTGAAATTCGCCGGGCTGAACTGGGAAAGCGGCATGCTGCTGACCGACGTCATGCAGGTGGTGCTGGAGAAAGGCTACGACTGCAAGGTCGACAGCCTGCCTGGCAACTCCATCACCATGGAAAACGCCCTGAGCAGCAACGACATTCAAGTGTTCGCCGAAGAATGGGTCGGCCGCAGCGAAGTCTGGAACAAGGCCGAGAAGGCCGGCAAGGTGGTCGGTGTCGGCGCTCCGGTCGTTGGCGCCATCGAAGGCTGGTATGTGCCGCGTTACGTGATCGAAGGCGACGCCAAACGCAAGCTGGAGCCGAAAGCCCCGGACCTGAAGGCGATCGCCGACCTGGGCAAATACGCCAGCGTGTTCAAGGATCAGGAAGAGCCATCCAAGGGCCGTTTCTATAACTGCCCGGCCGGCTGGACCTGTGAGCTGGACAACAGCGAAATGCTCAAGAGTTACGGCCTGGAAAGCACTTACACCAACTTCCGCCCGGGCACCGGCCCGGCGCTGGATGCGGCCGTGCTGTCGAGCTACAAGCGTGGCGAGCCGATCCTGTTCTACTACTGGTCGCCCACCCCGCTGATGGGCCAGGTCGACCTGGTCAAGCTTGAAGAAAAGCCCGGCGTGGACAAGAGCGTGACCATCAAGGTCGGCCTGTCCAAGGTCTTCCACGAGCAAGCCCCGGAACTGGTGGCTGTGCTGGAAAAGGTCAACCTGCCAATCGACCTGCTCAACCAGAATCTCGGGCGCATGGCCAAGGAGCGGATCGAGTCACCAAAACTGGCGAAAATCTTCCTCAAGGAACATCCTGAAGTCTGGCATGCATGGGTGAGCGAAGACGCAGCCAAGAAGATCGACGCGGCCTTGTAGGTCGAGCTTTGGCGACTGCCGTCAGCGGCAGTCGGACGCTTGATCGCAACCCCTTGATTGAGAGCCTCTTATGTTTCCCGAAAGCTTTACCTTTTCCATCGCCGACTGGGTCAACAGTTGGGTCGATTCGCTGGTCACCAACTACGGCGATGTGTTCCGCAGCATCTCCGACACCCTGTTGTGGGCCATCGTCAATTTAGAAGGGCTGCTGCGTGCGGCGCCCTGGTGGCTGATGCTGGCGATCGTGGCGGGCGTTGCCTGGCACGCGACCCGCAAAGTCGTGACCACGTCCGTCATCGTCGGCCTGCTGTTCCTGGTGGGGGCCGTCGGCCTCTGGGACAAGCTGATGCAAACCCTGGCGCTGATGATGGTGGCGACGGTCATCTCGGTGCTGATCGGCATTCCACTGGGCATTCTCTCGGCGCGCAGCAATCGCCTGCGCTCGGTGCTGATGCCGCTGCTGGACATCATGCAGACCATGCCGAGCTTCGTGTACCTGATCCCGGTGCTGATGCTGTTCGGCCTGGGCAAGGTTCCGGCGATTTTCGCCACCGTGATCTACGCTGCGCCACCGCTGATCCGCCTGACCGATCTGGGCATTCGCCAGGTCGACGGTGAAGTGATGGAGGCGATCAACGCCTTCGGCGCCAACCGCTGGCAGCAACTGTTCGGCGTGCAACTGCCGTTGGCCCTGCCGAGCATCATGGCCGGGATCAACCAGACCACCATGATGGCCCTGTCGATGGTCGTGATTGCCTCGATGATCGGTGCCCGTGGCTTGGGTGAAGATGTGTTGGTGGGGATTCAGACCCTCAACGTCGGACGTGGTCTTGAAGCCGGTCTGGCGATCGTGATTCTGGCAGTGGTCATCGACCGCATTACTCAGGCGTATGGTCGGCCACGGCATGAGGTGAGCAAATGAACGACGCAACCGTGAGCAAGATCGAAGTCAAAAACGTCTTCAAGATTTTCGGCAACCGTGCCAAGGAAGCGCTGGCCATGGTGGGTCAGGGCAAGACCAAGGATCAGGTGCTGGCCGAAACCGGCTGCGTGGTCGGCGTGAACGATTTGTCCCTGAGCATCGGCAGCGGCGAGATCTTCGTGATCATGGGCCTGTCGGGTTCCGGCAAGTCCACCCTGGTGCGTCACTTCAACCGCTTGATCGACCCGACCAGCGGCGCAATCCTGGTGGACGGTGTGGACATCCTGCAATACGACATGGACGCCCTGCGCGAATTTCGCCGACGCAAGATCAGCATGGTGTTCCAGAGCTTCGGCCTGCTGCCGCACAAGACCGTACTGGATAACGTCGCCTACGGCCTGAAGGTGCGTGGCGAGAGCAAGCAGATGTGCGCCGAACGCGCGCTGCACTGGATCAATACCGTGGGCCTGAAAGGCTACGAAAAAAAATACCCGCATCAGTTGTCGGGCGGCATGCGCCAGCGTGTGGGCCTGGCCCGGGCCTTGGCGGCGGACACCGACATCATCCTGATGGACGAGGCGTTCAGCGCCCTCGATCCGCTGATCCGCGCGGAGATGCAGGACCAGTTGCTGGAGCTGCAAAAGACGTTGCACAAGACCATCGTGTTCATTACTCACGACCTTGATGAGGCTGTGCGGATTGGTAACCGCATTGCGATCCTCAAGGACGGGCGGCTGATTCAGGTGGGTACGCCTAGAGAGATCCTGCATTCGCCGGCGGATGAGTATGTCGACCGGTTTGTACAGCGTCGGGCTGCGGTGGTTTAAAGGTTTGCGGCGGCTGTTCGGACGCCTTCGCGGGCAAGCCTCGCTCCTACAGGTTTTGTGTCGTTCCTGCATTGGACGGCAAACCTGAATCCTGTAGGAGCGAGGCTTGCCCGCGAAGAGGCCGGCAAAGCTGCATCAATATTCTGGTAAGAGGTCAATGATGTCCCAGGCTGAAAAAATCGTTATCGCCGACGCCCCCTTGCGTTGGCAGGATGTGGTCGCCGTAGCCCGCCATGGTGCACAGCTCGAGCTGTCGCCCCAGACCTGGGCGCGGATCGAGAATGCGCAGGCGATCGTCCAGCGCATCGTCGCCAGCGGCGAGCGCGCCTATGGGGTCAATACCGGCCTCGGCGCGCTGTGCAACGTCTCGCTCAAGGATGAACAACTCAGCCAGCTGTCGTGCAACACCTTACTCAGTCACGCCTGTGGTGTTGGCGCTCCATTGGCCGACGAACAGACCCGCGCGATCATGTGCGCCGCGATCCGCAATTACTCCCATGGTAAATCCGGCATTCACCGTCGAGTGGTCGAGGCTCTGCTGGCGCTGCTTAACCACGGCATCACCCCGCAAGTGCCGTCCCAGGGCTCGGTCGGTTACCTGACCCACATGGCCCACATCGGTATTGCACTGCTGGGTGTCGGCAATGTGAGCTATCGCGGGCAGATCATTGGCGCGCAGCAGGCACTGGCCGAAGAAGGTCTGCAACCGGTTCAGCTCGGCGCCAAGGACGGTTTGTGCCTGGTCAACGGCACGCCGTGCATGACCGGCCTCAGCTGCCTGGCAATTGCCGATGCCACGCGCCTGGTGCAGTGGGCCGACGTGATCGGGGCGATGAGCTTCGAAGCCCAGCGCGGTCAGATCGCAGCGTTCGATGCCGAAATCATCGCGCTCAAACCGCATCCGGGCATGCAACAGGTCGGGATCAACCTGCGCGCCTTGCTCGATGGCAGTGAAGTGATCGCCAGCAGCAAAGGCATTCGCACGCAGGATGCGTTGAGCATCCGTTCGATCCCGCAAGTCCACGGCGCTGCACGGGATCAGCTGGCGCACGGGATTCAACAGATCGAAACCGAACTCAACGCTGTCACTGACAACCCGATGTTGCTCGGCACCCCGGACAATTTCCGCATCGTGTCCCAGGCCAACCCGCACGGTCAGTCAGTGGCCATGGCTGCCGACCTGCTGGCCATCGCCATGGCAGAAATCGGCTCCATCGCCGAGCGGCGCCTGGACCGTTTGATCAACCCGCACGTCAGCGGTCTGCCAGCGTTTCTGGTGGCCAACCCGGGGGTGAACTCCGGGATGATGATAGTCCAGTACGTCGCTGCCTCGCTGTGCGCGGAAAACCGTCAGTTGGCGCAACCGGCGGTGCTCGACAACTACGTCACCTCGGGCCTGCAGGAAGACCACCTGAGCATGGGCACCAACGCGGCGCTGAAGCTGCATCGCGCCCTGGAAAACTGCACGCAGATTCTTGCCATCGAGTACTTGCTGGCCGCCCAGGCCTTTGAGTTCTTGAAAGAACAACGCTTTGGCGCCGGCACCGATGTGGCATGGCGTCTGCTGCGCGAGCGGGTTCCGGCCTACGACCAGGACCGCTGGCTGGCGCCGGATATCGCCGCCGCCGCCGGGGTGTTGAAAGATTCGAATCT
The DNA here is from genome assembly GCF_001661075.1 of Pseudomonas silesiensis. NCBI lineage: Bacteria > Pseudomonadati > Pseudomonadota > Gammaproteobacteria > Pseudomonadales > Pseudomonadaceae > Pseudomonas > Pseudomonas silesiensis. The sequence continues at coordinate 282,190 of NZ_CP014870.1, forward strand.
ACTGCACAAGGCCTTACCGAACCTTAACTGATTTCTACATCAAACCAGCGTGCCAAGGCGCCAGCCCTCCTACAAGGAGGGAAGCGACGGACAACGGACATCTCCGGAGCGTCTGGTTAGTTCATAAAACTCTCAAAAGGAGAATAAAAGTGACTGCGCTAAACCTGATTCCCGGCCAACTGAGCCTTGCCCAACTGCGTGATATCTATCAACAGCCGGTCAAAATCACCCTCGACGACTGCGCCTCGGCCCAGATCGAAGCCAGCGTCGCGTGCGTGGAGCAGATCCTGGCCGAAAACCGTACCGCCTACGGGATCAACACCGGTTTCGGCCTGCTGGCGTCGACCCGCATCGCCAGCGAAGACCTGGAAAACCTCCAGCGCTCGCTGGTGCTGTCCCACGCCGCCGGTGTCGGCGAGCCAATCAGCGACGCCCTGGTGCGCCTGGTCATGGTGCTCAAGGTCAACAGCCTGAGCCGAGGTTTCTCCGGCATTCGCCGCGTAGTGATCGACGCGTTGATCGCGCTGATCAACGCCGAGGTTTACCCGCACATTCCATTGAAAGGTTCGGTCGGTGCGTCCGGCGACCTGGCGCCGCTGGCCCACATGTCGCTGGTGCTGTTGGGCGAAGGCAAGGCGCGCTACAAGGGCGAATGGCTGGAGGCGACCGAAGCACTGCACGTCGCCGGCCTCAAGCCGCTGACACTGGCTGCCAAAGAAGGTCTGGCGCTGCTCAACGGTACTCAGGTGTCCACCGCTTACGCGCTGCGTGGCCTGTTCGAAGGTGAAGACCTGTTCGCCGGTGCCGTGGCGCTGGGTGCCATGACCGTTGAAGCGGTATTGGGCTCGCGCTCGCCGTTCGACGCGCGCATCCACGCCGCTCGCGGCCAGAAAGGCCAGATTGACGCCGCTGCCGCTTACCGCGATTTGCTGGGCGAGCGCAGTGAAGTCTCCGATTCGCACCAGAACTGCGACAAGGTCCAGGACCCGTATTCCCTGCGCTGCCAGCCGCAAGTCATGGGCGCCTGCCTGACCCAGTTCCGTCAGGCTGCCGAAGTGCTTGCCATCGAGGCGAACGCAGTCTCCGATAACCCGCTGGTGTTCGCCGCTGAGGGCGATGTGATCTCCGGCGGTAACTTCCACGCCGAGCCGGTGGCCATGGCCGCCGACAACATGGCCCTGGCCATCGCTGAAATCGGCTCTCTGAGCGAGCGCCGCATCTCGCTGATGATGGACAAGCACATGTCGCAACTGCCGCCGTTTTTGGTGGCCAATGGCGGGGTGAACTCCGGTTTCATGATCGCCCAGGTGACGGCGGCGGCACTGGCCAGTGAAAACAAGGCGCTGTCCCATCCGCATTCGGTGGACAGCCTGCCGACGTCGGCGAACCAGGAAGACCATGTGTCCATGGCCCCGGCGGCAGGCAAGCGTCTGTGGGAAATGGCGGAGAACACGCGTGGGGTGCTGGCGGTGGAATGGTTGGCGGCGTGTCAGGGGCTGGATTTGCGTGAAGGGTTGAAGACTTCGCCGAAGCTGGAAAAGGCTCGGGCGATTCTGCGTGCTGAAGTGCCGTTTTATGAGAAGGACCGGTTCTTTGCGCCGGACATTAATGCGGCGACTGAATTGTTGGCCACGCGCTGCCTGAATGAGCTGGTCACGGCGAAGTTTTTGCCTAGCCTTTAAGGGCCTCATCGCGGGCAAGCCCGCTCCCACAGGGATCTGCTGTGAACACAGAATTGCAGACATCCCCGGTTACTGTGGGAGCTGGCTTGCCAGCGAATCGATTTTGAACAAGACGAGGAACTCGGGATGAAAACTCTCTGGCAACACTGCCACGTCGCAACCATGGCGCAAGGCGTCTACTCGATCATCGAGGACGCGGCCATCGTGACGTCCGGTGCGCACATTGAGTGGATCGGCCCACGCGCTGAACTGCCGTCGGCTGAATACCCGGCCGTCAACGATTTGAACGGGGCCTGGGTGACGCCGGGCCTGATCGACTGCCACACCCACACGGTGTTCGGCGGTAACCGCAGTGGTGAATTCGAACAGCGGCTGCAAGGCGTCAGCTATTCGGAGATCGCGGCAGCCGGCGGCGGCATCGCCAGCACCGTACGTGCCACTCGCGCGGCAAGCGAGGACGAACTGTTCGCCAGCGCCGCCAAGCGTCTGAAAAGCCTGATCCGCGACGGCGTGACCACGGTCGAGATGAAGTCCGGCTACGGTCTGGACCTGGCCAGCGAGCGCAAGATTCTGCGGGTGATCCGCCGTCTCGGCGCCGAACTGCCGGTCAGCGTGCGCAGCACCTGCCTGGCCGCCCACGCCTTGCCACCGGAGTACAAGGATCGCGCCGACGACTACATCGATCACATCTGCGCTGAAATGCTGCCGGCCCTGGCCGCAGAAGGGCTGGTGGATGCGGTGGATGCGTTCTGCGAATACCTGGCGTTCTCGCCGGCGCAGGTCGAGCGCGTGTTCGTCACCGCACAGGCGCTGGGCCTGCCGGTGAAGCTGCATGCCGAGCAACTGTCGTCCCTGCACGGTTCGAGTCTGGCAGCGCGTTACCATGCACTGTCGGCCGATCACCTGGAGTTCATGACCGAAGACGACGCCATCGCCATGGCCGAGTCCGGCACCGTCGCGGTGTTGCTGCCCGGTGCGTTCTACTTCCTGCGGGAAACCCAACTGCCGCCGATGGACGCCCTGCGCAAGCACGGGGTGAAAATCGCCATCGCCAGCGACCTCAACCCCGGCACTTCGCCGGCGCTGTCGTTGCGCTTGATGCTGAACATGGCCTGCACCTGTTTTCGCATGACCCCGGAAGAAGCCCTGGCGGGCGCGACGATTCATGCCGCCACCGCGTTGGGCATGGCTCAAACCCATGGTTCGCTGGAAGCCGGCAAGGTCGCGGACTTCGTCGCCTGGCAAATCGATCGTCCCGCCGACCTGGCGTACTGGCTGGGCGGCGACCTGGAAAAACGCGTCGTGCGTCACGGCGTCGAAACACGCATTCAGGAGAACAGTCGTGGATAAGGTTCTGAACTTCAAACAAGGCCGAGTACCGCTGCTGATCAGCATGCCACACGCCGGTCTGCGCCTGACACCGACAGTCGACGCCGGGTTGATCCCCGACGCGAAAAGCCTGCCGGACACCGATTGGCACATCCCGAGGCTTTACGACTTTGCCGCAGAGCTGGGTGCCAGCACCCTTGCGGCCGAGTACTCGCGGTTTGTCATCGACCTGAATCGGCCATCCGATGACAAGCCTTTGTATGCCGGCGCCACCACCGGGCTGTACCCGGCGACGCTGTTCGATGGCATTCCATTGTTCCGGGAGGGCATGGCGCCGTCGGCGGCCGAACGCGCGACTTATCTTGAACAGATCTGGACGCCGTACCACACCACCTTGCAGCGCGAGCTGGCGCGATTAAAAGACGAATTCGGCTACGCGCTGCTGTTCGATGCGCACTCGATCCGCTCGATCATCCCGCATCTGTTCGACGGCAAACTGCCGGACTTCAACCTTGGCACCTTCAACGGCGCCAGTTGCGATCCGCAGTTGGCCACCGGGCTGGAAGCGATCTGCGCGCGTCACGGCGATTACAGCCATGTGCTGAACGGTCGCTTCAAGGGCGGCCACATCACCCGGCACTATGGCAATCCAGCCGAGAACATTCATGCGGTGCAACTGGAGCTGAGCCAATGCACGTACATGGAAGAGTTCGAACCGTTCCGCTATCGCCCGGACCTGGCGGAGCCGACCCAGGTTGTGCTCAAGGAATTGTTGCAAGGGTTGTTGGCCTGGGGTCAAAAGCACTACGGATAACAGGGTCCGACGCAATCGCCGGCCCCTGTAGGAGCAGCCGGTCGACGCTCGATTGCTCGCGAAAAACCTGAGGGCGCCGCGCGCTGTCTGGCTCGTCGCGTTATCGTTGACGACCATCGCGAGCAATCGAGCGTCGACCGGCTGCTCCTACAGGGGATCGTGCTCTAACGTAATTCGGGTTTATGATGCCGGACGGCAGAATAATAGAAGTCCCCCCAGGGATGACCTCGACCCCTTACGGAGCGCGCAATGCAGACTTTGTACCCGCAGATCAAACCCCACGCCCGGCACGATCTGGCCGTCGATGCAACTCACACGTTGTATGTCGACGAAAGCGGTTCACCGGAAGGATTGCCGGTAGTGTTCATTCACGGCGGCCCAGGCGCAGGGTGTGATGCCCAGAGCCGCCGGTATTTTGATCCGAATCTGTACCGCATTGTGACTTTCGACCAGCGCGGTTGTGGTCGCTCCACCCCCCACGCCAGCCTGGAAAACAACACGACCTGGGACCTGGTCGCCGACCTCGAGCGCATCCGCAAGCACCTGGGGATCGACAAGTGGGTATTGTTCGGCGGCTCCTGGGGTTCGACCCTGGCGCTGGCTTACGCGCAAACCCACCCCGAGCGTGTACACGGCCTGATTCTGCGCGGGATTTTTCTCTGCCGTCCGCAGGAAATCGAGTGGTTCTACCAGGCGGGTGCCAGCCGACTGTTTCCCGACTACTGGCAAGACTACATCGCGCCGATCCCGCTGGATGAGCGCGACGATCTGCTCACGGCTTTCCACAAGCGCCTGGTCGGCAACGACCAGATCGCCCAGATGCACGCGGCCAAGGCCTGGTCCACGTGGGAAGGCCGGACGGCGACCTTGCGGCCGAACCCGCTGGTGGTCGACCGTTTTTCCGAGCCTCAGCGCGCGTTGTCCATCGCTCGCATCGAATGTCATTATTTCACTAACAACGCATTCCTGGAGCCGAACCAGCTGATCCGCGACATGGGCAAGATCGCCCATCTGCCCGGGGTTATCGTTCATGGTCGCTATGATGTGATCTGCCCGTTGGATAACGCCTGGGAACTGCATCAGAATTGGCCGAACAGTGAACTGCAGGTGATCCGCGACGCTGGCCATGCCGCTTCCGAGCCGGGCATTACCGATGCGCTGGTGCGTGCCGCCGATCTGATGGCCCGACGCCTGCTCGATCTGGCGCCCGACGAAGCATGAAGGCTCTGCTGCAGCGCGTGCGAGGTGCGCGAGTCGAGGTAGCGGGGGAGGTGGTTGGTGCAGTGGACCAGGGTTTGCTGGTGCTGGTGGCCGTCGAGCCAGAGGATACTCGAGCCAGTGCCGACAAACTTCTGCATAAGCTGCTTAACTATCGAGTGTTCAGCGATGCCGAGGGCAAGATGAATCTGTCCTTGGCAGATGTCGACGGCGGGTTGCTGCTGGTCTCTCAGTTCACCCTGGCCGCCGATACCCGAAGCGGGCTGCGTCCGGGTTTTTCGACCGCGGCGCCCCCAGCCTTGGGAGAGGAACTTTTCGGCTATCTTTTAGACAAGGCGAAACAGGTGCATGGCACTGTGGCATCAGGTAGATTCGGCGCGGATATGCAGGTGCACCTGGTCAACGATGGCCCGGTCACCTTCCTGTTACAGACCTGAAAGCGCTTGAAACATGTGTTTTAAGCTCTTTTCGGCTGAAAACAAGGGGTTTTCGCGAGAAATACTGGGCTGCCCCTGATGTGTTGTAACGCGGCATGCTAGATAATCGCGCGTTACGGGGATCAGCATTCGTTGGCCCATTTTGACTTAGGTAGAGACTTGTCCGGGACCTGTTGGGGAATCATTTAGCCCCAGAGGAGTCGGAACAATGCTCGCCAACTTGGCAAGAGTGATTCGCAGGGTCGGTTTTTTCACCGCACACCGTGCTGACACTTTAACTGGCCGTTGGTTTTTTGATCTGTTTTCGGCGAGGGTTGCTCGTGATTGTTAGTCCCTGTAATGCAACAATATTGTCTGCCAAACGGTTACGAAGCGCTCTGGTAGCGGGCTCTGCACTGCTCTGCCTGCTCAGCGCCGGCCAGCTTTGGGCATTCAATCTGGATGATGTATCGGTCAAGGCAAAAGAGCTGGCCGGGCAGAAATACCAGGCTCCGCGCAGTAATCTGCCGAACGAATTCCGCGAAATGAAATTCGCGGACTATCAGAAAATTCGTTTCCTCACCGAGAAAGCCGAGTGGGCCGATCAGAAAACCCCGTTCAAGCTGTCGTTCTATCACCAGGGCATGCATTTCGATACTCCGGTGAAAATCAACGAAATCACGGCAAACACCGTCGAAGAGATCAAATACGACCCGGCGCGGTTTGATTTTGGCGACGTAAAATTCGATCCGAAAGCCACCGAGCAACTGGGTTACGCCGGTTTCCGGGTGCTGTACCCGATCAACAAGGCCGACAAGCAAGACGAAATCATGACCATGCTTGGCGCGAGTTACTTCCGCGTGGTCGGCAAGGGGCACACCTATGGCTTGTCCGCTCGCGGCATGGCCATCGATACCGCTTTGCCATCCGGGGAAGAGTTCCCGCGGTTCACCGAGTTCTGGATTCAACAGCCAAGACCGGGCGACAAGCACCTGGTGATCTTCGCCCTGCTGGATTCGCCGCGCGCCACCGGTGCGTATCGCCTGACCCTGCGTCCGGGCAGCGATACCGTGGTCGACGTCAAGGCCAAAATGTTCCTGCGTGAAAATGTCACCAAGCTTGGCGTTGCGCCTTTGACCAGCATGTTCCTGTTCGGCGCCAACCAGCCGTCGAAAGTGCTCAACTACCGTCGCGAGCTGCATGATTCCAGCGGCCTGTCGATCCATGCCGGCAACGGCGAGTGGATCTGGCGCCCGTTGAACAACCCGAAACACCTGGCTGTCAGCAACTTCTCCATCGAGAACCCGCGCGGTTTCGGTCTGCTGCAACGTGGCCGTGACTTCAGCCATTATGAAGACCTCGACGACCGCTACGACAAGCGCCCAAGTGCCTGGATCGAACCGAAAGGCGATTGGGGCAAGGGTTCTGTAGACCTGGTCGAGATTCCGACCGCCGACGAAACCAACGACAACATCGTGGCGTTCTGGAGCCCGGAAAAGCTGCCTGAACCTGGCCAGCCGCTCGACGTCGCCTACCGCATGCACTGGACCATCGACGAAGCCGCCCTTCATGCGCCGGACAGCGCCTGGGTACAACAGACCCTGCGTTCCACCGGTGACGTGAAACAGTCCAACCTGATCCGTCAGCCGGATGGCAGCGTTGCCTATCTGGTGGACTTCGAAGGCCCGTCGCTGTTGGCATTGCCTGCAGATACGGAAGTTCGCAGCCAGGTCAGCGTTGGCGAGAATGCCGAGCTGGTCGAGAACAGCGTGCGCTACAACCCTGAAACCAAGGGCTGGCGCCTGACGCTGCGCATGAAGATCAAGGACCCGAGCAAGGCCACGGAAATGCGTGCCGCGCTGGTCAAGAACATCGTGACCGCCGACCTGGCCAAGGCTGTACCGGCCTCCAACTCTTCCGTTGCCAAGGCCGACAAGGTCGCCGCCAGGCAGCAGGAGAAGCTGGACAAGGAAGCCAAGGACGCCAAGCAAGCTGAAGCCAAACAGGCCGAAGCCAAGCCTGTCGCGGATTCCAAGGATAAGGACAACAAAAACGCCCAGCAGCCTGCAGCTGCCGACGCGGTCCCAGCCACACCGGAATCGGCGCCGACTGAAGAAGTCCTGACCGAGACCTGGAGCTATCAGTTGCCTGCCGATGAGTAATTCTCAAGTACAGCCAGAGACGCTTGCGGAGTATCTGGCGCATCTACCGATGACTGACGAGCAGCGCGCGGAACTCGCGGGCTGCCAGTCCTTCAGCGAATTGCACGAACGCTTGTCGTCTTCGACGTTCGACGCACCGACCGAGGCTGCGCAAGCCTCGGTGGGTCGTCGCCTGACCCTGAACACCGCCGAAGAACTGGCGGACGCCGAAATGCTGGCGCTCGACGCCAGCGGCCGGGTCTGCCTGCGGGCGACCCCGCCGATTCGTCGGACCAAAGTCGTGCCGGAGCCGTGGCGTACCAACATTCTGGTGCGTGGCTGGCGTCGCCTGACCGGCCGCACCAACCCGCCAAAGCCGCCGAAAGACGAAAACGTGCTGCCGGCGGCTCGCTGGCGCACTGTCGGTTCGATCCGGCGCTACATTCTGTTGGTACTGATGCTGGGTCAGACCATCGTCGCCGGCTGGTACATGAAAGGCATCATGCCGTACCAGGGCTGGTCGTTCGTCGACCTCGATGAAGTCTTGCACCAGCCGTTCCTGCAAACGGTCACGCAAGTGCTGCCGTATGCGTTGCAAACCAGCATCCTGATACTGTTCGGGATTCTGTTCTGCTGGGTGTCGGCCGGTTTCTGGACGGCATTGATGGGCTTCCTCGAGTTGCTCACCGGCCATGACAAATACCGGATTTCCGGGAAAAGCGCCGGTAACGAACCAATTCCCAAGGACGCACGCACCGCACTGGTGATGCCGATCTGCAACGAGGACGTGCCTCGGGTGTTCGCCGGTTTGCGAGCGACCTTCGAGTCGGTCGCTGCCACGGGTAGCCTTGATCGATTCGACTTCTTCGTGCTCAGCGACAGTAACGATGCCGACATCTGCGTCGCCGAGCAACAGGCCTGGCTGGATGTCTGTCGTGAAGCCGAGGGCTTTGGCAAGATTTTCTATCGCCGCCGTCGCCGCCGTGTGAAACGTAAAAGCGGCAACCTCGACGACTTCTGCCGTCGCTGGGGAGGTGACTACAAATATATGGTCGTGCTCGACGCCGACTCGGTGATGAGTGGCGAATGCCTGACCAGTCTGGTGCGCTTGATGGAAGCCACGCCGGACGCCGGGATCATCCAGACCGCGCCGCGTGCGTCGGGCATGGATACACTCTATGCGCGCATGCAGCAGTTCGCGACCCGGGTATACGGTCCATTGTTCACCGCCGGTCTGCACTTCTGGCAGTTGGGCGAATCCCATTACTGGGGTCACAACGCGATCATCCGCATGAAGCCGTTCATCGAGCACTGCGCCCTGGCGCCATTGCCCGGTAAAGGCGCGTTCGCCGGGGCGATTCTGTCGCACGACTTCGTCGAAGCCGCGCTGATGCGCCGTGCCGGTTGGGGTGTATGGATCGCCTACGACTTGCCGGGCAGCTACGAAGAACTGCCGCCGAACCTGCTGGACGAACTCAAGCGTGACCGTCGCTGGTGCCACGGCAACCTGATGAACTTCCGGCTGTTCCTGGTCAAGGGTATGCACCCGGTGCACCGGGCGGTGTTCCTGACTGGCGTGATGTCGTACTTGTCGGCGCCGTTGTGGTTCTTCTTCCTTGTATTATCGACGGCGCTGCTGGCGGTCAATACGCTGATGGAGCCGCAGTACTTCCTCGAACCACGCCAGCTTTATCCGCTGTGGCCGCAATGGCACCCGGAAAAAGCGATTGCGCTGTTTTCGACGACCGTCGTGCTGCTGTTCCTGCCGAAGTTGCTGAGCATCATCCTGATCTGGGCCAAGGGCGCGAAAGAGTTCGGTGGCAAGTTCAAGGTGACGTTGTCGATGCTGCTGGAGATGCTGTTCTCCATGCTGCTGGCGCCGGTGCGGATGATCTTCCACACCCGTTTCGTGCTTGCCGCGTTCCTCGGCTGGGCCGCGACCTGGAACTCGCCGCAACGTGACGATGACTCCACGCCCTGGAGCGAGGCAGTCAAACGCCATGGTCCGCAAACCTTGCTGGGCTTCTTCTGGGCGTTGTTGGTGATCTGGCTGAACCCGAGCTTCCTCTGGTGGCTGGTGCCGATCGTCGGTTCGTTGATGCTGTCGATCCCGGTGTCGGTGATCTCCAGTCGTGTCGGCCTGGGCCTCAAGTCCCGTGACGAAAGCCTGTTCCTGATCCCTGAGGAATACAATCCGCCACAGGCGTTGCTGGCCACCGACCAGTACACCCACGAGAACCGTTGGCATGCGCTGAACGACGGCTTTGTCCGGGCAGTGGTCGATCCGCAGCAGAACGCCTTGGCGTGCTCGCTGGCGACTTCGCGCCACCTTCAGGCCGAGCCGATCGAATGGCTGCGGATCGAGCGGGTTCGCCATGCCATGAAAGTCGGACCCGCCGGGCTGAGCAACAAAGAGCGATTGGAGTTGCTGAGTGATCCGGTGGCCCTGGGTCGCTTGCACGAGCAGATCTGGGATGAAAGTCACCCGGAATGGCTGCAAGCCTGGCGTCAATCGGTGAAAGCCGATCCCCATGCGCCATTGCTGCCGCTCAAGCCGCTGAGCGTGCAACCTCAGTTGGCATAAATGAAAAGCCCCGCGAAAGCGGGGTTTTTTTTTGCTGATCAAAATCCTGTGTAAACCCTTGTGCAAACGCCCGAGTGCGTTAGCATCCGTCCCCGAATTGGTGCGCCCGGACAACGTTCTGTCCTTATTTGCCGGTTTCCCGAAGGAAATCCCGGTTTGCGCGCTTCATAAACGCAATGGTTTTGGGGACTTGATGATGAAGAAGTATCTCTCGATGCTGCTGGTCGGCGTCACGGCACTGGTGGCAGTCAGCGCGGCGCAGGCCGGTGCCATCGACGACGCGGTCAAGCGCGGCACACTGAAAGTCGGCATGGACCCGACCTACATGCCGTTCGAAATGACCAACAAACGCGGTGAGATCATCGGCTTCGAAGTCGACCTTCTCAAAGCCATGACCAAAGCCATGGGCGTCAAGCTGGAGCTGGTCTCCACTGGCTACGACGGCATCATCCCGGCGTTGCTCACCGACAAGTTCGACATGATCGGCAGCGGCATGACCCTGACCCAGGAGCGCAACCTGCGCCTGAACTTCAGCGACCCCTTCATCGTGGTCGGCCAGACCCTGCTGATCCGCAAGGAACTGGAAGGCACCATCAAGTCGTACAAAGACCTGAACACCGCCGAATACCGCATCACCTCCAAGCTCGGCACCACCGGCGAGATGGTTGCCCGCAAGCTGATCTCCAAAGCCCAATACCACGGGTACGACAACGAGCAGGAAGCCGTGCTCGACGTGGTCAACGGCAAGGCCGACGCCTTCATCTACGACGCGCCCTACAACGTTGTCGCGGTCAACAAGGTCGGCAACGGCAAGCTGGTGTTCCTCGACAAGCCGTTCACCTACGAGCCGCTGGCTTTCGGTCTGAAGAAGGGTGACTACGACAGCATCAACTTCATCAACAACTTCCTGCACCAGATCCATGAAGACGGCACTTACGATCGTATTCATGACAAGTGGTTCAAAGACACCGCTTGGCTCAAGGACATGGAATAAGGCTTGGTCAGTTAGACCGAGTCGCCCCTGTTCGCGAGCAAGCCTCGCTCCTACAGGAGCGAGGCTTGCCCGCGAAGACGGCCTCCCTGGCGACACAGAATTCGGAACCTTCAGAGCAAAATGAAACATAAAAAAGCCCAATGGCCCTGGCACGTTCTAACCGTGCTGGTGCTCATCGGCCTGGCCGGCGCCTTGTACTACGCCACTTCGCTGATGTCCTACGAATGGCGCTGGAACCGCATACCGCAATACTTCGCCTACCACGCCGAAGAATCCCAGCGCGCCGCCGACATTTCCACTGTCAGCGAGCTTGTGCGCAAGGGCGACAAGGCTGAAGTCACCCTGCGCAACGATGCCGGCGACGAGCAACGCCTGATCGTCGACGATAACAGCCTGCAAGTCGCCCGGGGCGATGACGTGGCTGAAGGCGATGTCATTGGTGTCACCCGCCATTGGGCCGCAGGGCCACTGATGTGGGGCCTGTGGACCACCTTGTGGCTGTCCGTGGTGTCCGGCGTGCTCGGTCTCCTGATCGGCCTTGCCACCGGCCTGTGCCGACTGTCGAACAACCCGACCCTGCGCGACCTCTCGACCATTTACGTCGAGCTGGTGCGCGGCACACCGCTGCTGGTGCAGATCTTCATTTTCTACTTCTTCATCGGCACCGTGATGAACCTGTCCCGGGAATTCGCCGGGATCGCCGCACTGTCGTTGTTCACCGGCGCCTACGTGGCAGAGATCATCCGTTCCGGCGTGCAGTCGATCGCCCGCGGCCAAAACGAAGCGGCGCGCTCCCTGGGCCTGAGCGCTGGCCAGTCGATGCGTCATGTGGTGCTGCCGCAAGCCTTCAAGCGGGTATTGCCACCGCTGGCCGGGCAATTCATCAGTCTGGTCAAGGACACCTCGCTGGTGTCGGTGATCGCGATTACCGAGCTGCTCAAAAGCGGTCGCGAAGTCATCACCACCTCGTTCTCGCCGTTCGAAATTCTGTTCTGCGTGGCCGGGCTATACCTGTTGATCAACCTGCCGCTGTCGAAAATCGCCAGCCGGCTAGAGCGGAGGCTCGCGCAAAGTGATTGAAGTCCGCGATCTGGTAAAAGTCTTCGACACCCGCGGCCAGGTGGTTCGCGCGGTGGATAACGTCACCACCCAAGTGGCCAAGGGTGAAGTGCTGGTGGTGATCGGCCCCTCCGGTTCCGGCAAGTCGACCTTCCTGCGCTGCCTCAACGGCCTGGAAGAGTTCGACTCGGGGTCGGTCAGCATCGACGGTCTGCAGCTGGCCGACCCGAAAACCGACGTCAACGCCTACCGCCGCGAAGTCGGCATGGTGTTCCAGCACTTCAATCTGTTCCCGCACATGACCGTGCTGGAAAACCTCTGCCTGGCCCAGAAGGTCGTGCGCAAGCGCGGCAAGAAAGAGCGGGAGGCCAAGGCGTTGGCGTTGCTGGAAAAGGTGGGTATCGCGCAGAAGGCCAACGAGTTTCCGTCGCGCCTGTCCGGTGGTCAGCAGCAGCGGGTGGCAATCGCTCGTGCGCTGGCGATGGAACCGAAGGTCATGCTGTTCGATGAACCAACCTCTGCGCTCGATCCAGAGATGGTCGGTGAAGTGCTGGACGTGATGAAAACCCTGGCGCTGGAAGGCATGACCATGGTCTGCGTGACCCACGAAATGGGCTTTGCGCGGGAAGTGGCGGATCGGGTGTTGTTCTTCGATCACGGGAAACTGCTGGAAGATGCCTCGCCGGCGGAGTTTTTCGATGCGCCGAAGGATCCTCGGGCGCAGGCCTTTTTGCGGCAGGTTCTCTAAGATTCAGCGCCCTCCCGGCCGCCATCGCGGGCAAGCCCGCTCCCACAGGATCTGTTTACGACATAAATCCCTGTGGGAGCGGGCTCGCCCGCGATGGCATCACCTCGGTTTTGGCTGAACCGAGGTCACCGCATCACCTCAAACCCTGAACCGTCCCACCAGCATCTGCAGATGCGTCCCCAACCGTGCCAGCTCTACGCTGGAGGCCGCGGTTTCCTCACTCGCAGCCGAAGTCTGCTCGGACACATCGCGCACGTTCAGCACGCTACGATTGATCTCTTCAGCCACCGCGCTTTGCTGCTCGGCGGCAGCGGCGATCTGCTGGTTCATCGACTGGATCGCCGACACGGTGCGGGTGATGTTGCTCAGCGAACCACCGGCACGGCGGGTCAGTTCAACGCTGCTGTCAGTCAGGCTGCGACTGTTGTCCATGATGGTTGCCACTTGCTGGGTACCGGCCTGCAAACCGATGATCAACTCTTCGATTTCTTCGGTGGACTTCTGGGTGCGCAGGGCGAGGCTGCGGACTTCGTCGGCGACGACCGCAAAACCGCGCCCGGCCTCACCGGCACGGGCGGCTTCAATCGCGGCGTTCAGGGCCAGCAGGTTGGTTTGCTGGGCCACGGATTTGATCACGTCGAGCACGCTGCCGATCTTGTCGCTTTCGCGCTTGAGATGACCCATGGCCTCGGTTGAGTGACCCACTTCGAGGGCCAGGCGTTCGATCTGGGCGATGGCTTCGCCGACCACTTTGTCACCCTCGCGGGCCTGCTGGTCGGCCGCGACGGCGGCTTCGGAGGCCTCTTCAGCGTTGCGTGCGACCTCCTGCACCGTGGCGGTCATTTCGTTCATGGCAGTCGCAACCTGGTCGGTCTCGACCTTCTGGCTATTGACCCCGGCGCTGGTCTGCTCGGTGACGGCGGATAGCTCTTCAGCAGCGCTGGCGATTTGCGTCACCCCATCGCTGATGCCGCCGATCAGTTCGCGCAGGCCTTGGGTCATGCTCTGGATGGCACGTTGCAGCTGGCCGAGTTCGTCCTGGCGCCGGGAGGTGAGGTTGTGAGTCAGGTCGCCTGCGGCGATGCGTTCGGCGACTCTGAGTGTCTGGTTGAGAGGAACCACGATCTGACGGGTAATGACCCAAGCCGCGAGCACGCCAAAAGCCAGGGCCAGCAGGGCCGCCAGCAACAGCATGTTTTTGGCGTGCGCGGCATCGGTGTCACGTACCACGGTCTGCGACGCCGTCAGCTTTTTACTCAGGTCGATCAGGAGATTGCCTTGTGCCGCCATGTGTTTCAGGGCAGTGGCGTTCGCCACCTGCGAGTCACGGAACTGGCCGACGGCGGCCCGATAACCTTTCAGCGATTCGGTGGCTTGTTGCAGATTGGCGAGGTGCTGTTCCGGCACCTTGGACGGCAGGTTCGCCAGGTTTTGCAGGGCCTTTTCGATAGCATCCAATGCCGGTTGTTCAGCTTCGGCCTTGCCGCTGTAGGTGTAGCCGCGAACCTGATAACGGGCTTGCTGGAGCAGTTTGCTCAGCTCGATCACGTTGCTGTAGTCGGCGACGCTTTCACCTTGCAGCAGGGATTTTTCCACTTCGCCGACCTGGGCCACGGCGTTGTCGGCGGTCGCTCCGAGCTTGCTGCGGGCGTCTTCGCGAGTGGCGGTGGCCTGGGTCATGTCGGCAAAGGCACGCTTGTACTCGGCGACGGCAGCCAGTTGCTGGTCGACCATGGCGGCGTCGGCGGGTTGTTCGATCAGCGTACGCGCGGTCTTCAAGCCGGTTTCGAGCTGACCCAGCAGGTCATTGACCGCCCCCGGGCCCTGTTCGCCGCGACGCATGTCGTAGTCCAGGCGGGCAATGCGCAGGTCTTTGGTCAGCTCATTGAGGCTGGAAATGAACCCGAGTTTGTCGCCACGGTTTGTCACCTCGTTCAGGCCGGTCCAGCCGGTGAAGGTGGTGAGCAAGGTCAGCAGGAGCACAAGACCGAAGCCGACACCCAGTTTGCGATTGACGCTGACGTTCCCCAGTTTCTCGGCTAGCCATTGGTACATGCTGCAACTCCCTTGAACCAAACGATGGTTTTATGAGAGCTGTATCGGCAGGACGCCGGGAATCTGTAGGAGCAGCCGGTCGACGCTCGATTGCTCGCGATGGGCTTACAAGCACCGCGTTCACCCAGGCAGCCTGCGTCATCGTTAACGACCTTCGCGAGCAAGGGGATTGCGTTATGGCTAGAACAGGCGGGCGAGCAGGGCGGTAACGGCGGTTTCGACCCGCAGGATGCGTTCGCCGAGCTGCACCGGTTGCAGGCCGGACTTGCCCAGCAAGTCGATTTCGTAAGGGATCCAGCCGCCTTCTGGACCGATGGCCAGGGTCACCGGTTCATCCAGGCCACGAGGGCAGGGCGGGTAGTTGCCAGGGTGGCCAACGAGGCCGAGCGTGCCGTCGGTGATGGCCGGAAGACGATCTTCGACGAACGGCTTGAAGCGCTTTTCGATAACGACGTCCGGCAGCACGCTGTCCCGCGCCTGTTCGAGGCCGAGGATCAACTGCTCACGAATCGCGTCCGGTTCCAGGAAGGGGGTTTGCCAGAAGCTCTTCTCGACGCGGTAGCTGTTCACCAGCACGATACGCGGCACACCCATGGCGGCCACGGTCTGGAACACCCTGCGCAGCATTTTCGGGCGTGGCAGGGCCAGTATCAGGGTCAATGGCAGCTTGGCGGGTGGGGGTTGATCGAGGGTGACGCGCAATTCCGCCTCATCGGCGTCCAGGCGCAGCAATTCGGCCGAGCCCATCAACCCGCCGATACGTCCGACCCGCAGGCTATCGCCCACCACCGAACGATGGACTTCCTGCATGTGAGTCAACCGGCGATCGCGCAGGATCACCCGGTCGGCCGCAATGAAGTCGGCCTCTTCGAGGAGCAGCAGGTTCACGGTTGGGTCGCTGGCGGCTGGTCGTTGTGATCGTCAGCCGGTTGATCGTCCGGGTGCTCGCCGCGTTTGCTGATCAGGCCGCTGAACAGGATGCCGATCTCGAACAACAGCCACATCGGCACGGCCAGCAGGGTCTGCGAGAAGATGTCCGGCGGTGTAAGGATCATGCCGACCACGAAGCAGCCGATGATCACATACGGACGGATTTTCTTCAGGTAGGCGACATTGACCACGCCGATCCACACCAGCAGCACCACGGCCACCGGGATTTCGAACGCCACGCCAAAGGCGAAGAACAGCGTCATGACGAAGTCGAGGTAGCTGCTGATGTCGGTCATCATTTCCACGCCGGCCGGGGTGGCGGCGGCGAAGAATTTGAAGATCAGCGGGAACACCAGGTAGTAGGCGAACGCCATGCCGGTGTAGAACAGCATGATGCTGGACACCAGCAATGGCACGGCGATGCGCTTTTCATGCTTGTACAGCCCCGGCGCGATGAAGCCCCAGATCTGATGCAGGATCACCGGGATTGCCAGGAACAGCGACACCATCATCGTCAGCTTCAGCGGCGTCAGGAACGGCGATGACACGTCGGTGGCGATCATCGTCGCGCCGACCGGCAGGTACTGGCGTAGCGGCGTGGAGACGAAGGTGTAGATCTGCTGGGTGAAGGCGAACAACCCGGCGAAGATGATGAAAATCGCCGCTACACAGCGCAGCAGGCGGGTACGCAACTCGGTGAGGTGCGAAACCAGCGGCATGTGCTGGTCGTTTTCAGGAAGATCGCTCATGGGGCTCGCGGCGGCAATGTGGGGTCATGAGGGGCCGGCGCCACAGGCGCAGCCGCAGGTGTAACGGGTTCAACCGCAGGTGCTGCAACCGCCGGCGGTTCAATGGTGCTCACCGTTCCGGTCGGGGCAGCAGCAGGCATGGCGACTGCTGTCGGAGAATGGTTGTTCTGCTCCGCCACAGGCACAACGGGTGTCG
The DNA here is from genome assembly GCF_001661075.1 of Pseudomonas silesiensis. Lineage (NCBI taxonomy): Bacteria > Pseudomonadati > Pseudomonadota > Gammaproteobacteria > Pseudomonadales > Pseudomonadaceae > Pseudomonas > Pseudomonas silesiensis. Next base: position 299,105 of record NZ_CP014870.1, read on the forward strand.
GCTCCTGCTGGGTCGGCGCGAAAATCTTCCGCGCCTCCTGCTCCATCGACAGAATGTGTTCGTTGTGCAGTTGCCGACGGATCTCGTCGGCACCGATTTCACGTTCAACTTCCTGTTTGATCGCGTTGAAGCTGCGCTTCAGGCGACCGACCCACAGGCCGGCGGTGCGCGCGGCGCCCGGCAGACGCTCGGGACCCAGCACCAGCAGGGCCACGAGGCCGACGAGCAGCAGTTCAGAGAAGCTGATACCAAACATTAGTCAGTGCTCACACGTCTTTGCGAATCGGCTCTTCGACTTTTTGCGCCTGCACGTCGATGGTGTGCGGCGGGTTCACGGACTGTGTGGTCTGTGGTTGAGCAGGGGGTACCGGTTGTTGCGGGGTCACCGTCGGGTCAGCCGGCTTTTCGTCATCGTTCATGGCCTTGCGAAAGCCCTTGATCGACTCGCCCACGTCGGTGCCGAGGTTCTTCAGCTTTTTGGTGCCGAACACCAGCACAACGACAACCAGGATGACGACCCAGTGTTTCCAGTCAAAAATGCCCATGATGCTGCTCCTCTCAAATAGTTGTTCAGGCGGACGGGCGCGAGGCTTTCTCGACGTGTCCGGACAGACCGAAGCGACGGTCCAGTTCATCGAGCACAGCCTGTGGATGTTGCCCCAGTTGGGCGAGCATGACCATGCTGTGGAACCACAAATCGGCAGTCTCGTAGATCACATCGCTGCAGTCACCGCTGATCGCGGCGTCCTTGGCGGCAATGATGGTTTCCACCGACTCTTCGCCGACTTTTTCCAGGATCTTGTTCAAGCCCTTGTGGTACAGGCTGGCGACATACGAGCTGTCGGCGGCGGCGCCTTTGCGCTCTTCCAGTACCTGGGCCAGGCGGGTCAACGTATCACTCATGGGTGTGTCCTGCGCTGTAGATGGCGTGCGGGTCCTTCAGGACCGGGTCGACGGTTGTCCAGTCGCCGTTCTCGAAGACACGGTAGAAGCAGCTCTGGCGGCCGGTATGACAGGCGATGTCGCCGACCTGCTCGACCATCAGGATGATCACGTCGGCATCACAGTCCAGGCGCATCTCATGCAGGGTTTGCACGTGCCCGGATTCTTCGCCTTTGCGCCACAACTTGCCACGGGAGCGTGACCAGTAGATGGCGCGGTTTTCGGCAGCGGTCAGTTCCAGCGCTTCCCGGTTCATCCAGGCCATCATCAGGACGCGTCCGGTCTTGTGATCCTGGGCAATCGCCGGCACCAGGCCATCGGCGTCCCACTTGATCTCGTCCAGCCAGTTTTTCATCATCGACTCCGACAGCGGGCCCGACACTTCATTAGTCGGGCACAGGCGTTGAAACAGTGTGCCAGCGTGCGGGGGCGCTGGCTATCGGCGAACGACCAGATACAAGCCGACGGCCACCATGATGCCGGCCGGCCAATGGCCCATTTCGTTCAATGGCCCGCCCGCGGCGAGTATCGTGCCGCCGGCCAGGTGCGCGCAACCGAGCAGGCGCAGGAACCAGTCGTCCTTGCGTCGATGCCACGGTGGTGGGGGATCGTTGGCGTGGGGCTGGGACATGCGTTCGAGCAGGTCACGGGCCATGTTCGCCAGGTGCGGCAGTTGTTCGAACTGGCTCTGCACATTGCCGAGCAAGGCTTTGGGACTGACCCGTTCGCGCATCCAGCGTTCGAGGAACGGCTGGGCGGTGTTCCACAGATCGAGATCCGGGTACAGCTGTCGGCCCAGGCCCTCAATGTTCAGCAGGGTTTTCTGCAGCAGCACCAGCTGCGGCTGCACTTCCATGTTGAAGCGTCGAGCGGTCTGGAACAGGCGCATCAGCACCTGGCCGAAGGAAATATCTTTTAACGGTTTTTCGAAGATCGGCTCGCACACGGTGCGGATCGCCGCTTCGAATTCGTTGAGTTTGGTTTCCGCCGGCACCCAGCCCGAATCGATGTGCAATTGGGCCACGCGACGATAATCGCGCTTGAAGAACGCGAACAGGTTGCGCGCCAGGTAGTCCTGGTCTTCCGGGGTCAGGCTGCCGACGATGCCGCAGTCGATCGCAATGTATTGCGGGCTCCACGGGTTGACCGTGCTGACGAAGATGTTGCCCGGGTGCATGTCGGCGTGGAAGAAGCTGTCGCGGAACACCTGGGTGAAGAAGATCTCCACGCCGCGCTCGGCGAGCATTTTCATGTCGGTGCGCTGGTCGGCCAGGGTGGCGAGGTCGGTGACCTGGATCCCGTAGATGCGCTCCATCACCAGCACTTTCGGCCGGCACCAGTCCCAATAGACTTGCGGTACGTAAAGCAGATCCGAGCCGTCGAAGTTGCGTTTCAACTGGCTGGCGTTCGCCGCTTCGCGCAACAGGTCGAGTTCGTCGTAGATGGTTTTTTCGTAATCCTGGACCACGTCCACCGGGTGCAGCAGGCGTGCGTCGGCCGAGAGCTTTTCGGCGGCGCGGGCGAGGATGAACAGCCACGCCAGGTCCTGGGCAATGATCGGTTTCAGGCCCGGGCGGATGACCTTGACCACCACTTCTTCGCCGGTTTTCAGTTGCGCGGCATGCACCTGCGCCACCGAGGCCGAGGCCAGCGGTTCGACGTCGAAGCGGCTGAACACTTCACTGATTTTTTTGCCGAGCTGCTCTTCGATCAGCCTGATCGACACTTGCGAGTCGAACGGCGGCACCCGGTCCTGCAGCTTCATCAGCTCATCGGCGATATCTTCGGGCAGCAGGTCGCGGCGAGTGGAGAGAATCTGTCCGAACTTGATGAAAATCGGCCCCAGGTCCTGCAGCGCCAGACGCAGTCGCGCACCGCGGCTCAGGTCCAGGGTCTTGCGCGGGAACCAGCGCCACGGCAAGGCATAGCGCAGCGCCAGCAGAAACCAGGGCAATGGCAGGGCGAACAGCAGGTCATCGAGGCGGTAGCGAATCACAACGCGCTGGATGCGCAACAAACGGCGGACGGCAAGCAGCTTCATGCGTTATCGCTTGGGTCGAGGGATCGGGAGAGGCGCTCGAAACGCGCCTCGAGACGTTCCAGATCGAGTTTGATCTGGTCCAGTTCGCTGAAACGGGCTTCGGCTTCGCGCTGCCCGACGAGGGTGCGCGACTCTTCGGCCAGGTATTCGCCCAGATTCTGGTTCAGGCTGGCGAACCCTTGCTGGTACCAGCGTGCGCGGCTGCGCAGATGACCGCCGACCAGATGCGTGGCGACCGGTCCCAGCCAGCGAGAGAGTTCGTACTCCCAGTCCAGCTCAAGGTCCTGAAGGATCGCCGCCAGTTCCAGCAGCACGCCGCTGTCGCCGTCGAGTTCGACTTCAGGGCCATGCAGGACCGAGGTCTTGTCCTTGCTCATCGCCAGTTTCAACAGGCTCGAGGCTGGTGCACGCAAGGTGCAGTCGGCGCCGGTTTCCCAGTGGGCGGCGAGCATCAGGCCTTCATCGCTGGGCAGGATGAACAGTTGCAGCGCCGGGCTGCGGCAGTCGACGGCAATCACCTTGCCGCTCAAATGCGCCAGCCGCGGCAACGCCGTGCTGTCGAGCCGCAGCACCCGGTTCAGTCCGAGTTCGACGCTGGCGAGCAGGCCGGCCAGCAACATCAGGGTTTGATGCCGCGGTGCAAGGCAACGATGCCTGCGGTCATGTTGTGATAGGTCACGCGGTCGAAACCGGCCTCGACCATCATCGACTTCAGGGTTTCCTGGTTCGGGTGCATGCGGATCGATTCGGCCAGGTAGCGATAGCTTTCCGAGTCGTTGGTGATCAGCTTGCCCATCAGCGGCATGAAGGCGAACGAGTAGGCGTCGTAGGCTTTGGACATCAGCGCATTGGTCGGCTTGGAGAATTCCAGCACCAGCAGGCGGCCACCCGGTTTCAGCACGCGCAGCATCGAGCGCAGGGCATCTTCCTTGTGGGTGACGTTGCGCAGGCCGAAGGCGATGGTCACGCAGTCGAAATGGTTGTCCGGGAACGGCAGCTTTTCGGCGTCGGCCTGGACGAATTCGACGTTGCCGGCCACGCCCAGATCCAGCAGGCGGTCACGACCGACCTTGAGCATGGATTCGTTGATGTCGGCGAGCACGACCTGGCCGGTCGGGCCCACGAGGTGCGAGAACTTCTTGGTCAGGTCGCCGGTGCCGCCAGCGATGTCCAGCACCCGGTTGCCGGTGCGAACGCCCGACAGCTCGATCGCAAAACGCTTCCACAGACGGTGCATGCCACCCGACAGGAGGTCGTTCATCAAGTCGTACTTGGCCGCTACCGAGTGGAATACCTCAGCGACTTTTTCCGCTTTCTGGCTTTCCGGAACGTTTTTGAAGCCGAAGTGAGTGGTGGGTTCGGCATCGCTGCCTTTGCGCTGATCAGTCATATCGCTGTCACCAAAAGAGAATGCGGGACATTCTAATCCCGGTGGCCTGCTTTGTCTTGGCAAGGCTGAGGGTAAGATGGGCAATCGCCGGGACGTTTTGCCGCAGCAGCGGTCAAGATGCTTCAGGAAAGTATCCATAAAGCAGGAGTCATTCGATGGCCCATTTTAGTGTTGAGCGTGCCCACGGCCTGGGCAAGGAAGCGGCCCGCGAGAAGGCCGACAAGTTGGCGCAGAAGCTGTCCGAGCAATATGGCCTGGTACCGCAATGGTCCGGCGATACGCTGAACCTCAAGCGTTCGGGTGTGAAAGGCGAGGTGCATGTCAGCGAAGACTCGATCCGCGTCGATGTGGAGTTGGGCCTGATGATGTCGGCCATGAGCGGCATGATCAAATCGGAAATCGAGAAGGCCCTCGATAAAGCGTTGGTCTGATCCGCACTGGATGTGTGAATGCAGTCCCTGTAGGAGCGAGCTTGCTCGCGATAGCGGAGTATCAGGCAACATCTATGTTGAATGTTATGGCCTCATCGCGAGCAAGCTCGCTCCCACATTTTTATGCGGTGCCTGCCGAAGGTTCATCTCATTTGTTAGGGTGCCGTTTCTAATTATTCTCACTACTTTGTGCCTGAGCCCGACACTTTCGCGGGCAGTTCCTCAAACCTTCTGCGCGTGAGGTGCACCATGGCCAAAGTTATTTTGAAGAAAAAAATCGACGCTTCGACAACTGCTCTGAGCGACGTCAAATCCTATGCTCGCAAGATCTGGCTGGCAGGCCTGGGGGCTTACGCCAGAGTCGGTCAAGAAGGTAGCGAGTACTTTCAAGAGTTGATCGTTGCCGGTCAAGCTGTTGAAAAGAAAGGCAAAGAAGCCGTTGCCGAGAAGCTCGAAGCAGCGAATGCCGAGATCGATGAAGCCAAGACTGAAGTCAGCTCTTTCAAAGGCAAGGTCGAAGTACAACTCGACAAAGTCGAGAAGGCTTTCGACTCGCGTGTCGCAAGTACCTTGAATCGTATCGGCATTCCGTCTAAACATGACGTGGAGACACTCTCTGCCAAGCTCGATGAGCTGACGGCATTGCTCGAACGCGTCGCGCGTAAATCTTAAGGAGAACGGGATGGCTGGTAAAAAGAACACCGATAAAGAAGGCAGCTCGTGGATTGGGAAAGTCGAAGACTACTCCCGCAAAATCTGGCTGGCTGGTTTGGGCGTGTACTCGAAGATCGACACTGACGGCAGCAAGCTCTTCGATGCATTGGTTAAAGATGGCGAGAAAGCCGAGAAGCTCACCAAGAGCGCTGTCGATAAGAAAGTCGATGCCGCCAAGGATTCCGCTACTTCGGCCAAGTCGCGTATCAGCGGCGTGAAAGATCGTGCAATGGGCAAGTGGGATGAGCTGGAAGGGGCTTTCGACAAGCGCCTGAACAGTGCCATTTCGCGCCTGGGTGTACCAAGCCGCAATGAGGTCAAGGCACTGCACAGCAAGGTCGATACCCTGACCAAGCAAATCGAAAAACTCACCGGCGCCAAGGTTGCACCTGTTGCGGCCAAAACCGCAGCGGCCAAACCTGCGGCAAAATCGACGGCCAAGCCGCTGGCCAAGGCTGCCGCTAAACCGGTAGCCAAAGCCGCAACGAAAGTCGCGTCCGCAGCCAAGTCGGCTACTAAAACTGCCGCCGCTAAACCTGCTGCAGCCAAGACAGCGGCCAAAACGGTTGCGGCCAAAACCGCAGCGGCCAAACCGGCCGCCAAGCCAGCGGCAAAACCTGCTGCGGCGAAGAAGCCGGCAGTGAAAAAACCGGCAGCGCCGAAAGCCGCTGCACCAAAACCGGCAGAGGTTGCTGCGAAACCGGCGGCCCCGGTCAGCGCATCGAACTCGGCTGCTGCACCGACCCCTGCTGCAACCCCGACTGCCGCGCCAGCTCCATCGACGCCAACCAGTCAGTCCTGATTTTTCCGGGACTCAAGAAAACGCCCGGCCTGCAAAGGTCGGGCGTTTTTGTTTGTGCAATAACCGCTGCAGATCCCGTGTAGGAGCGAGCTTGCTCGCGATGGTGTGTCAGTCGACACCAATGTGACTGACACACCATCGCGAGCAAGCTCGCTCCTACACGGGGATTACTCGTGTTCTTCGAGGTATTGGAGTGCCATTTGCTCGGTCGCCACCTTGATCGGCGGCAGCAGATGCGGCGCCACCAGCATCATGATCTGATACACCACCAGCCTCACCTCGCCCCCACGATCCAGAATCCGCTGATAGTCCAGCGAGAACAGCAGTGTCATGGTGATCTGCTCCACCAGCTGACCCAGCGCCTGGGTGTCGCTGACCAACTGCCCCTTAGCTTTCAATTGCGCCAGCAATGAAGCCAGCGTGCGCTTGAGCGCGTTGAGCAGGTTGCGGATGCCCTTGGCCAGCTTCGGCAGGCGCCCGGCCAGGTTCGACAGGTCCTGGAACAGAAACCGGTAATGCGCCAGGCGCTCGACGATCAGGTGCAGGAACAGCCAGTAATCTTCGGGGGCCAGTTCGACGTCGTGAGGTGGATCGAGCAGTGGCGCAAGTTCGGCCTGGAAGCGCTCGAACAACCCGAGTATCAGTGGTTCCTTGCCGTGGAAGTGGTAGTAAAGATTGCCCGGGCTAATCCCCATTTCATTGGCAACTTCCATGGTGGAGACGTTCGGTTCGCCCTTTTCATTGAACAACTGCAGGGCACATTCGAGGATCCGGTCGCGGGTTTTCATCCAGTCTTCTTAATGATCGAGTCATGCCACGGCCAATGCCTGTCTCTGTAGGAGCGAGCTTGCTCGCGAAAAACGAGGGGAACACGCGGTTGACCAGGCAGCACGCGTTATCGTTAACGTCCATCGCGAGCAAGCTCGCTCCTACAGGATTGAAGGCTGGCTGCAGCGTTTTAAGGTTCAGCGCACGCGCACGTAGGTGCCAGGTGCTGCCTCCATCGGTGGATAATTCGGGTTGCCAAGCGTCACCCGGGTTTCTTTCAGTGCGCCGGAGCGCTCCTGAATCCAGCCCAGCCACTGAGTCCACCAGCTGCCGTCGACTTGCTTGGCGTCGTAATACCAGGCGCGCGGGTCGCCGCTCAGCTTGGTGCTTTCGACGAAATTGGCTTTCGGGTTGGAGGGCGGGTTGAGGATGCTCTGCACATGCCCGCTGTTGGAGAGTACGAAGCGCCGCTCGCCACCCAGCAGCAGGGTGGAGCGATACACCGCATCCCAAGGGGTGATGTGGTCGTTGATGCCGGCGACGCTGAAGCTGTCGACCGTGACTTTCTGCAAGTCGATCGGCGTACCGCACACTTCAAGGCCGCCCGGATGGCTCAGTGGATTGTGCTTGAAGAAGTCCAGCAGGTCGCCATGGAGGGCCGCAGGCAGGCGCGTGCTGTCATTGTTCCAGTAGAGAATGTCGAACGCCGGCGGTTCCTTGCCCAACAGGTAGTTGTTGACGAAGTAACTCCAGATCAAATCGTTGGGGCGCATCCAGGCAAAGACCTTAGCCATGTCTCGACCCTCCAGCACGCCTTTCTGGTAAGAGCGGCGCTTGGCTGCCTCGAGGGTTTGCTCATCGGCGAACAGGGACGCGGGCGTGTCCATCTGACTGTCGAGCAGGCTCACCAGGTACGTCGCGCTGGATACCCTGCGCAGTTGTCGCTTGGCCTGCAAATGTCCTTGCAGGGCCGCGATTGTCAAACCGCCGGCGCAGGCGCCCATCAGGTTGACTTCGCGGGCTCCGGTGATCGCCCGGCACACGTTCATCGCCTCTTCGACCGCTTCAACGTAGGTCGACAGCCCCCATTCGCGATGGCGCACATCAGGGTTGCGCCAACTGATCATGAAGGTCTGCAGGCCGTTCTTCAGCGCAAACTGGACGAAGCTGTTGTGGGGGCTCAGGTCGAAAATGTAGTACTTGTTGATCTGCGGCGGCACCACCAGCAAGGGCTTGGAATACTGCTTTTCGCTCATCGACTTATACTGGATCAGCTCCAGCAGCTCATTGCGAAACACCACGGAGCCGGTAGTGGTGGCGACCGTTTTGCCGACTTCGAAAGCTTGTTTGGTGACCTGTCTGGGCAGGCCGTCGTTGTGCAGGAAGTCGTCGACCAGGTGGCTGATACCCCGCACCAGACTGTTGCCGCCGGAGTTGAAGATCTCCTTGATCGCCAGCGGATTGAGCAAGCTATTGGACGGGGCCAGGGCGTCGTTGAGCAAGGCGAAAGCGAAGTGGGCGCGGGCGCGATCGTCCGGGCTCATGTTGCTCTCGTCGATCCAGTGCCTGACTTGCTTCTGCCAGCTCAGATAAGCCTGCAAACTGCGGCGATAAAAAGGGTTGAGGCTCCAGGCGGGATCGGCAAAGCGATTGTCATGCGGATTGGTCGGGTGCAGGGTTTCGCCCAGCAGCACCCGACCCAACTGGCCGCCGAGTTTCAAGGCGTGTCGGGCCGTGTGCACCGGGTTGCGCAAACCATGGGCGGCAACGCTGCGCAGGGTTGAAAACAGATCCCGACCACGCAGGCCGGTGATCGCACTCTGTGCGTTGATGAACGCGGCGGGAGTCGGTGAAAATTCCCTCGCTGGTTTGTCGCGCATGACTCAACACTCCTTGGTCTTCAGGCCTAAAACAAACACGTCGAACCAGAACACCATAGACGCTGTTACGGGTTGTTGCGCGGGCCGGCGTCCTGCCGACCGACAATGGGCCGGTTAACCGCCCAATGGCGCCGGGTGCGGATGCATGACCGCACGCTGTCGTTCTTCCTGGAGAAATTTCATGATGATCGGTGCCACTGCTTCGGCCCGGGTAATCAGGAACAGGTGCCCGTCATCGATGATGTGCAGCTGAGCATTGGGAATCCGCCACGCCAGCACGCGCATGTTGATCAGCGGGATCAGCGGATCGTCGTCGCCGGCGAGCACCAGGGTTGGCTGATTGATCTTGTGCAGCCAGTGAATGCTGGTCCAGCCGACGCCGGCGAACAACTGCCAGTAGTAACCGAGCTTGCCCGCGGAACGCACCTTGGCGGCGTGGCTGGCGGCGAGGGTTGGATCGCGCCGGAACGCACCGCCGTAAATCATCGGCGCAATACGGATGACATGAGACGGCTGGATATAGCGCCGAGGGCTGGCCATCAGCCACAGCACTTTGGGCTTGCCCGGCACCATCACCGCGCCAGCCGCCGTCGCCGCCAGGACGAGTTTCTTGCACCGCTCGGGATAGTCGTAGGCGAACTGTTGGGCGAGGGCCCCGCCCCAGGACACGCCGATCACGTTGACTTGCCCATAGTCGAGATAGTCGAGCATCCGCGCCGTGAGTTTCGCCAGGCCCGGAAAACGATACGGTCGGTTTGGTGTCGAGGAGCCGCCGACACCGGGTACATCGAAGGCGATGACTTCCAGGTCCGGGTCCAGCGCCGCGATGAACGGAAACACCAGCTCCAGGTTGGCGCCGATGCCGTTGAAAATCAGCAAGGGCGTCAAGTGAGGCTTGCCGGGGCGTACTGCCGTGCGGAGGGTCTGGCCATCCAGGTCGACGGTACGAAAGATGAACTGTTGCGGCATGCTTCAAACCCTGTGGGTGAATTCGTCCCCGCGCCATCTGTAGGAGCGAGGCTTGCCCGCGATGAACGATGATGAGGTGTATCTGTTACACCGAGTCGCTTCATTCGCGGGCAAGCCTCGCTCCTACAGATAGGGTGGGGTATGTCGGTTACCGCTCGTGTACGTAAGTGCCTGGTGCCGCCTCGCCTGCCGGATACGCCTTGTTGCCCAGTTTCGCCGGGGCCTTTTTCAGGTTGCCCGAACGCTCGGCCTGCCAGGCCTGCCAGTACAGCCACCAGGAATCCGTGTGTTTGGTGGAGGTTTCTTGCCAGTCCTCGGCTTTGACCGGCATCTCGGTGCTGGTCATGTAGCGCGATTTCGGATTGCCCGGCGGATTCAGGATGCTCTGGATATGCCCACTGCTGGACAGCACGAATTCCACCTTGCCGCCGAACAGTTGCGCCGATTTGTAGCAGGATTTCCACGGCGTAATGTGGTCGTTGGTCCCGGCCAGGGAAAAGATATCGACAGTGACCTGCTTCAGATCGATCGGCGTGCCGCACACTTCCAGTGCATCGGCGCGGATCAACGGGTTGGTTTTGAACAATTCGATCAGGTCGCCGTGGAATGCCGCAGGCAACCGTGTGGTGTCGTTGTTCCAGAACAGGATGTCGAACACCGGTGGCTCGTTGCCCAGCAGGTAGTTGTTGACCCAGTAGTTCCAGATCAGATCATTGGGGCGCATCCAGGCGAAGACTTTCGCCATGTCGCGGCCTTCCAGCACCCCGGCCTGATAGGAGTGGCGCTTGGCGGATTCGAGGGTCTGTTCATTGACGAACAGCGCCACGTCGCTGTCCAGGGTGGTATCCAGCACGCTGACCAGCAGGGTGAGAGCGTTGACCTTGTTTTCGCCGAGCGCCGCATAGTGGCCCACCAGCGCGGTGCAGGTGATGCCGCCGGAGCAGGCGCCGAGCATGTTCACGTCTTTGCTGCCCGTGATCGCGGTGACCACGTCGACCGCTTCCTTGAGCGCCTCGATGTAGGTCGACAGCCCCCACTCGCGCTGCTCCTTGGTCGGGTTGCGCCAGCTGACGATAAAGGTCTGCACGTTACCGCGCAGGCAGAAGCGCGCCAGGCTCTTGTCCGGACTGAGGTCGAACACGTAGAACTTGTTGATCTGCGGCGGTACCACCAGCAAGGGACGCTCGTACACCTGCTCGGTGGTCGGCCGGTACTGGATCAGCTCCAGCACGTCGTTGCGGAAAACGACTGCGCCTTCGGTCACGCCCAGGCTTTTGCCGACTTCAAAGGCGCCCATGTTGACCTGGCTCGGCATGCCGCCGTTGTGCACCAGATCCTTGGCCAGATGCGAGAGGCCGTCGAGCAGGCTTTTGCCGCCGGTTTCGAAGAAGCGTTTGACCGCCGCCGGGTTGGCCGCGCTGTTGGTCGGCGCCATGGCTTCGGTCATGAGGTTGATCACGAAATGCCCGCGACTGGCATCATTGGGCGACAGATTGCTGTGTTCGATCCAGTCGTGGAGCTCCTTGCGCCACGCCAGATAGGTTTGCAAATAACGTTTGTAGAGCGGGTTCTGGCTCCAGGCCGGATCTGCGAAGCGACGGTCATCGCTTGCCGGTTGCAACCCGGACTTGCCAAGCAGCACGTGCGTGAGTTCACGACCGAAATGGGCAACATGCCTGGCACTGTGAATCGGTTGTTTGATGGCTTGCCTGAGCACCATACGTGCAGACGCCAGTAGATCCTTGCCACGCAACCCAACGACAGGATTCAGCCCCAAGGTGTTTTCCGAGGCCTGATACTTCAAGTCATCGTTATTCTTGTTACTCATCTACGACGCTCCATTGTCCCGACGAATACCCGGGCCGGCTGCGCAGTCTCACAGCCAATGCCAGGTACTACTGCTCGGGTGACCGTGAATTCTGATCGCTGGTTTTCAGTTCAGCGAGCACTGCAGGGACCTTGCCAGTTCCATTGGTTACCCGAGTTTAATTTTTTTCGCAAGCAGGCCAATCGTCGGCCTGTAAGCCGAGCATTCAAACAGATGAAATTAGAAAATGCCCTCTAAAGAGCAAGAGGCCCGATTTAGAGCATCAACTTGACGACGGATTCGTTCGGGTCGCGGGTTTTTCCAGCCGCCTTGAGTTCGGCAAGATAATCGTTCCAGAGATCTTCCTGGCGCACGCCTAACTGGTACAGATATTCCCAGGTGAACAGGCCGCTGTCGTGGCCGTCGTCGAAGGTCAATTTCAGTGCGTACTGGCCGGCCGGTTCGACCTTGGTCAGGCCTACGCCGATCTTGCCAAATTGCAGGATGGGTTTGCCGTGGCCCTGGACCTCGGCGGAGGGGGAGTGCACGCGGAGGAATTCGGCGGGCAGGTGATGTTCCTCGCCGGACGCGTATTTCAGCGACAGGGTTTTCGAGGCTTTGTGCAGTTTGATGTCGGTGGGGAGTTGGGTCATGGCCAGTAATCCATTTGTGTGGGCGACCCATTGAACACCACCGTTCAAATGTGGGAGCGGGCTTGCTCGCGAAGAGGCCAATACATTCAACATCATCGTTGACTGTTATACCGCTTTCGCGAGCAAGCCCGCTCCCACAGGGTCCACTACCACAGTAAGTATGGCTTACAGGATATAACGGGACAGGTCTTCGTTCTGTGCCAATTCGCCCAGGTGATTGTTGACGTAGTCGGCGTCGATCAGGATCGCCTTCTCATCGTGGGCGCTGGCCAGGTCGCCGGCGCTGAACGACACCTCTTCGAGCAGGCGCTCGAGCAGGGTGTGCAGGCGACGGGCGCCAATGTTCTCGGTCTTCTCATTGACCTGCCAGGCGATCTCGGCGATGCGCTTGATGCCGTCCGGCTGGAACTCGATGACCAGGCCTTCGGTTTTCAGCAGGGCGCAATACTGCTCGGTGAGCGATGCGTGCGGCTCGCTGAGGATGCGTTCGAAGTCTTCCGGCGTCAGCGCCTTGAGCTCGACGCGAATCGGCAGGCGGCCTTGCAGTTCCGGCACCAGATCGCTCGGCTTGCTCAGGTGGAACGCACCAGAGGCGATGAACAGGATGTGGTCAGTCTTGACCATGCCCAGCTTGGTGTTGACGGTGCAGCCCTCGATCAGCGGCAACAAGTCGCGCTGTACGCCTTCCCGGGACACGTCGACGCCACCGGAATTGCCGCGCTTGGCAACCTTGTCGATTTCGTCGATGAATACGATGCCGTGCTGCTCGACCGCTTCCAGCGCCTTGGCCTTCAACTCTTCTTCGTTGACCAGGCGGCCGGCTTCTTCGTCGCGCACCAGTTTCAGCGCTTCCTTGACCTTGATCTTGCGGCTCTTGCGTTTGCCCTTGCCCATGTTGGCGAACAGGCTCTGCAACTGGTTGGTCATTTCTTCCATGCCTGGCGGCGCGGAGATATCGACACCGACCACGTCGGCGACTTCGATTTCGATTTCCTTGTCGTCCAGCTGACCTTCGCGCAGGCGCTTGCGGAACAACTGGCGAGTGTTGGAATCGGTCGACGGCGCGGCGTCTTCATTGAAACCCATGCGTGCCGGTGGCAGCAGGGCGTCGAGGATGCGTTCTTCGGCAGCGTCTTCGGCGCGATGGCGAACCTTGGTTATTTCCTGTTCGCGCAGCAGTTTGATGGCCGCGTCGGCCAGGTCGCGAATGATCGATTCCACGTCGCGACCGACGTAACCGACTTCGGTGAACTTGGTCGCTTCGACTTTGATGAACGGCGCGTTGGCCAGTTTGGCCAGGCGACGGGCGATCTCGGTTTTACCGACACCGGTCGGGCCGATCATCAGGATGTTCTTGGGGGTTACTTCAACGCGCAGCTCTTCAGGCAGCTGCATCCGGCGCCAGCGGTTACGCAGCGCGATGGCGACGGCGCGCTTGGCATCGTCCTGGCCGATGATATGGCGATTGAGTTCGTGGACGATTTCACGGGGAGTCATGGACATAGTATTTGGCGGACCTCAAGCAAGAATGAACCGTGGCACAAAGGCCTGATCAGGCTTATTCGGCGCAGTCCTGCTCCTCAATGGTCTGGGTGTGGTTGGTGAATACACAGATGTCGCCGGCAATGCCGAGTGCGGTTTCGACGATTTCCCGGGCGGACAGATCGGTTTTCTTCAGCAGCGCGCTGGCGGCGGCCTGGGCATAACCGCCCCCGGAGCCCATGGCGATCAACCCTTCTTCGGGTTCGACCACGTCGCCGTTGCCGGTAATGATCAGGGATGCGTCTTTGTTGGCGACCGCGAGCATGGCTTCGAGGCGGCTGAGGGTGCGGTCGGTGCGCCACTCTTTGGCGAGTTCGACGGCGGCGCGAACCAGGTGACCCTGATGTTTCTCGAGCTGGCCTTCGAAGCGCTCAAACAGGGTGAAGGCGTCAGCGGTGGCGCCGGCAAAACCGGCGATCACCTGGCCGTGGTACAGGCGGCGAACTTTCTTCGCGTTGCCTTTCATCACGGTATTGCCCAGAGAAACCTGGCCGTCGCCGCCCATGACGACTTTGCCGTGGCGGCGAACTGAAACGATGGTGGTCAAGGGAGAGTCTCCACGCAGCGGGGCGAAAATGCCTTCTGCCAACTCATATGGGGGTGGTGATGCGTATTTCAACTGCGGGGCGTGAGAAGGGACGAGTGGTGTCAGGCGGGAAAAGGTGTGTTGGCTGTTCGGCCGCCTTCGCGGGCAAGCCTCGCTCCTACGGGGCAGCGTCGTTCACACATGCGGTGAACGGCACAATTGCTGTAGGAGCGAGGCTTGCCCGCGAAGAACGATAACGCGGCACTACTGGCGAAATCAGCGGCTCTGGCGTTGTTGTAACAACAAATTGCTGAAACCGCTGCCGGCCAGTTGTTTCTGGGCGGTGGTCAGCTGTTCGCGGTTGCTGAACGGTCCGACCAATACCCGATACCAGGTTTCATCCTTCACGGTGCCGGATTCAACCGCCACAGCCTGACCGAGCAGGATGATCTGCGCCCGAACCTTGTCCGCATCAGCCTCCTTGCGGAACGAACCGGCCTGCAGGAAGAATTTGGTCACTGGCGCCGCTTTGGACACCGGTGGCGCTGGCGGTGGGGTAATCCCGGCCAGTGCGGCCTGAGCGCGCGCAGTGTCGATCTTCGCCGCTTGCTCCGGCGTGACCGGCGTGGTCGGGATGGCCGGCACTTGTGGCGTCGGCAGGGTTTTCTCCGGCACGGCATCCGGCGGCACGATCACTTCCGATTCCGGCAGCAAGGTATAGAAGTCGTATTTCGGCTTCGCCGGCTGTGTCGGGCTCGGGGGGGTCTTGTTGGCCTCGGCCATCCTGGTGGCTTTCTGCTGCTCGATTTTCTCGCGCTTGACGCTTTCGCTGCCCTTGCCCGGTTCCAGCTTCATCAGGAACACGATGAACGCGCCGACCGTCAGGCCGATGGCCATCCACAGCCAACCCGGGATCGGTTGCTTTGCAGGGGCTTGGTAACGGCTGGCGCCACGCTTGGGTGCAGGTTTTTTCTTGGCAGCCAACTTACATACGCTCCAGAGTTTCCAGACCCAAGAGTTCCAGGCCTTGCTTGAGAGTGCGACCGGTCAGCGCGGCGAGGCGCAGGCGGCTCTGCATTTGCGCCGGGGTGTCGGCACCGAGGATCGGGCAGTTCTCGTAGAAACTGGAGAACAGGCCGGCGACATCGTACAGGTAGGTGCACAGAATGTGCGGCGTACCTTTGTCAGACACGTTATTCAACACTTCACCGAACTGTGCCAGTTTCGCTGCCAGTTCGTGTTCGTGTGGCGCTTCAAGGACGATCTGGCCTTCGACTTCGCTGAAGTCCTTGCCGAGTTTGCGGAACACCCCGGCCACACGGGTATAGGCATACAACAGGTACGGCGCGGTGTTGCCTTCGAAGTTCAGCATCAGGTCGAAGTTGAAGCTGTAGTCGCTGGTGCGATGCTTGGACAGATCGGCGTACTTCACGGCGCCGATGCCCACGACCTTGGCGATGTTGCGCAACTCGGCTTCGGCCAGCTCCGGGTTTTTGTCCTTCACCAGGGTGTAGGCACGTTCCCGGGCTTCGGTCAGCAGGTCGATCAGTTTCACGGTGCCGCCGTCACGGGTCTTGAACGGACGGCCATCGGCGCCGTTCATGGTGCCGAAGCCCATGTGTTCCATTTCCATCGGATGGGTCACGAAGCCGGCCTTGCGGGCGACTGCGAACACCTGCTGGAAGTGCAGGGCCTGACGCTGGTCGACGAAATACAGCGCGCGATCAGCGTTCAGCTTGCCACTGCGGTAACGCACGGCGGCCAAGTCGGTGGTGGCATACAGATAGCCGCCGTCGGCCTTGACGATGATCACCGGCAGCGGGTCGCCGTCGGCGTTCTTGAATTCATCGAGGAACACGCACTGGGCGCCGTTGCTCTCGACCAGCAGGCCGGCGGCCTTGAGGTCGTTGACCACGTTGATCAGGTCGTCGTTGTAGGCGCTTTCGCCCATCACGTCGGCCATGGTCAGTTTGACGTTCAGCAGTTCGTAGATTTTCTGGCAGTGGGACAGCGAGATGTCCCTGAACCTGGTCCACAGCGCCAGGCAGTCCGGGTCACCAGCTTGCAGCTTGACCACCAGGCCACGGGCGCGGTCGGCGAATTCTTCGGATTCATCGAAACGCTGCTTGGCCGCGCGGTAGAAATTTTCCAGGTCCGACAGCTCGTCGCTGGTGATCGGGTTTTCTTGCAGGTAGGCCATCAGCATGCCGAACTGGGTGCCCCAGTCGCCGACGTGGTTCTGACGGATCACTTCATCGCCAAGAAACTCCAGGACCCGCGCCACGCCGTCGCCAATGATGGTCGAGCGCAAGTGGCCGACGTGCATCTCTTTGGCCAGGTTCGGCGCCGACAGGTCGACCACGGTGCGCTGCACCGGACCCGCCTTGCGCACGCCGATCTTGTCATCGGCCAGGGCGGCATCCAGGCGAGTGGCCAGGGCTTGGGTGTTCTGGAAGAAATTGAGGAAGCCCGGGCCGGCGATTTCGGTTTTGGAGACGTTTTCGTCAGCCGGCAGCGCGGCGATGATTTTCTCTGCCAGGTCGCGCGGCTTCATGCCGGCCGGTTTGGCCAGCATCATCGCGATGTTGCTGGCGAAATCGCCGTGGGTCTTGTCGCGGGAGTTTTCCACCTGAATCGCCGGCGACAGGCCTTCAGGCAACACACCTTCGTTGACGAGTTGGGTGATGGCTTGTTGGATCAGCTGGCGAATGGTGTCTTTCATGGTCTTCTCTTTCGACCGCAAGCGCGGCGGCGCTTCGATGCGCTGGTGGAAAAACTGGGCATTATCCGTGGCGAAGGCGGGCTTGCCAACTATAGCGGGCAGGATGTGGATATGTGGTGACTATTCGGGCCCCTTCGCGAGCAAGCCCGCTCCCACACTGGATCTACGGTGTTCATGCGTTATGTGTCAGGCACATACCCCTGTGGGAGCGGGCTTGCTCGCGAAGGCGATCTCCAAATCAATACAAATCCACAGGATCGACATCAAGGGACCAACGCACCGCCCGCCCACTCGGCATCTGCTCCAACACCAGCAGCCAGCTGCTTAACAGCCGATGCAACGGCGCCCGAGCCGTAGCCTGCAACAACAACTGCGCCCGATAACGCCCGGCCCGCCGTTCCATTGGAGCAGGCACCGGCCCCAGCAGCTCGATGCCGGTCAGGTTCTGCTCTGCCAGCAAACGCTCGGCCTCACTGCACGCCTCATCGAGAAAACCTTCGGCCTGCCCGGGCTTGTGCGCTTCGGCCCGCAGCAATGCCAAATGCGCAAAGGGTGGCAATCCCGCCGCGCGACGTTCGCTCAAGGCCTGTTCGGCAAACGCGAAATAACCCTGTTCGGTCAATTGCACCAGCAGCGGATGGTCTGCGAGGTGGGTTTGAATGATCACCTTGCCCGGCTCTTCAGCCCGGCCCGCACGGCCTGCCACCTGGACGATCAGCTGCGCCATGCGTTCGCTGGCGCGGAAGTCGCCGGAGAACAGCCCGCCGTCGGCATCGAGTATCGACACCAGGGTTACCCGGGGAAAGTGGTGCCCTTTGGCAAGCATCTGCGTGCCCACCAGAATGCAGGGATGGCCTTTCTGGATGGTGGCAAACAGCTGGTTCATCGCGTCCTTGCGTGAAGTGCTGTCGCGGTCGACCCGCAGCACCGGGACGTCGGGGAACAAAATCCCCAGTCGTTCCTCGGCGCGCTCGGTGCCGGCACCTACCGGGCGCAGGTCGACTTTGCCGCACTTGGGGCAATGCCGGGGTACGCGTTCGACGTACCCGCAATGGTGGCAGCGCAGCTCGCCCGAGCGCTGGTGCACGGTCATTCGTGCATCACAGCGTTGGCACTCGGACATCCAGCCACAGTCGTGACACAGCAGCGTCGGTGCAAAACCGCGGCGGTTGAGAAACACCAGCACCTGCTGGCCCGCCGCCAGCGTCTGGCCGATGGCCTGCTGCATCGGCCCGGAAATGCCGCTGTCCAGTGGACGACTTTTCACGTCAAGACGCAGGAAACGCGGTTGCTTGGCGCCACCGGCGCGTTCATTCAGGCGCAGGAGTCCGTACCGACCGGTGTAGGCGTTGTGCAGGCTTTCCAGTGACGGCGTGGCGGAGCCGAGGACAATCGGAATGTTTTCCTGTCGTGCACGCACCAAGGCCAGGTCGCGAGCGTGATAACGCAGGCCTTCCTGCTGTTTATAGGAGCCGTCGTGCTCTTCGTCGATGATGATCAGGCCGGGGTTCTTCATCGGGGTGAACAGTGCCGAGCGGGTGCCGATGATGATGTCGGCCTCGCCGTCCCGCGCGGCAAGCCAGGCCTCCAGGCGCTCACGATCATTGACCGCCGAGTGGATCAGCGCGATGCGTGCATTGAAGCGTTGCTCGAAGCGCGCCAGGGTCTGCGGGCCGAGGTTGATCTCCGGGATCAGCACCAGTGCCTGCTTGCCCGCTTCGAGGGTTTCGCGAATAAGTTGCAGGTAGACTTCGGTCTTGCCGCTGCCGGTGACCCCGGCCAGCAGAAACGCGTGATAACTGTCGAAACCGGCGCGAATCGCTTCATAAGCCGCACGCTGCTCGGGGTTGAGCGGCAACTCCGGTTGCGCCAGCCAGTGTTCGTGGCGCGCGCCGGGAGCGTGCCGGCGGATCTCCACCTGCACCAGGTCTTTGGCCAGCAACAGGTCGAGGCTGTCCTTGCTCAGCATCAGTTTGCTCAGCAATTGATGGGCGACGCCGTGGGGATGCTGGGCCAGGGTCGCCAGGGCCTCACGCTGACGCGGGGCGCGGGCGATGCGCGGGTCATCGAGCCTGGCGCCCGGTGCAGCGGACCAGAAGCGCTCCTGGCGCGCTTCGGCCAGTTCGCCCTGGCGCAACAACACCGGCAGCGCCCAGCTCAAGGTATCGCCGAGGCTGTGTTGGTAATACTGGGAGGTCCACAGGCACAGCTTGAACAGAGCAGGCGGCAGGGGCGGCGTGGCGTCGAGCAGGGCCAGGGCCGGCTTGAGCTTTGCCGCCGGGACTTCGCTGGTGTCGGTGACCTCCACCAGGATCCCGATCATCTCCCGTCGGCCGAAGGGGACCCGCAGGCGCATGCCCGGATGCAACTGGGCGCGCAGGATGCCGGCCGGGGCACGGTAATCGAACAGGCGGCGCAGCGGCGAGGGCAGGGCGAGGCGCAATATGGCGTCGGGCACGCGGGGGGATCTCTTTGGGCGGGCAATAAATGCAAGGCTGGACGCAATACCTGTAGGAGCGAGCTTGCTCGCGAAGGTATTCCAGCCGCCGAGTGGCGTCGGTTGTACCTTTTTCGCGAGCAAGCTCGCTCCTACAGAGCAATGTGCTTTGGACCGGGAGCCTA
This sequence comes from Pseudomonas silesiensis, assembly GCF_001661075.1. Classification (NCBI taxonomy): domain Bacteria; kingdom Pseudomonadati; phylum Pseudomonadota; class Gammaproteobacteria; order Pseudomonadales; family Pseudomonadaceae; genus Pseudomonas; species Pseudomonas silesiensis. The sequence goes on from NZ_CP014870.1 coordinate 318,914, forward strand.
GCAGACGGTCGGTGTAAGGGACAGCTTGCGTGATTTCAAACCTCTGGTAGAATCCGCGGCCTAATTACGTGCGGTATTCAACAATGGTGTTGAGTGGCGGCACGCTAGCCTGAGGAATTCACCATGAAAGCCGATATCCATCCAACATACGAAATCACCGCAGTTACCTGCAGCTGTGGCAACAAGTTCGAAACTCGTTCGAACCTGGCCAAGCCTCTGGCGATCGACGTATGCAACGAGTGCCACCCGTTCTACACCGGTAAGCAGAAGACTCTGGATACTGGCGGCCGTGTACAGCGCTTCGCAGACCGTTTCGGTCAATTCGGCAAAAAAGCTCCTGCTCCTGCTGCTGCAGAGTAAGGCAGAAAAGCCCGATGGGCTTTTCCTTGCTGATGAAAAAGGCGTCCCTTGCGGGCGCCTTTTTTGTGTCTGCGTTTTGGCTTTCTGCTGTCCACGCTTTCTGCCCTGCGCCGGACGGCCTGGCCTCGGTCGCGGTGCAGCGGGTGGTGGACGGCGACACGCTGCGCCTGAGCGACGGCCGCAGTGTGCGCATGATCGGTTTGAATACCCCGGAACTGGGCAAGAAAGGCCGTGCCGACGAGCCGTTCGCCGTGACGGCACGCAAGCGCCTGGAAGCGCTGGTTGCGGCCAGCGACGGACAGCTCGCTTTGCTGCCCGGCAAAGAAAGCAAAGATAGCTACGGCCGTACCCTGGCTCATCTCTACGGCGCGGATGGCGCCAATCTCGAAGCGCAAATGCTCGCTGAAGGCCTGGGGTTCCAGGTGGCCGTCGCGCCGAATGTCGATCTGGTCATCTGTCAGCAAACCGCGGAGCGTAGTGCCCGTCAGGCCGGGCTGGGTGTGTGGCGACAATCACCTGTACTGAAAGCGGAGCAGATAACCACATCCGGCTTTGCCGTGCTCAGTGGTCGCGTGAGCAAGGTTCAGCGCAATCGCGGCGGGGTTTGGATCGAGTTGCAGGATTCAGTTGTATTGCGCGTTGCGCCCAATTTGCTTGGGCAGTTCGACGTCGCGGCGCTTGAGCGGCTGAAGGGCAAGCAGATCGAGGCGCGTGGTTGGGTGGTGGATCGTTCGCGCCGTGGCGGACTGAAAGACGGGCAGGCGCGTTGGTTATTGCCATTGACCCACCCGGCGATGCTGCAAGCGGCTCCCTGATAAAAAATTGTAGACATTTTTTATGTCGATTGTGAACAGTCTATCCCTTGTGTTCTGTGGCTCTTGGCCCAAAGTCGTAGGGCAGGCCGCTTGACAGGGGTGACCGGTCAGTCTTGTGGGGACTTTGCGACACGCGTATCCTCGGCGGTCCGTCTGTCCAACAGTAAAAAGCGGAATGCCCACATGTCTGATCTGAAAACTGCCGCTCTCGAATATCACGCCCATCCTCGTCCAGGGAAGCTGAGTGTCGAGCTCACCAAGGCCACCGCTACCGCCCGCGACCTGTCGCTGGCCTACAGCCCCGGCGTAGCCGAACCAGTACGCGAAATCGCCCGCGATCCTGAGCTGGCCTACAAGTACACCGGTAAAGGCAACCTGGTTGCAGTGATTTCCGATGGCACCGCGATTCTCGGCCTGGGTAACCTCGGTCCATTGGCTTCCAAGCCAGTCATGGAAGGCAAGGGTGTACTGTTCAAGCGCTTCGCCGGTATTGACGTGTTCGACATCGAAGTCGACTCCGAAAGCCCGCAAGCCTTCATCGACACGGTCAAGCGCATCTCCATCACTTTCGGTGGCATCAACCTGGAAGACATCAAGGCCCCTGAGTGCTTTGAGATCGAACGTGCCCTGATCGAGCAGTGCGACATTCCGGTGTTCCACGATGACCAGCACGGCACCGCGATCGTTACCGCGGCCGGCATGATCAACGCCCTGGAAATCGCTGGCAAAACCCTGGCTGACGCCAAGATCGTCTGCCTGGGCGCCGGTGCTGCCGCCATCTCCTGCATGAAATTGCTGGTGAGCATGGGCGCCAACATCGAAAACATCTATATGGTTGACCGTACCGGTGTGATCCACTCCGGCCGTGACGACCTGAACCAGTACAAGGCTGTGTTCGCTCACGCGACCGAGAAACGCTCCCTGGCTGACGCGCTGGAAGGCGCGGACGTGTTCGTTGGCCTGTCCGGTCCGAACCTGCTGAGCGCAGAAGGCCTGAAATCCATGGCGGCCAACCCGATCGTGTTCGCGTGCTCGAACCCGGATCCGGAAATCTCCCCGGAACTGGCGCATGCCACCCGCGACGACGTGATCATGGCCACCGGCCGTTCGGACTACCCGAACCAGGTCAACAACGTACTGGGCTTCCCGTTCATCTTCCGCGGTGCCCTGGACGTTCGTGCCAAGCGCATCAACGAAGAAATGAAAGTGGCTGCGGCCAACGCCCTGCGTGAACTGGCCAAACTGCCAGTGCCCCAGGAAGTGTGCGACGCCTATGGCGGCATCAAGCTGGAATTCGGTCGTGAGTACATCATCCCGAAACCGATGGATGCCCGTCTGATCACCCTGATCTCCGATGCCGTGGCCAAGGCTGCGATCGAGACCGGTGTGGCGACCCTGCCGTATCCGAAGAACTACCCGCTGAAAAGCGTGGATGATGTGTTCAACGGCTAAGCCGTTGTAGCGCTTCAACCAAAGGCCCCGATTCGTATGAGTCGGGGCCTTTTTTGTATCTGCGGCTTTTGCGTCGTCCGCAAGGGCCCCTTCGCGGGCAAGCCCGCTTGTATGCTAGGACTTGAAGGGAGGAGAAGGGACAAAGCCCGATTCTGACTGTTGACGCAGTACAGATCCGTGGGAGATTTCGCCCCTCCTCCTTTCACTCAAGCGCCGATAAAGAATGCATCAGGCTAAGACCGACGATAGGAACAAGCCTGCGCCCCTGGGTGAGCCCTTCAAGTGTTCAAAACCATATCTCGGGGGAATTTCAATGGCAATGCCAGTTTCTGTCCTGATGCCAATCGTTGGCGTCGATGTCGCCAAGAATGAGTTGGTGATCTTTCAAGCTGAGCTGGATCTGCTTGAGACGATTCCCAACAACAAGACGGCGATCAAGCAATGGCTGAAGGGCTTGCCAGGGGCTGTCGAAGTCGCCATTGAGTCCACCAATATCTATCACTTAGAGTTTGCCGATCTGGCCCATGAGGCCGGCTGCACGATCTACATGGTGGATGGCTATGAGCTGAGCCATTACCGCAAAGGCGTGAAAATTCGTGCGAAGACCGATGCGCTGGATGCCAAATTGCTCGCTCGCTACCTGAAGAACGAACACGAAGAGTTGCATCCATGGATCCCGCCTTCCCCCCTGTATCGCAGGCTTTTGAGTCTTTTTCGCCGTCGTTCTGCATTGGTTCAGGCCCGAGTTGGCTTGGTGCAAAGCTGGTCGAATGAACCGCTCCTCAAAACAGCCTTTGCCGCGCAAGTAGCATCAATGCAGAAGCTTGAGGTGCTGGTTGAAAAGATGATCAATGATCACTTGAAAGAGGCTGGCTTACTCGCTCAGTTAAAGCGCTGCATGAAAGTTGAAGGGATCGGATTTCTGACGGGCGCTCGCCTGATCGCGGCATTTCAACGAGGCGACTTCAGAAACGCGGACGCATTCATCGCTTTTCTAGGAATGGATTTGCGAGTCTCGAAATCAGGACAGAAAGACGGTCGAAGGAGCTTGACCAAACGTGGAGATCCCGAGGCACGCCGACTTCTGCACAACGCGGCCATGTCGGCCAGCCGTACGTCAACCTGGAACGGGTTTTACCAGGAGCAAAGGGATCGAGGATTCAGTACCACGCAAGCGCTGGTGATACTGGCTCGCAAACTCGCTCGAATCGTATTCGCCCTGCTGAAAGGGCAGAGCGAATACCAACCGAAAGCAGGTTGAGGCTTCCCCTCAACCATAGAATCTCCCACAGTGGCCGGCGATGTCTGCACAATTTGTGTACGCCGCTGATCCCTGTGGGAGCGGGCTTGCCCGCGAAGAGGCCCTCATAGACAACACAACGCCCACAGGCAGAAAAAGCCCCGCGCTTCTCTCGAAGGCGGGGCTTTTTAATGTTGCGCTGATCAGAACAAATCGATCGGCGCCCCTTCATCCGCTGGCAGCGGGCTGCCCGGCGCATTGCCGTTGCCCAGCTCGTTACCCGACGGTGGCGTGTCCTCGGCCTTGAACAGTTCGAAGTAGGCCCCTGGCGTGCCAGGGGAGGCTGCACGGCCACTGATCGGGTCGACTCGCAGGCTGAGGATGCCTTCCGGCTCTCGTTGCGTATGGGGCGGCTTGTCTTTAAGCGCGGCGCCCATGTAGCTCATCCAGATCGGCAGTGCTACGGTGCCGCCGAACTCCCGGCGACCCAGGCTTTCAGGCTGGTCGAAGCCGGTCCAGACGGTAGTCACGTAGTCGGCGTTGTAGCCGGAGAACCAGGCGTCCTTGGATTCGTTGGTGGTGCCGGTCTTGCCCGCAATGTCGCTGCGACCCAATGACAGGGCGCGGCGGCCGGTGCCGCGCTTGATGACGTCCTCAAGCATGCTGTTGAGGATGAACGTGGTGCGGCCATCGACGATGCGTTCGGCCACGGCCGGTGCGGGTGGCGCTGGCTGGGCAGTCAGGGTGTCGCCTGGCGTAGCGCTGACGGTGAACGCGTCGGCGGCCGGGACCGGGGCCGCAATGCCATCGCTGACTGCATCGCTTTTCGGAACGCTTGGCGGGTTGGCGACGAACAGCGTATCGCCGTTGCGGCTTTCGATCTTTTCGATGATGTACGGGGTGATCTTGTAGCCGCCGTTGGCGAAGGTGCTCCAGCCGGTGGCGATTTCCATGGGCGTCAGGGTGGCGGTGCCCAGGGCCAGGGACAGGTTGCGCGGCAGGTCCTGTTTGTTGAAGCCGAACTTGCTGATGTAGTCGATGGTGCGATCTACACCCAGCGCTTGCAGCAGGCGGATCGACACCAGGTTGCGCGACTTGTAGAGCGCCTCCCGCATGCGGATCGGCCCAAGAAAGGTATTGGTGTCGTTCTTCGGACGCCAGACCTTGTCCAGGTATTCGTCGACAAACACGATAGGGGCGTCGTTCACCAGGCTGGCGGCGGTGTAGCCATTGTCCAGCGCGGCGCTGTAGACGAACGGCTTGAAACTCGAGCCCGGTTGGCGCTTGGCCTGCATCGCGCGGTTGTAGTTGCTCTGCTCGAACGCAAAGCCGCCGACCAGCGAGCGAATGGCGCCGTTCTGCGGGTCGAGGGACACCAGTGCGCCCTGGGCTTGCGGGATCTGGCTGAACTTCAGCGAGTTGTCTGGCTGGCGCTGGACGCGAACCAGGTCGCCGACATGAGCCACATCCGAAGGTTGCTTGGGATTGGGGCCCATGCTGTTGGTGTTCAGGAACGGGCGCGCCCATTTCATGGTGTCCCAGCTGACGTGTTCTTCCCCGGTACGGGTCAGCACCTGCAGGCCGGTCTTGTCGACCTGGGTGACGATGGCCGGCTCGAGGCTGCTGATGGTACGCTGCTTGGTCAGTTCGGTAGCCCAGGCCTCGCGGGTCTTGCCCGGCAGGCGTGATTCGGGGCCACGATAGCCGTGACGCTGATCGTAGGTCATCAAGCCTTCGTGGACCGCGGTGTTGGCCATTTCCTGCAGGTTGCTCGGCACCGTGGTGGTGACGCGGAAGCCTTCGGTATACGCGTCGCTGCCATAGCGCCCGACCATTTCGGCGCGGGCCATTTCAGCGATGTACGGCGCGTTCACTTCCGGGGTCGGTACGTGATAACTGGCGTTGAGCGGCTCGTTGATCGCAGCGGTGTAGTCGGCCTCGGTGATCTTGCCCAGCTTGTACATGCGCCCCAGGATCCAGTCGCGACGCTCCTTGCTTCGGGCAGGGTTGGCCAACGGGTTGAAGCGCGACGGCGCTTTGGGCAGGCCGGCGATCATCGCCATTTGCGCCAGGCTGACGTCTCGAATCGACTTGCCGTAATAGACTTGCGCCGCGGCCTCGATGCCGTAGGCGCGGTTGCCCAGATAGATTTTGTTCACGTACAACTCAAGGATTTCATCCTTGGTCAGTTGTCGTTCGATCTGCAGGGCCAGGAGGATTTCGGTGGTCTTGCGCGAGAAACTGCGTTCGCTGGTAAGGAAAAAATTCTTCGCAACCTGCATAGTGATGGTGCTGCCGCCGGACTGGATGTGTCCGCTCTTGATCAGCTGAGTGGCGGCGCGCATCAGGCTGCCGGGATCGACGCCATAGTGGTTGGCGAAATTATCGTCTTCGGCGCTGAGCAGGGCATTGATGAAATTGGGGGGGATGTCGGCGAAACGGATCGGAGTGCGGCGCATTTCGCCAAACTCCGCGATCAATTTGTCGTCGCTGCTATACACCCGCAAGGGGATCTGCAACTGAATGCTTCTCAGTGCCTCCACGGATGGCAATCCGGGGCTAAGGTAAAGAAACGCGCCGCTCAGACCAAGGAGCAGTCCGCAGAAGACCGCGACGATGGACCACCCGAAAAATTTCAGCAGACGAATCAAGGCTTTTGGATATCCAGGCAAAGAATGAATTAGGCTCAGGGTTCAGGTAAACAGGGAAACCCGCGCTTGAAGTAAATGCGGAAAAAAATCGCTGGGCATTATAAGCATTTTTCCGTCGCGGGCGTCATTTGCCCTGCTGTCAAGACGGGTGGTTTGAACGCAAAGTGTATTACGGAGTCCGTAACTCACGGAAAGTCATAGGGAATTGGTAGTGTTAGGACTCTTCAATAAAAAGGCCAATACGCTGCTGGGGATCGACATCAGTTCCACGTCGGTAAAGCTTCTGGAACTCAGCCGCCAGGGTGATCGCTACCGGGTCGAGGCCTATGCGGTCGAGCCACTGCCCTCCAGCGCGGTGGTCGAGAAAAATATCGCCGAGCTCGAAGGCGTGGGTCAGGCCCTTTCACGCGTGTTGATCAAGGCCAAAACCAGCCTCAGGAACGTCGCCGTAGCCGTGGCCGGTTCGGCAGTGATCACCAAGACCATCGAGATGGATGCCGGCCTTTCCGACGACGAGATGGAAAACCAGCTGAAGATCGAGGCCGATCAATACATCCCTTATCCATTGGACGAAGTCGCCATCGACTTTGAAGTCCAGGGCGTGTCGGCGCGCAACCCCGAGCGGGTCAATGTGCTGCTGGCGGCCTGTCGCAAGGAGAACGTCGAAGTCCGTGAAGCGGCCTTGGCCCTGGCCGGCCTGACAGCTCGGGTAGTCGACGTCGAGGCCTATGCGCTGGAGCGATCGTACGGCCTGCTGACGCGTCATCTGGCGGCCTCCCAGGAGGGGCTGACGGTGGCGGTGGTCGACATCGGCGCCACCATGACCACCCTGAGCGTGCTGCACAACGGGCGCATCATCTATACCCGCGAGCAATTGTTCGGCGGTCGCCAGCTGACGGAAGAAATCCAGCGCCGTTACGGGCTGACTGTTGAACAGGCAGGGTTGGCGAAGAAACAGGGCGGTCTGCCGGACGATTACGTCAGCGAGGTCCTGCAGCCGTTTCGCGAGGCGCTGGTGCAGCAGGTGTCCCGTTCATTGCAGTTTTTCTTCGCCTCCGGCCAGTACAACTCGGTCGATCACATCCTGCTGGCCGGCGGTACCGCTTCGGTCTCGGGGCTGGACCGCTTGATCGAGCAGCGACTGAGCACCCCCACGCGAGTGGCCAATCCCTTCTCCGAAATGAGCCTGAGCAGCAAGGTCAACGCCGGTGCCCTGGCCAGTGATGCCCCGGCCTTGATGATTGCCTGCGGGCTGGCCCTCAGGAGTTTCGACTGATGGCGCGGATCAATCTCTTACCCTGGCGCGAGGAGCTGCGTGAAACGCGCCGCAAGCGCTTTTTGCTGGCGCTGGTCGGTGTGCTGGCGGGGTCGGTCGGAGCGGTGCTGATTGCAGACCAGGTCATCAAGAGCGCCATCGATCGACAAATCGCCCGTAACGACTACATCGGCAAGCAGATTGCCGTGGTCGATGAGCGGATCAAGCAGATCAGCGATCTCAAGGCCCGGCGCCAGCAACTGGTCGAACGGATGCGCATCATCCAGGATCTGCAAGGCAATCGTCCCATCAGCGGGCGCATCTTCGATCAGTTGGCGCGTACCTTGCCGGATGGCGTGTACTTCACCGAAGTGAAAATGGACGGCAAAACCTTGTCCATTGCGGGCGCGGCAGATTCCAACAATCGGGTTTCAGACCTGATGCGCAATCTGGATGCGTCCGACTGGTTCGATGCGCCTAACCTCACGGAAGTCAAAGCGACCAGCGCCGGCCAGCTGGATCAGGCCAACGTTTTCCAGTTGACTGTTCGTCAGACCCAGCCGGCTTTGGAGAGCGCAAAATGAGGCTATCCGAATGGTTCGAAGGCCTGCGCAAGATCGATATCAACGATCTGGATACCAACAACATGGGCTCCTGGCCGCCGGCGATCAAGGCATCGGCGGGTGTCCTGCTGATGGTATTGGTGCTGGCGCTGGGGTACAGCTTCTACGTCAGCGACCTGGAGGATCACCTCGATCTCAAGCGCGAGGAAGAATCGACACTCAAGGAGCAATTCGCCTCCAAAGCCCACATGGCGGCGAACCTGGAGCTCTATACCCAGCAGATGAAGGAAATGGAGAATTCGTTTGGCGTACTGCTGCGGCAATTGCCCAGTGACACCGAAGTGCCCGGCCTGCTGGAGGACATCACACGTACCGGCCTGGGCAGTGGCCTGGAGTTCGAAGAGATCAAGTTGTTGCCGGAGGAATCCCGGCAGTTCTACATCGAACTGCCGATCCAGATTACCGTCACCGGTGCCTACCATGACCTGGCCACCTTCGTCAGTGGCGTGGCGGGACTGCCACGGATCGTTACCCTGCATGACTTCGATATCGCGCCGGCCAATCCCGACGGTGGACCGAAGTTGCGCATGAGCATCCTTGCCAAGACTTACCGCTACAACGACAAGGGGCTGCAAAAATGAGCCTGATTCGTCGTGTTTCGATGATGGTATTCATCGCCGGCCTGGCCGGTTGTGGCAGCGACAATGATGTCAGCGACCTCGATGCCTACATGAACGAGGTGCGCCTGCGACCGCCGGGCAAGATTGAACCAACCCCGATATTCCGGTCTTACCCGACATTCACCTACAGCGCCGCCAATCTGCGAAGCCCGTTTTCCAGGCAGGTCAGAGTGGATCTGGCGGGTCAGAAACACGGCTCGCGCAAGGTCAAGCCCGACCTCGGTCGGGTCAAGCAATACCTCGAAGGTTTCAACATCGAGCAGTTTGAAATGGTAGGTACCCTGTCCAATGCGACGGGTTCCTTTGCGCTGCTGCGCGGAGCGGGCGGTGTGCATCGGCTGAAAGTCGGCGATTACCTGGGACGTAACGATGGGCGAATCGTCGCCATCAGCGGCTCGCAGGTCGATGTGATCGAAATCGTTCCGGACGGCCAGGGCGCCTGGCTGGAGCGGCCACGGACCATCCCTTTGAAAGAGCACTCATAGTGGAATTCGAATAATGAACAGGATTTTCTCCACCCTCGGTATTTCGCTATGGATAGCGCTGCTGTCGCCGATGGTACTAGCGGCCAACCTCAAGACGCTGGATGTCGCGGCGTTACCAGGAGATCGCATCGAGTTGAAGTTGTCTTTCGATGGACCGCCCCCGACACCCCGTGGTTACACGACGGAGTCGCCGGCACGGATTGCACTGGACCTGCCCGGGGTGGTCAGTCAATTGAAGAGCAAGAATCGTGAACTGGGGGGCGGCAATGCCCGCAGCGCCACGGTAGTGGAGGCGAAGGATCGCACGCGGCTGATCATCAACCTTACCCAGTTGACCCCGTATGACGCGCGGGTCGAAGGCAACACGCTGTTCGTGGTGGTCGGGCAAGGCGCCACGAAGGCCGCGAAGGCCGCGCCCCGGCCCGCCAGTGCGCCTCGCGCTGCCACTGCAACGCCAGCCCCGGCCAGGACTTATGCGCCGGTTGGCAAAGCCATCCGGGGCGTGGATTTCCAGCGCGGCACCCAGGGCGAAGGCAATGTGGTCATCGATCTGTCGGACCCCTCCATCGCCCCGGACATTCAGGAGCGTGACGGCAAGATCATCCTCGGTTTCGCCAGGACACAACTGCCCGAGCCACTGCGGGTGCGCCTGGACGTCAAGGACTTCGCCACGCCCGTGCAGTTCGTCAATGCCAGCGCCACGGGCGATCGGGCCACCATCAGCATCGAGCCCACCGGTGCTTTTGACTATTCGACCTATCAGACCGACAACAAGCTGACGGTCAGCATCCGGCCGATGACCGTCGACGACCTGCAAAAACGCAACGCCGAGCGTTTCGCCTACACCGGTGAAAAGCTCTCGCTGAATTTCCAGGACATCGATGTGCGCTCGGTGCTGCAACTGATCGCCGATTTCACCAACCTCAACCTGGTGGCCAGCGACACGGTGCAGGGCGGCATCACCCTGCGATTGCAGAACGTGCCGTGGGATCAGGCGCTGGACCTGGTGCTGAAAACCAAAGGCCTGGATAAACGCAAGATCGGCAACGTGTTGCTGGTGGCGCCCGCCGATGAAATCGCCGCGCGCGAACGCCAGGAGCTCGAGTCGCAAAAGCAGATCGCCGAACTGGCGCCTTTGCGTCGCGAGCTGCTGCAGGTCAACTATGCCAAGGCCGCGGATATCGCCAAGCTGTTCCAGTCGGTGACCAGTGCAGAGGCAAAAATCGACGAACGGGGCTCGATCACCGTCGATGAGCGGACCAACAACATCATTGCCTACCAGACCCAGGACCGCCTTGATGAACTTCGTCGTATCGTTGCGCAGCTGGATATTCCGGTGCGACAGGTGATGATCGAGGCGCGCATCGTCGAGGCCAATGTCGATTACGACAAAAGCCTCGGTGTGCGCTGGGGCGGTTCGGTGCAGAAAGGTAACTGGAACGGCTCCGGGGTCAACGGCTCCTCGACCACCATTGGTACGCCGGGCAGTACCAGCACCAACTCGCCGTTCGTCGACTTGGGCACCGCCGGCAACACCTCGGGACTGGGTATCGCGTTCATCACCGACAATGTGTTGCTGGACCTGGAGCTGACCGCGATGGAGAAGACCGGCAACGGCGAAATCGTCTCGCAGCCCAAGGTGGTCACGTCCGACAAGGAGACCGCGAAAATCCTCAAGGGCACTGAAATTCCCTATCAGGAAGCCAGTTCCAGCGGCGCCACGTCGGTATCGTTCAAGGAGGCCTCGCTGTCGCTGGAAGTGACGCCGCAAATCACCCCGGACAACCGGATCATCATGGAGGTCAAGGTCACCAAGGATGAGCCGGATTACTTGAACAAGGTCCAGGATGTGCCGCCGATCAAGAAAAACGAGGTCAATGCCAAGGTGCTGGTCAATGACGGCGAGACCATCGTGATCGGCGGGGTTTTCTCAAATACTCAGAGTAAGGTTGTAGATAAGGTGCCATTTCTCGGCGATGTGCCGTATCTTGGCCGCCTTTTCCGGCGTGACGTGGTTTCGGAGAAAAAATCCGAGCTGCTGGTATTTCTCACTCCGCGTATCATGAACAACCAGGCGATTGCTGTGAGTCATTGATTCTGTGCGAAATTTGATTCTTGTTGGACCGATGGGGGCTGGAAAAAGCACCATCGGCCGTTTGCTGGCCAAAGAGCTGCGCCTGCCGTTCAAGGATTCCGATAAGGAAATTGAATTGCGCACGGGCGCCAATATCCCGTGGATTTTCGATAAGGAAGGCGAGCCGGGCTTTCGTGATCGCGAGCAGGCGATGATTGCCGAGCTGTGCGGCTGCGATGGTGTGGTGCTGGCGACCGGTGGCGGCGCGGTGATGCGCGAAGCCAATCGTCGGGCGCTGCATGCCGGTGGTCGGGTGGTTTACCTGCATGCCTCCGTCGAACAGCAGGTCGGTCGCACCTCGCGTGACCGCAATCGACCCCTGCTGCGCACTGCCGATCCGGCCAAGACTCTTCGGGACCTGCTGGCGATTCGCGATCCGCTTTATCGGGAAATCGCTGATCTGGTAGTGGAAACCGATGAGCGCCCGCCGCGAATGGTGGTGCTTGATATTCTCGAGCGTTTGCAACAGCTGCCTCCCCGTTAAAGCGAGGCGCGAAATGCGCTATTCTCGGGCGCTGTCATGACCGCTCAAGGTTGTGGCGCATGGCTACCGAACGGCGTCGCACCAGCAGGCGCCGTAGACATTGGCTAACTCTAGGCAGGATGCCTGATTCCATCTTTACTGTGGGGACACATGCAGACACTCAAGGTCGATCTAGGCGAGCGCAGCTACCCGATTCATATTGGCGAAGGTTTGTTGGATCAGCCTGAGCTGCTGGCCCCGCATATCCGCGGACGGCAAGTGGCGATTATCTCCAACGAAACCGTTGCGCCGCTCTATCTCGAGCGTCTGACCCGCAGCCTCGCACCGTTCTCGGTCATTTCCGTGGTACTGCCCGACGGCGAAGCCTTCAAGACCTGGGAAACCCTGCAGCTTATATTCGACGGCCTGCTGACCGCGCGCCACGACCGTCGCACCACGGTGATTGCCCTCGGTGGCGGCGTCATTGGCGACATGGCCGGTTTTGCCGCCGCCTGTTACCAGCGCGGCGTCGATTTCATCCAGGTCCCGACCACCTTGCTGTCGCAAGTCGACTCGTCGGTGGGCGGCAAGACCGGCATCAATCATCCGTTGGGCAAGAACATGGTCGGTGCCTTCTATCAGCCGAACGTGGTGCTGATCGATACCGCCACCCTCAATACCCTGCCGGCCCGCGAGCTGTCCGCCGGGCTTGCTGAAGTCATCAAGTACGGGCTGATCTGCGACGAGCCGTTCCTGACCTGGCTCGAAGAAAACGTCGATCGCCTGCGCGCCCTTGATCAGGTCGCCCTGACCTACGCCATCGAGCGTTCCTGCGCGGCCAAGGCGGCGGTAGTCGGTGCCGACGAGAAGGAAACCGGCGTTCGTGCCACGTTGAACCTGGGCCACACCTTCGGTCACGCCATCGAAACCCATATGGGCTATGGTGTCTGGCTGCATGGTGAAGCGGTCGCTGCTGGCACCGTAATGGCTCTGCAGATGTCCGCACTGCTGGGCTGGATCAGCGAGCAGGAGCGCGATCGCGGCATCCGCCTGTTCCAGCGCGCCGGCCTGCCGGTCATTCCGCCTGAAGAGATGACTGAAGCCGATTTTCTCGAACACATGGCAATAGACAAGAAAGTGATCGACGGCCGTTTACGCCTGGTGCTGCTGCGCCACATGGGCGAAGCGGTGGTGACCGACGATTATCCGAAAGAGGTTTTACAGGCCACGCTGGGAGCGGACTACCGCGCCCTGGCTCAGCTTAAAGGTTAATAGATCCCGATGACTAGTTTGCATGCCGACGAGGCTTTCCTCGGCCATTACCAGTTGAGCCATGACCCTTTTGCTCCGCGGGTGCCTGGCTTCAAATTTTTCCCGGCCCAGCGCAAACCGGTGTTGGGACAACTGCATCACCTGGCACGCTATAGCCAGTTGCTGCTGGTGGTCACCGGTCCGCAAGGCAGTGGCAAGACCCTGTTGCGTCAAGCCCTGGTGGCCAGTACCAACAAGCAGACGGTGCAGAGCGTGGTGGTATCCGCCCGTGGTGCCGGTGATGCAACCGGCGTGCTAAAGCAGGTGGCCCAGGCGCTGAACGTTGCACAGCCGGAGATCGGTGCGATTCTGGCTCAAGTGGTGCAACTGGCGCTCACGGGGCAGGAGGTCTACCTGCTGGTGGATGATGCCGAGCAACTGGACGAGTCCGCGCTGGAGGCCTTGATGGCCCTGGCGACGGGCGCGCCGGAAGGGCGTCCCCATGTGTTCCTGTTCGGCGAGTCCTCGCTGATTGCGCAGCTTGATGCGTTGACCCTTGAGGAAGAGCGTTTCCACGTCATCGAGTTGCAGCCGTACACCGAAGAAGAAACCCGGGAATATATGGACCAGCGGCTCGAGGGCGCCGGTCGCGGTATCGAACTTTTCACCGCAAAACAGATCTCTGATATTCACGAAAGCTCCGACGGTTGGCCTGGCACCATCAACCAGGTTGCCCGCGATGCAATGATCGAAGCCATGATTGCCAGCCGCTCAGCGGTCAAGCGTCCAACTATGGGGTTCAATATGCCGAAGAAACACGTATTGGCGATATCCGCCGTCGTCGTGGTCGCGGTAGCCGCCGCCTGGCTGATGCCGGGTCGCAGCAAAGCACCGACCACTGGCGCGCCTGCCAACGAGCAGGCGCAACAGCAGCCTGGTCAGGGCGCGCCGCAAACTGATGGCAGCGCTCCGGCCATGGAGTTCAACGGTAATTCGCAACCGATGCCGTTACCGCTGGTCGGTAACTCGCAACCGGTCATGCGCGGTCCCCTGGCCGAAGCGGCCGGCGGCATCACCGAAGGCGACGACGGCGTGCCGGTAGAGGGTTCCAGCGCTACGCCGCCGACCGTGACCACGACTGCGCCGCCTGCCGGCGTCCAGCCAGGTCCGGCGCCGACACCGGCCGCCAAACCAGCGCCTGCGCCGACTCAGGTCGCAACGGCCAAGCCTGCCCCGGCGCCTGCGGCGAAACCGGCCCCGGTGCCCGCCAAGCCAGTTGCTGCTGCACCCGCCAAGCCTGCCGACAAGCCAGTCACCGTGGCCAAAGCCGCCGGCGGCACCTGGTACGCCGGGCAAGCGCCGACCAACTACGTGGTGCAGATCCTCGGCACCAGCTCCGAAGCGTCTGCGCAAAACTTCGTGAAAGAGCAGGGCGGCGAGTACCGTTATTTCAAGAAAGTGCTCAACGGCAAGCCGCTTTACGTCATCACCTATGGTAGCTTCGCCAATCGCGATGCAGCCCTTAGCGCCATCAAGGCCTTGCCAGCGAAGGTTCAGGCTGGTAAACCTTGGCCTCGCACTGTCGCCAGCGTCCAACAGGAGCTGGCAGCAACTCGCTGAAGATTCGGCGGCCTTACCCAGGCCGCCTCTCCAGGCACCTCAAAATTTCCGCAAGTGCGCGCTGCCTGAAGGGTCTGCTGGCGCTTGCTGACGACCGCGTTGCGCGCCAACATGCGCGAGGCTGCGTTGCGGGATTTGCCAAGGGAAGAGCCATTGGCAGCATCCCGCGCTTGCCTCGCACATGTTGGCATCGCAACGCGGTTCGTCAGCAAGCACCAGCAGACCTTGGGCCGCGTGCCTTGTGGTGTCTGCGTCACAGTAGTCTTTGAGTCGTAGCGGTCAAAATTAAAAAAGTTTTGACTAGCACAGTAGATAGCTTTAAACCTTTCACAAATGCGACATAGATTTGCGACATTTCGTCGCCAAATTTGTGAGGCTAAGTGTCGGTGTGTACAATGACCTCCCTTTTGCCCCCGCAAAGCTGGCGTACGTCCGGCGCGGATGGTAAGTGGTTGAATTGAAAAGAAATTTGCCCTGATAAGGGGCAGCCTGGTGAGAAAGTGTCTATGAAAGCAGGTCTGTACCAACCAGATGAATTCAAGGATAACTGCGGTTTCGGCCTGATAGCCCATATGCAGGGCGAGCCCAGTCATACCCTTTTGCAAACGGCCGTCGAGGCCCTGACCTGCATGACCCACCGCGGTGGGATCAACGCCGACGGCAAGACCGGTGACGGTTGCGGTCTGCTGATTCAAAAGCCGGACGTGTTCCTGCGAGCCATCGCCCAGGAAACGTTCGGCGTCGCATTACCCAAGCAATATGCCGTGGGCATGGTGTTCTTCAATCAGGACCCGGTCAAAGCCGAAGCCGCTCGCGAGAATATGAACCGCGAGATCCTGGCCGAAGGCCTGACCCTGGTCGGCTGGCGCAAAGTGCCGATCGACACAAGCGTCCTCGGCCGCCTGGCCCTTGAGCGCCTGCCGCAGATCGAGCAGGTGTACATCGGCGGCGAAGGCCTGAGCGACCAGGACATGGCGATCAAGCTGTTCAGCGCCCGTCGTCGCTCGTCGGTGGCCAACGCCGCCGACGTCGATCACTACATCTGCAGCTTTTCCCACAAGACCATCATTTACAAAGGCCTGATGATGCCGGCGGATTTGACCGCCTTCTATCCAGACCTCAGCGACGAGCGCCTGCAAACTTCGATTTGCGTGTTCCACCAGCGCTTCTCCACCAACACCCTGCCGAAATGGCCGCTGGCTCAGCCGTTCCGCTTCCTCGCCCACAACGGCGAGATCAACACCATCACCGGCAACCGCAACTGGGCCCAGGCCCGTCGCACCAAGTTCACCAACGATCTGATGGATCTGGAAGAACTCGGCCCGCTGGTGAACCGCGTAGGTTCCGACTCCTCCAGCATGGACAACATGCTCGAGTTGATGGTCACCGGTGGCATCGACCTGTTCCGCGGTGTGCGGATGATCATTCCGCCTGCGTGGCAGAACGTCGAAACCATGGACCCGGACCTGCGGGCGTTCTACGAATACAACTCGATGCACATGGAACCGTGGGACGGCCCGGCCGGCGTGGTAATGACCGACGGTCGCTACGCGGTGTGCCTGCTCGACCGTAACGGTCTGCGTCCGGCGCGCTGGGTTACCACCAAGAACGGCTTCATCACCCTGGCCTCGGAAATCGGTGTCTGGAACTACCAGCCTGAAGACGTGATCGCCAAGGGTCGTGTCGGCCCGGGCCAGATCTTTGCCGTGGACACCGAAACCGGTCAGATCCTCGACACCGATGCCATCGACAACCGCCTGAAGTCGCGTCATCCGTACAAGCAATGGCTGCGCAAGAATGCCCTGCGCATCCAGGCGACCATGGAAGACAACGACCACGGTTCGGCGTTCTACGACGTCGATCAGCTCAAGCAATACATGAAGATGTACCAGGTCACGTTCGAAGAGCGCGACCAGGTGCTGCGTCCACTGGGCGAACAGGGCTACGAAGCCGTCGGCTCGATGGGCGACGATACGCCGATGGCCGTGCTGTCCCAGCGCGTGCGCACGCCGTACGACTATTTCCGCCAGCAGTTCGCGCAGGTGACCAACCCGCCGATCGACCCGCTGCGTGAAGCCATCGTCATGTCGCTGGAGATCTGCCTCGGTGCCGAGCGCAACATCTTCCAGGAGTCGCCGGAACACGCTTCGCGCGTGATCCTCAGCTCGCCGGTCATTTCTCCGGCCAAGTGGCGCTCGCTGATGAACCTCGATCGTCCGGGCTTCGAGCGCCAGATCATCGATCTCAACTACGACGAGAGCGTCGGCCTCGAAACTGCGGTGCGCAACGTCGCCGATCAGGCTGAAGAAGCCGTTCGCGCCGGCCGCACCCTGATCGTGCTGAGTGACCGTCACATCGCCCCTGGCAAGTTGCCGATCCACGCTTCCCTGGCCACCGGCGCGGTGCACCATCGCCTGACCGAAAAAGGCCTGCGTTGCGACTCCAACATCCTGGTGGAAACCGCAACCGCTCGTGATCCGCATCACTTCGCGGTGTTGATCGGTTTCGGCGCCTCGGCGGTCTATCCGTTCCTGGCCTACGAAGTGCTGGGCGACCTGATCCGCACCGGTGAAGTGCTGGGCGACCTTTATGAGGTGTTCAAGAACTACCGCAAAGGCATCACCAAAGGCCTGTTGAAGATCCTGTCGAAGATGGGGATCTCCACCATCGCCTCGTACCGTGGTGCTCAGCTGTTCGAAGCGATCGGCCTGTCCGAGGAAGTCTGCGACCTGAGCTTCCGTGGTGTACCGAGCCGCATCAAGGGCGCGCGTTTCGTCGACATCGAAGCCGAGCAGAAAGCGCTGGCGGCCGAAGCCTGGAGTCCGCGCAAGCCGATCCAGCAAGGCGGGCTGCTGAAGTTCGTCCACGGTGGCGAATATCACGCCTACAACCCGGACGTGGTCAACACCCTGCAAGCCGCGGTGCAGCAGGGCGACTACGGCAAGTTCAAGGAATACACGGCGCTGGTGGATAACCGCCCGGTGTCGATGATCCGCGACCTGCTCAAGGTCAAGACCCTCGACACGCCGCTGGACATCAGCGAGATCGAACCGCTGGAATCGGTGCTCAAGCGCTTCGACTCCGCGGGCATCTCCCTTGGCGCCCTGTCGCCGGAAGCCCACGAAGCCCTGGCCGAAGCCATGAACCGCCTCGGTGCGCGTTCCAACTCCGGCGAAGGCGGCGAAGACCCGGCGCGCTACGGCACCATCAAGAGCTCGAAAATCAAGCAAGTCGCGACCGGCCGTTTCGGGGTGACCCCGGAATACCTGGTCAACGCTGAAGTGCTGCAGATCAAGGTTGCCCAAGGCGCCAAGCCTGGCGAAGGTGGTCAGCTGCCGGGTGGCAAGGTCAACGGCCTGATCGCCAAGCTGCGTTATGCGGTGCCGGGCGTGACCTTGATTTCGCCACCGCCGCACCACGACATCTACTCGATCGAAGACTTGTCGCAGCTGATTTTCGACCTGAAACAAGTCAACCCGAAGGCGCTGGTTTCGGTGAAACTGGTAGCAGAAGCGGGCGTCGGCACCATCGCCGCCGGTGTGGCCAAGGCTTATGCGGACTTGATCACCATCTCCGGCTACGACGGCGGCACCGGTGCATCGCCGCTGACCTCGATCAAATACGCCGGCGCTCCATGGGAACTCGGCCTGGCCGAAACTCACCAGACCCTGCGTGGCAACGATCTGCGCGGCAAAGTCCGGGTGCAGACCGACGGCGGCCTGAAAACCGGCCTCGACGTGATCAAGGCAGCGATCCTGGGCGCTGAAAGCTTCGGCTTCGGCACCGCGCCGATGATCGCCCTGGGCTGCAAATACCTGCGTATCTGCCACCTGAACAACTGCGCCACCGGCGTCGCGACTCAGAACGAGAAGCTGCGCAAGGATCACTACATCGGTACCGTCGACATGGTGGTGAATTTCTTCACCTACGTCGCCGAAGAAACCCGTGAGTGGCTGGCGAAGCTGGGCGTGCGCTCCCTCGAAGAGCTGATCGGTCGTACCGACCTGCTGGACATCCTCGAAGGCCAGACCGCCAAGCAGAACCACCTGGACCTGACCCCGTTGCTCGGCAGCGATCACATCCCGGCAGACAAGCCCCAGTTCTGCCAGGTCGAGCGCAACCCACCGTTCGACAAAGGCTTGCTGGCAGAGAAAATGGTCGACCTGGCCACCTCGGCCATCAACGACATGAGCGGCGCCGATTTCGCCCTGGATATCTGCAACTGCGACCGTTCCATCGGCGCGCGGATCTCCGGTGAAATCGCACGCAAGTACGGCAACCAGGGCATGGCCAGCGCGCCGATCACCTTCCGCTTCAACGGGACGGCCGGTCAGAGCTTCGGTGTGTGGAACGCCGGCGGCTTGAACATGTACCTGGAAGGCGATGCCAACGACTACGTCGGCAAGGGCATGACCGGCGGCAAACTGGTCATCGTTCCGCCCAAGGGTAGCGTGTACAAGACTCAGGACAGTGCCATCATCGGCAACACCTGCCTGTACGGCGCCACCGGCGGCAAACTGTTCGCCGCCGGGACCGCGGGCGAGCGCTTCGCAGTGCGTAACTCCGGTGCTCACACCGTGGTTGAAGGCACTGGCGATCACTGCTGCGAATACATGACCGGTGGTTTCGTCTGCGTGCTGGGCAAGACCGGTTACAACTTCGGCTCAGGCATGACTGGCGGTTTCGCCTATGTGCTCGACCAGGACAACAGCTTCGTTGACCGGGTCAACCACGAACTGGTGGAAATCCAGCGGATCAGCGGTGAGGCGATGGAAGCCTATCGCAGCCACCTGCAACGCGTGCTGAACGAATACGTCGAGGAAACCGACAGCGAGTGGGGTCGTAACCTCGCCGAAAACCTCGATGACTATTTGCGTCGTTTCTGGCTGGTCAAGCCCAAGGCTGCCAACCTGAAATCGTTGCTTTCCAGCACCCGTGCCAACCCGCAGTGATATGCGCCTGAAGAGTTTGATGAGGTTTTAACAATGGCTGAACGTCTGAATAACGACTTCCAGTTCATCGATGTCGGGCGCAAGGATCCGAAGAAGAAACTGTTGCGTCAACGCAAGAAAGAGTTCGTGGAAATCTACGAACCCTTCAAACCCCAGCATTCGGCCGATCAGGCCCACCGCTGCCTGGGTTGCGGTAACCCGTATTGCGAATGGAAGTGCCCGGTGCACAACTTCATTCCGAACTGGCTGAAACTGGTGGCCGAGGGCAACATCCTCCAGGCCGCCGAGCTGTCGCACCAGACCAACACCCTGCCGGAAGTGTGCGGCCGGGTGTGCCCGCAGGATCGTCTGTGCGAGGGTGCCTGCACCCTCAACGACGGCTTCGGCGCGGTGACCATCGGTTCGGTCGAGAAGTACATCACCGATACCGCGTTCGCCATGGGCTGGCGCCCGGACATGTCCAAGGTCAAGCCGACCGGCAAGCGTGTTGCCATTATCGGCGCAGGCCCTGCCGGCCTTGGGTGTGCCGACGTGCTGGTGCGTGGCGGCGTGACCCCGGTGGTGTTCGACAAGAACCCGGAAATCGGTGGCCTGCTGACCTTCGGCATCCCCGAGTTCAAACTGGAAAAGACCGTGCTGAGCAATCGCCGCGAAGTCTTCACCGGCATGGGCATCGAGTTCCGCCTGAACACCGAAGTGGGCAAGGACGTGACCGTCGAGCAACTGCTCGAAGAATACGATGCCGTGTTCATGGGCATGGGCACCTACACCTACATGAAGGGCGGCTTTGCCGGCGAGGACTTGCCGGGCGTGCATGATGCGCTGGACTTCCTGATCGCCAACGTCAATCGCAACCTGGGCTTTGAGAAGTCGCCGGAAGATTTCGTCGACATGAAGGGCAAGAAGGTCGTGGTGCTGGGTGGCGGCGACACGGCGATGGACTGCAACCGGACCTCGATTCGCCAGGGTGCCAAGTCGGTGACCTGTGCCTATCGTCGCGACGAAGCGAACATGCCGGGCTCGCGCAAAGAGGTGAAGAACGCGAAGGAAGAGGGCGTGAAATTCCTCTACAACCGTCAGCCTATCGCGATCGTTGGCGAAGACCGCGTCGAGGGCGTGAAGGTGGTCGAGACCCGTCTCGGCGAACCCGATGCCCGCGGCCGTCGCAGCCCCGAGCCGATCCCGGGCTCCGAAGAGATCATCCCGGCGGACGCCGTGGTCATCGCGTTCGGTTTCCGCCCGAGCCCGGCGCCGTGGTTCGAACAGTTCAGCATCCAGACCGATAGCCAGGGCCGCGTCGTGGCACCGGAGCAAGGTCAGTACAAGCACCAGACCAGCAACCCGAAAATCTTCGCCGGTGGCGATATGGTGCGCGGGTCCGACCTGGTGGTGACGGCGATCTTCGAAGGGCGTAATGCCGCTGAAGGGATCCTGGATTACCTCGGTGTTTAAACCCGCTTGATCGGCGTCGCTCCATTCGCGGGCAAGCCTCGCTCCTACAGGTTAATCACACTCCCGTAGGAGCGAGGCTTACCCGCGAAGGGGCCGGTCGCGTCAACGTAGATCTAGCATTAAACCGCGACAAATTGACCAGAGAGACAAAAGGCTGACCTGCAACCGTGCCTTTTGCGTCGCGCTCTGAGAAAATGCCCGCACTTTTTTTCCGGATGCCGACATGACTGCCCTGAAGAACGACCGTTTCCTTCGTGCCCTGCTCAAGCAACCCGTAGACGTCACCCCTGTGTGGATGATGCGTCAGGCCGGTCGCTATCTGCCGGAATACCGCGCCAGCCGTGCCAAGGCCGGTGATTTCATGAGCCTGTGCATGAATCCGGAGTTCGCTTGCGAAGTCACGATGCAGCCGCTCGACCGCTATCCGCAACTGGACGCGGCAATCCTGTTCTCCGACATCCTCACCATCCCGGACGCCATGGGCCAGGGCCTGTACTTCGAAACCGGTGAAGGTCCACGCTTCAAGAAAGTCGTCAGCACAATGGCGGACATCGAAGCCCTGCCGATCCCGGATCCGCACAAAGACCTCGGCTACGTCATGGACGCGGTCAGCACCATTCGCCGCGAACTGAACGGTCGCGTGCCGCTGATCGGCTTCGCCGGCAGCCCGTGGACACTGGCCACCTACATGGTCGAAGGCGGCTCGTCGAAAGACTACCGCAAGACCAAAACCATGCTCTACGACAACCCGCAAGCCTTGCACCTGCTGCTGGACAAACTCGCGCAGACGGTCACCAGCTACCTCAACGGCCAGATCATGGCCGGCGCGCAAGCGGTACAGATCTTCGACAGCTGGGGCGGCAGCCTCTCGGCAGCGGCGTACCAGGAATTCTCCCTGGCCTACATGCGCAAAATCGTCAGTGGCCTGATCCGCGAACACGAAGGCCGCAAAGTACCGGTCATCCTGTTTACCAAGGGTGGCGGCCTGTGGCTGGAAAGCATCGCCGACGCTGGCGCCGATGCACTGGGCCTGGACTGGACCTGCGACATCGGCAGCGCCCGTGCTCGCGTCGGCGACAAAGTCGCATTGCAAGGCAACATGGACCCGACCGTGCTCTACGCCAAGCCTGAAGCCATTCGCACCGAAGTCGGGCGGATTCTCGCGAGCTACGGCAAGGGTACCGGCCACGTGTTCAACCTCGGCCATGGCATCACCCCGGAAGTCGATCCGGAACACGCCGGTGCGTTCTTGCGTGCGGTGCATGAGTTGTCGGCGCAATATCACGAGTGATCGTGACCCGATAGAAAACGCCCGGCTTATGCCGGGCGTTTTTGTTTGGCGATTTCGAGCGGTACTCGGTCAATGTGGGAGCGAGCCTGCTCGCGAATGCGGTTGAATATTCACTTTGATGTCGACTGACCCACCGCTTTCGCGAGCAAGCCCGCTCACACAAGGGGAACAGCTTCAGGCTTTTACATCGCCTAATGGCGGCAACTTCGCCAGCTTTAATGCGATCAGCAGCGCCACCACCAGCAATCCGCCGATAAACAGCCCAATCCCGTCCCACCCGCCCAAATGCCAGAACACCCCGCCCGCCGTGCCGGCAATGCTCGAGCCGGCGTAGTAGCTGAACAGGTACAGCGACGAAGCCTGCCCCTTGGCCTTGAGCGCACGGCGGCCGATCCAGCTGCTGGCCACCGAATGGGCGCCGAAGAAGCCGAAGGTGAAAATCAGCATGCCGATGATCACCACCGGCAAGGGCGTGAACAGGGTCAAGGCCAAGCCGGCGATCATCAGCACGATGGTGGCCCAGAGCATTTTGCGCCGGCCAAGTCTATCGGCCAGGGCGCCGACTTTCGCCGAGCTGTAAATGCCCGACAGATACACCACCGAGAGTAGCCCGACGAACGCCTGATCCATGTGATACGGCTCGGCCAGCAAGCGGTAACCGATGTAGTTGAACAGGGTGACGAACGCGCCCATCAGCACAAAGGCTTCGAGGAACAACAACGGCAGGCCGGCATCGCGAAAGTGCATGGTGAAGCCGTCCAGCAGGCTGCGCGGGTGCAATGAGCGAGGGCGGAAGTTGCGCGACTCGGGGAGAATCTTCCAGAACACCGCCGCCGCGATCAGCGCCAGGCCGCCGATCACCAGCATCGCCGCGTGCCAGCTGATGAAGTCGATCAACACGCCGGTAATCAAGCGTCCGCTCATCCCGCCGATCGCGTTGCCGGCGATGTACAAGCCCATGGCCAGGCCAATGTGCTGCAGGTGGATCTCTTCGCTCAGGTAGGTCATGGCCACCGCGGCCAGCCCGCTCAATGACAACCCGATCAGTGCACGCATGAGCAACACGCCGTGCCAGCTCGGCATCATGGAGCTGGCGATGGTGCACAGCGCCGCTGCGAACAACGCCGCCACCATGACCGGTTTACGCCCTACACGGTCAGAGAGGGGGCCGGTGATCAACAAGCCGATGGCGAGCATGCCAGTGGCCACCGACAGAATCAGGCTGCTCTGGGCCGCGTTGATGGCGTACTCGTGGGACAGCAGAGGCATCATCGGTTGCACGCAGTAAAGCAGGGCGAAGGTCGCGAAGCCGCCAGAGAACAGTGCCAGCACCGTGCGCATGAACAGCGGCGTGCCTTTTTCGATGTAAATGTCCTTCACCTGCGCGACGACGTCGACCTGCACGGCGGGCGGAATTTCATGGGCGAGTGGAGCGACAGCAGTTTTCACTTCAGACCTCGGAGAGCGCAGCCGGTCAGGCAATGGAAAAAGCATATAGCTGCCTAATGATTCAATCCAATATATTGTTCGACCTGTTTGAGAGGTTTTGCGACCTAATGGAGTTTTCATGGAACTGCGTCATCTGCGCTACTTCATCGCCGTTGCCGAAGAACTGCATTTCGGCCGCGCCGCCCAGGTGTTGGGCATCTCCCAACCGCCGTTGAGTCAGCAGATCCAGGCGCTGGAACAGGAAGTGGGCGCACGGCTTTTCGAGCGTACCAATCGTCGGGTCGAGTTGAGTGAGGCCGGTCGCTTGTTTCTGGAACAGGCGCGGTTGGTGCTGGCGCAGGTCGATAAAGCGGCGGATGTGGCGCGGCGGGCACAGCTGGGTGAATTGGGTGAACTGAAGATTGGCTTCACCTCGTCCGCCCCGTTCAACTCGACGATCCCTCAGGCGATTTTTTCGTTTCGCCAGCGCTTCCCTGCCGTGCATTTGAACCTGCGGGAAATGAGCAGCACCCAAGTGGCCGACGCACTGCTGGACGATTCGATCGAAGTCGGCATCATGCGCCCGCTCGGGCTGCCGGACTCACTCAGCGTGGTGGAACTGATGCGCGAACCTCTGGTGGCGGTCCTCAGTTCAAAGCATCCATTGGTGGCAGGTAGCGAAGAAGGATTATTCCTCTCGGCCCTGGCTCACGAACCCTTCGTATTTTTCCCACGCAGTTACGGCAGCGGACTTTACGCACAATTGCTCAGCCTGGCCCGGGATGCCGGCTTCAACCCGCACTTTGCGCAAGAGGCGGGGGAGGCGATGACCATCATCGGTTTGGTCGCGGCGGGGTTGGGGGTGTCGGTGCTGCCGGCGTCTTATCAGCGGATGCGCATTGATGGTGTGGTGTATCGACCGTTGCTGGATCCAGCGGCGGTGTCGGCGGTGTGGCTGGTGCAGCGCAAGGATCAGAAGTCGCCGATGGCGAAGGCGTTTGTTGAATTGTTGACCTACAAAGCCGAGTCTATTGGATGAGTCTGGAGTGATAACTTCACCAAGCGCCTGCAAATCCTAGCAGTTCTGCCAGTACCCTAAACCAAAAAAATCTATCAAGCTGTTCGTTGATCAGTGATGACGGGATTTAAGATCATGACCAGCAGCCGCGAAACGACGCGCTATCGGTACGATGCGCTGGATCGTCTGGTCGCTTATGTATCATCGGAGCAAGCGAGCATTCGGTGCTTTTATTTGAAAAGCCGTTTAGTCACCGAAATTCAAGGTTCGGTGCGACTCTCGCTCTTTCAGCATGAGGATCAACTGTTGGCGCAACACCAGAGCGGCCTCGTTGAAAGCACGTTGCTTGCTGTCGATCATAAACGTTCGGTATTAAATACCGTCGACGTTTCGCAGTCCCATCCCTTCGTATACACACCTTTTGGTCATCGCTTGCTGCTCGGAAGACATCTGAGCCCGCTTGGTTTCAACGGCGAAAAAGCAGACCCGATCACCGGGCATTACTTGTTGGGGAATGGTTATCGTGCTTTTAATCCGGTATTGATGCGGTTCAATAGCCCGGACAGTCGGAGCCCATTTAGAGAAGGCGGATTGAACGCATATGCCTATTGCTTGGGAGATCCGGTTAATCGAGAAGATTCGACAGGGCATTCGTCTGTGCTGGCGAGATTTTTTGTCCGACTTGGGAGGCGTGCGAATCAAGTTTTTAGTGGGAAGCCAAACATCGGACCAAAAATAAGAGCAGAAAACACCAAGCGTATTGCTCCGCAACTCGTTGTATTTGATAGTTACAATGGAAGTAAAAAACAATTGAATATTGTTACCCATGGGTATAGTGGAACTGATCCTAAGTACGGCGGGATGCATTTAAATTCGCCAAGTGAAGATATGGCGTGGACGCCTGAAGAGTTTGTAAATAATATAAGTAGTGCTGGGGTTTTTGATGCTGGCTATAAGCGTATTGATTTGATTATGTGTTACGGGGCCGATGGAGGTGCCAAGTCATTTGCGCAGCAAGTTGCAAATTTAACTAATGTGCCTACTAAATCTTATTTTGGAAATGTGATTTCGAGAAAAACCTACGTCGATCAAGCTTTGAAATGGGTTCGTGTGCATAGAGATTCTCAAGGTGCCGGCATACCTGATTACAAGTACAAGTCTGCTATTTTCAAGCCTGTGCAACACAAACGTTAAGCGGGTGTCTTCGTGAAGGGGTGTGGCTGGTACAGTGCAAGAATCAGAAGTCGCCGATGGCCGAGGCGTTTATCGAGCTGCTGACGCGCAAGGTTGAGCCGCTGAAGCCGTGACTGCTGCGTCCGACCCCGGCCTGAGTCAATCGTGGGCAAGCCCAATGCCAGTCAGTTAAACGCAATTCATGTGGGAGCGGCGATGCGGCGATCCGACTTGCTCGCGAAAGCGGTGTGTCAGGCGACATCAATATTGGCTGGGTCGCCGTCGCCCGCAAGAACATTAAAAAGGGCAGTTGTCCATGACGATGAAGTATTGATTCTGTCGGAAGATATATCGCGTGCTGTAGGACGTTTCCGAAGTAATTTGGAGAGCCTACAGCACCTTGCGGCATTACCTACAACTACGCCAGAATCCGCCGGCTTGTGCGCCTTGGACACCATCGGTAACTTGATTCGCGTCACTGATTCCCAGTGATCGGGTTTAGTAGCCCGGTGTTTTCCAGGGCGTATAGCGCATCAGACAGTCAGGTACCCCATCCCTGCACTTTATGGTGGCTGTGCGTAGGGCGCTCTCGGGCGCGCCGGCTTCCTGGATTCCCGGTCTACTAACCTGCGTACAGCTACCACCTCTTGATTAGTAGCTCGATGGTGGTCGCCCTGACATTGGTATCCAGGAATGCTCAAATCGACTACAAGTTCACCGGACACTGATCCGTCCACCTTATCCGAATCAACCGATACAGAAGCGCGCCCCAAAGGCGTCGACAGCGTGGCGCCCATCAACCCTATGCAACGCGTACCCAGCGAAATTTTCGTCATCGCGCCAGGCATCGACAATCAAACCCTGCTGGAATACGCCTGCGAATCCCTGGCATCAGCGAATGTCATGGCGAGTGATTTCGCGAGATACCTGAAAGGATCGCAGTGCAACACACTGCTGGGGATTCAGCAGTCGATCATGCTGGGGAGCTGGCGGTGAATCGGGTACTGGATAACCTTGATCCACGCTAATAGGCCATGACCGAACAATTCACTCGCTGGGACTCTGCCGAGTACCTCAAGACCGAAGAGGACATGGCTAATTATCTGGACGCTTGCATGGAAGAGGCGGGAGATGATCCCGCGTTCATCGCCAAGGCGCTCGGGACCATAGCACGGGCTGGCAGCATGACTCAGGTCGCTAGGGATGCAGGGCTTTCTCGGGAAAGTCTCTACCGCGCCTTGTCAGGTGAGGGGAATCCCGATTTCGGCACCATCCTGAAAGTCGTCAAGGCGTTAGGATTGAAATTACACGCCAGTACCTGACTTGCCGAAATAAAAATGGCAAACGGAAGTTGTGGAGGGGCGCCGAAAGGCGCCCCTTTTATTTTTACGCCAAAACCTGCTTCTGCAGACGTCGACCGACGACGTCCATCAAATCACAGCCATCGCGCAATGAAGTCACCAGTACCCGCGCCAGGTCGCTGTGAACACCTTCTTCGAACGCGAAGCTTTCCAATAGCTGGGTCGCCGTGCGAATGCGGTACGCCGCGGTTTCGTGCAACACATCCAGTGGTGCTTCGGTGTCGATCACCAACGATGCGATAGTGCAGTCGATGCCGGTGATAGGCATATATCGATCCATGATAAAAAATCCTCCATTTGGTACAGAACGCGACGACTTCAAGGGTAATGGGTAGGGGCTAAGGCACTACGGGCGGGTCCAGATTGTCCAGCGCTCGATTGACCAACAACTCGCCCATTGCGGCCAGTTGCTGAATGGCCAACGCCACATTGCGGCGAGAGCCCTCCAGTTCGCAGGCGAGATCAGTGCTCATGACATTCAGGGAGGCCAGGGTTTCACAGGCATGACAGAGCAGGGATTCCGTGTCGACATTCGGGATGATGGTAAAGACATGGCTGACAGGGTCGGGGCGGTTTGGATTGCGCAGGCGTGCACTGACGAGGGGCTCAGTGATCTCGGAGAGCTTGGATATATCGATAGTGTCGAAGGCCGATGTGTCGGGCGAGTTCGAAGACTTAGGTTTGGATTTTGTCATGCCGGAGCTCCTTGCAAGGTTAATAAGTGTCAATCCCATTCCGTTAGTCAGGATTGGTTGGCGGTGATGGGTCAGCAGAATTATTACCAGAAAAGTCTGTTTTATTAATCAAATAAATGAACGTGTGTGTAATTAAATGATTCGTATAAGGCTGAGATTTTTTTGTAAGAAGAGGCTGTAAGAGAATTCTGTAGGAGGTTTCGTTAAATAGAGTAGTCCGTATCCGTTGAGCGATCGGCCGAACTATAGTGTTGAAATATTATCTAGCATTTGTTTGGTGTGATTGTAATATTGCTTTTGTGTCGGGCCTAGGTATGTAGGATGCTGGCTAACAGCGAGGCGCCTGTGTAGTGCTCAAACGGGTGCGCAGTGTGTGAGAAATATGAGCAAATGGTAGATATTTAATGCATAAGAAAGAGAAAACCGAAAAGTTAAAGAACAACATTAAGTACCTAATAAAAAGTCGCGGAGAAACACGATTGTCTTTGTGCAATTCTAGTGGTTTGACCAGGACGACCATCTACAACATCTTGGAGGGTAGGGTTGTCAATGTACAGCAATCCACTATTCG
This sequence comes from Pseudomonas silesiensis, assembly GCF_001661075.1. Classification (NCBI taxonomy): domain Bacteria; kingdom Pseudomonadati; phylum Pseudomonadota; class Gammaproteobacteria; order Pseudomonadales; family Pseudomonadaceae; genus Pseudomonas; species Pseudomonas silesiensis. The sequence continues at coordinate 347,824 of NZ_CP014870.1, forward strand.
TAAAATATCAGATTTTTTTGGCGTGTCTTATAAAGAAATCGAGACTATCGACTTTGAGGAAAAAGAAACAATAGAGAGTAGTATCTCCCTGCAGGGGAATAAGAATCCGGCGGCCGTACCCATAATTAAAGAAAGTTTGTTGATTCAGAATCTTGATAAAAGGATTGGTGAACTGGCCGTCACTCATCCTCTGACATATTACTTCGGCACAGCCTGCAACCTAATAGGTGTGCTTCTGGAGAACGAAATTTCCGGGATCAATGAGTCAGGAGATCTCTTGATAGTGAAGAAAGGTGCGTCGAGTAGCAACAGAGAAAAATTGGTATACGACAAAATATCTAAAAAACTATCAGTCACCAAAGAGTCGTTTTTTGATTCTGACGTAATTTGTATTGTGGGGGAAGTGTTGGAAGAGAGGTTTAAATGGTGAATAATAACGAGGTCGAAAATAGCAAATATAAATTATTAGGTTTTGAAAAAAATAAAAATCTTGTTATCGTGATGGTTATGTCTACCGGAAAAATTATTAAAATAAAATTAGGCGAGGTGTTGAGAAGCGAAATAATAGATAACTTAAATAAATCAGAGGTGAAAGATATATACAGGAAATATTACTCTAGTGGGGTTGCGGTAACTACCTACGACATTAATGACCGTAATGAGCGGTCTTGGATGATTTACGTTGCACTAAATTTGCTTTTGCTTGCGCTTTATATTTTCACAAATATTGCCGCGACAAGACTTGTTTATTTTGAAGTGCTTGATCTTGTTGTTCCTCCTGCTGTTTTTCTCTATCCATTGACGTTTTTAGTAGTTGATTTGTTGAACGAGACATACGGGCTTAGACTTGCAAGAAGAGCGCTGTTGTTTGCTTTTGGAAGTAATGCCTTAATTGTTATATTGCTGAATGCGGTCACTTATCTCCCTGGGATGCCTGGCTGGAAATTGGATGCGCCATACGCCGAAGTTATGACTCATGTGTCATCTGTGTTAGTAGCATCATCGGTCTCTTTTCTTTTTTCTGAATATGTAAATTCATATCTGCTATGCAAGATAAAAGAGCTTACAAATTCCAGATTTCTATTTTTGAGGGTTTTTTTTAGTACTTTTTTTGCGGTGATAATAGATAGCTTTCTTTTTTGCTATATTGCATTTTACAGCGTTATGCCAAATAGTGAAATATTAAACTTGATCTATGCTCAGATTGCTATAAAAATGTGTTTCGCTGTCTTCAATGTTTTTCCAGCCTACGGAGCGCGATCGTTCTTTAAAAGATATATAGCAGGTCCCAAAACGGTATAGTGCTAGGGGCGTGCTAGCTTTTTATCGCATGTTCGCCCCATTTTTAATATGCTATTCTTATAATTCTAGTTTGATTTTTAGACCTTTCATGATTTCCGTTCTGTTTTTGAGGAATTCATTCAGCCCTTTTGCGCGGAGCTTACAGGCGTCACAATTAGAACACCCACTTCCCTTTATGCCGTTATAACATGAAAGGGTGTGGTAGCGGATAAGGTCAAGTTGTTGGTGGTAATCGGCTAGCGCCCAGGTTTCCGCCTTGTTCAGCCACATGAGTGGTGTGTCGATGCGCAATGTATAGTCCATGCCCAATTTGATAGCTTTATTCAGTGTATTAACAAACTCATCGCGACAATCAGGGTAGCCCGAACATTCTGTTTCACAAACGCCGGTGATTACAGTTTCAGCACCAACTTGATAGGCATAAATAGAGGCCAAGGTTAAAAACAAAATATTTCGACCAGGTACGAAAGTGCTCGGCAGCGTATCGCCAGCGCTATTCGCACTGGGCACGGGGATGCTATCCCGCGTCAGACTGCTGATGGCCAACTCATTTAGCAGTGAGGTGTCGAGTACTTTATGAACCACCACGCCAAGCTTTTTGCAAAGCTGCTGCGCGACTTCAATTTCCGCCCGATGTCGCTGACCATAATCAAAGGTAATGCAATGAATTTCATCGTACATCGGCAATGCATGGATCAGGCAAGTGGTTGAGTCTTGTCCGCCGCTGAAAACGATAACTGCTTTTTTAGTCATGTTTTTTCATCCTTGGGGTGGCGCGCCATGTAGCTGGGGCATTGACCCTACCGGGAAGCTAAAAGTCTCGCTGTGGGAAATTTCCGAAATGACATGCTCCGTTTTCCTTTTGTGTCAATTCCTTGCTGGGATTCTACAGAGAACTTCCTTCATGAGGAGACATTCCAGGTAACGCATTCGACTTAGTGCTTTGACCGATTCTTGCGCAGAATCGATTTTTTTTGACGGGTGCCATGGATGCCACTTCTATATCAACCCAAGGAAGGTAGCGTGCTGATCTGCGACTTCAGGGGCTATGAAGTTCCTGAAATGGTCAAGATCAGGCCCGTTGTCGTTATACGAAAACACAGGGCCAATAGCTTAGTGGTAACCGTGGTGCCGCTGAGCACCACCGCCCCGGATCATATGCTTGAGCACCATCTGGAACTTCAAAGTCATCTTCAAGGCGCCAGTCCGGTCTGTTGGGCAAAATGCGACATGGTTGCGACCGTGAGCCTTTCCCGACTCGACCGGATCAAACGTCGAGATCGCCAGGGAAAGCGTGTTTACGTCATTTCACAACTTGATACAGATGAGTTTTACGCAATCAAAGTCGCGGTACGTAAGGCTCTCGGTCTGTGATGGGGCCGATTGCAACACAGACAGGCGAGTTGCCACCTGTTGTCCATCACGCCATTCCGGGCAATACTATCCATGTTCCCGAAAGGGGCTTGTGAGACTCTGAGGATCCTGGGCAACCAGCCATCGCAGAGCCAGGCAGGTTAAGGGCGATGACAAGCCGACCTGTTTGTGAAGGGGCGCCGAAAGGCGCCCTTTGTCGTTCTGGTGTTACTGGAAACGTTGAACGACCAGATTACGCCCACCGCCGAAAAATCAGCGACGTATTAACCCCGCCAAACGCAAAATTATTATTCATCACATACTGATTGCTCATCTGCCGAAACTCGCCGCGCAGGTAATCGAGCTTGCCGCAGTTCGGGTCGACCTCGTCGAGGTTGAAGGTGTGCACGTACAGGTCGCGGTTCATCATTTCGATGCTGAACCAGGACTCCAGCGCACCGCAGGCGCCCAGGGTGTGGCCGAGGAAGCTTTTTTGCGAGCTGATGGGCATGTGTTCGCCGAACAGGCTGCTGGTGGCCAGGGTTTCAGCGATGTCGCCCTGTTCGGTTGCCGTGCCATGACCATTCACGTAGCCGATGTCCGAAGGCTGCAGCCCGGCGTCTTCCAGGGCCAGTTCCATGGCCCGGCGCATGGTGGACTGCTCTGGGCGGGTGGCGTGCTGGCCATCGGCGTTGCTGCCGAAACCGACGAGTTCGGCATGGATGTGCGCGCCGCGGGCCAGGGCGTGTTCCAGTTCTTCGAGGACCAGCATGCCAGCGCCTTCACCGATCACCAGGCCATCGCGTCCGGTGTCATACGGGCGCGGGCTGGTTTGCGGGGCATCGTTTTTCAGGCTAGTGGCGTAGAGCGCATCGAACACCATGGCTTCGGTGGGGCACAGCTCTTCGGCGCCGCCGGCGAGCATCAGCGGCAGGCGCCCGAATTTGACCGACTCGTACGCATAGCCGATGCCCTGGCTGCCGCTGGTGCAGGCGCTGGAGGTCGGAATCAGGCGACCGGTCAGGCCGAAGAAGATGCTGATGTTCGCCGCGGTAGTGTGCGGCATCATGCGCACGTAGGAGTTGGCGTTCAGGCCTTCGGCCACCGAGTTGAGCAGCATGTTGCCGAAGGCCTTGATCTCGTCGGTGCTGCCGGTGGACGAGCCACAGGCCACGCCCATGCGCCCGTCCTTGATCAACGGGTTGCCCAGCAATCCGGCGTCGGCCAACGCTTGCTCGGCAGCACCCACTGCAAGCCGCGAGACGCGGCCCATGCTGCGCAGTTGCTTGCGGGTCCAGTGGCTCGGCACTTTGAAGTCATCGATGGGCCCGGCCAGGCGCGTGTTGAGTTCAGTGAAGCGATCCCACTCGTCCATCCGGCGGATACCGCTGCGGTTGGCCGCGAAGTTGCCGGCGATGGTCTTCCAATCGCTACCCAGTGACGTGATGCCGGCCATGCCGGTGACGACGACGCGCTTCATCAGCACAGGCCTCCATTGACGGCCAGGACTTGCCGGGTGATGTACGAGGCTTCCGCCGACATCAGGAAATTCACCGCGCCGGCCACCTCTTCAGGGGTGCCCATGCGTTGTGCGGGGATCATTTTCATCAGTTCTTCCACCGGCACGTTTTCGTCGAGCATTGCGGTGTCGATCAGGCCGGGTGCGACACAGTTGACGGTGATTTTGCGCTTGCCGAGCTCGATCGCCAAGGCCTTCGCCGCGCCGATCAGACCGGCCTTGGAGGCGCTGTAGTTGACCTGGCCACGGTTACCGATCAATCCGGACACCGAGGTGATACAGACAATGCGCCCGGCGGCGCGACGACGAATCATCGGCATCATCACCGGGTGCAGCACGTTGTAGAAACCGTCGAGATTGGTGCGCATCACCACATCCCAATCATCCTCGCTCAGGGCCGGAAAAGCACCGTCGCGGGTCAGGCCGGCGTTCAGCACCACGCCGTAATAGGCGCCGTGGGTTTCCACGTCGGCCTCGAGAACGGCTTTGCAACCGGCGCGATCGGACACGTCGAATTGCAGGATACGCGCCGTGCGTCCCAGAGCCTCGACCTCGGCTTTCACCGCGATGGCGTCGGTCAGGCCGCTGCGGCAATGCAGCACGATGTCATGCCCGGCCTGAGCCAGGCGCAACGCGATGGCACGGCCGATGCCACGGCTGGAACCGGTGACCAGTACGGATTCAGTCATGACTGGACTCCTTGGGATTCATGAAGATAGTGGGCAGCCTGAGGCGGACGGAACACGTTCAAACGGGCGGTGGCGTGAATGCCCGGAGCATTGATATGGCATTCGAACACGCCCATGCCGTTGTCGTCCTCCAGGGAGCGCAGCCCATGGATGGTCAGCTCGGTGCCAGCGGGAAAATGTTCGACGTTGCACTCGAATTTACGCGTGCCGAGCAGGAAACCCAGGGCCACCGCATCGCCGCGCTGGCGCGCATGGCAGCCGGCATAGGCGGCAACGCTCTGGGCCATCAGTTCGATACCGACCCAGGCCGGCAGGCTGCCGTCGGGACAGCTGAACAGGCCGTTTGGCCGGACGGTGAGGCGAGTGTGAATCTGCTCGTCATCGAACGACAGGATCTGTTCGATCAGGATCATGTCGCCAGCATGAGGCAACAGTTCGGCGAGCGGCCAGTCAATCATGGGGCGTCTCCGATAATCAGGCTGACGTTATTGCCACCGAAGGCAAAGGAGTTGCTCATCAGGTAGCGAGGTGCAATGGACGTCAGGCGATCGGCCGGGGTCACCCACTTCAGGGCTGGCAGTTCGGGGTCGGGCTGGCCATCCCAGATATGCGGCGGCAGGGCGTGCTCGCGGTTCTGCGTGCTCAGGCTCAGCCAGCAGAACGCCGCTTCCAGGGCACCGGCCGCGCCCAGGGTGTGACCGGTCATCGGTTTGGTCGAGGAGCAGGGCACGCCATGGGGGAACAGCGCTGTCACCGCCAGGCTTTCCATGGCGTCGTTGTGTTGGGTGGCGGTGCCGTGCAGGTTCAGGTAATCGATCTGCCCGGGTTGCAGGTTGGCGCGGCTCAAGGCCTTGCGCATGGCTTGCAAGGCACCGCGACCGGTCGGCTCCGGCGCGGAGATATGATGCGCGTCGGAGCTGGCGCCGCTGCCCAGCAGGGCAATCGGCTGGTTGTCGCCTGCACTTTTTGTCATCAGAAACAGCACTGCCGCTTCGCCGATGTTGATGCCGTTTCGGTTGACCGAGAACGGATTGCAGCGTTGCCCGGATACCGCTTCCAGTGCCGAAAACCCGTTGAGGGTCAGTTTGCACAATGTGTCGACACCGCCGCACAACACGGCATCGCAAAGGCCCAGGTCCAGCAGCCGCTGGGCACTCATCAGCGCCCGGGCGCTGGAGGTGCAGGCCGTGGAAATCACATAGGCCGGGCCGCTCAATTGCAGCCAGTCGGCGAGGAAGTTCGCCGGCGCGCCGAGTTCCTGCTGCTGATAGTCGTAACCGGCAGGGAACTCATGCTCGCGAATGTAATGCGCCAGGCCCTGGCTGGCTTCATCGATGCCCGAGGTGCTGGTGCCCAGAACGACACCGATACGGTCGCGGCCACAGGTCTGGATCGCCTGGTCGATGTCGTCGCGAATCTGCAGCGCGGCTTGCATCAGCAATTGATTGTTGCGACTGCTTTGCTCGGCCAGCTCAGGTGGGATCGGCGGCAACTCAGCGTGTACAGCTGCCACCGGCAACGAGCGCTCCGCCACCCAGCCCGACTCGCTGCGCATGCCGGAGCAGTCGCCGGCAAACAGGTTGCGGCTGACTTCGCGTTTGTCGCGGCCCAGGGCACAGATCACCCCAAGGGCGTTCAGATAAGCCGTCATGGCGCCTCCCCGTTGAGGGGTGTGACTTGATAACTCGGGCCTTTGGGCAGGTTCAATTCAAAGCTCATCGGTTGTGAATAACGGACGTCCCAGCGCGAAGGCAGGGAGCGTTGCGAACCATGTTGCCAGGCCGCAGGGTAGTTGCCCGAGAGTTCTTCCTTGGGCGTCAGCGCAAACAGCAGCGCGGCGAACAGTTCCCGCGCTTGCGGATTGGGCGGCAGCAGACCGTCGGACTGCCATTCGCCATCGACCAGTTTCTGGCGTGCCTGTGGAATGCCTAGCAGGTCCATCATTGACCAGCGGATGCCAGGGTCTTCACGCTGGATCACCAGGACCCAGTCCTGACGTTGCCCGGCCTCGAGCCGCTGGATGTGCAATTGCAGCGGCAGCGCCAGGTTCGGGGTTTGCTCGGGCAATGGTGCCCGGCTGGCGCAGGCGCTCAGCAGCAGGACTGCGCCGAGTAGCAGCAATCGCATCAACACTGCACACCCCGTGGGAGTAAACATCAAACAGCACCTTCCAAGACTCACGTGACATCCCTTGCACAGAGTTCCGACAGCATTCGCAGCCGACGCCTGGGTTCGGCGACGAACGGATTGCGCTCGTCCCAGGCATACCCGGCAAGGATCGAGCTGATCATGCGGCGGATGTCGGGCGAGCCACCCTCATGATAAATCACATCCTGGAAAGTTCCGGCGTACCAGCCTTCGACATAGCAACGAAAGGTGTCGACGCCACGCTTGAGCGGTGCGGCGAACTCGGTTTGCCAATCGACGCTTTCGCCTTGCAACTGACGGTGCAGGACAGCGGCGGCCATGCTTGCCGAACGCATGGCGATGGTCACGCCGGAGGAGAACACCGGGTCGAGGAACTCGGCGGCGTTGCCCAGCAACGCAAAGCCCGGCCCATGGAGGGTTTTGACGTTGGCCGAATAGCCGCCGATGGTCCGCGCCGGGGTATCCCACACGGCGTTGTTCAGCACGCCGGACAGGCTTGGGGTTTCAGCGATGAACCCGCGCAGGCAGTCGTCGAGATTCTCGGTACGGCCTGCGAAATGTTCGGCGGCCGCCACCACGCCTACCGAGCAACGGCCGTTGCTGAAAGGAATGGTCCAGAACCAGATGTCGCGATGGATCGGATGGGTGGTGATGAGGATTTTTTCCCGCTCGAAAGCCGGGTGGTCGATATGGTCTTCGACGTGGGTGAACACCGCCTGGCGCACCGGGAAGTTCGACGGCGCCTCCAAGTCGAGCAAGCGCGGCAGCACGCGACCGTAGCCGCTGGCATCGAGCACGTAATCGGCCTCGACGCGGTACTGGCTGCCGTCTTCGCGAAGTACGTCGAGTTGCGGTCTGGCCAGGGTGAAGTCGGCACTGACGATCGCTTCGCCGTAGCGCACTTCCACGCCCTGGAGTGCTGCCTGATCGGCCAGCAGCTTATCGAAATCGGCGCGCTGGACCTGAAAGGTGGTCGGCTTGCCGTTGCCGAAGGTGTCACCGAAATCGAAGGCGCTGTAGTGCTCGCCCCAAGCGAATGCGGCACCGTTTTTCAGCTGGAACCCGGCGGCGTTCACCGCCTCGAGCATGCCGGCTTCCTCGACGAAATCCAGGCAGTGGGACAGCAGGCTTTCACCGATGGAAAACCGCGGGAAATGCTGGCGTTCGATCATCAGCACATCGTGGCCTTTGCGCTTGAGCAGCGCGGCGGCGATCGCGCCCGAGGGCCCCGCGCCGATCACCACAACCTGACGACGTTCCATTTCAACTGTTGGCACTGGAGCTCCTTGCCGGGACGGCGATGTTCAAGCGGGTTCGATGCATGCCGGCGAGCGCCGGCAGCAGTGTGGCGATCAGGCCCATTACCATCAGCGCAAAATACAGCGCCGGGCTGATGAGCTGTTGTTGCAGCAGCAGGTTGAGAAAGACGATCTCGCTCAAGCCACGAATATTGAGCAGGATACTTTCCCGCCAGCGGCTGGCGCCTTCAAACGAGGCGCCGGCCCAGCCGAGGCCCAGCCAGTTGCCCAGCAGTTTGCTGATGATCGGCAACAGCAGCAGCGCCGTCAGTTGCACCCAGCCGAGGCTGGTCAGGGCCGCGTGGACGTTGATTTGCACAATGCCGAACGTGAGGATCAGCGGGATGGCGATATACGTCTGCACGTGACTCAGCCAGATCACCGGCAACGGCAGCACCAGCGGCACCTTGAGCGCGGCCATGCACAACAGGTAGCCAATGCCGACAATCAGTGCATTGAGCTTGAAATGTTCCGCCACCACCAATAACGCGAAGAAGCAGACGCTATGCAACAGCGGTTGGCGCAGGCGCAGCAGGCGCAACAGTAACGGCAGGCAGGCCGCGGCCAGCGGCAGCAGCAGGCTGCTCAGGTGCAGGCTGCCCTGGGCGATGGCGAACAGGGTCCAGCAGGTGAGATCGATGAGGATGGCGGTCTGCACCAGGCGCCGGGTGGCGGCAGGCGGGTACTGGATGTGCCGCAGGTACAGGTACAGCACCGGAATGGCGGTGATGGCGAACAGCAGGCCGACCGCCAGGGAACTGATCCAGGGTTGCGGCGGTAGCAGCCAGACCGCTGTCGCGAGCCCGCAGGTGAACGGAATGCAGAAGCTCGGCAGGGCGATTTTCAGGCTCTGGCGGTCGAGTCGCAGGTCGATCACGTCGCTGAGAATATGCCCCAGGAGCAAGGCAAAGCTCAGGCTGTAGAGATTTTTCAGCCAGGCCGGCGCCACCAGGGCGGCACCGCTCAGTTGCCATTGGGGCTCGATCCAAAAGAACATCAGCAACGGCAGGCCGAAGGTCGCCAGCAGCAACTGGCTGACGATCGGGATCACACCGAAGTGACGACCGACACGGGTGGCCAAGGCGAACAGTACCAGGGCCATGATCCAGAACAGGACGATCATCATGCTGCCGGCTCCGTGACCGCGGCCGCATGGACCTGGCGTCCAGCCCAGGGTGCGAGGAGGAAACTGAAGGCCAGGCCGAGGCTCACCGACAGCCCGAAGTTACTCACCGCCGGGGTACTGGACACTGCCAGCAGCCCGAACGACAGCCAGGTGGTCACCGCCGCCAGCAGGGTGCCCAGCAGGCTCACGGCGACACCGCCGACCTGTTCGCGCATCAGGATCGCGTAGTCGACGCTGATGGCCGTGACCAGCAGCAGGCCGAACAGGCTGAACAGCGTCAACGGCTGTCCGAGCCAGCCGAGACTGGCCAGGCTGCACAGCGCCGCCAGCAGTGGCAGGGCGACGATGCGCAGCGCGCCACCCAGGCCGAACGGCAGGATCAGTACCAGCACGATCAGCACACAGGAGGCGAGTTTCAGTTCAGCGGCACTGACCTGGGTATCGGCGAAGACCTCGTTCAGTTCGCCGAGGCGATCCACCAGTTCCACGCCCGGCAAATCCATCGCCTGAATCCGCAACAAGGACGGGTTGTTCAGGCCTTGCAGGCTGACCAGCGCCGCTACGCCGTCTTCGATGGGGCCTAGCCACAGGACGCGATAAGGTTCGGCCAAAGGACCGACCAGCGCCGCGTCGATGTCTTCGATCGGCAGCGCCTGCAGCCTTGCCAGTTCCGCTTGCAGCGCTGCAGCCGGCACGCCGAGGTCGAGCAAGGGGTGCCAGAATTGCGGAAGTTTGTTCAAGGCCTCACGCACCCGCACCTGTTCGCTGGGCGGGCTGACCAGTTGATTGAGTGACAGATAACCCTTGAGTTTGTCCAGGTTGACCAGTTGATCCAGCCGCTCGCCCAGCGCTGCCTGGCGCTCCAGCAGTTGCTGTTGATTGGCCGCGCGCACCAGGAAGAACTGGCTGGTGGGTTGATAACCGGTGATGCGCGCAATGGCCTGGGCTTCGTCGGTCAATTGCTGCGGTGCGCCGACCCACTGGCGAATATCGTTGCGGGCTTCGAGCTGCAACAGTCCGCCCACACAAAAGGCAATCAGCAGCGCCAGCAACACCGGGGTGCGCGCAATGTTCAGCAGCGCTTCACGGCGTTCCAGCAAAAATTCGGCGACTCGCAGCGGCCACTGCGCCGGGCGCAGCTCGACGCCTTTGAGCAGCGCCGGCAACAGGCACACCGCGCACAGGTAGGCACCCACCAGACCGGCGGCGGAGAACACGGCAATCTGGGTCAGTGCCGGGAACGGCGTCCAGGCCAGGGCCAGGTAGCCGATACAGCTGGTGATCAGGCTCAGCGTCAGTCCCGGCAGGGTCAGGCGCAACGCCGGCCAGCTGTGCCAGGGTTTGAGGCTCCAGCTCTTGGACAGGTAATGCAGCGGGTAATCGACAGCGACGCCGATCAGGCTGGAGCCGAGCACCAGGGTCATCACGTGCATGTGTCCGAACATCGCCACGCAGGCCACCGCACCGAACAGCATGCCCACCAGGACCGGCACAAACGCCAGCAACACCCGCCAGCGGCGGAACGCCAGCAACAGCAGCAACAGAATGCCCGCCGTGGCGCCGCCGCCGACCCAGGTCATTTCCCGGGTGGCTTGCCGTTGACCGCTGGCGGCGTAGAGCAAGCCACTGGCAGCCAGCAATTGCACGTCGGCCTGGGCGGCTTGTTCCCGGCCCTGCTGGAGCAGATCGGCCACTTGCAGCGGCAGGTTCATGTCGAAGGCGTTGCCGGTGGTCCGCGCCCGCAGCAGCACCCAACTCTGACCGTCGGCATCGGCCACCAGCGCACCGCTGCCGATGTCCAGTTGCACGGAGCCGTGTTGCGGCTGGCTGTTCTGGATGCGTCCGGTCAGGCCCAGCCAGTCATCCTCACTGGGTACCAGGCTGAAGCCGGTGAAGGGGTCAAACAGTGCCTGGACCCGTTGCTGGATAAACGCATCGGGGTGTTCGATCAATTGTTGCCGATCCGTCGCCGAGAGCATCGCCAGGCGACCTTGCAGCAATTGCGTGCGCAACGCCGGCAAATCCGCTTGCAGGTTCCACTGGACCTTCTCGAACAAGCCGCTGGCCTGCCACTGCTCACCCAGCGTCTGCGCCATGGCGATGGCTTGCGGGCGATCCTTGTGGCCGACCAACACCAGCATTTCGCGGTTCAGCGGTTCTTGCATGCGTTGTTCGGCGCGCAGTTCCAGCGCATCCGGCGCCGTGCCCGGCACCAGCTCCATCAGGTTGGCCGACAGCGGCGCGCCGTCACGCCATTGCCAGCCGGCGAGCGCGAGCACCGCCAGCAGCAGGATCAGGAACAGCCACGGCAGCCTCCGTTCACTCGGCAAAGTCAAGTTGCTCCGCTTCGCTCAACGGTTGGGTGCTCGTGCTGTCCTGCATGCGCAACAGCGTGCTGTCGCCCTGGGTTTCGAGCAGCTGGATGCTGTGCACCAGTTCACCACCGGCGATGTTGATCTGATTGAACACCTGCTTGAGCAGCATCGAGCGCGGCACCAGGGTCAGTGTCCAGTTCTGCGCGTTGCCGCTCAGGGACAGCTCGAAGTCCCGTTGCAGTCCGCTGCTGTCACCTTGCAGCACGGCGAGAAACAAACGGTTCTGTTCGGCGCCGGCACTCTTGCCGGGCAGCATTTGCCAGCCGCTGGCGTCACGCCGGGCAATGCCCTTGGCGTTGATGCGGTAATCCTGTTGCAGCGGTGTTTTCAGTAGCCACAGCATGCCCTGATTCTTCGCCAGGACAAAGGTGCCCTTGCTGGTCAGCGGCTGGGGCAGGGCGCGCAGGTGTTTTTCCTGGATGAAGTTGCCGTGGATCACCTCAGGCCTGGCCAGTTGATCGCTGAGCTGTTGCAGATCAAACGCGCTGGCCAACCCCGGAATACCCAGCAACACGCAAAACACTGTAGGAGCGAGCTTGCTCGCGAAAAACCTGAGAACGCTGCGCAGTGTCAGGTGCCCAGTGTCATCGTTGACGACCTTCGCGGCGGTGCGGCGATCCGACAAGCCCGCTCCCACAGGAGGGCGGGGGTGGCAGTAAATCATGGCAAGGCCCTCTCTACGGCATCGGTGAACACCTTGGGCGAGGCCAATTGCATCTCGCGACTGCCCATGTCGACGGCCACCTGCACGGAACAGGCACGGGTCAGGCGTTCGCCGGAGTGCAGATCGCTGATCAGGTAGCTGATCTTCAGACGGTTCTCCCACTCCACCAGGTTGGCCCGCACATTCAGCTTCTGGCCGAACACGGCGCCGCGCACATAGCGCAACTGCAAGTCGATCACCGGCCAGGCGTAACCCGAGGCAACCATGGCGTCGTAGTTGTGGCCGATCTTGTCCAGCAGCGCACAGCGGGCGACTTCCAGGTATTTGACGTAATGGCCGTGCCAGACGACGTTCATGGTGTCGACATCAAAGAACGGCACGAGGATTTCCGTATCGGCATGAAGCACGCCCTTGCTACGCATGCAGCCTCCAGTGTTGTTCGGCGATACGTTTCAGGCACAGGCGCAATTCACCCTCCAGGGCACGGTCTTCGATGACCGGCGCAAAGTCCTTGGCCAATTCCTCGTGCATGGCGGCCAGGGCGGGTGGCAAGGGGCGCGCATCTTCAGCCATGCCGCGCAGCCAGACGCCCTGGTTGGCCGCCAGCAGCGTGGCGGCGGCGACCTGTTCGGTCAGCTCCAGTACGCGGATCGCGTCCCGGGCGGCAATGGTGCCCATGCTGACCTTGTCCTGGTTGTGGCATTCGGTGGAACGCGAGAAGACGCTGGCCGGCATGGTGTTTTTCAGTGCCTCGGCCGTCCAGGCGCTGGTGCCGATCTGCACCGCCTTGAAACCGTGGTTGAGCATCGCCCGGTCGGCGGTGGCGCCGGACAGGTTGCTCGGCAAGCCGTGGTTGTATCGTTCGTCCACCAGCAGGGCGAGTTGACGGTCGAGCAAGTCGGCGACGTTGGCCACCAGGTTTTTCAGGCTGTCCATGGCGAACGCGATGTGGCCGCCATAGAAGTGCCCCCCGTGCAGCACGCGTTCGGCTTCGGCGTCGATGATCGGGTTGTCGTTGGCGCTATTGAGCTCGATCTCGATGAACGAGCGCAGCCAGTTCAGGCTGTCGGCCAATACGCCGAGGACGTGGGGCGCGCAACGCAGGGAATATCGGTCTTGCAGGCGATGCAACGGCGCGGTCGGCGCGTCGATCGCCAGATCCTTGCGCAGCCAGGCGGCGACTTGCATCTGCCCCGGGTGCGGTTTGGCGGCGAACAGGCGCTCGTCGAAATGCTCCGGGTTGCCTTGCAACGCGACCACGTTCAATGCGGTGATGCGGGTGGCCAGTTGCAGCAAGTAATCGGCGCGGGCAAAGGCCAGGCACGCCAGACCGGTCATGACCGCGGTGCCGTTCATCAGTGCCAGGGCTTCTTTCGGGCGCAGTACCAGCGGTTGCCAACCAAGTTCGCGGTGCACGTCGGCGGCTTGTCGGCGTTCCCCACGGAACATCACTTCGCGCTCGCCGGACAAGGTCGCGGCCACATAGGACAGCGGCGTCAGGTCACCGCTGGCACCCACCGAGCCTTCTTCCGGGATCAGCGGCAGGATGTCGTGTTCAAGGAAGGCGTGCAGGCGTTCCAGCAGTTCCACGCGAACCCCGGAGACCCCGTGGCACAGCGACTGCAAACGCGCCGCCAGTACCGCGCGAGTGGCCTGGGCATCGAGCAGTTTACCCAGGCCGCAGCCATGGAAGGTGTACAGGTGACGGGGCAACGCCTCGACGTGATGCAGCGGTACCGCGACCACGCAAGAATCGCCATAACCGGTGGTCACGCCGTAGATCACCCCTTCCTTGTCCAGCAGGGAGTCGAGGAATCGCGCGCCCTTGGCGATACACTCGCGGTACGCGGGGTCGCCTTGCAACTGCGTCGGCACCTGACGGTTGGCCAGGGCCAGCACGTCTTCGATGCGCAGAGGGAGTTCGCCGAAGGTTACCGGCTCAAGCGTTGACGTCGTCATCGGTCTTCCAGAAAGGGTAAAAGTTGAACCATTGTTGGGGCGCTTGCAGGCAATAGTGACTCAGGCGTTCGGCGTAGCGGGTTGCCCACTGATGAATGACCTGCTCGCGGTCGCTGCGCTTCCATACCACGGCCTCGGTAAACGGTTCGAGGGTCACCCGGTATTGGCCCGTCGGCTTCTTCAGGCACATCAACAGATTGATCGGGCATTTGAGCAAGCCGGCCAGCAACCATGGGCCCTGGGGGAACGCGGCTTGATGGCCGAGAAAATCCACGGTCACGCTCCGCCCACCGTGCAGCGGCACGCGGTCGCCGGCGATCGCCAGCCACTCGCCGCGCTCCAGGCGCTCATGCAGTTGCAGCATGATGACCGGGTCGAGCTCACTGACCTGGATCAGCCGCAGGTTGGTCGCGCCGGCTTCACCCAGCAGACGATTGAATTGCTCGGCGTGCTTGGTGTGCACCAGTACGTTCATGGTGACCTTCTCGCCGATCTCCGCCAGGGCGCGGCAAACCTCGAGGTTGCCCAGATGTGCGCCCACCAGCATCTGCCCGCGTGTACCGCGCAATTGATTGCGCAGCAGCGCCGGGTCGATGATTTCGATCTGCTCGATGCTCAGCTTGCCATTCCACACGTCGAGCTTGTCGAGCATGGAATCGGCGAACGCCATGAACTGGCCGAACACTCGCCAATGGGTCGGGCGCAATTCGGTGCGACCGCTCCAGTCGGCGAGCCGTTGCTGGTATTGCCAGGCACTGTGGCGGGCGCTGCGTCCGAACACAAAAAAGTACAGGACGATGCCGTACAACAGCGGGCTCAACAGTCGACGGCCAAGCACCCTGGCGCCGAACGCCGTGAGTTTCATCAGCCAGAAACTGCCGCGCTCCTGGCGGTCGGCCCAGTGTTGCCGGTCTGCGCTCATGCTCGCCACCGCCGCCAGAGGATCATCGGGGCCCGCACTAACATGCCGAAGAACAGGCGGGTGTGCATGCTCGTTATCAGCACGTTGTCGCGGAACAGGCGGAAATGCGAGACGCCGTCCAGCGGGTAGTGAACCCTGGTTTGCAGCCACTGCATCGGCTGGTTGCGCCAGGCCAGGCGTACCAGGATGTCCGAGTCGAAGTCCATGCGCTTGCCGATCTTGGCGGTGTCGATCAGTGCCAGGGTCGGCGGCAACGGATAGAGGCGAAAGCCGCACATGGAATCGCGGATCTGCAAGGACAAGGTGTTGATCCAGACCATGACGTGCGTCAGGTAGCGGGCGTACAAACGCCCTTTGGGTACGCTGGCGTCGTACTTCGGATAACCACAGATCACCGCCTCGGGGTGCAGGCGCGATTGTTCGACGAAGGTCGCGACGTCCTGCAGGTCGTGCTGGCCGTCGGCATCCACCTGCAAGGCATGGCTGAAACCCAGGCGTGAAGCTTCGCGCAGCCCGGTCATGACGGCGGCGCCCTTGCCCTGGTTGGAGGCCAGGCGGATCAGGAACACGTTGTCGCGCCGGGCCAGTCGATCCAGTACCGCGGCGCAGGCCTTATCGCTGGCGTCGTCTACCAGCAGGCACGGCAAGCCGCTGGCGAGCACGGCATCGACCACCGTGGTGATGGCGGTTTCGTGGTTGTAGACCGGGATGACGGCGCAGGGGTTATGCATCTGCAGCCTCCAGCAAAATCCGCCCACTGGAGCAGGTAGCGGTCTCATTGCGATAGGCGAAATACAGCTTGCCCCGTGCCGGGTCATAGCGCAGGTGCAGTTGGACTTCATCCCCCGGGCGCACCAGTTGCTGGAATTTCAGCACTTCCATGCCGGCGAATTTTGCTGGCAGGTCCATCAATCGCTGGCCCAGCATAAGCGCCCACTCCACCTGCACCACGCCGGGCAATACCGGCGCCTGGGGGAAATGGCCACTGAAGTAGGCGAGGTCCGGTGGCACCGCCAGTTGCAGGCTCCACTCGCCATTCACCTCAAGCTGCTCCAGCACCTCTGGCGCCTTTGGCCGCGGTGCCAGCAGCAGGGCTTGAACGTCGGCCTGAGGCAGTTTGCCTTGGGCGTTCAGCGGCAGTTGTCGCAGCAGGCGCCAGCGGCGTGGCAGGGCGAGGGCTTCGCAATGCTGGCTCAGATGCTGACGCAAGGTTTGCGTAAGGGTGCGCCGGCCTTGACTGCGCAAGGCATGCAAACCCTGTTCACTCAACACCAGCAGCACACCTAATGAGGCGCGATTTTCCTGAACCACGCCAAGGCGCGCTTCGGCAACCCACTCGTGGTTCATCAGCGCCTTTTCCAGCATCGGCAGCGAGATGCGTTTTTCTTCCAGTTTGACGATCCGGTCCAGGCGCCCGAGCAATTCGAAGCGGCCATCTTCCGCGATTCGCGCGGCATCCGCAGTGTGCTCGATATGCCCGGCCGGCAAGTAGGGCGAGGCAATGAGCAGCGCACCATCGCTGTCCTGGCTCAACTCGATGCCGGCAAAGGGCTGCCAGAGATCCTGTCCTTGGCGCCACGCAATGCCACCGGTTTCCGAGCTGCCGAGGATTTCCGTCGGCCACTGGCTCAAGCGGTCGTGCAAGCGTTGAGCGGCCTCGGCCGGTAATGCACCGCCGGAGGAGAATACCCGTCGAACCGCACTCAGGGCAGGCCAGTCGAGATTGTCGCCCATGCGCTTGAGCAGCGCCGGGCTGGCGACCCAGGCGAACGCCGAGTGTTCACGGCTGGCGCGCTGCAAATCCTCCGGGAACGCCAGTTGCTTGCGCACGAACGGGCGCCCGGCGCACAACGGCCACAACACCCGGAACAGCAGGCCGTAGATGTGCTGGGTAGCAACGCTGCCGATGATGCAGGCCTCATCCAGATCGGCACCCCACAGCCGCTCCAGCGCTTCGACTTCATTGGCCAGCTGACGCAGGCTTTTGTCGATGCGCTTGGGTTCACCGCTGGAACCGGACGTGCACAAGCTCAGCTGGCAGCGATCCAGGTCCAGCGTGCCGGCGCTCAGTGGCGAATGTCGATAATCGCTCAGGTGCGCGTCGTCGGCCTGATCGGTCAGCCACAGATCGACTTCCGTCGACCAGCGCTGGCGAGTCCGGGCTTGCAAGTCGGCAGGCAGCAGCACGCTGACCCCGGCACGCCAGGCGCCGAGCAGGGCAATCGCCAGGTCGGCGGCGTCTTCGAGGTGCACGGCAATGCGCTGCACGCCCTGGGCCTGCAGGCCGGCGGCCAGGCTCAATGCCTGCTCGCACAGTTGCGCGTGATTCAGCGCCGGCCCTGCCGTCACGGCACGTTCCGGCTGAGCCTTGAGCAACAGGTGCTCAAGTTTTGTCCAATTCATGGGTGGCCTCGTACCCGTTGTCGCATGAGCCATTCAATGGCAAACAGCAAGCCCATCAACCCGTAGGAAATCAGGCCGGTGTACAGCATCCACCACTTCAGCGGCGCCCAGAGTGTCAGGGCGGCGGCGAGCAAACCGTTACAGAGGAAGAACACACACCAGGCGATTGTCACCTGACGGGTATAAACAATCGCCTTCGCCGGCAGTTGCGGTTCACGCAGTCGCGCCAGCCGTTCGACCATCGGCGGGCCGTATTTCAGGCTCAGCCCGAACAGCCCGAGCATGAACGCGCTGATCAATACCGGGTACCAGCGCAGCAACAGCGGGCTGTCCAGTAGGGCCAGCAACAGGCAGAAAGCGATCGCGCCGATCGCCATCCACAGGCTGCCTGGCTTGCGCGCACCGAGCAGGGCCCGGGCCAGCCACAGGCTGCCCAGCAGCAGGCCGAACTGCCACGGGGCAAAATGCTCCATGCCGAAATACACCGCAAAGGGGTACAGCAGGCCCGCCAGCAGCAGGCCAAGGCCGATCAATCGACTCATGCGGCCGGCTGAACCAGACGATAGACCGCCTCGACCACATCGCTGACAGTACGCACCGATTTGAATTCTTCGGCGGCGATTTTCTTGCCGGTCTGGCGTTTGATGTGATCGATCAGGTCGACTGCGTCGATGCTGTCGATTTCCAGATCCTGGTACAGGTTTGATTCGAGGCTCACACGCTCAGGGTCCAACTCGAAGAGTTCGACCATGGCATCGCGCAGGGTGATGAAAATTGCTTCACGAGTTTGCATGGTCCGGTCTCAAGCTGCCTGTTTTGCGGTGACGAATGCCGCAAGGCTCGCCACATTGCTGAAGTGATTGCGCGTGTCCTTGGCGTCGGCGTCGATCTTGATGCCGTACTTTTTCTGAATGGCCAGGCCGAGTTCCAGGGCGTCGACCGAATCCAGGCCCAGGCCTTCGCCAAAGAGCGTCTGGTCATCGCCAATGTCGTCGACGCTGATATCTTCAAGGCCCAGGGCGTCGATGATCAGTTCTTTGATTTCACGGTGTAGATCGCTCATCTTCGGCGAGCTCCTTGATAAAGTAATGGTGCAGATAATCGTTGAGCTTGCGCGACGCCTGCGGAGCAGGGCCCAGCGCAGCGAAGGCTTGTGGGTCTATATCGGCCCCGACACGGAAACTGAAGTGCACGCGACGTTTGGGGATCCGATACCAGGGCTCGGCCTTGGTCAATGTGGTGGGGTTGACCTTGATGATCACCGGGGTGAGGATTTTCGCACCGCGCAACGCGATGGCCGCGGCACCCCGATGAAAGGCCGGTGCGTGGCCTGGCCGGGTGCGCGTGCCTTCGGGAAAGATGATCAGGGTCTGGCCGCTTTTCAGGGCATCCGCCGCCGCATCGAGCATGTCCATACTGCCATCGTTGCTGATGTATTCAGTGCGGCGCAGCGGATCGCGGGTAAAGGGGTTCTCCCACAGGCTTTGCTTGACCACGCAATTGGCATGGCGCACCAGGCCGATCAGGAACACGACGTCGATCAGCGACGGGTGGTTGGCGATGATCATCTGTCCCGGTCGACCGAGCTTTTCAGCACCCTGGATGTCGTAGGTCAGCACACCGGTGCGGGCCATGAAACGGACGAAAAACCAGAAACATCTACTGACAGTTTGCCGGGCCCGCAACCGATGCTTCTGGGCATCGCCGGGCAGGCAGCTCAGCAGCGGGAAAACCACCAGGCGCAGGCACACCCCGCCCAACCCGAACAGGGTGAAGCTTGCAGCGGTAGCCAGCAGGCGCCAGTAATAGGCGTCGCGGTTTTTATCTGTTACAGGTTGCGTTGCCAGGTCCATACACGATTTTTCCAGGCATGTTGGCAGGTAGTCTGCTGGCCGAGCAGGGTACGCAAGAGATCCAGGGCATGGGGCCAGTGGGCTTTGGACAACGCATCCGGGTTGCTGTTCAGGGACAACTGCCAGTCATTGCCCGGAGTAATCAGCAGGCCGACCGCGTAAGGGAACGGCACATCGTCGATCCAGGTGGAATAGGCTCGGGGTGGCTGCTCTTCGGTAACCACCAGCAGGACTGCCGTCGCACCTTCGGCAAGCAATGCCGCGGCCTCTAGCATGCCGTGTTCAAGGCCGTCGCCGGCTGCCGCAAGGGCCGTCATCTCACTGGTTTCGCCACGCATGATCGACCACAGGCCGATCACCGCGTTGTGCACCGACAGGCTGAACTGGGTAGGGGACAGCGGTTGATCGGCCGCCAGTTCGCTGAGGATTTCAAAGGTGCGCGGGGTTTCGCCGTGGCGGGAAATAAAGACCAACGGTAAGTCCTGACGCCCCTCGGCCAATGGCCAGCCCACACTGAATGCCATCCGCGCCAGGCGGCTGAGTCGCCGGCGCTGCATGGCCGGTAGAAAAGAGACGTCGGGGGCGGCATCGCTGCCCGGGAGCACGACCGGTTGTCGGCACCAGGCCTGCCAATCGTCCACGCTTTCGAGCCCAGGGGCCCACGCGCGCCATTGGGCGATGTTGAAGTTAATCACAGACATTCATCCCGCCCCTGCGGGCTTCCTTGACGCGGTGAATCGCAAAAACAGCGACAGACGCTACCGTGGCGCATTACGCCGAGTGGCGCGCATTATCGCGGTGCGGCGAGCCTGTAGCAAATGCTGGTTACATTTTGCTCAACAAACGGACCGGTTGGTGCGCATCGAGCTTCGTATGGCCATTATCCATACTGCGCCTGCCATGTCTGTCGGCCCATTTTGCGATCAGTGGATGACTTTGCCGCTTTTTCATCAAGAGATCGCGCCTGACTGTGTAGTCCCTTTGCCGGCGAGGTAGCTAAGCAGCGCTGTGGACTACTACACTCGGTCATTCTTTGATACACGGAGGTTTTGACATGCGGCGCGTGGTGTTCAATCAGAAAGGTGGCGTAGGCAAATCGAGCATTGCCTGCAATCTGGCGGCGGTCAGTGCCAGCGAGGGTTATCGCACCTTATTGGTGGATCTCGATGCCCAGGCCAACTCCACTCAGTACCTGACAGGGCTCACCGGCAATGACATTCCCATGGGCATTGCCGATTTCTTCAAGCAGACGCTGTCTTCCGGGCCGTTCTCGAAAAAAAGCCAGGTCGATATCTACGAAACCCCGTTCGACAACCTCCACGTCATCACCGCCACGGCCGAGTTGGCTGACTTGCAGCCCAAGCTTGAGGCCAAACACAAGATCAACAAGCTGCGTAAATTGCTCGAGGAGCTGGACGGCGACTACGACCGCATCTATCTGGATACGCCGCCAGCGTTGAATTTTTATGCCGTTTCGGCATTGATCGCCGCTGATCGCGTGCTGATCCCCTTCGATTGCGACAGTTTCTCGCGTCAGGCGCTGTACGGCCTGCTGGCGGAGATCGAAGAATTGAAGGACGACCACAATGAAGGGCTGGAAGTCGAAGGCATAGTCGTCAACCAGTTCCAGGCCCGTGCCAGCCTGCCCCAGCAAATGCTCGACGAGCTGATTGCCGAGGGGTTGCCGGTGCTGCCGGTGTATCTGGGCAGTTCGGTGCGCATGCGTGAGTCGCATCAGGCCAACACGCCGCTGATCCATCTCGATCCGCGGCACAAGCTGACGCAGCAATTCGTCGAACTGCACAGCCTGCTCGAAAACACCTGAGTCCGGCAATCAACACCGAACCACTGTGGGAGCGAGCTTGCTCGCGATGGTCGTTAACGATAACGCGTATTTACTGGTTAAAAGCGGCGCTTTTGAGTCCATCGCGAGCGAGCTCGCTCCTACAAGTCGGATCGCCGCATCGCCGCTCCCACAGTGGTTTATGGTGGCTTTAGATCCCTTGGCTACGCAACCAGCTCATCAACTGCGGCAACGGGAAGGCCCCGCTCTGGCGCGCCACTTCCCGGCCGTTCTTGAACAGAATCAGGCTCGGGATCGAGCGGATCCCCAACTGCGCCGACAACTGCTGATTCGCCTCGCTATCCAGTTTCGCCAACCGGCACTTGCCTGCCAACTGACTGGCGGCCTGCTCGAACACCGGGGCAAACGACTTGCACGGCCCGCACCAGTCCGCCCACACATCCACCAGTAGCGGCAGGTCTCCCTTGATCTGACTGGCGTAATCGCTTTGCTTCAATTCGAACGATTTGGCCAACAGGACCTCGTCCTTGCAACGGCCGCATTTTGGATGGTCGTTGAGGCGTTCCGCGGGGATACGGTTAAGTCCGTTGCAATGGGGGCATGGGATAAGGAGTGGGTCAGACATGGTGAGCTCTTCGAAAGTTGGCAGTCAATGCGATGGATCTGGTGGCAAAGGCCTCGTTTATCAAGGCAGATAGGTGTTCGCAGAGGGCTTTGTTGCCCTCACGACGAGCAACTGATCTCCAGATGCTTGCCCCATTCCGGTGGTCGCTCGGCGTAACCCTGCATTCCCGGCTGTTCCTCGAAGGGATTGCTCAGCACTGCATGCAGGCGACGAACTTCTGAATAGTCGCCACTTTCCGCCGCATCGATGGCTTTCTGCGCCAGGTAGTTGCGCAGGATGTAGAGGGGATTGACCGCATGCATCCGTGTGCGGCGCTGTTGCTGATCAACCTCGCCCTCACGGGCAACCCGAGCGGCATAGCGTTCACCCCAGGCATCGAAGCCCTTGATGTCGACGAAGTCGTCGCGCAAGCGGGCGAGCGCCAGCTCAGGTGATTCATCCCCCAGGCGGCGGAAGAACAGGCTGTAATCAACGCCGCTGTTCTGCATCAGTTGCAGCAGCTGTTCCAGCAATTTCTGGTCATCTTCCTCGGCGGTGGTAAAACCGAGACGACGGCGCATCAGGTCCAGGTAGTGAGCCTGGTACAGCGGCAGGTACAGGCCGAGGGTTTCGCGCAGGGCCTCGACACTGATGAATGGCGTCAGGGCCTGGGCCAGGGCGCTGAGGTTCCACTGGCCGATCGGCACCTGGTTGCTGAAGGAATAACGGCCCTGGTCATCGGAGTGGTTGCAGATGAAGTGGGCGTCGAAGTCGTCGAGGAAGGCGAACGGGCCATAGTCGAAGGTGATGCCCAGGATCGACATGTTGTCGGTGTTCATCACCCCATGGCAGAAGCCATAGGCTTGCCACTTGGCGATCAGTTCGGCGTTGCGCTCGACGATTTCGCGGAACATCGCCAGGTACGGTTCCGGTTGTTCCAGGCACTCCGGGAAATGCATGGCCAGCAGGTAGTCGCCGAGTTCTTTCTGCTTCTCCGGGCGTTTGGTGTAGTAGAAATACTCGAAATGACCGAAACGCACATGGCTCGGTGCCAGGCGCAGGACCATGGCCGCCCGTTCCTGCTTCTCGCGCCAGACCGGGGTGTCGGACCCGATCACGCACAGTGCGCGGGTGGTCGGGATATTCAGGGCATGCAGCGCTTCGGAGGCCAGAAACTCGCGAATCGATGAGCGCAGTACCGCGCGTCCATCGCCCATGCGCGAAAAGGGCGTCTGGCCAGCGCCCTTCAGGTGCAGGTCCCAATGCTCGCCGGCCTGGTTGTACACCTCACCCAGCAACAAGCCGCGCCCGTCGCCCAACTGGGGGTTGTAGGAACCGAACTGGTGACCGGAATAGACCATCGCCCTGGGAACCGCGTCGGCCCAGAGCTTGTGACCGCTGAACAGCTCGGCGAATGCTGGGGTTTCGGCCTCGGCCGGGTCGAGGTCGAGCAGGGCCATGGCGGCGGGGCTGGCCACCACCAGGCGCGGATTGTCGATGGGCTCTGGCAGCACATGGGCGGAAAACGTATCGCCCAAGCGGGCGAAGCGGTTATCGAAGGTCAGTTCGTCGAGGGCTTTCAAGGGCCATCTCCAGCAGAATGTCCGAGCATTCTGCTAGGGATAGGCCGGTTAGTCGAGCTTGGCGGCCGGCGGCTCTTGAGGCACTGGACCCTCAGTCTTGGGCACAATGGTTTTCGTTTCCGGATCGACCGGCACCATCCTGTATTCCTGACCCTGGATGTTCTTGAGGTAAACCTCCATCTGCCGGAACGAAATGTTGATGTGTTGCTTCTTGAATTCGCGGTTGATGAAGCGGTTGACCTCGTCGAGCACCGGGTTACGGTCACCCAGGTCGCGCACGTGCATGCGCAACTCGTGGTCGAGGGTGCTTTCGCCGAAGTTCAGGAAATACACATGGGGTTCAGGCTCTTTGAGTACCCGCGGGTTTTCCCGTGCAGCCTTCAGAAGAAGCTCTTTCACCAGATCCAGGTCCGAGCCGTAGTCGACCCCGAGCTTGAGGGTCACCCGGGTGATGGTGTCCGTCAGGGACCAGTTGATCAATTGCCCGGTAATGAACGTCTTGTTCGGGACGATGATGTCTTTGCGGTCGAAGTCGGTGATCGTCGTGGCGCGGATCCGGATCTTGCTCACCGTGCCTGACAGGTTGCCGATGGTAATCGTATCGCCGATCCGCACCGGGCGTTCGAACAGGATCATGATCCCGGAGATGAAGTTGGCGAAGATCTCCTGCATGCCGAAACCCAGGCCCACCGAGAGCGCTGCCACCAGCCATTGCAATTTGTCCCAGCTCACGCCGAGCGTGGACAGGGTGGAGACGAAACCGATACCGGCGATCACGTAGGAAAGCAAGGTGGTGGTGGCGTAGGCACTGCCTTGGGCCAGGTTGAGCTTCGACAACACAAACACTTCCAGCAGACCCGGCAGGTTGCGTGCGAGGGCAAAGGTGATGCCGATGATGATCAGTGCGCCGAGCATGTCGCCAATGCTGATCGGCACCATGCTCATGTTGGCACCGGTGCCGCTGGTGTATTCGTAGAGGGTGATGTTGTCCAGGTACGAGAACACCGAGATCAGGTCCGACCAGACCCAGTACAGCGCCGCCATGAACCCGCCGAGCAGCGCCAGGCGGATCAGGCGCAGAGACTGTTCGTTGACCTTCTCGATGTCCAGGGTCGGCTCTTCGATCACCGCTTCGCCGTCGCCCGCTTCCTTGGCGGCCTGGCGTTTGGCCAGGGCGCGCTGGTAAGCCAGGCGCCGCGCCGCAACACTGAGGCCGCGCACGAAAGTGGCTTCGATCACCAGCCAGAACATCAGCAGGTAAAGGGTATTGATCAACCGGTCGCTGAGTTTCAGTGCGGTGTAGTAGTAGCCGAAGCACACCGCCACGAACAAGGCGATCGGCAGGGCGGTGAACACGACGGCCAAAGCCTTGCGGAACAGCGAGGCGTTTTCGTGGGTCGGGCTGCTGATCAACAGGCGGCTGAGCAACCAGGCCATCAGGGCGTAGCAAGTCAGTACCACCGGCATGCCGAGCACGTCGTCAGCCAGCGCGGCCGGTTGCAGTTCGGCGACGGCCACCACTGCGACCAAGGCCATTACCACCAGCCCGAGTCGGCGAATCCAGCCCTGGAGGAATTCGACCTGGGGTTTTTCCCAACGGAAATGCAACTCGGCCACGCCGCCAGGTGCGAGGATCCGGTAGGTGGTGTAGAACACCAGCCAGGCCTGGGCCATCTGCAGCAGCGCCGCGCCCATGTTGGCGTTCTGCCCGCGAGCGTCGATCTGCAAGGCCAGGCCGCACAAGGCCAGGCCCAGGGCGACCGGCATCGCCAGCAAAATATTGATCAGGATCGCTTGAGGCGTGTGCCACTGGCTGTCGCGCTTGAAGTGGCCGATGTCCTGGTGAACCTTGTTCAACTTGGCGTACAAGCTCGTGCGCCGCCACAGCAGGGCGCCGATCAGCAGCGCCAGCGGCAGGAACAGCAAGGGGCGCTGGGTCAGGCCGTCGACCAGTTCACTCAGGCTCGAGGCCCACGGCAGCGTAGTCACCTGTCGTTGCAGGCGCTCCGGCACGGCGCGCATCCATTCAAGATCGAGCGGCTTGTTGCTGGGAATCCAGAACATCTGCTCTTCCAGCGTGGCCCTGAGGCTTTGCGCAGTGCTGAGCAGTTGTTTTTGGTTGAGTTGCAGCGTGATGGATTCGTTGAGCACCGCGCTCAGTTCGCGGTTCAGTCGCTCCAGCAGGTCGGCGCGGGTGAGGGCCAGTTCCATCAGGCTCTTGCGCAGCTGTGGGGTGACTTGCTCGGGCGGCTGGGCCGCCAGCAGGTTATCGACGTACGTTGCCGGGTTGCTCAGCAGTTCCCGCTGCTGGCTGACTTCGAACTGATACAGGCGGATGTCGGCGATCTGGTCGGCCAGGTCGCGGTCGACCTTGAGGTGCGGCAGGCCCTGCTTCTGTTTGTAGAGAATCTTGGAAAGCAGCAGGCTGCCCTTGAGTACGCTGATTTGCTCGTCCAGGGCTGAATCGCTCTGGGTCACGTTGTCCAGCTGCTGTTTGGTCTGCAGGTTCTGCTGGGTGACTTCGTTGAGACGGTCGGTGCTTTTGAGCAGGTAGTCCGAGAGTTTCAGGTTGGCCGAACTTTCGGTGGCCAGCAGAACGCTGCCTCCGGACTTCTGTGCTTCGATGGACTGCTGGGTCACCGTCTCCTGGGACTGGGCCAGGCGTTTCTGGCTGATCAGGTTTTGCAGCTCCTGGATTTCCCGTTCCAGGCGGTCGGATTTCTCCGAGAGCAAATCATGCTGGCTGTTGCCCAGATCCTGCAGCTGACTGTTGCCGGCCAGTTCCTGGCGGCGCAGGGGGATCAAGGCATTGAGCGCCGCGAGTTCGGCATTGAGCTGGTCGCGTTGCTCGCCGCTCAGGGTCTTGCCGTTCTCTTTGCCGGCCTTGAGGATGTTGTTGATCTGCTGGATGCGTGTCTGACTGGCGGAAATTTCCGCCTGGGCGCGCTCGGGACGGGTCTGGGCGGTAATGACCAGGCTGTTGGCGTCGGCCAGGGCTTTTTGCAGATCGCTTTGCTGGGTCGAGCGCTCGGTCAGCAATTGCTCAAGCTGCTGAATCGACTCTTTGGCGTAGCGTTGCGCGACCGGCACCACGCTGGTGGCCTTGAGACGAGTCAGTTCACGCTGATTCTCGATGTTCTGCTTTGGCGCGGTGGCCAGTTGTTGCTTGAGTTCAACCAGCTTCTGCTCGTAATCACGCTTGCTGGTGAGCTGTGTCAGGGTGCTCTGCAGAATGCTCTGCAGGGCTTTTTGATCGGCTTCCGGCAGTTTGCGCTCGGCGATCTTGTCCAGGTTGGCCTGCACGGCTTCGCTGGACGGCGGCTCGGCCGCTTGTGTACCGACAGAAAGACTCAAGCCCAGCAGGGCCATGACGAAAAAAGAGCGCAGGGTTGACATAGAGACCGATCGAAAACAAGGCGAAGTGTGGAGTTTAGAGGAAGAGTCCGGGACCCGGGCGACTTCCTTCGGGGAATCTGACGCCCACTTTGCCGATCTTGTTCCCTTCCATGACCGCGACGGTCCAGGTGGTGTTGTTCCATTCCACCTGGTCACCGACCACCGGCGCACCCCCCACTTTATGGGCAATGAAATGGGCCAGGGTCATGTCTGGATCGATGCCTTCGACTTTCAACCCATATAGCGCCGCAACCGCAGCCAGCTGGGCGTCTCCTTCAAGTACGAAGTCGCCGAAAAAGCGCAGATCGAGGCCTCGTTGCGGTGCCTGGCTGAAGAGTTTTCCGAGGGCCGGAAGATTGTGTTCATGGCCGATTACACAGAGCAAATCATCGACTTCGAGCACCGTACTACCCGACGGATGGAGCAGTTGCTGACCGCGAAACAGTGCCGCGATCCGGGTCCCTTCGGGCATTTTCAATTCGCGAAGGGGCGAACCGATGCACCATTTTTCGGCGCCGAGGCGATAAACGAACAGTTCCCACTCGCTGGTGACGTGGACTTCCAGGGCTGATCGGGAAATCGGCAAGGGCTCTGGCGGCACAGTGACTTTCAAAAGCTTCGCCACCCAAGGCAGGCTGGTGCCTTGCACCAGCAGCGACACCAGCACGATAAAGAACGCCAGATTGAAATACAGCTGAGCGTTGGGCAGCCCCGCCATCAATGGGAACACTGCCAGAATGATCGGGACCGCGCCCCGCAGGCCAACCCAGGAAATGAATGCTTTTTCACGCCCATGGAATGCCTTGAAGGGCAGCAGGCCGACCAGCACCGACAGTGGGCGGGCAAACAGAATCATCCACAGCGCCAGGCCCAGCGCGGGGAGGGCGATCGGCAGCAGGTCGTGGGGGGTAACCAATAAGCCCAGCACCAGGAACATGCCGATCTGGGCCAGCCATGCCATGCCGTCGAGCATATGCAGAATGCCGTGTCGGCTGCGCACCGGACGGTTGCCGATCACCAGGCCGCACAGGTACACCGCCAAAAAGCCGCTGCCGTGCAGGGCGTTGGTCAGGGCAAACACCACCAGGCCACCGGCAACCACCAGGATGGGATAAAGCCCGGCAGCCAGGTGGATGCGGTTGACCAGTTGCAACATCAGCCAGCCGCCGCCGAGGCCAATCACACCACCTATGCCGAACTCGCGCACCAAATGCACCAGCAAACTCCAGTGCAGGCCTGTCTGGCCGCTGGCGAGCATGTCAATCAGGGTCACGGTGAGGAACACCGCCATCGGGTCGTTGCTGCCGGATTCGATCTCCAGGCTCGCGCTCACCCGCTCGTTCAGGCCTTTGCCGCCCAACAGCGAGAACACGGCCGCAGCGTCGGTAGAACCCACGATAGCGCCGATCAGCAGGCCCTGAATCAGATTAAGGTCGAACAACCACGCCGCCGCCATGCCGGTCAGCCCCGTAGTGATCAACACGCCGACCGTGGCCAGGGACAGTGCGGGCCATAACGCAACGCGGAAACTGGAGACCCGTGTGCGCAAACCGCCATCGAGCAGGATCACCGCCAACGCGAGGTTGCCCACCAGATACGCCGTTGGATAGTTATCAAAGATGATCCCGGCGCCGTCGACGCCAGCCGACATGCCCACCGCCAGGATGATCACCAGAATCGGGATGCCGAGGCGGGACGAAAGTGAGCTCACCAGAATGCTTGCACCTACCAGCAACGCGCCGATCAAGAACAGGCTGTTGATGGTCGTCGCATTCAAAGGCAGTACTCCAGAAAGCTGAAAGGCGGGCACAAACTGACCATGCAGTCTGCGTGCCAGCGATTCTAACCTGTTGAAATGTGATGCTGTCAAAAAGGTTTTGCGGCAGGAGAGGCTCAAGGCGTTCCCGGGTTTTTATCGTACTACCGTCCTGGCGACGAAGTGCAGGAACCAGATGGGCCAATCAGAGTCTCTACAGTTCGCGAGGAAGGTCGTCCGCCAGCAAAATCAAGGCCTTGCGCCCGGATAACCCTGGCATCCGTGGTGACTTTTCTTTATCGTATGTGCCCTTTGAAAACGCCTGGAAAATCAAAATGTTGGAAGCATCCCTAAGCCAATTGGAACAACTGGTCAGCGATCTGGTGCAACAGAACCAGGCCCTGCTTGCCACCAACCAGTCCCTGAGCGCAGAACTGGCCCAGACCAAGGACGAAAACGAAAGCCTGCAATTGAGCCTGATGGAACAGGAAGAGAAACAAGGCGCCACCACGGCCCGCATCCAGGCTTTGGTTGAGCGCGTCAGCGCCGGCCCGGTCAGCGCATGAATCACGGCGCCGCAGAGGTGAAAGTCGTCTCGATCCTGGGGGAGGACTATTCGATCAGGGCGCCGGCCGGGGAAGAGCAAACCCTGCTGGACGCCGCGCTGATGTTGAAGGCCGCACTGGCCGACACTAAAAAGAAGTACCCGACACTGATCGGTGACCGCTTGTTGGTACTGGCCGCCATGAATCTGTGCTCCCAGCAGATTGAAATGAAGAAACAGCACCAGCAGGAACTCGACCGTTACCAAGAGCAAGTCAGCGCCACGGTTGAAGTGATCTCCAAGACGATCAATCAGGCCTGATCGGCTTTGCGCACAACCAAAGAATAAATTGTCGCTTGAGTTGTATACAATCGGCACGGCTGTTGCAGTGTTTCAGCCTCTTATTCTTTGGGGGTGCTCCATGCAGTTCTGGCGACGCAGTATTCAATGGCAGCTGATCCTGAGTATGGGCACTGCCCTGCTGGTCAGTATCCTGATCGTGGTTGGCATTTATACCCTGGTGGTCAACCGCCTCGCCGAGCGCTATCTGGTCGAGCAAGCGCTGCCCTCTTGCATCGAAGCGATGCGCAACGACATCGAGCGCATCCTCGTCCAACCCCTCACCGCCGCCAAGGACATCGCCAGCAACAGCATGGTGCGCGACTGGCTGGCCGGGGGTGAAGACAGTGCCCGGACAGACGCATTTGTGGCGTATCTGGAAGGCATCCGTGCCGAGCACAAAGCCTTTACCGCGCTGATTGTGGGCACGGCTTCAAACCACTACTTCAATGAAAAAGGCCTGGATCGGACGCTCAGCCGCGCCAATTCCAAGGACAACTGGTTCTATTCGTTCCTCGACAGCGATCAGCCGCGCACCCTCAACATCGACACCGACATTGCCACCGGAGAACTGGCGCTGTTCATCGACCTCAAGGTCGAGCAGGCCGGTAGAGTCGTGGGCGTCGCCGGGCTTGGCCTGAGCATGAAAGAGTTGTCAGAGCTGATCCACGACTTCAGTTTCGGTGAGCGCGGCAAGGTCTATCTTGTGCGTTCCGACGGTTTGATCCAGGTTCACCCCGAGGCGCAGTTCAGCGGCAAACGCACGCTGGTCGAACAGATCGGCGCTTCGGCGGCGCAAGCGGTCATGGGGCAAAAAGGTGCCACCAGCAGTTTTATGCGCGATGACGAAGACTTTCTGGCATTGAGCCTGCCATTGCGTGATCTGGGCTGGACGCTGGTGGCCGAAGTGCCACAGTCGCAGATCTATGCCGAAGCTCGCCGGGCCATGTGGATGAGCAGTGGCATCGGCCTCGCGGTGGCGCTGGTTTGTCTTTTATTGGTAGTGCTGCTGGCCCGTGGTCTGGTGAGACCGATTCGTCAGGTAACAGCGGCGCTGGTAGCCATCGGTAGCGGTGGTGGAGATTTGACCCACAGGTTAGATTCCACTCGCGCCGATGAGTTGGGCGATCTGGCCCGGGGCTTCAATCGGTTCCTGGACAGCCAGCGCGACATGATTGGCGAAGTGCTGACCACCAGCGAACGATTGCGCACGGCGGTGGGGCAAGTGGCGCGAGTGGTGGACAACACCGCCGAACGTTCCGGCCGGCAGCAGGAAATGACCGATATGGTCGCAACCGCTGTTCACGAAATGGGCCTGACCGTGCAGGAGATCGCCCAGAACGCCGGTAACGCTGCCGTCGCTTCGCAAAGCGCGCGGGATGAGGCGACGCAAGCCAGGGAGGTGGTGGGTGGGTCGATCCGGCATATAGAAAGCATGTCTGATGAAATCGGCATCGCCGCCTCTGCGGTGGGCGAGTTGGCCAATCAGGTCGCGTCGATCGATCAGGTATTGGCGGTCATTCGCGGTATTTCCGAACAGACCAATTTGCTGGCGCTCAACGCGGCCATCGAAGCGGCAAGAGCCGGGGATATGGGACGAGGGTTTGCAGTGGTGGCCGATGAGGTGCGCACGTTGGCTCGACGTACACAGGCGTCCACTGACGAGATTCAACAGATGATCGGTAGCCTCAAGCAAGGTGCCGAGAATGCCGTGTCGTCGATGCGTACCGGGCAAGCGGCAACGGGCACGGGTGTGGAGTCAAGCCAGCGCACCGGGGCGTCATTGACGGCGATAACCGGGCAGGTCGAGCGCATCAGCGACATGAACCATCAGGTGGCGACGGCGACGGAAGAGCAGTCGGCGGTGACGGAGGAGATCAACCGGAATGTGCAGGGGATTTCTGATTTGGCACGGGCTACGGCGGGGGAAGTCAGGGCGTGTCGTGAAGACTGTCAGACGTTGCAGCGTTTGGCCGATGATTTGGCGCGGCAGATGGGTGGGTTCAAGTTGAGCTGATGAGTTGTCTTTGCCGGCCTCTTCGCGAGCAAGCTCGCTCCCACATTTGACCGCGCACTCTGGTCGAACGCGGGCCACTGTGGGAGATGGGTGGGTTCAAGTTGAGCTGATGCGTTGTCTTTGCTGGCCTCTTTGCCGGCAAGCCGGTCTCGCTCCCACAGTTGACCGCGTTGTCTGGTCGAGCGCGGACCACTGTGGGAGCGGGCTTGCCCGCGAATGGATTTCAGCAGCACTAAAAAGCTCTGATCAGAACCACTCATCCTGCATGCTCAAGCACACATCATCCCGAGCCTCTAGAATCGCCAGTTCATGGTGGCAACCCGGCACTTCCCATGTCAGGAAATACCGCGCCGCCTGCAGCTTGCCTTTATAGAAGCTCACATCCGCCGTGTTCCCTTTGGCCAACCCTTCCTCGGCACGAATCGCCTGTTCCAGCCAGCGCCAACCAATCACCGTGTGCCCAAACACTTTCAGATACAGCGCCGAGTTCGCCAGGCTGCTGTTGACCTTGCCTTGCCCCAGGTCCGTCAGCAGGCCGATGGTCACGGTTTGCAGGTGCGCCACCAGTTTCTCCAAGGGCTCACGCAGTGCAGTCAATGATTCGTATGCCTGGGCGCGCTCGGCAGTGTCGGCAATCAAACGAATCAATTGCTTGAGCCCCGCGCCGCCGTTCTGCGCCAGTTTTCGTCCCAGTAAATCCAGCGACTGAATGCCGTGCGTGCCCTCATGGATCGGATTCAGGCGGTTGTCGCGATAATACTGCTCCACCGGATATTCACGGGTATAACCGTGGCCGCCAAGAATCTGGATCGCCAGTTCGTTGGCCTTCAGGCAAAACTCCGATGGCCAGGATTTGACAATGGGAGTCAGTAAATCCAGTAGTTCGTGGGCCTGCTTGCGTTCAGTTTCAGATGCAAGCGTTGTGGTGTCATCGAACAGCCGCGCTGCATACAGGCCAAGGTCGAACGAGCCTTCCACGTAGGCCTTTTGCATTAGCAGCATGCGTTTGACGTCGGCATGCCGGATGATCGCCACCGGCGCAGTGTTCGGGTCCTTGCTGTCCGGGACGCGACCTTGCGGACGTTCGCGGGCGTATTCCAGCGAATACAGATAACCGGCGTAGCCCAGCATCACCGCGCCCATGCCGACGCCGATCCGCGCTTCGTTCATCATCTGGAACATGTAGCTCAGCCCGTAATGCGGCTTGCCCACCAGGTAGCCGACACACTCGCCGTTGTCGCCGAAGTTCAGCGCGGTAGAGGTCGTGCCGCGCCAGCCCATCTTGTGGAACAGCCCCGCCAGTAGTACGTCGTTGCGTTTGCCCAGGCTGCCATCATCGTTGACCAGAAACTTGGGCACGATAAACAGAGAGATTCCCTTCACGCCGGCCGGTGCATCCGGCAATTTGGCCAGGACCATGTGCACGATGTTTTCCGACAGCGGGTGATCGCCACCGGAGATGAAGATTTTGTTGCCCTTGAGTCGATAGGTGCCGTCGGGCGCGGGTTCGGCGCGTGTACGAATATCCGACAACGAAGAGCCGGCATGCGGTTCGGTCAGGGCCATGGTGCCGAAGAAGCGTCCATCGATCATCGGCTGCAGGAAGCGCTGCTTCTGCTCCTCGGTGCCGAAACTTTCAATCAGGTTGGCCGCGCCCATGGTCAAAAAAGGGTATGAGGTCGATGCCGCGTTGGCCGATTGAAAGTGTGCGAAACAGGCCTGGGACAGCAGGGTAGGGAGCTGCATGCCGCCCGCGTCGAAACTGCGCGCCGCATTGAGGAAGCCGGCTTCGAGGAAAGCATCCACCGCGGGCTTCACTTCCGGAATCAGAATGGCCTGGCCGTCTTCGTAGCGTGGCTCGTTTTCATCGCCCTTGCGGTTGTGCGGGGCGAAGAATTTCTCGGCGATGCTGCGCGCGGTACCGATGGCGGCATCGAAGGTTTCGCGGTTGTGTTCGGCAAACCGCTCGCGCCGGGCCAGGCCCTCGGCATCGAGGACTTCATACAGCTCGAAAGCCAGATTGCGGGAACTGAGCAGCGTCTCGGACATGGCGGCCTACCTTTTTTTGGGTTGGACCGAGTCTAGGCGTGGGGAGGGCGGGGTGAACAGGATGATTGATGAGCGTGATGGTGCAGCAGCGCGACAACTTAGCAGGCACTCCAAAACAAATGTGGGAGCGAGCTTGCTCGCGATGGCGGTGTGTCAGTCACATCTATGTTGGATGTGCCACCGTCATCGCGAGCAAGCTCGCTCCCACAGGGTAGTTGCGGTTTAGCCGATCGTCATCAAGCTGGCGTTACCACCCGCCGCAGCCGTGTTAACGCTCAACGCCCGCTCGATCACCAGGCGCTCCAACGCAATGCCGGTTTCGCCTTGCGATAGACCATGGACACCAACAATGGCACCAGCGCGCTTGGCCACTTGCTGGCACACCGCACGCAGCTGATCGGAATGGCCATGATGCAACACCGCATCAAACACCACTTCATCCTTGTTCCAGTCGGCAACCAGCTTGATGCGTGCCTGAACGTCTTTCGGCAGACGGGCGAACACTGCCTTGGTCAACTCAGCTTCCGGCCACACTGCCGAACCGCCCACCGCCAATACCGCGGCGAGTTGGGTCAGCAGATCGCCTTCGACGTCCGCCAGGCACAGCACGTGTTCACGCGGCAGGATGGCATAGCTGTTGCGTTCGCCGGTCGGTCCTGCCAGGACACGCGTGATCCCGCTTTGCGATTGCGCTGCGAACTGCACGCACAGGGTGCTCAGGTCGGCGAGCTTGTGTTTATCGGCCCAGGCCTTCAGGGCTGTCAGCGGTTTGCTCATGGCATCGCGCAGACGAACATCCGGTGCCGTGATTGCGTCACCGCGAGCGAAGGATTGTTCGATCGCATCGGTAGGACGTGTCGACAGCAGGCGGTACAGGTACAGCGGGCCACCGGCTTTCGGGCCAGTGCCCGACAAACCTTCGCCGCCGAACGGTTGCACGCCGACCACGGCACCCACGATGTTGCGGTTCACGTAGACGTTACCGGCGTTGACGTTGTCGATCACCTTGGCGATCGTTTCGTCGATCCGGGTGTGCACGCCCAGCGTCAGGCCGTAGCCGGAAGCGTTGATCTGAGCGATCAACTGGTCGATGTCTTTGCGCTTGTAGCGAACCACGTGCAGCACCGGGCCGAAGATCTCCCGTTGCAGCTCGTCGAAGCTTTCCAGTTCGATCAAGGTTGGCATCACGAAGGTGCCGCGCTTGACTTCGTCGGTATTGGCGATAGCCACCTGGTACACGCTGCGACCTTTGTCGCGCATGCCCTGGATGTGCTTGTCGATGCCTGCCTTGGCTTCGGCGTCGATCACCGGGCCGATGTCCACGGACAAGCGCTCCGGGTTGCCGAGACGGCATTCAGCCATGGCACCCTTGAGCATTTCGATGACGCGGTCAGCGGAATCTTCCTGCAGGCACAGGACCCGCAGCGCCGAGCAACGTTGACCAGCGCTGTCGAAGGCCGACGACACCACGTCGATCACTACTTGTTCGGTCAGCGCCGAAGAGTCGACGATCATCGCATTCTGGCCGCCGGTTTCGGCGATCAGCGGAATCGGACGGCCTTGAGCATCCAGGCGACCGGCGACGTTGCGTTGCAGCAAGCGAGCGACTTCGGTGGAACCGGTGAACATCACGCCTTTGACCCGATCGTCGCCGACCAGACGGGCGCCAACGGTTTCGCCACGGCCCGGCAACAGTTGCAGCACGCCTTCCGGAATCCCGGCTTCGAGCATCAAGCGCACGGCTTGAGCCGCCACCAGCGGAGTCTGTTCTGCAGGCTTGGCCAGCACCGGGTTACCGGCAGCCAAGGCCGCAGCGACCTGGCCGCTGAAGATCGCCAGCGGGAAGTTCCACGGGCTGATGCAGACCACCGGACCCAATGGGCGGTGGGCGTCGTTGCTGAAGTCGTTGCGTGCCTGCACCGCGTAATAACGCAGGAAGTCCACGGCTTCGCGCACTTCGGCGATGGCGTTGGCGAAGGTCTTGCCGGCTTCGCGGGCCAGCAGGCCCATCAGCGGCTGGATCTCGCCTTCCATCAAATCGGCGGCACGTTCCAGGATCGCGGCGCGTTCGGCGGGCGGGGTGGCCTGCCAGATCGGCGCAGCGTTCAGGGCGCACTGGATCGCGTTGTCGACGTCGTCGACGGTGGCTTCCTGGACATGGCCGACCACGTCGCGCAGATCGGATGGGTTCAAGACAGGCGCAGGGGTTTCAGTGCTGGACGCGCAACCGAGCATCGGTGCGGCTTTCCAGTGGTTGTGAGCGGTGGCCAGCAGGGCGCAGGACAGGGAAGCCAGACGATGTTCGTTGGCCATGTCGATGCCGCTGGAGTTGGCGCGCTCGGCACCATAAAGATCACGCGGCAGCGGGATACGCGGGTGCGGCAGGCCGAAGCCGCCTTCCAGCGTCGCCATCTGCTCGATGCTGGCCACTGGATCGGCCACCAGCTCCTGAATCGAAATGGACTGGTCGGCGATGCGGTTGACGAACGAGGTGTTCGCGCCGTTTTCCAGCAGGCGACGGACCAGGTAAGCCAGCAGTGTTTCGTGGGTGCCAACCGGTGCGTACACACGGCACGGACGGTTCAGCTTGCCTTCGGAAACCTTGCCTACGACCTGTTCGTACAGCGGTTCACCCATGCCGTGCAGGCACTGGAACTCGTACTGGCCGGGGTAATAGTTCTGACCGGCAATGTGGTAAATGGCCGACAGGGTGTGGGCGTTGTGCGTGGCGAACTGCGGGTAGATGACTTCCGGTACCGAGAGCAGTTTGCGGGCGCAGGCAATGTAGGACACGTCGGTGTACACCTTGCGGGTGTAGACCGGATAGCCTTCCAGGCCTTCGACCTGGGCGCGCTTGATCTCGCTGTCCCAGTAGGCGCCTTTCACCAGGCGGATCATCAAGCGATGACGGCTGCGACGAGCCAGGTCGATCACGTAGTCGATCACGTAAGGGCAACGCTTCTGGTAAGCCTGGATAACGAAACCGATACCGTTCCAGCCGGTCAGTTGCGGCTCGAAGCACAGGCGTTCCAGCAGATCCAGCGACAGCTCGAGGCGGTCGGCTTCTTCGGCGTCGATGTTCAGGCCGATGTCGTATTGCTTGGCCAGCAGGGTCAGCGACAGCAGGCGCGGGTACAGCTCTTCCATCACGCGCTCGTACTGGGCGCGGCTGTAACGCGGGTGCAGGGCCGACAGCTTGATGGAAATGCCCGGGCCTTCATAAATCCCACGACCGTGGGAGGCTTTGCCGATCGAGTGGATGGCTTGTTCGTACGAGGCCAGGTACTTCTGGGCGTCATGTTCGGTGAGTGCGGCTTCACCCAGCATGTCGTAGGAATAGCGGAAGCCCTTGGCTTCGAACTTGCTGGCGTTGGCCAGGGCTTCGGCGATGGTTTCGCCGGTGACGAACTGCTCGCCCATCAGGCGCATGGCCATGTCGACGCCCTTGCGGATCATCGGCTCGCCGCTCTTGCCGATGATGCGGCTCAAGGACGAAGTCAGGCCGGCTTCGTTGTGGGTGGCGACCAGTTTGCCGGTCAGCAGCAAGCCCCAGGTGGCGGCGTTGACGAACAGCGACGGGCTGTTGCCCAGGTGCGGGTGCCAGTTGCCGGTGCTGATCTTGTCGCGGATCAGCGCGTCGCGGGTGCCTTTGTCCGGGATGCGCAGCAGCGCTTCGGCCAGGCACATCAGCGCCACGCCTTCCTGGGACGACAGGGAAAACTCTTGCAACAAGCCCTGAACAATACCGGCACGGCCGCCGGCGCTCTTCTGATTGCGCAATTTCTCGGCAATCGAGGCGGCGAGTTTGTTGGTGGCTTCGGCCATCGCCGCCGGCAGGCGAGCCTGTTCGATCAGCATCGGCACCACTTCGGGTTCCGGGCGACGGTAGGCGGCGGTAATCGACGCGCGCAGCACCGATTGCGGCAGGATGCTTTCGGCAAACTCAAGGAAGCACTGATGGGCGTGATCCAGCGGTACGTCGACGGCTTCGTCGGAATCCTTGGTCAAACCGTTCAGCTCGGTCAGGGTTGCACCACCCTCGAGTTTTTCCAGGTAATTGAATATCGCCTGCTTGATCAACCAGTGCGGTGTGCGGTCAATCGAGGTCGCGGCGGCCTTGAGGCGCTCGCGGGTCGGGTCGTCAAGTTTGACCCCAAGGGTGGTGGTAGCCATATTTTTATCCTCATGTTTGCCACGACCGCGTGGCATCAGCTGGCGGCAAGATTAGCTGCGCAACTGACGAGGTGCAACCGGGTGCAACCCTTTTTTTGTCGGAATGTTTCGCAGCTCGTCAGGAAATTAATTCCGATTCGCCGGGGCCTTTCCTGTTTGGTGCATTTACTTCTAGTAATGAGCTTCGACTGCCCTAAAAGGGCGCAAAAACAGGGCTTTTGTCGATAAATCCGACTAGGTGCAACTTATTCTCGAGAAACTGGTTGCACCTTATTTGCTTTGTTGAATAGCATTCGCGCCCAAGGTGCAACCGGCCATAAAAGGCAGGTGTACCGGCTGATGGCTTTCCTGGGGAAACATCAGTCATAAATGCGCGGGATCCGGAATCGTCTGTCGAACGTCATCGTTTGCGTGCGGTTCACCAGCCGCCGCTACATAAAAACAAAGCCAGGGCGTCACTTAAATGAGCGTTAGCAATCCAACCCTGATCACGTTCGTGATCTACATCGCAGCAATGGTGCTGATCGGCTTCATGGCCTATCGCTCCACCAATAACCTTTCCGACTACATTCTGGGCGGTCGTAGCCTGGGCAGTGTCGTGACGGCATTGTCCGCCGGCGCCTCCGACATGAGCGGCTGGTTGTTGATGGGCCTGCCGGGCGCCATCTACATGTCCGGTCTGTCCGAAAGCTGGATCGCCATCGGCCTGATCATCGGTGCTTACCTGAACTGGCTGTTCGTTGCCGGTCGTCTGCGCGTGCAAACCGAGCACAACGGCGATGCACTGACCCTGCCGGATTACTTCTCCAGCCGTTTCGAAGACAAAAGCGGCCTGCTGCGGATCATCTCCGCGGTCGTGATCCTGGTGTTCTTCACCATCTACTGCGCTTCCGGCATCGTGGCCGGCGCCCGTCTGTTCGAAAGCACCTTCGGCATGTCCTACGAGACGGCGCTGTGGGCCGGTGCTGCGGCGACGATTGCCTACACCTTCGTCGGTGGTTTCCTGGCAGTGAGCTGGACTGACACCGTACAAGCCACGCTGATGATCTTCGCCCTGTTGCTGACGCCGATCATCGTGCTGTTGGCCACTGGCGGCGTCGACACCACGTTCCTGGCGATCGAAGCACAAGATCCAAGCAACTTCGACATGCTGAAAAACACCACCTTCATCGGCATCATCTCGCTGATGGGCTGGGGCCTGGGCTACTTCGGCCAGCCGCACATCCTCGCGCGCTTCATGGCGGCGGATTCGGTCAAGTCGATCGCCAACGCTCGCCGTATCTCCATGACCTGGATGATCCTGTGCCTGGGCGGCACCGTGGCGGTAGGCTTCTTTGGTATCGCTTACTTCTCGGCGAATCCTGACTTGGCCGGTCCCGTGACCGAAAACCACGAACGCGTGTTCATCGAACTGGCGAAAATCCTGTTCAACCCGTGGATCGCCGGTGTACTGCTGTCGGCCATTCTGGCGGCGGTGATGAGTACCCTGAGCTGCCAGCTGCTGGTGTGCTCGAGCGCCCTGACCGAAGACTTCTACAAAACCTTCCTGCGTAAAACCGCTTCCCAAGTTGAACTGGTCTGGGTCGGTCGCGCCATGGTGCTGCTGGTTGCCCTGGTCGCCATCGCGTTGGCCTCCAACCCGGAAAACCGCGTATTGGGTCTGGTCAGCTACGCCTGGGCCGGTTTCGGTGCCGCGTTCGGCCCTGTTGTCCTGATCTCCGTGATCTGGAAAGACATGACCCGCAACGGCGCACTGGCCGGTATCCTGGTCGGCGCGATCACCGTGATCGTGTGGAAACACTTCGAGGTGCTGGGTCTGTACGAGATCATCCCGGGCTTCATCTTCGCCAGCCTGGCGATCTACATCGTCAGCAAGCTGGGCGCGCCGACTGCCGGCATGCTTTCGCGCTTCGCGGCTGCCGAGGCAGATTTCCGCCTGAACAAGTGATCGGTATGAGCT
This sequence comes from Pseudomonas silesiensis, assembly GCF_001661075.1. Classification (NCBI taxonomy): domain Bacteria; kingdom Pseudomonadati; phylum Pseudomonadota; class Gammaproteobacteria; order Pseudomonadales; family Pseudomonadaceae; genus Pseudomonas; species Pseudomonas silesiensis. The sequence goes on from NZ_CP014870.1 coordinate 387,660, forward strand.
GAGGCTCTGACCGTTCAGAAACAAGAAAACGGCCCGTTTCCTGTTGGAGGCGGGCCGTTTTTTATTGCGCAGAGAAATGTCTGTAGCCAATTGTCCCGTTTGTTGTAGGAAGGTGCCCTAAAAAAGCAGGATAAATCTGAATTTCCTGGCGGCTCCTCAACACCCCTTGTCGCTCATGCAGAATCACCCGACTTCACTTTGCAGAGACACATCGGATGTTCGTTCCTGCTAATCAACTGCCTTTCACGTCAGCGTTCGACAGCCTCGACCTCGCCGATGCGCCCGAGCCCGACAGCCCTGGCAGCGACTATCGCCTTGATGAAAATGGTCGATTGCTGTCGATCCGCTATCCGGACAACAGTCAGCATGTGTTTGTTTGGAATGGTCCGGCCCAATTGCTCGAAGAAACGCTGCCGGACGGTGGTCAGCGGCGTTTTACCTACGATGCGTTGGGGCGGCGGGTAAGCCGGCAGGATGAGCACGGTGCCATCACCCGTTACCGATGGGACGCCGACGGCCGTCTGCTTCAGACGACGCTTGCCCACGGTGCCAGTCGTGAGTTCAGTTATGACGCCAATGGCAGGATCACCGCCGAGCGCGATGAGCTCGGCCACGTCACGCGCTACAAATACGCAGCCGACTGCCAACTCATCAGTCGCCGGATCAATCCCGACGGCACGCAGCTGCGTTATCGCTACGACACAGCACAGCGGTTGCTCACGGCAATCGAAAATGAATCCGGCGAACAGTATCGGCTGGAGTACACGGCCAGCGGTCTGATCCGCCAGGAAACCGGGTTCGACGGTCGTCGCACTGCGTACCTCCATGACCCCAATGGTCTCCTTCTGGAAAAAACCGAGTTCGGCGATGACGGCGTGGATTTGATCACCCGCTATCAGCGCAACGCAGCAGGGCAGGTGCTGGTCAAGACCCTGCCCGACGGCAATAAGGTCGGTTATCGCTACGATGACTGCGGCCGACTGGTCTGCATCGATGACGGTCAGGCTCATTCGCTTGAGCTGGAGTATGACCAGCAGGGCCGCCTGATCTGCGAGCGCCAAGGCCGGGGCACACTGCGTTATGGCTACGACGCCTGCGGTCAGCTCAATCACCTGCGCCTGCCTGACAACAGCCAAATCGATTACCGACACGCCAAGGGCGGTTCGCTGATAGCCATCGACCTCAACGGCGCACGGCTCACCACCCACGAATTCGTCTTCGGGCGTGAACAGCAGCGCCAGCAAGGTCAATTGACCAGTCACTACCACTACGACGAGCTGGGTCGATTGCAAGCCCACGCGGTCAACCTGCCAACCCGCCCCCTGTACATGCGTCACTACTGCTACACCGTCAACGGCAACCTCGCCTCGATCGCCGACAGCCGTCATGGGCAACGCAGCTATTACTACGACGCGCGCAATCGTCTGGTCCGGGTGCGCCACACCCGAGGCGACCCGGCGCAACGCTTCGTCCATGACCCTGCCGATAACCTTCTGATGCAGGATCGACAAGGTCCGGCCACTTTCAAAGGCAACCGCCTGCTCATGCATGGCGATAGCCATTACGACTACGACGCCTTCGGCAACCTCATCTGTGAACGCCGTGGCATCGGGCAAAAAATCGTCACCGAATACCATTACGACTGTCAGCACAGGCTGATCGGCATCACGCTCCCGGATGGCCGCAGCGCCAGCTACCGCTACGATGCTCTCGGTCGTCGCATCGGCAAAACCGTCGACGGCAAAATCACCGAGTTCTTCTGGCAGGGTGACCATCTCGTCGCCGAACGTAGCCACAATCATTACCGTAGCTACCTTTACGAACCCGGCAGCTTCCGCCCGTTGGCCTTGCTCGACGGCAAAGGGCCGTACCAGGCCTGCGCGTTTTACTACCAGCTCGATCACCTCGGGACGCCGCATGAGCTGACGAGTTGCGCTGGCGAAATTATCTGGTCGGCCAGGTACGATGCCTTCGGCAAAATCACCCACCTGGCGTTGGCAAGGGGCGATCGGTTCGACCAACCCTTGCGTTTCCAGGGGCATTACTTCGATGCCGAGAGTGGTCTGCATTACAGCCGGCATCGCTACTACAACCCGGAGACGGGACGCTACCTGACGCCCAACCCGCTCAACCTTGAAGGTGGTTTGAACCCGTACCGGTACGCGCCGAATCCGACGGGTTGGATCGATCCATTGGGGGTGGCCTGCCAGCCATGGCCTGCAGCGAAGGGGCGGTGGAATCTCCGGGCGATGGTATCGGACGTTTCCGAGCGCGGGAGTGGAGCGAGGTCAAAAGGAAGTATTTGACCGTCTGCGAGGCGGTGGATGTGCTCGGCGGTTGTTGTCGCATCCCCCCGCTCGGCTGCGAACCCCTGACGTCCAGCCCGGTACAAGGTAAACTTGCCGCCCTTCGCAGGAGCAGCCATGAATTATCGTCACGCCTTCCATGCCGGCAATCACGCCGATGTGTTCAAACACCTGACCTTGACCCGCCTCATCGCCTTGATGTCGCGCAAGGAGCAGCCGTTTGCCTATCTCGACACCCACGCCGGCATTGGCCTGTATGACCTGCAGGGCGATCAGGCCAGTCGAACCGGTGAGTACCTGGAAGGCATCGCGCGGTTGTGGGATCAGCCGGATCTGCCGGCATTGACCGCCGATTACATGCAGGTGCTGCACGAGATGAACCCGGATGGCCAGTTGCGCTATTACCCGGGGTCGCCGGAGTTGGCGCGGCGTCTGACGCGGCCGCAGGACCGGGTGTTGCTCAACGAGAAGCACCCCGAGGATGGTGTGTTGCTCAAGGACAACATGAAAGGCGATCGTCGGGTGAAGGTGCATCTGGGCGAAGGCTGGCATGTGCCGCGGGCAATGTTGCCGGTGCCGGAGAAACGCGCGGTGATGTTGATCGATCCGCCGTTCGAGCAGCTCGATGAGATGCAGCGCTGTGCGGCGTCGTTGAAAGAGGCGATCGGCCGGATGCGCCAGACCGTGGCGGCGATCTGGTATCCGGTGAAGGACCAGCGCCTGTTGCGGCGTTTTTATCAGGACCTGGCGGGGACCGGCGCACCGAAGTTGTTGCGGGTGGAGTTGCTGGTGCATCCGCTGGATACGCCGAACAGTCTCAATGGCTCGGGGTTGGCGATTGCCAATCCGCCGTGGGGGCTGGAAGAGGAGTTGCGTGAGTTGTTGCCGTGGTTGTCCAAGAAGCTTGGGCAGACGCAGGGTGGGTGGCAGATGGATTGGTTGATTGCTGAAAGTTGATCTGTTGCATTAGTGGCGTCTGATCGGACGCCATCGGGGGCAAGCCCGCTCCCACAGGGATTTATGTCTATCACGAGAGAGTGGCCAGACATAGATCCTGTGGGAGCGGGCTTGCCCGCGATGCTTTTAGGGTCTGAAAAATCAGATCGGGCAAGTCACGCCTGTACCGCCGATCCCGCAGTAGCCTTCAGGATTCTTGGCCAGATACTGCTGGTGATACGCCTCGGCGAAGTAGACCGTCGGGGCTTCGTCGATTTCGGTGGTGATGGTGCCTTTGCCAGCCTTGGTCAGTTCGGCCTGGAACACCTGCTCGCTGTGTTTGGCAGCAGCCAGCTGGTCTGGGTTGGTGGCGTAGATGACCGAGCGGTACTGGGTGCCGATGTCGTTGCCCTGACGCATGCCCTGGGTCGGGTTGTGCAGTTCCCAGAACATCTTCAGCAGCTCGTCGTAGCTGACTTTCGCCGGCTCGTAGACCACCAGTACCACTTCGCTGTGGCCGGTCAGGCCGGAGCAGACTTCTTCATAGGTCGGGTTCGGTGTAAAGCCGCCGGCATAACCCACCACCGTACTGACCACCCCTTCACGCTGCCAGAACTTGCGTTCCGCACCCCAGAAGCAGCCCAGGCCGAAGATTGCGAAATCCACGTCCATGGCAAACGGGCCCAGCAGCGGGGCGTCGTGGACGAAATGTTTTTCCGGCAGGGACATTGGCGTTTCACGGCCAGGCAGAGCTTGTTCTTTGGTAGGGAGCACGTTTTTGTTTACCAGAATTTCCGAGCGCAGAACCATTATCAGTCCTCTCAGTCAGGTTGGGATATAAATAGCCAGACACGCAGTTTGCCCAATACCGTCCGGTTACGCACTAACCCTGTGGGAGCGAGCTTGCTCGCGATGGCGGTGTATCAGTCAGGATCAACGTTACTGACACACCGCCATCGCGAGCAAGCTCGCTCCCACAGGGAAATGTGGTGTGCTGTCAGGCGATCGGGCCACGCGGGTACCGTTTGAGTTTTTCGATCAGCTCGCTGCCCGGAATCGGTCGGTCGAACAGGTAGCCCTGGCCGACGTCGCAACGGTGGCGCCTCAAAAACGCAAGCTGCTCGGCCGTCTCGATGCCTTCAGCCACGACCTTGAGTTTCAGGTTGTGGGCCATGGCGATCACCGCGGAGGTGATTTCCATGTCGTCCTGGTTGTCGGGGATTTCGTGGATGAAGCTGCGGTCGATCTTGATGATGTCGATCGGGAATTTTTTCAAGTAACTGAGCGACGAGTAACCGGTCCCGAAGTCGTCCATGGCCAGGGTCAGGCCCAGGCGCTTGAGTTGGTCGAGCTGTAAGTGGGTGTCTTCGGTGGCTTCCAGCAGCAGGCCCTCCGTCAATTCAAGCTCCAGCAGGTTCGCCGGCAATGCTTCTTCCTTGAGGATGCTGGCGATCGACGCCACCAGGTCCGGATCGGAGAACTGTTTGGGCGACAGGTTGATCGCCACCTGAAGATTGCCCAGGCCAGCGGCCGTCAGGTCTTTGCTCATGCGGCAGGCCTGGCGGGCGACCCATTTGCCGATCGGAATGATCAGGCCGGTTTCTTCGGCGACGCTGATGAACTGGTCCGGGCGGATCATGCCTTTTTCCGGATGGTTCCAGCGCAGCAAGGCTTCCATCCCCAGCAGGCGACCGCTGCGCAGGCAGAGCTTGGGCTGATAAAACACATCCAGTTCATTCTGGGTCAGGGCGCGGCGCAGGTTGTTCTCGACGAACAGCTTGTAGCTGGCCTCGGCGTTCAACGCTTCGGTGAACACATGAACCTGATGTTTGCCGTTGGCCTTGGCCTTGTGCAGCGCCAGGCCGGCGTTGCGCATCAGGGTCTGCGGGTCGCGCCCATGCAGCGGCGCGCAGGCCAGGCCCACGGAGCCGGTGACGCTGATCAATTGGTTGTCGACGAACATCGGTTTGTCGAGGGTCGCCAGCAACTGGTTGGCGACTTGCTGGCCAACCGAGATATCGGTGTTGTCCAGCAGCACTGCGAATTCGTTGCTGGCAAAGCGCGCCAGGCTGCCGCTCGGGCTCAGGCTGTTGCGCAGCCGCCGGGCCAGGCTGATCAGCAACTTGTCACCGGTTTGATGGCCAAGGCTGTCGTTGATCCGCTTGAAGTTGTCGATGTCCACCAGCAACAGGCTGATCGGCGTATCGCGGTCTCTGGCAAAGCGTTCATCGAGGTTGCGGATGAACGCCGGGCGGTTGCCGAGGTTGGTCAGGTTGTCGGTGTAGGCCAGGCGCTCGATGCGCTGCTGGGCAAGCTTGGTCTGGGTGATGTCTTCGTAGATGCCGATGTAATGGGTCAGCTCGCGGTTGTCACCGTAGACTTTGGAAATCGACAACTGGCCCCAGTAGGGTTCGAGGTTTTTGCGCCGGCTTTTGAATTCGCCCTGCCAGCTGTTGCTCATGGTCAGCGCCGAGGGCGCGTCAAACAGCAGTTCGCTGAGGTTTGCCAGTGCCGGCAGTTCCGACAGCCGTTGGCCGTGGACTTCATCGGTGGTGTATTGAGTGATCGCCGTGAAGCTCGGGTTGACGTACTCCACCACGCCATCGCAATTGACCAGCAGGAAGGCGTTGGCGCTTTGTTCCACTGCACGCTGGAACAGGTGCAAAGCGCTGGTGGCGGTGCGGCGCTTGTGATTGCTGATGACCTGGGCGAACTGATCCGCCAGCTCGCCGGCAAAGGCGATTTCATCCGACTGCCAGGCGCGGGTGGTGCCGATCTGTTCAAGGCAGAGCACGCCGACTACCTGGCCATCGACACGGATACTGGCGTCGAGCATGGCATTGACATCCCGTGGGCGCAGGCTTTCGGCCATTACCCGGGTGCGCGGGTCGCGCATGGCGTTGTGGGCGTCAATGGCGCGGCTGCTATGCAGGGCTTCCATGTAGTCGGGGAAGTCACTGGCGTCGATCGACTCCGGCAGTTGATAGTCCTGGGTGGCGCGGTGATAGGCCGAGATGGGCGAGAGTCGCGAACCTTCGAGGTTCCACAGGCTGGCGCAGTCGATTTCGTAGATGTCGCAGGCGCTGCGGGTGATCAGTTGCGCCGCTTCATGCAGCGAGTTGCTGGTGCTGTAGCGTTGGCGGGTCAGCAGTAGAATCAGGTCTTGCTGGGCGCGCACCCGCTCCAGGTGCAGGAGTTGGTCCTGCTGGGCGCGCTGATTGAGCTCAAGAGCGATCTGCAGGCGCGAGTTCTGGGTTTCCAGGTCCAGCGTCGGTAGCCGTTGTTGGTCCGCGAATAATCTGTCCGCGACCATCAGGTAGCCGCGCAGCAGGTGTCGATTGTGCTGTCGGTAGGCTTCGCCCAGCTCGAGCAGGTTCAGGGAGCCATTGGCAGTGTGCAGGGTGTAGCGCACCAGGTAATGCGGGCTGTTGCTGAGTTGCAATTGAATCGCGTCGTGCAGTTGATAACGCGCTTCGGGCTCCATCAGGCTGGCGTAGGGTGAGTCGACCAGGGCACAAAGCTCCGTGGCCGGTTGACCAAACTGTCGTTCGCAATTGGGATCGAGAAACAACAGCGCCCAGCTCGGTTCATTCAGCCGTTCGAAACGCAGCATGCCCAGCCGCGAGGGCACAGGCAACTGCGTCACTACCTCGGCCACCATACGGCTGGCGGCATCGGGCTGGCTTTTCATGAGGGGAGACTCGCTTCGAAGGTGCTGTTCGCGCCGGGCTCGCGCCCTCTTTTCTGTTGCGTGACGCAAGGTTGCATCATTGCGACACCGACTGACAAGAGAGATGAAAGCCAAGTGCTATAAGAATATGTCGGCAGGCACCAGGAATTCTGCAGTGGCGGTACAAAAGTAGTGTTCCGGCCCGAAAGGATCGCAGCCCTGCAGGCTGCGTCCCGGGAGTTTTCAGCGCAATGGAATTTCAATTCTCTGCAACAGGTTGCCCGTCCTGCCGTGATAACTGATGCAAATTTTTGCACTATCAATCACCAGATGGGCAAAGTTGTCCTGACTGACCACCTCGCCGACCAGTTCATGGCGATACTCCCCCGATTCGGTTTTGGCCAATGGCTGATCGAGAATGAAGCTGGAAATCCTGGCATAGGGCAGCATTTTGCTGTTGCTCAGTGGCGATGACACCAGGGTGTGAATCTCGAATGTCGGGTCCTCGCTGTGGGTCATTCGGCTGACCAGCGAGCCATGCACGTCGCCGGAGACGATAAAGACGTTCCTGAGACGATGCTTGCGAATGGTCTCCAGCAGGCGCAGTCGTTGCTCGGGAAACCCTTTCCAGCCATCATCGCCGTCTTTGACCAGGTCGGGGTACAACATTACGCTGGTGACCACGAACTTGACCCGGGCCGTGCTGTTGATCAGCCATTCGCACAGTGCCAGTTCCTGCTCTTGATCAATCATGCGTCGGTCATTGGCTGCGAGATTGCGCCGGGTGCGGCAATCTATGACGAACCATTCGATATCTCCTTCGCAAAACTGATACCAATATCGGTCCGATGCCGGATTGATCTGGCCGTTATCGAGCAGTTGGTGAGTCGGGCTGTGGCTGGCTTGATATAACTCGTAAGCGAGCATTGCATTGTTATACAGGTAGTCGTCATCAGGCTTTCTTTTGGCCGGCCAGTTGTCCTCTATTTCATGATCATCAAGAATCATGTAGGTGGGGATAGTGGACATCAGTTTGCTGATGTTGGGTTGGGAAAAAGCAGTGCGGTATCTAACGAGCATTTGATTAAGCTCGCGGTCGGGAGCAATCGCGTTCAGGTCATCCAGATAAACCTGGTCGCCGGTCATCAACAGTGCGCTGACAGGAGGATCACTCTGCTCTGCAAGCGTTGTGATCGCGGCGAAAATCCGGTCGCTGAGGTGCGGCAATATCGGTACCCCGCCAGTCAACTGCAGGTATCGGCAGGAGCCGAAGATATAGGCGCGTGGTCGGGTCGCTTCATCGGAAGGCGTGCGAAAGCGGTAAATGTCCTGGGGCCATTGCAGAGGCAGGTCCGTGACTGTCTCCAGGGTATGCGCCGGGCTTGCAAGGTGGAACCAGCCCGCCTGGTATTCGTATTCAGTGTTGGCAACGAGATCGTTGAGGACAATGACCTGGGACATGTCGCGTACGGATTCGAGTTTGGTAAAAACGCTATCCAGCCAACGAGGGTCCCCCCGTCGTCGATATCGGATGCCAGCAAATGCCCGGGTGTTCATCTGGAACTTGCCACGCACAAAAATACGCGCGTGGTTAATCGTCGTGTGGCCAATAATCGGGCCGACCGTTGGTTTGAACATATTAGAGTCCATTCAGTATTGCGCTTATCAATCAAGTATTGATGTCGGCGCGCATAGTTAGATTCGTATCAATAAGACTATTGATTGGACCCTAAAAAATACTGGGTAAAAATGGACTGGAGTTGTGGGCGGTATCAGCCACAACTGTAGGAAGTAAAAACGTCAGGCAAAAAAAGCCCCGCCAAATGGGCGGGGTTGAGGTACGAGCGTGTGGCGCTCGGAAAGCGTGGAACGCAACCGGCCCTCCGGTGAAGGAGGGCCGGTCGGTGTTACAGCAGGATGGTGCGGATGTCCGCCAGCAGGGCGCTCAAACGCTGGGTGAAGCGTGCTGCAGCGGCGCCGTTGATCACACGGTGATCGTAGGACAGCGACAGCGGCAGCATCAGTTTCGGCTGGAAGGCTTTGCCGTCCCAGACTGGCTGGATGGTTGCCTTGGAAACACCGAGGATCGCCACTTCCGGCGCGTTGACGATCGGCGTGAAGCCGGTGCCGCCAATGTGGCCGAGGCTGGAAATGGTGAAGCAGGCGCCTTGCATGTCGTCAGCGGTGAGCTTCTTGTCGCGGGCTTTGGCGGCCAGCACGGCGGCTTCGGCTGCCAGTTGCAACAGGCTCTTCTGGTCGACGTTCTTGATGACCGGTACCAGCAGGCCATCAGGGGTGTCGACGGCGAAGCCGATGTTTACGTACTTCTTGCGGATGATCGCCTTGCCGCTTGGCGCCAGCGAACTGTTGAAGTCCGGCAGTTCCTTGAGCATGTGCGCGCAGGACTTGAGCAGCAGCGGCAGGATGGTCAGCTTGACGCCGGCCTTTTCCGCAACGGCTTTCTGAGCGACACGGAACGCTTCCAGCTCGGTGATATCAGCCAAATCGAACTGAGTCACGTGCGGAATGTTCAGCCAGCTGCGGTGCAGGCTCGACGCGCCGATTTGCATCAGGCGAGTCATCGGCACTTCTTCGATTTCGCCGAAACGGCTGAAGTCCACGACCGGAATCGGCGGGATACCCGCGCCGCCGGTTGCGCCAGGAGCAGCGGCCGGTGCTTGCTTGGCCTTCTGCATCATGGCCTTGACGTAAACCTGCACGTCTTCCTTGAGGATGCGACCGTGCGGACCGCTGGCGCCGACGGCGTCCAGTTCGACGCCGAACTCACGAGCCAGTTGGCGTACAGCCGGGCCTGCGTGAACCTTGGCGCCCGGCTTGGCCGGTGCCGCAGCAGGTGCCGCCGCTGCCGGAGCAGCAGGGGCTGCGGCGGCTGGAGCAGTAGCAGCAGCGCTCGGTGCCGCAGCGGCCGGAGCCGGGGCAGCAGCCGGTGCCGCGCCTTTGACTTTCAGCTTCAGGATCAGGTCGCCGGTACCGACTTCGTCGTCCAGCTTGATGGAAACGCTTTCCACCACGCCAGCGGCAGGCGATGGAATTTCCATGCTCGCCTTGTCGGATTCCAGGGTGATCAGCGACTGGTCGGCTTCAACGGTGTCGCCGGCCTTGACCAGGACTTCGATGATCTTGGCCTTGCCCGACGAACCGATGTCCGGGACATGAATGTCCTGAACGCTGTCGGCAACCGGTGCAGCGGCAGCGGCTGGCGCAGGAGCAGCGGCAGCGGCAGCAGGCGCAGCAGCCTGAGCTGGAGCGGCGGCAGCCGGTGCCGCAGCACCTGCCACTTCCAGATCCAGAATCAGATCGCCAGTGCCGACTTCGTCGTTGAGCTTGACGCTGATGGCCTTGACCACGCCAGCGGCAGGCGATGGAATTTCCATGCTCGCCTTGTCGGATTCCAGGGTGATCAGCGACTGATCAGCCTCGACGGTGTCGCCGACCTTGACCTGGATCTCGATGATCTGGGCTTTGCCCGACGAACCGATGTCCGGCACGTGCACTTGCTGAACCGAAGCGGCAGCAGGGGCCGCGGCAGGAGCTGCCGGCGCTGGAGCGGCAGCCGGTTTCTCTTCAGCCTTGGGCGCTGGCGCAGCGGCAGCCGCAGGGGCAGCCGCAGCGGCACCTTCGACTTCCAGCTCCAGCAGTTCGTCGCCTTCTTTCAGGCGATCGCCCAGCTTCACTTTCAGGCTTTTGACGATGCCGGCCTTGGGCGCAGGCACTTCCATGCTCGCCTTGTCCGACTCAAGTGTCAGGATGCTCTGCTCGGCTTCGATACGGTCGCCGACCTTCACAAACAGTTCAATTACTTCACCTTCACCGCTGCCGATGTCAGGTACGCGAATGAGTTCGCTCACAGAGTGTCTCCTCAGCAGTCCAGTGGGTTGCGTTTTTCCGGGTTGATCCCGAACTTGGCGATGGCTTCAGACACCACCTTGGGTTCGATATCACCACGGTCAGCCAAGGCTTCCAGGGCTGCCAACACCACGAAATGACGGTCGACTTCGAAGAAGTGACGCAGCTTCTTGCGGCTGTCACTGCGGCCGAAACCGTCGGTGCCCAGGACTTTGAATTCCTTGGACGGGACCCACTGACGAATTTGCTCAGCGAACAGCTTCATGTAGTCGGTAGAGGCGATGACCGGACCTTTACGGCCGTTCAGGCACTCTTCCACATAGCTGAGCTTAGGCTTCTGGCCCGGGTGCAGACGGTTGGTGCGCTCAACGGCCAGACCATCGCGACGCAGTTCGTTGAAGCTGGTAACGCTCCAGACGTCAGCGCCGACGTTGAACTGTTCACGCAGAATCTTCGCCGCTTCACGGACTTCACGCAGGATGGTGCCGGAGCCCATCAGCTGAACGTGGTGCGCCGCTTCGCGGGTGTCTTCCTCGAGCAGGTACATGCCCTTGATGATGCCTTCCTCGACACCGGCCGGCATGGCTGGCTGCTGGTAGGACTCGTTCATCACGGTGATGTAGTAGAAAACGTCCTGCTGCTGTTCGGTCATCTTCTTCATGCCGTCCTGGATGATCACCGCCAGCTCGTAGCCGTAGGTTGGATCAAAGGTGCGGCAGTTCGGGATGGTGGCAGCCAGGATGTGGCTGTGACCGTCTTCGTGTTGCAGGCCTTCGCCGTTCAACGTGGTCCGGCCTGCGGTACCGCCGATCAGGAAGCCACGGGTACGGCTGTCGCCGGCAGCCCAGGCAAGGTCGCCGATACGCTGGAAGCCGAACATCGAGTAGAAGATGTAGAACGGCAGCATTGGCTGGTTGTGGCTGGAGTACGAAGTACCGGCAGCGATGAAGGAGCTCATGGCGCCCGCTTCGTTGATGCCTTCTTCGAGGATCTGGCCCTTCTTGTCTTCCTTGTAGAACATCACCTGGTCTTTATCGACTGGCTCGTAGAGCTGGCCGACGGAGGAGTAGATGCCCAACTGACGGAACATGCCTTCCATACCGAAGGTACGGGCTTCGTCCGGGATGATCGGCACGATACGCGAACCGATTTCCTTGTCCTTGACCAGTTGCGCGAGGATCCGCACGAAGGCCATGGTGGTAGAGATTTCACGGTCGCCCGAGCCGTCCAGGATTGCCTTGAGGGTATCCAGCGGTGGCGTCGGGATGTCGAAGCTTTTGGCGCGGCGCTGTGGCACGAAACCGCCCAGTGCAGTGCGGCGCTCGCTCAGATAGCGGGCTTCGGCGCTGTTTGGCTCTGGCTTGAAGAACGGCAGGTTTTCCAGCTCTTCGTCCTTGACCGGAATGTCGAAGCGATCACGGAACAACTTCAGGCTGTCGACATCGACTTTCTTGGTGTTGTGCGCAGTGTTTTTCGCTTCGCCGGCACCGGTGCCATAACCCTTGATGGTCTTGGCCAGGATGACGGTCGGTTGTTCTTTGTGGTTGACCGCTTCGTGGTATGCCGCGTAGACCTTGTACGGGTCGTGGCCGCCACGGTTGAGTTTCCAGATCTCGTCGTCGGACAGGTCTGCAACCATCGCCTTGAGTTCTGGCGAGTTGAAGAAGTGTTCACGCACGAACGCGCCGTCTTTGGCTTTGTAGTTCTGGTACTCGCCGTCGATGACTTCGTCCATGCGACGTTGCAGGATGCCGTCGACGTCTTTGGCCAGCAGCGGGTCCCAGAAACGGCCCCAGATGACTTTGGTCACGTTCCACTGAGCACCGCGGAACACGCCTTCGAGTTCCTGGATGATCTTGCCGTTGCCGCGAACCGGGCCGTCGAGGCGCTGCAGGTTGCAGTTGATGACGAAGATCAGGTTGTCGAGCTTCTCGCGGCCAGCCAGCGAGATCGCGCCCAGGGATTCCGGCTCGTCGCACTCGCCGTCGCCCAGGAAGCACCAGACTTTCTGCTTGCCTTCAGGAATGAAGCCACGGGCTTCCAGGTACTTCATGAAGCGCGCCTGGTAGATCGCCTGGATCGGGCCCAGACCCATGGAGACGGTCGGGAACTGCCAGAAGTCAGGCATCAGCCATGGGTGCGGGTAGGACGACAGGCCCTGACCGTCGACTTCCTGGCGGAAGTTGTTCATCTGGTCTTCGGTGATGCGGCCTTCCATGAACGCACGGGCGTAAACGCCTGGCGAGGTGTGGCCCTGGAAGTAGATCAGGTCGCCGCCGTGCTCGTCGGTCGGGGCCTGGAAGAAGTAGTTGAAGCCGATGTCATACAGGGTCGCACTGGAAGCGAAGCTGGAGATGTGACCACCCAGGTCAGAATCTTTCAGGTTCGTACGCATTACCATGGCCATCGCGTTCCAGCGTACCAACGAGCGAATGCGGCGTTCCATGAACAGGTCGCCAGGCATGCGTGCTTCGTGGGTAACGGGGATGGTGTTGCGGTACGGCGTGGTGATGGCGTAAGGCAACTGCGAACCGCTGCGGGTCGCGAGTTCACCCATACGGGTCATCAGATAGTGAGCGCGGTCTTCGCCTTCTTTGTCGAGAACCGATTCCAGGGCGTCCAGCCATTCCTGGGTTTCGACGGGATCGAGGTCTTGCATGGCTTGCTCCAGGGCGGAAAGGCTTCCAGAATCGGTTGCCTGAGTTTGCGACTGGCCTTGTGGGCAGACGATATAAATTCTTGGATTGCCGAGAGGTTGTTCCGGCGGCGTGTAGTTTTACTACAAATCATCGGGCATTTCAGCCTTTCGAATGTATATACGAGTAGTAAAACTACAGATGAGCGGCTTGTGGCCTCCAGCTGCGTTGTGAGAATAATCGTTAAGGTTGGTCTTTTGCCAACCGGAAAAGGTGAAAGCTTGATGCTGTCTGCCAAAAATAAAGAAAATTCAGCTATTTCTAACCTTTGTTCGACAGTCGATCAGGTAGTGCATTCTCGCGAATCACTACATGCAGCCCTCTACACGCCGATCAAGGATAGACCATGAGCCTCCCTTTGCTTGCCGAACTGCCCGCCGTCCTTCTGCCGCTTGTCTCCCGGGCCGAGCAGTCGTTGCGTACGGCCGCCGCCGCGCTGGACAACGACCAGGGGCTGTCTGGCTGGACACCTGAACGCTGGGCCCAATTCGCCCGCGTCACCGCCGCCAGCGACTTCGTGATCGAACAAACTGCGCGCGACCCTTCCATGTTGCTGGAGCTGGTGCAGTCCGGGGAACTGGACCGCAGTTATGCGCCCGGTGAGTTGTGCGGGCAGATTGCGGCAACGGTGAGCGCGGTCCAGACCGACGATGAGCTCGGCCGCGTCCTGCGCCGCCTGCGCAATCGCCACCAGGTTCGGATCATCTGGCGCGACCTGACCCGTCAGGCCGATCTGGTCCAGACCTGCCGCGACCTCTCGGACATGGCCGATGCCAGCATCGATCAGGCCTATCAGTGGTTGTACTCGCGACATAGCCAGCAATTCGGCGTGCCCACCGGCCGGCGCAGTGGCGAACCGCAACAGATGGTCATCCTTGGCATGGGCAAGCTCGGCGCGGTGGAGCTCAACCTGTCGTCGGACATCGACCTGATTTTCGCGTACCCCGAGGGTGGAGAAACCGTCGGTGTGAAGCGCTCGCTGGATAACCAGGAATTTTTCATTCGGCTTGGCCAGCGTCTGATCAAGGCGCTGGACCCGATGACTGTCGACGGCTTCGTGTTCCGTGTCGACATGCGCCTGCGGCCCTACGGTTCGGCAGGCGCACTGGTGCTGAGCTTCAATGCGCTGGAGCAGTATTACCAGGATCAGGGCCGCGACTGGGAGCGCTACGCCATGATCAAGGCGCGGGTGGTGGCTGGCGATCAAGTGGCCGGCGCGCAGTTGCTCGACCTGTTGCGGCCGTTCGTTTACCGGCGTTATCTGGACTTTTCGGCCATCGAGGCGCTGCGCACCATGAAGCAGCTGATCCAGCAGGAAGTCCGGCGCAAGGGCATGGCCGACAACATCAAGCTGGGCTCCGGCGGCATCCGTGAAGTGGAGTTCATCGCCCAGGCCTTCCAGCTGATCCACGGTGGTCGCGACCTGAGCCTGCAACAACGTCCTCTATTGAAAGTGCTGAGCACGCTGGAAGGTCAGGGTTACCTGCCGCCGGCGGTGGTGAGCGAACTGCGCGAAGGCTATGAATTCCTGCGCTACACCGAGCACGCCATCCAGGCGATTGCCGACCGCCAGACCCAGATGCTGCCGGACGGCGCTCGGGACCAGGCGCGCATTGCCTTTATGTTGGGTTTCGACGATTGGGCCGCTTTCCACGAGCAGCTCATGTATTGGCGCGGCCGGGTAGCGTGGCACTTCGGCCAGGTGATCGCCGACCCCGACGAAGAACAAGGCAGTGAAAACGAAGTGGTGGTCGGCGGTGAATGGTTGCCGCTGTGGGAAGAAGCCCAGAACGAAGAAGCGGCCTGCCGCCAATTGGAAGAGGGCGGGTTCACCGATGCTACCAAGGCGCTGAAAGCCTTGGCCGGCCTGCGCGGCAGCCCGCAGTTGCGTGCCATGCAGCGCCTGGGACGTGAACGCCTCGATGCCTTCATTCCGCGCTTGCTGGCGCAAGCCGTGGAACACGCCAATCCCGATCTGGTGCTGGAGCGGGTGCTGCCATTGGTCGAAGCCGTGGCCCGCCGTTCTGCGTACCTGGTGTTGCTGACCGAAAACCCCGGCGCACTAAGACGCTTGCTGACCCTGTGCGCCGCGAGCCCGTGGATAGCCGAACAAATCACGCGCTTCCCGCTGCTGCTCGATGAACTGCTCAACGAAGGCCGACTGTTCAAGCCGCCCTTGGCGCCGGAACTGGCCGCCGAGTTGCGCGAGCGCCTGACACGGATTCCCGAGGACGACCTCGAACAGCAGATGGAGGCCCTGCGGCATTTCAAACTGGCGCACCGCTTGCGAGTGGCGGCCTCGGAAATCGCCGGGAGCCTGCCGTTGATGAAAGTCAGCGATTACCTGACCTGGCTGGCCGAAGCGATTCTCGAACAGGTACTGGCCCTGGCCTGGCGCCAGACCGTGGCCAAGTACGGCACGCCGTTGCGCACCGACGGCACCCTGTGCGATCCCGGATTCGTCATTGTCGGTTACGGGAAAGTCGGTGGGCTGGAATTGGGGCATGGTTCGGACCTGGACCTGGTGTTCATCCACGACGGCGATCCGCAGGCGGAAACCGACGGACCCAAGCCTATCGATGGCGCCCAGTTCTTCACTCGGCTCGGGCAACGGATCATTCACTTGCTGACGACCCAGACCAACTCCGGTCAGCTTTACGAAGTGGACATGCGCCTGCGTCCGTCCGGTGCCTCCGGGTTGCTGGTCAGTTCCCTGGGGGCGTTTGCCCGTTATCAGGAAATCGAAGCCTGGACCTGGGAGCATCAGGCATTGGTGCGGGCGCGGGTACTGGTGGGCAGTGAGGATGTCGGCCGGGCGTTCGAAAAAGTGCGTGCCGCGGTGTTGGGCAAATCACGAGACCTGGCAACCTTGCGTCAAGAGGTCAGCGAGATGCGCGCCAAGATGCGCGATAACCTCGGCAGCAAGAGCACCGCGGCAGGCACCGGGGCAAACGCCTTCGAGGCCACGGCGCCATTCGATCTCAAGCAAGACGCCGGAGGTATCGTCGATATTGAATTTATGGTGCAATACGCGGCTCTGGCGTGGTCGCAAACGCATCCGTCATTGCTGCGCTGGACCGACAACATCCGCATTCTGGAGGGGCTGGAGGAGGAAGGGCTGATGCCCGCCGAAGACGCCAGCCTGTTGCGTGAGGCCTATAAAGCCTACCGTTCCGCCGCCCACCGGCAGGCCTTGCAGAAGGACCCCGGCGTGATACCCGGCGACCAGTTCGCGGACGAACGACGGCAGGTACTGCGGATCTGGCGTGAGCTAGGGTTAAGCTGATTCTCGAGCGGGGAGGCATATGCCTCCCCGGTTCGTTTATGGAAACCACATGAAAATTCTGATCGTTGGGCCCAGTTGGGTCGGTGACATGGTGATGGCGCAGACACTGTTTCAGTGCCTCAAGCAACGCCACCCGCAATGCGAAATCGACGTGCTGGCCCCCGAGTGGAGCCGGCCGATTCTCGAGCGCATGCCCGAAGTGCGACGGGCCTTGAGCTTTCCGCTCGGCCACGGCGCCCTGGAGCTGGCGACCCGTCGACGCATCGGCAAATCCCTGGCCGGCCAGTACGACCAGGCGATCCTGCTGCCCAATTCCCTGAAGTCGGCGCTGGTGCCGTTCTTCGCCGGTATCCCGAAACGCACCGGCTGGCGTGGCGAGTTCCGTTATGGCCTGCTCAATGACGTGCGCACGCTGGACAAAGAACGCTACCCGCTGATGATCGAGCGCTTCATGGCCTTGGCTTACGAGCCCGGCCTTGAGCTGCCCAAGCCTTATCCGCGGCCGAGCCTGCAAATCGATCCGGTCAGCCGGGAAGCGGCGCTGGCCAAGTTCGGTCTGACCCTAGACCGTCCGTTGCTGGTGCTGTGCCCCGGTGCCGAGTTCGGCGAATCCAAGCGCTGGCCGTCCGAACACTACGCCAAGGTCGCCGAAGCGAAGATTCGTGAAGGCTGGCAAGTCTGGTTGTTCGGTTCGAAGAACGATCATGGCGTTGGCGAAGACATCCGGTCGCGGCTGATTCCCGGCTTGCGTGAAGAGTCGGTGAACCTCAGTGGCGGCACGTCCCTGGCCGAAGCCATCGACCTGATGTCCTGCGCCGACGCGGTAGTCTCCAACGACTCCGGTCTGATGCATGTCGCTGCCGCGCTGAATCGCCCGCTGGTGGCGGTATACGGCTCGACCTCGCCGGGCTTCACGCCGCCATTGGCCGAACACGTCGAGATCGTGCGCCTGGGCATCGAATGCAGTCCGTGCTTCGATCGCACGTGCCGCTTCGGGCATTACAACTGCCTGCGTCAGCTGATGCCGCATGCGGTGAACGAAGCCTTGCAGCGGTTGCAGGGCACTGTGGTCGAGGTCAAATAATTTGCGGGTTCTGCTGATCAAGACTTCTTCGCTGGGCGACGTGATTCACGCGTTGCCAGCGCTGACCGACGCGGCGCGAGCGATCCCCGGCATCCAGTTCGACTGGGTGGTGGAGGAGGGTTTTGCCGAAATTCCGACCTGGCACCCGGCTGTGGGCAAGGTGATTCCAGTGGCGATTCGTCGCTGGCGCAAGAATATCTGGCAGACCATCAAGAGTGGCGAGTGGAAGCGCTTCAAGCAAAGTGTTCGCGCTAACAAATATGATTTGGTGATCGATGCCCAAGGCCTGCTCAAAAGTGCCTTGCTGACCCGATATGCCAAAGCCCCGGTGGCCGGGCTGGATAAAAACTCGGCCCGTGAGCCGATTGCCGCACGCTTCTATTCCCGGCGTCTGGCCGTGGCCCGTGGGCAACACGCGGTGGAGCGGGTGCGTCAGCTATTTGCCGTGGCCCTGGGTTACGACCTGCCAAAAGGCATGGGCGATTACGGCTTGAACGTCGAACGACTGGTGGAGTTGCCGCGCAAGAATCCTTACGTGGTGTTCCTGCACGGCACCACTTGGGACACCAAACACTGGCCTGAAGCCTACTGGCGCGAGCTGGCCGAGCGTGTCGGCTTTCTCGGTGTGGCGGTGAAGCTGCCGTGGGGTAATCCGATCGAGAAAGCCCGCGCCGAGCGCATCGCCAAAGACATGAAACACGTCGAAGTGCTGCCCAAGCTGAACCTGGCGGGCGTCGGCAAGGTGCTGGCCGGGGCGCAAGCCTGCGTCGCGGTGGACACCGGACTCGGGCACCTCGCCGCGGCGCTGGATGTGCCAACGCTGTCGTTGTTCGGCCCGACCAACCCGGGCCTTACCGGTGCCTATGGTAAATCGCAGATTCACATCGCCAGCGATTTCCCTTGTGCGCCGTGTATGCAAAAGAAATGTACGTATCAACCGACAGCTGAAGATGCCCGTCAGTTTGATCTTAAGCGCGAGTGGCCCCTGTGCTTCACGCGTCTGAACCCCGAGCGTGTCGCGAGCCGATTGAGCACGTTGTTACTGGCTGAGGAGCTGCGCTGATGCAATTGGCATTTGTCTTGTACAAGTACTTTCCCTTTGGCGGCTTGCAGCGCGATTTCATGCGTATCGCCTTGGAATGCCAGCAGCGAGGCCATCAGATTCGCGTCTACACGCTGATCTGGGAAGGTGACATCCCACCGGGCTTCGAAGTGCTGGTGGCGCCGGTCAAGGCGTTGTTCAACCATCGGCGCAATGAAAAGCTCAGCGAGTGGATGGAAGCGGACTTGGCCAAGCGTCCGGTAGACCGCTTGATCGGTTTCAACAAGATGCCGGGCCTGGACGTTTACTACGCCGCCGACGGTTGCTTCGAAGACAAGGCGCAGAATCTGCGCAACTCGCTGTACCGTCGCTGGGGTCGCTATCGACACTTCGCCGAGTACGAGCGCGCGGTGTTCGCCAAGGACGCCAAGACTGAAGTGCTGATGATTTCCGAGGTCCAGCAGCCGCTGTTCATCAGGCATTACGACACGCCGCTGCAGCGCTTCCATCTGCTGCCGCCAGGCATCGCCCAGGACCGTCGTCGTCCACCGGACGCGGATGAAATTCGCGCCGGGTTTCGCGCCGAATTCAAGCTGAAGGACGATGAACTGTTGCTGGTGCAGATCGGCTCCGGGTTCAAGACCAAGGGTGTGGATCGCAGCCTCAAGGCGCTGGCCGCATTGCCCGCGGACCTGAAGAAACGCACCCGGTTGTTTGTAATTGGCCAGGACGACCCCAAGTTATTCCAGATGCAAAGTGCCGCCTTGGGCCTTGGGGACAACGTGACGTTCCTCAAGGGTCGTAGCGATATCCCGCGTTTCCTGCTCGGTGCCGATCTGTTGATTCACCCGGCGTATAACGAAAACACCGGGACCGTGTTGCTTGAAGCCCTGGTGGCCGGGTTGCCGGTGCTGGTGAGTGCGGTGTGTGGTTATGCCCATTACATCGCCGAGGCCGATGCCGGTCTGGTGCTGGACGAGCCTTTCGATCAGGCACAGTTGACCCAATACCTGACGGGGATGTTGAACGACGATCAAGCGCGGGCGGCCTGGAGCCGCAACGGCCTGGCCTTCGCCGAGACGGCCGACCTCTATAGCATGCCGCAGCACGCGGCCGATGTGATTCTCGCGGAGCACGCGCAATGAAGTTGATGCTGGCTGAACCGTTCAAGAGCCTCTGGGCCGGACGCGACCCGTTCGCCGAAGTCGAGAAGCTCGAGGGCGAGGTGTATCGCGAGCTTGAAGCGCGCCGCACCCTGCGTACCGTGGTTGATGGCAATGGCTTTTTCGTGAAGATCCACCGCGGCATTGGCTGGGGCGAGATCGTCAAGAATCTGATCACAGTCAAGCTGCCTGTGCTCGGTGCCGGCCAGGAATGGAAGGCTATTCAACGCCTGCAAGAAGTCGGCGTGCCGACCATGACCGCCGTCGCTTACGGCGAGAAAGGCAGCAACCCGGCGGATCAACACTCGTTCATCATTACCGAAGAACTGGCACCCACCGTCAGCCTCGAAGATTTCAGTATCGATTGGGTCAAGCAGCCGCCGTTGCCCAAGCTCAAGCGTGCGCTCATTGCCGAAGTCGCGCGCATGACCGGCATGATGCACCGCGCTGGCGTCAATCACCGCGACTGTTACATCTGCCACTTCCTGCTGCACACCGACAGACCGGTGACGGCTGAAGACTTGAAGCTGTCGATAATCGACCTGCACCGCGCCCACACCCGCCCGACGATTACCCAGCGCTGGCGCAACAAGGACCTGGCGGCGCTGTATTTTTCGGCGCTGGACATCGGCCTGACCCGTCGCGACAAACTGCGTTTCCTCAAGGGCTATTTCCAGCAGCCCTTGCGCCAGATCCTCGGCGAAGAAGCCGGGTTGCTCAGCTGGCTCGAAGGCAAGGCCAACAAGCTCTATGAGCGTAAACAGCGATACGGGGACGCGCTCTGATGCCAGGCTGGAAACTGGAACCTGCTTACAGCGATCTGGCAGAAGATTTCGGCAGCCTCGAGGCAGTGTTTGCGCTCGAGGGTGAGCGCTTGACCCATGACCTGCTGTCCGAGGTCATTCGCGTCAAGCGCAATGGCGTCAACTATTACGTCAAACGCTACGTCGGTGCGGGTAAGGGGCTGCGTCGTTACCTGGGCAAGCCCCGGGTCAAAGCCGAGTGGCAGAACCTCAAGCGCTTCGCCAAGTGGGGCATTCCCACGGCCGAGGTGGTGGCCTGGGGGCTGGAGCGGCGCGGCGCGGCTTATGATCGCGGCGCGATGATCACCCGCGAACTGCCCAATACCGAAGATCTGTCCGCCCTGGCCGAACGGCATGATCCCAAGCTGGCGGACCGCGCCTGGGTCGACACCGTCAGTCGACAGTTGGCCAGCTACACCCGGACCATGCACGATCATCGCTTCACCCATAACGATTTGAAGTGGCGCAACCTGTTGATCGACGATCAGGCCCGGTTGTTTCTGATCGACTGCCCCAACGGCGACTTCTGGCGTGGCTTCTGGCTCAAATACCGCATTACCAAGGATCTGGCCTGCCTGGACAAGGTGGCCAAGTATCAACTGTCGGCCACCCAGCGCCTGCGCTTTTACCTGCAATACCGGCAACGGACCCGGCTCGATGCAGCTGACAAAAAAAGGATCCGGCACGTGGTGAGATTTTTCGAGGGGCGCGAATGACTGATTTTCTCGCCGCGCAAGACCGGGCGCTGCTCGCGCGTCACGGCCTCGACACCTTCGATGCACTCTGGGCCAGGCAACTCGACGCCGTGGATGAGCCCAACACCGCGCGCGGTGGCTGGAGCAGCGTGTTTCGGCTGGATCTGGAAGGTCAGGGTTACTACCTCAAGCGCCAGAGCAACTATCAAATGCGCACCTTGCATGCACCGTTTGGCGAGCCGAGTTTTGCCCGGGAATTTCGCAACATCAGTCGCTATGAGCGCTTTGGGATTCCCGCACTGAAGGCGGCGTTTTTCGGTGAGCGCAAAGTCGATGGCGAGGTTCGGGCGATTCTGTTGACCCGTGCCCTCGACGGCTGGGATGACCTGGATTCGTTTTTGCAGCGCTGGTCGGATTTAAGCGCCGCCCAGCACTCGATGATTCTGCAGGCCTGTGGGCAATTGGCCCGGCGTCTTCATGGCGCGCGTCAGGTTCACGGCTGCTTCTACCCCAAGCATATTTTTCTCCAGGCCACCGGCGAAGGTTATCAGGCCCAACTGATCGACCTGGAAAAGACCCGGCCATTATTGTTCGGTTCGCGTGACCGGGCCAAAGACCTGGAGCCGTTGCTGCGCCGGGCGCCGGAGTGGACCGAAGCGCAGTTGCGCGAGTTACTGGCCGCCTATCTGGATCAACCCCGGGACAGCACGCTGATCGATAGCTGGCTGACCCGCCTGCACGCGCGACGCAGCCACAAGGAGACCCGCTGATGCGTTTGTCCGAGCTGAAAAATGCTGGCCGCAGTCCTGGCCTGCCCATGAGTATTTCACTGGCCGATGCCGCCGGTCCTGCCGAGTTGCAGTTGCTGAGCCTGTTGCGGGTATTGCCCGGGCAGCGTTATGTCGGCGCCGGAGTCTGGCGCGGTCGGCCGGTGTTGGCCAAATTATTGGTCGGCAGCAAGGCGGCGCGGCATTTTCAGCGTGAACTGGAGGGTGTGCGACTGCTCGCCGCCCAGGGCCTGACCACCCCGCAGCTGTTGGCCGACGGCCTGAAAGAGGGCGAGGGCGGGTGGCTGCTGTTTGATTTCCTTGAAGGCGCCGAGAGCCTGGGGGAGGCCTGGAAGCGGGTCGAGACTTTGCCCGTGTTGGCGGATGAGCAATCGGCGGTCCTGGCCGATGCGCTGGGGGCGATTGGTCAGCTGCACCGCAAAGGCCTGTGGCAGGAAGACCTGCATCTGGACAATCTGCTGCGCCAGCGCGGCCGGCTGTATTTGATCGATGGCGCGGGCATCCGTGTCGAGACGGCCGGCAAACCGCTGTCGCGGCAGACAGTGTTGGAAAACCTCGGCGTGTTTTTTGCCCAGTTGCCCAAGTCGCTGGAGCCCTTCACCGAAGAATTGCTGGTGTATTACCTGCTGAGCAACGGCGAGCATGCCTTGCCCATGGAGGCCTTGCAGGCGCAGATCGACAAGGTTCGGCGCTGGCGCCTCAAAGACTTTCTGATCAAGGTCGGTCGTGAGTGCACGCTGTTCAGTGTCCAGCGCGGGCCATTCGGCTTGCGGGCGATTCGCCGCGAGGAAGAAGCCGCGATGCGGCCGGTGCTGGCGCAGGCCGACGCGTTGCTCGATCAGGGCCATCTGTACAAGACCGGCGGTGCGGCGAGCGTCGGCAAGGTCGACGTGGCTGGCCGTACGCTGGTGATCAAGCGCTACAACATCAAGGGCTTCGCCCACTGGCTCAAACGCTTCTGGCGCCCGAGCCGGGCCTGGCACTCCTGGCGCGAAGGCAATCGGCTGGCGTTTCTTGGCATTGCCACGCCCAAGCCCTTGGCGTTGCTGGAAAGGCGGTTTCTCTGGTTGCGCAACCGGGCTTATCTGATCACCGAGCACCTGTCTGGGCCGGACATCATTGAGCGCTTTGCGCCGTACATTGAGAGCGGCGATGCGCCGGAGGCTGAACTGGTGGCGCTGGATCATTTGTTTGCGCAGTTGATTCGCGAGCGGATCAGCCATGGGGATTTCAAGGGGCACAACCTGTTCTGGCAGGAAGATCGCTGGGCGCTGATCGACCTGGATTCGATGTGTCAGCATGGCTCTGCGGGCAGCTTTGCGCCGGCGTATGCGCGGGATCGGGCAAGATTCATGCGTAACTGGCCCGAGGCCAGTGCGCTTTATCGAGTCATCGATCAGCGTCTGCCCAGAGACATCTCCAGCGCTGCCTGAGTCCCTATCGCGAGCAAGCTCGCTCCCACAGTGGTTCTCGGCCGTACACAAAATACGTGCGCGACACTGATCCAGTGAGGGAGCGAGCTTGCTCGCGAAGAGGCCGGCACATCCAGCGAAAATGCCGCGAGTGTCACCAGAGGACAAGTTCTTCTGAAATGTCCTACATGATCTCCAGACCCCGTGAACTATGCTCTGAATAGCCACGATGCTAGCTTGCCTGATGTACTTGGAGGGCAGGTCGTGACGATAAAAAGGGCTGTTGTAATCGGAGCTTTCTCACTGGCTTTATCCGGGTGCGGGACCGCGGTCACGGTACTGCAGGATGACGCCGAAACGGCAAAGGATCTCCGACAAAGGCAGACCTACTGTCAATCCGTCCCTCGCGCCTACAGCGGTCTGGTCTACGACTTCTGCA
Source organism: Pseudomonas silesiensis (assembly GCF_001661075.1). Classification (NCBI taxonomy): domain Bacteria; kingdom Pseudomonadati; phylum Pseudomonadota; class Gammaproteobacteria; order Pseudomonadales; family Pseudomonadaceae; genus Pseudomonas; species Pseudomonas silesiensis. The sequence goes on from NZ_CP014870.1 coordinate 411,847, forward strand.
TACTCAACTCTCCGCCCAGCTATACGGCAGGTGGAGCACAAGTGGGCTTTATTCCCCTGATCTTTTTCGACCTCGTCGCCTCCGGGGTACTGGACACGATCATCCTGCCTTACACCATTTATCGCCAGAGCGAGGACGGGAGCCTCTGGATCAGGTGACGGCACCGCAATTGCGATGCGTTCTGCCGCGACAGACCTGTGTAAACAACCGCAGGGTCATTCCCGCCATGTTTACGCTATAATCCCGCCCTTTAGCTGTCTCTCGCCCCTCGCGAGGGGCACATCAATTTTCGAGGCGCCTTGCGCCTGCATGCAGACTAAAGAGGCTAGACCCCTGTGGCATTGACGATTCTTGGCCTGTCCGGCGCCCTTAGCCATGATCCTTCCGCAGCCTTGTACATCGACGGCAAGCTGGTCGCGGCAGCTGAAGAAGAGCGCTTTGTACGCGATAAACATGCAAAGAACCGCATGCCTTACGAATCGGCGAAATTCTGTCTCGAGCAGGCTGGCATCAAGCCGTCCGATGTTGACGTGGTAGCGATTCCATTCGCACCGATCAGCCTGTTCGGCAAGGCCCGCTGGCAATACGCCAAGCGTTACTGGTATGCCCCGGACCGCGCCCTTGACGCGATCCTGATGGGCAACCGTCGCTACAAGCGCTATCGCAACAAGATTGTCTGGTGCCTTGAGCAACTGGGCTTCGATCCGAAGAAAATCAAGATCGAGCCGGTCGAACACCACCTGGCCCACGCCTCCAGCGCTTACCACTGCTCCGGCTTCAAGGAGAAAACCGCAATCCTGGGGATCGACGGCAAGGGTGAGTACGCCACGACCTTCTTCGGTTACGGCGAAAACGGCAAGATCCACAAGATCAAGGAATTCTTCGATCCGGACTCCCTCGGCGGCCTGTATGGCGCGATCACCGAGTTCCTCGGTTTCGATATGCTCGATGGCGAGTTCAAGGTCATGGGCATGGCGCCGTATGGCGACGCCAGCAAATACGATTTCTCGCGCCTGGCTTCGTTCGAAAACGGCGAGCTGGTGATCAATACCGACTACGCCAACGTCATCGGCCTGCGTCGCTACAAAGAGAAGGGCAAAGGCTACTACTTCTCGCCGAAGCTGATCGAGTGGCTGGGACCGAAGCGCGAAGGCGACATCGCCGACGAGCCGTACATCCACTACGCCGCGAGCATTCAAGCGCTGTTTGAAAAAATCTCGCTGCAAATGATCGACCATTACCTGGGCGACGTGCTCAAGGAAACCGGCAAGCTGGCCTACGCCGGTGGCTGTGCGTTGAACGTCAAGCTGAACCAGAAAATCATCGCCCGCGATGACGTTAAAGAGCTGTTCGTGCAGCCTGCGTCCGGCGATGCCGGCACCGCGGTCGGCGCGGCAGCCTATGTGTCTCACGCCCGTGGTGTGCCGGTCGAGAAGATGGAACACGTTTACCTCGGCCCGTCGTACACAAACGAAGACGTCCTCGCTGCATGCGCCCGTCACCCGAGCAAGCCGGTATGGCGCAAGCTTGAGAACATGCCGGAAAACATCGCCAAGATCATGGTCGATGGCAACCCGGTAGCCTGGTTCCAGGGCCGCATGGAGTTCGGTCCGCGCGCCTTGGGCGGTCGTTCGATCATTGGTTGCCCGAGTGCGACCGGCGTGGCTGACCGCATCAACCACCAGATCAAGTTCCGCGAGCGCTGGAGGCCTTTCTGCCCGTCGATGCTCGACACCGTTGCACCGCAGATGATCAAGATCGATCACCCGGCGCCGTTCATGACCTTCACCTTTGAAGTGGCGGAAGAGTGGAAAACCCGCGTGCCGGAAGTCGTCCACGAAGACGGCACATCCCGAGCCCAGGTGCTCAAGCGCGAATACAACCCACGCTACTACGACATGATGAAGGCACTGGAAGTGCTGACCGGCAACGGCGTGTCGCTGAACACCTCGCTCAACCGTCGTGGCGAACCGATGATCTGCTCGCCGACGGACGCCCTGAACATGTTTTTCGGTTCCGATCTACAGTATTTGATCATGGAAGACATCCTGGTGGTCAAAGAGGGCGCGAACGCATATGACACGCTCGGCTGAACGCCATGTGCTGCAGTTCTGTCACGGCTATGACGGGCCGTTCCTGGACTGCGCCCGGCAGTACGCCAGCCTGTTCGCGGGGACCGGTTATCGAGTGACCACGGTGTTTCTGACCGGGGCCGCCGATGCCGAAGTGGCCGCGGGCTGCGCTTGCGATGAAGTGCTGTTCATGGAATACAGCTCCAAGGCCATTCGTGGCTTGAAGCTGGGCGCCATCGGCGATTTGCGCAAGATCGCCGCCTCGCGCAATTTCAGTTTCTGTATAGCTCACCGTTTCAAGCCGATTTATATCGCCTTGCTGGGCACTTCGCTGCCTGTGATTGGCGTGCATCACGCCTTTGACGATTACAAGCGTGGCACCCGTAAACTCTTCGCGAATATTTTCCGCAAGCGCTTGTGCCTGCTTGGCGTTTCCGATGCGGTGCGTGACGACATGCGCAGTTGCCTGCCGAAATGGCCGGCCGCGCGTATTCAAACGCTCTATAACCGAATCGACGTACTGGCCTTGCAAGAGAGCCAGGTGTCGGTTCGCGAAGCTCGGGAATCCCTCGGTCTGTCGATGGATGCGTGGATCGTCGGCAACGTCGGGCGACTGCACCCGGACAAGGATCAGGACACGCTGTTGCAAGGTTTTGCCACAGCGCTGCCGGGTTTGCCGGTCAACAGCCAACTGGTGATTCTCGGCGCCGGTCGACTGGAGCAGGACCTCAAGGCCCTGGCGCGTGAGCTGGGCATTGGCGACCGCGTGCTGTTCCTCGGCCAGGTACCCGAGGCCCGGCGTTATTTCCGTGCCTTCGATGCATTTGCCCTGAGCTCCGATCACGAACCATTCGGCATGGTGTTGCTGGAGGCCATGGCCGCCGGTGTGCCGTTGCTCGCCACGGCGTGTGGCGGCGCAAAGGAAGTGGTCGAAGGCGTAGGCATTCTGTTTCCGCTGGGCGATGCCGGGCGTTTGGCTCAAGGCCTGCAACATCTGGCCGCCATGGACGAACAGCAACGTCATCAGTGTGCCGAGCTGATGCTCGACCGCTTGCAAGAGCGCTTCTCCGACCGCGCGGTGCGTGACGCCTTCTGGCGTTTGCCGCCGGTCACCGAACTGGCACCGAGGGGCTGATGCTCAACCGATTTCAAGGCTGGCGAGAACGGGGCTGGACGGCAGTCGACGCCTCGATCTACGCCGAGACCTGGCAACGTTATGGCGGCAGTGTCGCCACTCATCCCATGGTGGTCGAACGGCTGGCGCAGCTGGCGGACATCCCGGTGCGCTACCTGGCCTGGGAGCAAAACGGCGAAGTCAAAGCCGCTATTCCGACCTGGGGGCGTGACCTGGCCTTGTCCAAGGATGTGCTCAAGCGCCGAGGTAAAAAGGGTTTGTTCGACCTCGGCAATGCCGAATTCATTCTGCCGGCCGCTGCCGATGCCCAAGCCCCGCTGCGCCATCGCGGGCGCTATCTGTCGGCGTTGAATGAAGGCCGCTTTACCGGCATCAGGTTGCAGGCCGAACAATTGGCCATGGCCCGCACTCCCGAAGAACTGTCGAAGAAGTTCCGTTACAACCAGCGCCGCGAATTGCGTCTGCTGGAAGAGGCGGGTGGAGTGGTGCGACCGGTCAGCGAATTTTCCAGCAGCGAGCTGGCGGCTATCTATTGCGACCTGTTCCAGCGTCGTTGGGGTTTTCCGGCGACGGGTGCCGAACGCATGGCCGAGGTTATCGAGTTGCTGCGTGACTTGTTGATCGGCTCGGTGATTTTCCTCAACGATGCGCCGATAGCGATTCAACTGGTCTACCGTGTGGAGACACCCCAGTGGATCAGTGTCGAGTACATCAACGGGGGCGTCGATCCTGAAACCCGTGAGTTCAGTCCCGGCAGCGTCTTGAGTTTTCTCAACACGCAAAGCGCCTGGGAGCATGCCCGGGCGCTGGACAAACCCCTGCGCTTTTCTTTCGGTCGCGCCGACCGTGAATACAAGGACCGCTGGTGCAATCCTGTACCGGTGTTCACCGTATGAGCCAGCCCATGAATCGCAAACAGCAACTGCTCAAGCGCCATCGGCGCAACAAGCGCATCGGCCTGTTGATTGCGCTGGTGCTGTTGATTGCCTGCGGCGTACTGGTGGTCTGGTGGCTGCCGGTGGTGCTCGCGGTGCTGGGCTGGATTGCCCACGAGGCATGGTTTGCCGATCATCTGTTCTATTCGCCCACAGACGATTATCAGTACAGCTTCCCACCGTACACCCAGCAGCCCAAGGTGCACCTGGACGGGGACCGGTTGCGGCTGGACGAGGGCGTGATGCTGGTCGACAACGCCACGCTGATATTGGCGCTGCGGATAAAAAGCACCTGGCTGGGACGTTTTATCGATCCCGTTGTCGAGCTGGTCGGTGGTGCCGATCCGGACCGCCAGACCTTCGAGCGTGGCGTCGATGGTTTGCGTTACCTCAATCTCACGGGGCAGGCCGCTGCACTGTCACAGGGTGAGTTGCGACTGCGCGGACGTTACTGCCGATTGCTCGGCGAGCCGGTGCTCTCGGCGTTCGAACATCCGGATTACAGCCGTCAGCGGGTGATGGTGATCGCACCCCACGCCGACGACGCCGAGCTGGCCGCATTCGGTTTGTACAGCGGTGCCGAACAAAGCTGGATCGTGACCATCACCGCCGGTGAAATCGAGGCCGGGCACTATCGACAGATGGGGCTCGATGACGTCGAAGCGTCCCGGCTGAAGGGCTCGTTGCGCGCCTGGGACAGTGTCAGTGTGCCGTTGTGGGGAGGCGTGCCTGCGCAACGCTGTATTCAACTGGGCTATTTTTGCCTGCAGTTGCCTGCCATGCAGAGCGCACCGACCGAGGCCATAGCGTCCCGTGAAGCACAGCTGGGCGATACCCGATATTTCCGCCGATTCAATCCATTCGCCTTGGGCAGTGACGTCGATGGCCTGCCGTCCTGGAATAATCTGCTGGCTGATTTGCGTGAGTTGATCGAACGCATCGAGCCTCAGGTCATTGTCTTGCCGCACCCGCACCTGGATCCCCATCCGGACCACCTGTGTTCGCAGCAAGCGGTGATGCAGGCCTTGAGCGGCACCGCGTGGCAGCCCGAAACATTGCTGCATTACGCCAATCACCTGCACGACAACGATCGTTGGCCAATGGGCGACGCGGGCACGGGTGTGGCACTGCCGCCCCAGATCGGCGTGCATGAATCGTTGCGCCCCTGGACCCTGTGTCTGTCGACCGACAGCCAGCTGCGCAAGGCTATGTCGCTGGGCATGATGCACGACCTTCAGCCCCGGCCTCCCTTCAAGCGTCTGCTGCGCCGGGCGATACAACGTTGCCTGGCGGCTCGACGCTGGCGGGCGTTCGGCGAAAACGATTTTATGCGTAAAGCGGTGCGACGCCACGAGTTGTTCTGGGTCTGGGAATTGTCTGGAAAGAGAGAGTCCAATTGAAAGTCCTGTTTCTGGTGCAGAAAGAGCAGCGGGCGATTCTCGATCGGCTGTATGACGGCATCGCCGAGCATTGCGAGTGCGACAAGCGCGAATTGACCAGTGAAGAGCAAGACGACTTGCGTGGGTATTTCCGCAAGCATGTCGATGTGACCCGCTATGACCGTATCGTGTTTTTTCTGCGCTTCAAAAAAGAAATCAGGCAGGTGAGGTTCATCCAGACCGTGCCCAACCTGGTCATTCTTGAGCACGATGCCTACCAGAATTACATTCCGTGCAAATACACCGGCAAGTTCAGCGCCCATTATCACAAGCTGCCCTGGGCACGGGTGATCAGCTCGGGTTTCATGGTGAGCGAGCGCTTGCGCGCAGAGGGCTTCGACGCGGTATTCGTTCCAAAGGGGTACGACCAGACGTTGCTGCAAGACCAGGGTCGTGAGCGGGACATCGAGCTGGCGTTTGTCGGCAGCACCAACAGCGTCGCCTACAGTGGCCGCAAGGCACTGCTCGATGAGTTGGGACGCGTCGAATCGATGGTCGTCACGCGCACCAAATCCGGTGAAGAGTACTGCGACACGCTCAACCGCATTCGCTTCTTCGTCAGCGCCGATGTCGGCATGGGTGAATTCATGATCAAGAACTTCGAGGCCATGGCGTGTGGCTGTGTGTTACTGGCCTACGATCAGGGCTCGGCGGAAAGCAGCGCGCTGGGTTTGCAGGACATGCATAATGTGGTGCTCTATCAAGATGTCCCGCAGCTCCAGCAGAAGCTGGCCGTATTGCGGGCCGACCCGGAGCTTGCGCAGCGCATCGCCTCCAATGGTCGCGAACTGGCGGTCAGCCAGTTCAGTTTTGCGCGGATTGGCCAGCGTATCGTCGAAGCGCTCGAGCCTGCACTGCGCCCTGGGGCCCCGCTGGGGCTGCTGGAAAAAGTGCGTCTGAAACTGGGCGTTTGACAAGGGCTGGCTAGCCGATGATAGGGCTGGCACTTTGAGTTTAATCGGGAATCAGGTGCACTTCTCTAACGAAAGCAACATCACATTAGTGGTCACCAGCTGTGGCCGCCTGGACCTGCTCAAAATAACTCTCGAGAGTTTTGACCGGTTCAATACCGCCGCCATCCGCGAAGTCTTCATCACCGAAGATGCAGGCGATGATCAGGTGCACTCGGTCATTCCCGTCCATTGGAAAGATCACTGCACGGTGTTCGTCAATCGCCCGAAGCTTGGCCAGTTGGCGTCGATCGATCTGGCGTACGAACACGTCAGCACGCCTTACATCTTTCATTGCGAGGATGACTGGGAGTTCTATCGCCCGGGGTTTGTGGAAGACTCCATGGCCATCCTCGAGTTGCGCCCGGAAATTCTCCAGGTGTGGTTGCGCAACTATATCTACGATCTGTGTGTTCACAGCCCCTACATTCACCTGGGAGCACGTGAAATTGTCGGTGGGGTGCCGTGTTACCCGCTAATCTCCGATAAACCCGAGTGGCAGAGTTTTTCGCTCAATCCCGGGCTGCGTCGCATGAAGGAATATCGGCTTTGCGCCCCATTTGCCGAACACGGTGGCGAGAAAGCGTTGTCGCAACGTTACGCACAGCTTGATTTGACCGCCGTGACGCTGGAAGGGGATGCCGTTCGGCATACCGGATTTGGCCTTCATGTACAGACGTCGGTTGAACGTCGGCGCAAGGCGCGGCGCAGTCGACGTGATCATGTGAAGTCCGGATTGTTACTATTGCTGGGAGTCTGCATTGGCTGGTTCATCAACTAAGTGCACCACCGCTTGCCACCCGGGACCCATGCATTGGCTTGTTGCTCTATGAATATCCTTAACGTCATGTGGTCCGGTGGTGCTCCTTATGCGTCGATTCACAAGGTTCATCAGCAAATTCTCTCGCAGGCGTGCCCCACTGCATCAGTGAAGACCTGGCTGCTGCAAGGCAGCGTGTCCGAGTGTGGGCTGAGCGTTGGCGACGCCCGGGAATGGAAGCTGTCCTCTGCCCGTTTGAAAGGGCGGCATTTCTGGCGGCTGACGAAGCCCTGGATGCTGGCCGGCTTTCAGAAGGCGCTGTTGCAGAGCGAGGCGAACCTGCTGCTGCTCGATGGTCTGGGCGTCGCACGGACGCTATTGCCACTTGTCAAAAATTTGCCACGGATCCGCGCGGTGGTGATTTTTCATGGCTCCACGCGGCTGCGTGCTGCGGATCGAGCACTCTTCGAGGAGCTTACGGCGTCTTCCCGGCTGACCCTGGTCGCCGTGTCGAATACCCTGGCCGACCAGTTGAGCCGCGACCTCCAATTGCCCGTTTTGACCATGCGCAGTGCGTTCGACCCCGCCTCCTTCCGTTCGGCAGTGCTCACGCGAGAACAGGCCCGTGCCCGGTTGGGATTGCCCCTGGACAATACGCCGGTGCTCGGTGCGGTCGGACGATTCGAGGACAAGAAGGGTTTTGCGTGTCTATTGGACGCCTTTACTTCGGCCTTGCAACAACGACCCGATCTGCGCCTGGTGATCATTGGCGATGGATCGACCCGGGCAGCGCTGCAAGCTCGCATCGACCACCTGGGATTAAGTGCCCGTGTCACGTTGCCCGGTCATCTGGACGAGGCTGCGCAGCTTTACAGTGCCTTCGACTGGGTCGCGATCCCTTCGCTCAGCGAGGGGTTGGGGCTGATCATGCAAGAGGCCGTGATGGCGGGTGTGCCGGTCATGTCCAGCGAGTTGGCGGTGTTCCGCGAGCAGCTCGCTCATACGGGTTGGTACGCCGCCGTCGATGATGTCAGTGCCTGGAGCGATGCCATCGTGCGCGCATTCAGCGTCTCTGCGAAAGACGTCGCCGCCAGGCAGTATCTGGAACTGGCGCCGGACCAGGCATGGTCGGACTTCAGTCAGGTCGCCCGCCAATTGCTTTCATGACGGCAGAACGGCTTGCTCCAATGCTCGCATTGGAAAGCTGCCGTTCAGGTTCTCTCGGGCAATATAGCGGGCGAAGTGTTGCAGGTTGCGCTTGATCAGGCGCCTGGGCAGCGGTGCCTGCAGGAAACGCATGTCCGCCACATCGATCAGGCCCATGCGGTTGTCCGGCGTCACCACGATGTTTCCCAGGTGCAATGACCGAAAATAGATCCCCGACGCATGCAGGCTGCGGATCAGGCCTGCCAGAGCAGGCAGGTTCTGTTGCCAGTTGAAACCTTCCTTGTCGGCAATCTGGCGCAGGGTTTCTCCGGGCAGCGGCCGATACAGCACAGCCGTCATGCCGGGGGCTTGCAGTCGAAAGAACTCCAGGACCTCAAAGGTAGGCACACCGAGTTTTTGCAGTTCAATGGCATTGTCGATGAAGCGCTTCGAATACGGACGAAACATCGCGGAAGAAAAAATACGCTTGCGTCGAAACAGTTTGAGGATATTCCCATCCTGCAACAGGTAGACTTTCGGGCCGAAGCTATCGGCCTCCAGTATTCTGGCGCCTTCAATCATTCGATTTAAAGCGTCTTGCGCAAGTCGGGAGCATTGCATCGTAGGAAGCCTTGTTGGAATAGCGGGGCACTGTGGCGGGCAATGATGCCGAAAAGTTTCAGTTTTAACCATGCCGGGTTAGGCGGGGCGAACCAATCAAGGAGCACATTGATGCAGGAAACACGCTGGGCGCAAGCATGGATGACGATCGGTCTGCTGTGGTTCCTGTTGGCCATCGCCGTTGCGCCTACCAATAAACTCTATCAGCAGGGCCTGGTCGCAACGCTCTGGCTGCCCGCCTTGATGTTTGCCTGGACAGCACGGGCCAGGCTCGCGGAGTTGCTGGATAAGCAGCGCTGGGTCTATCTGCCATTGCTTGGCCTGATGGTCTGGTCATTGATCAGTCTGTCGTGGACCAACGTCGAGGAGCCGGGTCGCGAAGCCAAGCGCTTGTTGTACATCGGTGTGTTTCTGCTGTTCTTTCCGGTCTTTGCCAATGCCCGGCCCGAGCGGGTCATACGCGTCATGCAATGGGGCGGAATGGGTTTGGCGTTGACTGCGTTGGCCGCGATGGTCAAATTTTACCTGATCAATGGCAACGTCTGGTATGCGCGCGTCGAGGGTTTGGGCGAGTTGGCTCATCCGATCCTGGGTGGGTACGTCATTGGGCTGGCGGCTGTGTGGCTTGTTCATTGGGTCCCCCGCGATCGCTGGCTGCAAGCAGCCTGGGCGTTCGCGCTGGGATTGCTTGGGGTGTTCGTAGTGCTTAGCCAGAGCCGTGGTGCTGCGTTGGCGTTGTTCCTGACGCTGCTTGCCATGCCCATCTGGTGCCGCAATCGTCGCAGCCGCATCATTGCCGTGTCGGCATTGACAGTAGCGATGCTGGCTTTCTGGTTTCTCGAACCTTTGGTGTTGGCCCGCGGTGTTTCCTATCGTCCGCAAATCCTGATGGCGAGCCTGCAAATGATCGCCGAACATCCCTGGCAGGGGTTGGGGCTCGGCGGTGCCTACAGAGTGTTCGCCGACGGCATTTACTTTGATCATGCGCATAATCTGTTCACCCATGTCGCTATCGAGCTGGGTGTGCCAGGCCTGATATTGTGGTGCGCAGCCTGGATTGCAATCTTGTATCAAGCCTGGAAGGCCCGGGAAACGCTCTATGGCCAAGGAGTCATCGGCATCTGGCTATTTTCATCCCTGGCCATGCAGTTCGACGCGGCCAGCCTGACCGGAACGCCAAGGGCGGAGTGGTTCATCAGTTGGCTGCCCGTAGGTCTGGCCGGTGTTTTGGTATGGGCGCGGGCCGATTCCGGCGCTTGTGATAAAATTTCGCGTTCTTCCTAACCAGTGAGCTCTACGATGAGTGACGCACCGCCCAAAGCGGGACAGGATTCCAGCTTGAAAATCTATTTTCGGCTGTTGGGGTATGTAAAACCCTATACCGGCCTTTTCCTGCTGAGTATCGTGGGCTTCGTGATTTTCGCCTCCACTCAGCCCATGCTGGCGGGGATTCTGAAATATTTCGTCGATGGCCTGAGCAATCCTGAAGCGGTGCTCTTCCCCAATGTCCCCTACCTGAAAGACTTGCAGTTGCTGATGGCCGTGCCGCTGCTGATCATCCTGATCGCCGCGTGGCAAGGTCTGGGGTCATTTCTGGGCAACTACTTTTTGGCGAAGGTTTCCCTGGGCCTGGTCCACGACCTGCGTGTGGAGTTGTTCAACAAGCTGCTGGTGCTGCCCAACCGTTATTTCGATACCCACAACTCCGGGCATCTGATCTCGCGCATCACCTTCAACGTGACCATGGTGACCGGCGCCGCCACCGACGCCATCAAGGTGGTTATCCGTGAAGGCCTGACCGTGGTGTTCCTGTTTGCCTATCTGGTGTGGATGAACTGGAAACTGACGATCGTGATGCTGGCGATCCTGCCGATCATCGCGTTCATGGTCGGCAATACGAGCAAGAAATTTCGCAAGCAGAGCAAGAAAATCCAGGTGGCGATGGGCGACGTGACTCATGTGGCCTCTGAAACCATCCAGGGGTATCGCGTCGTGCGCAGCTTTGGTGGCGAGAGCTATGAAAAACGTCGATTCGCCGAAGCCAGCCAGGGCAACACCGACAAACAATTGCGCATGACCAAGACCGGTGCGGTGTACACCCCGATGCTGCAGTTGGTGATCTATACCGCGATGGCCGTGCTGATGTTCCTGGTGCTGTTTCTGCGTGGTGACGCCTCCGCCGGCGATCTGGTGGCCTACATCACCGCGGCGGGTCTGTTGCCCAAGCCGATTCGACAGCTGTCCGAAGTCAGCTCGACCATCCAGAAAGGCGTCGCCGGTGCCGAAAGTATTTTCGAGCAGCTGGACGTCGAACCTGAGGTCGACAACGGCACCGTCGAGCGTGATCGCGTGAGCGGCCACCTGGAGGTGCGCAACCTGAGTTTCACGTATCCGGAGACCGAGCGTGAAGTGCTGAAAAACATCAACTTCACTGCGGCACCGGGACAAATGATCGCCTTGGTCGGTCGGTCCGGGAGCGGCAAGTCGACCCTGGCCAGCCTGATTCCGCGTTTTTATCACCACGACATCGGCGAAATCCTGCTCGATGACGTGGAAATCGAAGACTATCGCCTGCGCAATCTGCGTCGGCATGTGGCGCAAGTCACGCAGCATGTGACCCTGTTCAACGACACCATTGCCAACAACATCGCCTACGGTGACCTGGCCGATGCACCGCGTGCCGATATCGAGAAGGCCGCCACCGATGCCTACGCGATGGACTTCATCTCGGAAATGCCCCAGGGGCTGGACACTCAGGTCGGGGAAAACGGCGTGTTGCTGTCCGGCGGACAGCGTCAGCGTCTGGCGATTGCCCGTGCCCTGTTGAAGAATGCACCCTTGCTGATTCTCGACGAAGCGACGTCGGCGCTCGATACCGAGTCCGAGCGGCATATTCAGGCGGCCCTGGATCATGTCATGAAAGGTCGCACTACCCTGGTGATCGCGCACCGCTTGTCGACCATCGAGAAAGCCGATCTGATCCTGGTCATGGACCACGGCGAAATCGTCGAGCGTGGCACCCACGCCCAGTTGCTGGCGCAAAATGGCTACTATTCGCGCCTGCATGCGATGGGATTGGACGAACCGGTATCAGCCGGCATCGCCTGAGCCGGCGAGAGGGTGGGCCTGGCTCGCCCTCTCGCACGCCCGACGTGCAATGCGTCCGGTCAGTCATGAATGGAAAACCCAAGTCTGATCATCCCGTTGCAGCCGTCACACAAGCCCACGCCAAGCCTGTGTTAATATCGCGCCCCTGTTCATTTTGTATGTGGGTTGCACCATGAAGTTGTCCATGCCGCGATTCGATCAAGCCCCTGTCTTGGTGGTTGGCGATGTCATGCTCGACCGTTACTGGCATGGTGGTACCTCACGGATTTCCCCTGAGGCGCCGGTACCGGTAGTCAAGGTCGAGCAAATCGAGGACCGTCCGGGCGGTGCCGCCAACGTTGCGTTGAACATTGCCGCCCTCGGTGCCCCGGCGTCGCTGGTCGGCGTCACGGGTGACGATGAAGCCGCCGACAGCCTGGTCAATAGCCTCAAGGGCGCGGGCGTGCGGGCATTGTTCCAGCGCATCGCGCACCAGCCGACCATCGTCAAGCTGCGGGTCATGAGTCGTCACCAGCAACTGCTGCGTATCGACTTCGAAGAACCCTTCGCCACCGACGCCCTGGCGTTGGGTGAGCAAGTCGACGAACTGCTCGAAGGCATCAAGGTGCTGGTACTGTCGGACTATGGCAAAGGCGCGCTGAAAAACCATCAGGTGCTGATCCAGGCCGCCCGTGCCCGCGGCATTCCGGTGCTGGCCGACCCCAAGGGCAAGGATTTCTCTATTTACCGTGGTGCAAGCGTGATCACGCCGAACCTCAGCGAATTTGAAACCATCGTCGGCGGCTGCGCCGATGAGCACGAGTTGGTGAGCAAAGGCGCGCAGTTGATGCATGACCTGGATCTCGGCGCATTGCTGGTGACACGCGGTGAACACGGGATGACCCTGCTGCGTCCGGATCATCCGGCGTTGCACCTGCCTGCCCGTGCCCGTGAAGTGTTCGACGTGACCGGTGCTGGCGACACGGTGATTTCCACCCTGGCGGCAGCGATAGCCGCCGGTGAAGAACTGCCTCACGCGGTGGCCCTGGCCAACCTGGCGGCGGGCATCGTGGTCGGCAAGCTCGGTACGGCGGCCATCAGCGCCCCGGAATTGCGTCGGGCCATCCAGCGTGAAGAAGGTTCCGAGCGCGGTGTGCTGGGCCTCGAGCAGCTGGTGCTGGCGGTCGCCGATGCGCGTGCGCACAACGAGAGAATCGTCTTCACCAATGGTTGTTTCGACATTCTGCACGCCGGCCATGTGACCTACCTCGAACAGGCGCGCGCCCAGGGCGACCGTCTGATTGTGGCGGTCAACGACGATGCGTCGGTCAGCCGGTTGAAAGGGCCAGGTCGTCCGATCAACAGCGTCGACCGTCGCATGGCCGTACTGGCGGGTCTGGGCGCCGTGGACTGGGTGATCAGCTTCCCGGAAGGCACCCCGGAAAACCTGCTGCGCGAAGTCAAGCCGGACGTGCTGGTCAAGGGCGGTGACTACGGGATCGAACAGGTGGTCGGTGCGGACATCGTGACCGCTTACGGTGGCATCGTGAAAGTGCTGGGGCTGGTTGAAAACAGCTCGACCACGGCGATCGTCGAGAAGATCCGCCAGTCCGAATGACGCGTTGATCGTTCCCACACTCCGCGTGGGAACGATCAACCGCAGCGCCTACAGGCTGACCTTCTTACGCGGCACGATCTTCTTCAGCAATTGCTTCGCTTTGCCGCGCAACCGCGCCAGACCGGAGTCCTTCCCCGGCGGGGTCAACCCCTGCTGCCGTACCCAATCCTTCCAGCGAATCCGCTCATCGCGCACCAGCCAGCCTTCCTGTCGGGCGAAACTTTCAGCCAGGTACAAGCCGCGAGTGCTCGCCGGGTACAACTGATCCTTTTTCAAGGTAAAGAGCTCGGCCAACGGCTGGCCGTCTTGCAATGGCATCAAATAAAGGTCGGGACGCTTGCGGTCGAGCCGGGCCACCAGTTGATCGCCTTCCAGTCGCTCATCGACATGAAACAGGCTCAGGGATTTGGCTTCCTTGGGCACGTCCAGGCGCAAGTCATAGATCAATTGCAACGAAGCGGTCGGCAAGTGCACGTAAGCCCGTGGTCGTTCGATCAGTTGCATATTGGCGCAACGCACCGGTCGCGCCGCGCCGGACAACGGGGTCAGGCGAAAAGGCATGGCTTCACGGTAATGCAGGGCTGAAGAGTAGGGCGCTGGCAACCAGGTGTCGTTGAAACGTCCGCCGAGCCAGCCTTCCGGCGTTTCCAGCAGGCACTCTTCGGCAATCTCCTGGATCGCCGTGTGAAGCGGCAGGTTCAGCTCGTGGGCCGGCACGTAACCGGAGATCAGCTTGAGCACCACATCGCCACGGTCTTGCCGCCGCTGACGCACCAACACCCAGTAATCGCGATTCTGCCAATGCAGGGTCAGGCGCACCGAGACCCCCAGGTTGGCCAGCTCCAGGGCGAAGCGTTCGGTGTCGGCCACGGTCACCGGGCGGCGACGTTGCAGGGTCTGGGAAAAATTGAGCGGCATCCCGACGCTCTGATAACTCAAGCCTTCAGGAGTCGCTTCGACGAATAACGGCAGGGTCTTGAAGTTGCTCGGGTTCTTTCTTATGAGCGTACGCGGCATGTCGGCTCCTGCTTAAGGCCGCGTTGGCGGCATCAGTTTTTACGTAGGACCTGGGCAGCGGTCGAGACGTTGTGGGCGAGGTGCAGCGGATTGATGGTCCCGACAATAGCACTGGCGACACCCGGATGTTCAAACAACAATTCGAAGCTGGCGCGCACCGGGTCCACGCCCGGGCTCAGGCAGACGTGACCGCTGGCGAGGGCTTTTTTGACCAGGATGGCTTTGCCGTGGGCAGCAGCATAGTCAATGACCGGCTTCTCGTTCTGTTCGTTCAGATTGTAGGTGACCATGGCGCAATCACCCTGTTCCAGAGCCTTCAAACCGCCTTCGACGGTTTTGCCGGAAAAGCCGAAGCCGCGAATCTTGCCCTGGCGTTTGAGCTCGGCAAGGGTTGCATAGACTTCGCTGTCATTGAGGATCGCCAGGTCGTTGCCATCGGAGTGCACGAGCACCAGGTCGATAAAATCCGTTTCCAGACGTTGCAGGCTGCGTTCCACCGAGAGTCGGGTATGCGCGGCACTGAAATCGTGCCGGGACTGACCGTCGGCAAACTCTTCGCCGACCTTGCTGACGATCACCCAGTCCTGACGCTGACCACGCAATAACGGGCCAAGGCGTTCTTCGCTGCGGCCGTAGGCCGGGGCCGTATCGATCAGGTTGATGCCCAGGTCGCGCGCAAGTTTGAGCAGCATGCGCGCTTCGTCATCGTCGGGGATCTGGAAGCCGTTGGGGTACTTCACACCCTGGTCGCGGCCGAGTTTTACCGTGCCCAGGCCCAGGGGCGAAACCAGCAGGCCGGTGCTGCCCAGAGGGCGATGCAGATCGTGCAGGGTCGGTAGGCTCATGGCAGCAGTTGCTCCCAGGCTGGAATGCCCATCGGCGGTTTTGGCAGTTCAGGCAGCGGTGCCGGATGGCCTGGCTGGATGCCATCCCGTTGCAAAGAACCGATGACGCGGTCGGCGAAGTCCGGCGCCAGTGCCAGTTTGGTGGGCCAACCGACCAGCAGTCGGCCTTCTTCGGCAAGAAACGCGTTGTCGGGGCGGGTCAATCCCGATTGCAGCGGCTCGGCGCGATCCACGTGCAAGGTCGCCCACTGCGCCGTGCTCAGGTCGATCCAGGGCAGCAACTGGCCGAGTTCTTTGCGGGCCGTGGCAATTTGCGTGGCGGGTTCACGGGCGACACCTTCGGCTTCGGCAATATCGCCCCCCAGGTACCAGACCCATTGGCCGTCGGCAGCCGGGTGCGTGGTCACGGTGATACGCGGTTTGGTCCCACCGCCCAGGCAGTGGGCGTACAGCGGTTTGAGGCCCGGGCCTTTGGCGATGATCATGTGCAACGGCCGGCGTTGCATGGCGGGGTGGGTCAGCCCCAGTGTTTCAAGCAAGCTCGCGGTGCCGGCGCCGGCGCTCAAGACGATGCGCTGGGCGCGGATCTCGCGCGCGTCCACCTTGAGGCCGATCAGTTTCCCACCCTCGAGCAACGGTTCGATCTTCTGCCCGGCGAGCAAACTGTCGCCGGCCAGATCGGCCAGGCGCTGGATCAGGCTGGGTACATCGATCACCAGTTCCGCCAGCCGATAGACCTTGCCTTTGAAGCGCTTGTCTTGCAGGGCCGGTGGCAATTGCTCACCGGTGACCTGATCGACGCGACCGCGCACGGCTTTGCTGGCGAAGAAGCTGGTGAGGTTGCCGGCAAGGGTGCCGGGAGACCAGAGGTAATGCGCTTCGGACAGCAGGCGCACGCCGGTCAGGTCCAGCTCACCGTCCCCGGCCAGCGCTTCACGCCAACGGCGTGGCATGTCGGCGATGGCTTCGGAGGCGCCGGTCAGGGCGCCATGCAGCGCGTACTTGGCGCCGCCGTGGATGATGCCCTGGGATTTCACAGTCTGCCCGCCGCCGAGACTGGCGCTTTCCACCAGCACGGTCGAAAAACCCTGGCGGCGCAGGCGCGCATTCAGCCAGAGCCCGGCGACACCAGCGCCGACAATCAGAACGTCGGTGGAAATAACGGATGGCATGCGGCGACCTCAGTGTTCAAGACGAGGGCGCAGTATACAGACTCGAGGATTGGAAGGGCTGAAGCACCTGTGGGAGCGGGCTTGCTCGCGAAAGCGGTGTGCCAGTCGACACAAATGTTGCCTGACACATCGATTTCGCGGGCAAGCCCGCTCCCACAGTGAATCGAGTTCCAGGTCTTAGTGCCCGGCGGTTTTGGAGAAGAGCTGGATCACTACGACGCCCAATACGATAAGCGCCATCCCCAGCATCGCCGGCACATCCAGTTTCTGCCCATAAATAAACAGCGCCGCGACGCTGACCATCACGATGCCCATACCGGCCCAGACGGCGTAGGCCACGCCCACCGGAACGCTGCGCACCACCAGCGTCAGCATCCAGAACGCAATGCCATAACCGACGATGACCAGAATCAATGGTAGAGGCGTGCTGAAACCCTTGACCGCTTTCATCGAAACGGTGGCGATCACTTCGGCGCAGATGGCAATGGCCAGGTAGTAGTAAGCGGTCATAGGTGCATCCTCATGTGAAGCGTTGCTTTCTGAGTTCGGCATTCTAGAGGTTCGTCAGATGCGGTAAAGTCATTACCTATCTGTTTAGGCGATGGGTTTGGCCATGAACATGCAGTGGAATCTGGATCAGCTACGTTTGTTTGTCAGCGTAGCGGAGCAGCGGTCTTTCTCCGCCGTGGCGCGGGAGCAGCGCAAGGCGCAGTCGGCGGTCAGCAGTTCGATTGCGCTTCTGGAAGAGGACCTGGGCGTCAGCCTGTTCGATCGCAGCAGTGGCCGCCAGCCAAAGCTTACCGACGCCGGCAATGCCTTGCTGGAAGAGGCGCGGGAAGTGCTGCGCCAGTGTGAGCGCCTCAACGGGCGGGCACTGGCGATGATGCAGGGCCAGGAAGCACGCCTGTGCCTGGCCCAGGATGAGGCGATGCCCTTTCAACCGGTCATCGACAGCCTTGAAGCCATGGCAGAGCAGTTTCCCAGCCTCGAGGTTCAGCTGTCCAACGGTACTCAGGGTGATGTGGCACGCAAGCTGGTGGAGCGCAAGGCCGACCTGGGCCTGCTGTTCTACCATGATCAAATCCCCCAAGCCCTTGAGCGGCGGGTGTTGGGCAGTATTGAAATGGTCACGGTCTGCGGTATCGACCATCCATTGGCGGCCCAAAGTAGCGTTAACTGTCAGCAAATGGCCCAGCATCGGCAGTTGCTGATGGCCACGCAATCCAGTGTCTATCCCGGCAGCGAGCCGGCCAGTCCACAGGTCTGGCGGGCCGATAGTTTTTACGTGATGGCCGAACTGGTGATGCGCGGCCTTGGCTGGGCCTGGTTGCCGAGAAACGTGGTGCAGTATCCGGCCTATCAGGGTCATATCGTCGAACTGGTCAGCGAATGGACTCCGCCGGCATTGATCGTGGAACTGGTCTGGCGCCGCGACGAGCCCCTCGGTCCGGCCGCCCGTTGGCTGGCGGAACGTTTTGCCGTGCACTTGCAGGCGATCGGCGCAAAACCCGATAAACTCCGCCGCCATGAATAGATCTCTCTACACCGCACTGTTTTACCTGGGGCTGCCATTGGTAGCGATTCGGCTGTGGCTGCGGGCGCGCAAGGCGCCGGCCTATGCCAAGCGTATTGGCGAACGGTTCTCCTTCGGATTGCCCGTGATGAAGCCGGGCGGTATCTGGGTGCACGCGGTATCCGTGGGCGAAAGCATTGCCGCCGCGCCGATGATTCGCGCCTTGCTGCAACGTTATCCGACTCTGCCGATTACCGTGACCTGCATGACCCCGACCGGTTCGGAACGCATCCAGGCACTGTTCGCCCAAGAGCCACGTATTCAGCACTGCTATCTGCCATACGACTTGCCTTGCGCCGCGGCGCGCTTTCTTGATCGGGTCCGGCCGACACTGGCGGTGATCATGGAAACCGAGCTCTGGCCGAACCATATCCATCAGTGCGCCAAGCGCGGGATCCCCGTGGCGCTGGCCAATGCTCGCCTGTCCGAGCGTTCCGCCAAGGGCTATGGTCGTTTCACGAAATTGACCCGGCCGATGCTCGCCGAGATGAGCCTGTTCGCGGTGCAGACCGAGGCCGAGGCCCAGCGCTTTCGCAATTTGGGCGCGCGTGAGGAAACTGTCGAAGTGACCGGCTCGATCAAGTTCGACCTGACCATAGACCCGGCATTGCTCCAGCGTGCCGCCGGGTTGCGTGCGCAATGGCAGGCGCAAGAGCGTCCGGTCTGGATCGCCGCCAGCACCCATGACGGTGAAGACGAAGTGGTATTGGCGGCTCATCGTCAGTTGCTCACCCGTCATCCCGATGCGTTGCTGATTCTGGTGCCGCGCCATCCGGAGCGTTTCAATGCGGTATTCGAGTTGTGCCGGCAGCAGGGTTTCGCGACCGTGCGGCGTTCCACGGGCGAGCCGGTGACTGCGGGTACTTCGGTGTTGCTGGGCGACACCATGGGCGAATTGCTGTTTCTGTATGCCCTGGCCGACAGTGCCTTTGTCGGCGGCAGCCTGGTGCCGAACGGCGGGCACAATCTGCTGGAACCGGCGGCGTTGGCCAAGCCGGTGCTCAGCGGGCCGCACCTGTTCAACTTTCTCGAAATCGCCGCGCAGTTGCGCAGTGCCGGGGCGTTGCAGGAAGTGGAGGATGCCGAAGGCCTGGCGGTGGCGGTGCAGCGGCTGTTCGAGTTGCCCCGGGATGCGCAGCGGATGGCGGAGGCGGGGTTGAGCGTGATGCGCAGCAACCAGGGCGCGTTGCAGCGGTTGCTGGACGGGTTGGGGCGGTTGATCGGGCGTTAGACCGGGTTGCCTGAACCAAAAAAGATCACAGGTGCTTCCCTTGTAGGAGCGAGCGGTGCGGCGATCCGACTTGCCCGCGAACAGGCATGACGCGGTGCAACAGATACGCTGCGGTGCTTCCTTCGCGGGCAAGCCTCGCTCCTACAGGGGGGGATTTTCAAGGCCGGGCTTTGAGCTGATCTGCCGCAGCCTTGGCCAGATCCGGCGGCAGGAAGTCTTTGTCCGGGTTGTAATCGGGTTTGAGGTAGCGCTTGAGGTCCCGCAAATCCCCCGGATTCAATGTGCCCGCGGCCTGTTTCAGGCGCAGGTTGTCGAGGATGTAGTCGTAGCGGGTGTTGTTGTAGTTGCGCACCGAGGTATACAGCTGACGCTGGGCATCCAGCACGTCAACGATGTTGCGCGTCCCCACCTGATAACCGATTTCGGTCGCTTCCACCGCGCTCTGGTTGGAGATGATCGACTGCTTGCGCGCCTGCACCTGCTCGACGTCGGTGTTCACCGCACGGTGCAGGTTGCGGGTGTTTTCCACCACCTGCCGGCGCAGGGATTCGCGCTGTTGTTCGGTCTGATCCAGGCGTGAATAAGATTCGCGAACCTGTGAGGTGGTGAGGCCGCCACTGTAGATCGGGATATTCAATTGCAGCGCCAGCGTGCGTTGCTCGATGGGGCCGCCATAAGGCTGGGGGAATGCGCTCGGATTGCTCAAGCCGAAAGCGTCGTTGTCCCCCTTCTCGTATTTAGCCACGGCATCCACGGTCGGTGCGTGACCGGCCTTGCGCTGCTTGAGGGTTTCTTCAGCGGCGCTGACCGCGTAGTTGCTGGCCAGCAGATTCAGGTTCTGCCTGGCGGCAGTGTCGACCCAGGCCTTGGCATCGTTCGGGGCCGGGGGCAGGATCGGCAGGGTGTGGACGATGCCCTGGATCGAGTTGTACTGCCGGTTGGTCAGGGTGATCAAGGCTTCGAACGCGTCGTCCACCTGGCGTTGCGCAACGATCCGATTGGCGCGCGCCGTGTCGTAGCTGGCCTGGGATTGCAGTACATCGGTCTTGTCCGAAAGGCCGACGTCGAAGCGTTCGTTGGACTGATCGAGCTGGCGCTTGAAGGCGGCTTCTTCGGCCTTGGTCGAGGCCAGGTTGTCCTGGCTGCGCAACACGTTGAAGTAGTCTTCTGCCGTTTGCAGAATCAGGTTCTGCTCGGTCGCCGAGAGTTGCAGCGCCGCCTGTTCGTTGACGTCCTTGGCGGCCTGATACTGGAACCAGCGATCGGCGCGGAACAGTGGCTGGGCCAGGGTCGCCTGATAGGAGTTGGCGCTGCGGTTGGCAACGGACGCCGGTTGATCGATATCGGTACGCACGTTGGCGACCTGGGCGCCGCCGGAGAGGTTCGGCAACAAGCCGGCGCGGGCCTGGGGCACGACCTCTTTCTGGGCGCCGTACTGGGCCCGGGCCGCAGCCAGGTCGGCGTTGTTATCCACCGCTTCCTGATAGACGCTGACCAGGTCAGTGTTGGTCGATAGGGGCGCTTCCGCTGCCCAAGCCATTCCATTGGTCGCACAAGACA
This sequence comes from Pseudomonas silesiensis, assembly GCF_001661075.1. Lineage (NCBI taxonomy): Bacteria > Pseudomonadati > Pseudomonadota > Gammaproteobacteria > Pseudomonadales > Pseudomonadaceae > Pseudomonas > Pseudomonas silesiensis. The sequence goes on from NZ_CP014870.1 coordinate 433,008, forward strand.
CGGCAAGGGCCAATGAGAGTTTGCGCAGCATAAGGCCATCCCTAAAAATTACGCTGATAATTTGAGCGCCAAGGCTACGGCGCGGGCCTTGCAGCGTCAAGGCGCGGCACGGCCTGGCGAGTGTAGTTGCGCACACGTTTGGCAACAATCCTGTAATTACGCCATTCATCATGGTGTTTAAAGCGGTGTTGGCGTTCTTTGCCAGTTGTGTCTAGACTGGCCACGTTCTTGTCGGGGTGCCTTGCTATGAGGCTGAGATCGAATAATTTCGGATCCCGTTGAACCTGATCAGGTTAGCGCCTGCGTAGGGAACAAGATTTCTCGTCACCCGGCGAGTCCTCTTGTGCTTCGTCCGGGATGTTGTTCGACAATCGAACGGCCCTCGTGCACCGAGCACAGCACAGCTGGTTTTTCCAGCACCCGTGCGTCCATTCGTTTACAGGTTCGCTCCGACAAAAATCCACTGCCTGGATGTGTTCGGAGAGCCCGTGATGACGATAAAACTAAAAGACAATACGAACCTGAGTGACTCGGCCAAGGTCGATCAACAATCGGTTCAGCCGTTTACCCGCTCGCAAAAAATCTACGTTCAAGGCTCGCGCCCGGACATTCTCGTGCCGATGCGCGAAGTCAGCCTCGACGTGACCCCGACCGAATTCGGCGGCGAGATCAATGCGCCGGTGGTGGTGTATGACACCTCGGGCCCGTACACCGACCCCAACGTCATCATCGACGTCCGCAAAGGCCTGGCCGATGTGCGTTCGCCGTGGATCGAAGCCCGTGGCGATACCGAGCGCCTGCCCGGCTTGAGCTCGAACTTCGGCCGGGAGCGTCTCGCCGATCCGGAACTGACCAAGCTGCGTTTCGCCCATGTGAACAACCCGCGCCGCGCCAAGGCCGGGGGCAACGTCACCCAGATGCACTATGCCCGCCAAGGCATCATCACGCCCGAGATGGAATACGTCGCCATCCGCGAGAACATGAAGCTCGAAGTGGCCCGCGCCGCCGGGCTGCTGGACCAGCAACACGCCGGTTACAGCTTCGGCGCCAGCGTGCCGAAAATCATCACCCCAGAATTCGTTCGTGAAGAAATCGCCCGCGGCCGCGCGATCATTCCCGCCAACATCAACCACACCGAACTGGAACCGATGATCATCGGCCGTAACTTCCTGGTGAAGATCAACGGCAATATCGGCAACAGCGCACTGGGTTCGTCCATCGAAGAAGAAGTGGCGAAACTGACCTGGGGCATTCGCTGGGGCGCGGACAACATCATGGACTTGTCCACCGGCAAGCACATTCACGAAACCCGTGAGTGGATCATCCGTAACTCGCCGGTGCCGATCGGTACCGTGCCGATCTACCAGGCCCTGGAAAAAGTCGGTGGCGCGGCCGAGGACCTGACCTGGGAGCTGTTCCGCGACACGCTGATCGAACAGGCCGAGCAGGGCGTCGACTACTTCACCATCCACGCCGGCGTGCTGTTGCGTTACGTGCCGCTGACCGCCAAGCGCGTGACCGGCATCGTTTCCCGTGGCGGTTCGATCATGGCCAAGTGGTGCCTGGCGCACCACAAAGAGAACTTCGCCTACACGCATTTCGAAGAAATCTGCGAAATCATGAAGGCCTACGACGTCAGCTTCTCGCTGGGTGATGGCCTGCGTCCGGGCTCGATTGCCGACGCCAACGATGCGGCACAATTCGGCGAGCTGGAAACCCTCGGCGAACTGACCAAGATCGCCTGGAAGCACGACGTACAGACCATGATCGAAGGCCCGGGCCACGTGCCGATGCAGTTGATCAAGGAAAACATGGACAAGCAGCTCGAGTGCTGCGACGAAGCGCCGTTCTACACCCTCGGCCCGCTGACCACCGACATCGCACCCGGCTACGACCACATCACCTCCGGCATCGGTGCGGCGATGATCGGCTGGTTCGGTTGCGCCATGCTCTGCTATGTGACGCCGAAGGAACACTTGGGCCTGCCGAACAAGGATGACGTGAAGACCGGGATCATCACGTACAAGATCGCCGCGCATGCCGCCGATCTCGCGAAGGGCCATCCGGGCGCACAGATACGCGACAATGCGTTGAGCAAGGCGCGTTTCGAATTCCGTTGGGAAGACCAGTTCAACCTGGGCCTCGATCCGGACACCGCTCGTTCGTATCACGATGAGACCCTGCCGAAGGATTCGGCCAAGGTTGCGCACTTCTGCTCCATGTGCGGGCCGAAATTCTGCTCGATGAAAATCACCCAGGAAGTTCGTGAATACGCGGCCAACCAGCGGATCGACTCGATCGATGCCGAAGTTGCCAAGGGACTGGCGGAACAGGCCGAGCGGTTCAAGCAGGAAGGCAGTCAGCTGTACAAGAAGGTTTGATCTGACCCGCAGCGCCGGTCTGGCGCTGCTCTTGTAGGAGCGAGGCTTGCCCGCGAAGGCGGTTTGCCTGACACACCGCCTTCGCGGGCAAGTCGGATCGCCGCACCGCTCGCTCCTACAGGTTGCGGTTACAACAACAAATGTCCCTCTGAGATAACACCCTTGAGCATTCAACCCAGCACTTATTCCCCCGACATCGCGGTGCCGACCGACAAGCGCGTCTTCGGCGGTCGCGATCTGTTTTCCCTGTGGTTTTCCCTCGGTATCGGCCTGATGGTGCTGCAGACCGGTGCCCTGCTCGCGCCAGGCCTGGGCCTTTCCGGCTCGCTGCTGGCGATTTTCCTCGGCACCCTGGTCGGCGTTCTGCTGCTGGCCGCCGTCGGCGTGATCGGCAGTGACACTGGCCTGTCGTCGATGGCCGCGCTGAAACTCAGCCTCGGCAAACACGGCGCGAGCCTGCCGGCGGTGCTGAATTTGCTGCAACTGATCGGTTGGGGCTCGTTCGAAATCATCGTGATGCGCGACGCCGCCAGCCTGTTGGGCGCTCGTGCCTTCAGTGAAGGTAGCCTGCTGTCCAATCCGCTGTTGTGGACCTTGTTCTTCGGTGGGCTGGCAACCTTGCTGGCCGTCAGCGGGCCACTGACGTTCGTGCGGCAGATCCTGCGCAAGTGGGGCATCTGGCTGCTGCTGGCCGCCTGCATCTGGCTGACCTGGAACCTGTTCGCCAAGGCCGACCTGGCGGCGTTGTGGGCGCAGGCCGGTGACGGTTCGATGCCGTTCGCCGTGGGCTTCGACATCGCGATCGCCATGCCCCTGTCCTGGCTGCCGTTGATTGCCGACTACTCGCGTTTCGGCAAACGGGCGAAAAATGTGTTCGGCGGTACGGCAATTGGCTTCTTTATCGGTAACTTCTGGCTGATGAGCCTGGGCGTGGCCTACACCCTGGCGTTCGCGCCGAGCGGTGAAGTCAATGCCTTGCTGTTGGCGCTGGCCGGTGCCGGCCTGGGGATTCCGCTACTGCTGATTCTGCTGGACGAGTCGGAAAACGCCTTTGCCGATATTCACTCGGCGGCGGTGTCCAGCGGGATTCTGTTGCGCCTGAAGGTCGAGCATCTGGCGCTGGCCATCGGCGTGATCTGCACGCTGATTGCCTGCCTGGCGCCATTGGCCCAGTACCAGAATTTCCTGCTGTTGATCGGTTCGGTGTTTGCGCCGTTGTTCGGCGTGGTGCTGGTGGACCACTTCATCCTGCGCAAGCGTTCTGCGCAAGTGGTGGCAACCGCATTGCGCTGGCCGGCGCTGCTCGCCTGGCTGGGCGGGGTGAGCACCTATCACTTGCTGGCCAATCTGTACCCGGATGTCGGCGCAACCCTGCCGGCGCTAATCCTGGCAGGGCTGTTGCAGCTGGTGCTGGGCCGGGCCTTCAGCTACGGCCGGGAAACAGCTCGGGCTTGAGAATGCCGTTCAGGCGAGGGTAGGGGATCTTCAATTCGACGTGACCCAGTGCGTAAGGCGCAATGGTGCTCACTTCGTACTTGAGGATCACCCCGCCATACGTCAGTGCCACGTTCTGGGTCTTGACGAAGGGCCAGCTCTTCACGAACTCCGCTTCCTGATCGAGCTTGGTGCTGATCAGCCAGCTGTTGTGCGCGACTTGCGCGGCTTTCCAGAACGCTTCTTCCTGCCCCGGCACCAGCATGTCCGACAGGGTCAGCACCTTGTGCTGTTGGCGCGAGTAGTTGATGAAGCTACGGCCCGGCGTGCCATGGGCGCCGCCGGTGTCCAGGTAGCTGGAAAACTCGACGATCACCAAGCCGTCATGCTGCTCACGTACCTTGGCTTGCAGGTAGCTGCTGTGACGCGGGCCGGCACTGCTCAAGAATTGCTCGCGATACGCGGCCAGCGTCGGCGCCACCGGGGCGTCGGGCGCGGTGCGGGTCATTTGCAGCAAGCGTTTTTCGATAATGCCATCCAGTGCCGGTTCGGCCGGGAAGCGCAGGGTGTCGATGTTCACCAGCGGGCAGTCCTGGTTGGTGCAGCCCGGTTTCAGCTGTTCGGAGGCATCGCGGGTGGTTTCCAGCGGTGCCCGGTAGCTGGGTTGGAACAGACTCTGGCAGGCGCCCAGGGTCAGGGCGATTGCAGCCACGGAGGCGATTTTAAAAAGCGACATGGGCGTCCTTCATAAAACAGGGAAAGGCAAAAAGTTACCCGCTTCGACTCTCGGCGCAGGAATCAGTTCGCCACTAAGCTAATTAGAGTTGGTTTCACCCTCACCGTCTATCCCGCTCGCTGGAAAGGGGCTGCATCAAAGGTCTCGGGCGCGTTAGGATGGCGCGAAGTCGAGGCTGGAGCCTCGGTGTAGAAACGAGGATTGTCATGACTGATTTTGCCAACGCCATTCCGACCGCCGTTGAGATCGTTCGGCGCGAAAAGTGCTTCGAGGGTTTTTACAAGCTCGACCGCGTGCACTTGCGTCACGAATTGTTCGCTGGCGGCATGAGCCGCGAGATCAGCCGGGAAGTGTTTGTGCGCCATGACGCGGTGTGCGTGCTGCCTTACGATCCGCAGCGCGATGAAGTAGTGTTGATCGAACAGTTTCGCGTCGGCGCCATGGGCAAGATCGACAATCCATGGCTGGTCGAACTGGTCGCTGGTCTGATCGACAAGGATGAAGAACCGGAAGAAGTTGCTCACCGCGAAGCGCAGGAGGAAGCTGGGCTTGTATTCGGGGCGCTTTGGCCGATGACCAAATATTTTCCATCGCCAGGCGGCAGCAATGAATTCGTGCATTTGTACCTGGGGCGTTGCGACAGCACCGGTGTCGGCGGCCTGCATGGGCTGGAGGAAGAAGCAGAAGATATCCGCGTCACGGTCTGGGCGTTCGAAGATGCCCTGCAGGCCGTACGCGACGGGCAAATTGCCAACGCGGCCAGCATCATTGCCTTGCAATGGTTAGCTTTGAACCGCGCTGAAGTGAGGGGGCTATGGTCGTAAACAAGCTGCGCGATCGCTATCGGGTGGACCTGGTGGGGCTGCAAGCGTCCTGCGAGGCCAACTACGCGCGCCTCATGCGACTGTTGCCAGACATGCGCAACGAGCCCGCGGCCAGGCGCATTGCCGTGACCCATGGCGACCAGATGCTCGGCGTACTGGCCCTGGAGGTGCTGCAGGTCTGTCCGTACACCACGACCCTGCAAGTGCGCCAGGAACACAGCCTGCCCTGGCTGCCGGTGCCGCAACTGGAAGTTCAGGTCTATCACGACGCGTGCATGGCCGAAGTGGTCAGCGCCGAACATGCACGACGCTTTCGCGGCATCTATCCTTACCCGAACGCCGCGATGCACCAGCCCGACGAAAAGGCCCAGCTGAATATGTTTCTGGGCGAATGGCTGAGCCATTGCCTGGCCTGCGGGCACGAGTATGCGGTTGTGCGCTGATGTGAACGGCGTCAGGTTTACCGTTTCCTCTTTTGGTCGTCCCCCAGCATAATTGCGGCACTCATCCATCCCCGTGATCACGCCCCGGGAGAACGCCTTGCCACGCGTATCCACATTGACCACCGCCGATCCGGCATTGCTGGTGCAACTCTCCGACAGCCACCTGTTTGCCGAGGCGGATGGCACGTTACTGGGCATGAACACGCGTGACAGCCTGCAAAAGGTCATCGAACTGGTCAGGCTGCAACAGCCTCGGATCGATCTGATCGTTGCCAGTGGCGATATTTCCCAGGACGGGACGCTTGAGTCCTATCAGCAGTTCCGCGACCTGACCCGGCAGCTCGATGCATCGGCGCGCTGGATTCCCGGCAATCACGACGAGCCTCGGATCATGGCTGAGGCTGCCGTGCAGAGCGCCTTGCTGGATCCGGTGGTGGATATCGGTAACTGGCGGGTCACATTGCTGGATTCGGCAGTGCCGGGCTCGGTGCCAGGGTATCTGGAAGACGAACAGTTGCAGTTGCTGGCCCGCGCGCTGAGCGAAGCGCCGGAGCGGCATCATCTGGTGTGCTTGCACCATCATCCGGTGTCGATCGGCTGTGCGTGGATGGAGCCGATCGGGTTGCGTAATCCAGAGGCGCTGTTTTCGGTTCTGGATCGATTCCCGCAGGTGCGTGCCGTTTTGTGGGGGCATGTTCATCAAGAGATCGATCGGGAGCGTAATGGCGTGCGGTTGATTGCCTCGCCGTCGACCTGCATTCAGTTCGAACCGGGGAGCGATGATTTCAAGGTGGGGGATCAGGCGCCGGGGTATCGGTGGTTGCGGCTTTTGCCGGATGGCGAGCTGGAAACCGGTGTAGAGCGTGTGACAGGCTTCGCTTTCCAGGTCGATTACGGCTCCAACGGCTACTGACTTTTTTGTCACTCGGTAAGACCGAGTCGCGGCCTTCGCAAGCCCGCTCCCACAGGGGATCTGCTGTGTACACACGATCTGTGAACACCCATGATCAAATGTGGGAGCGGCGGTGCGACGATTCGACTTGCTCGCGAAGGCGTCGGCACAGGCGCCCCGAATTCCACGGATATTCCCGATTCCCTGTAAACTGCGCCTCTTTACCCGACGCACAGGGAGCTCAAATGTCCGGTTCGATCCTTTATATCCATGGTTTCAACAGCGCGCCGGCGTCGAACAAGGCCACTCGGTTGATCCAGGTGATGGACCAACTGGGCTTGAGCGATCAGTTGCGCGTTCCGTACTTGCATCACCATCCTCGTGAGGCCATCGGTCAGCTGGAGCAGGCGATCGAGGAGCTCGGACGGCCATTGCTGGTCGGCAGCTCACTCGGCGGCTACTATGCGACTCACTTGGCCGAGCGCCATGGCCTCAAGGCGCTGTTGATCAACCCCGCCGTCAGCCCGCATCGGATGTTCGACGGGTATCTGGGGGCGCAGAAAAACCTGTATACCGACGAGGCCTGGGAATTGACCCACGACCACGTGACGGCCCTGGCCGAGCTGGAAGTGCCGGCGCCCCAGGATCCGCAGCGGTTTCAGGTGTGGTTGCAAACCGGCGACGAAACGCTGGACTACCGCCTCGCCCAGCAGTATTACCGGGCCTGTGCCTTGCGCATCCAGGCCGGTGGCGATCATGGTTTCCAGGGTTTTGCCGGGCAACTGCCGGCAATGCTCAGTTTTGCCGGCATCGGCGCAGATTTGTATCAGGCGATTGATTTCACTGCACTGTGAGCCATCGCCCCTTTTCACAAAACATTTGACGACGAGACCCCATGGCCACTCCCAGCGCTAGCTCTTATAACGCAGACGCCATCGAAGTCCTCTCGGGCCTCGACCCGGTGCGCAAACGCCCCGGCATGTACACCGACACCAGTCGGCCGAACCACCTCGCCCAGGAAGTCATCGACAACAGCGTCGACGAAGCCTTGGCCGGGCACGCGACCTCGGTGCAGGTCATCCTGCACGCCGATCACTCACTGGAAGTCAGCGACGATGGTCGTGGCATGCCGGTGGACATTCACGCTGAAGAAGGCGTCTCGGGTGTCGAGCTGATCCTCACCAAGCTCCATGCCGGCGGCAAGTTTTCCAACAAGAACTACCAGTTCTCCGGCGGTCTGCACGGGGTGGGTATCTCGGTGGTCAACGCGTTGTCGACCGAAGTCCGGGTGCGCGTAAAGCGTGATGGCAACGAATACCAGATGACGTTCGGCGACGGCTACAAGAAAACCGAACTGGAAGTGATCGGCACCGTCGGCAAACGCAACACCGGCACCAGCGTGTTCTTCGCGCCGGACCCGAAGTACTTCGATTCCCCGAAATTCTCCATCAGCCGCCTCAAGCACGTGCTCAAGGCCAAGGCCGTCCTGTGCCCGGGGTTGCTGGTCAGTTTTGAAGACAAGGCCACCGGCGAGAAAGTCGAATGGCATTACGAGGACGGCCTGCGTTCCTACCTGGTCGACGCCGTCAGCGAATTCGAACGCCTGCCGGACGAGCCGTTCTGCGGCAGCCTGGCCGGTAACAAAGAAGCGGTCGACTGGGCGTTGCTGTGGTTGCCGGAAGGCGGCGACAGCGTTCAGGAAAGCTACGTCAACCTGATCCCGACGGCCCAGGGCGGCACTCACGTCAACGGTCTGCGCCAGGGCTTGCTCGACGCCATGCGCGAGTTCTGCGAATTCCGCAGCCTGCTGCCACGGGGTGTGAAGCTGGCGCCGGAAGACGTCTGGGAGCGCATCGCCTTCGTCCTGTCGATGAAAATGCAGGAGCCACAATTCTCCGGCCAGACCAAAGAGCGCCTGTCGTCCCGTGAAGCGGCGGCGTTCGTGTCCGGTGTGGTCAAGGACGCCTTCAGCCTGTGGCTCAACGCTCACCCTGAAACCGGCATGCTGCTGGCGGAGCTGGCGATCAACAACGCCGGCCGTCGTCTCAAGGCCAGCAAGAAAGTCGAACGCAAGCGCATCACGGCGGGGCCGGCACTGCCGGGCAAACTGGCCGACTGCGCCGGGCAGGACCCGATGCGCTCCGAGCTGTTTCTGGTGGAAGGTGATTCCGCCGGCGGTTCGGCCAAACAGGCGCGGGACAAAGAGTTCCAGGCGATCCTGCCGTTGCGCGGCAAGATCCTGAACACCTGGGAAGTCGATGGCAGCGAAGTGCTGGCCAGCCAGGAAGTGCACAACATCGCGGTGGCCATAGGCGTCGATCCAGGCTCCGCGGACATCGCCCAACTGCGTTACGGCAAAATTTGCATCCTCGCCGACGCCGACTCCGACGGCCTGCACATCGCCACCTTGCTCTGCGCGTTGTTCGTCCAGCATTTCCGCCCCTTGGTGGATGCCGGTCACGTCTATGTCGCGATGCCACCGCTGTACCGTATCGATCTGGGCAAAGAGATCTACTACGCCCTGGACGAAGCCGAGCGCGATGGCATCCTCGATCGCCTGGTGGCGGAGAAAAAACGCGGCAAGCCCCAGGTCACCCGATTCAAGGGTCTGGGCGAAATGAACCCGCCACAGCTGCGCGAAACCACCATGGACCCGAACACCCGGCGCCTGGTGCAGCTGACGCTGGACGATTTCGAAGCGACCTCGGAAATGATGGACATGTTGCTGGCGAAGAAACGCGCCGGCGACCGCAAATCCTGGCTGGAATCCAAAGGCAACCTGGCCGAGGTTCTGGGCTGATGCGCCGAGGCTTTGCCTTGGTGTGTGCGTTGCTGCTGACCTCGATGACGGTGTCTGCGCAGTCGGCGCCAGAGTTGCGCCTGTTGTCCGCGCATGCCGTCGATGGCATGCGCGGTGGCAACCTGTCCGGGCTGGCCCAGTGCGGCAAGGATTTGTGGAGCGTGTCCGATCGGGACGACGAGCAGATTTACCTGCTCGATACCCGTGAGCCTGTCTGGCAAGCCGAAGCCGTGCACATCGATGTGCCGGCGGTGCCCGACAGCGGCTTGCCCTGGGGGTTGCGTTCGCGGACCTGGGCGGCCTCGTTGGCCCGTGGCGGCGATCTGGATTTCGAAGGCATCACCTGCGACAACGCCGGTAATCGCTACATTGTCAGCGAATCTCATGGGGCGGTGCTGCAAGTGCCGTCAACGGGGCCCGCGTCCTGGCTGAAGATTTCGCCGATGCTGATTCGGGAAGCGCGGGCCAGCGGCCTGTTGCTGAAATTCAATGCGCTGTTCGAAGGCCTGGCGATCAGTCCTGAGGGCGACAAATTGTGGCTGGCCGCCGAGCGTGAAAGCCGCGGGTTGCTGTTGATCAAACGACAACAAACTCTATGGGACTGCGATGGCGGCTGTGTGCTGCTGAGCGAGTCCGGCATGGAAATGCAGCCAGCTCAATTCCCCGGCGCCAGGGCGGTGCCGCGGGACTTTGCCGATCTGTCATTGTTCGACGGCAAGCTGTTCACCCTTGAACGCAATGTCTTCGAGATCTGCCGCCGCGACGCGCAGACGGCCAAGGTCGAGCGCTGCTGGTCATATGCCGCCGAGGCATTGCAGGAAAACCGGCGTTATCCACAGGCCTTTGGCCTGGAAGAAGCATTGATCGTGGACGCCGACGGTGCCTGGATCGGCATCGACAACAACAACGGCATACGCGCCGATGGCGAAGTCCGTCCGATCGTCATGCGCTTTGCCGCGCCCGAGGGTGGCTGGAGTGCCAGGTCATGAGTCAGCAACCGCCGGGCAAGCGCATCGGTCGCGTATTGATGGTGCTGGCCTGGTGCGCCGCGCTGTTTCTGGCCACGCGGTTTTTCGGGCAGTGGGAGCAGCGCCAGCAGAATCCCAACGTCGTGGTCAGCTCGGAACAGGGCGAAGGTTTTATCGAAGTGAAGCTTGCCAGCAACAACCAGGGACATTTTGTTGCCAGCGGCCAGATCAACGGTCAGCCGGTGGACTTCATGCTCGATACCGGGGCAACCGATGTGGCGATACCCGGCGGTATGGCCGAACGACTGAAACTGGAAAAGGGCTTCCCGGTGACCTTGAGCACGGCCAGCGGTCGTGCCGAGGGCTATCGAACCCGTATCGACCGCCTGCAGCTGGGCGACATTGTGCTGCGTGATGTGCGCGCCCTCGTCGTGCCAGGCCTGGAAGGCAAGCAAGTGCTGCTCGGGATGAGCGCGCTGAACAAACTTGAATTTACCCAGCGCGGTGGCACCATGCTGCTGCGCCAGACAACGAACCGATGAGGCCCGCATGAGCGACTCCCTTGATCTCAGCCTGGACGGTGTAGAACGCCGGTCACTGGCTGACTTCACCGAAAATGCCTACCTCAACTACTCCATGTACGTGATCATGGACCGTGCCCTGCCGCATATCGGCGACGGACTGAAGCCGGTACAGCGGCGCATCATCTACGCGATGAGCGAGTTGGGGCTGGACGCCGATTCCAAACACAAGAAGTCGGCGCGTACCGTCGGTGACGTGCTCGGCAAGTTCCACCCGCACGGCGACTCGGCCTGCTACGAAGCCATGGTCCTGATGGCCCAGCCGTTCAGTTACCGCTACACGCTGGTCGACGGCCAGGGTAACTGGGGTGCACCGGATGATCCCAAGTCCTTCGCCGCCATGCGATACACCGAAGCGCGGCTGTCGCGTTATTCCGAAGTGCTGCTCAGCGAACTGGGCCAGGGCACCGCGGACTGGGGCCCGAACTTCGATGGCACCCTCGATGAACCGCTGGTGTTGCCGGCACGTTTGCCGAACATCCTGCTCAACGGCACCACCGGCATCGCCGTGGGCATGGCCACCGACGTACCGCCGCACAACCTGCGCGAAGTCGCCACCGCCTGCGTGCGTTTGCTCGATGAGCCCAAGGCCACGGTCGAACAGCTCTGCGAACACATCCAGGGCCCGGATTACCCGACCGAAGCGGAAATCATCACGCCGCGGGCCGATTTGCTGAAAATGTATGAAACCGGCAAGGGCTCGGTACGCATGCGTGCCGTGTACCACGTCGAGGACGGCGACATCATCGTCACCGCGCTGCCGCATCAGGTCTCCGGTGCCAAGGTGCTGGAGCAGATCGCGGCCATGATGCAGGCCAAGCCGTCCAAGGCGCCGCAGATTGCTGACCTGCGTGACGAATCCGACCACGAAAACCCGTGCCGGATCGTGATCATCCCGGGCGCCCGCAAAAACTTTGACCACGATGCCCTGATGCAACACCTGTTCGCCAGCACCGAGCTGGAGTCGAGCTACCGGGTCAACATCAACATCATCGGTCTGGACGGCAAGCCGCAACTGAAAAATCTGCGTGCGTTGCTGGTCGAGTGGTTGCAGTTCCGGGTTCAGACGGTACGTCGCCGCCTGCAATTTCGCCTGGACAAGGTCGAGCGTCGCCTGCACCTGTTGGACGGTTTGTTGATTGCCTACCTCAACCTGGATGAAGTGATCCACATCATCCGGACCGAGGAACACCCCAAAGCCGCCCTGATCGAACGTTTTGCCCTGAGCGAAATCCAGGCCGACTACATCCTTGACACCCGTCTGCGTCAATTGGCGCGACTGGAAGAAATGAAGCTGCGTGCCGAGCAGGATGAACTGCTCAAGGAACAGGCCAAGCTGCAGGCCCTGCTGAGCAGCGAAGCCAAGCTGAAAAAACTGGTCCGCACCGAACTGATCAAGGACGCCGAAACCTATGGCGACGACCGTCGTTCGCCAATCGTCGAGCGTGCCGAGGCCAAGGCCCTGACCGAACACGATCTGCTGCCGAACGAAAAAGTGACGGTAGTGCTGTCGGAAAAAGGCTGGGTGCGCTCCGCCAAGGGCCACGAAATCGATGCCACCGGGCTTTCCTACAAGGCCGGGGATGGTTTCAAGGCCCTGGCGCCCGGGCGTTCCAATCAGTTTGCGGTGTTTATCGATTCCACTGGCCGCAGTTATTCGGTGGCCGCACACACCTTGCCATCGGCCCGTGGCCAGGGCGAGCCGTTGACCGGCCGTCTGACGCCGCCGCCAGGGGCGAGTTTCGAGTGCGTGCTGATGCCCGAAGACGATGCGTTGTACGTGATCGCCTCGGACGCCGGTTACGGTTTCGTGGTCAAGGGTGAAGACCTGCAAGCCAAGAACAAGGCGGGCAAGGCCCTGTTGAGCCTGCCGAACAACGCCAAGGTGATCTTGCCGCGTCCGGTAGCCGATCGTGAACAGAACTGGCTGGCCTCGGTGACCACCGAAGGTCGCCTGCTGATCTTCAAGATCAGCGATCTGCCACAATTAGGTAAAGGTAAAGGCAATAAGATCATCGGTATTTCCGGTGAGCGCGTTGCCAGTCGCGAAGAATATGTCACGGACATCGCCGTTCTGCCGGAAGGTGCCACATTGGTGCTGCAAGCCGGAAAACGTACCTTGTCACTGAAGGCGGACGACCTCGAACACTACAAAGGTGAGCGTGGGCGTCGTGGTAACAAACTGCCTCGTGGCTTTCAGAGGGTAGATGCGCTGCTCGTCGAAAACCTCAATTAAGCGTCCTAGAGCGCTCGATCTACGATTTAACGAGTAGATCGACGCATTGGCGCTGGAGTCGGAACGCATATTCACGGATGATATGGCCTTTCAAGCGCCGGCGTGGCCGAGCGTTCTTCATATTTTTTGAGTATTTTCACTGTGGTTAGCCTTGTGGCAACCACCTGGATGGGACGATGACTGCTCTGCGCCTTCCGTTTTTTTTGATGCTCGCCGGGGTCCTTGGCCTGGCGGGTTGCAGCGTTCACCAACCGGTGTCGCTGTATCAGCTGGACAGCGGAAGTCCGGCTCAGCCTGCGCAAAGCGCGGGCATGGCTGTTTTGCTGGGTCCGGTGACCGTTGCCGATTATCTGCAACGCGAAACCTTGTTGCAGCGTCAACCCGACGGGAGCCTTCAGGCTGCCACTGACGGCCGATGGGCGGGTAGCCTTTCGTCCGATATCGATCAGCTGTTGTTGCGTCAGGTAGCAGGTCATCTGGACAGCCAGCGCGTGGTGCTCGCGCCGGCGACGGTGGGTTTCACGCCGGATGTCCAGGTTCTGCTGACCATCACCCGCCTGGATTCGGGTGAGTCGCAGCCGGCGATCCTCGATGCGCAATGGCGTCTGATCGACCGTCGTGGTCAGGTTCGCGATAACCGCATCATTCATCTGCAGGAACAGCATGCCGGCGGTACGGCGGCGCAGGTTCAGGCACAGGGTGTATTGCTGCAGCGTCTGGCGGCGCAATTGTCGGTGGCGCTCAAGCCGCTGGCCAATCAGCCGCCGATTGCCGAAGCGCCACGCAAGTCTGCGGCCAAGGCTGCGGCACCTGCGGTGGAAAAGGATAAGCAGCCGAAGATCCCGATGGCTGCGCCGATCCGGACCGATATGGAAGTGTTCAGGTTCTAGAGCTGGATTGATTCAAAGCAAAGCCCGCCATTGTGCGGGCTTTGTTGTTTCTGCAGGTTGGAGATCTCGGCTGTCTGTCCTGGCCTCATCGCGAGCAAGCTCGCTCCCACAGGGCGCTCAGTCGTACATAAACCTTGTATTCACAGAGGTCACTGTGGGAGCGGGCTTGCCCGCGAAGAGGCCGGCACAGGCCACAAAAAAGCCCGCAGACGATCACTCATCTGCGGGCTCTTTTACAACAGGGGCCAGGACTTAAGCCCGGCGCTCATGCATCCGCGCCAATTGCCGCTCCAGCATCGATGGATAAGGCTCCATCAACCGCTCTACGCAGCACGCGCCCTCCGGGCTGGCAATCGGCCGGATCCGGGCACGCTGACGGATCAACGCGTCGTCACTGATCTTGCGCTCCACCAGCAACAGGTTGCGGCTGTGTTGCGACAGGGCCAAGGCGTCCTGGGCCGATTCGGTCAGCAGCAGATCGATCTGGCTCATGCCGAACAATTCGTCGCCCAGAGTCAGGCCCAGCTGCAATTGCAGGGTAATGCCACTGTCGGCGACTTCAATCTGCAGCTGATGGCCCAGGGCGCGCAGCAATTCACCGCAGCAAATGGCATTGGTCAGGTAATCGTCGCCGCTGTCTTCGTTGTGGAACAGCATCAGCGTGCTGCCGTCGTTCAGGGTATGCAGTTCACTCTGGTAGAGCGAAGCGGCCTGATCGAGGCAATCGCGATAGCGTTTGAGCAGTTCTTCCAGACGTGCCCGGGGCAGGCGGCGCAACTGATCCTGCGCGCCCAGTTGCACGGCGAGCACGGCACTGTGTTGCGGCACGTTCGATGGCTTTGGTTTTACCAGCGGTTTCGGCGCGCTGTCCGCAGAGACATCACGCAGGTCGGCAAACGGGTCGTCGTCGTCATCGTCATCCTCGACGGTGCTGACAATGCGCCGCGGCGCAGGCTTCACGGCGGCTACCGGGCGACTTTCGTCAAAGCTCGGATCGCGCAGGTTGCGCACTTCGAAGGCCGGATCAGTCTCTTCGTCGTCATTTTCATCGTCGAACTCAGGCTCCGGCTCGGCTTCCGGTTCAACCGGTTCCGGTGCGAAGTCCGCGTGCAACTGGCGAGCGAGGTCGCCGATTTCATCCTGACGCCCGGTACCCGGCGTGTGTTCGTCAATGTTGCGCAGCCATACGCGCAATTGCATCAGCGGCGTGGAAAGGTTGCGGCCCAGGCGCAGGCTCAGGGCCAACGACAACGCCAGCAGAATGGCACTGAGAATGCCCATGCTTTGCAGGCTGATGGTCATCGGCTGCTGGAATTGATCCATGTCCAGGCTGATGCGCAGTTGCCCGGCGGTCACGTCCTGAAAGGTG
Organism: Pseudomonas silesiensis; assembly: GCF_001661075.1. Classification (NCBI taxonomy): domain Bacteria; kingdom Pseudomonadati; phylum Pseudomonadota; class Gammaproteobacteria; order Pseudomonadales; family Pseudomonadaceae; genus Pseudomonas; species Pseudomonas silesiensis. The sequence goes on from NZ_CP014870.1 coordinate 448,562, forward strand.
ATCTTGCTCTGGTACATGCCCTCGGCTTCGCCCAGCAGGCTGTGCTTGGGGCGCTGACCGGCTTCGGCGAGGATGCGGTTATCCACGCTGTAGATGGCGGCATGGGCCACCAGCTTGTTCTTGGTCAGGTTGTTGAGCAGCACGTTGAGACTGAGGATGTCGTTGGACACCAACAGCTCCGTGGCCGACGTGGCGGTCTGGGTGGTCAGGCTTTCGCCCAGGGCATCCGCCTGCTCATGCATGGCCTGCTTGAACTGCAATCCCATCACACAGGCGTAGATCACCAGGGCCAGAGCGACCAGGATCACGTTATGGCTGGCAATGCGTAATGCAATCGGTACACGGCGGTGGCGCAGTGCCCGGAAGATCAGCAGAAAGAAGTTATCGGTTTTTACTGGCGTGGGCCGGTTCACTTGAGCTCGGCTCTTTGTCCGTGAAGTTGACGCGCAGTATAGCGATAGGCCCTAGGCCGTCAAAGCGCTCACGGTGCCCGATGGTCACTGAATGTGGGTAGAATGCGGTTTTTTTCCACCTGCGGGGGTGCGCCTTGCGCGAAATCGTCCTGATAAACATCACGGGAGTCGACCGTCCGGGTCTGACTGCGGCCATTACCGGCGTTCTGGCCCAGGGTGGTGTGAACATTCTCGACATCGGTCAGGCGGTGATCCACGACACCCTGTCGTTCGGCATCCTGGTTGAAATTCCTGACACCGAGCAAGGCAAGTCGGTGCTCAAGGACATTCTGTTCACGGCTTACAAGCTCGATCAACAGGTGCGTTTCACGCCGGTGTCCGAAGAGGATTACCAGCAGTGGGTCGGCAATCAAGGCAAGAAACGCCACATCGTGACGCTATTGACCCGCAAAGTGACTGCCGAGCAATTGCAGCGAGTCAGTTCGATCACGGCCAAGTATGGCCTGAACATTGACCACATCGACCGGCTGTCCGGGCGTATGCCGCTGGATACCCCGGCCGATAAAGGCAAGGGCTGCATCGAGTTTTCCGTGCGTGGCGAGGCGGCTGACCCGCAAGCGTTGCGGGCGGAATTCTTGAGCGTTGCCCAGGAACTGAACGTTGACATTGCCTTTCAGGAAGATTCGCTGTTCCGCCGCAACCGTCGCCTGGCGGTGTTCGACATGGACTCGACGCTGATCGAAGCCGAAGTCATCGACGAACTGGCCAAGGCCGCCGGTGTGGGCGACCAGGTGTCCGCCATCACCGAGCGGGCGATGGCCGGCGAGCTGGATTTCCGCGCCAGCTTCAAGGAACGCCTGGCCTTGCTGCAAGGCCTGGACGTTAGCGTACTGGACTCGATCGGCGCCTCTTTGCGCCTGACCGAAGGCGCGGAAACCCTGTTCGCCGAACTCAAGCGTCTGGGCTACAAGACGGCGATCCTGTCAGGTGGCTTCACTTATTTTGCCAAGCAGTTGCAGGCAAAGCTGGGCATCGACTACGTGTTTGCCAACGAACTGGAAGTGGTCGATGGCAAGGTCACCGGCGTGGCGGTTGAACCGATCGTCGATGCACAGCGCAAGGCGGATCTGCTGAAGGAACTGGCGCACAAGGAAGGTTTGCGTCTGGAGCAGACCATCGCAGTCGGTGACGGCGCCAATGATTTGCCGATGCTGGCGATTGCCGGGCTGGGCGTGGCGTTCCGCGCCAAGCCGCTGGTGAAGCAGTCGGCGAAGCAGGCGATTTCCACCCTTGGGCTGGATGGTGTTCTTTATTTGCTGGGCTTCCGGGATCGTGACGGGCAGCTCTGATTCTTCAATTGTCTGAGCGGGCCCTTTCGCGGGCAAGCCTCGCTCCTACAGGGATTGCGCAAAACCTGTAGGAGCGAGGCTTGCCCGCGAAGGGTGCGTCGCGGTCTTACGGACTGTCCCTCAAAGCGTCTTCCACAACGAATCGAATTCCTGCTCGATACGAACCACACCGCTCCCTATGGCCTCGACATTTGCGACCGTCTCCACCAAGCGATAGGCAAACTGATTGAAACTGTGGGTGCTCGCCAACCGCCGATCCAGCCCGGCCCGGCGCTCCTCGCCGTGGGTGTTGATCACCACTTTATGGCCTTCCTGAAAGGGCAGGCGCGGCGCGAGCAACGTCGGCGGCAGGTCTATCGCACTGATGGCCGGTAATAACAAAGCGCGCAGGTAATGGCTGTGATCGTCATGCTCACGCAACAGCTGCAGCCCGCAAGGTTCGGCGCATGGCGCGACCTGTTCGATGCCCATTTGCGTACCGCCGCCACGCACCTGACGGATCCAGCGCACCACGGCGATGCTCCAGCCCTGACCTGCAGAGTCCTCGATGCCAACCATTTCGCCCGCCTGCAGTTCGGCGGGCACTGCGCCAGGCCAGGCCAGGCAATAACCGCCAGGACTGTGGTTGATCACTGGCAGGACATAAGTCGCAAACTGTTGATTGCGATCGGACGCCTCATGGCTGTCGTCATTCTGAAGCTGCGGGTACTCGATTTCTTCATAGGGCAGTAGATCGACTACGTTTTCATTGGGTGTCACAGGGCTCCACAGGTCTTTCACTCGACCTGCTGGGGATTTCGCCGAGAATTGCGCGTGTCGGGAGCCCGAGTGTTTCAGGAGGTCGCTGAACGAACGTTGCCCGCCCAGATAATAGTGCAGCGCGCTCATGCCGATGCACAGGGTCAGGGTGCCTTGGCCGACAGTACGCTGGAAACCGCGCTCGGCCGTCTGGCCCCAGGCCGCATGCAAGTGTTGCAGCGTATCGAGACTCAGCCCTGCCGGTACTGGCAGGGGTGTCGAGCTGTCGGTTTTTTGCAGATGAGCTGCGATGGCTGCCACCAGCGGCAGCGGGTCGATCCCCAGGAGGCTTTCCTGCTGCTCTGGACGGAATCGGGAGCGATAACGAGGCCCGGTGTCGATGTCCGATGCGATGGCAAACAGTCCATCCGAGCGTTTGCCGGGTTGCAGCTTGATCCACTTGCTCCAGGGCTCCAGCACTTCGGCGACCCGGGCAATCTGGTTCTGCCGCAGTTGGTTGCAGCGGGAGGCCCCCAGCAGCAACGCGACGACATAGGTCTGTTCGATGCTGAGCGTTTGCGTCTGGCTGGCCAGTTCATCGCGCAGGCTCAGGTGCTGCAACTGATGCACACAGGCGATCCGGTACAGTTGATGCAACTCCAGCCACAGCCCTTCCGGTACCGGGCAATAAAGCTCGGTGGCGCGGATCAATGGTCCGTTCAGGCAATGGATCGCACGTTGCAACGCCTGGGTCAGCAGCGGCGCACGGTCCTTGCTGAAACGCGGTGAGATGCGCACGACAATCTGTTTATAGCCAATCGCCAAGTGATTTTGCAGCGCCTGGCAGAGGTTGGCGATCTTGCGCGAACGTTCGTCGAGAACGATCGATTGATGCAGGAAATGCCGCTCCAGGTGTTTACAGACGTAATACACCTCGGGCCTTAGCAGCTCGAGCATTTGCAGGCGATTATCGCTGGGCGTCAGCAGCTGATTGAGTTCACTCAAGCCTTGATAGAGCTGGCGTGCGGTTTCGCCGATGTTGGCTTTGGGCAGATTGGCGATCCAGCGCTTGAGGTCACGCGGGGTGGCTTCACAGAACGTCAGGCGCAACTGCGTGGGGATGGGCGCGCGTAGCAAGAGGTGGGGACTGGTTTCATTCATGCCGTGGACAGACTCCAACCGGGACAATGGGCAGTGAATGGCGTGACTGTACCAGCAATAGCCTGCCGGCGAATATTGGCAGATGGGGGGATTACCGTTGGTCTGTCAGTCTGGTGGCGTCCGGGTGTACTACTAATCTGACAATCGTGCGACTGGATACGCACAGTCGTACGGCCTGCCGCAAACGCAGGGCAGGTCTCTTCGTAACTTCAAGGAGATGAGGTTCATGTCTAGATACGTAGTGGCAAATCAATGGGGCGGTAGTTCGGCACCCTGGCATCCAGGTGGAGACTGGGTACTGGGCGCGCGGGACAACCAGAAGGTTGTCGCGATCGAAATCAAATCGGGCGATGGCGGTAAGAGCTTCACCGGCACCATGACTTATGCGGGCGAAGGTCCCATTGGCTTCAAGGCTCAACGCACGGGCCAGAACCAGTACAACGTTGAAAATCAGTGGGGCGGTAACGACGCCCCGTGGCACCCGGGTGGCAAATGGGTCATCGGTGGCCGGGATAATCAGAACGTTGTCGCGTTGAGCGTGACCTCCAATGATGGAGGGAAAAACCTCAGTGGCACCAACACCTACGCCAATGAAGGGCCCATAGGCTTTCGTGGGCAGATAGAGTAGCGGCACCACCGCAATGTCCGACCCCGCGAAGACGTTCGCGGGGTTCGGATCAGGCATCATGCTGTTGGCAGACCCATGCCCTGGCCCATCTGCACCGGCGAACCGGCCGCCAGTTCTTCAGCCCATTTGACCTGGTCCGGCCCGAATAGCACCACGGCTGTCGAACCCAGTTTGAAGCGACCCAGTTCAGCACCTTTTTCCAGGTGGATCGGCGCACGGGCGGCTTCGTCGTAGCGGAAGGTTTTCAGCTCGCGCTTCGGTGGCGTGACCAACCCGGCCCAGACCGTTTCGATCGATGCCACGATCATGGCGCCCACCAGCACCACGGCCATTGGCCCGCGCTCAGTGTCGAAAATGCACGCCACACGCTCGTTGCGGGCGAACAGCTCCGGCACGTTTTCGGCAGTGGTCTGGTTGACGGAAAAAATCCGCCCCGGAATGTAGACCATCTCGCGCAGCGTGCCAGCCAATGGCATGTGCACGCGGTGATAGTCCTTCGGCGACAGGTAAATGGTGGCGAAATCGCCGCCCATGAACGGCGCGGCATTGGCAGCGTCACCACCCAGCAACTCCAGGACGCTGAAACTGTGGCCCTTGGCCTGGAACACGCGGCCGTGTTCGATCGGGCCGAGCTGGCTGACGGCACCGTCGGCGGGGCTGAGGATGGCGCCCGGCGTCTGGTCCAGCGGACGGGCACCCTCTTTCAAGGCGCGCGTGAAGAACGCATTGAAGTGCTCGTAAGCGGTGAGGTCTTCGACCAGCGCCTGGGACATGTCCACCTGATAGCGCTTGGCGAACCACGCCGTAAAGGCGTTCTTGAACCAGCGCACGCGGCATTCGGCAATGCAGCCGGCCAGTCGCGACAGCAAATGGTGGGGCAGCAGGTATTGGCTGAGGATAAACAAACGCTTATTCATTGACGGTCCTTAGAAACTTATTTCTCTACCGGGGTATCGGGATGGTTGCCCCATTCGCCCCATGAGCCGGCGTAGCCTTTGACCCGCGGAAAACCGAGGGATTTGGCCACCAGATAAGTGAAGCCAGAGCGATGGTGGGTCTGGCAGTGGGTGATCACTTCTTTGTCTTTGCTGATCCCGAGTTGCTCCAGGATCTGCGGCATGTCCGTGCGAATGCGCAGGTGACGGGCCTGATCCATGCCTGCGGTCCATTCGAAATTGACCGCGCCGGGGATGTGCCCTGCCTTGGCCGCCAGGACTTTTTCGCCGGAGTACTCCAGCGGTCCGCGGGCGTCCCAGATCGCCAGGTCGGCCGCGCCGAGACGGCTTTGCAGGTACTCGCGTGTAGCGATGGGTTCGTCGTGCAAGGTCAGGTGGACGGGACCGCCGACCGCAGGCGGGATCTGGATCGACATGGGCAAACCTTCCGCCAGCCAGGCTTTGAGGCCGCCGTCGACATAGTGGTACCGGCTATGGCCGATAACGTCCAGAAGCCAGATAAAGCGACCGGCCCAACCGCCGCCTTCGTCGTCATAGACGACGTAGACCGCATCGGGGTTGTGTCCCAGTTCGCCGAACAATGCTTCAAGCGCCCCTTGGGTCGGCAGCAGGCCTGGCGCAGGCGCCTGACCCAGTTGCGTACGCTTGGGATCGACAAAGCGGGCGCCGGGAATATGCCCTTCGGCATAACGCGCGCTGCTGGTCAGGTCCACCAGGATCAGTTCGCGGGATTCGAGACGGGTGAGCAGGTCGCTCGGCTCGATCACCAGGGTCAAGCCAGAGAAGTCAGACATGTGAGGTCTCCAGAGCACAAAGGGGTGGATTGTAGCGCAGCCTTCATTGGCCGCGGTGGCTAAAGCTGTGCAGGGCTTTTTCGATGCACTGCGCGGTTTTGCCGAAGGCTTGCACGGCGATCTCCGAGAACGGCCCGCCACCCTGGTCCGCCACCACAATCATGATCACCCGACCGTTGTTGACCAGTGAGCGCAGTAACAAGTGTTCACCCTCGAACTGCGAACGCAGGCTCGCCGGCAACAGGGCCGATATTTGCGCGTTGTTGGCCGGGGTCAGGCGCAGCTGCGCCTGTTGCGAGAGCAGGCGTTGCAGCACGGTGCTCTGGTTGACCGGAACGTTCAGGCTGGTGGCTGCCGTTGGCAGGCCGCAGGCCTGGTGGACCCGCAGATTGGCGTGAGTGCGGTCGGCCATCAGTATCATCACCCGTCGCATGCCGCACGCCACCAATGCGTCGCGAGCAGAGGTGGTCAAGTGCAGGGCATTGGCGAAGCGACTGGGTTGCATCAGCAATTCGGCGCATTGCCTGCGCCATTTCGCCAGATCTTCGGCGGACGGCGCCGGGGCCGAGGGCAAGCCCGCGTGACTGCGCTTGATGCCCCACGGCCAGATCAGCGAAACGGCCGGGTGCCACAGGTCTGGCATGGCGTGCTGGCGGGCGCTGGTGACGGCCTGTCGGTGCAATTGCTGCTGCACTTCGTCCATCGGCATTTGCAGGTAAAGGCCGGTCAGGTGGTGCCAGCGCTCAGCGTGCGGACTGTCCCAGGCCTGTTGCGCCGATAACGCCAGGCCATTGGCCAGCAACACCGTGTTCGCCGGTTGATTGAGCCAGCGGCGCAAGGTCGGATCGTCGTCGAGGCGGTTTTGCTGGCGCAAGGGGTGATCACTGTCGCGAGCGATGCGCAGGACCTTGACCAGTTCCCGCTGCTCGTTGAGCAGCAGCCGATAACCTTGCTGCACCCAGATCGGCAGGTGCCAGAGGTCGGCCAGGGCCTGGCCGATTTGCAGCAGACGTACGCCGAACAACTGCTTCTCGACGTTGCGCGCCGATTCGCCTTTATGGATGACCCGCCGCTCCCACTCTTCAAGCAACTGCGGATGGGTCAACGCCATCGGCCACAACGGCGAGAGAAACAGCAGGCTGCCCCAATGGATGTCCTGCCACAGCCGCGCCAGGCGACTGGCGAAAAAACCGTTGGCCTGTTGGGTCGCGTGCTGGCTGATCAGCTGCAGCTGGCGCAAGACTTTGGGGATCTTTGACAGCGGCTGGGCGGGCAGTTGGCCGAGCAGTTCTTCGGTGCGCTGCAAGCCGAGGCGATTGAGCGCTACTTCAAGGTTTTCAGCAGGAGTGGTCAGGCTGCCATGGGCATGCCGGTTGGCTTCGCGAATCACGCTCAAGGCCAGGGCAGGGCTGTGCTGCATCATGTCGGCGATATCGCGCAGCGAACTTCGCTTGTCGCGGACGGCCTTGCAAACCCGATCATGACTGGCTTGCGGAACGGGCAGTCGTACGCTGTCGAGCAGCTTGACCCAGCCTTCGAGCGTGCTCGGTGCCGGCGTTGGAACGTTCGTTTCGTCAGCCATGTGTGGACGCGATCATCGTCTGCTTTATCCATGTTCGGAGCGTATGCCCGGAACGGGCAAATTGGCTTTTCGCCTGAACGGGCTATAGTCTGGCGCAGTTTTGCCGATAAGGAGAAGAAGAGATTTTTCAGCTTCCGGATATGACCTTGAACCCGACTCAGTAAGTGCTCCCCACCCTATGGCTAAAATAATCGGCATCATCGTCGTATTCGCGAGCGTGCTCGGCGGATACGTGCTTTCCCACGGTAAAATTGCCGCCCTGATTCAGCCCTTCGAGGTGATGATTATCGGTGGAGCGGCCCTGGGTGCATTCCTGCAGGCCAACCCCAGTCACATGACGATGCGCGTGTTCAAGAAATCCTTGAGCATGTTCAGCTCGCGCTTCACCCACACCTTCTACCTTGAGGTGCTGGGGCTGATCTACGAGATCCTCAACAAGAGCCGCCGCGAAGGCATGATGGCCATCGAAGGCGACATCGAAGATGCCTCCGCGAGCCCGATCTTCGCCAAGTACCCGGCGGTTCTGAAAGACGAACGCATGACGGCGTACGTCTGTGATTACCTGCGCATCATGTCGTCCGGCAACATGGCCCCCCATGAGCTGGAAGGCCTGTTCGACATGGAGCTGTACAGCCTCAAGGAGGACCTGGATCACCCCTCCCACGCCGTGAACGGCATCGCCGACGCCATGCCCGGCTTCGGTATCGTCGCGGCGGTACTGGGTATCGTGGTGACCATGGCGTCCCTGGGGGATGGCGATCAGCAATCCATCGGCCTGCACGTCGGTGCGGCGCTGGTCGGTACCTTCTTCGGTATTCTGGCCGCCTATGGTTTCTTTGGTCCGCTGGCCCACTCCCTGGCCCACGATGCCAAGGAAGAACTGAATGTCTACGAGGCCATCAAGGCCTCGCTGGTCGCTTCCGCTTCCGGCATGCCGCCGTCGCTGGCGGTGGAATTCGGGCGCAAGGTGCTGTACCCGGCGCACCGCCCCAGCTTCGCCGAGCTGGAACAAGCGGTTCGCGGTCGCTGAGTCATGGAGAATAACCAGCCGATCATCATCAAGCGCGTCAAGCGCTACGCCGCCGGGCATCATGGAGGCGCCTGGAAAATCGCCTTCGCCGACTTCGCGACGGCGATGATGGCGTTCTTCCTGGTGCTGTGGCTGCTGTCCAACGCAACGCCTGAGCAGAAGATCGCCATCGCCGGTTACTTCAAGGACCCGATCGGCTTTACCGAAAGTGGCACGCCCTACATCATCGACCTGGGTGGTTCGCCCACCCTGGCGCCGGAGAACACGCTCAATCCCGAGGTCAAATCCCAGCCTCAGCCGGACAAAGTGACCATCGGTAACGAACAGGCCGAAGGCATGGCCGAGCAGGTCGAGAAAGAACGGCTGGAACTGCTGCTGCAAGAATTGCAGAGCAAGGTCAATGAAAATCCTCAGTTGCACAAATTCAAGGACCAGATCCAGTTCGAGATCATTGCCAATGGTTTGCGCATCCAGATCATGGACGCGGAAAACCGGCCGATGTTCGACTCGGGCAGCGCTCGCCTGAAACCGTATTTCGAAGATATTCTGCTGGCCATGGCCGACACCATCAAGGCCGTGCCGAACAAGATCAGCATCAGCGGCCACACCGATGCCACACCCTATTCGGGTACCGGTGATTTCGGTAACTGGGAATTGTCGGCCAACCGTGCCAACGCGGCCCGCCGTGCGCTGGTCGCCGGCCGTTATCCGGAATCGCAAGTGGCGCGAGTCGTCGGCTATGCCTCCTCGGCCCTGTTTGATCGGGACAACCCGTTCAACCCGGTCAATCGCCGTATCGACATCGTGGTGCTGACCAAAAAAGCCCAGCGTGCCATGGAAGGTACGCAAGGTGCGGAGCCTGCGCAGGAGCAGACGCCAGGGCAGGGCGCCCCGGGTGAAGTGCCGACCACGCCCGTCGACCCGAATGCGTTGCCTGCGGATAAAGAGCCGCTGCCGGCGCATGAGCTTCGCGAGCGCTTGAATCTGTTCGATGTCCCGGCGCCGAAACCGGGCGAGCCGCTCAAGCCGTGACCCACAAAAAAGCCGCGATGATCGCGGCTTTTTTGTCTTCGCAGGGTGCTGATCATTTTCGTGGCGCCACGAAAATGATCAAGACTACTTAGTAGCTGCTCTCCGGCAAGCTGGCGATGATCGAGCGGTAACTGTTCATCCGTTGCTGCTGCACTCGGCCCTCTTCCAGGGCCTTGAGCAAGGCGCAACCCGGTTCGCGGTCGTGCTTGCAGTCGCGGAAGCGGCAGGTGCCGATCAGGTCGTTGAACTCGATGAAGCCGGCTTCGACGTCGGCGCGGCTGACGTGACCCAGGCCGAATTCGCGGATACCCGGGGAGTCGATCAGCTCACCGCCACCGGGGAAGTGGAACAAGCGCGCGGTGGTGGTGGTGTGGGTACCCTGGCCGGACAGCTCGGAGAGCGGGCCAACGCGGGTGTCGACTTCCGGCAACAGGCTGTTGACCAGCGATGACTTGCCGACGCCGGACTGGCCGACGAACACGCTGATGTGCCCGTCCAGCTGCTTCTGCAGTTGCTCCATGCCGTTGCCGTGGTGCGCCGACACTTCCAGTACCGGATAGCCCAGCGTGCGGTAGACCGCCAGCAAGGCATTCAGCGCCGGGGCGTTGTGTTCGTCGATCAGGTCGAATTTGTTGAGCAGCAGCAGGGGGCGAATCCCCGCGTGCTCGGCCGCGACCAGATAACGGTCGATCAGGTTGGCGTGCGGCTCGGGCAGCGGGGCGAAGACGATGACGATCATGTCGACGTTGGCCGCCACCGGCTTGAGCTGGCCACGGCTGTCCGGACGGCAGAGTTCGGTTTTGCGCGGCAGTTGCGCCACGATCACGCCGATCCCCTGGTTGCCGGCACGCCAGACCACCTGATCGCCGGTTACCAGCGCCGGGAGGTTGGCGCGCAAGTGGCAGCGGAATACCTGGCCGGCCAACTCGCCATCGAGCGCTTCGACTTCGACCTGCACACCGAAGTGTGCGATCACCAGGCCGGTCTGTTCCGGACCCAGGTCGCCACCCTCGAGTGCCTCGACAGCCGAGGACTCGCGTTTGGCGGCGCGGGCAGCGCGTTCGCCCTGAATCTTTTCGATGCGCCAGTTTTGACGACGATTGAGTTGGCGTTTGGCCATGGGTGTTCCGTATCAAGAATGCAGCGATTAGGTAAAACGGCCGCGAGTTTAGCACGCCCGGCCACGTCCCTAGGCTAAACTGCGCAGCATTGCCTAGGAGTCGACATATGCAAAACCCGCAGAATCTGATCTGGATCGACCTGGAAATGACCGGTCTGAACCCTGATACCGACGTCATCATCGAGATGGCGACGATCGTCACTGACAGTGATTTGAACACCTTGGCCGAAGGTCCGGTGATCGCCATCCATCACAGCGATGAGATCCTCGCCGGCATGGACGAGTGGAACACCCGTCAACACGGCGGCTCGGGCCTGACCCAACGGGTTCGCGACAGCCGCATCAGCATGGCCGAAGCCGAAGCCGAGACCATCGCCTTCCTGGAAAAATGGGTGCCGAAGGGCAAGTCGCCGATCTGCGGCAACAGCATCTGCCAGGACCGTCGCTTTCTATATACCCACATGAAATCCCTGGAAAGCTATTTCCACTACCGCAACCTCGACGTGTCGACCCTGAAAGAACTGGCCGCACGCTGGGCGCCTAGCGTGCGCGACAGTTTCCAGAAAGGCAGCACCCACCTGGCCCTGGACGACATCCGTGAATCCATCGCCGAGTTGCAGCATTACCGCAAGAATTTCATCAAGTTCTGAATCAGCGGTGCCTTCACTGGCCTCTTCGCGGGCAAGCCCGCTCCCACAAGGTTATTCGCCGACCCTGTGGGGAGTGAGCTTGGCCACGAAGGCGTCCGATGGGTCACCCATTGACCATGCGGGTGAAAGTTCTTGTGTGCCCGCTTTTGGTGCTTCGGCGAAGTGAGTAGACTGCGCGCCTTCCTGCAAGGACCGCCCCCATGTTGCTGATGCTCTACCTGATCGCCATTACCGCCGAAGCCATGACCGGTGCCCTGTCTGCCGGCCGTCGCGGCATGGATTGGTTTGGTGTGGTGCTGATCGCGTGCGTGACGGCCCTGGGTGGCGGGTCGGTGCGCGACGTGCTGCTTGGCCATTACCCGCTGACCTGGGTCAAACACCCGGAATACCTGGTGCTGACCTCGATCGCGGCGATGTTCACCGTGTTCGCCGCACGCTGGATGCGCCACCTGCGTTCGCTGTTTCTGGTACTCGACGCCGTAGGGTTGGTGGCCTTTACCTTGATTGGCTGCATGACCGCGCTGGAAATGGGTCATGGCATGTTGGTGGCTTCGGTCAGCGGGGTGATCACCGGGGTGTTCGGCGGCATCCTGCGGGACATCTTCTGTAACGACATCCCGCTGATCTTCCGCCGAGAACTCTATGCCAGTGTGTCGTTCGCTGCGGCGTGGTGCTACCTGCTGTGCATCTATCTCGAACTGCCCGGCGAACAGGCGATCCTGATTACTCTGTTCGGCGGCTTCCTGCTGCGTCTGTTGGCGATCCGTTTTCACTGGGAAATGCCGAAGTTCGTCTACAACGACGAAGCCTGACACGGTCTCCTGTAGGAGCAGCCGGTCGACGCTCGATTGCTCGCGATGAGCCCGAGAGCGCCGCGGGGTGTCAGGTTTAAAGCGTTATCGTTGAAGACCATCGCGAGCAATCGAGCGTCGACCGGCTGCTCCTACAGCACACCGTGTTGTTTCAGGGCCCATTCCACATGTTCGCGGACCAGTTCCGATGGGTATTCGCGTCGCGCCTTCAACGCCTCCAGTACCGGAATGCTCGACGGCGCATTACCCAGGCCCACCGCGAGATTGCGCAGCCAGCGCTCATAGCCGGCACGGCGTAGCGGCGACCCTTCGGTGCTGCTGAGGAATTTATCCTCATCCCACATGAACAATTCAGCCAGTTCGGCGTTGTCCAGGTTATGACGCGGCTTGAAGTCGCTTTCCCCGGACGGGCGGGCAAAGCGGTTCCACGGGCAGACGATCTGGCAGTCATCGCAACCAAACACCCGATTGCCGATCAGCGGTCGCAAATCTTCGGGGATCGCGCTTTTCAGCTCGATGGTCAGGTAGGAAATGCAGCGCCGGGCATCCAGTACATAAGGGCCGACGAACGCATTGGTCGGGCAAATGTCCAGGCACGCGGTGCAGCGTCCGCAGTGTTCGCTAGCGTGGGGCGGGTCCACAGGGAGCGGCAGGTCGACGAACAGTTCACTGAGAAAGAAGTAACTGCCGGCCTTGCGATTCAACACCAGGGTATTTTTGCCGATCCAGCCCAGGCCGGCTTTTTCGGCAATGGCCTTTTCCAGCACCGGGGCACTGTCGACGAACGCGCGGTAGCCGAACGGGCCGATGACCGCCTGGATTTTTTCTGCCAGTTGTTGCACGCGTTTACGGATCAATTTGTGATAATCGCGGCCCAAGGCATAGCGCGAAACGTAGGCTTTCTCCGGTTGGGCCAGGCGTTGGGCCATTTCCGTGTCGCCGGGCAGGTAGTCCATGCGCAGGGATACGACCCTTAACGTGCCCGGCACCAGTTCTTCCGGGTGCGAGCGTTTGCTGCCGTGGGCGCCCATGTAGTCCATTTCGCCGTGGTAGCCGGCTTCGAGCCAGCGCTGCAGGTGCTGCTCATGCTCGGCCAGGTCCAGGCCGCTGATGCCGACTTGCTGAAAGCCCAGCTCGCGGCCCCAATCCTTGATGGATTGGGCGAGGGCGGGCAGGTCTGTGGTAATTGCGGGCATGAGACGAGAGAAACCGGAGCTGAGGTGCGTATAATTCTGCCAGACATCGGAGCCCGAAGACGCATGCCGCACACTAAAGATGATTTACCCGACGCGCTGTACAGCGCCGCGCAAGTGCGAGCGCTCGATGCGAGCCTGATTGCGGCCGGCACACCGGGCTTCGAATTGATGCAGCGGGCGGCGCGCGCTACCTGGCGTGCGCTGGTCCGTCACTGGCCGACGGCGAACGAGCTGAGTGTGGTGACCGGTCATGGCAACAACGCCGGTGATGGCTATTTAATAGCTGTTTTGGCCAGGCGCGCAGGCTGGCACGTACGCGTCCTGGCAGTCGGTGATCCTAAGCGTTTGCAAGGCGATGCAGTCCTGGCCCACGCCGAGGCCGTGGCCGAAGGCGTTGCCGTTCAAGCCTGGAGCTCGCAGTCCGGGTTGCGGGGCGTTGTGGTAGACGCCATGCTCGGTACCGGTTTGACGGGAGACGTGCGAGAACCCTATGCCGGCGTTATCGCTGCGATCAATGCCAGTGGCTTGCCAGTTGCGGCAGTGGATATTCCTTCGGGTCTTTGCGCTGATACGGGACGTATTCTTGGCTCGGCCGTCCGGGCTGACCTGACCGTGACCTTCATTGGCTTGAAATTGGGGCTGTTCACCGGCGACGCGGCGGACGTGGTGGGCGAGTGGGTGTTCAATGACCTGCAGGCCTCCCCTGAGTCATTTAATGGCGTCGACATCAGTGCGCGTCTTCTGACGGCCGATAACGTGCCGCGCCTGGCCAGCCGCGCTCCCACTGCCCATAAAGGCAAGTTCGGGCATGTGCTGTTGATCGGCGGTGATCGGGGTTTTGGCGGCGCGATCCTGCTGAGTGCGCAAACTGCGCTGCGCAGTGGCGCGGGCATGGTGTCGGTATCGACGCGAAGCGAACACGTTCCCGCCGCACTGGCTAGAATTCCCGAAGCGATGGTAGTGGGCACTTCGTCAGCCAACCAACTGATGGGATTGCTGGAAAAAGTGTCCGTGCTGGTCGTCGGTCCAGGCTTGGGACAGGCGTCCTGGGGGCGCAGTCTTTTGTCGGCGGCGGCCAACGCACCGCTTGCGCAAGTCTGGGACGCCGACGCCTTGAATCTGTTGGCTGAAGGGCAGGTGAGCTTGCCCGGGGATTGTGTGATCACGCCGCATCCGGGGGAGGCGGCGCGGTTATTGGGCCTGTCGACTGCCGAGGTCCAGGCCGATCGTCCAGCCGCTGCCCATGCATTGAGCAAAAAATACACAGCGGTTGTGGTCCTCAAAGGCGCCGGCAGCCTGATCGCCAGTCCCGACGGACGTCTGGCGGTATGCGATCAGGGGCATCCGGCGATGGCTACCGCCGGATTGGGCGATGTACTGGCCGGATTGCTGGGCGCCCTGCTGGCCCAGGGCATGAACGCCTTTGACGCCGCTTGCCTCGGTGTCTGGCTGCACGCCGGCGCCGGTGCACAAGAAGGTAAATCGGGCCGTGGGCTGGCGGCCAGTGATCTGATCCCAGCCATTCGTCAGTTGTTGGAGGAGCAAGCACCGTGTCTGAAGTAACCCTGTACCTGGCTGATGAAGAGGCGATGACGGCGTTTGGCGCACGTATCGCGAAAACCACCGAAGGGCACGGTCTGATTTTTCTGGAAGGGGATCTGGGAGCGGGGAAAACCACGCTGTCCCGAGGTATCATCCGGGGTCTGGGGCATGAGGGTGCGGTCAAAAGTCCGACCTTCACTCTGGTCGAACCGTACGAGATCGGTGACATCCGGGCTTTCCATTTCGACCTGTATCGCCTGGTCGATCCGGAAGAGCTGGAATACCTCGGTATCCGCGACTACTTCGTAGACGATGCGTTGTGCCTGATCGAATGGCCCCGCAAGGGCTCAGGCTTTTTGCCAAAGCCCGACCTGACCATTACCATTAGCCCGCAAGACAGCGGGCGTTCGCTGAAAATTTTGTCCCAGGGCTCGCGTGGCGAGTCGTGGTGTGCCGCTTTGGCATTGGAATCCAATTAAATGATGGGGTCAGGTATGCGCTTTCGCGCGATGGTAGCTGCCGTAGGGTTGTTGTTTCTGGCGGTAACCGTCGACGCTGTGGCCGAGACAAAGGTCAACAGCGTTCGCCTGTGGCGGGCTCCGGACAACACACGACTGGTGTTCGACCTGACGGGGCCTGTCCAGCACAGCGTGTTTACCCTGTCTGCTCCGGATCGCCTGGTGATCGACATCAATGGTGCGAGCCTCGGGGCGCCCTTGAGCGTCAATAGCTCGAACACCCCGATCACCGCAATGCGCTCGGCCCAACGCACGCCGACGGACCTGCGGGTGGTCATCGACCTGAAAAAAGCCGTCACGCCGAAAAGCTTTACCCTGGCGCCGAACGCCCAGTACGGTAACCGGCTGGTGGTCGATCTGTTCGATAACCCCGCCGATGCCGCGCCGATTCCGGCGCCAACCAACGTCGCGAAAGTGGCCCCGGTGCCGGTCACCCCGATCGATCCGCCAGTCAAATTGCCGCCAGCCCCGGCCGGCAAGCGCGACATCGTCGTGGTCATCGATGCCGGCCACGGTGGCGAAGACCCGGGCGCCTCCGGTTCTCGCGGTCAGCGCGAGAAAGACGTGGTGCTGGCCATCGCTCGCGAACTGCAGCGCCAGGTCAACGGCATGAAAGGCTTCCGCGCCGAACTGACCCGTACCGGCGACTACTTCATTCCCTTGCGCGGGCGTACCGAAATCGCCCGCAAGAAGGGCGCCGACCTGTTCGTCTCGATCCACGCCGATGCCGCCCCCTCGACCGCCGCCTTCGGTGCGTCGGTATTCGCCCTGTCTGATCGCGGCGCCACGTCCGAGACGGCGCGCTGGTTGGCCGACAGCGAAAACCGGTCCGACCTGATCGGTGGTGCCGGTAACGTCAGCCTCGACGACAAAGACCGGATGTTGGCGGGCGTACTGCTCGACCTGTCGATGACCGCCTCCCTGACGTCCAGCCTGAACGTCGGCCAGAAGGTCCTGAGCAATATCGGCCGGGTCACCCCGCTGCACAAACAACGGGTGGAGCAGGCCGGGTTCATGGTGCTGAAGTCGCCGGACATTCCGTCGATCCTGGTGGAAACCGGGTTCATCTCCAACGCCAACGAAGCCTCCAAGCTTGCCGCTGCGAATCACCAGCAGGCGCTGGCGCGGTCGATCAGCAGCGGCGTGCGCCAGTTCTTCCAGCAGAATCCACCGCCGGGCACCTACATTGCCTGGCTGCGCGATTCCGGCAAGATCGCCCAAGGCCCGCGAGACCATCGCGTGAATCCCGGTGAAACCCTGGCGATGATCGCCGTGCGCTACCAGGTGTCGCCGGCCAGCCTGCGCAGCGCCAACAACCTGGCGAGTGATGAGCTCAAAATCGGTCAGCATCTGACGATTCCCGGCACCGACCTGGCGGCCAAAGAATGAATCAGGCGCTGACCAACACCGCTCGCATCGAGCTGCTCAGCCCCCGGCTGGCGAACCAGATTGCCGCCGGCGAGGTGGTCGAGCGCCCGGCTTCGGTGATCAAGGAGTTGCTGGAAAACAGCCTCGACTCCGGCGCCAGACGCATCGATGTCGATGTGGAACAGGGTGGTGTCAAATTGCTGCGGGTGCGCGACGATGGCAGCGGCATTTCAGCCGATGACTTGCCGCTGGCCCTGGCCCGTCACGCCACCAGCAAGATCCGCAACCTGGAAGACCTCGAGCAGGTCATGAGCCTCGGCTTTCGGGGCGAGGCCCTGGCATCGATCAGTTCCGTGGCACGGCTGACGCTGACGTCCCGAACCAAAGAGGCCGACCAGGCCTGGCAAGTCGAAACCGAAGGCCGGGACATGGCGCCGCGGGTGCAGCCGGCCGCGCATCCGGTCGGCACCTCGGTCGAAGTGCGCGACCTGTTCTTCAATACCCCGGCACGCCGCAAGTTTCTCAAGACTGAAAAAACCGAGTTCGATCACCTGCAGGAAGTGATCAAGCGCCTGGCATTGGCGCGTTTCGACGTGGCCTTCCACCTGCGCCATAACGGCAAGACCATCCTCAGCCTGCATGAGGCCCGCGATGATGCGGCCCGTGCCCGGCGTGTAGCGGCCATTTGCGGCGCGGGATTCCTGGAGCAGGCGCTGCCAATCGAAATCGAGCGCAATGGCCTGCATCTTTGGGGCTGGGTCGGCTTGCCGACGTTCAATCGCAGCCAGGCGGACTTGCAGTATTTCTTTGTGAATGGTCGAGCCGTGCGCGACAAGCTGGTGGCCCACGCGGTCCGTCAGGCGTATCGCGATGTGCTGTTCAATGGCCGTCATCCGACCTTCGTGCTGTTTTTCGAAGTCGATCCGGCGGGCGTCGACGTCAACGTGCACCCGACCAAACACGAAGTGCGCTTCCGTGACGGGCGCATGGTCCACGACTTCCTCTATGGCACCTTGCACCGCGCCCTGGGCGATGTGCGTCCTGAGGATCAACTGGCGGCGCCTGTGGCGACCGCCATCGTTCGACCGACCGGGATCGAGGCCGGCGAATTTGGTCCCCAGGGTGAAATGCGCCTGGCGGCCAACGCGTTGCTGGAGCAGCCCCAGGCTCAGCCGGCCTACAATGCAATGCCTGGCTCGGGCGCCGGCGCCGGTTATCAATACACGCCACGGCCGCAGTCCGGTGTTCCCGCCGCTGAAGCCCAGGCTGCCTACCGCGAGTTCTTCGCGCCGTTGCCCGAGGCCAACGCGGTCGCTCTGCCAGCCGGGCAAGACGATATTCCGCCCCTGGGCTACGCGTTGGCGCAGCTCAAGGGTATCTATATTCTGTCGGAGAACGCTCAGGGCCTGGTGTTGGTGGACATGCACGCCGCCCATGAGCGGATCATGTACGAACGCCTGAAGATCGCCATGGCCAGCGAAGGCCTGAGTGGCCAACCGCTACTGGTGCCCGAGTCCCTGGCGGTCAGCCAGCGTGAAGCCGATTGCGCCGAAGAGCATGTGGCCTGGTTCCAGCGCCTGGGCTTCGAGTTGCAGCGCCTTGGCCCGGAATCCCTTGCCATCCGGCAGATTCCGGCCTTGCTCAAGCAGGCAGAAGCCAATCGACTGGTCAGTGACGTATTGGCAGACCTGATGGAGTACGGCACCAGCGACCGGATCCAGGCGCACCTGAACGAGCTGCTCGGGACCATGGCCTGCCACGGCGCGATTCGGGCGAATCGGCGTCTGGCCCTGCCGGAAATGAACGGTCTGCTGCGCGACATGGAAAGCACCGAGCGCAGCGGTCAATGCAACCATGGCCGACCGACCTGGACCCAATTGGGGCTGGACGATCTGGACAAACTGTTTTTGCGCGGTCGTTGATGAGCCAGCACCCTCCCGCGATTTTCCTGATGGGGCCGACCGCCGCCGGCAAGACCGACCTGGCCATCGAGCTCACCAAAGTCTTGCCCTGCGAGCTGATCAGCGTGGATTCGGCGCTGGTCTACCGTGGCATGGACATCGGCACCGCCAAGCCGTCCAAAGCGCTGTTGGCCGAATTTCCCCATCGCCTGATCGATATTCTCGACCCGGCAGAGAGCTATTCGGCGGCGGATTTCCGACGTGATGCCCTCGACGCCATGGCCGACATCACCGCGCGCGGAAAAATTCCGTTGCTGGTGGGCGGCACAATGCTCTATTACAAGGCTTTGGTCGAAGGTCTGGCGGACATGCCCGCCGCCGATCCCGACGTTCGCGCCCAGATCGAAGAAGAAGCTGCACGCCTTGGCTGGCAAGCCCTGCACGATCAATTGGCAGTGATTGACCCGGAGTCTGCAGCGCGCATTCATCCGAACGATCCCCAGCGACTCAGTCGAGCGCTGGAGGTTTATCGTGTCAGCGGTCAAAGCATGACTGAGTTGCGCTTGCGACAATCTGCGCAAAGTACTGAAGCAGCCGCTTCGGGACAGCAACAATTGCCCTATACTGTCGCGAACCTGGCCATTGCTCCGGCTAATCGCCAGGTATTGCATGAGCGAATTAAACAAAGATTTACTTTAATGTTGGAACAGGGATTCATTGACGAGGTCGTAGCCCTGCGTAAGAGAAGTGACCTGCATGCCGGGTTGCCGTCTATACGTGCAGTAGGCTACCGACAAGTCTGGGACTACCTGGATGGCAAGCTGACGCAAGCCGAGATGCAGGAGCGTGGAATCATTGCCACGCGCCAGCTGGCGAAGCGCCAGTTCACCTGGCTGCGCAGTTGGGCTGATTTACACTGGTTGGACAGCCTGGATTGCGACAATCTGCCGCGCGCCTTGAAATACCTGGGGACCATCTCCATATTGAGCTGAGTCCTTGCAATTGCCGTCTATCCTTGGGGGTCTGACGGCCACAAGCCATCTGTTTACCTATTTTTTTATATTGAATCCTTAAAGGAGTGCGGCACATGTCAAAAGGGCATTCGCTACAAGACCCTTACTTGAATACTTTACGTAAAGAGAAAGTGGGGGTCTCCATCTACCTGGTCAACGGGATCAAGCTGCAAGGCACGATCGAATCTTTCGACCAGTTCGTTATCCTGCTGAAAAACACCGTCAGCCAGATGGTTTATAAACACGCTATCTCTACAGTGGTGCCGGTTCGTCCAATTCGTCTGCCTAGTGCCGCCGAAAGTGAACAGGGCGACGCTGAGCCTGCTCCGGGTAACGCCTGATAGGAGTCTCCTTTGTTCTTTGAGCGCCACGGTGGTGGTGAACGGGCAATTCTCGTTCACTTGGATGGTCAGGACCCTGAGGCGCGCGAAGATCCGCAGGAGTTTCAGGAATTGGCAATGTCGGCTGGCGCCGAGACCGTCGCGTTTTTCAACGTGCCGCGTCATCGGCCAACCGCCAAATACCTGATTGGCAGCGGCAAGGTCGAGGAGTTGCGCGACCTGGTCAAAGCCGAACAGGTCGATCTGGTGATTTTCAATCACATCCTCACGCCCAGTCAGGAACGTAACCTCGAACGTGTTTTCGAGTGTCGCGTGATCGACCGCACGGGTCTGATTCTCGATATCTTCGCCCAACGCGCCCGCACCCATGAAGGCAAGCTCCAGGTCGAACTGGCCCAGCTTGAACACATGAGTACGCGGCTGGTTCGTGGCTGGACTCACCTTGAGCGGCAGAAGGGCGGTATCGGTCTGCGCGGCCCGGGTGAAACCCAGCTGGAAACCGACCGGCGCCTGTTGCGGGTTCGCCTGCGTCAGATCAAGGGGCGCCTGGAAAAGGTTCGCAGCCAGCGCGAGCAATCTCGTCGCGGGCGCAAACGGGCTGACATTCCGACGGTTTCACTGGTGGGTTATACCAACGCCGGCAAATCGACGCTGTTCAACTCGGTAACCGATTCCGATGTCTTCGCCGCCGACCAGCTCTTCGCCACCCTCGATCCGACCCTGCGTCGACTTGAGCTCGACGACCTCGGTCCGATCGTGCTGGCCGATACCGTGGGCTTCATTCGCCACCTGCCGCACAAACTGGTCGAGGCATTTCGGGCTACGCTCGAAGAGTCGAGCAACTCCGACCTGCTGCTGCATGTGATCGACGCCCATGAGCCCGAGCGCATGGCCCAGATTGAACAGGTGATGGTGGTTCTAGGGGAGATCGGTGCTCAAGACTTGCCGATCCTCGAGGTTTACAACAAACTCGATTTGCTCGAGGGTGTGGAGCCGCAGATCCAGCGCGATGCCGATGGCAAGCCGCAGCGGGTCTGGTTGTCGGCCAAGGACGGTACAGGTCTGGATTTGCTCAAGCAGGCCGTGGCCGAATTGCTCGGCGACGATTTGTTTGTTGGCACCTTGCGCTTGCCGCAACGTTTTGCTCGACTGCGTGCGCAGTTTTTCGAAGCCGGTGCGGTACAGAAAGAAGAACACGACGAAGAGGGCATCTGCCTGCTGGCCGTTCGTTTGCCGCGAATCGAGTTGAATCGACTGGTGAGCCGCGAAGGATTGCAGCCGATGGATTTCATCGAGCAACACACTTTGCAATAAAAGCCTGAGAAAGCGGTTGTGCCGTAGTCACAGGCATTCTGTAGCATTGGTCGGCGCGCCGTGGGTGCGTCTTTGCTTTATCAGATGGAGAGCGCTATGGCTTGGAATGAGCCGGGTGGCAACTCGAATAATCAGGATCCTTGGGGTGGCAAGCGCCGCAATAACGGCGACCGCAAGGGACCACCGGATCTCGACGAGGCCTTCCGAAAGCTGCAGGAAAGCCTGAACGGGTTATTCGGTGGTGGTAAGAAACGCGGTGATGACGGCGGCGGTTCTGGCAGGAGTGGCGGCTTCGGCGGCATTCTTGGCATCGGCCTGGTCGTGTTGGCGGCCGTGTGGCTGTACAGCGCGGTCTACGTAGTCGACGAGCAGGAACAAGCCGTGGTGCTGCGCTTCGGCAAGTACTACGAGACCGTCGGCCCGGGCCTGAACATCTATTTCCCGCCGATCGATCAAAAGTACCTGGAAAACGTCACGCGTGAGCGGGCCTATACCAAGCAGGGTCAAATGCTGACTGAAGACGAGAACATCGTCGAAGTGCCGCTGACCGTGCAGTACAAGATCAGCAACCTGCAGGACTTCGTGTTGAGCGTCGACCAGCCGGAAATCAGCCTGCAGCACGCGACCGAAAGTGCCTTGCGCCATGTGGTGGGTTCCACCGCGATGGACCAGGTGCTGACCGAAGGTCGTGAATTGATGGCCAGCGAAATCAAGGAGCGTCTGCAACGCTTCATGGATACCTATCGCACCGGTATCACCGTCACTCAGGTCAACGTACAGAACGCAGCGGCACCGCGTGAAGTGCAGGAAGCCTTTGATGACGTGATTCGTGCCCGTGAAGACGAGCAGCGTTCGCGCAACCAGGCTGAAACCTACGCCAACGGTGTCGTGCCGGAAGCCCGTGGTCAGGCCCAGCGCATCCTTGAAGATGCCAATGGTTACCGCGACGAAACCGTCTCGCGCGCCAAGGGTGAGGCCGATCGCTTCACCAAGCTGGTGAGCGAATATCGCAAGGCACCTGAAGTCACCCGCGAGCGTCTGTACCTGGACACCATGCAGGAAGTCTTCAGCAACACCAGCAAGGTTCTTGTAACCGGCAACAAGAATGGCCAGAGCAATCTGCTCTACCTGCCGCTGGACAAGATGGTCGAAAGTGGTCGCAGCACCAGCACTCCGGTGACCGGCGCGGCAGCCACCAGCAATGAAGCGAATGCACGTGCGGCAGCTGATCTGCAGCAACAGCAGACACGTACCAGGGAGAGTCGCTGATGAGCAATAAATCGCTGATCGCCCTAATTGTCGTGGTCGTCGTGGCGATCGCCGCCTGGAACTGCTTCTACATCGTGGCTCAGACCGAGCGTGCGGTGTTGCTGCAGTTCGGACGCGTGGTCCAGGCTGATGTCCAGCCAGGCTTGCATGTGAAAGTGCCTTACGTGAACAAGGTGCGTAAGTTCGATGCACGCTTGATGACACTGGATGCACCGACACAGCGCTTCCTGACGCTGGAAAAGAAAGCCGTCATGGTCGACGCCTACGCCAAGTGGCGCGTGAAAGATGCCGAGCGCTTCTACACCGCGACTTCCGGCCTCAAGCAGATTGCCGACGAGCGTCTTTCCCGTCGTCTGGAATCGGGCCTGCGTGACCAGTTCGGTAAGCGCACGCTGCACGAAGTGGTGTCCGGTGAGCGCGATGCGCTGATGACCGATATCACCGCTTCGCTGAACACGATGGCGGAAAAAGAGCTGGGCATCGAAGTCGTCGATGTTCGGGTCAAGGCCATCGATCTGCCGAAAGAAGTGAACCGCAGTGTGTTCGAGCGCATGAGCTCCGAACGTGAGCGTGAAGCTCGCGAGCACCGCGCCAAGGGTAACGAGCTGGCGGAAGGCATTCGTGCCGATGCCGATCGTCAACGCCGCGTGTTGCTGGCTGAAGCCTATCGTGAATCCGAAGAGGTTCGCGGTGACGGTGATGCCCAGGCCGCTGCGATCTACTCCAAGGCCTACGGCCAGGATCAGGAGTTCTACGGTTTCTACCGTAGTCTGCGCGCCTACCGTGAAAGCTTCGCGAACAAATCCGACGTCATGGTCCTGGACCCAAGCAGCGACTTCTTCCGTTACCTGGAAAAAGCCAAGCCTTGACACATCGTTGACCTGAATCATCCCCCCGCCTGGCGGCTACAGCCTCGGGCGGGGTGATCCTTTGGGAAAACGAGTGTATGATGCGGCAGCCGGGAAATTCCCGGCTTTTTTGCGTCTGCACGTTTGATTGCTGAGCGTACGCAGTCGCCCGAGTTGAATGACTCGACAGGTTTTTCGAGGAAAGTGGTTGGCGAAGCCGATTTCAGGCTTTTCGCCCCGTTGCTCATGCGCGTGGTTTGCGCATGAGCCGATCATTTTCTGCTTCACTCAAGGCTCGCCCAACGGCTTGCCGCCCGGACCATAGGGGAATGGCGTAATGGCAACGGTAGACCGCTGGCTGCTGCCAGATGGCATCGAAGAAGTACTGCCACCAGAAGCGGCGCGCATTGAAGTAGCGCGTCGCCAGGTGTTGGATCTGTTCCAGAGCTGGGGTTACGAGTTTGTCGTGACTCCCCATATCGAGTACCTCGAATCCCTGCTGACCGGCGCGGGCTCGGACCTCGATCTGCGTACCTTCAAGGTCATCGACCCGCAATCGGGCCGGCAGATGGGCTTCCGTGCAGACATCACGCCGCAAGTGGCGCGCATCGATGCGCACACCCTGCGTCGCGAAGGTCCGAGTCGTCTGTGTTATGCCGGTAGCGTGCTGCATGCTCAACCGCGTGCACTGTCGTCCTCGCGTAGCCCGATTCAGTTGGGCGCCGAGTTGTACGGCGATGCGAGCCCGAGCAGCGACGTGGAAGTCATCAGCCTGATGCTGGCCATGCTGCAATTGGCCGACGTGCCGGATGTGCACATGGATCTCGGGCATGTCGGTATCTACCGTGGCCTGGCCCGCGCCGCCGGTTTGTCCGGTGAAGTCGAGCAACAGTTGTTCGATGCATTGCAACGCAAGGCCATCGATGAGGTCATTACTTTGACCGAAGGCTTGCCTGCCGATCTGTCGGGCATGCTGCGAGCGCTGGTCGACCTGTGTGGCGGTCGTGAAGTATTGAGCGCTGCCCGCGAGCGTCTGGCGAATGCACCGGCGCCAGTTTTGGCGGCGCTGGACGATTTGCTGGCAATTGCCGAGCGTCTGTCCACGCGTTTCCCTGAGTTACCGCTGTATTTCGACCTGGGCGAGTTGCGCGGCTACCACTACCACACCGGTGTAGTGTTCGCGGTGTTCGTACCGGGCGTTGGTCAGTCCATTGCCCAGGGCGGTCGTTACGACGACATCGGCGCCGACTTCGGTCGCGCCCGTCCGGCAACCGGCTTCTCCACCGATTTGAAAACCCTGGTGACCCTGGGGCGTGCTGATATCAAGTTACCGTCTGGCGGTATCTGGATGCCGGACAGTACGGATACGGCACTCTGGCAGCAGGTTTGCCAGTTGCGCAGTGAGGGTCAGCGTGTCGTTCAGGCATTGCCTGGGCAACCATTGGCCGCCGCCCGTGAAGCGGACTGCGACCGGCAATTGATTCAGCAGAACGGGCTTTGGCAAGTATCGCCACTGGCTTCTTGAGTTTCCCTGCCGGCTGCCGCCGGCACCAAGTTTGCGCGAATGAGGACAAGTGTTATGGGTAAGAATGTCGTAGTCCTGGGCACCCAATGGGGTGATGAGGGCAAAGGCAAGATCGTTGATCTGCTGACCGAACATGCTGCCGCCGTAGTGCGCTACCAAGGTGGCCACAACGCGGGTCACACCCTGGTGATCGACGGCGAAAAAACCGTCCTGCACCTGATCCCGTCGGGCGTGCTGCGCGAAGGCGTGCAGTGCCTGATCGGCAACGGCGTGGTGGTTGCACCCGACGCCCTGCTGCGGGAAATCATCAAGCTGGAAGAAAAAGGCGTACCGGTGCGCGAGCGCCTGCGTATCAGCCCGTCCTGCCCGCTGATCCTGTCCTTCCACGTAGCGCTGGACCAGGCCCGTGAAAAGGCCCGTGGCGAGCTGAAGATCGGCACCACCGGTCGCGGCATCGGCCCGGCCTACGAAGACAAGGTTGCACGTCGTGGCCTGCGTGTGGGCGACCTGCTCAACATGCCGCGCTTTGAAGACAAGCTGCGTGAGCTGGTGGAATACCACAACTTCATGCTGGTGGGTTACTACAAAGAGCCAGCCATCGAATTCGACAAGACCCTGGCCGAATGCAAAGAATACGCTGAGCTGCTCAAGCCGCTGATGCTGGACGTGACTGCCGAGCTGCACGACCTGCGTCGCGCTGGCAAAGACATCATGTTCGAAGGCGCCCAAGGCTCCCTGCTGGACATCGACCACGGCACCTACCCGTACGTGACCAGCTCCAACACCACCGCTGGCGGCGTAGCTACCGGTTCGGGTGTCGGCCCCATGTTCCTGGACTACATCCTGGGCATCACCAAGGCTTACACCACGCGTGTAGGTTCGGGTCCATTCCCGACGGAGCTGTTCGACGAAGTCGGTGCGCACCTGGCCAAACAAGGTCACGAGTTTGGCGCGACTACCGGCCGTGCTCGTCGTTGTGGCTGGTTCGACGCTGTTATCCTGCGTCGCGCTATCGATGTGAACAGCATCTCGGGCATCTGCCTGACCAAGCTGGACGTGCTCGACGGTCTTGAAACCATCAACATCTGCGTCGGCTACAAAGATGCAGAAGGTAATGACGTTGCCCCGACTGACGCTGACAGTTACGTGGGTCTGCAGCCTGTGTACGAAGAAGTGCCGGGCTGGACCGAATCGACCGTGGGTGCCAAAACCCTGGAAGAGCTGCCAGCCAACGCTCGTGCTTACATCAAGCGGGTTGAAGCGCTGATTGGTGCGCCGATCGACATTATTTCGACGGGCCCGGACCGCAACGAAACCATCGTTCTGCGTCATCCGTTCGCTTGACAAGTCGTTGATGTAAAACACAAAGGCCCCTTAATCGGGGCCTTTGTCGTTTGTGCCTGTCCGACGGCATGACCTTTGCTGCGATCTTCATTAAGTGCATCTTTTATGGGGTGCCATCAATTTAATGGCGTCAAAGCAGAAGGATTTCCTGTGTCGGCCGTTCTCTCTCTGTTACAAAGCCGTTTATTGCGGCCCGTGTTCGTTACCTTGGGTATCGCTCTCCTGGTGCAAGTGCTGGTGGCTGTCGCCCTGACGCGGAGCACGGTGACTGCGCTTGAGGCCGATCTGGCCGTTCGCCTGGGTGCCGACAGTCAAAAACTCTCTGGCGAACTGGAGCAGGCCGGGCGTGAAGTCACGTCGAGCCTCGATAGCCTTTCGACCAACACCCGCCAGCGCCTTACGGCCGGCTTATCCTCGCGATTGAAAGACGAGCAGGCACAGCTGCGTGCGACGCTGGAAAAGGATTTGAAGGACTCCGCCAATGATATGGCGCAGCTCCTGGCCTCCGTTGCACCCCGCGCCATGTGGGACAGCGACGTGCCAACCCTGTCCGAATTCGCCCGCCGGGCCCAGCGTAATCCCAACGTGTTGTTCGTGGTCTACGACGACGCCACGGGTCAGCACCTGACGCGCTACCTCAACCGGGAAAATCCGATCAACAAGGCCCTGCTGGAAAAAGGCCAGGGCGAGCGGGCGCTGGACAAGGTGCTGGACGCGGCGAAGAACGATCCGTCGGTGTACTACCTCGAAGCCTCGATCAACCCCAATGGCGTGGAAATCGGCAAAGTCCTGATGGGTGTCTCGACCGCTTCGGTGGAAGCCGATGTGGCGGCGCTGGACAAGCGTTTCCTCGCGTTGATCGCCAGCAGCGATGAACTGGTGGGCGACAGCCTCAAAGGCGCGGCGGCTGACAGCGCCACGGCGATGCGTGCGCGGCTGCAGTCGGCGCAGGCTACCGCGTCCGAGATGAAATCCAACACCACTGACACGGTGCAGGAAGCCGCGACCACGTTGCGCTGGCGCATCGGCATGGGCCTGGCGGTCGTAGGTTTCGCTGTGCTGTTGCTGCTCGCGGTGGTGCTGGGGCGTCGAGTGGTCAATCGCTTGAAAATGCTCATCGCCGCCATGGATGACCTGGCCGCGGGCGAGGGCGACCTGACCAAGCGCGTGCAGATCAACAGCAAGGACGAAATTGGCGACATGGCCTCGGCGGTCAATCGTTTCGTGGACAAGTTGCAGCCCATCGTGCGTGAGGCGGGTGATGTGGCCCAGCGCACCGGTGTGGAAATCGGCGCCATGACCTTGCGCAACGCTGGCGCCGATGCGGCGGCCGGCCTACAGCGTGATGAAGTGGCGGAGAGCTTGCGTGCATTGTCGCAGATGGCGGATGACGCTCAGTCGGAAAGCCACGCCATGCAGGCGGCCCTGCAGCAGGTGGTGGACATTCGTTCGGCCACCGATGAAAACACCCGCACTTCGGCCAAGGTCGGCAGCCTGATCGAGGCGTTGGCCGGGCAGGTCGATACCGGCTCGAAAGTCATCGAGCGGCTGGCGCAGCAGAGTGAACAGATTGAAGTGGTGCTGACAGTGATTCACGGGATCGCCGAGCAGACCAACCTGCTGGCGCTGAACGCGGCCATCGAAGCGGCGCGGGCCGGCGAGACCGGTCGCGGGTTTGCGGTGGTGGCTGATGAAGTGCGGGCGCTGGCGAGCAAGACCCAGAGCTCCACGGGCGACATTCAGGCGCATATCGTCGCGCTGCAAGAGGGCGCGCGTGAGGCGGTGGCTGCGATCGGTCAGGCCGGGCGCCAGGCCAGTGAAGGATTGCTGGTGTTGCGTGACAGTGCGCGGTTGCAGCAGTCGGTACAGGCATCTGTCGAGCGGGTGCATTCGGCGATAGGTCTGGCGACTCAGGCAGCGGCCCATCAGGCGCAGGGTGCGCAAGCGGTGCGCGGGCGGGTCGAGACCATCCATGCACAGGCGGAGAAGGCGGCTCAGGCGGTGGTGGAGACTACGGCCAGCGGCAAGGTGCTGGATGGGTTGGCGGCGCAGTTGAAGGCGAGCCTGGGGCAGTTCAGGGCTTAAAATTTGTATTGGCGGGTCTCACGCCTTCGCGGGCAAGCCTCGCTCCTACAGGGATCGCGCAATTCCTGTAGGAGCGAGGCTTGCCCGCGAAGCTTTCAACGGCTCAAATACATCCGGGTTGTCAGCAGGTAAACCGGCAGCCCCGACACCAGTATCAGCAACGCCGCATAAGGCGCCGCCGCCGCAAATTCCACATTCGCGGTATGCGCCCAAACTTCTGTCGCCAAGGTGTTAAGCCCGGTAGGACTCAACAGCAAAGTCGCCGTCAGCTCCTTCATCGCATCCAGGAACACCAGCGCAAACGCTGCCCCCAGCGCCGGGAAGATGATCGGCAGGGTCACCCGGCAAAATGCACTGAAAGACGACGCCCCCAACGTGCGCGCGGCCTCTTCCAGCTGCGGTGCCGCCTTGTTCAGCGCCGTGCGGATCGGCGCTTGAGCCAGCGGCAGGAACAGCAGCGCATAAGCGATCAACAACAATGCCGAGGTCTGGTACAGCACCGGCACATAGTGCAGCGCGAAGTACACCAGTGTCAGGGCAATCACCAGCCCTGGCAGTGCGTGCAGCAGGTACGGCAGGCGCTCGGCCCAGATCGCCAGCCGACCCTTGTGGCGCACCACCAGCAAGCCCACTGGAACGGCCAGCACCAGGCACAACGCTGCGCCACCGAGGGACAGCGCCAGAGACGAGAGCAAGGCCTCGCTGATCGCGGCCACCGGGAACGCCGCTGACGATCCCACCGCCAACCAGTACGCCAGCATTCCCAGTGGAATGCCGCTGCCGATGATCGCCAGCATCAAGCAATAGAGCTGTCCGACCGTCGCCCAGGGGCCCAGGCGAACCTGTTCTGCCCGGCGTGCCGCGCCTTGCCCGGTGCGCACGTGTCGGCCTTTGCCGCGCACTCGCAACTCCAGCCATAGCAGTATCAGGCACAATCCTAGCAATACCGCCGAAAGCATCGCCGCGTTGGCGTTGCTGAATTCCAGTTCGAATTGCTGATAGATCGCCGTGGTGAAGGTCTGCAGGCCAATGATCGACAAGGCGCCGAATTCCACCAGCATGTGCAGGGCGATCAGCAGGGAGCCGGCGAGCAACGATGGCCAGAGCAGTGGCAAGGTCACCCTGAAGAACACCCCCAAGCGGTTCTGCCCCAGTGTGCGGGCGGACTCCTCGAGAGAAGGGTCGAGATTGCGCAGCGTCGCGGCCACCGGCAAGAATATCAGCGGATACTTGGACAGGCTCATCACCAGGATTGCCCCGCCCAGGCCTTCGAAGTGAGCGCTCAGGGAGACCCAGGTAAAACTGCTGACGAACGCCGGCACGGCGAACGGCAGGCACAGGATCACGCCCCACACTCGGCGTCCCGGCAGATTGCTGCGCTCCAGCAGCCAGGCCAGTGACAGACCGATCACACCGCAGGCCAGGGTCACGCCGATCATCAGTGCCAGGGTGTTGCGCAGCAGGCCGAACACATACGGCCGCCACAGCAGGTGCAGCGCTTCGGCCCAGCCCGCTTGCCAGGTCTTGAGCCCGACATAAGCCAGCGGCAGCAGGCTGAGCACAACCAGCAGCAGCACCGGTAACAGCAACCAGATCGAAGGTCGTTTGCGCCGTGGTACGTAACCCCCGCGCGAGGCGAGGGCGGATGACGATGGGTTCATCAGTTCAAGCCAACGTCACGTTCCAGGTCCAGGGCTTCTTCGGCATTGCCAAGATCGGCTGGCGTGACCTTTGGTGCCTCCAGTTCGCCGAACGGCTTGAGGCCGCGATCCGATTGCATGCCTTTGTGCAGCGGGTATTCGGCGGTGGTCTGGGTGATCACCCGCTGGCCTTCTTCACTGGCCATGTAGGCGAGGAATTGCTGGGCTTGCTTCGGATGTTTGCTGGATTTGAGCACGGCCGCGCTGGAAACCGTGATCAAACCGCCGACGTCGCCACCGGTGAAGTAATGCAGTTTCGAATCGAGCTGGCCTTTTTCACGCTGCAGGGCGAACCAGTAGTAGTTGTTCACCAGCACGGTGGCGACTTCGCCGTTTTCCACAGCCTTCAGGGCAACCATATTGTTGCTGTAGGTCTTGCCGAACGCACGCAGACCGGTCAGCCACTCTTCAGCCGCATCCATGCCGTGCACCTTGATGATCGCCACCGCCTGTTCCTGGAACGCGCCGCTGGTAGGCACGAAGCCGACCTTGCCTTGCCATTTCGGATCGGAAAACTCCATCACCGACTTGGGCAGGTCTTTTTCGTCGATCAGTTTCGGGTTGAAGGCGACGACGCGGACTCGTGCGGTGATGCCGATCCAGGTGCCATTGCCGGCAACGTAGTCTTTCGGCAGAACGGCGAGGGTGGCGGCATCGGTCTGCGCCAGCAAGCCCTGTTCGCCGAGCTTGTTCAGTGGTGGCGACTCTTCGGTGTAGATCACGTCGGCAGGGGAGCGGTCGCCTTCTTCGACGACCTGGCTGGCGAGCTGGTTGCTGCTGCCCTTGCGCACATTGACGTGAATGCCGGTCTTGGCTTCAAAGGCTTTGGCGATAGCATCGCCGACTTCCTTGTGTTGTCCGTTATAGAGCGTCAGGGAAACTGGATCGGCGGCCTGGGTGAGGGGAGTGGCCAATGCCAGGCCAAACAGGGTGATGGTCAGGCCGCGGCGCAGGGTATTTCGAAACAACATTCGCAGGGTTCCTCACTGTCGCATTGTAAAATCTTGCAACAATGATAAACGATATTGTTTCTCAAGTGCGCCTTGCGGGGCTGGCATGCTTTTGTTAGGAGAGCGTATCACCCTGTAGGAGCGAGCTTGCTCGCGATAAACCTGAGAGCGCCACGGGGTGTCAGGCTTACAGCGTTATCGTTCACGTCCATCGCGAGCAAGCTCGCTCCTACAGGGGGGCTTGATAGTTTTGGAAGCCGGAAACGCAAAAACCCGCTTTCGCGGGTTTCTGTGAAATTCAAGATCGTGACCTTGAATTTGAATTGGTGCCCAGAAGAAGACTCGAACTTCCACGACCTTGCGGTCACCAGCACCTGAAGCTGGCGTGTCTACCAATTTCACCATCTGGGCATTCATCTTCAGCGTTGCCGCTGTTGATGTGGCGCACTATACGGAGAGCTTTTTGATCTGTAAACCCCTGATTTGATTTTAATAAATCAGAAGCCCCAAATGCAAAAAACCCGCTTTCGCGGGTTTTTGTGCGAGCCTTGAAATTGATCTAATCTCAAGCTCGTAATTGGTGCCCAGAAGAAGACTCGAACTTCCACGACCTTGCGGTCACCAGCACCTGAAGCTGGCGTGTCTACCAATTTCACCATCTGGGCAGTATCGGCAGCGCTAGTGCGTCGTCGATGGCGCGCACTATACGGAGCGTCTTTTTAACTGTAAACCCCTGCCATCAAAAAAACCTGGATTTTTTTACCAATGGCATTTAAATCAGCTTCGAGGTGTCCATTAAGGGCTTTAGACAGGCTGTCATAGCCTGAAATTTCCCGTTTCATTACGCCTATGCCAAACTAACCCGTATATAGACAAGGTGAAAACTCTCTAATGGCCGATTGGCAGTCCCTCGATCCCGAGGCCGCTCGTGAAGCGGAAAAATATGAAAACCCTATTCCTAGCCGCGAACTGATCCTTCAGCACCTTGCTGATCGGGGTTCGCCTGCTAACCGCGAGCAGCTGGTCGAAGAGTTTGGTCTGACCACAGAAGACCAGATCGAAGCCCTGCGCCGCCGCCTGCGCGCCATGGAGCGCGACGCTCAACTCATCTATACCCGTCGCGGCACCTATGCGCCGGTGGACAAGCTCGACCTGATCCTGGGCCGCATCAGCGGCCACCGTGACGGCTTCGGCTTCCTGGTCCCGGACGACGGCAGTGACGACCTGTTCATGAGCCCGGCGCAAATGCGCCTGGTGTTCGATGGCGACCGTGCCCTGGCCCGTGTTTCCGGCCTGGATCGTCGCGGTCGCCGCGAAGGCATGATCGTCGAAGTGGTCTCCCGTGCTCACGAAACCATCGTTGGTCGCTACTTCGAAGAGGGCGGTATCGGTTTCGTGGTGGCGGACAATCCGAAGATCCAGCAGGAAGTGCTGGTGACACCGGGCCGCAATGCCAACGCCAAGATCGGTCAGTTCGTCGAAGTGAAGATCACTCACTGGCCGACACCGCGCTTCCAGCCGCAGGGCGACGTGGTTGAGGTCGTGGGGAACTACATGGCGCCTGGCATGGAGATCGATGTTGCCCTGCGCACTTACGATATTCCTCACGTCTGGCCTGAAGCGGTGCTCAAAGAAGCCGCCAAGCTCAAGCCGGAAGTCGAAGAGAAGGACAAAGAGAAGCGCATCGACCTGCGTCATCTGCCGTTCGTCACCATTGACGGCGAAGATGCGCGCGACTTCGACGACGCGGTCTACTGCGAAGCCAAGCCGGGCAAGCTGCGCCTGTTCTCCGGTGGCTGGAAGTTGTACGTGGCGATTGCCGACGTTTCCAGCTACGTGAAAATCGGTTCGGCCCTGGATAACGAATCCCAGGTTCGCGGCAACTCGGTGTACTTCCCCGAGCGCGTGATTCCGATGCTGCCGGAGCAGCTGTCCAACGGCCTGTGCTCGCTGAACCCGCACGTCGATCGCCTGGCCATGGTTTGCGAGATGACCATCTCCAAATCCGGCGAGATGACCGACTATTGCTTCTACGAAGCGGTGATCCACTCTCACGCGCGCCTGACCTACAACAAGGTCAGCGCCATGCTGGAAACGCCGAAACTCACCGAGGCGCGTCAGCTTCGTGGCGAGTACAACGACGTTCTGCCGCACCTCAAGCAGCTTTACTCGCTGTACAAAGTGCTGCTCGCCGCTCGTCACGTGCGTGGCGCGATCGATTTCGAAACCCTGGAAACCCGGATCATCTTCGGCACCGAGCGCAAGATCGCCGAGATCCGCCCGACCGTTCGCAACGACGCCCACAAGCTGATCGAGGAATGCATGCTGGCGGCCAACGTGGCCACCGCCGAATTCCTGAAAAAGCACGAAATTCCTGCGCTGTATCGCGTTCACGATGGCCCGCCACCGGAGCGTCTGGAAAAACTGCGTGCGTTCCTCGGCGAGCTCGGCCTGTCCCTGCACAAAGGCAAGGACGGCCCGTCGCCGAAGGATTACCAGGCATTGCTGGCCGGCATCAAAGACCGTCCCGATTTCCACCTGATCCAGACCGTGATGCTGCGCTCGTTGAGCCAGGCGGTGTACAGCGCCGATAACCAGGGCCACTTCGGCCTGAATTACGAAGCCTATACGCACTTCACCTCGCCGATCCGTCGCTACCCGGACTTGCTCACGCACCGGGCGATCCGCAGCGTCATCCATTCGAAAATGAACACCCCGCACGTTCGCCGTGCCGGCGCGATGACCATTCCGAAGGCGCGCATCTATCCGTACGACGAAGCGATCCTGGAGCAGCTCGGCGAGCAGTGCTCGATGAGCGAGCGCCGCGCCGACGAAGCCACCCGTGACGTGGTGAACTGGCTCAAGTGCGAGTTCATGAAGGACCGCGTAGGCGAGTCGTTCCCGGGTGTGATCACCGCCGTGACCGGTTTCGGCCTGTTCGTCGAGCTGACCGATATCTACGTCGAAGGCCTGGTGCACGTCACCGCGCTGCCGGGCGATTACTACCATTTCGATCCTGTGCATCACCGCCTGGCCGGTGAGCGTACCGGCCGCAGCTTCCGCTTGGGCGACACCGTTGAAGTCCGGGTCATGCGCGTCGACCTCGACGAGCGCAAGATCGACTTCGAGATGGCTGAAAAAACCATCAGCGCGCCGATCGGTCGCAAGAAGCGCGGAACGGAAAAAACCGAGCCAGCCGCCAAGACTGCTGCAAAAACAGCGGCAGAGCCGGCATCGGCGAAAACCGCTGGTCGTCGTCCTGCCAAGGAAAAGGCTGTCGAGGCCTATCGCCCGAGCGATGCCGCGGCGAAAAACGCCGAGTTGCGCAAGAGTCGTGAACTGAAGCAGGCGTTGCTGTCTGAAGCAAAAAGCGGCGGTAAAGCGGCGTCTGGGGGAAAGACCGGACGGTCGGCGCCTGACAAGGCCCCCGGCGGCAAGCCAGCAAAACCGAGCAAGCACCGTAAAGGCCCGCCCAAGGCGGGTTCCGCTCCAGCTGCCAAAAGCGGCGGGGTACGTAAACCTAAGGCCAAGTCATGAGTCAGTTGGAAAAGATCTACGGCGTACATGCTGTAGAAGCGTTGCTGCGTCACCACCCCAAGCGCGTCAAGCAGATCTGGCTGGCCGAAGGCCGCAGTGATCCGCGGGTTCAGACACTGATCGAGCTGGCCAACGAAAATCGCGTATCAGTCGGCAATGCTGAGCGTCGTGAGCTCGATGCCTGGGTTGAAGGCGTGCACCAAGGCGTGGTGGCGGAGGTGAGTCCGAGCCAGGTCTGGGGCGAGGCGATGCTCGACGAGTTGCTCGACCGCACCGAAGGCGCACCGCTGTTGCTGGTGCTGGACGGCGTGACCGACCCGCACAACCTCGGCGCTTGCCTGCGTTCGGCCGATGCGGCGGGTGCGCTGGCGGTGATCGTGCCCAAGGACAAGTCAGCGACCCTGACCCCGACGGTACGTAAGGTTGCTTGCGGTGCGGCGGAAGTCATTCCGTTGGTGGCCGTGACCAACCTGGCGCGCACCTTGGAGAAACTCAAGCAGCGTGGCTTGTGGGTTGTCGGTACGGCGGGCGAGGCTGAGCAGAGCCTGTATCAGCATGACATGACTGGCCCGACCATCCTGATCATGGGCGCGGAAGGCAGCGGCATGCGTCGCCTGACTCGTGACCTTTGTGACTACCTGGTACACCTGCCGATGGCCGGTAGCGTCAGCAGTCTCAACGTGTCCGTGGCGACGGGCGTTTGCTTGTTCGAAGCCCAGCGTCAGCGCAGCGTAAAAGCAGCCGGAACCGGCAAAAAGTCTTAAGTCAGCTGTGATCCCTGTGGGAGCGGGCTTGCCCGCGATAGCGGTGTGTCATTCAGCAAAGATGCTGGATGTGAAACCGCTATCGCGGGCAAGCCCGCTCCCACAGTGGTTTGTGGTGAAGCGAAGATTGGTGGTGTGAACGAACTGTTCAAATATTCACCAATTGCCTTGCACCTCTCCCGTCCCTTCTCTACAATTGCGCCCCTTGCTGTGACGGCAGGCACGCATGTGTCTATCGCAAGCAAGTCCATAAGTGTCATTCACTCCTTGTCTGACCGCTTTTGAGCGGCAGGCTACAACCCGTAAGGAGCATTCATGCGTCATTACGAAATCATCTTTTTGGTCCACCCGGATCAAAGCGAGCAAGTCGGCGGCATGGTTGAGCGTTACACCAAGCTGATCGAAGAAGACGGCGGCAAAATCCACCGTCTGGAAGATTGGGGCCGTCGTCAACTGGCCTACGCAATCAACAATGTTCACAAGGCTCACTACGTGATGCTGAACGTTGAGTGCACTGGCAAGGCCCTGGCCGAGCTGGAAGACAACTTCCGCTACAACGATGCAGTGATCCGTAACCTGGTCATCCGTCGCGAAGAAGCCGTTACCGGCCAATCCGAGATGCTCAAGGCTGAAGAAAACCGCAGTGAGCGCCGTGAGCGTCGCGACCGTCCTGAGCACGAAGGCGCTGAAAGCGCTGACAGTGATGACAGCGACAACAGCGATAACGCTGACGAGTAATCCACGGACCTTTTGAGGAGCCTATTACATGGCACGTTTCTTCCGTCGTCGTAAATTCTGCCGCTTCACCGCTGAAGACGTGAAAGAGATCGATTACAAAGATCTCAACACCCTGAAAGCTTATGTATCCGAGACCGGCAAAATCGTTCCAAGCCGCATCACCGGTACCAAAGCACGTTATCAGCGTCAGCTGGCCACCGCTATCAAGCGCGCCCGCTTCCTGGCCCTGCTGGCCTACACCGACAGCCACGGCCGCTGAGACCGGGCAGTCGACACGTAGCAAAGGATTGAAAGCATGCGTGCCATAGCTGAGTTCATCATGCGCGGCCGTATGCAGGCCACTCTGGTAGTGGCTGGATGCGCGGCATTGCCGTTGTTGTATTGGTTGGGTGCTGCCGCTGGATGCTTCGTGCTCCTGCGGCGCGGATGGAAGGACGCTTCGAGCGTTCTTGCCCTGGGATTGCTGCCGGCATTGATCTGGTGGCTTTACGCCGATGACCCACGCTCACTTCTGGTGCTGCTGGGGTCTTGGAGCCTTGCGTTGGTTTTGCGCGCAAGTGAGTCCTGGAACCGCGTGCTGCTGGTCAGCATAGCGATGGGAGTGGTGTTTTCAGTGGTGCTGGGGATGGCTTTTGGTCCCCAGATCGAGATGCTGGCGCAGGCGTTGATAAAAGTCATGCCGTCGCTACTCGGTGATGTCTACCAGAAATTGTCGGTAGACGAGCAAGCGCATTTTGCGTCCCTGATTGCACCGGTCCTGACCGGCCTGATTGCGGCCTTGTTGCAAATCGTCAGTGTGCTGAGCCTGATTGTCGGGCGCTACTGGCAGGCGTTGTTGTACAACCCGGGTGGTTTTGGTCGCGAGTTTCGCGCCATCCGATTCCCGCTTTTGCCGGCGATGTTGCTGCTGGCGTTCATGCTTCTGGGACCGAACATCGGTCCTCAGATGGCCATGTTGACGCCGTTGTGCAGCGTACCGCTGGTGTTCGCCGGGCTGGCCCTGATTCACGGGCTGGTGGCGCAAAAGCGACTGGCCAGGTTCTGGCTGGTGGGGTTGTACGTCACGTTGTTGCTGTTCATGCAGCTGATCTATCCGTTGCTGGTGGTCTTGGCCATCGTCGACAGCCTGATTGATTTTCGCGGTCGTTCGACGCCGAAAGACGTCGATAGCGCGAACGGTGAAGGTTAAAAGTTAAGAGGATTTTCACATGCAACTGATCCTTCTGGAAAAAGTCACCAACCTGGGCAACCTGGGTGACAAAGTGAACGTTAAGGCTGGTTACGGTCGTAACTACCTGCTGCCTTACGGCAAAGCTACCGCTGCGACCGCTGCCAACCTGGCTGCGTTCGAAGAGCGTCGCGCTGAGCTGGAAAAAGCCGCAGCAGATCGTAAAACTTCGGCTGAAAGCCGTGCCGCCCAACTGGCTGAGCTGGAAGTGACTATCACTGCCACCGCCGGTGACGAAGGCAAGCTGTTCGGTTCGATCGGCACCCACGACATCGCTGATGCACTGACCGCCTCTGGCGTTGAAGTTGCAAAAAGCGAAGTTCGTCTGCCGAACGGCACCATCCGCAACGTAGGCGAATTCGACGTAGCCGTGCACCTGCACGCCGAAGTTGAAGCCACCGTACGCGTTGTCGTGGTAGCAGCTTAAGCAGCACTTGTCGGCTGGCACCCTCGGGTGCTTGCCGGTAACATCGGGCACGATCCTGTTTACAGGTCGTGCCCTTTGTCTTTCTGCGGTTCCTGATTTTCACAAACCTATTCAAGTGGCCATGAACGATATCTCCGCTCCCGAGCAATATGACCTGCAAACCGCGTCCCTGAAGGTGCCTCCGCATTCCATCGAGGCCGAACAGGCCGTGCTCGGTGGTCTGATGCTGGACAACAACGCCTGGGAACGCGTGCTCGATCAAGTCTCGGACGGCGATTTCTATCGGCATGACCACCGTTTGATCTTCCGTGCGATTGCCAAACTGGCCGACCGGAACTCGCCGATCGACGTCGTGACCCTTGCCGAGCAATTGGACAAGGAAGGTCAGACCTCGCAAGTCGGTGGTCTTGGTTACCTCGGCGAACTGGCAAAAAACACGCCGTCCGTCGCAAATATCAAGGCCTATGCGCAGATCGTTCGCGCGCGGGCGACCCTGCGACAACTGATCGGCATCGCTACCGAGATCGCCGACAGCGCCTTCAACCCGGAAGGCCGCACCGCGGAAGAGATTCTCGACGAAGCCGAGCGGCAGATCTTCCAGATCGCCGAGGCCCGGCCAAAAACCGGCGGCCCGGTGAGCGTGAATGACCTGCTGACCAAGGCCATCGACCGCATCGACACCTTGTTCAACACCGACAACGCCATTACCGGTTTGTCCACCGGCTACACCGACCTCGACGGGATGACCAGCGGCCTGCAACCGTCCGACCTGATCATCGTCGCCGGCCGTCCGTCCATGGGTAAAACCACCTTTGCGATGAACCTGGTGGAAAACGCCGTACTGCGCAGTGACAAGGCCGTGCTGGTCTACTCGCTGGAGATGCCAGGCGAATCGCTGATCATGCGTATGTTGTCGTCCCTCGGCCGGATCGACCAGACCAAGGTCCGGGCCGGTCGCCTGGACGACGACGATTGGCCGCGCCTGACCTCGGCGGTCAACCTGCTCAACGACCGCAAGCTGTTCATCGACGATACGGCCGGTATCAGCCCGTCGGAAATGCGCGCGCGGACCCGGCGTCTGGTGCGTGAGCATGGCGACATCGCCCTGATCATGATCGACTACCTGCAATTGATGCAGATCCCGGGTTCCGGTGGTGATAACCGGACCAACGAGATTTCCGAAATCTCCCGTTCCTTGAAAGCCCTGGCCAAGGAATTCAACTGTCCAGTCGTGGCGTTGTCGCAGCTCAACCGCTCCCTGGAGCAGCGACCGAACAAGCGCCCGATCAACTCCGACTTGCGGGAATCCGGAGCGATCGAGCAGGATGCCGACGTCATCATGTTTGTGTACCGCGATGAGGTCTATCACCCGGAAACCGAGCACAAGGGCATCGCCGAAATCATCATCGGCAAGCAGCGGAACGGCCCGATCGGCACCTCGCGCCTGGCATTCATCGGCAAATACACCCGTTTCGAAAACCTCGCGCCGGGCAGTTACAACTTCGACGACGAATGACAGCTGGCCGAAACGATTCGGCCAGCTGTACCGGTGCATGCGTCAGATTTTTCAGCCCGCTTCAGACGTAGCCTGATTCCCGGACGTGTCACTCGCCGGACGCTCCTCGATGGTTGGACCAGGTTGAAGTTCTTGCCGGGTCAGCACCTGAATCAACGTCGCTTCTGCAATCGCATGCTGTGCCTGCAAATCATCGGTTTGAGTCTTGTATTCAGACTCTTTCAGCTTCCCTTGGGATTTCTGTGCGTCCAGTATCGCCTGCTGATCCTGAAACGGCTGACGGCTGTCCTCGAATTGCGACTGATACTTGTGGGTGATGTAGTCCTGCCAGAAATCCATCGACACCAGTGCCTCAACCACTTCAGGCGAACCGTCCAGCGCAACGACTTTTCTATAAGCCGCATCCAGCATTGTCGGGGTCACCTTGGCCATGCCGATGAAGGTGAGTGCTTCCGGCTGAAATGGCAATTGCAACCGGTCCTTGAGACCAAAGCGATAGGCCATCGTCATTTCATGCGGATCGCGTATTCGATTGCGATGGTGATTCCTCTGCTCCGTGGATGTCGCCGGATCGTTGACTATTGCCCTACTGGATTCGAGGTCAGCCGCCGCGATGTCGTCGACCTGTTTCAATCGAAACAGTCCTTTGGATAAATCCACCAGTTGCGCACCGTTCAATTCAAGTTTGGCCTGGATACGCGCCTTGTGGCTGATTGCCAGGATTTGCAGGTCGGTAAAGGTGGCAGCGGCAAGATCAGTGCATCCGGCTTCGCACGCGCGAGCGAACAGCTCCCTGCGCAAGACTCGCGACTGCGGATTGTTTTCGGTAATGACATCGATCACCTCCCAGACCTGTCGCCGAAAATCAGGATGGTCGGTGCGACTGTTTATGATGTTGAAGAAGCCATCCGAGCCATGCTGTTCACGCAACATGTTCCATTGCGCTGTTCTGATTGAGACCTGTTCGGCCGTCAATCCTACGAGCCATGCCGGGTGCAATGCTCCCGGTCTCACCACAGGCTCGGGCAGTCTCACATCGGGGGCAGACGATGTGAGCAGGTTGAATGCGCCGCGAAGCGGTGTTCCGGCATTCTCCAGTCGCACACGGTAGGCTTCCAACCGCACACGCGTGGCGTCAGACAGCGGGTTGTTGAACACCCGGGTGCCGCTGTTGACCTGTACCGAGTGCGCCAGACGATCCGCGGCGGGCGCGGTAACGAAGTCAGGAAGCGTTGTGATCTGATTGTTGCTCAGATCGATGTCGGTCAGGAGGGGCTGATCAAACAGGCCGGTCGGCCAGGTATTGATACCTGTATTCGCCATGTTGACCGCGCGCATATCCGATATCAGGCTAAAGTCGGGGAGTTCACCCAGTTGGGGGTTGTCCTGTAGAAACAACGCTCTGAGTGTTGTTCGCCCAGAGAGGATCTGCGCAGTCTCGGCGGTTAGCTGCAATTGGTTCTTCTGCAGGAACAGACGCGTCATTCCATGCATTTCTCCGACGGCCGGGGGTAAATCCGTGAGCCGGTTATTCGACATGTCCAGCCAGCGTAAATGGCGAAAGCGGGTAAGGAAACCTTCCGGGGAAGCCGTCAGGTTCATGTTGCTCAATTTGAGTGATCCCACGTGGCTGAAGTCGACGCTCAGATCCGGCAGGGTTGGCAGTGTCAGGCCACTGAGATCCAGTTCCAGACCGATCGGAGTTCCGTCGTTCGCCAGTTTTTGAGCCGTTTCCCGCCGCCAGCAGCTGATGATTTTATCCCGCGCCGTGTTTCGGTGATCGCGGGTCGGGATA
Source organism: Pseudomonas silesiensis (assembly GCF_001661075.1). Lineage (NCBI taxonomy): Bacteria > Pseudomonadati > Pseudomonadota > Gammaproteobacteria > Pseudomonadales > Pseudomonadaceae > Pseudomonas > Pseudomonas silesiensis. Next base: position 489,746 of record NZ_CP014870.1, read on the forward strand.
TTGCGCCCTATTTGATGGTTACGAATGTAACCAAGCCGATTGCCTTCACCCGAGTACACCCAGTCATCAAGCTGGCTTTTCAACAGGCTGAACTCTTGCTCCAATCCGTTCAATTTGGGTGAAAAAGTCCCTTTCTCATGGCTCCATATGTATTCCCTGCACTCCTTGATACTTTTGCCTGGATACAGTGCGCGGTAACGCTGTGCCCAAGAGTTATCGCTATCGAATGCTTTGGCATAGGCAGGGCTCATCAGTTCCGGGTGAGCCTCGTTCAGACGTCGCCAGTAGCTGTCGAATTTTCTCCAGTATTGGGAAGGGAATGCGTTTTGCTCGAGCCGCGTGACAGCATTGATCCGGGCAACCGCTTGCAGTTGTTCAGGTGCAGGGTTGAGGTTGGCCTGTGGCACTTCGCGTAACCGATTGTTGCTCAAATCAACGCCTGTCAACGCGGTCTTGTCCAGTAACCCTGTAGGCCACTGACTGATCTGCGTGTCATGCAGATTCACCGAGTTCAACTGGGACATGGCACTAAAGTCGGGCGCTATCTGCAGCGGGTTTTTGGACAGATCGACTACCGCAAGTTGACTCAGGGCGCTGAGTGTCGAAGCGCTTTGCGCATCCAGTGTCAGGTTGTTCGAGGTCAGGCTCAGGTAATTCAGGTTTTTCATTTCGCCAATACTGGGGGGGAGCTTCTCGATTTGAGAGTTGTCAATGCTCAACGATTCCAGGCGGGGGAAATTGGACAGGAAGATATCGGTAGCGTCCGACGAGTGAATTGAGTCCATGCTGAGGATTTTGACGTGACTGAAATCCACTGTCAGAACCGGAAGCGGGCCTTTGACGTCTGGCAGCCTTAATACTGCCCCCGAATCTTCAAGCCAGCAGCCCTTGATTATTCTGGCGATGCCGCCGGCAGTGCCGGATGAATCGGGTTGACTGTCGGCTACGTAGCGTTCCAGCTGCGTTTCAAGTAAATCGAATGCCTGAATGCGTCGGGCGATCTTTGTTTCTGCTCCATCACCCAAGCCGATCAGGTACTCCCTGGCAGCTTGCGCGTCTTTGTCCGGGTACATCCGCCGCACCATCGCGACTTCAGGGATATCGGCATCGATCCTGAATGCACCGGTTGTGGCCAGGGTGCTCGGTTCGGGATGTTCGGCAGCCACGCGTTGCCAATATGTCTCAAGGGACCTCCAATACCCAGGGGGAAACGAATTGCCTTCAAGCTGCGTGACACTGTTGATCCGGGCGATGGTTTCGAACTGATCGGCCGTCGGGTTCAGGTTTGCCTGAGGAATTTCACGCAGTTGGTTGTTGCGCAAGTCGACGACTTCCAGTGTGGCCTGATGTTGCAAGCCCGTTGGCCACTGATCCAGGTGCGTGCTGCTCAGGTTCAGTGTCTTGAGTTCGGACATGCCACTGAAATCAGGTGTTGTCCCAAGTGGATTGCCCGACAGGTCAATGTGCTCAAGCTTGCTGAGCGCGCTCAGTGTTGCGCCAGTCTGCTCATCGAGCCGGATACGGTTCGAACTCAGATTCAATGTGCTCAGGTTGGACATTTCAGCGACGGCGGCAGGCAGTTTAGTCAGGGTGGAGCGGGTCACTGTCAGACGTTCAAGGCGGGAAAAGCCAGTGAGGAATGTGTCGGCCGTGTCCGACCAGGTGATGTTGTCCAGATCCAGCGTCCGGACATGGCTGAAATCAGCATTCAACGCTGGAAGGGTTTCATTCCCAGGCGGTAACTTAAGCGTTGTTCCGGTCTTCTGACGCCAACAGCGCTTTATCTCTTTGGCGACATGTTCCACCCAGCGTTTTGTTGGTTCTGGCGTCGATGAGGTGGACGACTGTGTGATCCAGGATTTCAGTTGGTCCTTGAGCGTTTTGTACTCGGTTTTACGGCGGGCCAAGGCAAACTCTACGTGGTCATTGAGAACCAGGCTTATCAGGCCCTGCATGATCTTGAGGCGTCCTCGCCGCAGGCTCCGGTGATGCGGATTGTTCGGGCAGAAGATCCCGTCGCCCTGGACGACAACAATGTGTATGTCGCGACGCGCCCGGGAAGGTCGGAACCCGTGGTTTACGATGTACTGGACGGCTGGGTGGGAACCAAGGTCCCCGGCGCGGGCGGGATGATGCGTAGCGAACCTGACCGCCCTGTTCCTCAAGGTCTGAAAGACAGACTGTTATCGGCTGTCGACCGCCTGCGCAGCCCGGAATCTCGTGCCGCAGACTTGTACCCATCCCTCGACCCGGAGCAGATCAAAGCACTTGTCCGATCGCTGGGAGACGACGTCGATGGCGGTTTCGCGCCGATACAGCCCGTCGCTGCCCGGTTCGACACCGGTGAAGTCCAGGCTCGTGCGAAAGGCTTCCAGGCGGGTATTGGTCAATGAGTAGGTCGTTGGCTCAACGTCATCCAGCGAATACCACAGCGTGCTCTCGGGATCGCGCACGAGCACCGGGCCTGAAGCCTGCAGTTCGCTCGGCAGCTTGGCCCGGTACAGGCCGGTGTCCGGATCCGCCTCGATCTGCACCACGCCACCGCCCGGCACATCGACATACTGGCGTCCTTTGAACGTTCTCAAGCCCAAGGCGTCGGGAGCGGGAAGCTTGACCGCGGAGGCGACCCAATAGTTCGCCAACGGACGCTGCGACGCCGTGGGTGCAGGCGCCGGGACGGAGGGTATCTCGCTGGCCGTTACCGAAGGCGCAGGCATGATGGCATCGAGGTCGCCATCCCCCGGTATTACGGTCGTCCTGGAAGGATTTCGTGGATTCGTCGTGATTGGCAGACCGAAATCGACTCGCGGCAGGGTATCGGGCAGCGGCGCATGTCCGTCCGAAGGCAGCCCGGGACGGGGGTGGATATCGACGGTGACAGTGCCTCTAGGTGGCGGTTTTGGCGACATGGTTTTTTCATCCTTGAAGGGTTGCCGCATCGGCCTCCATGAACGGATGCTGACGCGGGATTCGGCGTCATTGCCGGTTTTTTGGGTTTTACGGTTTCGTAGACCGTCTAAGATTCGCCATTCTTGTAGCAGGAAAAAAGGGGCGAAAAGCGGTACATATATACATTTACCAACGATCGGACGGTGCCCCCTGCCGGCCAATTGCAATGGCCTTACGTGGCGAGGTCAAATATCCGCTGCGCCGTCCGGCGATCAATCGCGGGTCGCCAGATGGCAGTGTGCGGTCGGCCGGCCTGTTCATCCCTGCGCTGGGATGAAATACCTTTTCCGCTCTGCTCGAGGGTTTTGAGATGCCCGCCATCGTCTTTGAAGTGCACCGCAAGCGTGTCCTTCCGGTCATAGTGGAAATGGGCGTGCCACAACGGCTCCCCGGTATGGCGGTCGTTGAGTGAGTAAATGTCGAGGAAGTGCTTTTCCTTACCTTTGCCGCGTAGTGCTCGGTCGAGGATTTTCACTGCGCCGATATGCTCCTGGCTGATCAAATACGCCAATCGGTCCCCACCCAGAAAGGCTTTGTCCTTGTAGAGCCGGATGCGAATGTCCTCGCCTTCGGTGCGCAAACGATGACTGTGATCTCTCAGGCGCTGGACAAGGGGGGCGATGTTGTTCCCGGTTGGATTCGGAGCGTGTTCGAGCTGTCGGGCCAGGTCGTCAAGCGTTTCGGCCTTGCCGCCAAGAAATTCCACGATATTGGTGGCGTTGCGTTTTGCCCGCTCATCCCGTCTGGCTTCACCCAGGTGCGAGTCGAACTGGTCCAGCCGTTGGGTGGCTTGTGCCATCAGCTCGGGCAGTGCGGTGTTTTGCACGGGGCGCAGCCGGCGCCATTCTCCTTCCTGACGCTCGTAGGTGTGCATGACCTGGATCAGGTCGCCGGGGCTCATGACATCGATCACCTGCACGCCTGTGTCAGACTGGCGCGGGTGACCGACATTGATCTTGTAGACCCCATGGTGTCTGGCGCGAAACATTCGTGAAGGTCTCGGTGCGGCGCCACTTCTGTCTTGTGCCGGGATGAAGTCAAAATCAATGGACTGCTCATGTGCAGGTAGCGCCGAATTCCGAATCTGTTCCAGGTGATAGCGGGCCAGGTGTTCTTCCAGCGTGTGTTCAAATGCTTTGATCTCCCCGGTTATCTCATCCCGTGAAGTGGCATGTTTGGGCTCAGGTGGCAGTGCCAGCCGATCATACGAATCCCTGATTGCAATGCTTTGATCCAGCAGCTCGCTCAGCACGGCGGAGCGAGCGCTCTCGGGTATGTTGTCGATTGCCCCATATGCGGTTGTTGTTTGAGAGAACATGGCTGCAAGATACGGCGCTTCGAAGGCGGTAGTGGCCGACTGATCATTGCTCAGCAGACGACTTTTGGCGTACATCCACAGGGCAACGACTTCATGAACTTCCATTGGTGAAAGAACATCACCGTGCAGATCACTGGGTGGCACGCGCCACTTTTTTACGAGCTCATCTTCAATTTCTTGACGTTTCTTCATGTAGGTTAATTTTTTTGTCAGAAACGCGGCGACCGAAGGAAGATTTTCGGTGGAAGCTGCGGTTATGGGGCCGGCCAATAACTGGCGCAAAAAGTTGACTTCGAGGATTCGTTCGTAGGCCAGGATTCTCCCCTGTTGTAGATGGATCAGTTTCGCTCTGTACCCGTCACGGCGGTAGAGGGCGACTATATCCGCCTTGTTGTCGGTGTAGTACGTGACTGTTTTCTCCAGTATCCCCAACTCACGCTGGTGCTGTATCTCACGCAAGATCAGCGCATTTCTCTCGCCTTGCGTGCCTCTTACGGCCTCCCAGTCGGATTGCAGACGTTCACTTATTGCCATGGCTTGGTCAGATTCGGAATCCAGGCGATCTAGCTCATGTACCACCTCGACAGATGCAATAGCCGCACGATCTGCGGCAGGATTTGCTCTTCGGTGCATTCCCCCTTTTGCTCCCACATGGGTTCCCACCCAGCCGTCCAATGAGGCGTAAACCACAGGCTCCGACCTTCCCGGGCGCGTCGCGACATACACATTGCGGTCGTCCAGGGCGACGGGATCCTCTGCCCGAACAATTCGCATCACCGGAGCTTGCGGCGACGAAGCCTCAAGATCATGCAGGGCCTGATAGGTCCGGTTCTCAATGACCACGTAGAGTTTGCCATCGTGCCGATACAGCCCGTCGTCGCCCGGTTCGACGCCGGTGAAGTCCAGGTGGGTGCGAAACGCCTCCAGGCGGGTCGCGGTCAAAGGGTAGGTCGTTGATCCAACTTCATCCACGGGATGCCAAAGCGTGCTCGCGGAATCGCGTACGAGCACCGGGCCTGAAGCCTGCAGTTCGCTCGGCAGCTTGGCCCGATACAGGCCGGTGTCCGGATCCGCCTCGATATGCACGACGCCACCACCCGGCACATCGACGTACTGGCGTCCTTTGAACGTCCTGACGCCGAAGTCGTCGGGAACGGGAAGCTGCGCCGCCGAGGCGATCCAGTAATGCTCCAGTGGACGCTGCGCCGCCGTGGATGCAGGCACCGGGACAGAAGGCCGCTCGCTGGCCGTTACGGTCGGTGCTGGGGTGATGGCATCGAGGTCGCCATCCTCCGGCGTCCCGGTCGTCCTTGAAGGATTTCGCGGATTCGTCGTGACCGGCGAGCCGAAATCGACCCGCGGCAGGGTGTCGGGCAGTGGTGTGTGCCCTTCCGAGGGCGGTCTGGGACGGGGGTGGATATCGACGCTGAAGGGACCTTTGGGTGGCGGTTTTGGTGACATGTTTTTTTTCATCCTTGAAGGGTTGCCGCATCAGGACCCACAAGCGGGATGCTGAAGGGGGATTCGGCGTCATTGCCTTTTTTGCGCCTCACGGACCTGTAAAGCGCGTATCGTCCGGGTCAGTTGTGCGCAAGCGCTGGATCGAAGAGAAACCGACCACCGTTGTCGGAATTGGTCAAATTTTGTGCTATATTCCGCGCCCGCGATTTTTCATCTCAACACCGGTCATCGACATGCAAGCAGCCAAGCCGTTATTTGACTATCCAAAATATTGGGCCGAATGTTTCGGGCCAGCGCCATTCCTGCCAATGAGCAGGGAGGAGATGGATCAGCTTGGCTGGGATTCATGCGACATCATCATCGTCACCGGTGATGCCTACGTCGATCACCCGTCGTTCGGCATGGCGATCATCGGCCGGCTGCTGGAGTCCCAGGGCTTCCGCGTCGGGATCATCGCCCAGCCAGACTGGCAGTCCAAAGACGACTTCATGAAGCTCGGCGAGCCGAACCTGTTCTTCGGTGTCGCGGCCGGCAACATGGACTCGATGATCAACCGCTACACCGCCGACAAGAAAATCCGTTCCGATGACGCCTACACCCCGGGTGGCCTGGCGGGCAAACGTCCGGACCGCGCGAGCCTGGTCTACAGCCAGCGTTGCAAGGAAGCCTACAAGCACGTGCCGATCGTGCTCGGTGGCATTGAAGCTTCATTGCGCCGCATCGCCCACTACGATTACTGGCAGGACCGGGTCCGCAACTCGATCCTGATCGACGCCTGCGCCGACATCCTGCTCTACGGCAACGCCGAGCGTGCGATCGTCGAAGTCGCCCAGCGTCTGTCCTATGGTCACAAGATCGAAGACATCACCGATGTGCGCGGCACCGCATTCATTCGTCGCGATACGCCGAAAGACTGGTACGAAGTCGATTCCACGCGCATCGATCGTCCGGGCAAGGTCGACAAGATCATCAACCCGTACGTGAATACCCAGGACACTCAAGCCTGCGCCATCGAGCAGGAAAAGGGGCCGTCTGAAGACCCGACTGAAGCTAAAGTCGTGCAGATCCTGGCCAGCCCGAAAATGACCCGCGACAAGACCGTGATCCGTCTGCCGTCGGTTGAGAAAGTCCGTGGCGACGCCGTTCTTTATGCTCACGCCAACCGCGTGCTTCACCTGGAAACCAACCCGGGCAACGCCCGTGCGCTGGTGCAGAAGCACGGCGAAGTCGACGTCTGGTTCAACCCGCCGCCGATTCCGATGACCACCGAAGAAATGGACTACGTGTTCGGCATGCCCTATGCGCGCATTCCGCACCCGGCGTACGGCAAGGAAAAGATCCCGGCCTACGACATGATCCGCTTCTCGGTGAACATCATGCGCGGCTGCTTCGGCGGCTGCACCTTCTGCTCGATCACCGAACACGAAGGCCGGATCATCCAGAACCGTTCCGAAGAGTCGATCATTCGCGAAATCGAAGAGATCCGCGACAAGGTCCCAGGCTTTACCGGCGTCATTTCCGACCTCGGCGGCCCGACCGCGAACATGTACCGCATCGCCTGCAAGACACCGGAAATCGAATCGGCGTGCCGCAAGCCGTCGTGCGTGTTCCCCGGCATCTGCCCGAACCTGAACACCGATCACTCGTCGCTGATCCAGCTCTATCGCAGCGCCCGTGCCTTGCCGGGTGTGAAGAAGATCCTGATCGCTTCCGGCTTGCGCTACGACCTCGCGGTCGAGTCGCCGGAATACGTCAAGGAGTTGGTGACCCACCACGTCGGTGGTTACCTGAAGATCGCCCCGGAACACACCGAGGAAGGTCCGCTCAACCAGATGATGAAACCGGGCATCGGCAGCTATGACAAGTTCAAGCGCATGTTCGAGAAGTACTCCAAGGAAGCCGGGAAAGAGCAGTACCTGATTCCGTACTTCATCGCCGCCCACCCGGGCACTACCGACGAAGACATGATGAACCTGGCCCTGTGGCTCAAGGGCAACGGCTTCCGTGCCGACCAGGTGCAGGCGTTTTATCCGTCGCCGATGGCCACCGCCACTGCGATGTACCACTCGGGCAAGAACCCGCTGCGCAAGGTCACCTACAAGAGTGACGCGGTGACCATCGTCAAGAGCGAAGAGCAGCGTCGCCTGCACAAGGCGTTCTTGCGTTATCACGACCCGAAAGGCTGGCCGATGTTGCGTGAAGCGCTGACCCGCATGGGCCGCGCCGACCTGATCGGGCCGGGCAAGAACCAGTTGATCCCGCTGCATCAGCCGGCGACCGATAGCTATCAGAGTGCTCGTCGCAAAAACTCGACGCCGGCCGGCAGCCACAAGGTCGCGGGTGAGAAGACCACCAAAATCCTGACCCAGCACACCGGTCTGCCACCCCGTGCCAGCGATGGCGGTAATCCGTGGGACAAGCGTGAACAGGCCAAGGCTGCGGCGTTCGCCCGCAACCAGCAGGCGGCCAAGGAGCGTAAGGATGCGGCTAAAGGCAAAGGGCCAAAGCCTGCGCGCAAGCCAGTCGTACCGCGCTAAGCCTCGTTTGAGTTGAACAGAACGCCAACCTTCGGGTTGGCGTTTTGCGTTTAAGGCTTGAAAGTTTTGCCCGGGCGACTGGCCCCTTCGCGGGCAAGCCTCGCTCCTACAGGGATCCCTGTTGTTCACAAGATGCTGCGTCCACAGAAAAACCTGTAGGAGCGAGGCTTGCCCGCGAAGGGGCCAGTACAGTCTCGAAAACTTCCCTGACAGCACTCGCTGCCACATAAACGTGCAATCCCCCCAAACCAAATTCCCGCATCGCCCGATTTTGGTGCTGTACTGCCTCAAGCAACCGAAGAAAGCGCCAGCGCTGCTGGATGGCATAAGTCTTGCGCGCTTTCCAATACGCTTAAGGCTCGCAGGAGGCACGCCGTGTCGATTCATGTCGCATTGCACCATGTCACTCATTACCGCTACGACCGCACTGTCGAGCTCGGACCGCAGATCGTTCGCCTGCGCCCGGCCGCCCACAGTCGCACGCGAATACTGTCCTACGCGCTGAAGGTCTCGCCTGGGCAGCACTTCATCAACTGGCAGCAGGATCCCCAGGGCAATTACCTGGCGCGGTTGGTGTTCCCGGAAAAAACCGATGAGCTGCGGATCGAAGTCGATCTGGTGGCCGAGATGGCGGTCTTCAATCCGTTCGACTTTTTCCTCGAGCCCTACGCGGAAAAGATCCCGTTTACCTACGCGGCGGACGAGCGCAAGGAATTGGCGCCGTACCTGGAAACCTTGCCCCTCACCCCGAAATTCCAGGCTTATCTGCAGGGTATCGACCGCACACCGCTGCCCAGCGTGGATTTCCTTGTCGCACTCAATCAGCGTCTGAGCGAAGACATCGGCTACCTGATCCGCATGGAGCCGGGCGTGCAGACCCCGGAGCACACCCTCGAGCAGGCCTCCGGTTCCTGCCGCGACTCCGCGTGGCTGCTGGTGCAATTGCTGCGCAATCTTGGCCTGGCGGCGCGTTTCGTCTCCGGCTACCTGATCCAGCTTACCGCTGACGTCAAAAGCCTCGATGGCCCGTCGGGCACTGACGTGGACTTCACCGACCTGCACGCCTGGTGCGAGGTCTATCTGCCCGGTGCCGGCTGGATCGGCCTGGACGCGACCTCCGGGCTGTTTGCCGGCGAAGGACACATACCGTTGGCCTGTAGCCCCGATCCGGGCTCTGCGGCACCGATCAGTGGCCTGGTGGAACCGTGCGAGTGCGAATTCACCCACGAAATGTCCGTGGAGCGGATCTGGGAAGCGCCGCGAGTGACAAAGCCCTACACCGACGAGCAATGGCTGGCGATCCAGGCGCTGGGGCGGCAGATCGATGCCGATCTGCTGGAGGGTGACGTCCGCTTGACCATGGGCGGCGAGCCGACCTTTGTGTCCATCGATGACCCCGACGGCGCCGAGTGGAACACCGCAGCGCTCGGGCCGGACAAGCGTCGCCTGTCCGCCGAACTGTTCCAGCGCATGCGCAAGCACTATGCACCCGAAGGCCTGGTGCATTTCGGCCAGGGCAAGTGGTACCCCGGCGAACAATTGCCACGCTGGTCGCTCAACTGCTACTGGCGCCGCGATGGCGTGCCGATCTGGCACAACAGCGCCTTGATCGCTGATGAGCAAGAGGACTACGGTGCCAATGGTGAATTGGCCGGGCGTTTTCTGGCGAGTGTCGCCGAGCGCCTGAAAATTCCCACACGCTTCGTGTTTCCGGCCTACGAAGACAATTTCTATTACCTCTGGCGCGAGGGGACTTTGCCGCAGAACGTCAGCGCCGAAGACTCACGCCTGGAAGAACCATTGGAGCGTGCGCGACTGCGTAAAGTCTTCAGCCAAGGCCTGGACAAGATCATTGGCCAGGTCCTTCCTCTGGCGCGCACGGCCAAGGGCGATCAATGGCAGAGCGGGCGCTGGTATCTGCGTGAAGAACACTGCCGACTGATACCGGGGGATTCGCCACTGGGCTATCGCCTGCCACTCGGCTCGCAGCCTTGGGTGAAAGCGGCAGAGTATCCGTTTATCTATCCCAAGGACCCGAACCAGGATTTCCCGACGTTGCCTGACACCGCCCAGCTGCAGAGTCATGGCGACCCTGCGGTGGCTGACGAGCGCGTGCCCGGAATCGACGAATCCGCAGACTGGCTGACCCGTACGGCGTTTTGCGCCGAGGCGAGGGAAGGCCGGTTGTATCTGTTCATGCCGCCACTGGAGCGGGTCGAGGATTACCTGGAACTGATCAGCGCCATCGAGGCCACGGCTGAAGAACTGCATTGCCCGGTGTTGCTGGAAGGCTATGAGCCGCCGAGCGATCCGCGCCTGAGCAACTTCCGGATTACGCCGGACCCAGGCGTGATCGAGGTCAACGTGCAGCCGTCCGCCACCTGGGATGAGCTGGTCGAACGCACTGAGTTTCTTTACGAAGAGGCGCGCCAGACGCGACTGACCACCGAGAAGTTCATGATCGACGGCCGGCACACCGGTACCGGTGGCGGTAACCATTTTGTCCTGGGTGGCGCGACACCGGCTGACTCTCCGTTTTTGCGCCGCCCCGATCTGCTGCGCAGCCTGATCAGTTACTGGCATAACCATCCGTCCTTGTCCTACCTGTTCTCCGGACTGTTCATCGGCCCGACGTCCCAGGCGCCACGTGTAGATGAGGCGCGCAACGATGCGTTGTACGAACTTGAAATCGCTTTTGCACAAATGCCCGAACCGGGCGAGGAGTGTGCGCCGTGGCGGGTGGATCGGCTGTTGCGCAACTTGCTGATCGATGTCACCGGCAACACGCATCGCGCTGAATTCTGTATCGATAAGCTTTATTCGCCGGACGGTGCTACCGGTCGCCTCGGGTTGCTTGAGCTGCGAGCATTCGAGATGCCACCCCATGCGCGCATGAGCCTGGCGCAGCAGTTGCTGCTGCGGGCGCTGGTCGCACGGTTCTGGCGCGAGCCTTATGCGCCGCCGAAGCTGGCGCGCTGGGGCACAGAGCTGCATGACCGATTCCTGTTGCCACACTTTATCGAGCAGGATTTCGCTGATGTCATCGTCGATCTCAATGCCGCCGGTTATCCCGTGCGGGCCGAGTGGTTTGCAGCGCATCTGGAGTTCCGTTTTCCCAAGGTCGGCGATTACGCGGTCAGCGGTATCGAGCTGGAAGTGCGTCAGGCACTGGAACCCTGGCATGTGCTGGGCGAGGAGGGTGCGGTCGGTGGCACGGTGCGTTATGTGGATTCGTCCCTGGAGCGTTTGCAGGTCAAGCTCACGGGCTTGCCACCCCAGCGTTATCTGTTGACCTGTAATGGCATTCCAGTGCCATTGCAGCCTACCGGTCGGGTTGGCGAGTTTGTGGCAGGCGTACGTTTTCGCGCCTGGCAACCGGCCAACTGCCTGCATCCCACCATCCCGGTTCATGCGCCGCTGGTGTTCGACCTGCTCGACACCTGGATGCAACGCTCGCTGGGCGGCTGCCAGTACCATGTCGCCCATCCGGGCGGGCGCAACTACGACAGCCTGCCGGTGAATGCCAATGAAGCCGAGAGCCGCCGGATGGCGCGTTTCTTCCGCATCGGACATACGCCAGGGAAACTGCCTGTACCGAATGTGGACATTAGCGACGAACTACCGATGACGCTCGATTTACGACGTTACTAAACCCTACGCGACGCTCGGATTTTTCGTCTATCCGGGCGTCATGAGCCTGCGTTAGTCTGACCGTTCCTTGCTGTCTGCCGAGCTTTTCCATGCCTGATCTGCTTGACCGCTACCCGCTGACGGCGGGCACTTATCACGAACTGCTCGATGGCAGTGGAGCCGTGCGCCCGCACTGGCGACGGCTGTTCGACCAATTGCAACGCAGCACACCTGCGCAGTTGGTGCAGCGTCAGGCGTTGCTGACCCGGCAGATCCAGGAAAACGGCGTGACCTACAACGTCTACGCCGATCCCAAGGGGGCTGACCGGCCGTGGGAACTGGACCTGCTGCCCCATGTCATTGCGGCTGACGAGTGGGAGCAGTTGTCGGCGGGCATCGCCCAACGGGCGCGCTTGCTCAATGCCGTGCTGGCGGACCTCTACGGTCCGCAACGCTTGATCGCCGAGGGCCTGTTGCCCGCCGAGCTGGTATTCGGCCATAACAACTTCCTCTGGCCGTGCCAGGGCATCACGCCGCCCGACGGGGCTTTTCTGCATCTGTACGCGGTGGACCTGGCGCGCACGCCCGATGGTCGCTGGTGGGTGACGGCGGATCGGACCCAGGCGCCATCCGGTGCCGGTTATGCCCTGGAAAACCGTACCATCGTGTCCCGGGCCTTTCCCGAGTTGTACCGCGATATGAAGGTGCAGCATCTGGCCGGATTTTTCCGCACGCTTCAGGAAACCCTGGCCCGCCAGGCGCCGAGCGACGATGAAGCGCCGTTGGTGGTGTTGCTGACGCCGGGACGATTCAACGAAAGCTATTTCGAGCATCTGTATCTGGCGCGCCAGCTGGGTTACCCACTGGTGGAGGGTGGCGATCTCACGGTGCGCGATGCCACCGTCTACCTGAAAACCTTGAGCGGTCTGCGCCGGGTCCACGCGATCATGCGTCGGCTGGATGATGACTTCTGCGATCCGCTGGAGTTGCGTACCGACTCGGCGCTTGGTGTGCCGGGCCTGCTCGAGGCCGTGCGGCAAGGGCGAGTGCTGGTGGCCAACGCACTTGGCAGTGGCGTGCTGGAGTCGCCGGGGTTGCTGGGCTTTCTGCCGAGGATCAATCAGTTCCTCTTCGGCGAAGCACTGATCCTGCCCTCCATTGCCACTTGGTGGTGCGGCGAAGCGCCAGTGCTGGCCCAGGCCTTGGAAAAATTACCGGAGCTGTTGATCAAACCGGCATTCCCGTCCCAGAGCTTCACTCCGGTGTTTGGTCGTGATTTGAGTGAAAAACAGCGCCAGGAGCTGGCCGAGCGCATGCAGGCACGGCCTTACGCCTATGTGGCGCAAGAACTGGCGCAGCTTTCCCAGGCGCCGGTCTGGCAGGCTGAAGACGGACAGTTGCAACCGCGGGCCATCGGCATGCGTGTGTATGCCGTAGCCAGCCGCAATGGTTATCGGGTGCTGCCCGGTGGACTGACCCGGGTGGCCGCCGACGCCGACGCCGAAGTGGTATCGATGCAGCGCGGCGGTGCGAGCAAGGACACTTGGGTGCTGGGGGATCGCCCACCCAGCGGCGAACAATGGAAAACCCGACGCAACATCGGGGTGCGCGATCTGGTGCGGCTCGATCCGTATCTGCCGTCACGGGTGGTGGAAAACCTGTTCTGGTTCGGCCGTTACTGCGAGCGTTGCGACGGCAGCGCACGGTTGCTGCGGATCATGCTGGCGCGCTATGTCGACGGTGACGATCCCCAGGCCTTGCAGGCTGCCGTCGATCTCGGCGAACGCCTGAATCTGTTGCCGGATGAAGGCGAGTTGCAGGAGCGCTTGTTGGCGGCGCTGCTCGGCGATGACTGGCCGTTCAGCCTGCGCTCCAACCTGCAGCGTTTGCAGTGGGCGGCGTCCCAGGTGCGGGGCAAGCTCTCGCGGGAGAATTGGCAGGCGCTGGTGGAATTGCAGCGCGAAGCCATGGCGCTGGAAACCGATGAAGCGGATTTTGGCGAGTTGCTGGATTTTCTCAACCGTCTGGTGATGTCCCTGGCGGCGTTGTCCGGTTTCGCCCTGGACGACATGACACGGGACGAAGGCTGGCGCTTCCTGATGATCGGTCGCCGGATCGAGCGACTGCAGTTTCTCAGCGCCAGCCTTGCGGCGTTCCTGCGCGGTGCCGGCGCCTTCGACCAGGCTGGCCTGGAGTGGCTGCTGGAGTTGGGGAACAGCAGCATCACCTACCGTTCGCGGTATCTGGCGGTGGCGCAATTGATACCGGTACTGGACCTGTTGCTGCTGGATGAACAAAACCCCCATGCGGTGCTGTTCCAGTTGAAGCTGGTGACCCGCACGCTGAAACGCTTGAACGATGACTTTGGCGTACCTCGTGAAGCAGGCCTGCCGCAACTGGTGGACCGCCTGGCGTGCTTTGATCTGGGTAGCCTGGAGAATTCGCTGTTGGGTGAATCCAGCGTTCGCGCCGCTATCAATGGTCTGGCTGATTTGCTGCAAGAGATCGCCGATATCAGCGGGCAAATGTCGGATCGCCTGGCCTTGCGCCATTTCGCCCATGTCGATGATGTCAGCCAGCGCACGGTGTCCGTCTGATGAACGCCCATTACCAGATTCTCCACGACACCCATTACCACTACGACAGCCCGGTATCCCTGGCCCAGCAACTGGCACACCTGTGGCCGCGGGCCTGTGCCTGGCAGCGCTGCACCGAGCAGCAATTGCAGATCAGTCCGGAGCCGACTACGCGCCGGGACGAACTGGACGTATTCGGTAATCCCCTGACCCGGTTGGCGTTCGAGCGGCCCCACGATGAATTGCTGGTCAATGCCCGGCTCACCGTTGAAGTGCTGGCCCGGCCTGCGCTGGACTTCAATCGATCCCCGGCCTGGGAAGACACCCGCAACGCGCTGACCTATAGCAGTCAGCCGCTGTTACCTGAATTGCTGGACGCGTGCCGTTTCCGTTTTGAATCGCCCTATGTGCATTTGAAACGCAACTTCGTCGAGTTTTCGGACAGTTGTTTTCCCGCGGGCCGTCCGCTGTTGCTCGGCGTTCAGGCGCTGATGGAGAAAATTTTCAGCGAGTTCACCTTCGACGCCGAAGCGACACAGGTGGCAACGCCGTTGGTGGAGGTGCTGGAGCGTCGGCGCGGTGTTTGTCAGGATTTCGCGCACCTGATGCTCGCCTGCGTTCGCTCCCGTGGATTAGCGGCGCGGTACATCAGCGGCTACCTGCTGACCCAGCCACCGCCGGGGCAGCCGCGACTGATCGGGGCCGACGCATCCCACGCCTGGGTCTCGGTATTTTGCCCGGTGCTGGGCTGGGTCGATTTCGATCCGACCAATAACGTACAGCCGGCGCTGGAACACATCACGCTGGCCTGGGGCCGGGATTTCTCCGATGTTTCGCCGTTGCGCGGGGTGATTCTTGGGGGCGGTAATCATGACCCGGAGGTCCGCGTCACCGTGATGCCACTGGAGTAACGGTATCCCTTGTGGGAGCGGGCTTGCTCGGGTAGAAACCGGAGACATCCTTTACGTTTTAAACCGGAGACATCGTTTACAGGTATGAAATACGGTCAGGAGGTGCCTGACCATGCCCTGGAATCGAGAGTCCCCAATGGATCAACGAATCAAACTCATAGGCGACTGGCTGCAAGGCAGCTATTCCAAAAGCGAGTTGGCCCGTCACTACGGGCTCAGCCGACCCACTTTGGATAAATGGCTTGCGCGCTACGAAACACAGGGCATTGATGGGCTCAAGGAACTGTCACGGCGTCCGCATACGAGCCCTTTCAAAATCAGCGATGAGGTGCTTGAGCTGCTAGTCGCGTACAAGCGCGAGCATCACAGCTGGGGACCTGAGAAGCTGGTGCATAACCTTAAGATTGATCATCCAGAGTTGTCTTGGCCAACAGTCAGCACGGCAGGCGAATGGCTTAAGCGAGCAGGTCTGGTGCAAAAACGTCGTTTCCTCAATCGCCCGCCAGCGGGGAAAAATCCGCTGCGCGACGCTACTGCGCCTAATCAGACATGGGCGGCGGATTTCAAAGGTGACTTCGCGCTTCAGAACGGCCAACGTTGTTACCCACTGACCATTACTGATCACGTCAGCCGATTTCTATTGCTGTGCAGAGCGCAAAGCAGCGTTGCCGGGGCTCGCGAAGGGTTCGACTGGGCGTTTCGGGAGTACGGGTTGCCTAATGTGATTCGCACAGACAACGGCTCCCCCTTTGCCTCCACCGGCATTTCGCGCATATCCAGCCTGGCGGCTTGGTGGATACGCCTAGGGATCTACCCTGAGCGAATCCAGCCGGGGCGGCCTGACCAGAATGGCCGTCATGAGCGCATGCATCGAACGCTCAAGGCTGCATTACTTCATGCGCCTGAACGTAATCTGGTGGAACAACAGTTGGCATTTGAACAGTTTCGACAGGAGTTCAATTACGTAAGACCTCATAAGGCTTTAGAGATGAAGGTTCCTGCGGATCTGTATAAGCCTTCGCCAAGGCAGTACGACGGACGCGTGCCTGAGGCTGATTACGCTTCGGATATGAGGATCCGCATGATCCGACAAAATGGATCGATGAAATGGAAAGGCAAAATGATTTTCGTCAGTGAATCTTTGGCAGGTGAGGCGCTAGGACTGAAGGAAGTGGACGATGATGTGTGGGATATTTACCTTTGCAACTACCTTTTAGGCAGACTGAAAAGCGGCGAGAGCCGCCTTTCAAGCCAACAGAAACGTAAAGGATGTCCCCGGTTTCAGTCGTAAAGGATGTGTCCGTTTCTACATCGCGAAAGCGGCGGCACATCCCACATCCATGCGTCTGAAATACCGCCTTCGCGAGCAAGCCCGCTCCCACAGGGGAAATGTGCAAGGACGTTCGGATAGGGGATATTCAGAGTGGCCTGTGAGGGTCGGCAGCGACGCTGCCAACCCTGGACACAGATCCGGTGGGCCTGATCAGATCATCCGGCCCTGAGGGTCTCAGGCGTCGGGCGCCTGATCTTTCGGTGCTTCAGTTTCGTCTGTCGCCACTTCGCCTTCGGCATCCGGGTTCAGTGCTGCTGCTTCTTCTTCAGCGGTAGCTTTCTTGCGCTGAAGCTTTTCCTCTTTCTTCTGCTCCTTGGCCAAGTCTCTCTGACGTTTGGCGAACGAATAATTGGGTTTAGCCATGGGCGATCCTCTGGGGTCGAAGGTGAGGTTGAGCGGCGCGTATTCTGCCTTGTATCGGTGCCCAGCCGTTAGCTGGGTTTTTGCTCGATCCACTTTGGCACCACTGTCGGCTGCCAGGCATCCAGGGCGTCGAGCAAGGATTGCGGCGATTCGCTCACCTGCAGCATGTCACGGTGAGCCTCGCGAACGAAGCCTTCGCCGACGATATGATCAAGAAAACCGGTCAATTTGCTGTAGAAACCGTTCACTTCCAGCAGTCCCAACGGTTTGCCGTGGTAACCGAGCTGGCCCCAGGTCCAGACTTCGAACAGTTCTTCCAGGGTGCCCAGGCCGCCAGGCAGGGCGATGAAGGCGTCGCTGAGCTCGGCCATCCGCGCCTTGCGCGCATGCATGCCGTCGACCACTTCCAGGCGGGTCAGGCCGCTGTGGCCGATTTCCTTGTCCTTGAGACTTTGCGGGATGATCCCGATCACTTCACCGCCGGCGGCCAGTGCCGCATCGGCGACAATGCCCATCAGTCCGACGGCGCCACCGCCATACACCAGGGTCAGCTTGCGCTCGGCCAAGGCTCGCCCCAGGGCGACAGCCGCTTCACGATAAGCCGGGTTGGTGCCGGTACTGGCACCGCAAAATACACAAACGGACGCTAAAGACATGCCTTACTCCACGGTCAGGGTGGACACAGAGTAAAGGCAGGCGAGCGGCGCTCCAAGGTCTAGACTTCGCGTTCAGGTGTTTCACAGGTGCCGCTGGCGCCACAGGCATAAGCGGCGAGCAAACTGCGCAACAGGCTGTTAAGGGACATGACAGACGCTCCAGATGAGGATGACGGCTTGATGATAGGGCCGCACCAGACGTCTGGCTGGTAGATTGTCTCGATAGGGGTCATAGCCCGAAAGTTGTATACAATTTTTGATTCAGGTCATAGGAACTTGCGAAGTTTTCAGGCAGTCTTCTGTCCATTCGCATTTTTGTTAACCCTGCCTTGGAGATTCACCATGTTTGCCAAACTTGTTGCGGTATCCCTGCTGACACTGGCCAGCAGCCAATTGATGGCTGCCGAGTGCAAGGTCACTGTCGACTCCACCGATCAGATGTCCTTCAACACCAAGGCCATTGAAATCGACAAGAGCTGCAAGACGTTCACCGTAGAGCTGACTCATTCCGGCGCCTTGCCGAAAACCGTCATGGGCCATAACTGGGTGCTGAGCAAAGAGGCTGACATGCAGCCGATCGCTACCGATGGCCTGGCTGCCGGCATCGACAAGAACTACCTGAAAGAAGGTGATGCACGCGTCATCGCCCACACCAAGGTCATTGGTGCCAAGGAAACCGACTCGGTGACCTTCGATGTAGCGAAGCTTGCTGCTGGCGAGAAGTACGGGTTCTTCTGCTCGTTCCCGGGCCATATTTCGATGATGAAAGGTACTGTTACCCTGAAGTAATCGAATCGAGCTCATAAAAAAGCGTCCCTTGAAGGACGCTTTTTTTTGTGCCTGACGATAGACCGAGTCATCGTTCTTCGCGGGCAAGTCGAATCGTCGCACCGCACGCTCCCACAGGGATCGCGTGACTCTGTAGGAGCGAGGCTTGCCCGCGAAGGCGCCGGAACAGACGCCACCTCATTCACGCCTTACGGCGCGAACGGCATCACTCGCTTGTGATGGGTCTTTTTATACGTATCGCAAATGATCTTGAACGCTTCCTCACGCACCGGCTCGCCATGCAGGAACGCATCGATCTCGGCATAGGTCACGCCATGGGAGGCTTCATCCGGTTTGCCCGGCGACAAGTCCTCAAGGTCCGCCGTCGGGATTTTTTCCACCAGCGTTTCCGGCGCGCCGAAGCTGCGGGCGATGTCCCGAACCTGGTTTTTCACCAGGCCACTCAACGGCGCCAGGTCACACGCGCCGTCACCGAACTTGGTGAAGAAGCCCATCACCGCTTCCGCCGCGTGATCGGTGCCGATCACCAGCCCATGCGCTGCGCCGGCAATGGTGTATTGGGCGACCATGCGCATCCGCGCCTTGGTATTGCCGAGCACGAAATCCACCGATACTGCTTGCTTGCCTTCGAACGCTGCCACTTCACTGGCCAGGGCTTTGACCGCCGCACCGATGTTGACCGTGTGACGTTCGTCCGGGGCAATGAAATCCAGCGAAGCCTGGGCGTCGTGCTCATCGAACTGGGTCTGGTACGGCAGGCGCACGGCGATGAACCTGTAGCTGTCGTCACCGGTGCGTGTGCGCAGCTCGCGCATGGCGCGTTGGGCCAGCAGGCCGGCGGTCAGGGAGTCGACACCGCCGCTGATGCCGAGCACCAACGTCTTGAGCCCGGAATTGACCAGGCAATCCTGGATAAAGGTGATCCGTCGGGCGACTTCGGCCTCAAGGGCGGCCTGGTCGGCGAACGGCGGTTGAACCTTGAGCTGCTCAGCAATCTCACGCTGTTCGGCTTGCATGAATTCACTCCTTGCTTGAAATGCCTGCTGTACTGGAAAGCGCGGCAGGTACCTGGAAAACGTGTCGCAAATAGGCGACGAAATTTGGGTCTTTGCAATGCGTCTTGCCCGGCTCGTCGGAGATCTTTGCCACCGGCTGGCCGTTGCAGGCGGCCATTTTAAGCACGATGCTCATCGGTTCGACACCCGGAATATCGCACGTCAGGTTGGTGCCGATACCGAAGCTGACATTGATCCGACCACGCAGCGCCCGGAAAATCTCCAGGGATTTGGGCAGCGTCAGGCTGTCGGAGAACACCAGCGTCTTGCTCATCGGGTCGATGCCAAGTTTGTGATAATGGGCGATGGCCTTTTCCGCCCAGAGCACCGGATCACCGGAGTCATGGCGCAAGCCGTCGAAAAGCTTGGCGAAATACAGGTCGAAATCACTGAGGAAGGCATCGGTGGTGATGCAGTCGGTCAGCGCGATCCCGAGCAGGCCGCGATATTCGCGGACCCAGCAATCGAGGGCGGCAATCTGGCTGTCGATCAGTCGCGGGCCGAGCTGCTGATGGGCCATGATCCACTCGTGGGCCATGGTGCCCAGCGGTTTCATGTCCAGCTCACGCGACAGGTGCACGTTGCTGGTGCCGACGAAACGACCGGGGAAGTCGTGCTTGAGCACGTTTACCACTTCTTCTTGCACGCGGAACGAGAAGCGCCGGCGCGTACCGAAATCGGCCACCTGCAGTTCGGATAATTCATCGCTGCCGGCATTGGCGGTCAGCCAGTCGAACTTGCGATAGAGCTGCTCGCGCGCCTGCTCCAGGACGATTTCCCTGTAGCGATAGCGGTTGCGCACTTCGCTGACGATCGCCAGCAGCGGCACTTCGAACAGAATCACATGCAGCCATGGCCCACGCAGGCGGATGAACAACTCGCCGTTTTCGATCCCCGTGTGCACATAGCGCAAGTTGAAGCGAAACAACCCGAGAAAGCGCAGGAAATCCGGTTTCATGAAACTGATGCGCTCCATGAAACTCAACTGGTCGGCACTCAGGCTCAACTCGGCCAGGCGCTCGATCTGGAAGCGGATCTCCGCCAGGTACGGGCGCAGGTCTTCACTGTTTCGGCAACGGAACTCCCATTCGACTTCCACATTCGGGTAGTTGTGCAGCACCGCCTGCATCATCGTCAGTTTGTAGAAGTCGGTGTCGAGCAGGTTCTGCACGATGCGATCGGCAAACACGCTCTCGCTCATAACGGGGGTTCTCCAGGCTGGCCGCGGCCTGTGGCAGCGGCGTTGCAGCTGTTCAATGAATTGGGCTAGTGGCGCATATCGGTGGTGAGGATTGCCAGCGATTTTTTAGACCGCAGCAGATCCTTGTGGGAGCGAGCTTGCTCGCGATGGCGGTATTTCATTCAATATCAATATTGACTGACCCACCGCCATCGCGAGCAAGCTCGCTCCCACAGGGGCTGGGGGCAACCCTAAATAGATGACATTTGCGGACTATCAATCTGCTCCAGCATCCACTTCACAAAATCCCGCACTTTCGGCACGTCTGCCGCATGCTCCGGGTACGCCAGGTAATAGGCGTCGGTGCTGGGCATCGCGTGCTGCCAGGGTATGACCAGTTTGCCGTCGGCCAATTCCTCTTCCACCAGAAACTTCGGCATCAGCGCCACGCCACAGCCGACCTGGGCGGCGCGGATGCACATGTAGAAGGTTTCGAACCGCGGCCCGTGGTAACTGTGCTCGGTGTGGTAGCCCTGGCTGTCGAACCAGTCGTGCCAGGCCTGGGGGCGCGAAGCGTTTTGCAGCAGGACCAGGTCAGTGAGTTGCGTAGGATCGGTGAATGGCGTGTCCGGCAGGCTGCCCGGTGCGCAAACCGGCACCAACTCTTCGCTGAACAGCTTCAGGCATTCGGTGCCGGGGCGCGAACCCTGGCCAAAATAGAAAGCCAGGTCGCTGCGCCCCTGCAGCAGATCGTCGGCTTCCTGTTCGCTGCACAGGTCCAGGTGGATCGATGGGTGGCGCAGGCGCCAGCCTTTCAAGCGTGGCACCAACCAACGGGCGCCGAAGGTCGGAGGCGTGGAGACGCGCAGGACTTCTGTTTCACCGCCGTAGGAGCGCAGGTAATGGGTCGACATTTCGACTTGGGTGAGAATTTTTCGTACTTCTACCAGGTACAAATCTCCGGCCGGGGTCATTTGCAGGCGGCGGCGCACCCGACGGAATAGCAGATGCTGTAATAACTCTTCGAGTTGCGCGACCTGTTTGCTCACCGCACTCTGGGTCAGGTTCAGCTCTTCTGCGGCCCGAGTGAAACTCAAATGCCGGGTCACAGCCTCGAAACACTGCAGTGCGGTGATCGAAGGCAGATAGCGTTTGTTCAGCATGGGCGGTCCTTTCGTCTTGTCTCTTTATTGCCAGCAATGCACAGCATGAATAAACGGAATGATATCTCTCTTAAAGGTCGTTTGTTGAGTAACCTCGGGGGCGCTAAAACTACAGGTCTGATCAGTCGTGATTTTCCGGCTGCCCACTTTCTGTTTTTTGCTTGAGGAGTGACCCATGGTTGCCGCATTGCTTGATCGTCTTGGCGTGAACCCGGCCCTGTATCAGAATGGCAAAGTGCCGGTGCATTCGCCGATCGATGGCAGCCGGATCGCCGCCGTGAACTGGGAAGGCGCCGCTGAAGTCGAGCAGCACATCAGTCGCGCAGATCATGCGTTCGAACTCTGGCGCAAAGTCCCGGCGCCGCGCCGTGGCGAACTGGTGCGTCAGCTGGGCGATATCCTGCGTGAGTACAAGGCCGACCTCGGCGAGCTGGTGTCCTGGGAAGCCGGCAAGATCACCCAGGAAGGCCTGGGTGAAGTTCAGGAAATGATCGACATCTGCGATTTCGCCGTCGGCCTGTCCCGTCAGCTGTATGGTTTGACCATCGCTTCCGAGCGTCCTGGCCACCACATGCGCGAAACCTGGCACCCGCTGGGTGTCGTCGGCGTGATCAGCGCGTTCAATTTCCCTGTCGCGGTCTGGGCCTGGAACACGACGCTGGCGCTGGTCTGCGGTAACCCGGTGATCTGGAAACCGTCGGAAAAAACCCCGCTGACGGCCTTGGCCTGCCAGGCGTTGTTCGATCGTGTGCTGAAAAACTTCAGCGATGCGCCGCCGCACCTGAGCCAAGTCATCATCGGCGGCCGCGATGCGGGTGAAGCCCTGGTCGATGACCCGCGCGTCGCACTTATCAGCGCCACCGGCAGCACCCGCATGGGCCGCGAAGTGGCGCCGAAAATCGCCGCCCGTTTCGCTCGCAGCATTCTTGAACTGGGTGGCAACAACGCGATGATCCTCGGCCCGAGCGCCGACCTGGACATGGCCGTGCGTGCGATCCTGTTCAGCGCCGTGGGGACCGCGGGTCAGCGCTGCACCACGCTGCGTCGTCTGATTGCCCATGAATCGGTGAAAGAAGAAATTGTCACCCGCCTCAAAACCGCTTACTCGAAAGTGCGCATCGGCAACCCGCTGGAAGGCAACCTGATTGGTCCGCTGATCGATAAACACAGCTTCGAAAACATGCAGGACGCGCTTGAGCAAGCCTTGAGCGAAGGTGGCCGGGTGTTCGGTGGCAAGCGCCAGCTGGAAGATAAATTCCCTGATGCGTATTACGTCTCGCCGGCGATCGTTGAAATGCCGGAGCAGAGCGATGTGGTCTGCAGCGAAACCTTCGCACCGATCCTCTACGTGATCGGATACAACGATTTCGAAGAAGCCCTGCGCCTGAACAACGCAGTGCCACAAGGCCTGTCGTCGTGCATCTTCACCACTGACGTGCGTGAAGCCGAGCGGTTCATGTCGGCAGTGGGCAGCGATTGCGGGATCGCCAACGTCAACATCGGCCCGAGCGGCGCGGAAATCGGCGGCGCGTTCGGTGGCGAAAAAGAAACCGGCGGTGGTCGCGAGTCGGGCTCCGATGCATGGCGCGGGTACATGCGTCGTCAGACCAACACCGTGAACTATTCGCTGGAGTTGCCGTTGGCTCAGGGTATTACGTTCGACTGACGGGCCCCTTCGCGGGCAAGCCTCGCTCCTACAGGGGTTGTGTCATGGCAGATAACCTGTAGGAGCGAGGCTTGCCCGCGAAGCTTTTGCTTTGTGTTGGTTAGGTTTCGGTTGGAGTCTGGCAATGCCGTTACGCGAAGAGTGTCTGTGGGAAAAACTGACGCCGCAAAGGCCGGACAATTCGGCGCTCAAGGGTGAGGTGAGGGTAGATGTCTGCGTCATCGGCGCCGGTTTCACCGGTCTGTCGGCGGCGGTGCATCTGCTGGAACAAGGTAAAAGTGTCTGCGTGCTGGAAGCCCATCGTGCCGGTCATGGCGGTTCGGGGCGCAATGTCGGGTTGGTCAACGCCGGGATGTGGATTCCACCGGACGAGATCGAAGCCGGGTTTGGCGAAGCGGTGGGCAGTCAGCTCAATCGCATGCTCGGTGCGGCACCGTCCCTGGTGTTCAGCCTGGTCGACAGATATGACATCGATTGCCAACTGCGCCGCGAAGGCACGTTGCACATGGCGCACAACGCCCGTGGCGAAGCGGATTTGCGCAGTCGTGAACAACAATGGAAGCGTCGCGGCGCGCCAGTGGAACTGTTGACCGGTCAAGCTTGCGAACAAGCGACAGGTACCAAAAAGATCGCCGCCGCGCTGCTTGATCGACGTGCTGGCACGATCAACCCGATGGCGTATACGACAGGACTGGCCAAAGCGGCGATCGGCCTTGGCGGTCAGCTGTTCGATCATTCCCCGGTCATCCGACTCGAACGTCAGGGCCAACGCTGGTCGGTGCAAACGGCTCAGGGTTCGGTACTGGCCGAGCAAGTGGTCATCGCCTCCAACGCTTACACCGAAGGCGACTGGACCGAGTTGCGGCGCAATTTCTTCCCGGGTTACTACTATCAGGTGGCTTCGGTCCCGCTGACCGAGGAGGCCGCGCAGCAAATCCTGCCCGGTGGCCAGGGTTCCTGGGATACCCGCCAGGTTCTCAGCAGTATTCGTCGGGACAAAGACGGACGCCTGTTGCTCGGCAGTCTCGGTAATGGCAATCAGAAGCCGACCTGGTTCCTGAAAGCCTGGGCCGACCGGGTTCAGCAGCACTACTTCCCTTACTTGAAACCAGTGGAGTGGGAGTGCACTTGGACCGGCTGCATCGCGTTCACGCCTGACCATCTGATGCGTCTGTTCGAACCCGCGCCCGGTTTAGTGGCAGTCACCGGTTACAACGGCCGGGGCGTGACGACCGGCACCGTGGTCGGCAAGGCCTTTGCCGATTATTTGTGTAATGGAGATCCTCAAGCTTTGCCGATTCCCTTCGCCGCCATGCAGCCACTGGCAGGGGCGGGATTGCGCAGCTGTTTATACGAAGCCGGTTTTTCGCTGTATCACGCAGGCCAGTGCCTGCGGATCGTTATCTGATTGTTGAAATATGTTGCTGGAAGCGGCGCTTTCACGCGTAGCGACTAGCCTGTAGTGGTGCGGGTTGTAGCAGTCCCGCACCAGCAGTGTGCACTTCGGTGACGCACGTTGTTACAGGCTGGTTGCACGTCGTTTGTCGACGCGGTTGCAATGATGGCGCATGCGGGTTGCGCCTTTAAAAATAAATGGTTTCACCTCTCGCGGTTTAGACGGTTGCACGCCCAATGAAAATGGGCTCGAAACAGTCGAAAGAACAATAAGGTAGCGACTTTTCCCAGAATAAAAAACCGATGGCACGGCCCTTGCTCTGAGCATTCAGAGAAGTCGCAGTGCCAACTAAAAAAACCATGGAGCACCACCTCATGTCCCAGACGTTTTACAAAAAAGGCTTTCTGGCCCTCGCAGTGGCAGCTGCGCTGGGTGTTTCTGCGTTTGCACAGGCTGACGTAAAAATTGGTGTGGCGGGTCCAATGACAGGTGCCAACGCGGCATTTGGCGAGCAGTACATGAAGGGTGCACAAGCGGCGGCCGATGCGGTCAACGCGGCGGGCGGCGTCAATGGGGAAAAAATCGTACTGGTCAAGGGCGATGACGCCTGCGAACCGAAACAGGCGGTGACGGTCGCCAAGGACCTGACCAACCAGAAAGTCGTTGGCGTGGTCGGTCACTTCTGTTCTTCGTCGACCATCCCGGCTTCCGAGATCTACGATGAAGCGGGCATCATCGCGATCACCCCCGGTTCCACCAACCCGGCGGTGACCGAGCGCGGCCTGAGTGCCATGTTCCGTATGTGCGGGCGTGACGACCAGCAAGGTATCGTGGCCGGCGACTACATTGTCGACGTGCTCAAGGGCAAGAAAGTCGTGGTCCTGCACGACAAGGACACCTACGGCCAAGGCCTGGCGGACGCGACCAAGGCCCAGCTGGAAAAACGCGGCGTGAAGCCGGTGTTGTATGAAGGCCTGACCCGTGGCGAGAAAGATTTCAGCACCATCGTCACCAAGATCCGCGGCGCTGGCGCCGACGTCGTCTACTTCGGTGGTCTGCACCCGGAAGCCGGTCCCCTGGTGCGCCAACTGCGCGAGCAAGGTCTCAAGGACGTCAAGTTCATGTCCGACGATGGCATCGTGACCGACGAACTGGTGACCACCGCTGGCGGTCCGCAATTCGTCGACGGCGTGCTGATGACCTTCGGCGCCGACCCGCGCATGCTGCCAGAAAGCAAGACCGTAGTGGATGAGTTCCGCAAGAAGGGCACCGAGCCTGAAGGCTACACCCTGTACGCCTATGCTTCGGTCCAGACCCTGGCCGCTGCCTTCAATGGCGCCAAGTCCAACAATGGTGAGAAAGCCGCCGAGTGGCTGAAGAAAAACCCGGTCAAGACCGTGATGGGCGAGAAGACCTGGGATGCCAAGGGCGACCTGAAAGTCTCCGACTACGTGGTTTACCAGTGGGACAAGGACGGCAAATACCACCAGCTGGAAAAACAGAAGTAAGGGCTGACTCGATCGGCTGATCCCTCGATTCCCTGTGGGAGCGGCGGTGCGGCGATCCGACTTGCCCGCGATGACGGCCTGACAGACGACAAATTTGTTGAATGTTCAACCGCTATCGCTGGCAAGTCGGATCGCCGCACCGCAGCTCTCACAGGGGCGGTGGTGTCTGGGCTGATCGCATCTGACATTGCTCCGACGTATATCTGTATTTTCCTTAGAAGAGCCGCACAGCCACATGTGCAGGTTCTCATTGCGTGAGATTGCGTTATGGATGGTATTTTCCTGCAGCAACTGGTCAACGGCCTGACCCTCGGGTCGGTCTATGGCCTGATCGCCATCGGCTACACAATGGTCTATGGCATCATCGGCATGATCAACTTCGCCCACGGCGA
Source organism: Pseudomonas silesiensis (assembly GCF_001661075.1). NCBI lineage: Bacteria > Pseudomonadati > Pseudomonadota > Gammaproteobacteria > Pseudomonadales > Pseudomonadaceae > Pseudomonas > Pseudomonas silesiensis. The sequence continues at coordinate 516,629 of NZ_CP014870.1, forward strand.
GGTTTACATGATTTCCGCTTACCTCGCGGCAATCAGTCTGGCTCTGCTGGCATACTTCGGTATTGAATCCTTCCCCCTGCTGATGCTCGGCACACTGATTTTCACCATCATCGTCACGGCGGTGTATGGCTGGGTCATTGAGCGCGTCGCCTACAAACCGCTGCGCAACTCCACCCGACTGGCCCCGCTGATCAGCGCCATCGGTATTTCCCTGATCCTGCAAAACTATGCACAGATCGCCCAGGGCGCCCGTCAACAAGGCGTGCCGACCCTGCTCACCGGTGCATGGCGAGTTGAAGTCGGGACCGGCTTCGTCCAGCTCACCTACACCAAGATCTTCATTCTGGTCGCAGCGTTTGCCGGGATGGCCCTGCTGACCTACATCATCAAGTACACCAAGCTCGGCCGCATGTGCCGCGCCACCCAGCAGGACCGCAAGATGGCCTCGATCCTGGGGATCAACACCGATCGCGTGATTTCCTACGTGTTCATCATCGGTGCTGCAATGGCGGCCCTGGCCGGTGTGCTGATCACCATGAACTACGGCACATTCGACTTCTACGCGGGCTTCATCATCGGCATCAAGGCGTTCACCGCCGCGGTGCTGGGCGGGATCGGCTCGTTGCCCGGGGCAATGCTCGGCGGGATCATTCTCGGGATCTCCGAGTCGCTGTTCTCCGGACTGGTCAACTCGGACTACAAAGACGTCTTCAGCTTCTCGCTGCTCGTTCTCGTTCTGGTCTTTCGGCCCCAAGGCCTGCTCGGCCGTCCTCTTGTGTCGAAGGTGTAAGCGATGTCTTCAACCACTAAAAAAACCATTGATCTCAAAAGAAGCCTGGTTGACGCGATTCTCGCCGGCCTGGTGGCCCTGATTGTGTTCGGCCCGATTGTCGGCGTGGTCCTGGACGGCTACGGCTTCAACCTGGAAACGACCCGGGTGGCATGGATTGTCGCCATCGTCATGGCGGGCCGCTTTGCCCTGAGCCTGTTCCTGCAAACCCCCAAGGGCCTGAAAATTCTCGAAGGCTTCGAAAGCACCGGCTCCGGGGTGCATGTACTGCCGCCGGACTACAAGACCCGGTTGCGCTGGATCATTCCGGTGGTAATCGTCGTCGCCGTGGTGTTCCCGTTTTTCTCCAACTCCTACCTGCTGGGCGTGGTCATCCTCGGGCTGATCTACGTGCTGCTGGGCCTGGGGCTGAACATCGTGGTCGGCCTGGCCGGCCTGCTCGACCTGGGTTATGTGGCGTTCTACGCCATTGGTGCCTATGGACTGGCGCTCGGTTATCAATACCTGGGGCTGGGCTTCTGGACGGTGCTGCCGCTGGCCGCGATCACGGCTGGGCTGGCCGGTTGCATCCTCGGTTTCCCGGTGCTGCGCCTGCACGGTGACTACCTGGCGATCGTGACCCTGGGCTTTGGTGAAATCATCCGTCTGATCCTCAATAACTGGCTGTCCCTGACGGGTGGCCCGAACGGCATGGCGGCGCCGTTGCCGACCTTCTTCGGCCTCGAGTTCGGTAAGCGAGCCAAGGAAGGGGGTGTTCCGTTCCATGAGTTTTTCGGCATCGCCTATAACCCGGACGTGAAGTACTACTTCATCTATGCGGTATTGTTCCTGGTGGTATTGGCCGTGCTGTACGTCAAGCACCGCTTGACCCGCATGCCGGTCGGCCGCGCCTGGGAAGCCTTGCGCGAAGACGAAATCGCTTGCCGCTCCATGGGCCTGAACCACGTACTGGTCAAGCTTTCGGCATTCACCATCGGTGCATCGACAGCTGGCCTGGCCGGCGTGTTCTTCGCCACTTATCAAGGCTTCGTCAACCCGACCTCGTTCACCTTCTTCGAATCGGCACTGATCCTCGCCATCGTGGTACTGGGCGGCATGGGCTCGACCATCGGCGTGGTCATCGCCGCATTCGTGCTGACCGTGGCCCCGGAACTGTTGCGCGGCTTCGCCGAATACCGCGTATTGCTGTTCGGCATCCTGATGGTGTTGATGATGATCTGGCGACCGCGCGGCCTGATTCGGATCAGCCGTACCGGTGTGACCCCGCGTAAAGGAGTAGCGCCATGAGCGAAGTCGTACTCTCGGTCGAGAAGCTGATGATGCACTTCGGCGGCATCAAGGCATTGAGCGATGTCAGCCTGAAAGTGCACCGCAACTCGATCTTCGCCCTGATCGGCCCCAACGGAGCCGGCAAGACCACCGTGTTCAACTGCCTGACCGGGTTCTACAAAGCCTCCGGCGGCAAGATCGAACTCAATACCCGTGGCGAGCGAACCAACGTGATCCAGCTGTTGGGCGAATCATTCAAAGCCATCGATTTCGTTTCACCGAAAAGCTTTATCACTCGGCTGCGCTACAAGATGTTTGGCGGTACCCACCTGGTTAACCGGGCGGGCCTGGCGCGCACGTTCCAGAACATTCGCCTGTTCAAGGAAATGTCGGTGCTGGAGAACCTGCTGGTCGCCCAGCACATGTGGGTCAACCGCAACCTGCTGGCCGGTATCCTCAACACCAAGGGCTACCGCAAGGCCGAAAGCGATGCGCTGGATCATGCATTCTACTGGCTGGAAGTGGTGGACCTGGTGGACTGCGCCAACCGTCTGGCCGGTGAGCTGTCCTACGGGCAACAACGCCGCCTGGAAATCGCCCGGGCCATGTGCACCCGGCCCCAGATCATCTGCCTCGACGAACCGGCCGCCGGCCTCAACCCTCAGGAAACCGAAGCGTTGAGCGCGATGATCCGGCTGCTGCGCGACGAGCACGATCTGACCGTGGTGCTGATCGAACACGATATGGGTATGGTCATGAGCATTTCCGATCACATCGTGGTACTGGACCACGGCATTGTCATCGCTGAAGGCGGGCCTGAAGCGATTCGTAACGATCCGAAGGTGATTGCGGCCTATCTGGGCGCGGACGAAGAGGAGGTGGTATGACTCAACCCATCCTCGAGCTCAAGGAACTGGACGTGTTTTACGGGCCGATCCAGGCCCTGAAGAAAGTCTCGCTGCACATCAACGAAGGGGAAACCGTCAGCCTGATCGGCTCCAACGGCGCCGGCAAATCGACCCTGCTGATGTCGATCTTCGGTCAGCCGCGGGCGGCAGGCGGGGCGATCGTCTATCAAGGGGTGGACATCACCCACAAGTCGTCCCACTACATCGCCTCCCACGGTATTGCCCAGTCGCCGGAAGGTCGGCGGGTGTTCCCTGACATGACCGTCGAGGAAAACCTGCTGATGGGCACTATCCCGATCGGTGACAAGTACGCTACCGAAGACATGCAGCGCATGTTCGAGCTGTTTCCACGGCTCAAGGAGCGGCGCACCCAGCGGGCCATGACCATGTCCGGTGGCGAGCAGCAAATGCTGGCCATCGCCCGTGCGTTGATGAGCCGGCCGAAATTGCTGTTGCTCGATGAGCCAAGCCTGGGGCTGGCGCCGATCGTGGTGAAACAGATCTTCGCCACCCTGCGGGAGCTGGCGAAAACGGGCATGACCATCTTCCTGGTCGAGCAGAACGCCAACCACGCCCTCAAGCTGTCGGACCGGGCCTATGTGATGGTCAACGGCGAGATCCGCATCACGGGTACCGGCAAGGAGCTGCTGGTCAACGAGGAGGTGCGCAACGCTTATCTTGGCGGGCACTGAGTTCACTGTTGTAACACCAAGCCCCGGCGCGCAATCGCCGGGGCTTTTTTACGTCCTCAAACACCGCAAATTCCCTGTGGGAGATATTGGTGGACTCAATGGCGACTTCGACAGCCCCTGGCAAGCCCTTCAGCCATTGCTTGATCGCCGTCTTGTTGTTGGGAATCGTCTCAAGCAGATCCAGCTCAGCTTGAAAGATCACCAACTCATTCTTGGCGACATCGACGCCAACGATTGGCATCAGGACAGAAACTGGCATTGCCATTGAAATTCCCCCGAGATATGGTTTTGAACACTTGAAGGGCTCACCCAGGGGCGCAGGCTTGTTCCTATCGTCGGTCTTAGCCTGATGCATTCTTTATCGGCGCTTGAGTGAAAGGAGGAGGGGCGAAATCTCCCACGGATCTGTACTGCGTCAACAGTCAGAATCGGGCTTTGTCCCTTCTCCTCCCTTCAAGTCCTAGCATACAAGCGGGCTTGCTCGCGAAGGCGGTGTTTCAGCCACTTTGATGCTGGATGTGCTGCCGTCTTCGCGAGCAAGCCCGCTCCCACAAGGATCTCCATGTGCTTTTTGGAAATTGTGGAAAACAATATTCACAAGCTCTCAAAGCGCGACATAAAGTCGCTGCAAATAGTTGTTTTGCCACAGTTTTGACTTGTCCCCGTTTGCTGTGGAGCTGGCTGTGAATAACGTGGGAGTAGGTGGCTGCAAGCCTTTGAATCCGGGGTCTGCAGAGATATGATCGTTTTTTGATCATGGGTTTTTGCCGGGAATGAACCCGACGTTGTCAACCTTTTTAATGATAGCGAAAACAGGTCGAAATGAGTCGGAGCAGCCTGTGGATAAGTCTGTGGTTAAACTCTGGAAAGACTCGGCTGGAGGCCGTAGTTGCTGGCTTGGCGCCATCGTTGGTTCTACCTGAATCGTGCAAATTGCCCTAGGGCTGCATGGGAGGACGGCCAGGGTCAAGCGAAAAAATTTTGAAATGGCTCTTGAAGCCTTGTGCACAGCGGCTTTCAGCTTTTCCACTTGCCCCCGGAATGTGTGGATGGGGCTGTGGATAAGGTGCGCGCACATGGCTGCAGCCCATGCGGGTCAAGGCCTGGCTACGATTGATCGCTTTTTATACAAAAACGCGGCCACAGGTTGCCGGTGGAAGTCTGGCGGGGCATGCTGCCAGCTGATTTCTATCCCACTGGCTGCCCATCAGCCGAAGCAAGGAGAACACGATGTCCAACACCCTGTTTATTACCGGCGCGACCTCCGGTTTTGGTGAGGCCTGTGCCCGGCGTTTTGCCGATGCCGGCTGGAAACTGGTGCTGACAGGTCGTCGTGAAGAGCGCCTCAATGCCCTGTGCGCCGAGTTGTCGAAGCAGACCGAGGTCCACGGCCTGGTGCTCGACGTGCGTGATCGCAAGGCCATGGAGGAAGCGATAGCCAACCTGCCGCCTTCGTTCGCCAAACTGCGCGGGCTGATCAACAACGCCGGCCTGGCCCTGGGCGTTGACCCGGCGCCCAAGTGCGACCTCGACGATTGGGACACCATGGTCGACACCAACATCAAAGGCCTGATGTACAGCACTCGCCTGCTATTGCCGCGCCTCATCGCCCATGGCCGCGGCGCCGGCATCGTCAACCTCGGCTCCATTGCCGGCAACTACCCATACCCGGGCAGCCATGTGTATGGCGCGAGCAAGGCGTTCGTCAAACAGTTCTCCCTGAACCTGCGCTGCGACCTGCAAGGGACTGGCGTGCGCGTCAGCAATATCGAGCCGGGCCTGTGCGAAAGCGAGTTCTCGCTGGTGCGTTTCGCCGGTGACCAGGATCGTTACAACGCGACCTACGCCGGGGCCGAGCCGATCCAGCCGCAAGACATCGCCGATACGATCTTCTGGGTGCTCAACGCCCCGGCACACATCAATATCAACAGCCTGGAACTGATGCCGGTGAGCCAGACCTGGAGTGGGTTTGCGATTGAGCGTAATAGCGACAGGGCGTAAGACCGCGTAACGGCCATTCGCGGGCAAGCCACGCTCCCACAGGGTTCGCGCCGTTCACATTATCGTGAACCGGCACGAACCCTGTGGGAGCGGGCTTGCCCGCGAAAGCAATCTCCCTGTCAACGCAGATAGTCGGCCAATCCGCGATAACAGGTCGCCAAGTGATAAGGCGTGGTCGAAGGCATATCCTGACGGCTCACTTCACCGCGCTCATCCCGACACTCATACCAGCCGCCTGCATGCAGATGGCGCTGCTGCAATGCCTGTAACTGCTGTAGCACCGCGGTCTCGCTGTCCGGACGCAAGGTCAGGGCGCGCAGGTATTCAGCCTGGGCCCAGATGCGTTGGGTGGCATCCTTGGAAAGACCCTCCAGATTGAGCATTGCCTGTACGGCGCCGGTCTGTTGATCGACACCCAATTGCTCGGTCAACGCGAAGGCGCGCTCCAGGGACGTGTGTAATGCCGAACCACGCAGTAACGCAGATGACTCCAGCAGGAAATACCACTCGAACTGATGCCCCGGTTCAAACCAGTTATCCACAAGCCCCAACGGTTTTTCCATCAATACATCGTGTTGTGGATCGATAAAACGCTTGTGCATGGCAGTGCATAAGTCGACGAGCGCGTCTTGCACGGCGTTGTCTTCGCGCACCGACAGCGTGGCGAGGAACGCTTCGGCCAAGTGCATCAGAGGGTTCTGCAGCGGTCCGCTGTTGAGCGATGACCAATCACGATCAAGGCTGGCTTCGTACAGGCCGTCACCCGTGGAGAAATGCTGCGCTATCACTTGCAGTGCTGCGTTGAGCACCGATTCCACCTGCGGTTCGCGGACTTTATCCCAGTAATGGGCGCAAGCGAAAAGGATGAAGGCGTGGGTGTAGAGGTCCTTGCGCTGATCCAGCGGCGCTCCGTGCGGGTCGACGCTGTAGAACCAGCCGCCATGCTCGACATCTTGAAAATGCTGCTGCAAGGAATGGAACAGCGTCGCGGCGCGCTCCTCGGCGGCCGGTACCTGGCCGATCAGGCTTGAAAACAGATACAGCTGCCGCGCGCAGGCCATTGCCCGATAACGTTGAGGGAGCAACGGTTGATGACTGGCGTCCAGCGCCTCGTAAGGCAGCGCCATGTCGCAGTTCCAGCCGGGTCCTTGCCAGAGCGGCACGATCACGTTCAGAAAGTGCTGTTGCACCGAGGCGAACAGTGCGGTCAATTCAGGCTGGGAGGCGGAGCGGGAAACTGGCGGCATTGGCTGGCGTCGTCACGGCAGGGTCGATTGCGCGACATGTTAGCAGGCCTGAGAGATGCGGTGTCTGTCAGGCCGCCTTCGGGCAAGCCTCGCTCCTACGGATGTCGGATTGAATCGCAAATCATGCGAACGACACATTACCTGTAGGAGCGAGGCTTGCCCGCGAAGAGGCCCTCGCAGACGATACAAAAATCAGCCCGCCAGCAACCAGGCGCCCGTCACCGCCGAACCCACGCCCGCCAACCTAACCAGCGGGGCCGCCGCTTGAGGCAGCATTCGAACCACTGCATAACCCGCTGCATGCAACACCGCCGTCGCCGCCACAAACCCCGCCGCATACGCCCAAGGACTCGACATCTCCGGCAATTCCAACCCATGCGCCACGCCATGGAACAGCGCGAACAACGCCGTCGCACCCACCGCCAGGCTCAACGGCGGACGCACCGCCAACGCCACCGCCAGCCCCAGCGCCAGCACCGATGCGGCAATCCCGCTTTCCAGTGCCGGCAAGTTCAATCCTTCAAAGCCCAACAGCCCGCCGATCAGCAGGGTGCCGACGAAAATGCACGGCAACGCCCATCGCGCGGTACCTTTCTGCTGCGCAGCCCACAGCCCGACTGCAACCATCGCCAGCAAGTGGTCGAGGCCGCCGATCGGGTGGCTGATACCAGCGATCAAACCATTGTCGCCATGACCCGGATGAGCGAAGGCGACGGCTGGAGTGAGCAGCAGGGCCATGGCGCCCAGAATGCGTTTAAGTGTCATGGATAAGCTTCCTTGTTGATAACGGTTGAGCGAGATCAGGCCGCGGTCAGCAGGCCTTGGCGTTCGATAAAGGCAATGATTTGTTCCAGGCCCAAGCCGGTTTTCTGGTTGCTGAATACAAAAGGCTTGCCGTTACGCATGCGTTTGGTGTCGCTGTCCATCATCTCCAGCGACGCGCCTACCAGCGGCGCGAGATCGATTTTATTGATGACCAGCAGATCTGATTTGCAGATCCCCGGCCCGCCCTTGCGCGGTAGCTTGTCGCCCGCCGATACGTCGATCACGTAGATGGTCAGGTCGGACAGTTCCGGGCTGAACGTCGCCGAAAGATTGTCGCCACCGGACTCCACCAGAATCAGGTCGAGCCCCGGAAAGCGGCGGTTCAGTTGATCCACGGCCTCCAGGTTGATCGACGCATCTTCGCGGATCGCCGTATGCGGGCAGCCGCCGGTTTCCACACCGATGATCCGTTCCGGCGCCAGGGCCTCGTTGCGCACCAGAAAGTCGGCGTCTTCACGGGTGTAAATGTCGTTGGTCACCACCGCCAGGTTGTAGCGGTCGCGCAAGGCCAGGCACAGGGCCAGGGTCAGCGCGGTTTTGCCGGAACCGACCGGGCCGCCGATGCCGACACGCAGAGGTTGTGTGTTCATGTGATTCTCCAAAATAACAGGCCCTAGGAACGGAACAGACGGCTGTACTGGCGCTCATGGGCCATGCACGCCAGCGACAGGCCGAAAGCGGCGCTGCCACACTGTTCGGGTTTGATTCGGGTAGCGTTTTTCTGAGCCTGTTGCAGCAATGGCAGCAGTTCGCTGGTCAGGCGTTGCGCGGCTTGCTGGCCCAGGGGCAGGGTTTTCATCAGCACGGCCAGCTGGTTTTCCAGCCAGCTCCAGAGCCATGCCGCCAGCGCATCTTGCGCACTGATGTGCCATGCGCGAGCGGCCAACGCCCAGCCAAGGGCCAGGTGCGGTTCCGGGTGTTGGTCGAGAAAGGCGCGGGCCGGGGCATCCAGTTCCGGCAAGCCATTGAGTAGTTGCTGCAAGGAATAGCCCATTTGCCGGCTTTCCTGGTGCAACTCGCGGGTTTCCCGGCTGGAGCGGTGTTCTTCACAACGTTGCAGCAAGTCGGCCCAGTTTTCCTCGGCCGCGGCCGTGCAGTGGGCGAGCAGCAGAGGCGCTTCGAAGCGTGCCAGGTTCAGCAGCAGTTGATCGCTGATCCAGCGTCGCGCACTCCCGGGATCGTTGACGCGGCCATTTTCCACAGCCATTTCCAGGCCTTGGGAATAGCTGTAGCCACCAATCGGCAATTGCGGACTGGCCAGACGCAGCAGCGCCCAGGCTGGATTCATGAACGCACGCCGAACTGGTGAAGTTTCGGCGGATAATTGAAATCTTCATCGCCATGGCGTGAATGGTGATGGCCTCCGCCGTAGGCACCGTGTTCCGGCTGAAACGGCGCTTGGCTGTCCTCGACCCTGGCCCCCAGCTGTTCGAGCATGGCCTTGAGTACATAGTCATCGAGCAGGCGCAGCCAGCCATCCCCGACTTGCAGTGCCACATGGCGATTTCCCAGGTGATAGGCGGCGCGGGTCAATTCGAAGGCATTGGCGCAGGTGACGTGCAGCAATTGTTCGGCCCGGGCACGGACGCGGACGATGCGACCGTCCTCGGCCTGCAGGCATTCGCCGTCATACAGCGGCGGTTGACCGCGCTCCAAAAACAATCCGACGTCTTCACCGTCAGCACTGAAACAGCGCAGTCGGCTTTTGCTCCGGGCTTCGAAGGTCAGGTGCAATTCAGCAGCCCAGACGGGTTGAGGGTCGATTCTGCGATGAATCACCAGCATGGGAAGGCTTCCAGCAATGAACAATAGTCAGGCTAGAGCAAGGGGCTTGCCAAGGACGGGATCTGTAGGAAATAGGCGCCGAAGTCTGTAAGACGTTTGGGTGTGGCGCAACAAACTGAATTAATTTGGTGCAAGGGTAAGTGTGATGCACCAATTTGCAGCGCACACAAAAAGCTCGTCCATGCGCCCGGGGAGCTATTCGGTACTTCCCAGCCCCTGCCAATGTTTCAACCCGATAAAGATGAACCTTAGCTGCTGGGTGATCTTCGCCTGCGGTGTCAGGTGTTCGGGTAACGCCTGCGCCGGCGGATCAATGATGTCTGGCAGCGTCGCAAACACACTCTTGACGATCAGATCGGCCATTACGCTCAGGGCGGCGATATCCAGGTGCTGAAGTTTGGGCATCAGCGACAAATCAGCCGCCAGGTCCGAGCTGATGTCTTCGCGCAAACGACCGATGGCCTGGCGCACCGGCAGCGAGCCTCCGTATTGCTCGCGGGCCAGAAACAGAAATTGCGAACGGTTGGCGGACACCACGTCGAGAAAGATTCGCACAGAGGCGTCGATGATGCCGCCCATGACGAACTCGTTGTGGCGCACCAGGCGGATGGTTTCGCGGAAAGTCTGCCCGACTTCACTGACCAGCACCAAACCCAGCTCATCCATGTCGGCGAAATGCCGGTAGAAACCGGTGGGGACGATGCCGGCGGTCCTCGCCACTTCGCGCAGGCTCAGGCTGCCGAATCCTCGGCCGCACTCCATCAAGTGGCGGGCAGCGTCCATCAGGGCGTTGCGGGTCTGTTGTTTCTGTTCGGCGCGGGGCAGCATCGCAAGGGTGTTTTCTGGACAGGGACAGCGACGCACTCTAGCAAATAGGCCTTGCCAGCGTCGAACGACTATCGGGGGATTGTGCGGGGAAATCGGGTGTACGAGGTGAAACGCTATAAAATCAAAAGCCCAATCCGTTGATTGGGCTTTTTTTCAAGGCCGCCATGGGCTTAGCTCAAGGCGCTGTTGCGTTCGATGACGCGATCACCACCACCTTCAGCCAGGGTTTGACCTTGTGGAGTGCGATCGGAACCGTCAGCCGCCAGGGTTTGACCTTGTGGAGTGCGATCGGAACCGTCAGCTGCCAGGGTTTGACCTTGTGGGGTGCGATCGGAACCGTCAGCTGCCAGGGTTTGACCTTGTGGTGTACGGTCCGAGCCATCTTGAGTGATCAGGCCTTTTTCTTTCAGGCGATCATTGCCACCTTCGGCGACGGTTTGACTGAATGCCGAGTGGCTTGATTTCACTTGCGGAGTGGCCTGGTCGGCCGCAGGCAGGGCAAAAGCAGTGCTGGCCAGCATTGAAAGGGTAAGGCTAAGCAGTAATTGGCGTTTCATGATTGGGTGCTCCGTGGGAGGGCGATAAAGTGGGTACGAGGGCAATGCTACTCTCGATAAGTCGATATAAAAGTTCATAAACGCAATGGTAATAATCAACGGAATTGATTGTTCGCTGAAAAGGCTCTAGATCGGGTGTTTCCGAAGGACGGTTTTGCACCGGCGTGGGTATTTTCGACTCACTTGCGTCACACAAAAGTGCGGGTGCGGTAACGCTGAAGGGAACGCTACGCCCGCAACCGAACGGCTATTTGTGTGCGAATCAATCTTTCCATTAAACCTGCGGCCGGTTTTTCAGTCCTAGATTTCAGGGCAAGCCGGTTCCGGCCTAACGTTTTACACGCGCGTCGCAGTCAGGGGCGCTCAGTCGTATAAGGAGCTCTGTGCAATGACGCGCACTCGTAAAATTATTCTCTGGACGGTCGCCAGCCTTGTTGTTCTGCTGGCCGTACTGGTTCTGGTCATCGCGTTCTTCGATTGGAACCGGATCAAACCGCCACTCAATGCCAAAGTGTCTGAAGAGCTGCACCGCCCGTTCGCCATCAATGGCAACCTGGCGGTCGTCTGGCAGCGCGACCCCGACGAAGGTGGTTGGCGGGCCTGGGTGCCGTGGCCGCATGTGGTTGCCGAGGACCTGAGCCTGGGTAACCCGGACTGGTCGAAGCAGCCGCAGATGGTCACCCTCAAACGCGTCGAATTGCGCATTTCACCCTTGGCCTTGTTGGCACAGCGGGTGGTGATCCCGCGCATCGATCTCACTGAGCCCAATGCCGAGCTGCAGCGCCTGGCTGACGGCCGCGCCAACTGGACATTCAAGTTCGATCCCAAGGATCCGGATGCCGAGCCTTCGAACTGGGTGGTGGACATTGGCGCGATCGGCTTCGACAAGGGGCACGTCACCCTCGACGACCAGAACCTGAAGACACAGCTTGAGCTGATCATCGACCCGCTGGGCAAACCGATTCCGTTCAGCGATATCGTCGGCGACAAGGCGGCGAAAACCGCGCAGGAGAAGGGCGCCGCTCCCCAGGATTACGCGTTCGCCCTGAAGGTCAAAGGCCAATACCACAACCAGAAACTGACAGGGGAGGGCAAGATCGGCGGCCTGCTGGCCCTGCAGGATGCGGCCAGACCGTTTCCGCTCCAGGCCCAGGTCAAGATTGCCGACACCAGTGTCGAACTGGCCGGCACCCTGACCGATCCGCTTAACCTCGGTGCTTTGGACTTGCGGCTGAAGCTGGCCGGCGCCAGTCTCGGCAATCTCTACCCGTTGACCGGCGTGATCCTGCCGGATACGCCACCCTATGCCACCGACGGCCATTTGATCGCCAAGCTGCATGAGCCCGGTGGCACGGTTTTCCGCTACCAAGAGTTCAACGGCAAGATCGGCGCGAGCGACATCCATGGCAGCCTGGCCTATGTCGCCAGCCAGCCACGGCCGAAACTCAGCGGCTCGCTGGTGTCCAATCAATTGCTGTTTGCCGACCTGGCGCCATTGATCGGCGCCGACTCCAACGCCAAGCAGAAAGCCCGTGGCGGCGAAAGCAAGCAACCGGCGGACAAGGTATTACCGGTCGAAGAGTTCAAGACCGAGCGCTGGCGCGACATGGATGCCGACGTCGAATTCACCGGGAAACGCATCGTTCACAGCGAAAGACTGCCGTTTAACGATCTTTATACCCATTTGGTACTGACTGATGGCGTGCTCAGCCTGGAACCGCTACGTTTCGGTGTGGCGGGTGGCAAGCTGGATGCGCAGATTCGCCTGAACGGACACGCCGAGCCGTTGGAAGGCCGGGCGCAGCTCACCGCACGTGGATTCAAGCTCAAACAGTTGTTCCCGACATTTGAGCCGATGAAAACCAGTTTCGGTGAGCTCAATGGCGACGCCGACATTACCGGGCGGGGTAATTCGGTAGCCGAATTGCTGGCTACTTCCAATGGCAACTTGAAGATGCTGATCAACGACGGCGCCATCAGTCGCGAGTTGATGGAGCTGGCCGGGCTGAACGTCGGCAACTATGTGGTTGGCAAGATCTTTGGCGACAAGGAAGTGAAGATCAACTGCGCGGCCGCCAATTTCGACATCAAGACCGGCCTGGCAACCTCGCAGCTGTTTGTCTTCGACACCGAGAACGCGATCATTTATATCGATGGCACGGCGAACATGGCGACTGAGCAACTGGACCTGACCATCTCCCCGGAATCCAAGGGCTGGCGTTTGATTTCGTTGCGATCGCCGCTGTATGTGCGGGGTAAGTTCATCAAGCCCGATGCCGGCGTGAAGGCGGTCCCGCTGATGTTGCGCGGGGCGGGGATGGTGGCGTTAGGTGTGATTGCCGCACCGGCGGCGGGTCTGTTGGCCTTGGTGGCGCCTAGTGGGGGCGAGCCTAATCAGTGTGCGCCATTGCTGGAGCAGATGAAGGCGGGCAAGGCGCCGAAGACCGTCAAATGATGAAAAGGCTCGTTTTTTTGCGGTGCACATCATTGCTATTCAAGCGGCTGATCACATGCTGTTCAGATGTGCATGGGTGCTGACTTTATAACGGCGTTGCATTGAGGTGGAAGAGCTTGGTTTTAATGTTGCTACCAAGCTTTTCGATCACCTTGTCACGAATGCCGGCATAATTGTCGTCCCCTAGATAAGTAATCCACAGGTCGACCTGCGGAGCGACTTTTTCCAGGGGAAACTCTTCGTCAAGAATCGTGATGTCAACAGGGTTGGCGGCGTTGAGCATGATGTTGCATGAAATGACCATCGTGTTTTCACAGACAACGGTCAATAACAGGCGGGCCGTGTTGGAGGTCGTCTGGTCAACAGGTTGATTGCGTTGGACGTTATTCAAACAGGCCGCCAAGGCCTCGGAGTCTTCAGGTAGATTTTTTACGACAGCCAGACAGTCAGCAAGCTGACTAAGCTGCGCAGGGGTCAAGTACCTGGATAGCGTAAGCTCGGCGAGTGTTAGTATACTCGCCGATTTAACTTTAGGGCTATGGCTTGCATCAGCTTTGGCTGCCCAAAATATAGAGCCAAGTGTTCGCTTGTAAGAGTAGAACCAAGAGTCCGGAGCACCGCTGCTCAGGTTGGAGGCCAAACTCCCTAGCAAACTTGAATTCAAGATATCATTCTTGAAGTCAGATGAGTGTTGTCCCAAAAAAACAGTAATGTTTCCATTGACGATATACGTGTCAAAGGCGCTATTAGTCATTTGTATTCCTGCTGGCTACAATGGTTTGACGAAACGGCTCGTGGGCACTGCCTGGATAGTTTGGCAGGATCAGTGTCAGTCTAGATCCGGAATATCGGCGAGAGCGTTTCTGGCAGTATCGCCAATTTTTTGAAGAACCAATTGACGTATCCCGGCGTAGACATCCAGGTTCAGGTACATGGCCTGTGCGGCTGTCTGGATTTTTGTTTGCTGGCTGGTTGATTTCCAGAACAGAATGCCACGACTGCTTTCGCTGACATCGAGGGAATTGCAGTTAAGGATCATCATTGGATAACCCTCCTTGGTTTGCCAGATCGGCGACATGTCGAATTTGGCGTCTGATCCGACATCAGCTTTACGGTTGTAAATATCAATAAGCCCGTCATCGTTTTTGACAACCCCTACCGCCTTGGCAGCCACTTCCGCGAGTTTCGGGGCATTAGCTCCCACCAGGCCTTGCAGTGCAAGGACAGCGACAACATCCATCGTCAAGCCACTGCGTTTAATCGTTTGTTGCTTGATCTGGGAAGCCTGAATGATCCAGCCAAGCTTTTCCATAGTCTCGGTATAGACCTTGTACCATTGATGGAGCTCTTTTTTGGGGTCATAACGCTTCGTCGCAGCGTTCTGTACCAATTGCTTGCAGTTATTGACGTCTTTACGGTTCTGTTCCGCTATGTCCGCCATGAAGAGATTCATCATCTCTTCTCCAATGGTGGCGTTTGGCTTGCTAAGATCGATTGTCGGTTGAGCAGCTAAAGATCGAATGGCGGGGGTCTTGACTGCTGGCAAGGAAGGTAGAGAATCAATAAGTTCAAGGCGTTGTTCAAGATGCATGTTTAAAATCCTTTTTTGGTTTGATCAGACTTAATGTCTGTATCGTTACTATAATGGCTGAAAACTGTAAGTCTATCGCTTGATTGTAACTCGATGCAGATGATGTGAATCTGGTTAAATCTGGAGCAAATCGGTGATATGAAGTAATTCAGTTAGCATTTTGTCTCCAAGTTTTTTTGCGATTTGCGCGCGCCTGGTGTTGTATCGATGTTCGTTTATAGTGCTGATCAATAAGCGACTATTATAAACCTCGTCGAGTGCTTTCAATGTCGGATTGGTCAGGATGTCGAGCCCAATCAAATCGTCGGTTTTAAACGAGACTTGCAGAGTCGCGACTTTTTTATTGTCGAATACGATGGTTAGCGTAACTGAAGTAGCGTATGACTGCTTGAAAGGGGAGCGAGAGCCAGTTGTGTAGGAGACGTCAGAAGCGTTGAGCTCAAGTCTGTTAGTAATGCTCTTGGCTGCGGGTACGTCACTTGGGAGCCTGGCCAGTTTTATCAATATTGTGTCCAATATCGCTCTTTCATTGGTTTTGAGGGTCTTGCCAGTACACAAATCAATAATATTCAAGAGGCTGCTGTTTTCGAATTTCAAAAATTTCAGCTCGGAGCTGCTCCCGATCCAGTCCAGTTTTTTTAACGTGCCTGTATAAGTGGACCACGAGGTGAGGCCGTCGTTGAGTTTTTGAGACAAAAGATGGCCGCACAAGCTTGTGTGCAATATGTCTTTTTTGAAAGCCTCAGTATGCTGTCCAAAAAAAACCGTTATATTTCCACTGACAAGGTAAATATCAATTAATTGTTTAATGATGGCTTCTCCGAAGTGAGGCTGATACGGAGCGGGGAATTGAAATCGACTATGGGTAGCCGATTTCAATTAAGCTTCAAGCGTTAGCCATTAGTTAAAAGTCGGGCATGCCTAGCACGAAATTGTTGAACATGGTCTCGTATTTCGCAACCAGAGTATTGCGCAGTTTCGGGAACACGTTGTTGTCCAGGTAAGCATGTGTAGCACCGCTCTTTACGGTGGTCGACTGCGTGGTCGACTTCCAGTTCAGGACGTCGATGATGCCTTCACGGGAGTCGAAGGATATGCAGTTGACGACCATGTTCGCCTGGCCCTTCTCATCGTACCAAACCGGCCCGAGGTCGTATTTTCGATTTTGCTTGGTTTCTTCCTTCATATTAAAGAGTTCAAGGGCGCCTGGTGTGTTTTTAACGGCGGCCATTGCCTGTTCGAAGCAGGAGGTGATAATCGGAGCTTTGTCGCCGATATGAGGCTTCGCGAGCTGCAGGGCCAGTGTCTCCAGCGTCAATCCGGCTTGGTCGATGGTGGTGTTTTCATAGTTTCTGGCCTGCAGCACCCAGCCTAATTTGCCAAGGCCGGAGGTGTAGTATTTATACCACTCGAATATTTGCTCGGGTTCAGGGAATAGTTTGTCAGCAGCAGTCTGCATCACCAATTTGCAGAGGTTGACGTCATCAAAGATCTGTTGTCGTACACCCGGCAAGCGCACACTTATATTGTTAGGGAAGACGCAGGCTGAGGCCTTGTTGGTGTTGTTTGTGATTTTGACATTTAAATTAATAAGGGATCGCTTTGCGGGTGCTGCACTGATTGGCAACGAAGCAACGAAATCAATGCGTTCTTCCATGTACATAGATGTATTCCTTTACTTGAATGTAAACAACGGTTTTGTTGTGGGCTCGAGTATAAGTAAGTGTGGCGTGGTGTCTATTTGGCTTTTGTGTCTTTAGTTTGCTGCTGTGGCGAGTGGTGGGGCAGCCTTATTGCGTTATTTCATGTGCAATAAGGCTGTTTTGCCGTTACAGATCTTTCAGGATATCGGCCATGTCATCCGCATGCTCTTCTTCCTGGGCCAGGATGTCTTCAAAGATGCGGCGGGTAGTGGGGTCTTGTTCGCCAATGTACTGAATAATCTCGCGGTAGCTGTCGATGGCGATGCGCTCGGCGACCAGGTCTTCATAGACCATTTCCTTGAGCGAATTGCCGGCCACGTACTGGGCGTGGGAGTTTTTCGACAGCAGGTCGGGGTTGAACTCGGGTTCACCGCCCAATTGCACGATGCGTTCGGCCAGACGGTCGGCGTGTTGGGCTTCCTGGGTCGCGTGCTCGAGGAATTCGTCAGCGGCGACATGGGCTTTGAGGCCGTTGGCCATGAAGTAATGGCGCTTGTAGCGCAACACGCAGACCAGTTCGGTGGCCAGCGATTCGTTGAGCAGGCGCAGTACCTCTTCGCGGTCGGCGCTGTAGCTTTCGGTCACTGCGCCGTTCTCGACATTCTTGCGGGCACGTTCGCGCAGGGTGGTTACATCGGACAAATGCATGTCGCTCATCTCGATCTCCTGGAGGCTAATCCGGTTTTCGCCACGCCTCTGAGGACGTGATCGCTACTTAAGGTGTGAGTGATGGGCGAAGCGAAAAGTTTTATGGAAATGATCAATCGCCAAATATCCAGGTGGGGCGGATGTCATAGACTGGTTGTCGAGTTGTCACCTTCGATGTCGAAGCTTGGCGGAGGTATTGCATCGCGCCTTGCGTCATCTCACCGATCACAAGGATGTTTGCCCATGTCGCAAGGTTCTGCCACACGCTATCCGTTGGTCCTGGTTCCGGGAATGCTCGGGTTTATCCGTCTGCTGCTCTATCCGTACTGGTATGGAATTGTTTCGGCGCTGCGCCGGGATGGGGCGACGGTGGTAGCGGTGCAGGTCTCGCCGCTCAACTCGACCGAGGTGCGCGGTGAGCAGCTGTTGGCGCGGATCGAGGAGATTGTGCGAGAAACCGGGGCCGAGAAAGTCAACCTGATCGGCCATAGCCAAGGCTCGCTCACCGCCCGTTATGCCGCCGCCAAACGCCCCGATCGGGTCGCCTCGGTCACGTCGGTGGCGGGACCCAATCACGGTTCGGAGTTGGCGGACTACCTGCACGAACACTACCCGGCAGACAGCGCCAAGGGTCGCCTGCTCGCTGTTTTGCTGCGGTTGATCGGGGCGGTGATGAGCCTGCTGGAAACCGGCTATCGCGGGCCGAAGCTGCCAGTGGATATCCCGGCCTCGCATCAATCGCTGACCACTGAAGGCGTGGCGTTGTTCAACCAGCGTTATCCACAGGGGTTGCCGCTGACCTGGGGCGGGCAAGGGCCTGAAGAGGTCAACGGCGTGCGTTATTACTCCTGGTCCGGGACCTTGCAACCGGGGAAAACCGATCGGGGCGCCAACCTGTTTGATGGGACCAATCGAAGCTGCCGCTTGTTTGCCAGAACCTTTGTGCGCGAAACCGGGCAGTGCGACGGGATGGTCGGGCGATACAGTTCGCATCTCGGGACAGTGATTGGCGATCAATACCCCCTGGATCACTTCGATATCGTCAATCAGTCGCTGGGACTGGTCGGCAAGGGGGCGGAGCCGGTTCGGTTGTTTGTCGAGCACGCGGCGCGGCTGAAAGCGGCCGGGGTTTAGCAGGTTGATAGAGTCATCGTTCTTCGTCGGAACGCCGCCGGGAGCCGGCTCGCTCCCACAGGAAATGTATGGCGAACACAAAATCTGTGGGCAACCGAGATCAATGTGGGAGCGGGCTTGCTCGCGAATGGCGTCGGATCAGGCAGCGCAAGGCCTACGGCCCAGCACGGTGGTCCAGCGCTCCGAAACAATCACCCCGCCCAAGGTCAGCACCCCACCCACCAGGTGGTACATCGCCAACTGCTCTTGCAGCACCACCGCCGCAATCAGCGCCGTAATCAACGGCAGCAGATTGAAAAACAGAGTGGTCCGGCTCGGCCCCAGGCGCACCACCGCCTGCATCCACGCCAGCGGCGCAATCATCGAGGCAAGCAGGCAGGCATATAACACCAGCGGAATGTTCTGCTGGGTCAGGCCGATTTTCGGTGAAGTAAGAAATAGCGGAAACAGCACCATTACCGCTACCAGTACCTGTAAATACAGCAACACCAGCGGTGGCAAGCGCAATTGCCACTTTTTCAGCAGGGTACTGTAGATCGCATAGGCCAGAGTGGCGATCAGCATCATCGCGTCGCCCAGATTGACGCCGTGTTCCAGCAATGCTGCCAGGTTGCCGGAGGAGATAATCACCAGCACGCCGGCAAACGACAGCACCGCCCCAGCCAAGGCCCCGGCAGTCAGGCGCTGGCCCAGGCTGACGATTGCCATGACCAGTGACATCAGCGGCATCAGCGACAGGATGATCCCCATGTTCGTGGCCGAGGTCAGCGTCGCGGCGAAATACGCCAGGCTTTGATACACCGCCATGCCCAGCACGCCAAGAATGAAGATCTTGCCCAGGTTGGGGCGGATCGCCGGCCAATGGGTGATCACCGGTTTGAGCATGAACGGTGTGAACAGGATTCCGGCCAGCAGCCAGCGGTAGAAGCCAATCTCGGCGGGGAAAATCGCGCCAGCCGACATTTTGGTGATCACGGTGTTGCCGGCCCAGATGAAAATGGCCAGCAGGGGATACGCGTATTGCATCGGAAAAAACCAGGTATTGATGAGACGTAATTATCGCCTGTCTGGATGCAAGCCTATACTGCGATCCGGACAACCTGCCCCTGATGACAGACAGCATGAACAGCAAACACATCGACCTGCTGGATTTCAGCGAGTTACCTTCGCCGGTGTACTTCCGTTATGCCGACTTCGATGCGCACCGCTACGCCTCGGCTCACCGTCATCCCTGGGGCACACTGGAGTATTCGGCCCACGGCGTATTGCAGATGGAAGTCGGCGGCAGCCGCTTCATGTCGCCACCGCAATACGCGGTGTGGGTGCCGCCGCAGACCGAGCACAGCTTCTACAGCAATCAGCCGATCAATTATCGTGCGGTCTGCCTGGCACCGCTCTTGTGCCACGACCTGCCGCAACAGGCTTGTACGCTGGCGATCAGCGACATTCTGAAAGCGATCCTCAAGGATTTTGCCGCCCGGGATGTGAAAATTCCCGAGCGTGCAGCCGACAAACGGCTGGCCCAAGTGCTGGTGGACCAGCTGCAACAGGCCCAGGTACATGAGTGTTACTTGCCCTACGCCAGCAGCCCCGGATTGCTCGGGATACTGGAATGCTTGCAGGCGGAGCCGGGCGACAACCGACCTTTGGCGCACTGGGCGGCGCAGATACACGTCAGCGAACGGACCCTGGCGCGGCAGTTCGTACGCGAGTTGGGCATGAGTTTTGGCGAGTGGCGCCAGCGTTTGCGCTTTCTTGCGGCGATTGAAGCGCTGGACAGCCATCGCAGCATCCAGGAAGTCGCTTTCGATATGGGCTACAGCACTGGGTCGGCATTTATCGCGATGTTTCAACGCCAGGCCGGATGCACACCGGAGCAGTATCGACGCAGCCACTTGGAGAGCCGATGAAGATGTAACGGGTGTTGTCTACACTGCAGGACGAGGCCGCGCCCCTCGTTGCGGCAACAAGGAGAAAACTCCATGAAGATGTTGCATGTCCCTTTGTTGATGATCGGTGTACTGATGTGCGCCCAGAGTTTCGCCGCCACTGACCAACAGAACAAGATGACCACCTGCAACGCCGACGCCACCGCAAAAAGCCTCAAGGGCGATGAGCGCAAGGCCTTCATGAGCACTTGCCTCAAAGCTGCGCCGGCAGCGGATGCCGCCAAACCCATGACTCCCCAGCAGGAAAAGATGAAAACCTGCAACGCCGATGCCGCGACTAAACCCCTCAAGGGTGATGAGCGCAAGGCGTTCATGAGTGACTGTCTGAAGAAAAAATAAACATTCGGTTGGGATGTGCTGTCACCGGAACGCTGGCAGACTGCCAATCCTTTTACGCCGTTCGTTTTGAGGCTGTATGCCAACGTTTTCTCAACGTCAAGTCTTGCTGGTAATCAGTTGGGTCATCATCTTCGGTGGTTTGCTGCTGGTGTTGCCGTTGCGGCTGCTGCCCAGCCTGCTGGCCGGGCTACTGGTGTTCGAACTGGTCAACATGCTCACCCCGCAATTGCAGCGGCTGATCGAAGGCCGGCGCGCGCGCTGGCTGGCGGTGGCGTTGCTGGGCACATTGGTGGTGAGTGTACTGGCGTTGATCTTTGCCGGCGCCATCAGCTTCCTGCTGCACGAGGCGGAGAACCCCGGCGCTTCCCTCGACAAATTCATGGGCGTGGTCGACCGGGCGCGCGGGCAGCTGCCGCCGTTCATCGACGCCTATTTGCCCGCCAGTGCCGCCGAATTCCGCGTGGCGATCGGCGAGTGGATGAGCAAGCACCTGAGTGACTTGCAGCTGGTGGGCAAGGACGCGGCGCACATGTTCGTGACGCTGCTGATCGGCATGGTGCTGGGGGCGATCATTGCCTTGCAGCGAGTGCCGGACTTGACCAAGCGCAAGCCTCTGGCCGCCGCACTGTTCGATCGTTTGCACCTGCTGGTCCAGGCGTTTCGTAACATCGTGTTCGCCCAGATCAAGATTTCCCTGCTCAATACCTTCTTCACCGGGATTTTCCTGGCGGTGGTCCTGCCGATGTTCGGCATCAAGCTGCCGCTGACCAAGACCCTGATCGTGCTGACCTTCCTGCTCGGCTTGTTGCCGGTGATCGGCAATCTGATGTCGAATACCTTGATCACCATTGTCGGTTTGTCGCTGTCGATCTGGGTGGCGGTGGCGGCACTGGGTTACCTGATCGTTATCCACAAGCTCGAATACTTTCTCAACGCGCGCATTGTTGGCGGGCAGATCAGTGCCAAGTCGTGGGAGTTGCTCCTGGCAATGCTGGTGTTCGAGGCCGCGTTCGGCCTGCCGGGGGTCGTGGCGGGGCCGATTTATTACGCGTATCTGAAGAGTGAGTTGAAGCAGGTGGGGATGGTTTGATCAGGTAGAGATGTGTTGCCTGATCTGACGCCTTCGCGGCGGTGCGGCGATCCGACAAGCCACGCCCCCACAAGATTTGCGTCGTTCGCTGCATTGGGTACGACACAAATCCTGTGGGAGCGTGGCTTGCCCGCGATGGGCGCGCCTCGGTTCAGGATCAGTCCATGTTGCCGTAACGCTTCATCGCCTCGATCGCCAACCCGCTGCCGATGCTGCCAAAAATGTTCCCCTCCACATGCCGCGCATTCGGCAGCATCGCCGAAACACTGTTGCGCAGCGCCGGGATCCCGCTCGAGCCACCGGTGAAGAACACCGTATCCACCTGATCGACCCGCACATTCGCATCGTTGAGCAACTGCGTGACGCTGTTGCGCACGCGCTCGAGCAGGTTGTCGATGGCCGATTCGAACAGTGCCCGGCTGAGCTCTACGCTCAGCCCCGGCTCGATGCGGTCCAGCGGCACATGCCGGCTGTCGGCGTGGGTCAGCTGAATCTTGGTTTCTTCCACTTCCATGGCCAGCCAATGCCCGGCGCGCTGGTCGATCAGCTTGAACAGGCGGTCGATGCCGCCCGTGTCTTCGATGTCGTAGCGCATGCTGCCCAGGGCCAGGGTCGACTTCTGCGAGTACACCGAGTTGATGGTGTGCCAGGTCGCCAGGTTCATGTGGTGGCTGGTGGGCATGTAAGCGCCGCTCTTCATGCGGCTGCCGTAGCCGAACAGCGGCATCAGGCCCTGCAGGCTCAGTTGCTTGTCGAAATCGGTCCCGCCGATGTGCACGCCGCCGGTGGCGAGGATGTCGTCGTGACGGTTGTCGTGATTGCGGCGCTCGGGTGACAGGCGCACCAGCGAGAAGTCGGACGTACCGCCGCCGATGTCGACGATCAGCACCAGCTCTTCCTTTTCGATGGTCGACTCATAGTCGAACGCCGCCGCAATCGGTTCGTACTGGAACGACACGTCCTTGAAACCGATGGCGCGGGCCACATCTACCAGGGTGTTTTCCGCTTCCTGGTCAGCCATTTCGTCGTCGTCGACGAAGAACACCGGACGACCCAGCACCACTTCTTCGAACTCCCGACCGGCGGCCGTTTCGGCGCGCTTCTTCAATTGGCCGATGAACAGTCCGAGCAGGTCCTTGAACGGCATCGCGGTGCCGAGGACACTGGTGTCGTGCTTGATCAGCTTGGAGCCCAGCAGGCTTTTGAGCGAGCGCATCAGGCGGCCTTCGTAGCCTTCGAGGTACTCGTGCAGCGCCAGCCGGCCGTACACCGGGCGACGTTCTTCCATGTTGAAGAACACCACTGACGGCAGGGTAATCTTGTCGTCCTCCAGCGCGATCAGCGTTTCCATGCCGGGGCGCAGCCAGCCGACGGTGGAGTTGGATGTGCCGAAGTCGATACCACAGGCACGGGCTGGAGATGCGTTTTTCATGTCTTTCAGGTTCCGGTTAAAAAACGGCCGCGCAGTGTATGTCACTGCGGCACAGATTCGAAGGCCGACTATCCGCTAAATCTCAGCTATTAGCGCCTTGAAAGACTATCCTTTGCCCCAAACTTGTCTGCATTGGGCCTGGCAGCCACCGGACGGTCGCAAGAACCGCCCACTGCTGCCGATAAACTTCTGATGCGCTGCCCGGTCACAATCTTGAGATCGGTCAAACCCGGTGATGCAAATCAAGTGCATGCTCTGGCAGGTGGCGCGATATCGATAATGGATGGTGATTCCCACGATGGACTTTAAAGATTATTACAAGATTCTCGGTGTGGAACCGACTGCGGACGATAAGACGATCAAGGCGGCTTATCGCAAGCTGGCGCGCAAATACCACCCCGATGTCAGCAAGGAAAAGGACGCCGAGGCCAAGTTCAAGGATGCGTCGGAAGCCTATGAGGCGCTGAAAAGCGCCGACAAACGCGCCGAATACGACGATTTGCGCAAATACGGCCAGCACGGCCAACCGTTCCAGGGGCCGCCGGGTTGGCAGGGGCGAGGCGCTGGCGGGTTCGGTGGTGGTCAGGACACGGGCGATTTTTCGGACTTCTTCAGTTCGATCTTCGGCGGCCGTGGCCCTGGTTTTGATGGTGGACAGTCGCGTCGCAGCACCGGACGTCGAGGGCAAGACGTGGAAATGGAATTACCGGTTTTTCTGGAAGAAACCCTCTCGAACGAGTCGAAGAAGGTCAGCTTCCAGGTGCCGCAGTACAACGCTGCGGGCCAGCATGTCAGCAATACCAGCAAAAGCCTGAACGTGAAGATCCCGGCCGGCGTGGCCGACGGCGAGCGTATCCGCCTCAAGGGCCAGGGCGCACCGGGTGTCGGTGGCGGCGCCAATGGCGACCTGTACCTGATCATCCGTTTTGCGCCGCATCCGAAATACGATGTAGAAGGCGATAACCTGATCATTACCCTGCCACTGGCACCGTGGGAGCTGGCGCTGGGCGCTGAAGTCGCGGTACCGACCCTGACCGGCAAGATCAACCTCAAGGTCCCGGCCGGCAGCCAGAACGGCCAGCGCATGCGCGCCAAGGGACACGGCTTGATGAACAAGGCCGGCGAGCGTGGTTACCTGTTCGTGCAACTCAAGGCCGTGATGCCTAAAACCTCGGACGACGAGGTCAAGGCGCTGTGGCAGGAACTGGCGAAAAAAGCCGCTTTCAATCCCAGAGAACACTTCTGATCCAAGAGACGGAGTAGCCCATCATGAGCAACCCCCTGATCGTTCAACTGGACATGGCAGAATTCTGTGAGGCAACCGACCTGTCGGACGTCTACGTGATCGAAATCGTCGAACACGGCATCCTCGAACCTCAGGGCAAGCAGCCCAAGGATTGGCGTTTCAACGATTACGAGCTGGCGCTGGCCAAGCGTGCCGCCAAGTTGCGGCACGACCTGGAGCTGGAGTGGGAGGGGGTTGCCCTGGCGCTGGATCTGCTTGAAGAGGTCCAGCAGCTAAGGGCGGAGAATCGGATGTTGAAGCAGCGGTTGGGGCGGTTGGTGGTTGAATAACAAAATGGTTAAACACCAGGCCGCGAATCAGTGGGAAACTGGATTGTCACTGTTAGTGACCGGACCCTTGCCTCCGAATCCCAATCTCTGCACGGATTCGCCTTACCTGATAACGTGACTCCGAAAATATTATGCTTCCTATGGCTGATGGTGATGTAAAACCTTGCCTTTGCAGTTGCGCACCTCTTACCCGCACCCAAGTATTGTACTCAACTCGCTCGGGCTCGCTCATTTGCTGGCGAGACGTCGAACTCGCGCTACCACTTGTGTTAGTACCCCTCCCGCTTCCACCCCGAACCGGTTCTCGAGGGCGTGTGACACTTCGCCCATTACTATAAGTAGTTGTTATTGCATCTCTGCCAAATTGATGTCTTTCAACCGTTATGCGGCTCGCCAGGTTTGGGTTCTGTGAAGCACTTCGGGTGATTGATCTATTACCTAGAGCGGTCAATCCGGCTAACGCCGCTCCGTCTGCGTATCCAGGTCGACCAAGATTCTCCGAGGCAACGCTGGTCATCCGCGCACCCTCCCTTAGTATGTCTCCTCTTGGGCCGGGTGCCGCCGCTACAGGAGCCCCCGCTATGATTAACCCCGTGAGTTCACCCGTTTTTTCAGGCGACATTGGACCATTCAGTAATGGTCTGCCTGACCCTGTAGCTCCGGGACCGCCAAATAGAAAATCATAGGCGCCCCAAAGTAATTTTCCCACCCTGGAATGTCCCGTCGGATCCGAAAAATTCACCGGATCACCCACGCAATACATATACGCATTCAATCCGCCTTCCCCAAACGGGCTCCAACTGTCCGGGCTATGAAAACGCATCAATGTCGGGTTGTAAGCCCGGTAGCCATTGCCCAGCAAATACCAGCCGAGGTGCGGCTCGAGCAATTCACCGTTGAACCCGATTTTCGTCGCAACATCCTGCTGAGCGGACTGCTGGCCGTAGGCGGAATAAGCGATGGCATTAGATTTGCCCCCTGCGACTTCAGCGAGTATCGAGTTTTTGTTGTCGGCAGCCAGCAGGACAGTGCGCGACTGTTGGGAGGACGTGTGGTTGTCAGCAGGTAACTGAGGCATGGCGCATCCTTCCTTGGTGAAAGCGTTGATAGTGTCAGCGCCCCAGTCTGATCCTGCTGCAGAGTGTTGGGAACTAGCAGAACTGATAGTCAGGCGCCCCCTGGCGCTGAATTTGCCGGGAGAAGCCCGGCAACTGTTGGCCGAGAACCGCGCGCTCGAGCAGCCACTATTGGTTGGCCAAAGCTGCCTGCACCAATCCCCTGCACAAGCCCTAGGTCCGGCGAGGCAACACCACGGTAAACAGCGTGCCATCGGCCTCACTGGAGCTGACCTCGATCGTCCCGGCATGCGCGTTGACCACTTCCTTGACGATAAACAGGCCCAGGCCGAGGCTGGTGGAGGGCTGGCCGAGTTCTTCGTCGGCACTGCGCACCAAGGGGTCGAAGATAGTGCCAATGGCATTCTCGGGAATCGGCGTGCCGTAGTTATGCACCGTGAGACGAACCGTATCTGGCTCGCCAGTGAGCTTTATCGTCACATCCCGCTTGTTCGAACCATGCTGCAATGCGTTGCCGATCAGGTTTTGCAGGAGTTGACCCAGGCGCCCTGCATCCCAGACGCCTCGGGTGTCTCCCGATACGTTGAGTATCGGATCGCACTCCGGGTTGCCGGCACAGGCTTCGGCGATCGCGGCATGGGCTGCGTCCGCCAGATCCATGGGGACAGGCTCGATGGGCAGGCTCTTGCCCAGGCGACTGCGCACCAGCTCCAGCAAATCGCCGACCATCACCGCCATGTGCCGCGCGCCGCGCTTGATGTTGATCGCGCAGGTCAGCGCATCGCCCTCGAGCGTCGCCTTGCGCATCAGCAGTTCAGTGGACATGCTCACCGCTTGCAGCGGCGCACGCAGGTCATGGCCGAGAATCGCCAGAAAGATGTCCCGCGAACGGTTGACCTGTTCGGCATAGGCCGCGGTGGACTCGGCAAGGGCTTCGTCGATGGCTTCATTGAAGCGGATCATGTCCTGGAAGTACGTCATGTCCGGCGATTCCAGGCTGTCGACCCACAGACGAATCACGCAGGCCCGCAAATGGCGGAACTCGGACGTCATTTGCACCAGGTCGAACCCGACGTTGTGGCGCAGCTCGCCATGACAGGCTGCGGCCTGGTCCAGGCTCGGAGTTTTCTCCGGGCCTTCGCCTTTGGCCTTGGCCGCCTGTTCGCAGGCGGTCTGTGTCTTACACATATCGGTTGAGGCGGCGAGCAGGATCGACTTCGCGTGATCGCGCAAGGTCGTGCGGTCCAGCGAATCGTCGGCGCTGATGAATTCGGCAAATACTTCCCATTCATCAACGATGCGATCCACGTGCTGCACGATGAATTCAGATAAACGCATGGCTTTGCATCTGCATGGCAATGATAGCCAATGAGTGTGGCGCATCCTGACGCCTTTGTCCTGTCCCTGCTGCACGCGCCGATGAAGCGGTATGGATGCGCAGACAAGGTAGTAATTAATTGTTTTTTGATGCTGTTAATTGAATGGTTATGGCCGCTTGCTCAGACTTTATTCGATGGATTTTCGATTTGTTGTTTCAGGTGTGTGGTGAGTAAATTGAAAGTTCAATTGAACTGCATACGGATATGCGACATGTCTGAATCTCTTATGGAAAACACCACGGTTGATGCGCCCGGCGCTGATGAAAAGGGTCGTCACTTCGACTTCTTAAAAAGCACTATTCCCGAATGCCTTGTTCAGGCCTCGCCGCTACGGCGCAAGGTGCTCAAAGACACTAAACCGACTCTTCCAGATTGGTATGAACATTGTTCGCCGGATCAGCGCAGTGTACTGAAAGGGCTAATAGAAGCTGACTGTCATACGCAGAATAAATGGGACAAGACCTTGGCTGCCGTGGACAGTGTCACCGCTTATGCAAAGCCCTTGTTGACGGCTGCTTTGGCCAAAGCGGGTATTGAGCTGGATGTCGAGAAAACCTGGGTACGTCTCTACTACCCGATAGATTACAAGTTTTTCGGTATTCCGACGGGCGTGAACACTGGCGATGTACGTAGCAGGACCTTCTCGTTGCTGCAGGCGGCATTGCATAATTTCGAAGCCTTCGAGGCCGATGAGCGTTACTTTGATAAAGACTCTACGTTCATTACCGAGCCCGATGTGCAGGGTCGCTTCGAGGTTGTTTCTTCCGGCCTGAAAATTTCGCAGTTCGTCACAATCTGTAGAAACCTGGATATAGGTGGCCAGTATGAAACCTATATCAAGGACTTCCTTTACGAAGGGGGCACTGCGCATCAGCAGGCGTTAAGCCAAGCGTTCATCGATAGTAAAAAAACCGCCCTGAAGGCCGCCGCCTATGCAGCCCTCCTGAAAAGTGATATCGAACTCGCACATTACGAAATGTTAGTCGAGCTGATCAACGAGCAGAATATCGTCAGGGATAAAAGCAGCCGACGCCCCATCAGCTACAGCCCGCTTCGGTTGATGGGGTACGAAATCGCCGAGTGTGCGGTGTTTTTTCCAACCCACGCCAATCGTTACGATTGCAGCTATGTCATTGCCTGGATTCCGGACGATCCCGAACACCCGATAAAAAAATACGCCTCGTTCGCTGACCTCGAAGCGCAACTGACCCATCAACTGATGTACCGGCCACCGGGCAGCCGAATCGATAGCGCCAGGGACGCGCTCACCGACTATCAACGCTTTTTCAGCCGGTTCATCGGCGAAAAGGACCGGGGCCGGTTTTTTCTTCGGTTTACCCAGAAGGTTCTGGACGCGCCGTCCGGCACTTACTGGAAAGACCAGGTGCGCGGTTATCTGAAGTATGTGAGCCCTGCGTCAAGGTTGGTCGGCCCCATAGCGGATCGGCACTGGCGGCACGACCCGCGGGAGAATATCGATCTGCATGCCGAGCTTTCGCTGAATTTTCAGTGGGTCGGCATGGCTGGCATCTGGACCGAGATGTTTCGTCAGAAACGTCGACACATGCGAGAGGACGCGCAGGTACTTGCCGTGTCCACGGCTGCCGAGGATGACATTACCCGCGAGCGTCGGCTCTCCAATTATCTGAATATCGGCATGTCTGTCGTCGGTATCGCCGCGTTCTTTGTGCCGCCGGTCGGCGCTGCCCTGCTGCTGGTCACTGCGGACCAGTTGTTGTTCGAGACGATCGAGGGTGTGCGCGAGTTGAGCCAGGGCGACAAGGACGCGGGCTGGGCGCACATCACCGATGTGCTGGAAAACCTGGCGACGATGGCGGCACTGGCTCCGGTTTTTCATTACACGGTTTCGCCGTTCATCGAAGGCTTGAAGTCGGTCACCTTGCCCAGCGGCAAGACGCGGCTGTGGAAACCCGATCTCAAACCCTACGAGCGCAACGTCGAATTGCCAGCGAACGCCTGGCCCGACAAGCTGGGGCTGCATCGGCATTCCGGGGAGAATATTCTGCCGCTGGAGGGCAAGCATTACGCGCTGAACAAGGAACCGCACTCCGGAACATACCGAATCAAGCATCCGACGCGGGAGGACGCCTACCAACCGGCGTTGAACCATAACGGCAACGGGGCCTGGCATCATGAGGTGGAGGCACCCCTGCAGTGGTCGAAACATACCTTGTTACGGCGCTTGGGACACTCGGTGGACGCCTTCACCGAGAGTGAGCGCGAACACATGCTCAAGGTCAGCGGCACGCATGAGGATGCGCTGCGTCGAATGCATGTCGAGGGTGAGCCGACGCCGCCAATGCTGGCCGACACCATCAAGCGGTTTCAAGCCTATGCCGATGCCGGCGAAGTCGGCACCCAGATTCGTCGCGGCCAGCTGCAGGACGACCTTTGCGGCTATGCCGCCTCGTTGATGGTCGAGCTGCCAGGATGGCCTCGCAGCAAAGCCATAGAGGCGTTCGAAGGCCCTGATTTAAGCGGCGACTCCGTTCAATATGGCGATAGTGCCGCACCGGCCTCGGACGTCATCAGGGTCAGCCGGGCCGAGCTTATGGCGGGGCAATTGCCGGAGCGTGTACTCACCTTTCTCAGCGAGGAGCAAATCAAGCGCCTGGTCGGCCAGCATGTCGCGCCGGACCAACAGGCCCTGACGTTGAAAACTCGATTGGCCGACCATGCGGATCAGGCCAGGGCGCGGATATTCCAGAGTTTATCCAAGGAACGGGAGGAACTGGGCAATCCCCGGACACAGATGATCCAGCGTAGCTTTCCCTCATTGTCGACCCCCCTCGCAAACGAACTGTTGGAGGAGGCGACACCCGACGAGCTGCGCCAGATGAAAACCACCCGGCGCCTGCCGTTGCAATTGGCGCAGAAAGCGCGTCTGGCGCAGCAAGAGGTGCGTTTGTCGCGCGCTTATGAGGGGCTTTTCCTGGAGACGCTGGCTGCGCCGGACACTGAAAGCCTGGCCCTGCATACACTGGGAAAATTACTCGACGAGCCAGGCGATTTGCGTATCGAGGTCCGGGAGGGCTCCTTCACCGGAGCGATACGTGCCAGCGTCGGCCCCGAAGATGCCCTTGAGCGCAAAGTGCTGGTTCGTACCGGGGATGGGCAGTACGAAGCACGCGACGCCAGCGACAATCATTTACACGGAGGGGATGACCTGTATGCCGCCCTTCAGCACGCCTTGCCGGATGTTCAACGAAGATCCCTGGGGTTGCCCCAGGTGAATCAGGGCGCCGAGCTCAAGGCACTGATCCAGCAACAGGCACTGGCGCGTGATGAGCTGCGCTCGGTCCTGAACATGCAGGCGCAGCGTCAACCGTTCTTCAAGCCTCTGACGCTGTTGCCCGATGGTCGGCGCGGCTATCCGTTGAGCGGTCGCGGTCAGGGGATATGGGAGGGGATTATCGAGGAGCGGGTCAAAACGCTCTACCCCGACTTTGTCCGTGAAGAAATCGATGAATTCGTCGCCGCGCTGAATGCTCAGGACGACTCGCCTGAGCAACAGCTGAAACGGCTGGAGCGTGAATACAAGCAACTGGATCATCGCCTGCAGGCCTGGTTGAGGGCACCGAACGAGTATTCTGGCGTAAGAGACAGCCCGCAATACATCAGGGAGTGGGGCGCGAGGATAAAAATCGTCAGAGCCCTCAAGCAGGCCTGGCAAAGGACCGGACCTAAAGACTATGACGCCTATGGCAATTATCGCGGCCAGAGCATCGATCTGAGCGATACCTCGTTGCACTACCAGCTGCGCAGCTTGCCGGCGCTGGAAGCGAATTTCGACCATGTCACCCGGCTGAGATTGAATCGTTCGCAATTCAGCAATGAAGTAGAAGGGTTCCTTGGACATTTTCGCCAGCTTCGCGCCCTGGATCTATCCAGCAACCAGTTGACCCGCCTGCCTGCAGCGATCAGCGACATGCCGCATCTGCTGGAACTGCATGTGGGCAATAACCAGATCGTGTTGACCGGACCAGCCATCGACAGCATCAAGAACCTGACCCGGTTAAAAGTCCTCGGGATGGAAAACAATCCACTGGCCTTATCGCCCGATATCAGCCGTATGCCTGACTTGCACATCGTGAACCTCTCGAACACCGGCCTCGCCACTTGGCCTAGCGGGACCTTTGCCCTGCCCAGACCCCGGCATTTCGATTTGAGACTGGTCGATAACCCCATTACCGAGCTTCCCGTGGTGGCCCCCGGCTCCATCCGGGCTGAAATGGTGGCGCGCACGCTGATCAGTCGCGATCCGCCATGGCTTTCGCCAGAAAGTCTCACCACGTTCAGAACCTACATTGAATCGGTAGGGCTCAATCCTGACCGTGGTTCGCCCAATTCGGTGATGTCCGATAGCAGTTTCTGGATCAAGGCGTTGCCACCGGAGGCGCGAGCGACCCCTGAATTACGCGCGTTGAAACGTGATCTGTGGAGCGCGGTGGCGGACGAGTTCGGCTCCGAGGCCTTTTTTGCTGAAATCCAAAAACTTGCCGG
Source organism: Pseudomonas silesiensis (assembly GCF_001661075.1). Classification (NCBI taxonomy): domain Bacteria; kingdom Pseudomonadati; phylum Pseudomonadota; class Gammaproteobacteria; order Pseudomonadales; family Pseudomonadaceae; genus Pseudomonas; species Pseudomonas silesiensis. Next base: position 548,426 of record NZ_CP014870.1, read on the forward strand.
CTCCTCGGATGCCGTGCCCGCGTATCGAACCGAGCTGGCGGACAAGGTCTGGAGAATGCTGCAGGCGGTCGCCGAAAACACCGAGCTACGCGAGAGGCTGTTCAAAGAAGCGCTGGTTCCTTCCTCCTGTGTCGACTCCGGCGCGCAACTGTTTAACGCCATGGGCGTCGAAGTGCTGGTGCATGAGGCCTACGGTCTTGTCAGCAAGGATCTGGTGGAAGCGGACCTGGTGAGTCTGGCCAAGGGCAAGTCACGTCTGAACGAACTGGGCAGGATAGCCCGCAAGAGGATCTCGGACCTGATGGAGCAAGGCCGCAAACTTCCCGAATATGATCAGGACGGCGACATGATCATGCAGCGGGATGAGGAAGGAAACTTTGTCAGGTCGATCGATGAAGTGGAAATTTATCTTTCCTATGTAACCGCGCTGGCTGAACGCCTGGATTTGCCTTGGCAGTCGCGCAGCATGTTGTTCGAAGAGGAGGACGTCACGCCGTGGATGATAGAGACCGCTTACCAGCAAGTACTGGCGCTCGAGACGGGTGATGATCTGACTGATTTATTGCTTGAGCAGGATTTCTGGAGCAAACATATCCAGGGTGCCAACCGGCAGGCCTTCAAGAACCTGCGGCGCAGAACTCACGCGGCATTAGCCCTGCAAACGGCACAAAAAGACTGGACGCAAACCTCCGATTCATCGGCGCGCGCACGACTGCGCGAGACCATCACGACATTGGCGACGACGCTTGGCAAACAGCCCGCCGATGTTCCTCCCGGTCGCGTGATGACGGATGAGGAGTACTGGGCAGAGTGTGATGTGATCAATACCGAAACGACCACCCTGCTGAGGAAACTGACCCGGGAAGCGATGGCCAGGGCCAAACTTCAAAGAGTCGAAATTCCCTTCGCGGTGCAGTCGAATCAAGCGCCTTGAACATGACGAGTTGAGGTTTTTTCCCAACAAGCGATACATATATAGGGCTTTTACAACAGGGTCGCTCGTTAGACTGGAAGCTTCATAACCCGTCAAGGACGACCCCTATGCCAGACTCACTGACACCCGTTACCACCCCCGCAGGTATGTTCAATGCCGACCTGCGGGGTGTCCACTACGACTTCCTGAAAGACCGCGTGCCTACGTGGTTCTCGGGGGCTTCGACGCAACGCCAGTTGGAACTTGCCCAACATGAAATGGAGCTGCCCAGCTGGTACCTGACCGCCATGCCCGAGGACAGGACCGCGCTTGCCGACAGTCACATCCAGTATCGCGAAGCCTTGAACAACATCGAAGACAAGCTCGGCGGCATCGAAGATGTATTGGCCTTCGCCGAACAGCCACTCAAGGACGCGATCAAGAAAGAATTCAAGCTGGATCTGGACGTCAGGAACACTTATTTCGCGCGCAAATACGGCGTCAAGGATCGAGATGACTTTTATGGTTTCTTTGTCTTCGACCAGCAAAACGATCCGGCGCTGAAGTACGAGTATCGCGGCATATCGCTGCTCGAGGCCGCCCTGGCCAACTTCGAGCCTGACGAAGAACACAGCAGCCCTTGCACGGATTGTCAGATCATTACCACTTGGAGCGATTATGACGGAGACGTCATACCGACGTTCAACGCGGTCAATGGTCAGGCCGTGTCCATTGCGCCGCATGCCTTTGCCAGGCTTTGTCGCACACTGGATCTGGGCGAGCTGTATCAGAAGCACCTGAAGGCTATCCTGAAGCCCAGGGGTGTGGTCGACCGCAAGGCGCTCAATGACCGGATGGAGGCGTACCAGCGACAACAGCTGGCGCTGAGCACCGAGATCGGTCGCCGCCAGGCCGCCATGGGCAGCGGCAACAGCACATGGGGCATCAGTGTCGACGCCTGGCAGATGCTCAAGCAAGTGGTGACCGATCAGAAGGATGTCACCCTGGACGGGAAGCCTGTGACGTTCGCGGCGCTGAAGATCTTCGGCTCTACCCTGGTCGGCCCCTTGCTGATCGGTCCGGACCGCAAGAACAGTGACAAGGTCGAGCGGCTGCTGGTGTATATCCCCAATGACCCGCAGCAGCCACTCAAGGAATATGCATCCAGCGCCGACTTCATGAATGAGCTCAGGACGCGTTTGCACAGTGCCTCGTATCGACGTTTTTTCAGCCGTTTCGTGCCACAGCGGGATCAAGGCATTTTCTTTCAGCGCTTCAATGCCTTGTATCAGCCCACCGGTTCTGGTGCGGCAGCCGACTTTGCGCTCCAGCCAAATCCGCTGAAACTGCCGCTGGATGAGGTCGCCATTACCGGCAATCTGTGGGAGCAGTTGCGTCAGGCCCATGTGAACAAGGTTCTTGCCGACGCCAGAGCTGTCGCCGTGCCTACCGGGGACGAGGACCGCAAGGCTCGAATGGAGAGGCTGGAGAGCTTCCTGGACGCGGTGAACAGCGTGTTCAACCTGGCGGCTTTCGTGGTGCCGGGGCTGGGGCCGATCATGCTGGCCGTGGGCGCCGCCCAGATGGGCTCGGAAGTATTTGAAGGCATCGAAGCGTACGAGCAGGGTGACGTGAAAGCCATGTGGGCGCACTTTTCCAGCGTGGCCCTTAATGTGGCCTTTATCGGTGCCGGGGCCAAGGTCCTCCCCGAAATCAAACTGTCGAGCAGGGTGGATACGCTCAAGCCCGTTACGCTGTCGAACGGCAAGCAAGCGCTGTGGAACCCTGATCTTTCGCGCTATAAGGCTCCCGTTGAACTGGAGCCGAATGCAAAGCCCGATAAATTGGGCCTGTTTCAGAACAACGGCCAGAAACTCCTGGCCCATGAGGGTGATCACTACGGCATCGTTGAGGACGCTACTCAGTATCGCATCCAGCACCCGACCCGGCCCGAGGCCTATCGGCCTGTTGTCGAGCACAACGGCGCGGGGGCCTGGAAGACCGAACTCGATGAGCCGCTGACGTGGGACAAGGCGCGCTTGTTGCGCCGACTGGGGGCTTCAACCCAGGACTTTACGGATGAAAAACTTGAGCAAATCCGGACCGTGGCGGGTGTTTCGGAAGACCAACTGCGACGTTTACATGTCGAGCTCGATCCGCCCCCGATCATGCTGGACGATACGCTCCAGCGTTTCAGGCTGCATGCCGAAGCGGGTAAGGTCGGCCAACAGATACTGGTCAATCAAGTGCCTGAGCGGTTGCTGGAGGATGTGGCAAGACTCACGGCCGACTTGCCTCGCTGGCCGGATAACCGGTCCGTGGAAGTCTTTGCTGGCCCTGAGCTGAAAGGGCCGTCGACCCTCATCGGAAATATTGACGTGGCCAGCGCGAACCGGATCAAGCTGACCCGATCCGAATTGCGCGACGGGCAGTTACCGCAGCGCATAATCGAAACCCTCGGCGAAGATGAAATCCATCAACTGTTGGGGCAAGCCATTTCCAGCAACAAGGAAGTGCGCATCCAGGCGTTGAAGGACGCGCTGGCGGAGCAGGCGACGCTGCGCCATAAGCGACTCTTTGATTCGCTGTACAAACAGCACCAGCTCGACGGCGGGGAGCAGGTGCAGCTGCTGACCAATGAGTATCCGGGGTTGCCGAACGCTGTCGCCGCACGTCTGCTGCAAGAGGCTACCCCGGCCGATCTCGAACACCTGACGAAAAAGCGCACCATTCCCTTGCGCTTGCGCGAACAGGTCCGCCAGGCCATGCACCGCGTGCGGGTCAGCCGCGCCTATGAAGGGCTGTATCTTGATGGGCTGGAGAACAACGACACGCGGCGATTGGAGCTGGCATCGCTGGCCGCACTGCCGGGATGGTCGAGCGATGTGCGCATCGAAATTCGTGAGCATTCGTTCACTGGCAAGCTTCACGCCAGTGTCGGTCCAGAAAACGCAACCATCCGCAAGGTGCTTGTTCTCGAAGACGAGGGCGGTTATCAGGCGCGTGATGAGAGTGATCAACACCTGCACGGTAGCGATGATTTTTTTGCCTCGGTGTTGCATGCGTTGCCGGACACTGAACGCAAGGCGCTGGGGTATGACATTTTCGAGGGGGAGCGGCTCAAGTCAGATCTGCAACGTTCACCGTTGGCGTTCGAGCAATTCGAATCGGTCCTGAATGAACATCCGTTGCGTAAACCGGCTTATGACCCTGTAACGATGCGCCTGCTTGGCGGTATGCAGGGCTATCGCCAAGTGCTCGACGAGCCGATGTTAAAGCGCCGGATCGGGGCGCTTTATCCGAATTTTTCCGTGGCGCAGGTCGACTCGATGCTGGCGGAATTCGGCGAGGCGGCGCCTGCGCGAGTCCTGGCCCTGGAGACCGAGTTCCGCGAGTTGGACAATGCACTGCAAGGCTGGTTGAACTCGCAAAATCGCTTCGGCCCCCTGGGGGCTCTGAAGTGGGAATCGCGAAACTTGCTGTACAGGGCGCTCAAGCAATGTTGGCAAAGAACAGGGCCAGCGGGTGTCGACGTTCCGGGTATCGTTGGCGCGCAACATCTGCAGCTGGACGATTTTGCGATGGGTCGCAACCTGGCGGACTTGCCCCGACTGACCGCCAATTTCGATCACGTGACGAGCCTGAGCATGCGTAGCACCAATGCACTTGCCAGCCAGGGGAAGTTTCTTGAAAAATTTCCGCAACTTCGTCAGTTGGATCTGGAAGGAAACCTAATGAACCGCTTGCCGCCGGCCATCGGCGAGCTGCGTCAGCTGACCCATCTGGTGCTGGATAACAATCAAATCATGCTGACACCGCAAGCGGTCGCGCGGTTGAGAAGCTTGACCCGGCTTGAGGTTTTGCGGCTGCACGGCAATCCGCTGGGGCTCGTGCCTGACATCAGTCAAATGCCTGATCTGCAGGTCCTCGATCTTGAACGGACAGGCATCGACCAATGGCCCACCGGACTGTTTGGCAAATCCCGTCCGCGGCACATCTATCTGAACCTGAAACATAATCGATTGGCAATCATTCCAGACGTCGCTCCTGGCTCATTCCGGGCGGAACTGCTGGCCCGGACCATCGTCAGCCGTGATCCCGCGTGGATGCCGGAGCGTGTTCTGAACAAGTTGAAAGGTTATGCGGAATCGCTAGGCATGGATCCTGACCGTCCCTACCCCCCACGGGGATTGATGGACAGCCACAAATGGGGTCAGGGCTTGTCTGAGTCAGCGTTCAGGGAAAAGCTGATTATCTGGGACGGGGTTGAGGATGAGATCGGTTCCGAAAAATTCTTCGACATGGTACGAAGGCTTACCGAGTCGGCTGACTTTAATTCGCCGCAGCTGTCCTACCGCGCCGAGCTGACAGCCAAGCTCTGGCGAATGCTCGAGGCCATGTACGACGATGCGCAGTTGCGGGAAACGGCCTTCTCCGAATCCGTTGTGGTGACCGAATGTTCCGATGGAGCAACCCAGTTGTTCAATGCATTGGGGGTCAAGGTTCTGGTCAAGGAAGCCTACGCTCTGCAGCATCCGGGACTTATCGAGGCGGAACTGGTGGAATTGGCCAGGGGCAAGTCCCGGCTGGATGAACTCGGCGCTATTGCGCGTCGACGAATTGCCGCGCGCTTCGAGAACGGAGAACGATTCAGACGTGTCGATGCCAATGGCAACGTTACCGGTACGATCGACGAAGTGGAGGTGCAGCTCGCCTATATGACCGATCTGGCGGAAAAACTGGATCTGCCGTGGCAAGCGCGTGGCATGTTATTCCGGGCCATTAGCGGGGTGACGTCCGAGATGATAGAGGCCGCTCGTGTGCACGTACTGGGGCTTGAACTGGGTGACCTGCTCGAGGAGACCATTCTTGAGCAGCCTTTCTGGAAAGATTATCTGGAAAACACTTATCGTGATGATATCGCCAGAAAAAAGCTCGAGCTGCGCAACGAAGATGAGATGGCCCAGTTCACCGCGATCAAGGGCCTGATGAAAACCTGGACGAGTCAAGCTATCGAGCGTGCCAAGCTGCGAAGGACGGAGCTACCGTTCACGGTGCAGGCCGATAGTTGATTGATGATGTGACCAGCCCCGATTGCGATATCGCCTTCGGGGCTTCTTTTCGAAGGTCCGTCAGAACAGGAAATAACGCTGTGCCATCGGCAAGATATCGGCCGGCTCGCACCACAACAATACGCCGTCGGCTTTCACCTGATAGGTCTGCGGGTCGACGTCGATCGTCGGCAGGTAGTCATTGTGAATCAGGTCGGTTTTCTGCACGTCCCGACAGCCTTTGACGACCGCAATGGTCTTCTTCAGTCCCAGGGCTTCGGGTAACCCCGCATCCTGTGCCGCCTGACTGATAAACGTCAGGCTGGTGGCGTGCAGCGAACCGCCGTAACTGGCGAACATCGGACGGTAGTGCACCGGTTGTGGTGTCGGGATCGAGGCGTTGGCGTCGCCCATCAGGCTCGCCGCGATGGCGCCGCCCTTGAGAATCAGGGTCGGCTTCACACCGAAAAAAGCCGGGCGCCAGAGCACCAGATCGGCCCATTTACCAACCTCCACCGAACCCACTTCATGGCTGATGCCATGGGTGATCGCCGGGTTGATGGTGTATTTGGCGATGTAGCGTTTGGCGCGGAAGTTGTCATTGCCAGCACCGTCGCCCGGCAGCGCCCCGCGCTGTTTTTTCATCTTGTCGGCGGTTTGCCAGGTACGGGTGATGACTTCGCCGACGCGGCCCATGGCCTGGCTGTCGGAGCTGATCATCGAGAACGCGCCGAGGTCGTGCAGGATGTCTTCGGCGGCGATGGTTTCGCGGCGGATGCGGCTTTCGGCGAAGGCCACGTCCTCGGCGATGCTCGGGTCCAGGTGATGGCAGACCATCAACATGTCGAGGTGTTCGTCGATGGTGTTGCGGGTGAACGGCCGGGTCGGGTTGGTGGAGCTCGGCAGCACGTTGGGGAAACCGCAGGCCTTGATGATGTCCGGCGCATGGCCGCCGCCCGCGCCTTCGGTGTGATAGGTGTGGATGGTGCGGCCCTTGAAGGCGGCGAGGGTGGTCTCGACGAAGCCCGATTCGTTGAGGGTGTCGGTGTGGATCGCCACCTGTACGTCGTATTGGTCGGCGACGTTCAGGCAGTTGTCGATGCTCGCTGGCGTGGTGCCCCAGTCTTCGTGCAGCTTGAGGCCGATGGCGCCGGCCTTGACCTGTTCGATCAAGGGCTCGGGCAGGCTGGCGTTGCCCTTGCCGGTGAAACCGATGTTCATCGGGAAGGCATCGGCGGCCTGGAGCATTCGTGCCAGGTGCCAGGGCCCGGAGGTGCAGGTGGTGGCGTTGGTGCCGGTGGCCGGGCCGGTGCCGCCGCCGATCATGGTGGTGACGCCGCTCATCAGCGCTTCTTCGATCTGCTGCGGGCAGATGAAATGGATATGGGTGTCGATGCCACCGGCGGTGAGGATCATGCCTTCACCGGCGATCACTTCGGTGCTGGCGCCGATCGCGATGGTGACGCCGGGCTGGATGTCCGGGTTGCCGGCCTTGCCGATGCCGGCGATGCGCCCGTCCTTGAGGCCGACGTCGGCCTTGACGATGCCCCAGTGGTCGATGATCAGCGCGTTGGTGATCAGGGTGTCGACCACTTCGGCGGCCAATAATTGACTTTGGCCCTGGCCGTCGCGGATGACTTTGCCGCCGCCGAATTTCACCTCTTCGCCGTAGGTGGTGAAGTCCTTTTCCACTTCGATCCACAGCTCGGTGTCGGCCAGACGGACCTTGTCACCGACAGTGGGGCCGAACATGTCGGCGTAGGCTTGTCTTGAGATTTTCATGCGCTTGCCTTGGGATTCAATTGGATGTGAAATCGCATTCGCGGGCAAGCCTCGCTCCTACAGAATTTGGGTCGGTCGCCGGTATGGGGACGACGCCAAACTGTAGGAGCGAGGCTTGCCGGCGAAGGGGCCGGTGTGGACAACCCATTACTTACAGGTCACCCATGATCCGCCCGGCAAACCCGAACACCCGGCGATGCCCGGCGAGGTCGACCAGCTCGACCTCGCGGCTCTGCCCCGGTTCGAAGCGCACGGCGGTGCCGGCGGGGATGTTCAGGCGCATGCCGCGGCTGGCGGCGCGGTCGAAGGTCAGGGCGTCGTTGGTTTCGAAAAAATGGTAATGCGAGCCGACCTGGATCGGCCGGTCACCGCTGTTGGCCACCTTCAGGCTGAGCGTGCGGCGGCCGACATTGAGTTCGATGTCGCCGGGCTGGATCTGGTATTCACCGGGAATCATCAATGGGCCCCCTGGAGGATCTTGTAGTAAAGCGCGGTGGGTTTGTAACGGCCGCTCGGATCGCAGGCGTAGTCGGGGATTTCACCGGCGCGGGTGTAACCCAGGGCCTTGTAGAAATCCTCGGCGGGGGAGCCGGCTTCGGTGTCGAGGTAGAGCATGCCGCGCTTGTGCTGGAGGGCGGCCGTTTCCAGTGCGCTCATCAATTGCTGGCCCAGACCACGGCGACGGGCATGTTCGCGCACCAGCAATTTCTGCACTTCGGCACGGTTCAGGCCATTGGCTTTCTGGCACAGGGTCAGTTGCACGCTGGCCTGCACCTGTTCGTCCTTGACCACCACCCACAGCAGCACGTTGCCTTGGTTCAGGTTCTCTTGAACGTCATCGAAGTAAGCGCGTGCCTCAGTGGCGTCCAGATTGGCCATGAACCCGACGCTGGCGCCATAACCCACGGCATCGAGCAGCAGGTCGATCAAACCCTGGCGATAGTGCGCAAAGCTTTCAACATTGACGCGGCGCAGTTGGGCAGCGTTCATCTGACGTTACTCCTTTTGGGCGGCAGGTGGCTGCGCGCCAGGATTGAGGGTCAATTGCATGAAGGTCAGGTCCAGCCAGCGGCCAAACTTGGTGCCCACCTGGGGCATCTGGCCGGTGGTCACGAAACCGGCTCGTTCATGCAGACGTATGGACGCGGCATTACCGCTTTCGATCGCGGCTACCATCACATGCTTGTCGCAGCCTCTGGCGCGGTCGATCAGTACTTCCATCAGTTGTGGGCCCAGGCCATTGCCGCGCTGATCGCTGCGGACATAGACCGAGTGCTCGACGGTGTGACGGAAACCGTCGAACGGCCGCCAGTCACCGAATGAGGCGTAGCCCAGCACAGCGTTATCGCTGTCGACGATCACCAGAACCGGATAACCCTGGGATTCCCGGGCGCTGAACCAGGCCTGGCGGTTGCCCAGGTCGACGACCTTCTCGTTCCAGATCGCCGTGGTATTGAGCACGGCATCGTTGTAGATATCGCGGATCGCCGGCAGGTCGGCATGCACGGCATCGCGGATGTGGTAAGTCATGGCGCGACCTCAGGCGATCGGTTGGTGAACGGTGACCAGTTTGGTGCCGTCGGGGAACGTCGCCTCGACCTGGATCTCGGGGATCATTTCCGGGATGCCTTCCATCACTTGCTCACGGCTGAGCAGGGTGGTGCCGAAGTGCATCAGGTCGGCTACGGTCCGGCCGTCGCGGGCGCCTTCGAGCAATGCGGCGGAGATGTAGGCCATGGCTTCCGGGTAGTTGAGTTTCACGCCGCGAGCCAACCGCCGTTCGGCCACGAGGCCGGCGGTGAAGATCAGCAGCTTGTCTTTTTCGCGTGGGGTCAGGTCCATCGTTTGGAATCCATAATCGGCAGTTTAAAAGGTGTTCGAACAGTTCCTTTGTAGGAGCGAGGCTTGCCCGCGAAGGGGGCTTCCAGGCCGCCAACAGCTTCGCTCCTACAGGGAATCGGTGTTCAGGTGCTCCATATTCGTGGGGCGACGGCTTCTCGCCCAAGCAACGCAGGCCTGAGCAACCGCCACACATCAATCAACCAGCCCCGCGCCAACAGGGCTTCGCTGGCCAGGCATCGAGCCACCAGAAGCCCTGGCAGCTGGGTCAGGTCTCCCCGCACCTCATTGGGCAGCGATCGGCACTTTTCCAGCAGATCACTATCAATTTCGCCGGTCACCAGCAAGGTCGCAAACACCGGCTGCCCATCCAGGCCAATTGGCGAGTCGAGCAAGCCATCCCCGCCGACAATGCGCTGACGTTCGTGCCAGAGCAACCGGCCATCGCGACGGATATCGAGTTGCGCCTGAAAATGCCCGAGGTCGAAGCACTCGCCGCTCGCCGGTCGGCCCAATGCCACTACGTCCCAATAAAACAACCGGGCATCGCCTTCAAGCTCGATGCAGGTGCTGAGTTCGGCCTGCGCAGCACTGAAAACGATGGTCTCCTGCGGCAACCATTCCAGTGTCGCACCGCTTGCTACTTTCAAGGCCAACTGCTGATAAGCGGGTCCGGCCGCGCGATACCACTTGGCCGCGCCAGGACTGGTGATTTGCGCCCAGGCATCAGGGCCAACGCTGGCCGAGATGTCCAGCCGGTCACCCCCGGCAATCCCGCCCGGCGGGTGAACGATGATGTGCTGGCAGACCTGTGGCCCTTCGGCATACAGATGCTTCTGCACCCGCAGCGGGCCTTTGTGCCGGCGCTGAACCGGGCGCGTGCTGTCGCCGAATCGGGCGTAGCCCAGCTCCAGCTCGGCGTGCCAGCTTGGGGTAAACAGGGCAGTGGGGGCAGGTAGATTCATGGTTTCCAGTTCGTCAGAGCGTTACAGATTAAATCGTAACCAGGCCGCGAACACCCTCGGCTTCCATATTTTCGCCACGGCCCTGCTGCACGATCTCGCCCCTGGACATCACCAGGTACTGATCGGCCAGTTCGGCGGCGAAGTCGTAGAACTGCTCCACCAGCAGGATCGCCATGTCCCCGCGGGCTGCCAGTTTTTTGATCACGGCACCGATCTCCTTGATCACCGAGGGCTGAATGCCTTCGGTGGGCTCGTCGAGAATCAACAACCGTGGACGGCTGGCCAACGCCCGGCCAATCGCCAGTTGCTGCTGTTGACCCCCGGACAAGTCACCGCCACGGCGTTGCTTCATCTGCAGCAGTACCGGAAAAAGTTCGTAGATAAACGCCGGGACTTCCTTTGCTTCGGAGCCAGGAAATCGTGAAAGACCCATCAGCAGATTCTCTTCCACGGTCAGGCGGCCGAAGATCTCGCGACCCTGGGGTACGTAGGCAATCCCTGCATGAACCCGTTGGTGCGGCTTGAACGTGGTGATCGGTTTGCCTTCCCAGTTCACCGCGCCTTCCTTGGCCGGCAACAGGCCCATCAGGCACTTGAGCAGGGTGGTCTTGCCGACGCCGTTGCGCCCGAGCAGGCAGGTGACTTCCCCGACCTTCACGTCAAAGCTCAGGCCCCGCAGGATGTGGCTACCGCCGTAGAATTGGTGCAGCTTGTCGACTTGCAGCATTTCTGAATCTCCTCAATCCCTCTGTAGGGGCGAGCGGTGCGGCGATCCGACTTGCCTGCGAAGAACGATAACGCGGTCTAACAGTTGCACCGCGGCGTTCCCTTCGCGGGCAAGCCTCGCTCCTACAGGAGTAAAAATCAGCGACCGAGATAAACCTCGATCACCCGCTCGTTATCCTGCACCTGTTCCAGCGACCCTTCCGCCAGCACGCTACCCTGATGCAACACGGTGACGTGGTCGGCGATCGACCCGACAAAGCCCATGTCGTGCTCCACTACCATCAGCGAATGCTTGCCGGCCAGGCGTTTGAACAGTTCGGCGGTGAATTCGGTTTCGGCATCGGTCATGCCCGCCACCGGCTCGTCGAGCAGCAGCAGTTGCGGGTCCTGCATCAGCAACATGCCGATCTCCAGGAACTGCTTCTGACCGTGGGACAGCAAGCCCGCGGGACGATTGACCGAGGTGGTCAGGCGAATGGTATCGAGCACCTCGCTGATACGATCTTTTTGTTCGCCACTCAGGCGAGCGCGCAGGCTGGCCCAGACCGACTTGTCGGTCTTTTGCGCCAGCTCGAGGTTTTCGAACACGCTCAAGGCTTCGAACACCGTCGGCTTCTGGAACTTGCGCCCGATGCCGGCCTGGGCGATCTGCACTTCGCTCATCTGCGTCAGGTCCAGGGTTTCGCCGAACCAGGCCTTGCCATGACTGGGTCGGGTCTTGCCGGTGATCACGTCCATCAGCGTGGTCTTGCCCGCGCCGTTGGGGCCGATGATGCAGCGCAATTCACCGACGCCGATGTACAGGTTCAGATTGTTCAGGGCCTTGAAACCATCGAAGCTGACGCTGATGTCTTCCAGGGTCAGGATGGTGCCATGGCGGGTGTCCAGGCCGGGGCCGACGCTTTGACCGAGGCCTATGGCGTCGCGGCTGCTGCCTGCATCCTTGTTGGGCTCCACAGGGAAAAACGCCGGTTCGAGCATGAATTCGGCCGTCGCAGTGACTCTCATTGCTCACCTCTCTTTTTCAGCAGGCCGATCACGCCTTTGGGCAGATACAAGGTCACGACAATGAACAGCGCGCCGAGGAAGAACAGCCAGTATTCGGGGAAGGCCACGGTGAACCAGCTCTTCATGCCGTTGACCACACCCGCGCCGAGCAGCGGACCGATCAACGTACCGCGACCGCCCAGTGCGACCCAGACGGCAGCCTCGATGGAGTTGGTCGGCGACATTTCACTCGGGTTGATGATCCCGACTTGCGGCACATACAGCGCGCCGGCCAGGCCACACAGCACAGCGCTCAACACCCAGACAAACAGCTTGAAGCCACGGGGATCGTAGCCGCAGAACATCAGGCGGTTTTCCGCATCCCGCAGGGCGGTCAATACCCGGCCAAACTTGCTCCGGGCCAGGCGCCAGCCGATGAACAGGCTCGCCACCAGCAACACCACGGTGGCGAAAAACAGCACGGCGCGGGTGCCGGGTTCAGTGATGCCGAAACCGAGGATGGTGCGGAAGTTGGTGAAGCCGTTGTTGCCGCCGAACCCGGTTTCGTTGCGGAAGAACAGCAGCATCCCGGCGAAGGTCAGGGCCTGGGTCATGATCGAGAAATACACGCCCTTGATCCGCGAACGAAAGGCGAAGAAGCCGAACACCAACGCCAATAATCCCGGGGCCAACACCACCAGGCACATCGACCAGAGGAAGCTGCTGGTGCCGGTCCAGTACCAGGGCAATTCGGTCCACGACAGGAAGGTCATGAACGCCGGCAAGCCATCGCCCGAGGCCTGGCGCATCAGGTACATGCCCATCGCGTAACCGCCGAGGGCGAAGAACAGGCCGTGGCCCAGGGACAACAGGCCGGCGTAACCCCAGACCAGGTCCAGCGCCAGGGCGACGATGGCATAGCACAGAATCTTGCCCACCAGCGTCAGGGTATAAGCCGAGACGTGAAACGCACTGTCCGGTGACAACAGCGAAAGCAGCGGCAGCGCCAGCAGCAGAACGAGGACCACCGCGCCGACAGCGAGAGTGACCTTTGGGCCGGCCTTTTGGCTGGCGGTAAGCATCAGGGGCTGGTTCATCAGTCGATCACCCGTCCTTTCAGTGCGAAGAGGCCTTGCGGACGTTTCTGGATGAACAGAATGATCAGCGCGAGGATCAGGATCTTGCCGAGCACCGCACCGATCTGCGGTTCGAGAATCTTGTTGGCTACCCCCAGGCCGAAGGCAGCCAGGACGCTACCGGCCAACTGACCGACGCCGCCGAGTACCACCACCAGGAACGAGTCGATGATGTAGCTCTGGCCGAGGTCCGGGCCAACGTTGCCTATCTGGCTCAGGGCGACGCCGCCGAGACCGGCAATGCCCGAGCCGAGGCCGAAGGCGAGCATGTCGACGCGCCCGGTGGGCACCCCGCAGCAGGCGGCCATGTTGCGGTTCTGGGTGACGGCGCGCACGTTCAAGCCGAGGCGCGTCCTGTTCAGCAACAGCCAGGTCAGCACCACCACAAACAGCGCGAAAGCGATGATCACGATGCGGTTGTACGGCAGCACCAGATTCGGCAGCACTTGAATCCCGCCCGACAACCACGCCGGGTTAGCCACTTCGACGTTCTGCGCGCCGAACACCAGTCGCACCAGCTGGATCAGCATCAGGCTGATGCCCCAGGTGGCGAGCAGGGTCTCCAGCGGACGGCCATAGAGGTGGCGAATGACGGTGCGCTCCAGGGCCATGCCGATCGCGGCGGTGACGAAAAAAGCCACCGGCAAGGCGATCAATGGATAAAACTCGATGGCTTGCGGCGCGAAGCGCTGAAACATCAACTGCACCACGTAGGTCGAGTAGGCACCGAGCATCAGCATCTCGCCGTGGGCCATGTTGATCACACCGAGCAGGCCAAAGGTGATCGCAAGACCGAGTGCCGCGAGCAGCAGGATCGAACCCAGCGACATGCCGCTGAAGGCTTGCCCAAGCATCTCGCCGATCAGCAGTTTGCGTTTGACCTGGGCGAGGCTGGTCTCGGCGGCGGTACGCACCGTGGCATCGGCTTCCACACCGGGTTCGAGCAAGCCTTCAAGGCGGGTACGGGCCAGCGGGTCACCGGTTTCACCCAGCAGCCGGACGGCGGCGAGGCGCACGCTCGGGTCGGTATCGACCAGTTGCAGATTGGCCAGGGCCAGGCTCAGCGCCGCGTGAACGCTTTCATCTTTTTCGCTGGCCAGCTGCCGATCGAGGAACGTCAGCTGCGCCGGTTTGGCGCTTTTCTGTAATTGCTGTGCGGCGGCCAACCGGACGTTGGCGTCGGCGGCGAGCAATTGGTGGCTGGCCAGCGCGGTGTCGATAAGGCCTCGCAGGCGATTGTTCAGTCGCAGTGTTTTCGGTTGGCCATCGATGGTCAATTCACCTTGTTGCAGGGCATTGATCAGTTCGACACGGACCGGATCGGGCTGCGCGGCCCAGGACTCCAGGAGTTTGGCTTGTTGCACGGGGTTGGCCGTGACGAAGTCTTCGGCGTCGCCTGAATGTGCGGCCATCGGCAATAAAAATGCGATGGCGAGAATGAAGCGGTAAAGGGCGGTGGGCATGGAAAGTCGCCTTGCACGGAATTTGTGGGAGCGGGCTTGCCTGCGATGGCATCACCTCGGTGCATCAGATACATCGAGTCGTCTGCATCGCAGGCAAGCCAGCTCCCACAGGGATTTATGTCGGTCCTGAACGGAGTGCCAAGACCCGACATCCAGGGGCTTAGTTGCTCTTCACCGCATACTCCGGCTTCTTGTCGTTGCCCGGAATGAACGGGCTCCACGGCTGGGCGCGGATCGGGCCTTCGGTCTGCCACACCACGTTGAACTGACCGTCCGCCTGGATCTCGCCGATCATCACCGGCTTGTGCAGGTGGTGGTTGGTCTTGTCCATGGTCAGGGTGTAGCCGGACGGCGCAGCAAAGGTCTGGCCAGCGAGGGCTTCGCGGACTTTGTCGACATCGGTGGACTTGGCTTTTTCGGCCGCTTGCGCCCACATGTGGATGCCGACGTAGGTAGCTTCCATCGGGTCGTTGGTCACCGCTTTGTCGGCGCCCGGCAGGTTGTGTTTCTTGGCGTAGGCTTTCCAGTCGGCGACGAACTTCTTGTTCGTCGGGTTCTCGACCGACTCAAAGTAGTTCCACGCCGCCAGGTTGCCCACCAGCGGTTTGGTGTCGATGCCGCGCAGTTCTTCTTCACCGACCGAGAACGCCACGACCGGAACATCGGTGGCTTTCAGGCCCTGGTTGGCCAGTTCTTTATAGAACGGCACGTTGGAGTCGCCGTTGACGGTGGAGATCACCGCCGTCTTGCCCCCGGCGGAGAATTTTTTGATGTTGGCCACGATAGTCTGGTAATCGCTGTGGCCGAACGGGGTGTAGACCTCTTCGATGTCCTTGTCTGCCACGCCTTTGGAGTGCAGGAACGAACGCAGGATCTTGTTGGTGGTGCGCGGGTAGACGTAGTCGGTGCCCAGCAGGAAGTAGCGCTTGGCGCTGCCGCCTTCCTCGCTCATCAGGTATTCCACCGCCGGGATCGCCTGTTGGTTCGGCGCCGCGCCGGTGTAGAACACGTTTGGCGACATCTCTTCGCCTTCGTATTGCACAGGGTAGAACAGCAGGCCGTTGAGTTCTTCGAAAACTGGCAATACCGATTTGCGCGACACCGAGGTCCAGCAACCGAACACCACGGCCACTTTGTCCTGGGTCAGCAACTGCCGGCCCTTTTCAGCGAACAGCGGCCAGTTCGATGCCGGGTCCACAACCACGGGTTCGAGCATCTTGCCGTTCACGCCGCCCTTGGCGTTGATCTCGTCGATGGTCATCAAGGCCATGTCCTTGAGCGAGGTCTCGGAGATCGCCATGGTCCCGGACAACGAATGCAGGATACCGACCTTGATGGTCTCGGCGGCCTGGACAGTCCAGGCCATGCCCATCGCGGCAATGCTTGCCGATAGTGTGAAAGCCTTGATCAAGCTGCGACGCTTCATTGTGCGATCTCCATGAACGTTGGATATTTTTCTTGGGTGGCAGATGCGGACTACTGAAGGGTCTTTAGCAAGGGCTGTGCCTGGTCGGCAAAAGGCAGGAAAATGTCGTATTAGAGCGGTTGCGCCATTTTATGGCGCACCATGAAGGATCGCGTCTGGCGCGTTGGTGCGAAGCGGTGCGCCAGATTGGGGCGCGGCACTCACAATACCGTTCCCTGTAGGAGCGAAGCTTGCTCGCGATGGTGGGTCAGCTGCCTGGGTGTCGTCTGACACACCATCGCGAGCAAGCTTCGCTCCTACAGGGAGGCCGGGGTGTTTCAGGAAGAGGGGGCCGATTCGGTTTGCCGGGTGAAGCGCGACAGCACCACCCGATCCAGCAGCCACACCACCACCAGTGAAGCGCCCACCAACGGAAACGCAACCGCCAGCCCGAACATGATGACCATCGCGGTTTTCCATTTCGGCAGGTCGTGGCGCAGGGGCGGAACCCCGAGCTTGCCCTGCGGGCGACGCTTCCACCAGATCACCACGCCGCTGACGGCGCTGAGCAGGATCATCAGGCAGATCAGCAGCACGATGATCTGGTTGAACACACCGAACATCTTGCCTTCGTGCAGCATCACCCCCATTTCCGTGGCGCGGGCGACGTTGCCGTAATGCTCCCAGCGTACGTCGGCGAGGACGTCGCCGGTGTATTGATCGACGTGCAGGGTGGCGTCGTTACGCGGGTCGTCGGCGAATACGGCGATGGTGAAGACACCAGTGGCCGTGGTCGGGAAGGTGATGCTATAGCCCGGCTCGACTTTGCGTTGCTCGGCGATGTTTTGCACATCTTGCAGGCTGATGGTCGGTGCGGCGGGACCGGCTTGGGTCTCACCCTGGGCCATGTGTTCGGCGTGGTCGCCGGACATCGGCATCGGCGTGTTCTCCATGGCCCATGGCACGGTCTGGCGCGTGGCGCTGTTGAGGCTGCGCGCCTCGACGTCGGACTTGGGCATGTCATTCCACATCGCATCCGGGAACACGTTCCACACGCCCGCGTATTGCTTGCCCCAGAACCCGGTCCAGGTCATGCCGCTGAGCAGCATCACCAGTAGAAACGCCGCGCCCCAGAAGCCGGTGACCGCGTGCAAGTCACGCCAGAGCACTCGACCGCGGCTACTCAGGCGCGGCCACAGGATGCCAGCGGCCTGGCCTCGCGGCCACCACAAAAATACGCCGGAAACCACCAGCACGATGCCCCAGCCGGCGGCGAGTTCGACCAGTCGATCACCGACCGTGCCGATCATCAATTCGCCGTGGATGGCGCGCGCCACCGCTTGCAGGTTCTTCTTGGCGTCTTGCTCGCCGAGGATGTCGCCGTGGTAGGGGTCGACGAACACGTTGAGTTCGTTGCCGGCATTGAGTACGACAAACTGGGCGCTGCGTTCGGCGTTCACCGGTGGCAGGTACTGCTTGATCGTTGCCTGTGGATAGGCTGCTTTTACCCGCTTGAGCAGGTCGTCAGCCGGAACGCTGTGGTGTCCGGCCGGGACGTTCAGCAGGCTGCCGTACATCAGCGGGTCGAGTTGCGGCTTGAACAGGTAGATGACGCCGGTCAGGGCCAGCATCACCATGAAGGGCGCGACGAACAGACCGGCATAGAAATGCCAGCGCCAGGCCAGATTGTAGAAATTCACTTTGGGCTGTTTCATCGGTTGTGCTCCGCTTGGCTTGGTTCTTTGTTGTTGTCGAGTGACTGCTGCGCAGTCATTCGAGAGCAGGCTTGCTCCCACAGGTTCAACACTGTCCATGTGGGAGCGAGCCTGCTCGCGATGCGCTTAGAAACTCATGTCGACCTTGGTCCAGAGCGTTCGCCCCGGTTCTTTAATGGCCTGCGGGTCATTGGCCGGATAACCGAAGCCCGCGTTTCCCGCCAGGTTCAAATGCTCGGCGTACGCCTTGCCGAACAGGTTGTCGACGCCGCTGCTGACCTTCCAGTTCTGGTTGATCCGATAGGCGCCGTTAAGCGAGAACACGCCGAACCCCGAGGTTTTGTCGAAGTCCTTGCCGACCACGTTGCCTTTGTTCCGGTCGATCCGGTTTTGTGCGGCGACCACTCTCCACAGTGCCCCGGCACTCCAGTTGTCTGCGCTGTAAGTCAGGCCGAAACGTGCGTCCAGCGGTGGCATTTGCGGCAACGCCGTGCCGTCGCTGCTGTTCTTGCCCCAGGCGTAGGCCAGGGTTGCGTCGGTTTTCCAGCTATCGGTCAGCTTGTAAGCTGCGCCGAGTTCGCCGCCCATGATCCGCGCGTCGATGTTTTCGGCCTGCGAGCTCATGCCCATCATTGCGGGCGTGTAGTTGAACAGGATGTAGTCGCGCACCTGCCCGACGTAGCCCGAAGCCCAGGCCTCCAGGTCTTCGGTCTTGTACTGCAAGCCAAAGTCGAGCTGGGTGGTTTTTTCGGGCTTGATCGAATCGAAGGCGTTCACCGAGCCTGCGGGACCGGAATTGGGCGAAAACAGCTCCCAGTAATCCGGGAAACGCTGGGTGTGGCCAAGGCCGGCATACAGCGTGGTCGGACTGTCGGCCAAATCATGCTCGTAGCGCACGAAGCCGCTCGGCAGGGTGTCCGCGCGGGTATCGTCCGCGGTGGGGTTGGGGCGCGACATCATCCCGGACCCGATGGTCTGCCGATAATCCCTGGCCGAAGCCCGGTCCAGGCGCGCACCGGTAATCAGCCGGTCACGATCGGCGGCGTACCAGGTCAGTTCGCTGAACACGCCGTAGTTGTGGAAGTCGGCGTCCTTGTTGCGTGGCAGGTCTTTGTAGGCGTCGATACCCATGGCACTGCGCTGGCGATGCTCGTTGGTTTGCGCATCAATACCGCTGATCAACTGCACGTC
This sequence comes from Pseudomonas silesiensis, assembly GCF_001661075.1. Lineage (NCBI taxonomy): Bacteria > Pseudomonadati > Pseudomonadota > Gammaproteobacteria > Pseudomonadales > Pseudomonadaceae > Pseudomonas > Pseudomonas silesiensis. The sequence continues at coordinate 567,599 of NZ_CP014870.1, forward strand.
GGCCCAGCGCCAGGTGGCTTTGATCCGCGCACCCAGGGTCCGGCGGTCGACATTGGAGGCCATGGGGCCGGCCATCATCCCGGTGCCGGACGGCGTGCGCAGGGTGTAGTTGTCCATGACGTGGTCGGCATAGTTGTAGTAGATCTGCGCTTCGACCTTATCCAGCACCTCGCCGATATTGGACCGCTCGAAGCGCAGGCCCAGGCTCTCGCGCTTGAACTGTGAGCCGTCCATGCCGCGTCCGGCGTAACGCGCTTCGCCGTCGCCCTTGCCGGCAGTCAGTTCCAGCAGGGTATCGGCATCCGGCGTCCAGCCCAGGGCCACGTCGCCATTCCATTTGTCATAGCGCGACGGCACGGTGTCGTTGTTGCCATCCTGGTAGTCGTCGGAATGTGCGGTGTTGCCGATTACCCGCACGTACCCCAGAGGCCCGCCAGCTGCGGCGTCCACCACTTTGTCGAAACGGCCGTAGGAGCCGGCCAGTACGCTGGCATTCACCCGCGTTCCGAGTTCGCCGAAGCTTTCGGGCTCGCGGTCGAACAGGATGGTCCCGGCCGAAGCACCCGGTCCCCAGAGCACTGTCTGCGGCCCTTTGATGACGGTGAGTTTGTCGTAGGTTTCCGGGGAGATGTACGAGGTCGGTGCATCCATCCGGCCGGGGCAGGCGCCGAGCATCATGCCGCCGTTGGTGAGGATGTTCAGCCGCGAACCGAACATGCCCCGCAGCACCGGGTCGCCGTTGGTGCCGCCATTCCGCACCAGGGCAAAGCCGGGAATGGTCTTCAGGTAATCGCCACCGTCGCTGGCCGGCACCGGTTGGCGTGGGTCCTTGGGGTTGGTGACGATGGTCAGGGGCGAGCTGGGTGCGATGGCGGTGATGACCGTCGGGCTGAGTTCTTCGCTATGACCGGCGTGTTCATCGGCCAGCGCCATGGGGGTCAGCAGTGCGCCGCACAGGAATGCGGTGGCGTGCCTGAAACGAATGCTGGATTCGTTCAGGGCAAAAGTGGCTTGGGCAGCGCTCAAGCGTGTGTCAGCAGAAAACCTGGACATGACAATTTCCATCGAACAGTCGTAAACGACACGGCCGGCAGCCTGGGGCTGTCTTCTGAACCGTGCGGGATCGGAGGCGGGTGTTTACGCGACGATGGGCGGGGCGCGGGTGCGGGCGCCGGGGAAGACGGTTGCCCGGGCATGACCCAGGCGGGGGGAGGGGGTGGTGTGGGTCGTGGCTTTGGGTGTGACGAATGCGACGAAGGACTGGCCGCCGGTGAGTGCCGGGCAGTTGAACAGCAGGCTGCAATAGCCGCATTTTTCCCACAGTGCGTGATGATCTGCCTGGGGTGGACAGTGCTCGGCATCGGGTTGCTCGTCGTGGTCGGCGTGCGCCATCGCCGACCTGTCCATGTCCATGCCCATGTCCATCGACATGCTCATGGAGGTTTTCATCAGTGCAGCGGCGCGTTGATCCATCGGCATCGACTGAGAAATCAGCGGGCCGATAAAGATCATCAACATGGCAAACAAGCCGATCCAGCGGCCGCGGGTCAGGCTCAATGGCTGACGACGGCGTGCGGATGACCTGGCGCTAAGCGGGCGCATGGGCGTGTTCAGCTCTGCCGGTTACTGGGCGTGCGCGTGCGTTTGCATGCCGTCCGGGGCCTTCTTCTGCACCGTGACTTCGACGGTCACGTCGCCGGACTTCTCGAAATGCATCGTCAGCGGGAATCGTTTGCCATCGCTCAGCAGGCTGCGGTCTTTGAGCTCCAGCAGCATCACGTGATAGGCCATGGGGGCGAAAGTGACTTCGCCACCTGCGGGGATTTCTACGCTCGGCACCTCCTGCATTTTCATCAGGTCGTTCTGCTTCACGTGTTCGTGCAACTGGGCGATGCCTGCAATCGTCGAGTCGACGCTGAGCAGTCGGTCAGCGGTTTTACCGCTGTTATGAATCACGAAGTAAGCCGCGACAGTCGGCGCGTTGGGCGGCAACTCCTGCGACCAGGGGTGAGCGATTTCCAGCTCTGCGGCCTTGTATTCGTTAGCATTGGCAAAGCAGGCAGGCAGCAGCAACGCAGCCAGAACGATGAGTTTGTTCAACATGGCAGTTCTCCGGAACGATTCATGACGCAGTCAATTGCGAGAAGGAATCACACCAGGGGAGAAGCGCGGGGGTTGAGACTCGGCCATTGCTGGCGCGGAGTGGGCGTTTCAAGCGTGGCCGCGGGACGGCTTCGATTGGCCTCGAAACGGGTGTAATACAGCTGCGGCATATGCCCGGGCAACGCTACCAGTGGTGCGGAGCCGGAACAGCACCAACAATGCTGCATGTTGGAATGATCGTCGCCCTGCGGGGCTTTCTGCTGGGTGTCGCCCAGGGAAATCGCCACCATCTTCGTGCCGCTGGACGAACAGAAACTGCCCCACAGCACCTGTTCGGCAGGCGATGTCGCCGTCTGCGCCATCGCGCCGGTCATCGGCATGGCGAGCATGTTGAACAGCACTGCGAAGCAGGCGATCCAGGCAATTGCAAGCCGTTGTCGGGACATGGGACGAATCCGGTGGGTGGGCGATCAGGCGCGGCTATTTAGCCTGATCAGGGCTGATAAGTAAAAAAGTGGCGTGCGGTGTGGTGTCGCAGTAAAAGCTGCTGACTTTTCACGCCTTCAATGGGCACGCACCGCATGCACTTGTATATCCACTCCCAGCGTAGCGCGAACCACCGCGAATATTGCAGCCAGATTGTCCATGCTTGGGTTGCCCTTGGCAGACAACATTCGATGAAGGCTCTTGCTGGGTTTTGCAGTTTCCTTGGCCAATTCTTCGAAACCAACGGTGGCATTAACGAGATCGCGCAAAATGATTCGGGCCATTTCAGGTTCACCATTAAGAAACAGAGTAGCAGCCTCATCCAACAATGCCTGGGCGAACTCCGGGTCGCGCTGGGCACGCTCGGCAATGGTGTGTTTATAGCTTCGGGTGAGCGCCATGACTTATCTCCGGTTTCGTTCGGCTTTTTTTCGGGTTCGAAATTCGGCTATGAGTGTTTTTGCCCGCTTGATATCGGATTTTTGAGTGGACTTATCGCCTCCACCAAAAAGAATGATCAGGCGTTTCCCCTCTTGCACCAGGTAGATTCTGTAACCTGGCCCCCAATTTATTCGATATTCGCCAAGGCCATCGAACCACTTGATATTTGATGTGTTCCCTAGCTCCAATCGGACCAGCGCGCTGGATACCTTGAGCGCTGCCTGCACATCCAGGGTGGAAAGCCAGCGTTTGAAGGGGCTTGTTTCGTTTTCCAGCAAATATTCTTCAAGTATGATCACAGGCGGCCCTGAAGGTAACAAATAGGTTACTGTTCATGCAAGCCGTTAATTTGCCTCACTGGGTGCAAGTCGCCAACGCGTTAAGTGTTTCTTCAAGCGTCAATAGCTCCCGATCAACCCCCGGCAACACCGGCCGCTTCAGAACAATCACCGGCACCCCGCGCTCCCGCGCCACTTCCAGCTTCGGCTCGGTGGCCGTGCTGCCGCTGTTCTTGCTGATCAGCACATCAATCTGGCGACGTTCAAACAGCTCGCGCTCACCCTCGATCAGGAACGGTCCACGGGCGCCGATCACTTCGCAGCGCTCGTTGCCCGGATAAACCTCCAGCGCACGCAAGGTCCAGAATTGCTCCAGCGGAATTTCATCCAGGTGCTGCAAGGGTTCGCGGCCGAGGGTGAACAGCGGTCGCCGGAAAGGTTTGAGTGCCTGGATCAGTTCGGCCCAGTCGCTGACTTCACGCCAGTCGTCCCTCGCTTGTGGTTGCCAGGCTGGACGCCTCAGCGCCCAGCAGGGAATACCGCTTGAACAAGCGGCGGTCGCCGCGTTCTGACTGATTTGTGCGGCGTAGGGGTGAGTCGCATCCAGCAACAGATCGATCCCTTCAGCGCGGATGAACTGCGCCAGCCCGTCGGCGCCACCATAGCCGCCGACGCGAACCTGGCAGGTCAGATCAGTCGGTACGCGACCGACCCCGGCCAGGCTGTAGATGTGTTCCGGCCCAAGGGTTCGGGCGATGGCCAGGGCCTCCGTCACACCGCCCAGCAACAGAATGCGTTTCATTGGAATGCTCCTGCGTGGCCGACTATCCCGCCCTGGCGATCGATGGCAAATACTTCGACCTGAACCTGCGCCGGTACGACGCTGCGGGCAAAGTCCAGGGCGTGCTGGCAGACCGCGTCGCCGAGGCCGATCCCGGCGGCGCTGGCCATGGCCATGGCTTGCTGGCTGGTGTTGGCTTCCCGGATCGCTTGCTGCAATGCCTCATCGGCGCCGATGGCAGCAGCCCACTCGGCCAACTGCGGCAGGTCGATGCTTGAGTGCCGACTGTGCAAATCCATGTGTCCGGCCGCCAGCTTGCTGATCTTGCCGAACCCGCCGCACAGGCTGAGCTTGGCCACCGGCACCTTGCGCAGGTGCTTGAGCACTGCGCCAACGAAGTCGCCCATTTCGATCAGGGCGATTTCCGGCAGGTCATAGACCCGGCGCATGGTGTCTTCGCTGGCATTGCCGGTGCACGCCGCGATATGCAGGTAGCCGTTGGTTTTGGCCACATCGATACCCTGATGGATCGAGGCAATGTAGGCGGCGCAGGAGAAGGGCCGGACGATGCCGCTGGTGCCGAGAATCGACAGACCGCCCAGAATGCCCAGGCGCGGGTTCATGGTTTTCAACGCCAGCGCCTCGCCGCCCTCGACGTTTACCGTGACCTCGAAACCGCCGCGATAATCGAGTTCCTCGGCGAGCTGGGTCAGGTGGTCGCTGATCATCTTGCGTGGCACCGGATTGATCGCCGGCTCGCCGACGCCCAGCACCAGGCCTGGCCGGGTGACGGTACCGACGCCACGGCCGGCCTTGAAGCGAATACCCGGCGCGGCATCGAGGCGTACCTGCGAATAGAGCAGGGCGCCGTGGGTGACGTCCGGATCGTCCCCGGCGTCCTTGAGGGTTCCGGCTTCGGCGCCCTCATCCAGCAGCCGACAGAATTCCAGGCGCATCTGTACCTGCTTGCCTTTGGGCAAAACGATCTGCACCGCATCTGCGCTCACTCCGCAGAGCAGCAGGCGAGCCGCCGCGAGGCTAGTGGCGGTAGCGCAGCTGCCGGTGGTCAGGCCGCTGCGCAGCGGGGCGGGCTGTTCGGCGGTTTCGTCACGCATCGAAGGGCTTGACCACGTCCAGCAGGGTGATCGGCAACGCCTGGCGCCAGGTGTCGAAGTCGCCCAACGGCTGCGCCTGGGCGATATGAATTCGTGTCAGCTCTCCGCCGTGCTGCTCGCGCCAGGCCATGAGGGTCATCTCGCTCTGCAGCGTGACCGCGTTGGCGATCAGTCGACCGCCAGGTTTCAACCGGGCCCAACAAGTGTCCAGCACGCCGTCGCGGGTCACGCCTCCGCCAATGAAAATCGCATCCGGGCGTTCGAGCCCATCCAGCGCTTGCGGCGCACTGCCGCGAATCAATTGCAGGCCGGGTACACCTAGGGCATCGCGGTTGTGCTCGATCAATTGCTGGCGTCCTTCATCGGCTTCAATCGCCAGTGCCCGACAACCGGGGTGAGCGCGCATCCACTCGATGCCTATCGAGCCGCTGCCGGCGCCGACATCCCACAACAGTTCGCCGGGAACCGGGGCGAGACGGGTGAGGGTGATGGCGCGTACGTCGCGCTTGGTCAATTGACCGTCGTGCTTGAACGCTGAGTCCGGCAGGCCGGCCAGTCGCGACAGGCGCGGCGTATTTGATTCGGCGATGCATTCGATGGCGATCAGGTTCAAGTCGGCGACTTGTGGATCGGTCCAGTCGTTGGCGACACCGTCGATGCGTCGTTCGGCTTCACCACCCAGATGTTCCAGTACGCTCAGGCGACTCGGCCCGAACCCGCGCTCGCGCAACAACGCGGCGATCGCGGCAGGGCTTTGGCCGTCGTTGCTCAGTACCAGCAGGCGAACACCGCTGAATAATTGTGCGTTGAGCGCGGCGATAGGACGGGCGACCACCGACAGCGTGACCACATCCTGCAATGGCCAGCCCATTCGCGCCGCGGCCAGGGAGCAGGAAGAGGAGGCCGGCAAGATCAACATTTCATTGCTCGGCAATTGCCGAGCGAGGCTGGCGCCGACGCCGAAGAACATCGGATCGCCACTGGCCAGCACGCAAACCGGCTCGCCTCGCATGGCCAGCAACGCATCGAGGGAGAAGGGACTGGGCCAGGTGTGGCGCTCCCCGCGGATGCAGCGCGGCAACAGGTCCAACTGTCGTTGGCTGCCGAAGATCGTCGACGCGGCCAGCAACGCATGCCGGGCAGCCTTGCCCAAACCCGTGAAGCCGTCCTCACCTATACCTGTCACGGTCAACCAGCGTGCCATCTGTATTCTCTATTCATCTGCATAAAGCGGCACATGATAACGCGGCGCAAGTCAATTCGAGTAATGGAATGTTTGAAGTTGACTGCCCTGGTCAGTGGTGGGTGGTTCTGAAGTTGTATAGTCTGGTTTTTATGGAAGGAACTATTAATAGTAAAGCGGATGAACTATGGATCTCAAAAGAATAGCAGGCCTGGACTTGGCAGCTTATTCCGAAGTGTTTGAACGTGATTTTTCAGCAAGAACGGCAAAGGCCGTTCAAGGTCGTGCCTTGCTGGATCAACGGGCGGCTGCCGGATCGCTCCTGGGAGGTAACCTGATCAGTACGGCAAGGGGCATGACTCGACAGGACAGGCGAGACGTCAACTCAAGCGTGCGGTATGCCCAGTGGTATGCAAGCCAGGAGCGCAATCGCGAAACAGACGCACAGGGCTGGTTTTCCTTGTTTGCCGTCGTGCTATGGGACATGGGCTGGGAAGTCGATGAACAACGGGTCGTCGAGCAAAGTTATAACAACTTTTCAGGCAGGGTAAGTCAGGCTTATTTGAATAAGATTGCGGCAGTTAACAGTCAGATGGCGAAAGTAACAAAGGATATGTTTGAAGCACTATCGGTAAATAGTTCAATGCTGAGGTCATTGTCCACAGAAAGTCGGCGTGGCCGGGAGTTTGCGATTGCCCCCGCTGAATATGACGAGCAGGGGCGGTTGTCACTGGATCTGAATGATTTTTCGTTGAAGGCTCGATCCCAACGAGAAAATTTTCTGTTTTGGGACTGGAACGAGGGCGACGTGACGCTCACGCATCGAGCTGCATCTTTCACCCTGAACAGAGTGAAGTTTGAAAAAGTCCGAACACAGTTGAGTGACCGGCTCGGTCGGATCGCTGACGCCATATTCGAGTTCTATCAGGAGCGTCTGTGAAGGAGGCTGCATGATTGACTGGGGGCACAAGCATTTGCGACACGCGGACTTATGATGCCGCGCGGTAAAGCAGGCATAATACGGCTCGCCTCCGTCAGGAGGTGCTTCTACTCTTGATCCGGTCATCCCTTTGAACGAACTCCCTGTATCCCGCGCTTTACGCCCCTCGGCTTGTCCGGGGTTGCTGCGTATCGTACAGGCCAGAGATGGTGGCATCTGCCGGATAAAACTCGCAGGCGGCGTCATCAGTGCAGCGCAGGCCAATGCCGTTGCCGAGGGGGCGCAGCGTTATGGCCGCTCAGTGATCGAGGCCACCAACCGCGCCAACCTGCAGATTCGCGGCATCGCCGATGAGCAGGCCGCGTTGATCGAGAGTCTGCTCGCCGCGGGCCTCGGCCCCTCGAATGCGGCGGGCGACGATGTGCGTAATCTGATGTTGAGTCCGAGCGCAGGAATCGATCGACAGATGCTGTTCGATACACGTGACCTGGCCCGGCGGATCCTCGGCACCGTGCAAGGGCATGCACGCTTTCACGACCTCAGCGCCAAATTCGCGGTGCAACTCGATGGCGGCGAAGGCTTGGCGATGCTCGAGCATCCCCATGATTTGTGGTTGTCCGCTGTAGAGCGTGAGGGCGAGCGGCGGTTGGCGTTCGGTCTGGCGGGATGTCCCACCGATCGACCGGCGGGCTCTGTTGCACTCGACGATGGCCATGCTCTGGTGGTCGCGGTGCTTGAATTGTTCCTGGAACTGGCGGATCCCGATCAAACGCGGATGCGCCATTTGCTGATCAGCGTTCCGGCCGCCGGGTTCCTCGCTCGACTGGCCGAGCGGGTGTCCTTCGAACCTGTTGCAAACTGGCAGCGTTCATTGAATTCAAACGTGCTGCACATTGGCGCGCATCCGCAGGCGCAAGCCGATCATGTCTATGTCGGCGCCGTGCCGCCGCTGGGCCGGCTCGATTGCGCCATGCTCCGAGGCGCCGCCCGACTGGCGCAGGAATACGGTGATGCAACGCTGCGGTTCACCCCATGGCAAAGCCTGCTGTTACCGAACATTCGCAGCGAGAACGCCGCCGAAGTCATCCGCCGCCTGCATCTGTTGGGCCTGTTGTGCGAAGCCGATCAAGCCTTGTCGCGGTTGATCGCCTGTACCGGTTCGACAGGATGCGGCAAAGGCCTGGCCGACACCAAGGGCGATGCCCTGCAACTGGCGGCTCTGCTGCAAGACCAGGGTCAAGCCTTGAGTGTTCACCTGTCCGGGTGCTCGCGCTCCTGTGCTGCGGCGCATGTTGCTCCGGTCACTCTGCTGGCTGTCGGCCCCGGTCACTACGACCTCTATTTTCGCGATGCACGGCAGCCGGGTTTCGGCGCCTTGCACGCACGCAACCTTACTATTGAAGCGGTCGGCGCCTTGCTCGACGCCCGTTTACGGAGCCCCCTTGATGCTTGATTACATTCGCGATGGTCAGGAGATCTATCGCAATTCCTTCGCGATTATTCGCGCCGAGGCCAATCTCCACCGGATACCGGCCGATCTGGAAAAACTCGCGGTGCGAGTGATCCACGCCTGCGGCATGGTCGATGCGATAGACGGGCTGCAGTTCTCCGAAGGCGCAGGCAAGGCCGGACGTGAGGCGCTGGCCGCCGGCGCACCGATTCTGTGTGATGCGCGGATGGTGTCCGAAGGCGTGACCCGCACCCGGTTGCCAGCGAATAACCAGGTCATCTGCACCCTGCGCGATGACAGCGTTCCCGAGCTGGCGCGCGAGTTGGGTAACACCCGATCCGCCGCCGCGCTCGAACTGTGGCGACCGCACCTGGAGGGCAGCGTAGTGGTGATCGGCAACGCACCGACCGCGCTGTTTTATCTGTTGGAAATGCTCGACGCTGGCGCCCCGAAACCCGCGCTGATCCTGGGCTTCCCAGTGGGCTTCGTCGGCGCCGCCGAATCCAAGGCCGCGCTGGCGGCGGACAGTCGCGGTGTGCCTTTTGTCATCATGCAAGGCCGGCTGGGCGGTAGCGCCATGGCCGCCGCCGCCGTCAATGCCCTCGCCACGGAGATCGAATGATGCAGACACCTGGACGGTTGATCGGCCTTGGCGTCGGCCCCGGTGATCCGGAGTTGATTACTGTCAAAGCCCTGCGTCTGCTGCGCGAATCGCCCGTGGTGGCGTACTTCGTCGCCAAGGGCAAGAAGGGCAACGCCTTCGGGATTATCGAAGCGCATCTGCAGGACGCTCAAACCTTGGTGCCCCTGGTGTATCCGGTGACCACCGAAGCGTTACCGGCGCCGCTGTCTTATGAACAAGTGATCAGCGATTTCTACGATACGGCTGGCCAGGCGCTGGCCGCGCATCTCGATGCCGGCCGTGACGTGGCGGTGATCTGTGAAGGTGACCCGTTTTTCTACGGCTCCTACATGTACCTGCACGATCGCCTGGCCGAGCGTTACGAAGCCGAAGTCGTGCCGGGTGTCTGTTCGATGCTTGGCGGTGCCTCGGTACTCGGTGCGCCGTTGGTCTATCGTAATCAGAGCCTGTCGGTGCTGTCCGGCGTGTTGCCTCACGATGATCTCAAGCGACGTCTGGCGGATGCCGATGCGGCGGTGATCATGAAACTGGGGCGCAACTTCCCGAAAGTCCGTCAGGTATTGGAAGAACTCGGCTTGGCCGAACGTGCGCTGTACGTCGAACGCGCGACCATGGCCAATCAGAAGATCGTGCCGCTGGATCAGGTCGAGCCGATGTCGTCACCGTACTTCTCGCTGATCATCGTCCCTGGTGAAAGGTGGCAAGGCTGATGACTCGTCCAGCTCCGGCGATTGTCATTCTCGGCAATGGCAGCCTCGCGACCGCGCGTAAAATCCAGCAGGCTTACCCCGGCGCGTTGATCCACGGTCTGGCCGAACGGGTCGAGGGTGCGGATCGTGTCTATCACGAATTTGGCAGCACCCTGCGCGAACTCTATCAGCAGGACACGCCCATCATTGCCCTGTGCGCAGCCGGCATCGTGATCCGCACCCTGGCGCCGCTGCTGCTTGAAAAGGGCGCTGAGCCGCCGGTGCTGGCCGTTGCCGAAGACGGCAGCGCAGTGGTGCCATTGCTCGGTGGTTTGGGCGGTGTGAATGTCCTGGCGCGAGAAATTGCTGCTGTGCTGGACGTGGCGGCAGCCATCACCACCAGTGGTGAATTGCGTTTTGGCACCTGTCTGCTCAATCCGCCCAGCGGTTATGCCCTTGGCGATCTGGAACTGGGCAAACGCTTCGTTGCCGATTTGCTGGCGGGCGAAACGGTTCGTATCGAGGGTGCGGCCCCCTGGTTGGCCCAGGCACAGTTGCCTGAAAATCCGCGAGCACGGCTGGCCGTGCATGTCGGTCATGCCGAACGTGAGCCTGCGGCCAACGAGCTGCTGATCTATCCGCGTAACGTTGTGGTGGCGCTGAGCGCCCACGCCGTCAGTGTTCCCGGCGCGGTTCGTGACGCCTTGCATCGGGCAAAAATCGCCGTGCAATCAGTGGCGTGTCTGCTGGCTGCCGATACCGAAATGGCCAGCCCGTTGCTGCATGAAGCGGCACTTGAGCTGGGCGTGCCATTGCGCTTTGCCGACGCTGTCGGTGCGCTCAGCGCGCTGGCAAGCAATGCCATCGAGCTGCCTGTATTAATCCTGGGTGATGAGGCTATTGCCATCGCGGTAGCCGGGAAACCTTTGGATCCCTCGGTCATTGGCCGTCGCCGCGGCCGACTGGCGGTGATCGGGCTGGGGCCTGGCGCTGCCGAACTGATGGTCCCGGCGGTCAAGGCGGAACTGGCTCGGGCCAATGACGTGCTGGGTTACGAAACCTATGTGCGCATGGCCGGCCCCTTCCGTGCCGACCAAGTGATGCACTGCACCGATAATCGTGAAGAGATGCAGCGTGCGCGTCACGCTTTCGCGCTGGCGGCGCAAGGGCGTTCGGTAGTAGTGGTTTCATCGGGCGATCCGGGTGTTTTTGCCATGGCTGCGGCGGTGCTGGAAGCGCTACACGAATCCACCGATCCTGCGTGGCATAACGTTGATCTGGACATCTTGCCGGGCGTTTCCGCGTCCCTGGCAACAGCCGCCCAGGCTGGTGCACCCTTGGGTCATGACTTCTGTGTGCTGTCGCTGTCTGACAACCTCAAGCCATGGGGCATTATCGAGAAACGCCTCGATCTGGCCTCGCAGGCTGACCTGGCTCTGGCGTTCTACAACCCGATTTCCCGTTCCCGCCCATGGCAGCTTGGCCGGGCACTGGAAATCGTCGCTCGACATCGTACGCCTCAGACGCCGGTGGTCCTGGGGCGCGACATCGGTCGTCCTGGACAAACGCTGCGAGTGACGACGCTTGGCCAGTTGACCCCGGACCAGGTGGATATGCGCACCATGGTCCTGGTGGGATCGTCCACTACCTGCGTATTTGAACGTCCGGGTGGCGGTGAGTGGGTATACACCCCGCGCTGGTACGGAGAAAAACCCAACGCCTGACACCTGAATTGTAGGAGCAAGCTCGCTCCTACAAGTTGCTGTGGCTTTTTCTTATTGCTCTCGTGACACTGCGCCTAAAGTTGTTGTGTGGGTCTTTTTTTCTATCGCTGATGGTGTTGAAGGATTTTGCTGTGTGCGATAGATTTTAGTGGAGAGCTAATTCAGGCTGTCATATATATATTTAAATGAAAGGATTTATTTAAATGAACAAAATGAATGAAGTGGAAGCGAGTGCTTATTTCGATGAGTGTCTTGAACAGTGCCGGGCCAAACTTCAGCTTGTCGGTCCGAAAGCTCGTGTGCGCCTGGCGGCTACGCTGCCTATTGACAGGGATGAGCTGAATGCCGCGGTGATGGGTAGCGCTGTGGTTGGTTTTCTGGAGGGGATGAGCCGACGTAACAAGCGCATTGTAAAAAACACCTACGCTTATGCCGATATTGCTTCAAGGTTTTTATATCCAGGTAAAACAGACAAGGTGGCTCGCTACGAATGTTTCAAGAAATTGATGTTTGCCATGGGCTGGACCGAATATCACGGCGCGTTCACTGAATACAAGTCCAGCACCGCAAAGCTTACAATGGATAATGTAGCCCTGGATATTGTTCACTCTGCTGTCGGTGGTCTGGCGGGTTCCGCTGCGAATGCGCTGAAAGTTGTAGCGGACAAAACCGTTGAAGCGCTAAAGAAACAACCTGAAGCCGTCAAGCTTCTAGAGCATCATTCGGCTGAAGCCAACGGCGCAGGCTTCGGAGTGTCCGTTTGCAAACAGGACGATGATGCTGAAGTGACGATGGTCGTGGGTACGTTGCGCTATGACTCATCGGCGGGGAATACAAAAATTCTTTTTGTGGAATGGGACAGTTCCGAGGTGCAAATCTATCAAGGTAAAGCTCAATTCAGTATTCACGAGGAAGACTTGAAGCGGGAGGCTGAGTGCATCAAGTATCTCGACGATCTCAGAGAGGTCATTTTTATGGAGTTCTCGCCGGTTTAAATGAAGTTCAGTGGCCAGAGGCGTCGGGCACGGGCCTCTGGCTTTCAGTCGGCGGCCGCTAAGGCACCAGATACCCTTTCACCCCGGTAAATATAATCTGCGCCGCCAACGCACACACAAACAGCCCCATCAACCGACTGACAATCTGCAGCCCCTGATCACCCAGAATTCGCTCGATCCGGTTCGACAGGTACAGCACCACCCCCACGGTGAAACTGGCCAGGGCAATGCTGACAATGGCCATTAGCTTGTCGTCCCAGTGCGGCTGGCTCACGCCCATTACCAGCAAGGCGCCGATGGTGCCGGGGCCGACCGTCAAGGGAATGGTCAGCGGAACGATGGTGACGTCTTGCTGCACGTTGTCGGTCTGCACGGCCGACTTGCCCTGAGCCATGCCCAATGCCGAGATGAACAACACGCTGCCGGCACCGATGCGGAACGCGTCCACGGTGATGCCGAAGACATTGAAAATCACCCTGCCGAACAGGTACAGCAAGACGCTGGACACCAGCGTGGCAGTCGCCACTTTCCAGGCCAGCCGACGTTGTTCCTTGCGCGAATAACCGCGGGTCAGACTGATGAAGCAGGACAATACGAAGAACGGGCTGTAGAGCACCAGCATCTTCAGGTAAACGCTGAACAACACGTGAAGCATGGTGCAAGCTCACTGGCGAGGGAAGTCGAGGGGGAGTCTATCAGGCACTGCGGAGTCTGTCGGCTCAGGACGTTTGCGTCGCTGCGCGGTTCTGCTCATCGCGCTGGGCAACCCAGTGTTCGATCAGTTCGCGCAACTGCGACAGCTCGACCGGTTTGGCCATGTGCCCGTCCATGCCGGCCTGGCGCGCGCGTTCCTTGTGTTCGGCGAGGATGTGCGCGGTCAACGCGACCACGGGGGTGCGGGTTCGCTGGTTGCCGACTTCCCAGGCGCGCAATTGCTGGGTGGCGGAAAAACCGTCGAGGATCGGCATTTCACAATCCATCAATACCAGGTCGTAACGTTGGGCTTTCATCGCCTCCAAGGCTTCTTCGCCATTGCTGGCGGTATCGGGTTGCAGGTTGAGCTTGCCCAGCATGCCGCGGATCACCTTGGTCGAAATGCTGTTGTCTTCGGCCACCAGAATGCGGAAGTCGCTGGGTACCTTGACCGGCAGGGTGGGGCCGGGAGGCAGGTGATGCGAAGCGACGAGCCCTTTGTCGCGCTGGTTCAGTTCATCCGCCAGCGTCGTCTTGAGGGTGTAGCCGGCCACCGGTTTGGCGAGGATGCGCTTGATCCCGGAATTGCGCGCGATGATCTTGCTCGGCGCATTGCTGATGCCGGTGAGCATGATCAGCAGGATGTCGTGGTTGAGGCTTGGGTCTTCCTTGATCTTGGCCGCCAGTTGCATGCCGGTCATGCCGGGCATGTTCTGGTCGAGCAGGACCACGTCGAAGTAGTCGCGCAGGTGGGCCTTGGTGCGCAACAGCGCGAGGGCCTCCTTGCCGGAGGGTACGGCGCTGACGTTCAGGCCCCAGGCGCTGCACTGCTGCACCAACACCTTGCGACACGTGTCGTTGTCGTCCACCACCAACACCCGTGCGCCCTGCAGCGGGCCATCCAGATCGGAGGTCGGGTGTTCGAGGCGGTCAGGGTCCAGCGGCAAGGTCAGCCACAAGGTACTGCCCTGGCTGTTGCCGCTCTTGATGCCGAACTCCCCGTGCATCAAGCGGATCAGCTGGCGGGCGATCACCAGCCCCAGGTTGCCGCCCACGCGGGGGGCGGAGAGAAAGTTTTTGCTGTGCAGTTCGGCCTGCATCAGCGCGTCGCGTTCTTCGGTGTCCATGGGCTCGCCGCTGTCCTGTACGGCAATGCGCAAGCGTGGCTTGGCGCTGCGCTCGTCGAGGGCGACGACGATCAGGATTTCGCCTTCATCGGTTTTCTTCAGGGCGTTTTCCAGCAGGCTCAGCAGGGTCTGGCGCAGGCGCGTCGGATCACCGCTGATCACCCGTGGCACTTGCGGCTGGATGAAGCTGATCAGCTCGACGTTCTGCTGTTCGGCCTTGGCGCGGAAGATGTTCAAGCAGTCTTCGATCAGCGCGTTGAGATCGAACTGGACGTCATCCAGCTCGATCTGCCCGGATTCGAGCTTGGAGATGTCGAGGATCTCGTTGATCAGTGTCAGCAGTTCGTTGCCGGCACTGTGGATGGTTTGCACGTAGTCGCGTTGCTTGACCGAGAGCGGCGTGCCCAGTAGCAATTCGGTCATGCCCAGCACGCCATTCATCGGGGTGCGGATTTCGTGGCTGATTTTTGCCAGGAATTCGGCCTTGGCATTGATCTCGGCGTTGCTGGCAGCCAGGTCGCGACTGAGGCTGAAACGGTCTTCGGTGATGCTGCGCTGGCGTTCGCTCAGGGCGATGCTCATCAGCAGGCCACTGATGCAGATGATTACCAGCAGGGCGGTGATCAGGCCTTGCGGCTCGACCAGGGTCAGCCCCAGCAGCGCGGGCAGGATAATCAGCGTACCGACGTTGAATACCACCATCGCCACCACGAACAGGCGTGCGGGACGATAGCCTTTTTGCCAGTGATGGGCGCTGACGAACAACATGCTCAGGCCCGCCAGTGCGACCAGGGCGTAGGTGATGATATTCAGCGGCAGCGTGTTGACGAACAACAGCAACAGGCCGCAGGCGATGATGACCACGATGTCGCCCAGTAACAGTTTGTTCAGCGGATGCGGGCCGAGCGGGGCGAAAAAGCGATAGGCGAACATCAGGCCGCACGGGGCGGTCAGCAGCAGGGCGAGGTAAGCCCCAGGCGTCTGGATCGCATGCCAGTCCGGTAACCATGGGCCCGCGAGGTTCAGCAGCAACACCAGGCTGAGCATCAACAAGACTTCACAACCCGACAGCCACAGGCAGCTGCGCGAGCGGGTGTACGCGTAGCGGATCAGGTTGTGCAGGATCAGCATTCCGAGACAGCCGAACAGCAGGCCGTAGATCAGGGTCTGGTTCTGATTGGCCGCGGTCATGATGGCCGACTGCAGGGTGATGTAAGGCCGCATCTGGTGTTCGGACACCAGGCGCAGGTAGACGTCGAGGGGTTTGTCGCTTTGGGGTAGCGGCAACATGAAGTCGCTATTGGGCAGTGGCCGTTCAGCCCGAGGCTGATCTGCGCCGCTGTCCAGTTCCTCGATCAGGCTGTCGCCTTCCAATACAAACAGATCGAGGTCGGACAGGTCCGGAGCGAACACCCGCAGCAACTGTTCGTGCTTGCCGGGCGCAAGCCTGAAACGCAACCACATCGCACCATCGGGCTCGGCCGCGGTGAGGTGATCGAGTTCGATGGGGCTGAATTGATTGGTGTAGCGAGCGGAACGGATGTCGCTCAGTTGCAGGTCGCCCTGTTCATCGAGCAATACCGCCCAGCCACTGCCTTGCGCGGCCTGGGCCGGTAGCATGCAGAGCAGCGTCATCAGCGTGACAGTGAAACCTATGGCAATCCTGAGCCAGCGCACGGCGAAATCCCTTCGTAGGTTGATGCCAGAATATAACTATGCGCGGCGCCGGAATAGCCCGGCAAGGGCCTGAAGCCCTTGCCCTGCCGAATGGATGGCTTATTCCTGATTTTCGCCACGCTCGCGGGCAATGGCGCGGTAGCCAATGTCCTTGCGATAGAAACAGCCTTCCCAGTCGATCCGGGCCGCTAACGCATAAGCCTGCTGCTGCGCAGCATCGACGCTGGCGCCCATGGCAGTGGCGCAGAGCACCCGACCACCGGCTGTCACCACTTGACCGTCCTTGAGTGCAGTGCCGGCGTGGAAGACTTTGCCTTCCAGTGCCGCGGCTGCATCCAGACCGTTGATGGCCGCGCCTTTGGCGTAGTCACCAGGATAGCCGCCAGCGGCCAGCACGATGCCGACGCTCGGACGCGGATCCCATTGTGCTTCGACCTTGTCCAGGGCTTGCGCCAGGGCAGCTTCGACCAGCAACACCAGGCTCGACTGCAGACGCAGCATGACCGGCTGGGTCTCGGGGTCGCCGAAGCGGCAATTGAATTCAATGACTTTCGGGTTGCCTGCCTTGTCAATCATCAGGCCGGCGTACAGGAAACCGGTGTAGACGTTGCCTTCCTCGGCCATGCCGCGCACGGTCGGCCAGATCACCAGGTCCATCACGCGCTGGTGCACTTCGCTGGTGACGACCGGTGCAGGGGAGTAAGCACCCATGCCGCCGGTGTTCGGGCCGGTGTCGCCGTCGCCGACGCGCTTGTGGTCCTGGCTGGTGGCCATTGGCAATACGTTCTTGCCGTCGACCATGACGATGAAGCTGGCTTCTTCGCCGTCCAGAAACTCTTCGATGACGACGCGCGAACCGGCGTCGCCGAATGAATTGCCGGCCAGCATGTCACGCACGGCGTCTTCGGCTTCGACCAGGGTCATGGCCACGATCACGCCTTTGCCGGCGGCCAGGCCATCGGCCTTGATCACGATCGGTGCGCCTTTTTCACGCAGATAAGCGAGGGCTGGCTCGATCTCGGTGAAGTTCTGGTAGTCGGCTGTCGGAATCTTGTGACGGGCCAGGAAGTCCTTGGTGAAGGCTTTCGAACCTTCCAGTTGCGCGGCGCCAGCGGTCGGGCCGAAGCAATCCAGGCCACGGGCGCGGAACAGGTCGACGACACCGGCGACCAGCGGCACTTCCGGGCCGACGATGGTCAGGGAAACGTTCTTCTCGGCGAAGTCGGCCAGCTGCTCGAGAGCCAGCACGTCGATAGCGACGTTCTCGCACTTGGCTTCAATGGCAGTGCCGGCGTTGCCAGGTGCCACGAAAACCTTCTGCACACGCGGATCCTGAGCCACTTTCCAGGCCAGGGCGTGTTCACGGCCACCGCTGCCAATGATCAAAACATTCATTTCAAAAACCTCGGGATGACGCTAATTCTGTTGAGCAGCCTCGGCTGCCTGGCGAACGGTACACGGCATCTGCCATACACCGAACCTGTAGGAGCGAGGCTTGCCCGCGAAGGCATCACCTCGTTATTGCTGTTGCACCGCGGCGTCCCCTTCGCGGGCAAGCCTCGCTCCTACAAGAGCAACAATCAGTGACGGAAGTGGCGCATGCCGGTGAAGACCATGGCGATGCCGGCTTCGTCGGCCGCTGCAATCACTTCGTTGTCACGCATCGAGCCGCCCGGCTGGATCACCGCAGTGATGCCGACCTTGGCCGCATTGTCCAGACCATCGCGGAACGGGAAAAAGGCGTCGGAGGCCATCACCGAGCCTGCTACCTGCAACCCGGCGTGTTCAGCCTTGATCGCGGCGATACGGGCGGAGTTCACGCGGCTCATCTGGCCAGCGCCGACACCAATGGTCTGGCGGTTCTTGGCGTAGACGATGGCGTTGGACTTGACGTACTTGGCCACTTTCCAGGCGAAGATCAGGTCGTGGATTTCCTGTTCGGTCGGAGCGCGCTTGGTCACGACTTTCAAGTCATCGGCGCCGATCATGCCGATGTCGCGGCTCTGCACCAGCAGGCCACCGTTGACGCGTTTGTAGTCCCACGCAGCAGCGCGATCAGCCGACCATTCGCCACAGGCCAGCAGGCGCACGTTGGCTTTGGCGGCTACGATGGCACGGGCTTCTTCGCTGACGCTCGGGGCGATGATCACTTCGACGAACTGACGCTCGACGATGGCCTTGGCGGTTTCGGCATCCAGCTCGCGGTTGAACGCAATGATGCCGCCGAATGCCGATTCGGTGTCTGTGGCGTAGGCCAGTTCGTAAGCCTGGCGGATGCCGCCTTCGGCGTCCGGGCTCACGGCCACGCCGCACGGGTTGGCATGCTTGACGATCACGCAGGCCGGCTTGACGAAGCTCTTCACGCATTCCAGCGCGGCGTCGGTGTCGGCCACGTTGTTGTACGACAGTTCCTTGCCTTGCAGTTGGGTCGCGGTAGCGATGCCGACTTCCGCAGGCTTGGCTTCAACGTAGAACGCCGCGCTCTGGTGCGGGTTCTCGCCGTAGCGCATTTCCTGGGCCTTGACGAACTGGCTGTTGAAAGTGCGCGGGAATTCGCTGCGACCTTCTGTGCTGAGGGTGTCAGCGGCCTGGTTCACGGTGCCCATGTAATTGGCGATCATGCCGTCGTAGGCGGCGGTGTGTTCGAAGGCCTTGAGCATCAGGTCGAAACGCTGTGCGTAGGTCAGGCCGCCGGCCTTCAGGCTTTCCAGGACGTTGGCGTAATCACTGGCATTGACCACGATGGCCACGTCTTTGTGGTTTTTGGCTGCCGAACGGACCATGGTCGGGCCGCCGATGTCGATGTTCTCGATGGCGGTCGGCAGGTCACAGCCTGGCTTGTTGATGGTGGCTTCGAACGGGTACAGGTTGACCGCGACCAGGTCGATCGGCTTGATGCCGTGCTCGGTCATGATGGCGTCGTCGATACCGCGACGACCGAGGATCCCGCCGTGGATTTTCGGGTGCAGGGTTTTCACCCGACCGTCCATCATTTCTGCGAAACCGGTGTAATCCGCGACTTCCACTGCGGCAACACCGTTGTCACGCAGCAACTTGAACGTCCCGCCGGTGGAGAGGATCTCGACGCCCAGGGCTTCAAGCTCCTTGGCGAAGTCGAGGATACCGGTCTTGTCGGAAACACTGATCAAAGCGCGGCGGATCGGCAGGCGGGTAGTCTGGTCGGTCATTTCAATTTCCATCAAAAGCAAAGGAGTCAGCAAAAAAGGCGACCGTTTCTACGCGGGCGCCTTTCTGGTTTGATTGAATGCTTACAGCAAATCGTACTGCTTGAGTTTCTTGCGCAGGGTGCCCCGGTTCAGTCCGAGCAGCTCGCTGGCCTTGGTCTGGTTGCCCTTGACGTAGTTCATCACGCACTCGAGCAGGGGCGCCTCGACTTCGGACAGCACGAGGTTGTACACATCCGTGACGGCAGCGCCCTCAAGGTGGGCGAAATAATTGTGCAGCGCCTTCTCCACGCTCCCGCGAAGGGTCTGGCCTTCTTCGCTCGGCGTGTTGAGGTGCTGTTTCAAATTCACGTTGTCGCTCACGGGTGTTGTTCCACTCACTAAAGTCTCGGTCATCATCGTCATGCGGCCACCTCGTCTCCGTCCCCTGTCAGGCTCTTGTAACGTTCGGCGAAGAAGCCCTGAACGTTGGCGCATTGTGCTTCCGTATCTTCCAAACGATTGAAGTGGGCGCGAAACTCCCTGGCGCCCGGCAAGGTTGCGAGATACCAGCCCACATGCTTTCGAGCGATGCGTACGCCCATGACGTCTCCGTAGAAAACGTGCAGCGCGGCCAGATGCTCAAGCAGAATGCGTTCCACCTCGATCAGCTCCAGCGCCGGGAGTTTCTCGCCGGTACGCAGGAAATGATCGATCTCACGAAAAATCCATGGCCGCCCCTGGGCAGCCCGGCCTACCAGCAGGCCATCGGCACCGGTCGCGTCGAGCACATACCGGGCCTTCTCGGGTGAATCGATATCGCCGTTGGCAAAGACCGGGATCGACACCGCCTGCTTGATCGCGGCAATGGTGTCGTACTCGGCTTCACCGGTGTACAGATCGGCACGGGTGCGGCCATGAACCGCCAGCGCCGTGATGCCTGCCTGCTCGGCAATCTTCGCCACCGTCAGGCCGTTCTTGTTGTCCCGGTCCCAGCCAGTGCGGATCTTCAGGGTGACCGGCACATCAACCGCGGCCACTACGGCCTGCAGGATCTCGGTCACCAGTGCTTCATCCTTCAACAACGCGGAGCCGGCGGCCTTGTTGCAGACCTTCTTGGCCGGACAGCCCATGTTGATATCAATAATCTGCGCGCCCAGTTCGACGTTGGCCCGGGCCGCATTCGCCAGCATCTGCGCATCGCCACCGGCGATCTGTACCGAGCGTGGCTCGGGATCACCTTCGTGGATCATGCGCATGCGCGATTTGCGGGTGTTCCACAAACTCATGTCGCTGGTGACCATTTCCGAGACTACTAGCCCCGCGCCCAACCGCTTGCACAGCTGACGAAAGGGTTGGTCCGTGACACCCGCCATGGGGGCGAGGATCAAGCCATTGTGTAATGTGTATGGACCGATGCGTACCGCCGACATAGGGCTTCCCTGTTGTGGGGCCGGATCATGAGACTTCGAAAAAGGGTTGGCATGATACCCGCTCTCGATGACTGGATAAAGGCTGAATTGAACAAAATCTGAACAGCGATTCTGTTATTGCCAGCGGTTTGGTACGAGCGGTCAAAGTCAGAAATATGCCGTCAATGCCGTAACACTGAACCGTTTCACTCGGGCGAGTGGAAGCTCAGGCTGTAATTCACCGCTTTGGAACCTGGATCGAGAATATCCAGCGCGATGTGGATCGGCGTTTGCGGAGGCATTTCCGCCATCCCTTCAAGATCGCCGTTGAGGTATTCGCCAGGCTTGAAGCGACGGCTGGCGATCAGGTGACCGTTGAGGTCGGCGAAACGCAGCTCCAGCAGCGGGAATGGCTGGGAGAACGGCGCGCGGTTGTAGATGATCGCGTCGACCACCAGTGCACCGCTGAAGTCCGGATGGCTGCGCACCACCAGGTTGCTGCTCTTGATTTTCGCGATGTCGACCTTGGACGGCACGGTGCAGCCGATTTGCGGGCACACCAGTTGGAACCATGGCCGGTACTGGTCCTGGCGCGCCATCTCATCGAAGTGGTAGGCAATGTATTGGCCGGCGAGGGCGGCGGCCCCCAGCAGGACCAGTAGCAGCCAGAAAAGCCGTCGGCTCCAGGGGGCGCGACGTTTCTGCCAATCCAGTTGCAGCGGGTCGTCGGTCAGGTCCTGCAAGGCTTCGACACGTTCGGTCGACTCGCTGCGTTCGTGTCGCTTGCGCAGGGGGGCAATCGGGGGCAGGTCGTCGTCAGGTGCATCGGTTGCCGACAGGCGATCATGGCGCAGGGGCATGTCGAGCGGATCATCCAGGCGCAGTTGCGGCACCTGGGGCTCGTCGTCCAGATCAACTGGTTCCAGCGAGAACGAAGGTTCGGTGCGCGAGTGCTTGCCCTGTTCTGGCTGTGTTTCCCGTTGGTCGGCTTCGGCCGCTTGGGCGCGATCGGCTGCCGATTCGCTGAAGAGGCTGTCGGACCAGGGTTCATCGTCGTGCTCGACAGAGTCGCGACGAGCACTGAGGCCGTTTTCGCGATGCCGGCCGAATTCCGTGGTCGGCTGGATTTCCCGTTGTTCAAGCCGAGCGAGTTCTTTGTCCAGGTCCAGGCTGTCCAGGTCCATTTCCGCGGCGGACCACTGCTTCTGGCTGATGGCACGCGGTGCTGGCGGTTCGACAATGGCCCGGGCTGCAGGTGTGACGGTTTCCTTGTCGGCCCGTTGCTCCAGCAATTGCTTGGCGGCATTGAACACCTGCAAACACGAGCCGCAACGAACCACTCCGCGGGCGACGCTCAACTGAGCATGGCTGACGCGGAAGCTGGTTTGGCAATGCGGGCACTGAGTGACGAAACTGTCGGTCATGCGGCGGTCCGGTTCATGCAGAGGCTCATTCTAGCGCCGACGACCGGTAATGCGCACCCAGCCATCGCGATTGGCGATCGGGTCCAGGTCGAAGTCCCCGGCGTAGGCCTTGGCAACGTCTTCACCTTGTTCGGCGAGGATGCCCGACAGCGCCAGGCGACCACCTGGCTTGACCAGGCTGGACAGTTGCGGCGCCAGGGAAACCAGCGGGCCGGCGAGAATGTTGGCCACCAGCACGTCGGCCTGAACCGGCGGCAAGTCTTCCGGCAGATACAGCGGGAAGAGTTCTTCAGCAATATTGTTGCGCCCGGCGTTATCGCGGGAGGCTTCCAGCGCTTGCACGTCGATGTCGGTGCCTACGGCTTGCTTTGCGCCCAGAAGCAGCGCGGCGATCGCCAGGATCCCCGAACCGCAGCCGAAGTCCAGGACGTTACAGTCTTTCAGGTCCTGGCCATCGAGCCATTCCAGGCACAGCGCGGTGGTCGGGTGAGTCCCGGTGCCGAATGCCAGGCCCGGATCCAGCAGCAGGTTCACCGCGTCTGGCTCAGGTGCCGCGTGCCAGCTCGGAACGATCCACAGGCGCTGACCGAAGCGCATCGGCTGGAAACCGTCCATCCAGCTGCGTTCCCAGTCCTGGTCTTCGATGACTTCGCTGTGATGCTCAGGCAGCGGACTGCCGGTCAGCAATTCCAGATGAGCCAGCACGGTGGCGGCTTCGGTGCCACCTTCGAACAGGGCCAGCAGGTGCGTGTGCGACCACAACGGCGTGGTGTTGAGCTCCGGCTCGAAAATCGGCTGGTCTTCGGCGTCCATGAAGGTCACCGAAACGGCGCCCACTTCAAGGAAAGCGTCTTCGTAGGTTTCGGCTTGTTCTGGGCTGATGGCGAGACGGACTTGCAGCCAAGGCATGGCGGGCACCTTTGAAAAATATTGATTGCAGCCTAGCGGGCTGCGAGAAGCGCGCAAGTTTACGCGAGCGCGCGACAGAAGACGACAAGACCGACACGCGCGTGCTCTTCGTAGGAGCGAGGCTTTCCCGCGAACCAGGCGCCGCGGTGTATCAGCGGTGCCGATGCGCGTCCTTCGCGGGCAAGCCTCGCTCCTGCGGGGGACGGTAATGTCCAGAAACAACAAAGCCGCCCGAAGGCGGCTTTGTTGGTCTGGATCAAAGCTTAGTGCTTATCGCCAGCCAGCTTGTGTTCCAGGTAGTGGATGTTGATTCCACCTTTGCAGAAGCCTTCATCGCGGACCAGGTCGCGGTGCAGCGGGATGTTGGTCTTGATCCCGTCGACCACGATTTCGTCCAGCGCATTGCGCATGCGCGCCAGCGCTTCGTCACGGGTTGCGCCGTAGGTGATCAGCTTGCCGATCAACGAATCGTAGTTCGGCGGAACGGCATAACCACTGTACAGGTGCGAATCGACGCGAACGCCGTTGCCGCCCGGGGCGTGGAAATGCTTGACCGTGCCTGGGCTCGGCATGAAGGTTTTCGGGTCTTCGGCGTTGATCCGGCATTCCAGCGCGTGACCGCGGATGACCACGTCATCCTGGGTGTACGACAGCTTGTTGCCAGCGGCGATGCTGAGCATCTCCTTGACAATATCGATGCCGGTGACCATTTCCGAAACCGGGTGCTCAACCTGAACACGGGTGTTCATTTCGATGAAATAGAACGCGCCGTTCTCGTACAGGAACTCGAAAGTGCCCGCGCCACGGTAGTTGATGTCGATGCACGCCTTGACGCAGCGAGCGAGGACTTCAGCGCGTGCTTTCTCGTCGATGCCCGGTGCCGGTGCTTCTTCGAGAACCTTCTGGTGACGACGTTGCAGCGAGCAATCGCGGTCGCCCAGATGGATCGCCTGGCCCTGGCCGTCGGACAGGACCTGGACTTCCACGTGACGTGGGTTGGTCAGGAACTTTTCCAGATAGACCATCGGGTTGCCGAACGCCGCGCCCGCTTCGGAGCGGGTCAGTTTCGCCGAAGAGATCAGGTCTTCTTCCTTGTGCACGACGCGCATGCCGCGACCACCGCCGCCGCCAGCGGCTTTGATGATCACCGGGTAACCGACTTCGCGACCGATGCGCAGCGCGGTTTCTTCGTCTTCAGGCAGCGGGCCATCGGATCCCGGAACGGTTGGAACGCCAGCGGCGATCATGGCGTGCTTGGCCGATACCTTGTCGCCCATCAGGCGAATGGTCTCGGCTTTCGGGCCGATGAAGGCGAAGCCGGAGTTTTCCACCTGTTCGGCGAAGTCGGCGTTTTCCGCAAGGAAGCCGTAGCCCGGGTGAATGGCGGTAGCGCCGGTCACTTCAGCCGCGGCGATGATTGCCGGAATGTGCAGGTAAGAATGAGCGGCCGACGCTGGACCGATGCAGACGGATTCATCTGCCAGGCCCAGGTGCATCAGTTCCTTGTCGGCCTTGGAGTAAACGGCGACAGTCTTGATGCCCATTTCTTTGCAGGCGCGCAGGATCCGCAGGGCGATCTCACCGCGGTTGGCGATCAGGACTTTTTCCAACTTCGCAGTCATCAAAGGCTCTCCGCGGTTCAAACGATGGTGAACAGCGGTTGGTCGTACTCAACCGGCTGGCCGTCTTCGACGAGGATGGATTCGATCACACCGCTGGATTCAGCTTCGATGTGGTTCATCATCTTCATGGCTTCAACGATGCACAGGGTGTCGCCTTTCTTCACGGTCTGGCCGACTTCAACGAAAGAAGGCGAAGATGGCGAAGACTTGCGATAGAAGGTGCCGACCATTGGTGAGCGGGCAACGTTACCGTTCAAGACCGGTGCGGCCGGGGCTGCCGGTGCAGCGGCGGCAACTGGAGCTGCTGCAGCAACAGGCGCAGGCGCCGGAGCGTGCATAGGGGCCGGTGCGTAGTACTGCTGAGCTGGCGTTTTGCTGTGGCGGCTGATGCGTACGGACTCTTCGCCTTCCTTGATCTCGAGCTCGTCGATGCCGGACTCTTCCAGCAACTCAATCAGTTTCTTAACTTTACGGATATCCATGAATCATCAACTCCCAAGGGTCGGTCAGGGGCGTATAGCTTGTTGTTCAAGCTGCTCTAGTGCAGCCTCCAGGGCCAGTCGGTAACCGCTGGCGCCAAGGCCGCAGATCACTCCCACCGCTACGTCGGAGAAGTAAGAGTGATGGCGGAAAGGTTCGCGTTTGTGCACGTTAGACAAATGCACTTCGATGAATGGGATGCTCACTGCCAGCAGCGCGTCACGTAATGCGACGCTGGTATGCGTAAAAGCTGCCGGGTTGATCAAAATGAAGTCCACGCCTTCACTGCGGGCAGCGTGGATGCGGTCGATCAATTCATACTCGGCATTGCTTTGCAGGTGCAGCAAATGGTGGCCGGCTTCACGGGCACGACGTTCCAGATCCTGGTTGATCTGCGCCAGTGTCGTAGCGCCGTAGGTGCCCGGTTCACGGGTGCCGAGCATGTTCAGGTTGGGTCCGTGCAGAACCAATAGCGTCGCCATCTGCTGTTCCTTGTGAACTGTGTGCAATTGTCAGAACCCGGCGACTATGCCGCAAAGCCTTTGTGACTGTCCAGTTCTATGCAATAGCCCGCACGATGGCCGATGTTTGCGCGAAATAAATGACCGGGGTGTTAAATCCGGTCATTTGCTTTTTTGACACGTTCGGCGAAGTCCGCTGCGCTGATCTCGCCGATCACCCGCACATCGGCCTGTTCGGTGCCGTCTTTGCGGAAAAACATCAGCGCCGGCGGGCCGAACAGTTTGTAGCGGTCGAGCAGGGCGCGTTGCTCGGCATTGCTTTCGGTGATGTCGAAGCGAATCAATCGATAGCCCTTGAGCCGTTCCATGACCGTGGCATCGTTGAGCACCTGATGTTCGATGACTTTGCAACTGATGCACCAGTCGGCGTACCAGTCCAGCAGCAACGGTATGCCGGATGCTTTGGCTTGGGCGAGCACGCGATCGAGCTCTGCCGGGGTACTGATGGTTTGCCAGGCGCTGCTGCCCTGCGTTTGCTCAGTGTTCGTGACAAGGCGCGGCTGGCCGATCGGGTTGAGCGGGTCGGTCTGGCCGCTGAATGCGCCGTACCAGCAGGCCAGCGCGTAAAACAGCAGGAACATCCCGAGTAATTGGCCCAGGCGTTTTCGAGGAGGTTTGTAGACGAACTCCAGCGCGCCCATGAACAAACCGACACCGCCGGCGAGCAAACCGATCAGCAGCAAAGTGATCTGCCCCGGCACTACCCGACTGAGCAGGCCGATTGCCAGGCCCAGCAACAATACCCCGATCGCGTTTTTCACATGGATCAGCCATGGCCCGCTTTTCGGCAGCCAGGCCGCCCCCCCGGTAGCTACCAGGACTAACGGTGCGCCCATGCCGAGGCCGAGCATGAACAGTTTCAAGCCGCCGCCCAGTGCATCGCCGCTGGCACTGATGTATAGCAGCGCACCAGCCAGGGGTGCCGATACGCAAGGCGAGACCAGCAGGCTGGAGACGACGCCAAGCACCGCCGCACCCCACAGCGAGCCGCCTTCGGTACGGCCGGCGATTCGGTCGAGTCGACTGCTGATAGCGTGCGGCAGCTTGAGTTCGAACACCCCGAACATGGCCAGGGCAAACAGTGCAAAGAACGTCGCGAACGGCACCAGCACCCAGGCCGACTGCAGCCGCGCCTGAAGATTGAGCTGCGCGCCGAACATGCCCATCAACGCACCGAGCAAGGCGAAACAGATGGCCATTGGCAGGACGTAGGCCAGGGACAGGTAGAAGCCGCGTATGCCGCCGACCTGGCCGCGTAACACCACGCCGGACAGGATCGGCAGCATGGGCAGTACGCAGGGTGTGAACGTCAGGCCCACACCGGCGAGGAAGAACAGGGCAAGTTCTCGCCAGCCCCAGCTCGTGGCACCGGTGTCGCCCTCTATGTCCAGGCGCTCGGTCTCGGGCGGATAGCACAGGCCCTTGTCGGCGCAGCCCTGATAGGTAACGACCAGGGTGAAGGCGCGTTGATCGGTGCGCGGCACCTCAACCTCGAGAATGCCGTGGTAGACCTCGACATCGCCGAAATACTCGTCGTGCTTCTGTTCGCCCTTGGGCAATTGCGCGGCGCCGAGGCTGACATCGGCGGGCTCGGCGCGAAACTGGAAGCGGTGGCGGTAGAGGTAGTACCCCTCGGTGGCGACAAATCGCAGTTTGATCGACTGCGGCGTGCTGTCTACCAGGCTTAATTGAAAGGCTTCGCGTACCGGCAGGAAGTCGGCGCTGTTGTTGATCGAGCCCAGGGTGGAACTGGGCCGACTCTCCAGCAAACCGGCGGCGGAGGCCGGCAGGGCGAGCATGAAAAACAACAGGCAGAGCAAACGGCGCATGACAGTCTCGCGTATCGAAAGTGAGGGCATGATAGCGGACAGTCGCGCAGATTGCCCTGTACCCGTAGGAGCGTGGCTTGCCCGCGAATCAGGCGACGCGGTCTTTCAAGCAGACCGCGTTATCGTTCTTCGCGGGCAAGTCGGATCGCCGCACCGCTCGCTCCTACAGGTACGGGGCGGTCTGTCAGACGCGGAAGGCCTGAACGGCCGTATGCAACCGCCCACCCAGCACCAACAAATGCTCCCCTTGCTCACGCCCCTGGCCAATGCGCAGCAAATTATCCCCACCCAACTGGTGAATCCGCTCACTGTGGTCGCGGATTTCGCTGACAGCACCGCTCTGCTGGGCGGTGATATCGGCGATGCGCACGGCGGTGTCGGAAATGGTCTGGATCGCCCCGACGATTTTATCCAGCGCGCCGTCAGCCGCTTGCGCCTGATTGGCGGTGGCTTCGGCATGCTCGACCTGGGCGCGCATGCCGTCCACCGATTGCCGCGCGGCGGTTTGCAGGCCTGCGATCAAGGTTTGAATCTCTGCGGTCGCCCGGGCAGTGCGTTGCGCCAGAGTGCGAACCTCTTCGGCCACCACCGCAAACCCACGACCCATTTCTCCGGCACGGGCCGCTTCGATGGCGGCGTTCAGGGCCAGCAGGTTGGTCTGGTCGGCAATGGAGCGGATCACCGTCAGCACGCCACCGATGGTTGCCGATTCCTCGGCCAGGTGTTCGATCATCTGCGCGTTGCCCTGCACCTCCCCCACCAACGCATGCAGGCCGGTGAGGCTCAGGCCGATGACTTTTTGCCCGTGCTCCACCGCCAGTCCTGCATGTCGACTGGCATCGGCGGCCTGGCTGGCATCACCGGCGACTTGTTGAATGGTCGCCTCCAGTTCGCCGAGGGAGTCGCGGATCAACGCCGTGTCGCCGGCCTGATGCTCGGCGCCGCTGTGCAGGTCGTGGCTCAACTCAGCCAGGGTTCGGCTGCTGCCGGCGACCTGCTCGGCGTTGAGGCGAATGGTGCCCACCAGATCCACCAGATAAGCCCGCAGGCGATTGAGCGAGGCTTGAATGTCATGCAATTCGCGATTGGTCTTGCCCAATTCGATGTCCTGGCTGAAATCGCCCTCGGCCCAGGTCGACAGGGCCGGGGCCAGATTGGTCAGGGTTCGCGCCAGACGTCGCTGCAGGGTATCGATGAGCAATGCAATCAACAGGATCAGGCCGATCATCACCCCTTGTATCAACCGCACTTCACTCTGGATCTGCCCGTGCTGGGCGCGGACCACCGGTTCCAGTCCGGCAATGGCCTGCTGCACGGCGGCGATTTTCAGGTGAGTGGCGGCGCTGAGGTCGGCGCGTTTGCGGATCTGCTCGCGGGTGCGGGCAAGCTCTGAAGGATAACGGGTCAGCAGGCTATTGAATTCACGCTTGAGGCCGACGCCAGCCTCTTCTGCGACGGTTTTTTCGGTGTTCTCCAGGCCCATCATCGCCGCGAAATCATCCGTGCTCGACTCGTTACTGGCCGTCACGCCCAGTAGTGGCAAGGCGTCCAGCTGTTCGGCTTGAAGACGGATGTTGCTGACTTCGCGCTCGACATCGGCGGCCAATTCGCTGCGACCGCTGCTGACCAGCTTGTCCCGGGCCAGGGACAGTTTGCCCAAATGCCGGGACGCGGCAAGCAATGGCGTCAGGTAAGCCACATTGCCGCTGGCGTACTGGCTGAGCTGATCAAGGCTGGCCCCCAGTTCGCGCTCGGCTTGCAGCAGCAGTGCCTGCGGATCACCGGCGAGCTTGCCGGCAGCCAACAGGTCGGTTTTGCTGAACTCATCCAGATTCGACAGGCTCGGGCGCAAGGTCTCGGCCAATGCCGGGGGCAACTCGCCGAGTTCGTTGTGCAGCCTGTCGATGGCCTGACCGCCGCTGCTCAGGCGCAGGGCATCGCCGCTGGCGAGGTAATCCTCGATGTTGCGTGCGACGTCGTCCTGAAATTGTCGGGACAGGCCCAGATAGCGCTCCATCAATAGATAGGGACGTTCCAGGGCCTTTTGCGACCACCACAGGGTGGCGCCGAGGGCCACGCACACGGCGACCAACAGGAGGGTATTGAGATTGGTCAGCAACTTCAGGCGCATCGCGGGACTACCAACGGGAGAATGGTAAGTGCCTGAAGTTATTGCGATTGTGTTACAGGGTCATGACCGATTCGGTCGATTCCGCGGAAAAGATGGCACTTTGCTTCAAGGTTCGCGCCGCCTGTACGCGGTTGCGTCCGGCATGTTTGGCGCGGTACAGCGCCTCGTCAGCCTGGCTGGCCATCATCAGGCCGTCGGAGTTTTCGCACAACTCGACGACCCCGGCACTGAAGGTGCACCAGAGGTCCTGGGGCTGGGCCGGGTAATGGATTTCGGCAAAACGCTGACGGATTTCTTCGAGCACTTTGTAAGCCGATTCGAGGTCGGTGTCCGGCATCACGATGGCGAACTCTTCACCGCCATAGCGCCCGATGAAGTCGGTTTTGCGCAGGCGTTGCTTGAGGAACAGTGCCAGGCTTTTGATCACACGGTCGCCCATGGGGTGGCCGTGGCTGTCGTTGACACGTTTGAAGTGGTCGATATCCAGCATTGCAAAACTCAGGGGCTTGCTTTCACGACGGGCGCGCAAGCTGCAGTCTTCGAGCAGTTGCAGGATGTGGGTGTGGTTGTAGAGACCGGTGAGGCTGTCGCGAACCATCCGCGCCTTGAGGTTGCGCGCCCGCGCCGCGCGATTGCGCACGGTGGTGATCAGGTGTCGGGGCTTGATCGGTTTGGTCAGAAAATCGTCACCGCCCTCGCTCATGGCATCGAGTTGCTTGTCCAGATCGTCTTCGGCAGACAGGTAAATGATCGGCACGCTGACGTAACGATCATTGTGGCGGATCACCTTGGCCAGTTCAGTACCGGTGCAGGCCGGCATATACATGTCGAGGATGATCAGGTCCGGCTGGAAGTCCGCCAGCTCGGCCATCGCCCGGATCGGCTCGATCAGCGTGCGTGTGACGATCCCGGCGCTGTTGAGCAAGCGTTCGGTGTGCAGCGCCTGGGCGCGGGAGTCATCGATGATCAGCACTTTATAAGGTTCGTACTGGGCGACGCAGGTCAGGACTTCGATTTTCTCCAGCAGGCTCGACGCCTCGAGGGTGCCGGTCAGGAACTCCTTGCCACCGGCGCGCACCGCGGCAAGGCGGGTCGGCGTGTCGGTTTCCTGCAGGCTGAAAAACAGCAGCGGCAACGGTTCATCCAGGCCGATCTGGGCGTCGGCGGCCAGTTTCAGGCCGATGCCGGCGCCGCAGAAGTCGACGTCCATGACGATCGCCGCGGGCAAGCGCTCGGCCATCGACGAGCGAAATGCCGCCACGCTGTCCAGGGATTGGGCGCTTAGCCCGAAGAATTCCAGCTGCCTGGCCAGGCGTTCGGCGCGGTCGTGATCCTGCAGCATCACATAGATGGGCTTGCGCAACGGCGGCAGGAAGGTTTGTTCAAGCTGATCGCCATGGCGCAGGCCGGTGCGCGACAAGCGCTGCATCAGGTGATTGAGGTCATTGATCAGACCGCTGTTCAGGCGTCCGCGATTGGCGTCGACCGACTGCAGCGACTGGCCGATGAGGCGCGCCAGTTGGGTGTGTTCCGGTTGTTCGAAGCGCTCGGCAAAACGCAGCAGACGCAGGTTGGCCTCGCTCAGTTCCGATAAGTCGGTGTTGCACCACTCGTTGCTTTGCAGACGCTGCCATATTTCAAGAATCTGACGTGCCTGATGAATCACCCGCTGGGCAAAGTGGTGCTTGAGGCGCTCACGGCTGGGTTCTTCTGGCTCGGTCATATCCTGACTACTAGAGAGGGTGCATGCTGAGGTCTGATGGTGGCTCTATGCTAGCACCCCTTGTCATGGGCATGAGTGTCGCACGTCAATAATCTGCAAAGCGACCTCATTCAGTTTGTGGCCGACTGGTCGGATAGGCTGGCGGCCGCGCTTCATTTATAGTGGCCGCTCGATCGCGCCCGTGCGCGGCTCGCCCATTGCGCCGGATTTAATGCACGGCAAACGAGGCACGATGGCGTAGGGTTGTGGTCGAACCGATGAACTCAAGTGATTGAAAGGATATCGCCATGCTGGACTGGAAGAACCGCGCGGGCAGCGCGCCTGAACGTGCCGCTGAACCGAAATCGGCCACCCGCAGTTATTTTGGCGGCCTGTTGTTCAGCCGGGCGCTGGCCACACTGATCGGCCTTTACCTGCTGGTTGCGGTTGCGCTGGGCTGGTATTGGAGCCAGGAACCCGCGCTGTTCCCGGTTCAACAGAATGCCCAGGTGGCAGCCGAGAAAGAAGGCAAGCAGATGGTCATCGGCTATACCACGGTGGAAACGCTGAAGAGCGTCGCCGATACCTTGCTGACCAAACCGGGTGGTTATATTTCCAATGACCGTTTCCCTCCAGGCCTGTGGATGGATAACACGCCGAGCTGGGAATATGGCGTGCTGGTCCAGGTCCGTGACCTGAGCCGTGCGCTGCGCAAGGACTTCGCCCGTTCCCAGTCGCAGTCCACCGAAGACGCCGACCTGGCCAAGGCCGAGCCGCGTTTCAACTTCGACAACAAAAGCTGGGTGCTGCCATCCAGTGAGTCTGAATACCAGGAAGGGATCAAGTCCCTGAGCCGTTATCAGGCACGCTTGTCCGACCCGAGTCAGAAAAGCGCATTGTTCTATGCCCGCGCCGACAACCTGAACAACTGGCTGGGCGATGTCGGCACCCGCCTGGGTTCGTTGTCGCAACGACTGTCGGCCAGCGTTGGCCGGGTCAAGCTCAATACCGCGCTGAAAACCGAAGTCGTTGCACCAGGTCAGGTCCCGCAGGTCGACGAAGAAATCGTCGAAACCCCGTGGATGCAGATCGACAATGTGTTCTACGAAGCCCGTGGCCAGGCCTGGGCACTGTCCCATCTGCTGCGCGCCATCGAAGTCGACTTCGCCGACGTGCTGGCCAAGAAGAACGCGACGGTCAGCGTGCGCCAGATCATTCGTGAACTGGAAGCCTCGCAAGAACCGGTGTGGAGCCCGATGATCCTCAACGGCAGCGGCTTCGGTGTGCTGGCCAACCACTCGCTGGTCATGGCCAATTACATCTCCCGGGCCAACGCCGCGGTCATCGATTTGCGTCAGTTGCTCAATCAGGGCTGAGTCATGGTTGATAGCTCCATCGATAGTCTGCGCGAGGCCGCCCATCGTGCGGCCTCGGATGCCGAACAGATCGCCTGGGTCGACGAGCAGGACAACCTGCTCGGCGCCCTGGTCCGCTCCGAGCTGCGCGAGCGCGGGCTGATCGGTCGCGGCACCTACATCATGCTGTTCAATTCCGCCGGTGAACTGTGCGTGCACCGACGCACCCTGAGCAAAGCGATTTACCCGGGTTACTGGGACGTTGCGGCCGGCGGCATGGTGCTGGCCACCGAGACTTACGCCGAGTCGGCGGCCCGTGAGCTGGAAGAAGAGCTGGGCGTGGGCGGTGTGGAACTGACCGCCCATGATCACTTTTACTTCGAGGACACCGGCAACCGACTCTGGTGTTCGGCGTTTTCGGCGGTGTGGGACGGCCCGTTGATCCTGCAACCGGAAGAAGTGGTTGAAGCGCGCTTCATCCCGATCGATCAGGTTCTGCTGGAAATCACGCAGAAGCCTTATTGCCCGGACTCTTTGGCGGCCTTGCGGCGCTATCTCCGGTCCCAAGGGCCGGACGTCGCATAAGCGGCATAAATTGGCGCCGATTGGCTCTTAGCAAGTCGGCTTTTTGCCGTTACACTGCGCGACCTTTTCAAACTGAACCGGTATTGCTCTTCTGTAGGAGCGAAGCTTGCTCGCGAAGGACGTTAACGATAACGCGTGCATTCAGATTGTCCGCATCGTCCTTGCGTTCTTCGCGAGCAAGCTTCGCTCCTACAGGATTGTACCGGTTCAGTAGCGCTGCCCCTGCCTGAGTGGGGCTTCGCGGTCGATGGCACAGCTGCCGCGACCAGTCTTTGTCCTCCCAAGAGGATTGCCGGTGGCCAAAAAAGCCGCATCCTTCGCCGCCCTTGGTGGCCTGGTATTTTCCACCGACGCAGGTCGTCATTGCCCCGATTGCAGTAAACCGGTGGATGCCTGCATCTGCAAACAGACCGTTATCCCGGCCGGCGACGGCATCGCTCGCGTGCGTCGCGAAAGCAAGGGGCGTGGCGGCAAGACGGTGACCACCATCACCGGCGTGCCGTTGGCCGAAGACGCGCTCAAGGACCTGGCGACCACGTTGAAAAAACGTTGCGGGACCGGCGGTGCGTTGAAAGACGGCATCATTGAAATCCAGGGCGATCATGTCGAGCTACTCTTGGCCGAACTGATCAAGCACGGTTTCAAGGCGAAGAAGTCCGGCGGCTAGCAGCCTCTGTGAAACCCACCCTCGGCTTGATCCGGTCCTGACCCAGGCCCGGCGTCGTCTACATGGTTTTCACAGAGCCTGTTCTGACCGGTTTCTAAACTCATCGCGGTCAGCGAGGTCTATCCCCTCGTTGACGAACCGTCATTTTCATTCTTTAGACTGCGCCGGCCTGAACCCAGGCGACGCTCTATGACTTCTTTATAGGGGACTTCAATGTCCGTACGACGCACACGCAAAGACGATGGCAGCCAATGGACAGTTGCGGACAGCCGCAGTGTTTACGGGATTCGCCATTGGGGGGCCGGGTATTTCGCGATCAATGACGCCGGTCGCGTCGAAGTTCGTCCGAACGGTCCGGCCAGTTCGCCTATCGACCTGTTCGAGCAAGTCGACCAGCTGCGCCAAAGCGGCCTGTCCTTGCCGTTGCTGGTGCGTTTCCCTGACATTTTGCAAGACCGCGTGCGTCAGCTGACCGGTGCCTTCGACGCCAACATCGAGCGCCTGGAATACCAGAGCAAGTACACCGCGCTGTACCCGATCAAGGTCAACCAGCAGGAAGCGGTGATCGAAAACATCATCGCCACCCAGGACGTGTCCATCGGCCTGGAAGCCGGCTCCAAGCCTGAGCTGCTGGCGGTGCTGGCGCTCGCACCGAAAGGCGGCACCATCGTCTGCAACGGTTACAAGGACCGCGAGTTTATCCGTCTGGCGCTGATGGGGCAGAAACTGGGCCACAACGTGTTCATCGTGATCGAGAAAGAATC
The DNA here is from genome assembly GCF_001661075.1 of Pseudomonas silesiensis. Taxonomy (NCBI): domain Bacteria; kingdom Pseudomonadati; phylum Pseudomonadota; class Gammaproteobacteria; order Pseudomonadales; family Pseudomonadaceae; genus Pseudomonas; species Pseudomonas silesiensis. The sequence goes on from NZ_CP014870.1 coordinate 602,489, forward strand.
CGAAGTCGCCCTGGTGATCGAAGAAGCCGCCTCGCTGAAGGTCAAGCCTCAGGTCGGTCTGCGCGTGCGCCTGTCTTCGCTGGCGTCCAGCAAGTGGGCGGACACCGGCGGCGAAAAATCCAAGTTCGGGCTGTCGGCGGCGCAGCTGCTGTCGGTGGTCGAGCGTTTCCGTGCCGCGGGCCTGGATCAGGGCATTCGCCTGCTGCACTTCCACATGGGCTCGCAGATCGCCAACCTGGCGGACTACCAGCACGGCTTCAAGGAAGCGATCCGTTACTACGGCGAATTGCGCAACCTCGGCCTGCCGGTGGACCACATCGACGTCGGCGGCGGTTTGGGCGTGGACTACGACGGTACCCACTCGCGTAACGCCAGTTCGATCAACTACGACATGGACGATTACGCCGGTGTCGTGGTCGGGATGCTCAAGGAATTCTGCGATGCGCAGAGCCTGCCGCACCCGAACATTTTCTCCGAGAGTGGCCGCTCCCTGACCGCACACCACGCCATGCTGGTGGTGCAGGTAACCGACGTCGAGAAACACAACGACGACGTGCCACAGATCGAGAACAAGGAAGCTCTGCCGGAAACCGTGCAGTGGCTGGTTGACCTGCTGGGTCCGACCGACATCGAGATGGTCACCGAGACCTACTGGCGCGCCACGCACTACATGAGCGACGTGGCCACCCAGTACGCCGACGGCAAATTGACCCTGGCCGAGAAAGCCCTGGCCGAACAATGCTACTTCGCCGTGTGCCGTCGCCTGCACAACTCGCTGAAGGCCCGTCAGCGTTCGCACCGTCAGGTGCTCGACGAGCTCAACGACAAGCTGGCCGACAAGTACATCTGTAACTTCTCGGTGTTCCAGAGCCTGCCGGACACCTGGGCCATCGGCCAGGTGCTGCCGATCCTGCCGTTGCATCGTCTCGACGAAGAGCCTTTGCGTCGCGCGGTGCTGCAGGACCTGACCTGCGACTCCGACGGCAAGATCAAACAATACGTCGACGAGCAGAGCATCGAAACCAGCCTGCCGGTGCACGGTTTGAACGAAGGCGAGGACTACCTGCTGGGTATCTTTCTGGTGGGTGCCTATCAGGAAATTCTCGGCGACATGCACAACCTGTTCGGTGACACCGACTCGGTGAACATCTACCAGAATGCCGACGGCAGTGTGTACCACGCGGGTATCGAAACCCACGACACCATCGAAGACATGCTGCGTTACGTGCATTTGTCGCCGGAAGAACTGATGACCCACTACCGCGACAAGTGCGCCAGCGCCCGCATCACCGCCGCCGAGCGCACCCAATTCCTCGACGCACTGCGTCTGGGTTTGACCCGGTCGTCTTACCTGTCCTCTTGAGGTAAGTCGTCGTTCTCACCAGGTTGTCTGAAAATGTTCCGTTCACTGCGGAAGTTTCGGATGACCTGGTAGGAAGGTTCTCTATTCGCTAAGGAAATTTCCCCACTTTCAGCTATCAAAGGTATTTGGTCTTCTTTTCGCGTAGGCCATTTCCTAAGTTGTATTTCGCCTCTCTACTCGGCCATGTCTCTCGGCGAGAATCCCCGGCCGCCCCTCCTGTAGAGAATCGCCGATGTTCGATCCAGTCAACGAGCCTTCATTTCGTCTGGATGTAGCAGGCCTGTCCGACGCCTTCGAAGTCCTGGCCTTTACCGGTAAAGAAGCCATCAACGAGCCTTTTGCGTTCGATGTGGATCTGCTGGTAGATGACCCGACGCTTGACCTTGCCAGCCTGCTGTACCAACCGGTCTACCTGCACTTCGGGCCGGCGGGACACGCTATTCATGGACATCTGCACGAACTCGTCCAGCGTGACCAGGGTCCGGCTGCACGGCTCTGCCGCGTGCGGCTGGGGCCGAAGCTGGCATGCCTTGCCCAGCGTTTCAGCCAGAGAATCTTCAGTGCCCGCTCGGTGCCGCAGATCCTCAGCCAGGTACTCAGGGAGCATGGCATTGCCGGCAATGATCGGCGCTTTGAGTTGAGTGGCGATTACCCGCCCCTTGATTTCTGTACGCAGTACCGGGAATCGGACCTGCAGTTTCTCCAGCGTCTGTGCGTCGAGGCACGGCTTAACTACCATTTCGAGCACCACGCACAGGGCCACTGCGTGGTCTTCGGGGATGGTCAGGCGCATTTTCGCCTTGGCGAGCTGGCGGATTTTCATGTCGACAGCGAGCAACCGGCAGTGCGGCAGTTTCAGCTTCAGGAGCAACGAACCGCCCAGAGTGCCAAAGGCCGTACGGACCTGGCGACGCTGCGCAGTGGTCAACTGATGTCGCTGTCCGGCCATCCAGTTGCCCACTGGAATCAACTGTGGCTGTTGACCCACATCGAACATCAGGGGAGCCAGGATCCACTGGCCCCCTATAGCAATCAGATCAGCGCGATTCACCGGGACGCGCCCCTGGTGTCGCCCCATTGCGCAACGAAACCGCGCATGCACAGCCTGCAACGGGCCTGGGTCGTCGATGTCGAAGAGTCTCGACCGGATCCATCCAGGCCGGTCGCCGTGCAATTCGATTGGCTTTACCAGGGCGAGGGCGCGATCCCCACACACTGTTGGCTGCCCTTGGCAAGCGAACTGAGCGCAACGGATTCGCCGCTCAGTGAAGGCGCCGAAGTGGTGGTGAGCTTTATCGAGGGCGATCCGGATCGGCCGCTGATTACCGGTTTTCTTCACCTGCCGAAGGCTGTCGAAGAGGCAGAGGAGCCCCGCGCGACGGACGACTGTCCGCCCGACGAAGGCTTGCTCCGAATGCTGCGCTCCGGCGAGCCCTTGATGCTGCTGTGCCTGCTGCCGGGTGGCGGCAGTTACACGCATTGCGCTCAGGTTTTCTGCACCTGCCGGGCGGCGACGCGGTTCGGCCGGAGCGGTGCGGCATGATCGCCGCGAGCCCGCAATGGCTATTGCTGGATGTGCCGGGTGCGCCACGGGCGGGGGCGACACTGCGGCAAACGTTTGCCCATGCGCGGTGGTTCTGGTTGTTCGAGGATACGGAACTGCATGCGTCGCGCGAACAGGGGCCGGTTCTGGTGGACCTGGGCTCATGCCCGGCGCTGGCCGGGTTGTGCTACAGCGAAGCGCAAGACTGGCGTGGACTGTTGGTTTTCAGCGCGGCGTCGCTGTCGCCGCTGCTGGCGCATTTGCGCCGTATGCTCACGGTCACGGTCGGCGTGCATCACCGCGCTTTGTTGAACTACTACAACCCCAACACGGCCAGTTATATTTTCGATGCCTGCGATGCCCGGGAGCTGAGTCGCTGGCTGGGGCCGATCAGCCAGTTGCACTGGTTCGGCGGAACCTGGGCGGATCGCGCGATCGGCTGTCAGAGCTGGCAGCAGCTGCACAACCCGGGGCTCGCGGTGAGCCCGTTAGCCATTGAAGAAAGCCTCAGCCCCGGTCAACAGGGAAAGCTGCAAACCTGTCTGCTGGAACAGCACGCCTGGCACTGGAGCCAATCCACGGGGACCGATTACAACAGGCTGTGGTCGCATCTGCAGGAAGGGCTGGCGCTGGGCTTCAACGAGCGTCCGGTGCTCGATGAGTGGTTATGGCTGCGCTTGCAATACCCCCGCGCGGCGCTGGTGCTGCCTTTGTCGGGACGGACTCAACAGGAGCGTCTGCACAGCCTGCGCGACCGATGGCAGACCGATCGACACTGACCCCGGCGTTCATCACGGCCGCGCCGGATCAGTGCGTCCGGCCTGTAAACCAGCCGTCGTTCTTGCGCAGAAACCAGGCAAAAGCGCCAAGGGTCAAACTGCGCAAGACCATGAACCACAGGAACGTTATCCACAGGCCATGGTTGCCCAGGCCTTGCAGCGCCCAGGCGAACGGCAAGATCAGAATCATCGTCAACAGCATGCCGTTGCGCATTTCCCTGGCGCGGGTGGCGCCGATGAACAGGCCGTCCAGCAGGTAACTCCAGACCGCGATCAGCGGCAGGGCGGCGAGGTACGGTAGGTAGATGAATGCGGTGTCGCGCACGCTTTGGATGTCGGTCTGCATTTCGATGAACAGGTGCCCGGCGAATAGAAACAGTGCGGCAAAGCCCAGGCTCGCCAGCAACGACCAGCCACAGGCCACCACCAACGAACGGCGCAGGGCGTCCCGGTCGCGAGCACCGATGGCGTGTCCGCAAAGGGCCTCCACGGCGTGGGCCAGGCCATCGAGCGCATGGGCCGTCAGCAACAGACCGTTAAGCAATAGTGCGTTGGCGGCGACTGTGGCATCGCCCAGTCGCGCGCCTTGCACGGTGATGAGAAAAAACACCGATTGCAGGACCAGGCTGCGGATGAAAATGTCGCGGTTGACCGCCAGCAGCGGCCGCCAGCTCTGCCACAGCGCCAGCGCAGCCCAGGCGATATGGCCAGGGTAGGCGCGCAGGGCGTTTCGGGTCATCAGCAGGCCGATCACTGCACCGGTCCATTCGGCGATCACCGAGGCCCGCGCAGCGCCGACCACGCCCCATTCCAGCCCGAGGACAAACCACAGGTTCAAGGCAATGTTGACCAGGTTGGTGCTCAGCAGAATCGCCAGTGGCGCCCGGGCGTTCTGGGTGCCCAGGAACCAGCCGACCAGGGCATAACTGGCCAGTGCTGCCGGCAGGCCGAACAGCCGCGTGTGAAAAAATTCGCGGGTCAGTTGATCCAGTTCGGCCGAGGGTTGCATGAAATGCAGCGCGACGCCGCTTAACGGCACGCCCAGCGCCCCCAGGACGATGGCCAATCCCATGGCCAGCAGCAAGCCCTGCAACAGGATTTGCCGCAACGCCGCGCCGTCCCCGCGTCCCGCAGCCTGGGCGGCAAAGCCGGTGGAGCCCATGCGCAGAAAACCCATGGCCCAGGCGAGAAAGGTATACAGGGTGGCCCCGACCGCGACGGCGCCCAGTTGATGGGCATGGGGCAGGTGACCGATGACCGTACTGTCGACCAGCGCCACCAGCGGTACGGAAATGTTCGACAGGATCATGGGTGCGGCGAGCGCCCAGACCCGGCGGTGGGTAGGGCGGTCGCGCCAGTCGGCGATCAGGTTGGACATGCAGGCTCCTTGGGGGAGCGGGCATTGTAGCGACACATCGGGAGTTTGCCGCGATCCATGTGGGAGCGAGCTTGCTCGCGATGAGGTCGGCACATTCAATATCTATGGTGACTGTCAGGCGGCCATCGCGAGCAAGTCGAATCGTCGCACCGTCGCTCCCACAGGTTTTTGCGGTGTTAGTGGATTATCCAGCTTAATAACCAAAGCCCCAACAGCAACCAGATAATCCCCATGATGATCGACGCACTCATGAAGGCGCGAATCGCCGCCCACAACAGCATCAACCCCACGATCAACGCGATGATGCTGATGATCGAAGCGTCCATGCCCAGCGCGCGGGACAGTCCTTCGACAAAGTTGCTGCCGGCATTGCTCAACAGATTGAACAGCCCGCTGAGGGCATCAACGATGAACCGGATGATCGAACCGAGTACCTGGCCGAGCCATTCGAAAAAACTTTCTACCTGCATGTCGTGAACGTCCTGTTGAAGTGGTTGAGCCTTGGGCCAGTGATCACAGTGGCGAGTTCCCTGATGCCGGGATCGTTTGAGTATGACGCAAAGTTTCCGGTCTGTTGAGGACCCCCCTGTAGGAGCTGGCTTGCCAGCGAAAGCGGCCCCAAGCCTTGCACCGCCCATGAAGACGCCTTCGCCGGCAAGCCTGGCTCCTACGGTGAAGGCGGCTTCAAGCCTTGAGCCGCTTGTGAAGACGCCTTCGCTGGCAAGCCAGCTCCTACAGGGGGCTAACGCCCCTTGCCATCCCCGGCCATCCCCCTGAAGCTATACGCCTTCAGGAGAACCCGATGAACCTTGTTGAACTGACCGAACGCCTGCACGCCATCCGTGACCGCAATAACTGGCGGCAATTTCACAGCCCGAAAAACCTGGCCATGGCCGCGAGCGTTGAGATGTCCGAACTGGTAGAGATCTTCCAGTGGCTGACCGAGGACCAGTCGCGCCAGCTGCCGGCGGACAAACTGGCCCATGCCGGGCAGGAAGTCGGCGATATCGTGCTCTATCTCTTGCTGTTGTGCAGCGAGTTGGGGCTGGACATGAACGAAGTGGTGCGCAACAAGCTCGCCGACAGCGAACGGAGGTTCAGCTGATGAGCGACCGACATTTCGATCAACTGGCGACCCGCTTCGCCGAAAAAATCTATGGCGGTGCCAAAGGCGCGATCCGTCTGGCCGTGCTTCAGGCCGACCTGGCCGAAATCCTGCCGGATCGGCCATTGCGGGTACTCGACATCGGTGCCGGCCTGGGGCACATGTCGTTGTGGCTGGCTCAGCGCGGTCACCAGGTCACGCTCGCCGAACCCGCCGCGCCGATGCTTGAGGGCGCTCGCCAACGCTTCGCCGACGCCGGGCAGACCGCGACCTTCATTCAGGCACCCTGGCAGGAGCTGCCCGGACAGTTCACCGAGCCCTACGACCTGGTGCTGTGTCACGCCGTGCTGGAATGGCTCGCCGAACCCCACGCGATCCTGCCGGTGCTGCATCAGCTGACTCGACCCGAAGGTTGGTTATCCCTGGCGTTCTACAACCGCGATGCGCTGATTTATCGCAATCTGCTCAAGGGGCACTTCCGCAAGATGCGCAAGAACGACATGGCCGGTGAAAAGCAGAGCCTGACCCCGCAGCAACCCCTTGATCCGCGTGAACTGGCGGCGCAACTTGAAGGCCTGTGGCGGGTCGAAACCCAGAGCGGGGTACGGGTTTTTCACGACTACATGCCGGTAGAATTCCAGGCCCGTGCCGAACTGGTGGACTTGCTGGAGATGGAGCTGGCCCACCGTCGCCACCCAAGCTTCGCCGGGCTTGGGCGCTACTTGCACTGGATCTGTCGGCCGGTCTGATCGGAGCGCGAAATGAAAACTCGTTCAGGGTTACTGGTGATCTGTCTGGGGTTGGCGGCCTGTCAGGGCAGCAATCCTTATGTGGCGACATCCAACCCCTTGCCGCCGGCACCGCCCCAGGCGGCCAATACCTTCGATCGCAGCGCGTACCCGGCGCCACCGCGTGACTATGGGCGCTACCGCAGCTGGGCCTGGCTCGATGGACGACTGCCGCCTGGTACCGCCTGGGCGGACTCGGCGCAGGTGGCCGAAGCCGTCAGCAGCGCCCTCGACCAGCGCGGTCTGCGCCCCTTGCATGACAATCGCCAGGCTGACCTGTTTGTCAGCGCCGACCTGCGCCTGGAGACGCGTTTGCGTCAGGTCCGCGATGACTACGGTTACTACGGCGGCGGGTATGGCGGCTACGGCGGTTACAACCGCTACGGCAGTGGCTATGGCGTATACAACACCGTACCGATCGTTCGAACTTATCAGGAGCAGGTCGTGGTGGTGCAGGTGGATCTGTTCGATGCACAAAGCGGCCAACCGGTGTGGAGTTCCAGCGCCGAAACCAGCCAGCGCGGCAGCCAGGGCGCGCAGACCGACGCCATACGGGAGGCTGTGGAAAAGGCAATGTCGGCGTATCCTCCTGATTAGCTTCACCAGGAAGCTTTGCACAGGTTCATGTCTTCAACCGGAGAAATACCATGTTCCGCCGTCTCGCTTTACTGGCCGTGGCCGCGCTGCTCAGCGCCTGCGCCACCCAGGTCAATCATGACTTCGATGCCAGCCGCGACTTCTCCGCCTATCGCAGCTGGAGCTGGAAAGAACCCGCCCTGCAATATCGACCCGATGACCCGCGGATCAAGAGCGACCTGACTGAACAGCGCGTGCGCCAATCGGTTGCCGATCAGCTCGATCAGCGCGGCTTGCGGCCCGCCGCTTCCGGTACCCGGGGCGACTTGAGCGTGCAGACCTACCTGATCGTCGAAGAGCGCCAGCAACAAGTGACCACCAATTACGGCGGCGCTTGGGGCAACCCATGGAATGGCTACTGGGGCGGGCCGATGTACAACGAAACCCGCAACGTCAGCTACAAGGTGGCGACCATCCAGATCGACCTGCTCGATGGCAAGGACGGCAAGTTGGTGTGGCGCGGCAGTGATGAACAAATGCTCAGCCACTCACCCAATCCCGCTGATCGCAGTGCGGCGATTCGCGAAACGGTTGGACGGATACTGGCGAACTATCCACCCAGATAAACATCACGGCGTTCGGGTCAAGCGACAGGCCGCCAATGCCCCACCATATGCTCAAGATCCCCCGCACCCACCAACTGGAAATCGCCACTGGAACCGGCCGCGCTGGACAGCAGTGTCACCTCGCTCGGCAACCGCACCGGCTTCCTGAACTGCACCGCGATCTCGACATTCGCCGCCGGCAAGTGCTCACTCAACGCCGCGATCGTCCGGGCCTTGTTCCACAAGCCATGGGCGATGGCGGTCGGGAAGCCGAACAGCCTGGCGCTGACGGCACTCAGGTGAATCGGATTGTAGTCGCCGGACACCTTGGCGTACTGCCGGCCAATGTCCGCCGGCGCTTGCCAGCGCGCCACCTCCATCAGCTCCAGCGTCGAGGCCAACACTTCCTCGACAGGCTCGCCTTCCAGTTTTACGCCCCGGCACAGCATCTGGCTTTGCGCTTCCCACAACACGCCCAGCTGATCGTCGAGGGTGGTCACCAGGTCGAACGTCGCACCTTTGGCATGGGGTTGCAGGTTCTGCACCTGCACGCTGACCCGCGCGCGATTGACCCCGCCCATTGGCCGCAGGATGCGAATACGGTTGCCCAGGTGTATCAACCCCAGCAGTGGAAACGGAAATGTCTTGTCAGTGAGCAGTTGCATTTGCAAGGCAAACGCCAGGATGTGTGGATAGGTGGGGGGCAGCAAACCGTTGTCGGCGAAGCCGCAGACTTTGCGATAGGCCGCCAGGCGCTGTGGATCGACCGTGATCCAGCAGCGCAAACCTGTGGTCGGCAGCGTAGTGCCGGTGATTTTGCGTCGCGTCGCGGCCTTTACATAGAGGTCCGTCAGGCTCGGTTCGCGGTTGAGTGTGTGCCATTCGATAGTCATGCCTAAGCCCCCAAAACACTTTGGCCACAGACCCGCAATGCTTGCCCGGTGAACGCCCCGGTGCCGGGTTGCGCCAGCCAGGCCACCGCTTCGGCGACGTCTTGCGGCAGCCCGCCCTGGCCAAGGGAACTCATGCGCCGACCGGCTTCACGCAGGCCGAAGGGCAGGTGCGCGGTCATCTGGGTTTCAATGAAGCCTGGCGCCACCGCATTGATGCTGATACCGCGCGCCTTCAACAGTGGCGCCCAGGCCTGAGCCAGACCGATCAGCCCGGCCTTGCTCGCCGCGTAGTTGGTTTGCCCGCGATTGCCGGCGATACCGCTGATGGAGGCCAACAGAATCACCCGGCCGTCGTCCTGCAAGGTGCCGCTGTCGAGCAGTGCCTTGGTCAGCACCTGCGGCGCATTGAGATTGACCGCCAGTACGGCGTCCCAGAATTCCGGGGTCATGTTGGCCAGGGTTTTGTCCCGGGTGATGCCGGCGTTGTGCACGACAATGTCGATGCCGTCGGGCAATTGCTCGATCAGCTGCGCGGCGGCGTCTTCGGCACAGATGTCCAGCGTGATGCCGCGCCCGCCGAGGCGGGCGGCGAGGGCTTCGAGATCAGTCTTGGCTGGCGGCACGTCCAGCAGGATCACCTCGGCACCGTCACGGGCGAGGGTTTCGGCGATGGACGCACCGATGCCGCGTGCCGCGCCGGTGACCAGCGCCTTGCGACCCGACAGCGGGCGAGTCCAGTCCGTCACCTGCGCGGTACAGGCGTCCAGGCGAATCACTTGTCCGGAAACGAAAGCGCTTTTGGGCGAGAGGAAAAACCGCAACGGGCCTTCCAGTTGATTCTCGGCACCTTCACCGACCTGGATCAGTTGCAAGGTCCCACCGCCGCGCAATTCCTTGGCCAGCGACCGGCTGAAACCTTCCAGGGCCCGCTGGGCACTGGCGGCGAACGGGTCGCTCATGGCCTGCGGTGCCCGCCCCAGGATCACCAGGTGGGCGCCGTGATCAAGGTTTTTGATGAGCGGCTGGAAGAATTCGCGCAGCTGTTTGAGCTGGTCGGTCTGCACCAGATCGCTGGCGTCGAACACGACGGCCTTGAGTTTCGGTCCGTGCCCGGGAATCCACGCCGTGGCCATTGAAGGTTCGGTGCCGTAGCTGTAAATCGCGTCGGTCAGGCGGTTGGCGAAGGCGCCGACTTTTTCCGCCAGCGGTCCGCCGCCGATCAGCAACGCCCCTTCGACCGGCCGCAGCCGGCCGGCTTGCCAGCGCTCCAATCGTACCGGCGACGGCAGACCCAGGGCCCCGACCAGACGATGGCCGATGGACGAATTGGCGAAGTCGATATAGCGGTCAGACATGGAACGCGCTCCAGCGGCTGGGGTTCAAAGTGTGGACCACAAATGGCAATCAGTCGTTCGATCCACGGGATAAGGCCTACGCTTGTGTAGGAGCGAAGCTTGCTCGCGATGGCAGTGTGTCAGTTGACATCAATGTAGCTGACGCACCGCCATCGCGAGCAAGCTTCGCTCCTACAGGGGGCGGTGTTCACAATTGGATATTTTCATCAGGAGCTTTTCATGACTCAACCGCGCCGCGTCGCGATTATTGGCGGTAACCGTATTCCTTTCGCCCGCTCCAACGGGCCGTACGCCACAGCCAGTAACCAGGCGATGCTTACCGCCGCGCTCGAGGGCCTGATCGAACGCTACAACCTGCACGGCCTGCGCATCGGTGAAGTGGCCGCCGGGGCGGTGCTCAAGCATTCCCGGGATTTCAACCTGACCCGCGAGTGCGTACTCGGCTCGCGGCTGTCACCGACCACCCCGGCCTACGACATCCAGCAAGCTTGCGGCACCGGTCTTGAGGCGGCGCTGCTGGTGGCGAACAAGATCGCCCTTGGGCAGATCGAGTGCGGCATTGCCGGTGGCGTCGACACCACCTCCGACGCGCCGATCGGCGTCAACGAAGGCTTGCGCAAGATTCTGCTGCAAGCCAATCGCGCCAGGACCACTGGCGACAAACTGAAAACCTTTCTACAGCTGCGTCCCCACCATTTGATCCCCGAGCTGCCGCGTAACGGCGAACCGCGTACCCGCCTGTCCATGGGCGAGCACTGCGAGCTGATGGCCCAGACCTGGGAAATTCCACGGCAGGAGCAGGATCAACTGGCCCTCGAAAGCCACCAGAAATTGGCCGCGTCCTACACCGAAGGCTGGCACAACGATCTGATGACACCCTTCCTCGGCCTGACTCGCGACAACAACCTGCGCCCGGACCTGACCCTGGAAAAACTTGCCTCGCTCAAACCGGTGTTCGAGAAAAGTGCCAGGGGCACCCTGACTGCGGGCAACTCCACGCCACTCACCGATGGCGCATCGCTGGTGCTGTTGGGCAGTGAGGAATGGGCGAAGGAACGTGGGTTGCCGATCCTCGCTTACCTGCGCGATGGCGAAGCGGCGGCGGTGGACTTCGTCAAGGGTGCCGAAGGGCTGTTGATGGCGCCGGTCTATGCCGTGCCGCGCTTGTTGGCGCGCAATGGCCTGACCTTGCAGGACTTCGACTACTACGAAATCCACGAAGCTTTTGCCGCGCAGGTGCTTTGCACATTGAAGGCCTGGGAAGATCCGCATTATTGCGAAACACGACTTGGCCTCGCCGCGCCGCTCGGTGCCATCGACCGCAGCCGGCTCAATGTCAAAGGCAGCTCACTGGCGGCCGGGCATCCGTTTGCCGCCACCGGCGGGCGCATTGTCGCCAACCTGGCGAAGTTGCTCGATGCCGCAGGCAAGGGGCGGGGCTTGATCTCGATTTGCGCTGCGGGTGGGCAGGGCGTAACGGCGATTATCGAGCGCTGATGACTGCGGTGGGTGTAACCGGAAACTTGTGGGAGCGGGCTTGCCCGCGATAGCGGTGTCTCAGACACAGAGATATTGAATGTGCCTCCCCTATCGCGGGCAAGCCCGCTCCCACAGGATCACCGGTGTTGAATATATGAGTGGCATGGCGTAGCGTCGCTTATAGCCATTTTGCGACATAAGGCCTGTCAATGCCGACTAACGGACAAATCACCCTCGAACGGACGATCCCGACGCTGACGGCGTTGCCCCGTCCACTGTTCGCCCGGGTGGAAAGCCTCAATGCCGGTTCCTGGACACCGTCCCATCGCCACGACTGGGTGCAGTTTTCCTACGCTATCAGCGGCGTTCTTGGCGTACACACCGCCGAGGGCAGTTTCTTTGCGCCGCCGCAGTGGGGCATCTGGATTCCAGCGGATCTCGATCACCAGGTGGTGACTTCGATGCGCGCCGAAATGCGCAGCCTCTATGTGCGCCGCGAGGATTGTCTATGGGCGGACGGGCGTTGCCGGGTGCTCGAGGTGACGCCGCTGGCCCGGGAGCTGATCAAGCGTTTTTGTCTGTTGCCGGTGGAATATCCACAGGGTGACAGCCAGGAAGCCCGGTTGGTGAGTGTGCTGCTGGATCAGTTGGCGAGTCTGCCGGAGGTCGAGTTCTCCCTGCCGTTGCCGCGTCATGAGCGGTTGCTGGGGTTGTGCAGCGAGCTGCTTGAAAACCCTGAGCAAAACGTGACCTTGCAAGAATGGGCGCAGCGGTTGGGCACGTCGGAGAAAACCCTGATGCGGCTGTTTCAGCGGGAGACCGGGTTGAGCTTTCGAGGGTGGCGTCAGCGGATGCGGCTGCTGTCGTCGTTGAAATGGCTGGAGGAGGGGAATAGCGTGACCAACGCCGCGCTGTCCTGCGGGTATGACTCGACGTCGGCGTTTATTGCGGCGTTCAAGGGGTTGTTCGGGTTTACCCCCGGCGAACTCTTCAAGCAGTGACGATCTGTTGAGCTTATTCGGCAGGCAACGATAATCGTTGGCCCGCCATCAACAACGACAACCGACTCAGGCTCATCCACGGGGAACCCGCGGCCTGGCCCTTGATCTGCGCATCAATGCGCTGCGCTTCCAGCAACAACTGCGCCCAGCGTTGCGCCGGGTAGCGTTGCAGGGCTTTGCTCATCAGCGGTTTGCGTTTGTCCCAGATCGGCGGTCGCGCAGCGCTGAAGGCCTTGTCCAGCGGCACGCCCTGGCTGTACTGCAATGACAGGTTGGCCAGCACGCGCAGCTCCCGGGCCAGGGCCCAGAGAATCACCGGTGGCTCGACGCCTTCACCCCGTAGTCCTTCAAGCATGCGCAGGGCATGCGCCGCTTCACCGTTGAGGATGGCATCGGTCAGCCCGAAAACATCGAAGCGCGCACTGTCGGCCACCGCCGCTTGCACGGTTTCAACGGTGATCTGCCCACCCTCGGCCATCAGCTTGAGTTTTTCGATTTCCTGGGCGGCGGCCAGCAAGTTGCCCTCGACCCGGGCAGCGATCAGTTCCACGGCGTCCTGGCTCGCGGACAGCCCGGCCTGGGACAACCGTTGACGGATCCAGCTCGGCAACTGGTTGGCATCCACCGGCCAGATTTGCACGAACTGGGTGTGCTGGCCTTCAACCAGTGCCTTGCCCCACTTGGTTTTCTGCGCGCTGCCATCCAGCTTGGGCAGGCTGATCAACAACACCGTGTCTTCGGCCGGACGCGAGCAATACTCGATGAACGCGGCGGCCCCTTTGTCACCGGGTTTACCGGAGGGCAGGCGCAATTCTAGCAGGCGTTTTTCGGCGAACAACGACATGCTCGCGCCAGCCTGCAACAACGTCCCCCAGTCGAAACTGGCATCGGCGGCGAAGACTTGTCGTTCGTCAAAGCCCTGTTGGCGAGCGGCGGCACGAATCGCGTCGGCGGCTTCCTGACACAGCAACGGGTCATCGCCACTGATGATATAGACCGGCGCGAGGGGGCCTTGCAGGTGCTTGGCGAGTTGGGCGGGAGCGAGTTTCATAGGAGAGGGCGGACGGGGCGCCGAGGCGCCCCGCAACGCTTACTGCCGGGGCAGTTCGACAGGAGACTGGCGCGGCGTTTGCGCTTCAGCCTTCTGTGCCGCTTCCAATGCCGCGGCTTCAGCCCTGGCACGGGCCTCGGCGGTCTGTTGCAGCTGATCCAGTTGGGTCGGGGTCAGCTGCTGCAGGCGCAGCATCATGCGTTGCACCAGTTCACGACGTATGTCCTTGCGAGCGTCATTGGCTTCCTGATCGGAACCAACCAGGTTGTTACCGTCGTGGATGAAGACTTTCTGCACTTCGAGCTTGTCGCTCATCAGTGGCAAGTTGCCCTGGCCATTGATGTCGTAGCTGAGCACGGTGCTGAGCTGATACTCGCCAGTGCGGCCGGCACCGGCGTAGCTGAGGATGCGCTGGCTTTCCTGCTCGCCGGTCAGCACCAGTTTGTAAGGAGCGCCGCTGTAGAGCTTGACGCCGCTGCTTTCCAGCACCTGACGCATTTGGGTCACGGTCGGACCGTAGGCATCACGGGCGCTCAGGTCGAGTTCCTTGATCGCCAGCTCGGTCGTGCCGGTGCCGCGCAGCTGGAAACCGCAGGCGCTCAGCAGAACGGCGAGGCCCATCACCAGCAGATTGCGTTTGATCATCTTGTTGTTCCCCTTGAAACCAGGTGGGCCGATCATGCGGCCCGAAAGGTTTTATTCGGCGCCAGGCTGGACCTGGCGCCTGATCCACTTAGCTGGCGACGATATTGACCAGTTTCCCGGGCACTACGATCACTTTACGAATAGTCAGGCCGTCGACAAAGCGCAGCACGTTCTCGTTGGCCCGTGCGGCGGCTTCGACTTCTTCGCGGCTGGCGCTGGCTGGCATTTCGATGTGGCCACGCAGCTTGCCATTGACCTGAATGACCAGCTGCAGGCTGTCCTGCACCAGAGCACTGTCGTCCAGCACCGGCCAACCGGCGTCGATCACCGGATCGGGGTGACCCAGGCGATGCCACAGCTCATGGCTGATGTGCGGAGTGATCGGGGCCAGCAACAGGACCACGGTTTCCAGGCCTTCGTGAACCAGTGCGCGATCCTGTGCGGTGCCTTGCGGGGCTTTTTCCAGGACGTTCATCAGCGTCATCACCTGGGCGATGGCGGTGTTGAATTTGTGGTTCTGGCCGACGTCGTGGCTGGCCTGCTTGATAGCCTGGTGGATCGAACGGCGAATGGCTTTCTGCTCGTCGTTCAGGCCGGCGACGTCCAGTTTGCCTGGCAGGCCTTGAGTGACGTGGGCTTGAGCCAGGCGCCAGACGCGCTTGAGGAAGCGGTGCGAACCTTCTACGCCGGAGTCGGACCATTCCGCGCTCATGTCCGGTGGCGAGGCGAACATCATGAACAGGCGGCAGGTGTCTGCGCCGAACTGGTCGATCATCGACTGTGGGTCGACGCCGTTGTTCTTCGACTTGGCCATCTTCTCGGTGCCACCGATTTCCACCGGCAGGCCGTCTGCGATCAGCTTGGCGCTGACGACCTTGGCCTTGCTGTCGCGTTCGAGTTCGACGTCCGCCGGGTTGAACCAGGTGTAGGCACCGTTGGCTTCGCGACGATAGTAAGTATCGGCGATCACCATCCCCTGGGTCAGCAGGTTCTTGAACGGCTCGTCCGAGCTCACCAGACCTTCGTCACGCATCAGCTTGTGGAAGAAGCGCGCGTAGAGCAGGTGCAGGATGGCGTGTTCGATACCGCCGATGTATTGATCCACCGGCAACCAGTGGTCGGCCGCGGATTTTTCCACCAGGCCGCCTTCATAGTGCGGCGAGGCGTAACGGGCGTAGTACCACGAGGACTCGACGAAGGTGTCCATGGTGTCGGTTTCACGCTTGGCAGGCTGGCCGCATTTCGGGCAGTTGCACTCGTAGAACTCGGGCATGCGCGCCAGTGGCGAACCGGCGCCGTCCGGTACCACGTCTTCCGGCAGTACCACAGGCAGTTGATCTTCCGGGACCGGCACGTCACCGCAGGTCGTGCAGTGGATGATCGGGATCGGGCAGCCCCAGTAGCGCTGACGGCTGATGCCCCAGTCGCGCAGGCGGAACTGGGTGCGCGAGGCACCGAGGTTTTTCTTGATCAGGGCGACTTCCATGGCGTCGAAGGCGCCCGGGAAATCGAGGCCGTCAAACTCGCCGGAATTGATCAGCGTGCCATGTTCGCCGTAGGCGTCCTGCCACGGTGCCGGGTTGGTGTCACCGGAACTGGTGCGTACCACGGACTTGATCGGCAGGTTGTATTTGGTGGCAAATTCGAAATCGCGCTCGTCGTGCGCCGGAACAGCCATGACCGCGCCGTCGCCGTAATGCATCAGCACGTAGTTGGCGACCCATACCGGGAGTTTTTCACCGGTCAGCGGGTGCTCGACGAACAGCGCAGTCGGCAGGCCTTTCTTCTCCTGGGTGGCGACGTCGGCTTCGGCCACGCTGCCGCCTTTGCATTCAGCGATGAACGCTTGCAGCTCGGGGTTGTTTTGCGCGGCCAGGGTCGCCAGATGGTGTTCGGCGGCCACGGCAACGTAGGTCGCGCCCATCAGGGTGTCCGGACGGGTGGTGAAGACTTTCAGCGCGCCGGTTTCGCCAATGGAAGCGACGTCGAACGGGAACTGCACTTCCATGCCGCGGGACTTGCCGATCCAGTTGCGCTGCATGGTCTTGACCTGTTCAGGCCAGCCAGTCAGGTCGTCGAGGCTTTCCAGCAGCTCATCCGCGTAAGCGGTGATCTTGAAGTAGTACATCGGGATTTCGCGCTTTTCGATCAGCGCGCCGGAACGCCAGCCGCGGCCGTCGATCACCTGTTCGTTGGCCAGCACGGTCTGGTCGACCGGGTCCCAGTTCACGGTGCCGCTTTTTTTGTAGATCACGCCTTTTTCGAACAGGCGAGTGAACAGCCATTGTTCCCAGCGGTAGTAATCCGGTTTGCAGGTGGTCACTTCGCGGGACCAGTCCACCGCCAGGCCCAGGCTGCGCAGCTGGGTTTTCATGTAAGCGATGTTTTCGTAGGTCCACTTGGCGGGCGCCACGTTGTTCTTCATCGCGGCGTTTTCCGCCGGCATGCCGAAGGCGTCCCAACCCATGGGTTGCAGGACATTCTTGCCTTGCATGCGCTGGTAGCGGGAGATCACGTCGCCAATGGTGTAGTTGCGCACGTGCCCCATGTGTAGCTTGCCGCTGGGGTAAGGGAACATCGACAGGCAGTAGAACGTCTCCTTGCCTGGCTGTTCACTGACTTCAAAGGACTTTTGCTCGTCCCAGAACGACTGGGCGGCGGCTTCGATTTCACGGGGCTGATATTGTTCGTGCATGGCTACTTTTGAACTGAATAGGGGTGGCCTAATCCTCTTCAATACACGCTGGACGGTGATTGCGCCAGATCGGCGCTTCGGTGTCCAGACGAGCTGGAAGTGGAGTTACAGGAAGCGCCGTAGCATACATGACCGCACTCTACCGAGGGAAACCCTGATTACTGCCCAAGGCCTGGCAAAACCCGCTGCGAGGGCCGTTGGTCGCGGCATCCGGCCGGTTTGTTCATGGAAGCTAAGCTCTAAAAGGGGAGCGAGTCTTATCTTCAATGAGGTGAGGGATGGTTGAGTCACGGCAAAAAGTTACAAAACCGGAGCTGTACGAAAGACTGATCGATCGTCTGGGGATGGCCCTGGACGCGGCGAAAACCGCCGACCGGCTACGCGATGAACGTCCCTTGGAGCTGGAACTGCGCGGCCTGAGCCCCGCAGAGTTTGCACTGGTTAAAGCGTATCTGGATCGCAGTGAACGTGAATCACACGGATACTTGTCAGAGGCAGTGAAGCAACTCGACGCACCACGTTCGGCCAAGATCATCTGGCTCAAGGACAAGGCACCCGGCAGGGACGCGGTAAAGGTCCGGTCTTTGCAATTCAAGTAAGGGCACGTGAAGCCATGAAATATGGTTTTTTTAAAGCATAGTCCTTCCGCATTTGTTGTCGCATCGCGTCAACCCACTTAGGCTTCGGGCATCTCTGGAGATGCTCGATGCCTTTTCGTTACTTCGTCAAACAACTGTTGCTGCCTCCCGGCATTTTATTGCTGCTGTTGCTGCTTGCCTGGTGGTTGCGCCGCTCAAGGCCGCGACTGGCGGGCCTGTGTTTTGCCTTGGGGGTCGGTGGCTTCTGGCTGATGAGCCTGCCGGTGGTGGTGGAGTGGGGTGCCAGGGCGCTTGAGCGTGAACCGCCACTGGCTCGCCAGGAATGGGCAACACTGGCTCGGCGGGCGGATGCGATCGTGGTGCTGGGTTCCGGGCGCGAGCGTGGCGATCCGGCCTGGGGCGCCGACCAGCCGACCGGTATCGGCCTGGAGCGCCAGCGCTATGCGGCGCGGCTGGCCAAGGCGTCGGGCTTGCCGATCCTCACCAGTGGCGGGCTGCATTACGGTACCCCGCCGACGGAAGCCAAGTTGATGGCGGACTCGTTGCTCGATGATTTCGGCGTGACCGTGCGTTGGCAGGAAGGGCGCAGCCGCACGACCTGGGAGAACGCGCAATTCAGTGCCGAAGTGTTGCTGCCCCAAGGCTTCAAGCGTGTCGTGCTCGTGACGCACGCCTCGCACATGCCGCGGGCGGTCTGGAGTTTCCAGCAGGCGGGATTCGAGGTGGTGCCGGCACCGATGGGGTTTCTAGGAGTAGACAACGCCCGGCCGCTGGGCGGCTGGCTGCCGGAGTTCAAGGCGCTCTGGCAGAGCGGGCAGTTGATGAATGAGGCGGTGGGGCAGATCGGGTATTCGGTGTTTTACCGATAACCCAAATATTACGCATTCCCTGTAGGAGCGAGCTTGCTCGCGATGAGCCTGAAGGCGGCGCTTGTTTCCAGGAAACACGCGTCATCGTTCACGTCCATCGCGAGCAAGCTCGCTCCTACAGGGTTCGCGTATCAAACAGTCTTGGCCATCCGGCTAGCCACCAGCGCCCAGCCAAACAACAACACGCAAACAACGATCAGCGGCCACGAACGCCATTGCAGGTAAGGCGTCAGGTTGTGCATCGGTACCACTTCACCATACAAAATACCGCGTTCGAACTGCGGGATCTGCACGGTGATCTGCCCGAACGGGTTGATCAGGCCGGTCACGCCGTTGTTGGTGGCGCGGATCATCCAGCGTCCGGCTTCCAGTGCACGCATCTGTGCCATCTGCAAGTGTTGCAGCGGGCCGATCGAGGTGCCGAACCAGGTGTCGTTGCTGATGGTCAGCAGCAAATCGCTACGGGCCGCGAGGCTGGCGGCGAATTCCGGATAGACCACTTCGTAGCAGATGTACGGCGCGATCTGATAACCCTTCGCCTGCAGCATCGGCTGATCGGCAGGGCCGCGGGCGAAGTCCGACATCGGCAAGTCGAAAAAGGCGATCAGCCCGCGCAACACCTCCTGCAACGGCACGTATTCGCCAAACGGCACCAGCTTCTGCTTGAGGTAGGTGCCATCGCCCTCGCCG
The DNA here is from genome assembly GCF_001661075.1 of Pseudomonas silesiensis. NCBI lineage: Bacteria > Pseudomonadati > Pseudomonadota > Gammaproteobacteria > Pseudomonadales > Pseudomonadaceae > Pseudomonas > Pseudomonas silesiensis. The sequence goes on from NZ_CP014870.1 coordinate 621,903, forward strand.
ACCACGGTGATGCCGTTGAAAAAGCGTTTCTGTTGATGCATTTCCTGACGGATCGGTACGCCGGTAATCAGTGCGGATTTACGTTCTGCAGCGAAGTCGCCCATCATCTTCAGGTAGCCCTCGGCGGACTCCTTGAGCACCGGGACTGCGGTTTCCGGCCAGATCAACAGGTCGACCGGTCTGGAGCTGAAGCTCATGTCGCGGTACAGCGCCAGCTGCGCGTTGAGCTGTGCCGGGTCCCATTTCATGCTCTGTTCGACATTGCCCTGGATCGCCGCGACGCTCAGCGGTGCCCCCGCCGGGCTGGTCCAGGCATGCCCCTTGAGCGCCATGCCGGCCACCCATGGGCCGATCAGCAGCAGCACGCCAGCGGCGATGAAGCCTTTACGAGCGGTTTTCACCAAGGGCAGCGCGTTGTAGATCAGCGCAGCCGTCAGGGCCAGGGTAAAGGAAATCAGCCACATCCCGCCGACGGGCGCGAGCCCGGACAGTGGGCCGTCGAGTTGGCTGTAACCGGAATAGAGCCACGGGAAGCCGGTGAGAAACCAGCCACGAAAGGCTTCCTGGGCGACCCACAGCGCAGCGAACGCCAGGGCATCGGCCAGTGGCGCTTCGTTGCGGCGCAGCCAGCGCACCCAGATCCAGGCGGGCAGGGCGAAGAACCAGGCAATCGCCGCCGTGAAGATCAGCATCAGGAAGCCGGCCAGTAGCACCGAAGCGCCACCGAAGTGGTGGATGCTGTAGTAAATCCAGCTGGTACCGGCGCCAAACAGGCCGAAACCGAAGCACCAGCCACGGCCCAGGGCCTGGCGCGGGTTCAGTTCACGCAAGCCGGCATAGAACAGGCCGACCGCCAGCAACGCCAACAACCAGATATCGAACGGCGCCAGGGCCAGGGTGGTGATTGCACCGGCCGCCACGGCCAGCAGGTTACCGGGCCAGCCGGGGCGGGTGATCCAATGCATTTCTATCCTTAGGTGTTACCGGGCAATAGGCGTCAGGCGCAGCAAGTGAATCCGACGGCTGTCGGCGTTCAGGATGCGGAAGCGATAAGGGCCGATCTCTGTGATTTCGTTGCGTTTTGGCAGGTGCCCGAACGCACTCATCACCAGGCCGCCGACCGTGTCGAACTCGTCATCGGAGAACTGGCTGTCGAAGAACTCGTTGAAGTTCTCGATCGGCGTCAGGGCCTTGATCAGGAAGTCACCGCTGGGCAGCGGCTTGATGTAACTGTCTTCCTCGACGTCGTGCTCGTCTTCAATGTCGCCGACGATCTGTTCCAGCACGTCTTCGATGGTCACCAGCCCCGCCACACCGCCGTATTCGTCAATGACGATGGCCATGTGGTTATGGTTGGCGCGGAACTCGCGCAACAGCACATTCAGGCGCTTGGACTCGGGCACGAAGGTGGCCGGGCGCAGCAGGTCCTTGATGTTGAAGTTGTCACCGTTCTCCTTGAGGATCAACGGCAGCAAGTCCTTGGCCAGCAGCACGCCCATCACGTCATCGTGGCTTTCGCCGATCACCGGGTAGCGGGAGTGGGCCGAATCGACCACGGCGGGCAGGAACTCGCGAGGGGTCTGGGTCGCCTTGATGCTGATCATCTGCGAGCGCGGGACCATGATGTCCCGTACTTGCAGGTCTGCAACCTGGATGGCGCCTTCGACGATGGCCAGCGCTTCGCTGTCCAGCAGTTTGTTCTGGTGTGCATCGCGCAGCAGCTCCAGCAGCTCCTGGCGGTTCTTCGGCTCATGGGCAAAAGCCTGGGTGAGCTTACCCAGCCATGACTTTTGCCCGTTGCTCGATCGATCTTCGCTCATAGCGATTACTCTGAATCCTTTGTTGTAACGATAGGGGATGCGTCTGTTTCGTCGTCCGCATACGGGTCCGGATGACCCAGCTCAGCAAGCAACGTTCGTTCCAGTGCTTCCATTTCTTCGGCTTCGTCGTCATCTATATGGTCGTAACCCAGCAGATGCAAGCAGCCGTGAATAACCAGATGGGCCCAGTGGGCCTTGAGTTCCTTGCCTTGTTCGGCGGCTTCGCGTTCGACCACCGCCACGCAAATCACCAGATCACCCAACAGCGGGATATCCAGAAATTCGTCGGGGACATCGGCGGGGAACGAAAGAACGTTAGTGGCGTAATCCTTCTGCCGCCAGGTGTGATTCAGCTCGCGACCTTCCTCTTCATCAACCAGGCGAATGGTCATTTCGGAGTCGGCAGTGCGCTGGCGCAGGGCCAGTTCGCACCATTGGCGGAACTCGGCCTCGCTTGGGGTGGTCGCTTGCGTCGCCAGTTGCAGATCAAGCTCAAGCATCGCGGCGACTATCCTTTGGCGTTTCGTCCGCCACACGATTCTCGAAGCGCTCGTAGGCTTCGACGATGCGCTGCACCAGTGGATGGCGCACGACGTCCTTGGGCATGAAATGAGTGAAGCTGATGCCCGGCACGTCCTTGAGCACCTCGATCACATGGTGCAACCCGGACTTGGTGCCTTTCGGCAGGTCGACCTGGGTGATGTCACCGGTGATGACCGCGGTGGAACCGAAGCCGATCCGGGTCAGGAACATTTTCATCTGCTCGACCGTGGTGTTCTGGCTTTCGTCGAGGATGATGAAGCAGTTGTTCAAGGTGCGACCGCGCATATAGGCCAGCGGCGCAACTTCGATCACCTGACGCTCGATCAGCTTGGCCACGTGTTCGAAGCCGAGCATTTCGTAGAGTGCGTCGTAGAGCGGTCGCAGGTACGGGTCGATCTTCTGCGACAGGTCGCCGGGCAGGAAGCCGAGCTTTTCGCCCGCTTCAACCGCCGGGCGCACCAGCAGGATGCGGCGAATCTGTTCGCGTTCCAGCGCATCTACTGCGCAGGCAACGGCCAGATAGGTCTTGCCGGTACCGGCCGGGCCGATGCCGAAGTTGATATCGTTACCGAGGATTTCCTTCACGTAGCGCACCTGATTCAAGCCGCGAGGGCGAATCATGCCTTTCTTGGTGCGCAGGGCGACGGACGGTTCAGCGGGGGAGTGGTTGTCCAGCTCTTCGACGGCCGATTCCTGCAGGAACAGGTGAACCATGTCCGGCGACAGCTCGGTACCCTTGGTTTCCCGGTACAGGCGGCGCAGCAGGGTTTCCGCGGAGGTGGTGTGTTTGGGCTCGCCGATCAATTCGAACTGGTTTCCGCGGTTGCGGATTTCGATGGTCAGGCGCTGTTCGATCAAGCGCAGATGCTCGTCGAACTGCCCGCACAGATTGGCGAAGCGGCGAGCTTCAAAGGGCTCGAGGATAAAACGATGTGGTTCTATGGGTGCGTTCAAGGTCGTATTTAGCCGCCCTGGGGCAATTGAGATGAAATCAAGGATAACGCCAGTGGGCTGGGTGCGAAAGCTCTTAAATAATCCAGCACCAATCACCATCCCTTGTAGGAGCGAGGCTTGCCCGCGAAGAACGTTAACGCGGTCAGTCAGGTAGAACAGCAGTGTTGCCTTCGCGGGCAAGCCTCGCTCCTACAGGTCAGGTGGCGGTTATTGGATCAAGGAGCCCCGCAGCGAGTGCGGTTGCGCGGCATCGATGTGCACGTCGGCAAACTGCCCGATCAAGGTTGGAGTATCGCAGCGGAAGTTGACGATACGGTTATTCTCGGTACGGCCCTGCAGTTCGCCGGGATCCTTTTTCGAATAATCGGTCACCAGGATCCGCTGAATGGTGCCCACCATTTGTCGGCTGATCTCGAAACCTTGCTGGTTCAGGCGATGTTGCAGCGCGTTCAGGCGCTCTTTTTTCAGTGCTTCCGGTGTTTCGTCGGCCAGATCGGCCGCCGGAGTGCCTGGACGCTGGCTGTAGACGAACGAGTAGGAAAAGTCGAAACCGACGTCTTCGATCAGCTTCATGGTCTGTTCGAAGTCTTTTTCGGTCTCGCCCGGGAAGCCGACGATGAAGTCCGAGCTGATGCAGATCCCCGGCACGGCGGCCCGCAGCTTGCGCAGTTTGGATTTGTATTCCAGCGCGGTGTGGTTGCGCTTCATTGCCGACAGAATGCGGTCAGAGCCCGATTGCACCGGCAAGTGCAGGTGCTTCACCAGTTCCGGCACGTCGGCATGCGCCTGGATCAGGCTGTCGGAGAACTCCAGCGGGTGCGAGGTGGTGTAGCGAATGCGATCGATGCCATCGACGGCGGCCACCACCCGGATCAGTTCCGCGAGATCGGCCAGGCGACCGTCGTGGGTGGTGCCGCGATAACCGTTGACGTTCTGCCCCAGCAAGGTCACTTCACGCACGCCGTTTTCGGCCAGGTGAATGATCTCGGCAATCACGTCGTCGAATGGACGGCTGACTTCTTCACCGCGGGTGTAGGGCACCACGCAGAAGGTGCAGTACTTGCTGCAGCCTTCCATGACCGACACATAAGCGCTCGGGCCATCGATACGCGGTTCGGGCAGATGGTCGAATTTTTCGATTTCCGGGAACGAGACGTCCACTTGCGGCAACTTGGTGGCGCGGGCGGCGTCGATCATTTCCGGGAGGCGGTGCAGGGTTTGGGGGCCAAACACCACGTCGACGTACGGCGCCCGGTCGCGGATGGCGGCGCCTTCCTGGCTGGCCACGCAACCGCCGACGGCGATTACCATGTCCGGGTTGGCCAGTTTCAGTTCGCGCCAGCGGCCGAGCTGGGAGTACACCCGGTCCTGGGCGCGTTCGCGAATGGAGCAGGTGTTGAGCAGGATCACGTCGGCGTCTTCAGCGCGGGAGGTGACTTCCAGGGCCTGGTGTTCACCCAGCAGATCGACCATGCGCGAGCTGTCGTACTCGTTCATCTGGCAACCGTGGGTTTCGATGTAAAGCTTCTTGGCCATGGATAGAGTCATCACGTGATTCAAAGAACCGCGCATTATAGGGAACATGTTCCAAGGTTCCTACCGCTGTGCGTCCGGCGGCTATGCTATAGTTTGCGCCCTCATTTTTATCCCCGATGTGTTGCTCGCCCGCCATGACCAAACGTGAAGCTCCAATCTACAAGGTGATTTTCCTCAATCAGGGCCAGGTGTACGAAATGTATGCCAAGCAGATCTATCAAAGTGATCTGTGGGGCTTCCTGGAAGTGGAAGAGTTCGTCTTTGGCGAGCGCACGCAAGTGGTCGTCGATCCGAGCGAAGAGAAGCTCAAGGCTCAGTTCGAAGGCGTTGTGCGCAGCTTTGTGCCCATGCACTCGATCGTGCGCATCGACGAAGTCGAACGCCTCGGCACACCGAAAATCAGCGAAGCCCGCGGCGCGGTCGGCAATGTCATGCCGTTTCCGATGCCGATGCCTGAGAAGTAAGCCTTGGAACCGAGTCGCTCCCTTCGCGGGCAAGCCTCGCTCCTACAGGTCAGCGCTGACCTGTAGGGGCGAGGCTCGCCCGCGAAGGGGCCAGAAAGGTCGACGCAGAAATCAGGGCAGTGGCGAGAAAGGCGTACGCCCATCGGCGCTCTGCAATTCCATCAAATACTTGCGGAAAATCTGCCCCAGCACCTGGGTCGCCACCTCGAGTTCTTCCCGAGGCATCTTCTCGGCCACTTCATCCGCCGTATCCAGCGCCTCTTCAGCGCCGTTGACCGCAGCCATTTTCAGCACGATATACGCCTGAACGTTATTGGCCGGCACGCCTTCGCCGTGGAAAAACATGGTGCCGAGTTTGAATTGCGCCTGGGCATGGCCTTGCAGCGAGGCCTTTTCGAAGTAGCTCAGGGCTTTTTTGAGGTCGCGCGGCGCATTTTTACCGTCATAGTAAAACTCACCCAACTCGTATTGCGCTTGCGCATCCCCTTCATCCGACGCTTTCTGGCAAGCCGCGAGGGCCTGTGCCAGATCTTGCGGCTGAGTATTGAGGGTGCAGCGACCCATCGCTGGGATTAACAACGAGTTGCCGCCTGCCTGTGCGAGCGCGTGCAGGGGCTGAAGGAGCAACAGGCAGCCCAATGCAAGGGTGCGGCCGGTGCGGTTCATGGGAATCGACTTACCTCTGGAGGGCGCGCGGACCCATCGAGGGGGATCCAATAAGCGCGCATTATGAAATAAGCAGGGCCATCCTTACAAAGTCTTTACTCTTTTTTCTGCTGCGCGGGAAATATATCGATCACTTGGCCGTGGATTATTAGCAGGTGCGTAGGAAAAAGGGTGCAAGTGTAGGAAAAAGCTGACGCTGGCAATGGCCAACGTCAGCGGCACTGGCTTATTTCAAGGCGGCGAATGCGCGCTCGGCCGCATCCAGCGTCAGTTTCAGCTCGGTTTCGCCATGGGCGATCGAGGTGAAGCCGGCTTCGAAAGCACTCGGCGCCAGGTACACGCCACCTTCCAGCATCAGGTGGAAGAAGCGCTTGAACAGATTGGCATCGCTGGACATCACATCATCGAAGGTCACGATGTCATCGGCGCCGCTGAAGTACAGACCGAACATGCCGCCGGCCTGGGTGGTCACGAACGGGATGCCCGCTGCATCGGCGCGCTGTTGCAGGCCGTCGAGCAGGCGGCTGGTGTAGTCGGTCAATTCATCGTGGAAACCAGGACGGCTGATCAGACGCAGCGTCGTCAGGCCGGCCGCCATCGCCAACGGATTGCCCGACAAGGTGCCTGCCTGATAGACCGGGCCCAGTGGCGCGATGTGCGACATGATTTCGCGCTTGCCGCCGAAGCAACCGACCGGCATGCCGCCACCGATGATCTTGCCGAAGGTGCTCAGGTCTGGCGTTACGCCGTAGTGGGCCTGGGCGCCGCCGAGGGCGACCCGGAAGCCGGTCATCACTTCGTCGAAAATCAGCACCACGCCGTGCTTGTCGCACAGGGTCCGCAGGCCTTCGAGGAAGCCCGGTGCGGGCGGTACGCAGTTCATGTTGCCGGCCACGGGCTCGACAATGATGCAGGCCACGTCCTGGCCGACTTCGGCGAGCATGGTTTCAACGGCGTCGATGTCGTTGAACGGCAAAGTCAGGGTATGTTTGGCGAAAGCGGCCGGCACGCCGGCGGAGCTCGGCACGCCCTGGGTCAGCGCGCCGGAGCCGGCCTTGACCAGCAGGCTGTCGGAGTGACCGTGGTAGCACCCTTCGAACTTGATGATGCTGTCGCGACCGGTGAAACCACGGGACAGGCGAATGGCGCTCATGGTCGCTTCGGTACCGGAGCTGACCATGCGCACCATTTCCATCGATGGCACGATCGAGCAGACCAGGTCGGCCATCTGGGTTTCCATCTCGGTCGGGGCACCGTAGGACAGGCCGTGCTCAAGCTGTTTACGCACCGCGTCCAGTACATCCGGGTGGCTGTGGCCGAGAATCATCGGCCCCCAGGAGCCGACGTAATCCACATAACGCTTATCGTCTTCGTCGGTGACGTAGGCGCCCTCAGCGTGTTTGAAGAACAGCGGCGTGCCGCCAACGCTCTTGAATGCGCGAACAGGCGAGTTCACACCACCGGGAATGTGTTTCTGGGCATTGGCAAACAGCGTTTCGGAACGAGACATGATCGGGCTCTCAAAAATCAGGATTTGAACAATTCGTTAAAGGCGCGGGCGCGGCGGGTGACTTCAGCCGTGCTCTCGGCGCCAAACAGGCCATGGACCACCGCCAGCAGATCGACCCCGTGGGCCACCAGTGGCGCGGCGTTTTCCAGGGTGATGCCGCCAATCGCGCAGATCGGCAGGTGCAGTTTGCTGCGGGCCTGGTCGAGCAGTTCGAGGCTGCAGGTCGGTGCGCCGGGTTTGGTGTTGGAGTTGAAGAAGCGACCGAAGGCGACGTAACTGGCGCCTTCCTTCGCTGCCTGCTCGGCGAGCTCGAGTTGCCCATGGCAGGTCGAACCGATGATCGCCTGGCGACCGAGCAGTGCGCGGGCCGGGGTCAGCGGCCCGTCGGTCTGGCCCAGGTGCACGCCGACGTTCAGGCGTGCGGCCAGTTCGGCGTCGTCATTGATGATCAGCCGGGTCTTGTAGCGTTCGCACAGATCGCGCAGGGCTTGGGCCTCACGCAGGCGGCGGGCCTCGTCGCTGCTTTTGTCGCGGTATTGCAGCAGGGTGACGCCGCCTTCCAGCGCCGCCTCCACGTACGACAGAAATTTACCTGCCAGCAACTGGCTGTCGGTGATGGCGTAAAGGCCACGTAGTTTCATCGGACAAGCCTCTGCGCTTCACGCATCAAAAGTTACGAACAGAAATCCAGCGGCAGGCGGCGCGGGACGAACTGGCCTTTGCCCAGTTGCTCCGCGTCACGCAGGGTACGCCAAGTGTAGTCAAGCGCGGTTTCCACGGCGCTGGCGAGGTTTTCACCCAGGGCCAGGCGACCGGCCAGGGCGCTGGCCAGGGTGCAGCCGGAACCGTGATAACTGCCGGGCAGGCGCTGGCAGGTAAAGGTTTCGCTGCGGCCATCACGGCTGTACAGGCGATTGTGGATTTCGTCTTCATCGCCATGACCGCCGGTGATCAGCAGGTGCTTGACGTACGGCAGGAGTTTTTCCGCGCACTGGTCCGCGGTGCCTTCGGGCAGTTCGGCGAGAATGCGCGCTTCGGGAAGGTTGGGAGTAGCAATGATAGCCAGCGGCAGCAGGCGTTCGCGCATGGCGTAACCGACTTCATCCTTGCCCAGTCGTCCGCCGCCACCGGCGCGCAGCACCGGGTCGCAGACCATCGGCAAATGCGGATGCGCCTGCAGCAGTTCGACCACGGTGTCGACCATTTCCAGGGAACCGAGCATGCCCAGTTTGACTGCCGCGACTTCGCAATCGTTGAGCACGGCATTGGCCTGGGCCAACACCCACTCACGGTCGAGGACGCGGAAGTCCGTCACGTTGACCGTGTCTTGCACGGTCAGGGCGGTGACGGCCGGGGCCGCATGACAACCCTGGGCGAGCAGGGCTTCGATATCTGCCTGCAAGCCGGCGCCACCACTTGGGTCGTGGCCGGAGAGACAGAGGACAACGGGGCGAGAGCTGTAGATATTCATGGTGCGCGAGCTTACCACCAAACAGCGTTTTTCGGGTGTCGTCCGATCAACCTTGCAGGAGGAACCCCGTGCGCTTTCGAGGCATTGTCACACTCTGACCGGGGAAACAGCTCTAACTCAGGGCATACAGCTGGAACTCCCGTGCTAGAGCCTTTGTAGGAAAAATTTCCATGGTGCTCAATAGCCATCAACCGCTATGCTAGAGTGGATCCAAGTCAATACAGGGTAATACCGGTTTTACGTCTACTCAAAGGGAATGAGGGGCTTCCTGAGATAAACCGGACAGGCCACGCTGGGGCTTAAATGCGCTATTTGCTGATGTTGCTGTTGTGCTGGCCCCTCATGGCGAGCGCCGTCGAGTTCGATGAATTCACCCAAAGCCTCCCGCTGGGCCGAGCCCTGCAAGTGTTCGAAGACGCAAGTGGTCAGGCGGGCATCGCCGATATTCAAGCGCAAGCTGCTGCCGGACAGTTCAAAGCCCACGATAAAGACACCCTCAACGCGGGCTATTCCCGTTCTGCATTCTGGTTGAAAATCGACCTGCATTACCGACCGACCCATCCGGCGACGCAACGGACCTGGTTGCTGGAGCTGGCCTATCCGCCTCTTGATCACCTTGATCTGTACGTGCCCGATACGGCCGAGGGCTATCGGTTGGCCAGGCAGACCGGCGATGCCTTGCCGTTCGACAGTCGCGAGATTCGCCAGAACAATTACCTGTTCAACCTGGTTTTTACGCCCGATCAATCGCAAACCGTCTATCTACGCCTGGAAAGCGAAGGCTCGATCCAGGCGCCGGTGACCTTGTGGTCGAGCACCGCTTACCTCGAAGACCAGCCGGTGCGCCTTTATGTGCTGGGTGTGATCTATGGTGTGTTACTGGGAATGCTGGTCTACAACCTGTTCATCTACCTCAGCGTACGTGACACCAGTTACCTCTATTACATCCTCTATATTGCTTCCTTCGGCTTGTACCAGCTGTCGGTGAACGGCGCGGCCGTGGAGTATTTCTGGCCCGACAATCCCTGGTGGGCCAACGCGGCGACGCCCTTCTTCATCGGTTGTTCCGGGCTATTCGGCAGCCAGTTCGCCCGCAGCTTCCTGCAAACCGCCACCTGCAGTCGCTGGCTCGATCGCTTGCTGGTGGCGCTGATTGCGCTCAGCGCGGTGGTGGTCGGGCTGTCGTTGCTGGCCAGTTATGCCCTGGCCCTGCGTCTGGCGACGGCCCTGGCGCTGACGTTCACTCTGGTGATTTTTGCCGCGGGGATTTTCGCCTGGTTGCGCGGCCTGCGGGTGGCGCGGTACTTCATCATCGCCTGGTCGGCTTTTTTGCTCGGGGGCATCATCAATACGCTGATGGTGCTGGGATACCTGCCGAACGTGTTCCTGACCATGTATGCCAGCCAGATCGGTGCGGCGATTGAAGTGGCGCTGCTGTCGCTGGCCCTGGCCGACCGTATCAATGCCCTGCGCGAGCAGCAGGCGCAGACGTTGTTTGACGCCGGGCAATTGCTCGAAGGGCTGAACCAGCAACTGGCGCACAGTAACAAGCTCAAGGATGAATTCCTGGCGACCCTGACCCACGAACTGCGTACGCCCATGAATGGTGTGATCGGTTCGCTGGAGCTGATGGAGACCGTCGAGATGGACGCCGAGCTGGAGCAATACCAGCAAACGGCGGCGGGCTCGGCGCGGGACATGATGCGCATGGTCAATGGCATCCTGACACTGACCGAACTGCAGGCCGGCAAGCTCACGGCTGTTGCGGCCAACTTCAGTCTGCGCGGCGTGGTCGACGCCTTGCGAGTGCAGTTCGAGGGCAATGCCTCGGGCAAGTCGCTGGATTTCAAGGTCGACGTGGCGCCGGGGCTGCCGGATCGTCTGCGCGGCGACAGTGCCAGGTTGGCGCAATGCCTGGAATGTCTGTTGGAGAACGCCATCAAGTTCACCCGGATCGGCGGGGTGGCGCTGCGGGTGACGGGTAAGCCCATGGGGCCCGACCGACTGGCCCTGTCCTTTGTGGTGATCGACACCGGCATCGGTTTCACCGACCTGGGGGAGGCAACCCTGTATCAGCGGTTTTTCCAGCTCGACGGTTCGATGACCCGTGAATACGGTGGCCTGGGCATCGGCCTGGCGATCTGTCGGCAACTGATCGAAATGCTGGGCGGGCGTCTGACTCACCGCTCCGAGCCCGGGCGCGGCAGCCGCTTTCAACTCGACGTCGAATTTGAACTGCATGCGGTGGAACGTTCATCAATGCCTTCGATGACGGGGGTGGTCCCTCGCCTGCGTCTGCCACAGGACTGCACCGTGCTGTTGATCGATGCCAATAGCCTCAATCAACTGGTGATGCGCGGCATGTTGCTCAAGTTGGGGTTCCGGGTGCGCACGGCCGATAACGGTAGCGCTGCGCTCGATCATTTGCAGCGTGAAACCTTTGACGCCGTCGTGCTCGATAGTCAGTTGCCGGCAATGGATGGCCTGTCCGTGCACTGCCGGATCCGCGCACTGCCGGGCTGCGCAGAACTGCCGGTATTCGTTGTTGCCTTGGGCGCCGATCGGGAAAGTTGCCCGACGGGCGCTGTGATCGATTACCTGAGCAAACCGGTGAAATTCGAAGACTTGCAGGCCGCGCTCTATCGTCGGGTGATTGGCCTGGGACAAGGCGAAAGCGCCGACAGTTAGGCAGATATGACACTTTGATCAGCCGTGGGGCGGTGCTTAACTGAAAATCCCTTGGCTGACCAAAGGAGCCCCGTCATGAACCTGCATCAGTTCGCCGAAACCCACGAAGTCACCAACCAGCCACCCTCGCTGGACGGCGCCAACCTCTATCGCATCGACCTGCCCCTGCAGGAGTGGTCGCAGCGTTTTGGCGCAGGTTGGGCGCAATCGCAGATCGACGCCTACGGCGCCCTGGCCGGCGGGCCGCTGATGGAGTCGGGTTTTCTGGCCAATCAGAACAAGCCGGTGTTCAGCAGTCACGACCGTTACGGGCATCGCATCGATCTGGTGGAGTTTCACCCGGCGTATCACCAGTTGATGCGCACGGCGGTCGAGCACGGCTTGACCTCATTGCCCTGGGCGCATCCACAACCTGGCGCCCACGTCGCCCGCGCCTCCATGACGTATCTGCACAGCCAGGCCGAAGCCGGCAGTGGCTGCCCGTTGACCATGACATTTGCCAGCGTCCCGGCGATGCGCCTGCAACCGGACCTGGCGGAGCAGTGGTTGCCGAAAATCCTTTCTACCGAGTACGACCCGCGTAACGTCGGCATGACCCACAAGGCGGGGGTCACCATCGGCATGGCGATGACCGAGAAACAGGGCGGCACCGATGTGCGGGCCAATACCACCAAGGCCTATCCAGTGGGCGCCAGCGGGCCCGGCCAGGCCTATGAGCTTATCGGCCACAAGTGGTTCTGTTCAGCACCGATGTGCGATGCCTTCCTGACCCTGGCCCAGACAGACAAGGGGTTGACCTGTTTCCTGCTGCCGCGCCATCGCCCGGACGACACGCGCAACCAGTTCTATATCCAGCGTCTGAAGAACAAACTCGGCAATTGCTCCAACGCCTCCAGCGAAGTGGAGTTCCGGGGCGCCCTGGCCTGGATGGTCGGCGAAGAAGGCCGCGGCGTTCCCACCATCATCGAAATGGTCGCCATGACCCGCTTCGATTGCATGGTCGGCTCCAGCGCCCTGATGCGCCAGGCGTTGACCCAGGCCAGCCATCACTGCGCTCATCGCCGGGTGGGTGGCAAACTGCTCAGCGAACAACCCTTGATGCAAAACGTCTTGGCCGACCTGGCGCTGGAAAGCGAGGCGGCCCTGGCCCTGAGCCTGCGCATGGGCCGGGCGCTCGATCACCTGGATGACAGCCACGAAGCGAAGTTCGCCCGACTGGTCACGGCGGTGGGCAAGTACTGGATCTGCAAACGTGCCCCGGCCATGATCAACGAGGCCGCCGAGTGCATGGGCGGCGCCGGTTATGTCGAAGACAACATCCTGCCGCGGTTGTACCGCGAGGCACCGGTCAATTCGACGTGGGAAGGCTCCGGCAACGTGCAATGCCTCGACGTGCTGCGCGCGTTGTCCAAGGAGCCGGGTGTACTTGATGTGTTGTTCAGCGAATTGGGTGATGGCCATGGCGACAAACGCCTGGCTGCGCATATCCGTCAATTGCAGGCCGCGTTCAAGGACACCGGCGACATTCAATACCGCGCCCGGCAGTTGACCGAAGACATCGCGTTGGGGCTTCAGGCCAGGCTGTTGCTGGAGGCGGGCAATGGGGCGGTCAGCGACGCCTTCATCGCCAGCCGCCTGGGTTCGGCGGGGCGGGTGTATGGCGCGTTGCCACGAGGGTTGGATGTGGAAGCGATTGTGGCGCGGTCGACCCCGCAAGGATTTTAGCCACATTTGACAGAACAACTTTGAACCCCTATGGGAGCGAGCTTGCTCGCGATAGCGGTGTGTCAGACGACATCAATGTTGAATGAAAGACCGCTATCGCGAGCAAGCTCGCTCCCACAGGGGACTGCGGTGCATCGGTATTGGTGTACAGCCAACACGCCACTGTTTCCGTCCGGCAGCGATACAGGCAAGATGAAGGCCTGCAAGTCAGAACACAGGATGCTGATCGTGACCGAAGCTTTTATTGTCGTTCAAACCGCCGAGCAAGCCGTGGATCGGCTTGCGCTCTTGCACAATCGTGCAACCACCGCGCTGAACCAGGCGCTCAAGCGTTATCTCAAGGATCGAGTCGAACCGGACGCCGAACAGCGTGCAATGTTTCGTTATCCCGAACTGCGTCTGACCTACCACTGCCAGGGCGAAGTCCCGCAGACCACGCGCGCCTATGCCAAGGTTCAGCTGCCCGGAACCTACAGCGTCACCGTCACCCACCCGGCCGCTTTCCGCAAATACCTGCTGGAACAACTCGTTCCGTTGATGCACGACTTCACCGTGACCGTGGAAGTGGGCATCAGCCAGCAGAACATTCCTTATCCCTACGTGGTCGAGCAGGGCGATGAACTGGCCGGCTCTGGCGTCACCGCCGCCGTGCTGGCGCGGGTCTTCCCGAGCACCGACCTGTCCGCCGCGACCGATGGCATTGCCGATGGTCTGTACGATTGGGAAAACACCGACCCTCTGCCGCTGGCGCTGTTCGATGCCGCGCGGGTGGATTTCTCCCTGCGGCGCCTGGTGCATTACACCGGCAGCGACTGGCGGCATGTGCAGCCGTGGATTCTGCTGACCAACTACCACCGCTACGTCGACCAGTTCATCGTCCATGGCCTGGAGCAGTTGCGCAGTGATCCGCGTTTCGTGCGCATGGTCTTGCCGGGCAACGTGATCATCGAAAAGAGCATGGACCACGGCGAAGCCTCGGCCATTGCCGCGGGTGTGGTCTGGCACCGTTACCAGATGCCGGCCTACCACCTGATCGCCAGCGATGGCCACGGCGTGACCCTGGTGAACATCGGCGTCGGCCCGTCCAACGCCAAGAACATCACCGACCACCTGGCCGTATTGCGCCCGCATTGCTGGCTGATGATCGGTCACTGCGGGGGCTTGCGTCAGTCCCAGACCATTGGCGACTACGTGCTGGCGCACGCTTACATGCGCCGCGACGGGATTCTCGACCGCGTGGTACCGCCGAACATTCCCATCCCGGCCCTCGCCGAAGTGCAGATGGCCTTGCAGCAAGCCGCGGCGAACATCACGGGCGAGAAGGGCGACGAGCTGAAGAAACGCCTGCGCACCGGCACCGTCCTCACCTATGACGACCGCAACTGGGAATTGCGCTGGGCCCAGGAACGGCCGTTGATCAACCTGTCCCGCGCGGTGGCGGTGGACATGGAAAGCGGCACCATTGCTGCCCAGGGTTATCGCTTGCGGGTGCCGTACGGTACGTTGCTCTGCGTGTCCGACAAACCCTTGCACAGCGAAATCAAGCTGCCGGGCTCGGCCAACGCCTTCTATGAACGTGCGGTCAGCCAACACTTGAAGATCGGCATCGAGGCGGTGGACCTGTTGCGCACCGAGCTCAACTCGCTGCACTCGCGCAAACTGCGCAGCTTCGACGAGCCGCCGTTCCGCTGATAGCGCGTTGTCATGGTCATTTGGCGGTCAGGGCACTAGCATTAGCAGCCCTGACCGTTAGATGTTCACTTCGCCATGTCCCGTCCACCTCGTCCCGTTTCCCGTCGCCCTGGCGTGAAACCCGCGCCATCCTCATCAGCCCCGCGCCGTGTCGCCAAAGCGCCGCCGGCCGAACCCAAGCTGATTCTGTTCAACAAGCCCTTTGATGTGCTGACGCAATTCAGCGACGGCGAGGGGCGGGCGACGCTCAAGGATTTCATCGATATCCCCGGGATTTACCCGGCAGGACGGCTGGACCGCGACAGCGAAGGCCTGTTGTTATTGACCAACGACGGTCAGTTGCAGGCGCGGATCGCCGACCCGAAACACAAGCTGGCCAAGACCTATTGGGTACAGGTCGAAGGCGAGCCGAGCGCCGGGCAATTGCAGCGTTTGCGCGAAGGCGTCGAGTTGAACGACGGCATGACCTTGCCCGCCGAAGCGCGGCAGCTTGAAGAGCCGCAACTCTGGCCACGCAATCCACCAGTGCGCTTTCGCAAGAGCGTGCCCACCAGCTGGCTAGAGCTGGTGATTCGCGAGGGCCGCAACCGTCAGGTGCGGCGCATGACAGCGGCGGTCGGCTTGCCGACGTTGCGCCTGGTGCGGGTCAGAATCGGCGACTGGTCGATCGAAGGGCTCGATCAGGGCCAGTGGAAGGAAGTGCCGGCGCGGTTAAATTGAGCCGGATTCGATCAGGCCGATGACCACGCTTTTGATCACGAACGCGGCCACGCCCAAGCCGAGCACGAAGAACAGGATGAACGAGCCGAAGCGCCCGGCCTTGGATTTTTTCGCCAGATCCCAGACGATGAAACCCATGAAAATGATCAGGATGCTGACCAGTCCGGTCATCATCCACTCTTCGAATACTGCAGGATCCATTGGACATCTCCAGTGCGGGCGGGGCTAAAAGGCGCTGGAGTATACGACATGGGGGAGGGGTGGTGGATTGACCTGCGGCAGTGTGTCGCAGCTATTCGTCGCCTGTGCCGGCCCCTTCGCGGGCAAGCCTCGCTCCTACGGGTTTGTGCCGTTCACGAGGTTACGGCCCACAACAACCCCGTAGGAGCGAGGCTTGCCCGCGAAGGCGTCCTTAGCTACGCAGATGAGTCAAAGGTAACTCCGTGCTATTGAGCACCTGATTCAACACAAAACTCGACCGCACACTGGTCACCCCTTCAATCCGGGTCAGATGCCCCAGCAGCAGCTTCTGATAGTGATCCATGTCCGGCACCACCACCTTGAGCTGGTAGTCCGCATCCATCCCCGTCACCAGGCTGCATTCCAGCACCTGAGGCAATGTCCGGATCGCGGCTTCGAAGTTCTCGAACCGCTCCGGCGTATGCCGGTCCATGCCGATCAGCACATAAGCCGTCAGGCTCAGGCCGAGCATTTTTCGGTCCAGCAGCGCCACTTGGCGGGAGATATAGCCATCGTCCTCCAGTTGCTTGACCCGGCGCGAGCAAGGCGAAGGTGACAGGCCGATGCGTTCGGCCAGCTCCTGGTTGGAGATGCGCGCATCGCGCTGCAATTCCGCCAAAATGCTCAGGTCGTATCGGTCGAGTTTGCTCATCAATCAGGCCTTTGTCATATCAATTGCGGCAGATTATCTATCCAGGGTTAAAAATTGCGCAAGTCATGTTTATTTGAGCAATCTTCGCAATCCTCTGCCAAGGCATCCGGCCTATTCTTATCACCAGAATCACTGCTCGGACAAACAGTCCACAGCGGCTCGCCCGATCAGGCCAGCTGCGGTCGCCACCCCCACAGGGGATGAGCCGGCCCCCGAGCTGCACACTGTCCAGAAGACGGCGTGAGGTGAGCCGACGTCAAAAGCGTCGAGCACGGACGAAGTTCTCAAAGGGAGGCCGACGGGTCTCCCTTTTCTTTTGCGTGCGATTTACCTTCCGTCCCGATAAATATGTTTCGTGACTGATAACCTGTCGCAGAACCGGCCGCTGCTTTCCCAGTCTCATATACAAGCCCTGACCCGCAGTGAGGAAAAGCATGAAGTCGCGCATCTGGCGTTTGGCCGGAGTTGGTTTGCTGTGTGTCAGTGTCACCGCGCAATCGCTGGCCGATGAGCCGCAAACCCGGGGTCCCGACGGCGGGCAACGGGGTTCGGATGGCCATCAGGGCAACAATCAAGGCCGTGGCGGCCCTGATCAGTCGCGCCCGCACAATAATCAGCAACAGAATCAACCGCGTGCACAGAACGACGACATTATTCGAGCCGACAACAGTCGTCAGTTCGAGCACAACGGCCAGAATCAACAGAAGCGTCAGCCGCCCGACTACAACAGCCCGGTGCGGCCGCCACCGCCACCGCCGCAGCTACCGGCCAACGACCTGCCGATCCAGGGCCGGCCCGACACCGTGCGCCAGACCCAACAACCGCAGCGCGGCTACTATCAGGATGCTCCGCGGTACAACGACAACAACCAACATTGGCAAAATAACGCTCCGCGCCCCGATGACCGTCGCTGGTCCGGCCGTCCGGACGGACATGGCAACGGCTGGGGTCCAGGCCCGCAATATCGCCCCGGTCACGTGATCGATCGCTTCCCGGACCGCGACTACCGCGTGCCTTATGGCGGTCGGGACTATTTCTATTCCGGTGGCTACTGGTATCGCCCGCAGGGGCCGCGTTACGTAGTGGTGCAACCGCCGCGCGGCATACGTGTCAGCTACCTGCCCGATTACGCCCGTGAAGTGTGGATCGGCGGTGCGCTGCTATTCCTGGCGGCCGGTTCCTATTACGCCTATCAGGAGAGCACTCAGGATTACGTGGTGGTCGAGCCGCCCGTGCAGCCGCAACCGCAACCGGTCAGTCAGGGTTATGACGTGGTGGCGTATCCGGCCAACGGCCAGTCGCCGGAACAGGTCAACCAGGACGGTTACGAGTGCTACCAGTATGCGGTGCAGCAGAGTGGCTTTAATCCACGGACGGCCACCTACCAGCCGGACCCGTCGGTGGTGCAAGTCTATCGCCAGGCCCAGGGCAGCTGCCTGAGCAGTCGCGGTTATCAGGTTCAGTAGCAGCCATAAGCTACAAGCAAGCGGTTGCTTCGAACTTGCCGCTTAAAGCTTCAAGCTTGAAGCTGCTTTAATAGGATCGGCGTGCACCAGCACTTCGGCTCGCGGATAAGCCGCGTGAATCGCATCGGCGGCTTGATCACTGATGCCGTGGGCGACTGACAGCGTCAACTCGCCCGGCAATTCCAGGTGCAATTGCACAAACCACTGGTTACCGGACACCCGCGTGCGCAGGTCATGGGCGCCCAATACGCCCGGCACGCTGCAGGCCAGTTCGAGCATGTGCTGGCTGACATCCGGCGGCAGTTCTTCATCCATCAGCACCGTAAAACTCTCCCTGGCGATTTGAATCGCACTCCAGAGAATGTAGACGGCGATCCCCAAACCGAACCAGGGGTCGACCTGATGCCAGCCAAACCCGGCCAACACCAACGCCACCAGAATGCTGCCATTGAGCAACATGTCCGAGCGGTAATGCAGGGAGTCGGCGCGCACCGCATTGGAACCGGTTGCCTTGACCACCCGATGTTGCAGTATCAGCAGCGCCAGGGTCAGCGCCAGGGAAAACACGATGACCCCGATGCTGATCCACGGCGCGCCCAGCGGTTCCGGATGCTTCAAGCGGTCGACGGCCTGCAAGGCAATCAGCACCGCGCTTGCGCCAATGAACAAGGCCTGCGCCATCCCCGCCAGCGATTCGGCCTTGCCATGCCCGTATCGATGATCCTCATCGGCGGGGCGAAGGGCATAATGCACCGCCAGCAGATTGAGCAGCGAAGTGACGCCGTCGAGTGCCGAGTCGGTCAGCCCGGCGAGCATGCTCACCGAACCGCTCAACCACCAGGCGATGGCTTTGGCGACGACCAGCGTACAGGCCACCGCCACCGAGGCACGGGTCGCCAGCCGCAGCAGGCGGGCGTGTTCGGAGCTGGAGATCATAGGTACGGCGTGTCCTTGAAGTGCGCGAATTTACGCGGCGGGTTGCAGGCCGAACATCGCCAGTTGCTGGGCGCTGCCCTTGTGCTGGATCAGGCGTGGGTCGTCCAGCGGGAAGCTGCGGCCCAGTTCGGTTTCCAGAATAGTCTGCAACTTGTGGTTATCGACCTTGCCGTCGGCACCGATGGCTTCCTGGAGTTTTTCCGGGGCCACCTGGGCGGTCTTGCCTGGCTCGAAGTAAATCGCGCCGGTGGCGAAGTCCACGGCGAAGGCGATCAGGCCGGGGATGATGTAGAACAACAGGCCAACGGCATCCAGCGCGGCGATGGCCGGGTCGATCTTGCCGTCGATCTGGCCACGACGGTCAGGGTAGAAAATCGAACCGCAGGCGGTGACCTGGGTCAGCAACGTCGCGATCAGTACGCCGCCAATCAAGCGAAAGGGAGCACGCATATGAAATCTCCTGAGTCATCTGGGAAACGAAGCGTCGTCGATATGAATTAGGACCGCGACGAACGCCAGGCAGTTCGCCGTTATACTCGCGCCTCTGTTTGGGAGCCAGCATGATTTCTTTGCCGATTGATGAAGTTCTACCCGCCCTGCGTGAAGCCTTGGCTACACGCCACGAAGCCGTGCTCGAAGCACCGCCCGGTGCCGGTAAGACCACCCGCGTGCCTTTGGCCTTGCTCCACGAGCCCTGGCTGGCCGGGCAGACCATCCTGATGCTCGAACCGCGCCGGTTGGCCGCGCGGGCGGCGGCGGAGCGGCTGGCCAGCGAGCTCGGCGAGAAAGTTGGCGAAACCGTTGGCTATCGCATTCGACTGGACAGCAAAGTCGGCCCCAACACCCGGATTGAAGTGGTCACCGAAGGCATCCTGACCCGCCGTTTGCAGGACGATCCGGCGCTGGATGGCGTGGGCCTGCTGATCTTCGATGAATTTCACGAACGCAGCCTCGACGCTGACCTGGCATTGGCCCTGAGCCTGAATGGCCGGGAATTGTTTCGCGACGATCAGCCGCTGAAAATCCTCTTGATGTCGGCAACCCTGGAAGGCGAACGCCTGGCCGGGCTGCTCGATGACGCGCCGATCCTGCGCAGCGAAGGCCGCATGTACCCGGTGGCGATGCGCTGGGGCCGGCCATTCCAGCCGGGCGAGTTCATCGAACCGCGCCTGGTGCAGACCATTCTCGACGCCTTGAACGATGAAACCGGCAGTGTGCTGGTGTTTTTGCCGGGCCAGGCGGAAATCCGTCGGGTGCACCAACAGCTGGCCGATGCGCTGGGTGAAAGCACGCAAGTGTTGCTCTGCCCATTGCACGGTGAACTGGACCTGGCGGCCCAACGTGCAGCAATCGATCCAGCCCCGGCAGGCAAGCGCAAAGTGGTGCTGGCGACCAACATCGCCGAGACCAGCCTGACCATCGACGGCGTGCGCGTGGTGATCGATGCCGGGTTGGCGCGAGTGCCGCGTTTCGATCCCGGCAGCGGCATGACCCGGCTCGACACCCAGCGCATCTCCCGGGCCAGCGCCACGCAACGCGCGGGCCGGGCAGGGCGGTTGGAGCCGGGGGTGTGTTATCGGTTGTGGTCGCAGGATCAGCATGAACAACTGGCGGCCTACGCCAGTGCGGAAATTCTCTCGGCGGACCTCGCCGGCCTGGCCTTGCAACTGGGTCGTTGGGGCGTGGCACCGGGGCAACTGGTGTGGCTCGATGTGCCGCCGGCCGCCGCTTATGCACAGGCTCAGGACTTGCTTGAGCGCTTGGGCGCCCTGGACGGTGAAGCGTTGACCCGTCACGGCCAGGCCATGGCCGAACTGCCGGCGCATCCGCGCATCGCGCATTTGTTGTTGCGCGGTCAGGCACTCGGCCTGGCGGACATGGCGTGCGATGTCGCGGCGCTGCTCGGCGAGCGGGATATCTTGCGCGGCGCCGGGGCGGATCTGCACAGCCGGTTGGCGCTGTTGTCCGGCGAAGAACGCGCCGCACGCGGCGCCCAGGGCGGGGTGCAACGGGCCCGGCAACTGGCGCGGCAGTATCGCGGTTACCTGCGGGGCAAGGCAGCGCAGCCGGTCAGCGATCCGGACCATCCGCGCTGGCTCGGCGCGTTGCTGGCGCTGGCCTATCCCGACCGCGTCGCTCAACAGCGTCGTGCTGGCGGCGCCGAGTATCGCTTGGCCAACGGTCGCGCCGCGTTGTTCGCTGAAGCAGACAGCCTGATGAAACAACCCTGGCTGGTGATCGCCGATCTCGGCAGTCGCCAGGGCCAGCGTGAGGAGCGGATTTATCTGGCGGCCGATTTCGATCCGGCATTGTTTGACTCGGTGTTGGCCGAGCAGGTGCGTTGCGTCGATCAGCTGGATTGGGACGAGCGCGAAGGCGTGTTGCGCGCTGAGCGACAGCGCAAGGTCGGTGAGCTGATCCTCAGTCGCGAACCACTGACCGGTCTCGATGAAACCGCTCGCAGTCAGGCGCTGGTGAATCTGGTGCGACGTAAAGGCCTGGAGCTGTTGCCGTGGACGCCGGAGCTGCGGCAGTGGCAGGCGCGAGTGGAGCTGCTTCGTCAGCAGGAGATCCAGAATAGCCAGACCTGCAGTAAATGGCCTGATCTGAGCGATGCAAACCTGCTGGCAACCCTTGAGGAATGGCTCTCGCCATACTTGGGCAAGGTCACCAGGCTCAGTCACTTCAGCCAGTTGGATCTGTCTTCGATAGTCAGGAATCTGCTCCCTTGGCCGCTTCCGCAGGAATTGGAAGCCCAAGCACCGCAGACGATCCAGGTGCCGTCCGGTTCGAGCATTCGTGTCGACTATTCGCAGTACCCTCCTGTTCTCGCAGTGAGACTTCAAGAGCTATTTGGCCTGTCTGAAACACCTCGTATTGCTCAAGGCAAGCAGTTGCTCACGTTACATCTCTTGTCACCAGCTCGGAGGCCAGTGCAGGTCACTCAGGATCTGGCCAATTTCTGGCGGAGTACCTATGCGGAGGTGAAGAAGGATCTCAAAGGGAGATACCCCAAGCACTACTGGCCAGATGACCCTCTAGTTGCCGAGGCCACGGCCCGGGCCAAGCCAAGAAAGACCTGATTTTTTTCAGGATTGTGCTGCCGTCACCCTATCGCGAAAAGTGGGCAAAACGGTGGGCGTCGGAGTGGGAGCTGGACTTTGACGAGGATAACGATATCCAGTGTGAGCTGGACGCAGGAGTGATGGTAGAAGCGCAAGGCAAGCTTTTGTCAACCGATTCAGGTTGACACGTGTGTCATGACTTCCCCAAGATTACTGCACATGGTCGAGCTAAGAGCGCAGGACTCCACCTCGGCGACACGGCTAAAACCGTCTCCTGTGAAAGTAACATGTTCAAAAAAACCGCCCACAACAGGCGGTTTTTTTGTGCCTGTCGTTCAGTTAACTTCTGATCCTGAAGGGTGCGCACGCTTTGTCCGTGAGCTCACGCCATGATTCGTATCGATGCCATCAGAGGCCTGCGGCGAAGGCTCAAATGATCAGGAAGAGGAAAAGGCAAGTAGGTATGCCCCAGAAACAAAAACCCCGGCTCGAGGCCGGGGCGGGTGTTTCGTGGTCTTTGCAAAGAGTCGTAAGCTTTCGCTCATTGGAGCTCAGTGCCAACCTGTAGATCAATGCTACGAGTGGTTGACACCCGTGTCAATCACAACCTATACAGGCGCCTGGCCAGAAGGAAGCCGAGCATGCCGCATACCGTCCAGTATAGACCCCAACTGATCGACCAGCTTATCAGTGCTCACCGAATCGCCAGCTACAGCAAGGTGTTTTCGACCAGCAATGACGCGGAACTGGTGGGGGCCTACCTTTGGAACTCCCACGTTTGTGGGGTTCTGTACCCTTTGCTAAGTGCGGCAGAGGTCACGCTACGGAACTCCATTGACACCGTTCTGACTGCGGATATTGGCAAATTTTGGTGGAAGACAGGAAAGCTCAAGTACAAAAGCTTCGTCCTTGGTGCCAACGCGCCTGATGCGGTGGGAAAGCTGATCAAAAATTTTGGATCGGCCTATAACACTGCTTCAATTGAGCGAAAAAAACGCAAGGTAAAGGGAGCTCCGGATCACCAGGAAGTCGTCTCGAAAACGGACTTTTCTACGTGGGAGTACGTTCTCGATAACGAATACATGGGCAACAACCTTATCTGGCCGAAGCATCTGGGGCGGGTTTTCAAGGGGCGATGGCCCACGACCCAGGCTGGCGCAATGCTCTCTGGATGCAAAGATCAGGTCGCTCTGGTCAGGAAGTTCCGTAACCGGGTATTCCACCATGAACCCGCGTGGAAGCGCTTCAACGTCACTGATGAGCAGCAAGCGGTGGCTCACCTCCATGAAAAGATCGGCAAAATCACCGACCTGATTTCGTGGATCTCGCCAGAAAAAATCGACCTTCTCGAAAAAAGCGGCTTGATCCGAACCGCCTATCGTGCCTGCTCTGTAGCCGAGATCGAGCGCTTCAAGTACCAGTCCAAGACCAGCACAGTCAACAGCATGGTCAAGCTCATCAAGGTTGCTGACGCAGCGAGCGTCGGCAACGAAGTGCTGCAGATTGCGGTCTATGGCAAGCGCAAGCAGGTCTACACGCTCCACCCTGCCTAACAGCCAGAACACGCCTGTTCCGGCTGTGGCTAAAGCGTGTGGGACGGCACCGATTCTGACGGTGCGTTTGCAGGAGTTGTTCGGCCTGGCTGAAACCCCGCGCATCGCCGGTGGCCGGCAAGTGGTCAAGCGCGGATCAAACCGCGCAAGTAAACCCGCGCACCCCCTGTAGGAGCGAGCTTGCTCGCGAAGGTCGTGAACGATAACGCGTAAAACCAGATGCCCAGCGGCGTCCTTGAGCCTTTCGCGAGCAAGCTCGCTCCTACAGGTTTTACCGCTGGAGGGCGTGTGTTTAAAGGCGTTTAAGGATACTTCCTGCAAGCTACAAGACCTTGCGCCGTTGCCTACGGGTACGCCAGAATCCGCCGACTTGTGCGCTTTGGAGGCCATCGGTAACTTGATTCCTGTCACTGCTCATCAGTGATCGGGTTTAGTCGCCCGGCTATCCATCCGCGGTTGCACAAGTGTCATCCAGTCAGGTGTTCGCCTGTACTTGATGGTGGTTGTGCGCATGGCGCCCTCGGGCGCGCCGGGTTTGGGTGGCTTACCGGTCGACTAACTTGCGCACAGCCGCCTCCCTTTCGTTTAGTCGCGAGATGGTCACGGCCCCACTTAGAGGTCAACTGCCCATGTTCAAACCTACACCTAATCCGCCGGACACCGATCCGGCATCCCCATACGAACCCGATTCCAAAATGCTCAACGAGGCCGCCGAACGCGCCCTCAACGTCCACTTCCCCTCGATGGCCGACATCAAAGCCACGCCGCGCACACCCAACAACCTGTTTACCGTCAACCCAGAGGCCACGACCGAAACCCTTGTGGTGTATCTGGTGGAAACGCTGGCCTCGGTCGATGTGATGGTCCATCAATTGGTCGATCACCTCGACGGCGGATCGCGCAATGCGCTGCTGGGGATTTCCAACAGCGTGATGCTGGCGGAGATCACGGCGAATCGGGTGCTGGATCAGATTGATCCACCCGGGTAAGCCTGCGAGGCTGACCAGTTTTTTCCTTCCCCAAAGCCACAAAAAACCTGCTTTCTCCGATTCCAGTGCATGCACAGAATGCAGTTGCGCGTGCATTGAATTTTAAGGAGTGAGTCATGACGTTCTCGATTATCGGACGCTGCCCTGAAACCGGTCAGCTCGGTATTGCCATCAGTTCTTCCAGCATTGCGGTCGGCGCACGCTGCCCTTGGGCGCGGGCAGGAGTGGGTGCGGTTTCCACGCAGAACATTACGCTGCCAGCGTTAGGGCCGCAGATCCTGGACCTGCTGGAGCACCAGCATCTGGAGCCTGACGCGGCACTGGACAAGGCACTCACGTCCAATGGCTGGAGCCAGTACCGACAGGTCACGGTGATCGATGCGTCAGGCCGGATTGCGCTGTTCAGCGGTAAAGAGTCGTTGGGCGTGCATAACGCCGTGAAAGGCGAGCAATGTGTCGCGGCGGGTAACCTGCTGAGCGATGTGCGGGTCATCGAGGCCATGGTCGCGGCGTTCGAAGTCGAGCCGGGTCAGTTGGCGGACCGTTTGCTGGCGGCCATGCACGCGGCCATGGCGGCCGGTGGCGAAGCGGGGCCGGTGCATTCCGCCGCGCTGAAAGTGGTGGGTGACCACACCTGGCCGATCATCGACTTGCGGGTGGACTGGGCCGAGGAAGATCCCATCGGGCAGCTTGATGGCCTCTGGCAGGCCTATCGACCGCAAATGCAGGACTACCTGACTCGCGCGCTCAACCCGACGACGGCGCCGAGCTACGGGGTGCCTGGGGATGAGTGATGCATCCAGTCGCGAGCTGCTGGATCGCCTGATTGGTTTCGCCACTGTCAGCCGCGATTCCAACCTTGAGTTGATTCGTTTCATCGAGGCCTATCTGGCCGAACACGGGGTTCAGAGTGAGCTCTTCTTCAACGAAGAAGGCACCAAGGCGAATCTGTTCGCGACCATCGGCCCGCTTGTCTCGGGTGGGGTGGTGCTGTCCGGTCACACCGATGTGGTGCCGGTTGACGGACAGGCGTGGACGGTCGATCCGTTCCGGCTGACTGAAAAGGATGGGCGCTTGTACGGACGTGGCACCGCAGACATGAAAGGCTTCATCGCCTCGGTCCTCGCGGCGGTCCCGACCTTCGTGCAGCGTACGCTTGTGACGCCGGTGCACCTGGCCTTTTCCTATGATGAAGAAGTGGGTTGCCTGGGTGTCAGGCCGATGCTGGCCGAACTGGAGAAGCGGCCATTTAAACCGCGACTTTGCCTGATCGGCGAACCGACAGAACTCAAGCCTGTGCTCGGCCACAAGGGCAAACTGGCGATGCGTTGCGAAGTGCGCGGTGCGGCGTGCCATTCGGCGTATGCGCCTTATGGGGTGAACGCGATCGAATATGCGGCACAGTTGATTGGACGGCTCGGCGTGATCGGTGAGCAGCTGGCGCATCCCGACAACCACGATCAGCGTTTTGATCCGCCGTTTTCTACGGTGCAAACGGGTGTGATCAAAGGTGGCCGGGCGCTGAACATTGTTCCCGCTGAATGTGAGTTCGATTTCGAGGTCAGGGCGCTGCCGGACTTCGATGCTCAGGCAGTGGCGGACCAGTTGCAAGCGTTCGCCCACGAGCATGTGTTGCCCAAGATGCGCGCGGTGCAGGCGGACACCGATATCCGCCTGCGGCCGCTGAGCGCTTACCCCGGCTTGGCAACACCGCCCGAGAGTGAAGCGGCGCGGCTGCTTGCGCTGTTGAGCAATTCTTCAGAATTTGGAACGGTCGCGTTTGGCACCGAGGGCGGGCTGTTTGATCAGGCTGGGATACCCACGGTGGTTTGTGGTCCCGGCAGCATGGATCAAGGGCACAAGCCTGACGAGTTCATTGCGCTGGATCAGTTGAGCGGTTGCGATGGGATGCTGCTGCGCTTGGCTGACTACCTGTGTGGCGACATTTAACTGTAGGAGCGAGCTTGCTCGCGATGGACTCAAGAGCGCCGCGTTTAGCCAGTAAACACGCGTTATCGTTAACGACCATCGCGAGCAAGCTCGCTCCTACAGGGGGGCTGCGACTTTCTGGCTCAGTTGTTCGCGGCAGAAGTCCACGAACAACTGTGCAGGCTTGGTCAGTTGGCTGCGTTTCAAATGGGCGGACGCCAGGCCGGACAGGGTGACCGGCTCTTTGATGTTCACCGAGATCACCTTCTTGCCATCGTAAGTGCATTCCGAGTGCGGGCGGGTGACCAGGATCGAGAAGCCGAACCCCTGACCGACCATACCGCGCACCATCTCGATCGAGGGCGAGCTGAACACGATGTTGGGCGTCAGCTCCAGCTCGTGGAACAGGCTGACAAAGTAGGTCCGGCTCGGTTGCACATCGAGAAGAATCATCGGCTCGCTGCACAGGTCCCGTAGCGATACCTCCTTCTGGTCGGCAAAGCGGTGCCCTTCAGGCAACAGGACGTAAGGCTTTTGCGGTGGCATCAGCGGCGTGGTCTGGATGGTGCCGTCCAGACCGTGATCGTAGAGGAAC
This sequence comes from Pseudomonas silesiensis, assembly GCF_001661075.1. Lineage (NCBI taxonomy): Bacteria > Pseudomonadati > Pseudomonadota > Gammaproteobacteria > Pseudomonadales > Pseudomonadaceae > Pseudomonas > Pseudomonas silesiensis. The sequence goes on from NZ_CP014870.1 coordinate 649,117, forward strand.
GCCACATCGAAAGTACCAGCGGTCAAGCCCTGCACCAGCTCTTGTTGCTCGCCATCGCGAATGCGTATGTCCACGCCCGGGTAAAGCTTGCGAAAGCCGGCGATCAGTTGCGGCAGGTACAGCGGGGCGACGGTCTCGAAGCAGCCGATGTCGATCTGTCCGGAGACCGTGTCGTTATCGGCCAGCGCGTTCTGTTCAAACTCCCTGGCCATGCGCAGCAGTTCTTGCGCCTTGTGATAGAAACGCGTGCCGGTGGGCGTCAGGGAAACGCCCTGGGCGTGGTGGCGGATGAACAGCTGGACGTTGAACGACTCCTCCAGACTCTTGATCGCCGTCGATACCGAGGGCTGCGCGATATACAGCTGCCGCGAGGCCTCGGCGACGCTGCCGGCTTCCACCGTTGTGACGAAATACTTGAGTTGCCGCAATGTATAGGAAGCCACACGCACCTCGTTCTGCTCTGTTTTGCGGTGAAAGCCCGGATGGCCGTCGCACAGATTATTGACTGAACCTTACCCTATGCGGGTTCCGGACTGGGTCTGCGCTTACCTAGTTTTTTCTTATACCCCGAGCACATTTTTAATAATTTTCCTCTTCGCACGGTTGACGCACTATCTCTACAACCTCTGATAACAACCCCGACCACCCTGGCGGTCGTAAAGGGAGCGTAGCGTGTTCGACCTCGACTATTGGCAGCAACGAGCTGCCCGGCAAACCTTCTCTGACAAAGCCTTGATCGATGGCCGGCAAGTCTCTGCGTCTTCGGGCGCAACATTCGATTCGATCAACCCGGCGACGAATCAGTTGCTTGCCCGTGTCGCCGCGTGTGGCGAAGTGGACGTGGAACTCGCCGTGCGCAGTGCGCGCCGTGCTTTCAACGAAGGCCCTTGGGCGCGGATGGCACCGGTTGAGCGCAAGCGGGTGATGCTGCGTCTGTCTGAGCTGGTGCTGGCCCATCGCGAAGAGCTGGCCTTGCTCGACTCGGTGAACATGGGCAAACCGGTGATGGATGCCTACAACATCGACGTCCCCGGCGCCGCCCATGTGTTCGCCTGGTACGGCGAGTCGCTGGACAAGCTTTACGATCAGGTCGCGCCGACGGCGTCATCGGCGCTGGCGACCATCACCCGTGAAGCGCTGGGCGTGGTGGCGGCCGTGGTGCCGTGGAACTTCCCGCTCGACATGGCGGCCTGGAAACTGGCACCGGCCCTGGCGGCCGGTAATAGCGTGGTGCTCAAGCCCGCCGAGCAATCACCGTTTTCGGCGTTGCGTCTGGCCGAGTTGGCGCTGGAAGCCGGTTTGCCACCCGGCGTGCTGAACGTGCTGCCGGGGCTGGGCGAGTCTGCCGGCAAGGCGCTGGGCCTGCATCCGGATGTCGATTGCCTGGTGTTCACCGGCTCGACTCAGGTGGGCAAATACTTCATGCAGTACGCCGCGCAATCGAACCTCAAGCAGGTCTGGCTTGAGTGCGGGGGCAAGAGCCCGAGCCTGGTGTTCGACGACTGCCGGGATCTTGATCTGGCGGCGGAGAAAGCGGCATTCGGCATTTTCTTCAATCAGGGCGAGGTCTGCTCGGCCAACTCGCGACTGTATGTGCAAAGTTCGATTAAGGATGAGTTTATCGAGCGTCTGTTGGAAAAAGCCAAAGCCTGGATGCCCGGCGATCCACTGAACCCTGCGAGTGCCGCTGGCGCCATTGTCGATTCGGCACAGGCATCGCGCGTGATGAGCTTTATCGAACGCGCCCACGAAGACGGGGCCCGACTGCTCACCGGCGGCCGTCGCTTGAGCTTCAACGGTTCCGACAACTTTATCGAGCCGACCATTTTTGCCGACGTCGATCATGACTCGCACCTGTCCCGCGAAGAGGTGTTCGGGCCGGTGCTGGCGATTTCCACGTTCGATACCGAAGAGCAAGCGGTGCGGCTGGCCAACGACAGCATCTATGGGCTGGCCGCCTCAGTGTGGAGCGATGACCTGAATCGCGCGCACCGGGTTGCACGGGCGCTGAAGGCCGGCACCGTTTCGGTGAACACCGTGGATGCCCTCGATGTCAGCGTGCCATTCGGTGGCGGCAAGCAATCGGGTTTCGGTCGGGACCTGTCGTTGCACTCGTTCGATAAATACACCCAATTGAAAACAACTTGGTTTCAATTGCGTTGAGCGTCTCCTGAATAATTAACCGCACGCTGATGGTGTGCGGTTTAAAGAATAAAAAGATGTCATCGCGCGGAGAGTCATCCGTGTACTTGCGGCTGCGTGGCCGTGACTGCCTCAGTAACTAACCACAATTAAAAAGTGAGGGAGCTTTCATGTTCAGATATTCGTCTTCGAGCGTTACAGCAGCGGCGGGTTTAACGGCGCTTCTGGTAGTTACGGCGCCTGTTGTTGCGCACTCCGAAAGTCTTACGGTCATTTCGTTCGGCGGTGCCACCAAGGCGGCGCAAGAGGGGGCTTATTTCAAACCCTTTGAACAAAGTGGCGCTGGCAAAGTTGTCGTTGGCGAGTACAGCGGAGAACTGTCCAAAGTCAAAGCCATGGTCGATGTGGGCCAGGTCAGTTGGGATGTTGTCGAAGTCGAAAGCCCGGAACTGCTGCGCGGTTGTGAAGAAGGGCTGTTCGAGCGGCTGGATCCGGCGCTGATCGGCGATTCAAAAAACTATCTGGCTGGCGCTGTCAGCGAGTGCGGCGTGGCCAGTTATGTCTGGTCGATGGTGCTCGCCTACAACTCGAACAAGGTGAGCGCGGCGCCAACCTCCTGGGCGGACATGTGGAACCTGCAGCAATTCCCTGGCAAACGCGGCCTGCGCAAGGGCGCCAAGTACACGCTGGAAGTGGCGCTGCTCGCCGACGGGGTCAAACAGGATGACCTGTACACAGTGCTGGGCACCAAGGCCGGCGTGGATCGCGCTTTTCACAAGCTCGACCAGATCAAGCCCTCGATCCAGTGGTGGGAAGCCGGAGCGCAACCCCCGCAATGGCTCGCGGCAGGCGACGTCGTGATGTCGGCGGCCTACAACGGCCGGATTGCCGTGGCGCAAAAGGAAGGCTCGAAACTGGCCATTTCATGGAACGGCCACCTCTACGATCCCGATCACTGGGCCATCGTTCGCGGCAGTCCGAACAAGGCGCTGGCCGAGCGGTTCATCGTGTTTGCCAGCCAGGCGAGTGGGCAGAAGTCCTTCTCCACGCAGATTCCCTACGGCCCGATCCGCAAGGATGTGCTGGCGCAGCTACCGGCCGACACGCTCGCCCAGTTGCCCACCGCTCAGGCCAATCTGGCTGAAGGCCAGTTGGTCGATGCCACGTTCTGGGTCGATCACGGCGAAGAACTCGAGGAACGTTTCAACGCCTGGGCGGCCCGCTAAACCGCTGCTGTCGTCGATCGCCACTCAAGGATGAGTCGCGATGTTTATCCCTGCCTTCCACCTGAAGGCGATCAACAACAAGAAAACACGGGGAGTTTGTCATGAGTTCAAGTACAACCACGTCCATCCAGGGACAGTCCGGCGGATTGCGCCGGGTCCTGGGGCTGGGCTCGTTGCTGGCCGTTGCGGTGGGCGTCGTGGTCTCGCAGGGCGTCATGGTGCTGATGCTGCAAGGTGCGGGCATCGCCGGTTTCGGTTTCATCATTCCGCTGGCCATCGCGTATGTGCTGGCAATCACCTACGCCTGGTCGTTTTCCGAATTGGCCTTGATGATTCCGAAGGCAGGCAGCCTCAGCAGTTACACGGAAGTGGCGATCGGGCATTTCCCGGCGATTCTGGCAACCTTCTCGGGGTACATGGTGGTGGCGATGTTTGCGCTCTCCGCTGAACTGCTGTTGCTGGATCTGGTGATCAGCAAGGTCTACCCGGATGTCATTCCGCACATGGTGGTGGCCTACGGGGTGTTGGGGCTGTTCACCGTTTTGAATTTGTTCGGCATTGATGTGTTCGCCAAGCTGCAGAACGTGCTGGCGCTGGTGATGGTGGTGATTCTCGTCGCCATGGGCCTGGCTTCGCTGAGTAACGGTCAGGCCAGTCTGCAGTTGCCGCTCGATCAGGGTTGGAATCCGTTGGAATTCGGCGCAATCACCCTGGCGGCCATGGCGGTGTGGGGCTTTGTCGGGGCTGAATTCGTCTGCCCGCTGGTGGAAGAAACCCGCAATCCCGAGCGCAATATTCCGCGTTCGATGACCATCGGTTTGACCGTGATCTTCGGCGTGATCGCGCTGTACTGCTTTGGCGCGCTGCTGTGCATTCCACGTGAGCAACTGGCCAGCGATGCGCTGCCTCACTACCTGCTCGCCACCACCGTTTTCGGTGAGGCAGGCAAGCTGTTCCTGGTGGTCGCGGCCATTACCGCCACTTGCAGCACCGTGAATTCGTCCCTGGCTGCTTTACCCCGCATGCTGTACGGCATGGCGCAAAACGGCCAGGCCTTCCCGCAATTCAAGAAACTCACTGCACGTGGCCGCACGCCATGGGTGGCGGTGCTGTTCGTCGCAGCGATCACCGGTCTGCCGATCCTCATTCTGGGGCACGACGCTGCCGCGATCAGCTTGCTGCTGCTGGCTGCCGCGCTCGCCTGGCTGCTGGCCTACATCATCGTGCACATCGATGTGATCGCCTTGCGCCGCCGCTATCCCCATCTGGCCCGTCCATTCCGCTCACCCTTCTATCCTTGGCCACAAGTCATTGGCATCGCCGGCATGCTGTTTGCGATCTACCACGTGTCGCCCACGCCGGAGATGACCGCTAGTATTTTTGGCTGTGCCGGCGTGGTGCTGGGCGTGATTTCGCTGATTGCCGTGGTATGGGTCAAGTTCGTGATGCGCAAACCGCTGTTTACGCCGGAGCCACTCATTCAAAACGAATCCCAGGGCAACGACGTGCCGAAGATGACGCCGATCGCTACGGTGTCCGGGAACTGAACCTTTTTTCACTTCAGGAGAATAAGAAATGACAACAGACTACAAACCTCAGCGCGAAACCAAGGACTACCAGGCGGCCGATGCCGCCCACCACATCCACGCATTCCTCGATCAGAAGGCGTTGAACGAAGAAGGCCCACGCGTGATCGTTGGTGGCGAGCGCCTGCATCTGTGGGACAACGACGGCAATCGTTACCTCGATGGCATGTCCGGTTTGTGGTGCACCAACCTCGGTTACGGGCGCAAGGATCTGGCCGCGGCGGCGACCCGTCAGCTGGAGCAATTGCCGTACTACAACATGTTCTTCCACACCACTCACCCGGCGGTGGTCGAGCTGTCCGAGCTGCTGTTCAGCCTGCTGCCCAAGCACTACAGCCACGCGATCTACACCAACTCCGGTTCTGAAGCCAACGAGGTACTGATCCGTACGGTGCGCCGTTACTGGCAGGTGCTCGGCAAGCCGCAGAAGAAGGTCATGATCGGTCGCTGGAACGGTTATCACGGCTCTACCCTGGCCGCCAGCGCGATGGGCGGCATGAAGTTCATGCACGAAATGGGCGGTGTGATTCCGGATGTCGCGCACATCGATGAACCGTACTGGTTTGGCCATGAAGGTGATCTGACGCCCGCCGAATTCGGCTTGCGCGCGGCCCGGCAACTGGAGACCAAGATTCTCGAGCTGGGCGCGGAGAACGTCGCGGCCTTCATCGCCGAGCCGTTCCAGGGTGCTGGCGGCATGATCTTCCCGCCAGAGAGCTACTGGCCGGAAATCCAGCGCATCTGCCGCAAGTACGACGTGCTGCTGTGTGCGGACGAGGTGATCGGTGGCTTCGGGCGTACCGGTGAATGGTTTGCGCACCAACACTTTGATTTCGAGCCGGACACCCTGTCGATCGCCAAGGGCCTGACCTCGGGTTACATCCCGATGGGCGGCCTGATCCTCAGCCGGCGCATGGCCGAGGTACTGGTGGAGCAGGGCGGCGTGTTTGCCCACGGCCTGACCTATTCCGGTCACCCGGTGGCGGCCGCGGTCGCGATTGCCAACCTCACGGCGCTGCGTGATGAGGGTGTCGTCACCCAAGTGAAAAATGACACCGGCCCGTACCTGCAACAGTGTCTGCGCGAGGTGTTTGGCAATCACCCGCTGGTGGGTGAGATCCAGGGTGTCGGCCTGGTGGCGGCGTTGCAGTTTGCCCAGGACAAGGCGACCCGCAAGCGCTTCGCCAACGAAGGCGACATCGCCTGGCGCTGCCGCACGATCGGTTTTGAGGAAGGGGTGATTATTCGCTCGACGCTGGGCCGCATGATCATGGCGCCGGCATTGATTGCGACGCGTGCTGAAATTGATGAGCTGGTTGGTAAGACGAAGATTGCTGTTGATAGAACGGCTAAAGAAATTGGCGTGCTTTAAGTAACTATTACATGCACGCCTTAACTTTGTAGGAGCGAGCTTGCTCGCGAAAAACCAGAGGACGCCACTGGGTGTCTGGTTTTGCGCGTTATCGTTCACGACCATCGCGAGCAAGCTCGCTCCTACAGGTTTTGCGTTTATTAAGTGAAGATCGAAGTTGGTTGTTAGTAAGTTTTTTCATGGGCAACAACTACAAAAATCATATTTTCGCTATTGGCATTCGCTAAGCACAATAAAACGACCCCGCCAGCAAAGTGATCTACGCGGAATTAATTATTGAAACAGCTGATCTGTCGCGACTTGCCGCGCCATAGTCGCCTCTCTGAAGGACACAAGCATGAATGATAAAAAGATAGAAATAGATACGCTTGTCGTTGGGGCCGGCCAGGCTGGCGTCGCCATGAGCGAACACCTGAGCAAACTCGGTGTACCGCACCTGGTGCTGGAGCGTAACCGCATCGCTGAAGCGTGGCGCACCGGGCGTTGGGATTCGCTGGTGGCCAACGGCCCGGTCTGGCATGACCGCTTTCCCGGACTGGCCTTCGAAGACCTGGAGCCCGATGCCTTCGCCTCAAAAGATCGCGTAGCGGCTTACTTCGAAGCCTACGCCGAGAAGTTCGAAGCGCCGATTCGTACCGGTGTGGACGTCAAGAAAGTGGTGCGCAACAGCGATCGTCCAGGCTTCACCATCGAAACCTCCGATGGCGTGATTCAGGCCAATCGCGTGGTGGCGGCGACCGGTCCTTTCCAGCGTCCGGTCATCCCGCCGATTGCGCCGAAAGACAGCACGATCACGCAGATTCACTCGGCTCAGTATTACAACCCGCAGCAGTTGCCCGAGGGCGGTGTGCTGGTGGTCGGTGCGGGCTCTTCCGGGGTGCAGATTGCCGATGAATTGCAGCGTGCCGGCAAACAAGTCTACCTGTCGGTCGGCCAGCACGACCGTCCGCCTCGCGCCTATCGCAACCGTGACTTCTGCTGGTGGCTGGGGGTGCTGGGGCTGTGGGATGCCGAAGTGATGGAGCCGGGCCGTGAGCACGTCACCATCGCGGTGAGCGGTGCGCGTGGCGGGCAGACCGTCGATTTCCGTGGGCTCGCCAAACAAGGCGTGACGCTGGTGGGGCTGACCCAATCGTTCAACGACGGCGTGGTGACGTTCCAGCAGGATCTGGCGCGCAACATCGCGGCGGGTGACGCGAATTACCTGTCGCTGCTGGACGCGGCGGATGCCTACATCGCACGCAACGGACTCGACCTCCCGGAAGAACCCGAAGCCAGGTTCATGCTTCCCGATCCAGAGTGCGTCACCAACCCGATTCTCGAACTGGATCTGGCCGAGGCGGGCATCACCTCGATCATTTGGGCCACCGGCTACGCCGTCGATTACAGCTGGCTGCAGGTCGACACCTTTGACGAGAAGGGCAAGCCGCGTCATCAGCGTGGGGTCTCGAACGAGCCAGGTGTCTACTTTGTGGGGCTGCCGTGGCTGTCGCGTCGCGGATCGAGCTTTATCTGGGGCGTTTGGCATGACGCCAAACATGTCGCTGGCCACATTGCCACCCAGCGCCAGTACCTCGAATACCGCGACCCGTCGCAGCGTTAAGAATCGATCGAGGGAAGGGTCCATGGGCCCTTCCCGATCTACACCTTCATCACTCAAGTTTCAGGGGAGTCAGTTGATGCCTACTCACACACGCATTCGCATGTTCAATACCAAGGACACCTATCCCAACCAGTCGCTGGACAATGATCTTTGCCAGGCTGTACGGGCCGGCAACACGGTTTATGTGCGCGGCCAGATCGGCACCGATTTCGATGGCAACCTGGTGGGGCTTGGCGACCCGGGTGCACAAGCCGAACAGGCGATGAAAAACGTCAAGCAGCTGCTGGAAGAGGCGGGGAGCGATCTTTCCCATATCGTCAAAACCACCACTTATATCATCGACCCGCGTTACCGCGAGCCGGTTTATCAGGTCGTGGGCAAGTGGTTGAAGGGCGTGTTCCCGATCTCGACCGGGCTGGTGATTTCCGGGCTGGGTCAACCGCAGTGGCTGATGGAAATCGATGTGATCGCCGTCATCCCGGATGATTGGCAAGCGAACTGAGACTGGATTTGACACGGTCCTTGTGGGAGCGAGCTTGCTCGCGATTACAGTCTGTCATTCGACATCAACGTCGCCTGACACACCGCCATCGCGAGCAAGCTCGCTCCCACAGGTTGCATTTGCCTGAAGTCCGGCGCTAAGGCGCAGCAGGCAACAGGAACCGCGCTATCACCGGCAAATGATCGGAAATGCGCAACGTATCGTCCTGCCTCACCGTCGCCTCGACCCGTTTGAGCCGCGGGCTGTAGAACAGGTAATCGACCGTGCGGTCCGGGCCGTTCAAGCCCGGATCATTCGGATAATGGGTCAGCCAGCGCGCCCGGTCGGCACCGCTGGCTTCGTTGTTGGTCGGGATCATCGGGTACTTGTCCCACAACACATGCAAGGCGCTGTCGGCGGAGTAGGCCGTGCGTTGCGCGTCGGGCAGGCGTCGATATTGCCCCAGCGGCAACAGATCGAAGTCGCCGCCGATCAGCCAGGGCGTACCACGGCTTTCGAGCTTGTCGAGGACTTTGGCCACGGCGCCGACCTGGGCTTGCAGCGTCTCGTCGGGAGGAAGGACGCGGTCCAGGTGGGTATTGAGCACTGCAACCTGAGCACCGTCGCTCAACGGCAGGTAAGTGGCCAGCAAGGCATTTTTCGGTTTGAACTGGCGGCTGACCAGGTTGGCCGGCACCACCGGCAATTGCAGGCGTTCGGCGTGTCCGATCCGGTAGCGGCTGAGGGTCGCCAGTTGCCGGCCGACGCTGCCGAAGATGTGCGGCTCAGGCACGAAGTCGGCCTTCCAGTCGAAGGCGTGCGTGCTGCACGGATACAAATCGGTGAGCCGTTCCTGGAGCAGTTTGAGCTGGTTCTGGTACTCGGTGGCCTTGGCGCCGTCGTCGAGCTCTTGCAACAGCACGATGTCCGGCTGCTCGTCGCGGATCACCCGCGCCACCTCATCGAGACTGAAGGCCATGTCTTCGGCGGTGGGGCTTTCGTCGTCGCCGGCGGCCAGGTCATTCCAGAACACATAACGCTTGCCCGCCAGAAACTGAACGTTCCAGGTCATTACCTTCAACGCCTGGCCGGGGACCAGGGTGGGTGCCTGGGCGCTGCAGCTGACCGGCAGCGCTTCCCTGGCTTCGGGGCGCCAGGTCAGGCTGTAGATCAGCACGCCCATCAGGCAGGCGATCAGCAGGGCCAGCAGGGTGTAGCGCAGTAGACGGGTCATGGCTCGGCTTATCGCGTTACAAAAGTTGCCCCGAGCATAACCGAGAGCCGAGCCCAAGCCCATGGGGTAGAGCGGTCAGAGTGGCCCGTCGGTTTTCTCTGGCACGACGCTGATCAGCATGAACAGGCGGAACAGCACCACGCTGGTGAACAGTTGCAAAAAGCTGTGGGCACTGTCGATCAGCACGGCAACCACCGGGTTCTGCGGTTCCGGATACGCCTGCAGGGTCACGCCCTTGAGCAGCCACAACGGGGCCATCACACACAGAATGCACACCAGGATGCGCAGGAAGTTGCCGCGGGTCAGGCGCAGGCTTTCCTTCATCGCCGCCAGCGGGGCCATGCCGCGCAACACCAGCAGGTATTCGCCGAACGCCAGCGTCACCATCAGCCAGATGCCCGGCAGGAAATACAGCGACAGGCCGATCAATATCAGCAGGGTATTGAGCGCGGTGAGCAGGGCGAAACGCGGCCACAAGCTCGCGGACATGGCCAGCAGGTCACGGTTGCGCGGGGACTCGCCACGGCTGCGGGCATCGAGAAACAGAATCAGCGCGGCGGTGTACAGCGGATAGACCAGCAGGCCGACCATCACGCTGATGCCGGGGAAACCGTCCGGCTTGGTGGAGTGGTCGACCACTTGTTGCAGCAGCGCTTCGAAGATCACCAGCGGCAGGCACAGTTGAACGATCTGGCCCAGATTGCGCTTGAAGAAATACAGGGAGTCACGCAGTACGTCTAACGGATTCATCAGTCGGTATCGCAGGTTGAAAGCAGTGCTCCACTTTAACCGATGAAGCCCTCCGGGGCGCAAACGTAAACGTTCGGTAAAGGCCATTGAAACATCCTGTATCAGCCTCCATTACGGAGGGGCACCTTTTCCGTAGTGGAAAAGGGCGACGATATTCCCGGCAATCTACGAGGTCGCCATGAACAGCGAAGAACAAACCCTGATCGATGGACTGTTTTCCCGGCTGCAGCAGGCCGAAACGGATTCAGCCCCGCGCGACGCCCAGGCCGAGGCGCGGATCAAGGAACACCTGACTCGCCAGCCAGCGGCAGGCTATTTCATGACCCAGGCGATTCTGGTGCAAGAGGCAGCCATCAAGAGCCTCGACGACCAGAACAAGCAACTGGCCGAACAAGTGCGGCAATTGCAGGCAGAACTGCAATCGGCCAAGACTCAGCCGGCTGCTCCGGCAACCAGCGGTGGTGGCTTTCTATCGAGCATATTCGGTGGCGGTTCCCGCGATCCTCAACCCGCGCCAACCCAAAGTCCACCGGCATCGAGCGGGGGCGGCTGGCGTGAACCGGCGCGGCCGTCGTTCAATTCGCAGCCGCCCCAGCAAAACTTCGGCGCGGCACCCCCTCAGCAGAACTACGCGCCGCAGCAACAGGTCGGCAGCGGTTTTCTCGGCGGGGCACTGAAAACGGCGGCTGGCGTGGCCGGTGGCGTGATGCTGGCACAAGGCATCAGTAGCCTGTTCCAGCACAATCAACAGCCGGAAGTGGTTGAGGTCGTCAAGGAAGAACCGGCTCAGGTCAACGATCAGGGCGACAGCGGCAATGGCTGGGGCGACGACCAGCGGGTGGCTGACACCAACGCCAACGATCAGGGCGGTTTTACCGATGCCGACTACAGCGATGACAGCTCATCGTTCTTCGGCGGCGACGACGATTCCTTCGTCTGACACGCCATTCGTCCGGAGCGCAATGGCGCTCCGGACCGATTATTCGCGGAACAATCCTTCAGGCTGGCATACTGGGCCACTTTTCGGGCCTGGTGCCTGATCCTGTCCGCGCGCCAGCGCTCCAATGAGGATGCACGGTGAAAAAGATCGCAGTATTCGCCGATGTCCAGAACCTCTATTACACCGTGCGTCAGGCCTATGGTTGCCACTTCAACTATGCCGCGCTGTGGGCTGACATCAGCAAGCAGGGGGAGATCGTCGAGGCCTATGCCTACGCGATCGATCGTGGCGACAGCAAACAGCAACAGTTCCAGCAGATCCTGCGCAACCTCGGTTTCACCGTGAAGCTCAAGCCCTACATCCAGCGCAGCGACGGCTCGGCCAAGGGCGACTGGGACGTGGGCATCACCCTCGATATCATGGACGCCGCCGATCATGTCGACGAAGTGGTGCTGGCCTCCGGTGACGGTGATTTCGACATGCTGCTGGAGCGCATCATCGCCAAGCACGGGGTGCAGGCGGTGGCCTACGGCGTGCCGGGCCTGACGGCCAACTCGCTGATCCGTGCCGCCAGCCGATATGTGCCGATCGAAGGCGCGTTGTTGCTCAAGAATTGATTTTTACGGAGTTGAAACAGGTTTGGAACGCATAGCAGTCATCGACTTTGAAACCACCGGGATCTCCCCGAGCAGCAGCTGCCGGGCCACGGAAATCGCCGTGGTGATTCTTGAACAGGGGCGCATCGTCGAGCGTTACCAGAGCCTGATGAACGCCGGCGTGCGCGTACCGGCCTTCATCGAACAACTGACCGGCATCAGCAATGCCATGTTGCGCACCGCGCCATCGGCCGAGCAGGTGATGAACGAGGTCAACGAGTTCGTCGGCATCACCCCGCTGCTGGCCCATAACGCGGCGTTCGACCAGAAGTTCTGGGACTTTGAACTGGGGCGGATCAAGCGTACACGCCTGCAGAACTTCGCCTGCTCGCTGCTCCTCGCCCGCCGCCTGATGCCCGCCGCGCCGAACCATAAACTCGGCACCCTCACCACCTTCGCCAAACTGCCCCACACCGGCCAGGCTCACCGGGCCATGGCCGATGCCGAAATGGCGGCCAACCTGACGGCGCACCTGGCGCAGGAGTTGCGGCACAAGCACGGGTTGCGGGAGCTGTCCCATGAGCTGCTGGTCAGTTTGCAGAAAGTGCCGGCGGCGAAGATCAACGAGCATCTCAAGCGGCATCGCGGATTTTGAATCGCACATCAACCGTGTAGGAGCGAGCTTGCTCCGGGCGGCGTTCCGACGATGGTCTCAAGAGCGCCGCGTTTAGCCAGTAAACACGCGTTATCGTTAACGACCATCGTCGGAACGCCGCCCGGAGCAAGCTCGCTCCTACAGGGGCGGTGTCCGATTTTTTTCTGTGTTTAACCACGCCTTAAATTCGACGAATGATCCTACCGAACAATAAGGATTGTCTGTCTTGCCCACCATCTGCGGCATCGATAACCTCTGGGACGTCGCTGACAATCTCAGCGACCGGGCCTGCAAGCTCGTCGAGGTTTGGTAGATAACTACAGTCGCACCTATAATCGCGTCGCTTTACTTGGCGACCATCGATTTATGGTGGCTGTGTACGGGGTGACCTTCGGGTCTGCCGGGGTTATCTATCGACTCGGTCTTGCAGACTCGTACACAGCTGCCACCCATCACCTGCAAGTGATGCTGGCATCTCCAACTTTTCGATGGATTATTCGCCATGATCAAAGTTACCCCCAATCCCCCCGAAGACTCTGCGCAATCAGCTGCGTACGAAGCTCACTACCTTCCCAAAACATTCATCCGTCATCACATCCGGCTACGTGCGCTTTTATTACACGCAGAACCCTGGTTTTGCGCCCGCGATATCGGCCGGTTGATGGGGGTGGATATAAACGGCAGACAAGCGCTCAAGCTCGATGCGGATCAGCGACGGGTGATGAGTTTGTCCGGAAGCGATGACGCGCAAGAGACCTTGATGCTTAGCGAGTCAGGTGTATACGCGATGTTGGTGTATCACTACTGCCCGGAAAACCGCCATTTGCGGCGTTGGCTAACTCACCATGTGGTGCCTATGTTGAGGGAGGAGGCGGGGCCCGTTTCGACTCAGGCGCCGCATATGCGGGCGATGGAGTGGGCCGGTGGGACGCTGAGGCTGCTGCATTGGCGCAAAGAACCTTGGGTTCGCCTGCGTGATATGCCGGGTTTGTTGTCTGTAAGTTACAGCGGCGTTTGATCGATCGCTTTCGCGGGCAAGCCTTGCTCTACAGGATGTATTCGTACCTGTGGGAGCGGGCTTGCCCGCGATTGCGGTGGGTCAGATAGATCAGATGTCGACTGACACACCGCTATCGCGGGCAAGCCCGCTCCCACAGGGACTGTGTCGTATCAAACTTTTCCATTCCCTTCCAACTGCCCCAACGGCACCCGCTTCTCTATCGCGCTCGACAACACGATCGACGTCTTGCTGAACCCGAACTTGGCAATCTTGTTGATCAGCTCCTCCAGTTCCGGCATCGACCCCACCGCCGCCTGCATGATCACGCACGGATCGCCCGTCACCCGGTGGCACTCCGTCAGTTGCGGGATTTTGATCAGGTCGTCGTAGGCCTTCTGGTTGCCGTGCTGGTTCAGGCGCAGTTCGATCACGCATTGAATCGGCAATCCCAGCTTGGCCATGTCGACTTTCGCCTGATAACCGGTGATCACCCCGCAGGCTTCAAGTTTGGCCACGCGCTCGGCCACGGCCGGGGCAGACAGGTTGACCTTGCGCGCGAGGTCGGCGTAGGACGCTCGACCGTTTTCCAGCAAGGCGCCAAGGAGCATGCGGTCGTATTTATCCATCGTCTTGTTCCTGAAAATTGCCCGACTTTCGAAAACACGGTTTATAGCGCTGATCTCCGTGTTTTGAAAAGTGTACCGGCGCTATAAACAGGTTTTGTAACTTATTTTCTGCTGTTGGCCTTTCTAGAATAGCTGTTCACTTGTCTTGCCTGCGAGCTGCCCAATGCCTGGCTTCCGTCGTTTCCCCTTACCGTTGATCGCCGCCTTTTTTGCGTTGTACGTGATTTGGGGCTCGACTTACCTGGTGATTCGCATCGGCGTGGAGTACTGGCCGCCGTTGCTGCTTGCCGGTATTCGCTTCGTGATCGCCGGTTCGCTGATGTATGCCTTCCTGCGTTGGCGCGGGGCGCCGGCACCGACCTGGGCGCAGTGGAAAGCGGCGGGGATCATCGGGATTTTGCTGCTGACCTGCGGCAACGGTGGGGTCAGTGTGGCGGAACACACGGGTGTGGCCTCCGGCGTGGCCGCGCTGGCGGTGGCGACGGTGCCATTGTTTACCTTGCTCTGCGGCTATTTCTGGGGAGCCCGTAATACTCGTCTCGAATGGGCCGGGATTGCGCTCGGCCTCATCGGTATTGCCATGCTCAACCTCGGCTCGAACCTGCAATCCAGCCCGCTGGGCGCCACCTTGCTGATCTTCGCGGCCGCGTCCTGGGCCTTTGGATCGGTGTGGAGCAAACACTTGCCGTTGCCCCAGGGCGCAATGGCCAGTGCCGTGGAAATGCTGGTCGGCGGCGTGGCGCTGCTGATTGGCAGCGCACTGAGCGGTGAGCATCTGGAAGCCATGCCGCCGATTGAAGGTTGGGCAGCCCTGGCCTATCTGACGTTCTTCGGTTCGATCATTGCCTTCAACGCTTATATGTACCTGTTGAAAAACGTGCGTCCGGCGGCCGCCACCAGTTATGCCTACGTCAACCCGGCGGTGGCGGTGTTGCTGGGGATCGTGTTTGTGGGCGAGACCATTGGTATCGAAGAAGCGTTGGCCATGCTGGTGATCATCAGTGCCGTGGTGTTGATCGGTTTGCCGCAGTGGCGCCGGGCTCCGGTAAAGCCCGCTGCCGTGGTGCAGACAGAATCGAGCGTGAATTAGGGTAAACTGCGCGCCATTGCACACTTGTTTGCACACCCGCGCTGATTTTTCCTACGGTAATCCCATGACTTTCGCCTCCCTTGGCCTGATCGAACCCTTGCTGCGCTCTCTCGAGACGCTCGGCTACCAGACTCCGACGCCGGTTCAGGCGCAAGCCATTCCGGCGGTGCTGGCCGGTCGCGACCTGATGGCCGCCGCCCAGACCGGCACTGGCAAGACCGCCGGTTTCGCGTTGCCGCTCCTGCAATTACTGGCCATGGAAGGGCCGAAAGTCACCGCCAACTCGGTGCGTGCCCTGATTCTGGTGCCCACTCGCGAACTGGCTGAACAGGTTCACGAGGCCGTGCGTCAGTACGCCGAGAACCTGCCGTTGAGCACCTATGCGGTGTACGGCGGTGTCAGCATCAACCCGCAAATGATGAAACTGCGCAAAGGCGTCGACCTGCTGGTGGCGACTCCGGGGCGCTTGCTTGACCTGTTCCGGCAGAACGCGTTGAAGTTCAACCAGCTGCAAACCCTGGTGCTGGACGAAGCCGATCGCATGCTCGACCTGGGCTTTTCCGAGGAGCTGGGGAACATTTATCGGGTGCTGCCGAAGAAACGTCAGACGCTGTTGTTCTCCGCGACCTTCTCCGACGCCATCCGCCTGCTGGCCGGGCAAATGCTCAACGATCCGCTGAGCATTGAAGTCAGCCCGCGCAACGTGGCTGCCAACACTGTTAAACAGTGGGTGGTCACGGTGGACAAGAAGCGCAAGCCGGAGCTGTTCGTGCACTTGATGCGCAAGGGCAAGTGGAAGCAGGTGCTGGTATTCGCCAAGACCCGTAACGGCGTGGATGCCTTGGTGGAAAAACTCCAGGGCCTGGGCATCAATGCCGATGGCATCCATGGCGACAAACCTCAGGCAACCCGCCAGCGCGCACTGGACCGTTTCAAAGTCAGCGAAGTGCAGATTCTTGTAGCCACCGACGTCGCGGCCCGTGGCCTGGATATCGAAGACTTGCCGTTGGTGGTCAATTTCGACTTGCCGATCGTGGCCGAAGATTATATCCACCGGATCGGCCGTACTGGCCGCGCGGGTGCCACCGGCGAGGCGATTTCCCTGGTGTGCGCCGATGAAGTGAACCTGCTGTCGGCCATCGAGACCTTGACCCGTCAGACGCTGACTCGCCAGATGGAACAGGATTTCGAACCCGAGCACCGGGTGCCGGATACCGATGCCAGCGGTCAGGTGGTCAAGAAGCCGAAAAAACCGAAAAAGCCGAAGACCTCGGGCGGCAGCAAGCGCAACCTGGGCAAATGGGTCGAGAGCGGTGATGCGTCGGCGCCGGAACCTTCGATCAAGCCTGTGCGAAAAGTGCCGGTGTTCAATACTGGACCGCGTAAGCGTAAGCCTTAATATCTGCGGCGTCTGCTAAGCCCTCATCGTCGGAACGCCGCCCGGAGCAAGCTCGCTCCCACAGGTAACTGAGTTCTTTCAGAGAGAATTTGGTCATTGTGGGAGCGAGCTTGCTCGCGATGGACGCGCCTCGGTATTCAAGCCTTGCGCTGCAACCACTCCACCATCCCCAACCCAGCCGCCCGCCCACTGGCGAAACACGCGGTCAGCAGATAGCCACCCGTCGGCGCTTCCCAATCCAGCATCTCCCCGGCGCAGAACACGCCAGGCAACTGCTTGAGCATCAAACGCTCATCCATCGATTCGAACAGCACCCCACCGGCGCTACTGATGGCCTCGTCCAGTGGACGGGTTTTCACCAAGGTCAGTGGCAACGCCTTGATCGCTCTGGCCAGCATTGCCGGATCAGCGAAGCATTCGGCTGCCGTCACCTCTCGCAACAACGCCGCTTTCACCCCATCGAGCCCGAGCTGACTGTGCAGGTGTTTGGCCATTGAGCGCGAACCACGTGGTTTGCTCAGCGCCGCTTCAATCTTATCCACAGGCTTGCCCGGCAGCAGGTCGAGATGAACAGTCGCCGAGCCATCCAGGTTGATGGCTTCGCGGATCGGCGCTGACAGGGCATAGATCAGGCTGCCTTCAATACCCGTCGCGGTAATCACGCATTCCCCGAGCCGTGGGACGTCGTCATTAAGCCCGATAGCGATATTTTTCAGCGGCGCGCCGGCGAATTTTCCGACCATCAACTCGCTCCAGGCCTGCACTTCAAAGCCGCAATTGCTCGGTTGCAACGGCGCCAGTTCCACGCCGCGCTGTTCCAGTGGCAGCATCCAGGCGCCGTCCGAACCGAGGCGCGACCAGCTGCCGCCGCCCAGGGCCAGCAACGTGGCGTCTGGTTGAAGGGTTTTTTCACCGTCGGGGCAGGACACTTTCAGACTGCCATCGCTGTTCCAGCCGAGCCAGCGATGGCGGGTGTGGATAACTACTCCAGCGTCTCGCAGGCGTTTGAGCCAGGCGCGCAGCAGCGGCGCGGCTTTCATGTCGGTTGGAAACACCCGGCCGGAGCTGCCGACGAAGGTGTCGATGCCCAGGTCATGAATCCATTGGCACAGTGCGTCGGGGCCGAATGAGCGCAACAGCGGCGCAATCTGTGGTGCCCGTTCGGCGTAGCGCGAAAGAAACGCCGGGTAGGCTTCGGAGTGGGTGATGTTCATGCCCCCGACACCGGCCAGCAGGAATTTTCGCCCGACCGAAGGCATGCCGTCGTAGAGGTCGACCTTGATCCCGGCCTGGCTCAGCACTTCAGCCGCCATCAGGCCGGCGGGGCCGCCGCCGATGATGGCGACGTGAGGGGGGAGGGGAGTCGAGGGCTGAGTCATGGAATGCACTGCGGTTCGGCGGAATGAAGCCGGGCATTCTATCAGCACAGATCCCTGTGGGAGCGAGCTTGCTCGCGATAGCGGACTGTCAGTCAACAAAGATGCTGAATGTGCCGGCCTCATCGCGGGCAAGCCCGCTCCCACAGGAGGCGTGGGTGTTGTCACGAGCTGATCAAAAAATAACCAGCGCTCTGAAGCCTATACCCCGCCTGGCCTGCAGCCCCTTTCACTCAGGTTATCCACAGGCGGTTCCACAGCCATTGTGGGTAAAGGCCCACACCTCAATGACAACCTGATGACTGCCAGACCCTTTGGGCGCTGTGATGCAGGATCCCATGACGGCGCGCCAAAGCCTTGCGGTCCTTGCTGTAGCCGCCACCAATTACCCCGACCACTGGAATATCCCGGCCCAGGCAATGCCGCATCACGCTTTCATCGCGAGCGGCGACCCCTTCGTCTGTCAGCTTCAGGTAGCCGAGTGCGTCATCCTTGTGCACATCGACGCCGGCGTCATACAGCACCAGATCAGGCCGGTAGAGCGGCAGCAAATAGTTGAGCGCATCGTCCACGACCTTCAGGTAATCGACGTCGCCCATGCCCATCGGCAGGGGAATGTCCCAATCGCTTTCAGCCTTGCGTGCAGGAAAATTCTTTTCGCAGTGCAGGGAAACGGTGATGGCCTCCGGCGTGTTGTGCAGGATTCGTGCAGTCCCGTCACCCTGATGCACATCGCAGTCGAAGATCAGCACCCGATTCACACGACCACTTTCCAGGAGGAAATGGCTGATCACCGCCAGGTCATTGAAAATGCAGAACCCGGCGGGATGGTCGTAGTGTGCATGGTGGGTGCCGCCCGCCAGATGACAGGCCAAGCCATGTTCCAGCGCCTGCTCGGCCGCCAGCAGGGAACCGCCAACCGCCCGCACCGTGCGCCGGGCCAGGGCTTCGCTCCAGGGCAGGCCGAGACGCCGCTGGTCTTCGCGGGACAACTCGCCGCCCATGTAGCGTTCGATATACGCAGGGTCATGAGCGAGGGCGAGAATCTCTGGCGGGCAGAGCTCCGGGCGCAGCAGGTCGGTGTCCCGGGTCAGTCCGCTGTCCACCAGGTGATCGCGCAGCAGGCGAAACTTGTCCATGGGGAAGCGGTGATCCGCCGGGAACTCGGGGCTGTAGTCTTCGTGGTAGATCAACGGCAGGGGCATGACTGATTATCTGGCAAGGCATGTAGGAACGAATGAAGGATCCTACCAGCGATCTAGACTTGCGGCATGGGAAAGGGAGATGCGATGGAGCCGATACTGCAACTCGAGAGCGCGCGACTGTTGTTGCGGCAATGGCGTGACGAAGATTTGCCAGCGTTTGCGGCGATGTGCGCCGATCCGCAGGTGATGCGCTATTTTCCGGCACCCTTGAGTCGACTGCAAAGTGCTGCGCTGATCGGACGGATTCGGGGGCACTTTGCCGAGCATGGTTTCGGTCTCTGGGCGCTGGAGCGCAAGGACACCGGCGCCTTTATCGGGTTTACCGGCTTGGGGGTGGTCGGCTTCGACGCGCCATTTACCCCTGCCACCGAAATCGGCTGGCGCCTGGCTCGGGAGCATTGGGGCCTGGGCTACGCCAGTGAAGCGGCGTGGACCGCTCTGCGCTGCGGCTTTGACCGGTTGGCGCTGGATGAAGTCGTGTCCTTCACCACTGATACCAATATGCCTTCGCAAAAGGTCATGCAGGCTATCGGCATGCACCATGATTCAGCCGATGATTTCGAGCATCCGAAACTCGCATGCGATCATCCCCTGCGTCACCATGTTCTTTATCGCATCACCCGTGAGCAATGGCTGCAAACCTTGCATGGATAAGCTGGCACGGACGTTTACAATGGCCTGATAGGCCCTTGGCCGGAAATTGAATCGACCGCCGCAGCCAAGACTGCGCGGCATTGCGTTATGTGAGGAGCGTCTGAATGAGCCAAGTGTTGGATGATCTGGTCGACTTGCTGACCCTGGAGCCGATCGAAGAAAACCTGTTTCGTGGTCGTAGCCAGGACCTGGGTTTTCGTCAGCTGTTTGGTGGCCAGGTGCTCGGTCAGTCGCTGTCGGCGGCCAGCCAGACCGTTGAAGAAGCGCGCCATGTGCATTCGATGCACGGTTATTTCCTGCGTCCGGGCGATGCCGGGTTGCCGGTGGTGTATCAGGTTGACCGGGTGCGTGACGGCGGCAGCTTCAGCACGCGTCGGGTCACGGCGATCCAGAAGGGCAACCCGATCTTCACCTGCAGTGCTTCGTTTCAGTACGACGAAGAAGGTTTCCAGCACCAGAGCGAGATGCCGACTGTGGTCGGTCCGGAAAACCTGCCGTCGGAACTGGAACTCACCCAGCAGCGCGCGCACCTGATCCCTGAACACATGCGTGAAAAATTGCTGTGCCCGAAACCGATCGAGTTCCGGCCGGTAACCGAGGAAGATCCCTACAACCCGCATCCGTCCGATCCGGTCAAGTACGTCTGGTTTCGCGCCGACGGTGCCTTGGCCGATTCCCCGGCGCTGCATAAATACCTGCTGGCCTACGCCTCGGACTTCGGTCTGCTGACCACCTCGATGCAGCCCCATGGCAAGTCGGTCTGGCACAAGGATATGCAGGTGGCCAGCCTCGATCACGCCCTGTGGTTCCATGCCGATCTGCGCGCCGATGACTGGTTGCTGTACGCGATGGACAGCCCGTGGGCGGGCAATTCCCGTGGCTTTTCCCGTGGCAGCGTGTTCAATCGCGCCGGGCAACTGGTGGCTTCGGTCACCCAGGAAGGCCTGATTCGTCACCGCAAGGATTGGGCATGAACCTGGCCGAGGTGCGGCACTGGGTGTTCGACATGGACGGCACCCTGACAGTGGCGGTGCATGACTTCGCGGCAATCCGCGTGGCGTTGGCGATCCCTGCCGAAGACGACATCCTGACCCACCTCGCCGCGCTGCCGGCCGATGAGGCGGCGGCCAAGCATGCCTGGTTGCTGGAACACGAACGCGACCTGGCGTTGGGTTCGACAGCGGCGCCGGGTGCGGTGGCGCTGGTGCGAGAGCTGGCCGGACGGGGTTATCGCCTGGGCATTCTCACGCGCAATGCCCGTGAGCTGGCGCACGTCACGCTGGAGGCGATCGGTCTGGCCGACTGCTTCGCGGTGGAGGATGTCCTGGGCCGCGATGAAGCGCCACCCAAGCCTCATCCGGGCGGTTTGCTGAAACTGGCCGAGGCCTGGAACGTACCGGCGAGCGAGATGGTGATGGTTGGTGACTACCGCTTCGATCTGGATTGCGGCCGCGCGGCCGGGGCGCGGACGGTGCTGGTGAATCTGCCGGATAATCCGTGGCCGGAGTTGACTGATTGGCATGCGGTGGATTGTGGGGTGTTGCGGCAAATGCTTTCGGCTTGAGGAAATGGGTACCTGATCCACCGCCATCGCGGGCAAGTCGAATCGTCGCACCGCCGCTCCCACAGTGTCCGTGGCGGCCACAGGTTTTGTGTTCGACACGGACATTGTGGGAGCGGCGGTGCGACGATTCGACTTGCCCGCGAAGGCGTCAGATCAGACACCACAAAAACTCACTGACCGAACAATGCCTTTTGCCCCTCAGGCGAATTGAACATCCCATCCCCATCATGCCCAACCCCGGGCACTTCGATCAGCTGCTGACTCATCCCCTGAGGATACAGCCGCTTCAGATACTCAAAATAATAGCGCCCGCGAGCCAATCGATTCGGCCCCTGGGCTTTTGCCTCACACCGTTTATCCAGCGCCGGATGATTGGGGTCGGTGTCCTGCTGCCCCAGTAGATAAACGATGTCACGCTGGGCGTAGCTTTCCTTCAACTGTGCAGGCGTTCGCCCCTCGGCATAGGCGGGTAGATCCGCCAGCCCGTACTTCCAGCGATTGAAATCCGGGCAACCGGCATGACTGAACGCCACGGGCCGACGTTCATCGAAGTACGCATAAGAAGACGGATTGGCGACGACGTAACGCACCTGCACGCCAGCCGCCTTGAGCTCGGGCTGATCGTGGCCGAGCAAGGCATAGCGCTGAACCACTTGGGCGCCACCGGAGTGACCGACGATAACGACCTGCTTCACATCGGGAAACTGTAGACGATCGCCGATTCGGGCGACGACTTCGTCGAGTGCAGCGTAAGCGCTCAGGTTAAACGGAGCGGTGGACACGCCGCCAGCCATCCAGTCATTGCCTTTCCAGCGCAATACGCTGTCAGCCACAGGGTGAAGTGCGATGTCGGACTCATTGAGAAACTGGGGGGCAATCACCAGGGTGGTCGCGCTTTGTCCTGTCTGTTCAGCCGCGCGTTCCGCAGTCTGGCGATAGGTTTCGGCATTGCGCTGGCGGCCATGGATGATGATCAACACCCGTTCGATCTTCGTCGGTGCCGGGCCGATGCCCACTGCGATCTCACCCGAGGTCAACAGCAGGCGACCGGGGCTGAGTTCCTTGACCCCATGCTCGGCAGCCTGGGTACTTGCGCAGGTGAACAGCAGGGCCAGCAGCCACGTTTTCATCACAGGTTTTTCGCAGCAAAGGTATCGCACTGGCCGACCTGGCCCTGGGCGAATCCGGTTTTGAACCAGCGCACTCTTTGCGCCGACGTACCATGGGTGAACGAGTCCGGCACCACGCGACCCTGGCCTTGCTGTTGCAGGCGGTCGTCGCCAATGGCGTTGGCGGCGTTCAAGGCTTCTTCGATATCGCCCGGTTCCAGCCAGTTCAGGCGTTGCTGGGCATTATGGGCCCAGACCCCGGCCAGGCAATCGGCCTGGAGTTCCTGGCGCACCAGCAAACCACCGTCGCCTTCCATTTGCCGACCTTGTTGGCGAGCGGTCTGAATTTTCGCCGATACGCCAAGCAAGGTCTGCACGTGGTGTCCGACTTCGTGAGCGATCACGTAGGCCTGCGCGAAATCCCCCGCCGCGGAAAAGCGTTGCGACATCTCCTGAAAGAAACTCATGTCCAGGTACACCTTCTGATCCGCCGGGCAATAAAACGGACCGGTCGCCGAAGTCGCCAGGCCGCATGCCGAGTTGACGCGGTTGCTGAACAGTATCAGGGTCGGGTCCTTATATTGACGGTCGGCCTGCTGGAAAATCTGCCGCCAGGTGTCTTCGGTATCGCCAAGGATCGAGCGCACGAATTCGGCCCCTTCATCATTGGCCGGTGGCGCCTTGCGGGTTTGCGTCGGAGCCGGCGCCGATTGTTCGCTCATCTGCCCGGTGAGCTGCCCGAGGATCTGCATGGGGTCCTGGCCAGTGAGCCAGCCGATCCCGACGATCAGCACGATCGCCGTCAGGCTCAGGCCCTTGCCGCCACCGAAACGCATCCCGCCACCACCGCCGACATCATCGCCCCGGGCATCGACCACGTTGTCGCTGCGTCGACCTTTTTTCCATAGCATGTGGGGGGTCCTCTTTTCTTGCATGATAAAGACGCGTGGGGTGAGTGTTGCTGGTGAGTGAGAGCGGCGCCAGTCCGGTCGTCAGACAGCCTTGAGCGGCGCCGGTTCTGTGCAGGCGGTGACTTTAGCCTCTTCGTTGACGGATCGGGTTAAAGGTCCTCGGCGGCGAAGGTGTCGCAAGCGTCGGTCCGGCCGGTGGCGAAACCGGTTTTGAACCAGTTCGCGCGCTGCTGCGAAGTGCCGTGACTGAACGTCTCCGGGCGGGGTACGTCATTTGCGGAGCGTTGCAGGTAGTCGTCCCCGAACACTGCCGCGGCATGCAAGGCGGCTTCGATATCGCCAGGTTCCATCCAGTCCAGGCGTTGTTGCGCATGGTGCGCCCAGACGCCGGCCAGGCAATCGGCCTGCAACTCCGCACGCACTTCCAGGCCGCCATCGCCGGTGACGGGTCGCTGGTCCAGCAAGGCCTTCTCGAAGGGTTCGGACAGTCCCAGCTCGATTTGCACGTGATGGCCGATTTCGTGGGCGATGATGTAAGCCCGCGCGAAGTCACCGACCACTGCAAACTCCTGCTCCAGCTCGGCGAAGAACGCCAGGTCGAGGTACAGCTGCTGGTTGCCCGGACAGTAGAACGGACCACTGGCAGTGCTGGCGTAACCGCATCCCGAGACCACGCCATTGTCGAACAGCGTCAGCGTGGGCTCCGGATAATGCCGTCCCGTCTGGGCAAAAAGTTGTTTCCAGGTGTCTTCGGTGTCGCCCAGGACTGACTGGACGAATTTCAGTTGCAGGTCCTCGCTGTCAGTCGAAAGGGCAACGTCGGGCGGGTTCAGGGTGTTGGAAGAGGTGAGGAGGGCCTCGTCCGGTGTCGTACCCAGTGTCGAATAAAGTCCTGCGCTGGCCAGTGCGACGACGGCCAGTCCGGCGCCCAGGGTTTTCCGTGTAAGTGTGCGGGCATCCTTGCCCTTGCGAGTGTCATTCACGTTGTCGCTACGTCTAGCCTTGTTCCATAACATGGTTGCGGTCTCTCATTGATTGTGGGGCGTGTGTCGCCGAATCCATGAATAACTGCATTGGCAAAGATTTGTGGGTGAAATGTGTAAGGGTTGGTAAGGCCGTAGTCGTCGCGACGCATCGGACGGGCAAAGCGTGCGGTTATCGCACTGCTAGTTCCAGATTTGGTGTTGGGTGGTTTGTATTTTAGAATCGGACACATTTTGCGGGGGAGCCTCCCATGGCCGGCAGTCAGATCGAACGTGTTTTCAGTGTGTTGGAAAGCCTTACCAGCGACCCTCGCGGTGTGCCGATGCAAACGCTGGCAGAGGAGCTGGATATCCCCAAAAGCGCGACCCATCGTCTGCTCGCCGAACTCATACGGCTGGGCTACGTGCGGCAGAATCCGGAGAACTTGCGTTATCACCTGTCCACCAAACTGGTGGCCATGGGCTTCCGTTATCTGTCGAGCAGTGGTGCCGATATCGTGCAGCCGGTGCTCGATCGCCTGGCTCAGGAAACCGGTGAACTGGTGCGCCTTGGTGTCATCGAAGGTGAGCGACAGACCTGGATCGCAAAATCCCAAGGTGCCCGTTCCGGTCTGCGATACGACCCGGACATGGGTCGTGATGCGCCACTGTTTTATACCGCGTCGGGGCATGCGTGGCTGGCGAGCATGAGCGATGCCGAAGCCTTGTCTTTAGTGGAGCGCCAGGGCAGTGACCGCCCTGAAGAATCGGGGCCGAACGCACCGCGCTCCAACATCGAGTTGCTGGAGCGGCTGCGGCTGGCGCGGGAACAGGGTTATGCCTGGGTCGAGGAGAGTTCGGCGGTGGGGACGTCGGCGATTGCGGCGGTGGTAAGGCACCCGGGCGATGGGCGGGTGATCGGGGTGTTGAGTATTGCCGGTCCGAGTGCGCGGATGCCGGGGGCGCGTTTGCATGAGCTGGCGCCGTTGTTGTTGAAGTACGCCGAGGAGTTGGCCGCGGCGAGTCAGGCGTCCGAGTTGTTCAGTTAACCTGGCCACGCCGCTCCTGCATTTGATTTCCAACGCCCGGATATGTGCGTTGTTCGAACACTTTCGATCCTTATTAGCGTAAGAATCTGGAACCTGGTTCTAAAATATGACGGTAATGCCGTTGTCACCGCCGGAAATGGTCGAGGGCGCGGCACGAGCAGGCTACAGTCATGTCGGAATGCGGCTGGTTCCGGCGACACCTGAAGAGCATCACTTTGCGCTGGTAGTCGATGATGAAGCCACGCTCCCACAGGTATGCAGCAACCTGTAGGAACCTGCGCCGCGGCGATCCGACTTGCCCGCAAAGCTTTTGACTTTAAGTAAGGACACCCAATGACCCTCAGCACCCCGCTTTCCGGCGTCAATCAGCCCTTCAAGGGGATCATGCTGATCGTTGTCGCGACCTTTCTGTTTTCCAGCCATGACGCGTTGTCGAAATTTCTTTCAGGGTTCTACCCGATCATCATGGTGGTCTGGGCCCGATATCTGGTTCACACCTTGTTGATGGCCGGGATTTTTCTGCCGCAATCCGGGTTGAGTGTCCTGCGAACCAGGCGGCCGTTATTGCAGTTGCTCAGGGCATTGTGCCTGCTGGGCACCAGTTTGTTTTTCACCACCGGTTTGCAGTACATCCCTCTGGCCGAAGCCACGGCAGTCAACTTTCTTGCCCCGGTACTGGTGACCGCACTGTCGGTGCCGTTGCTGGGCGAGCACGTCACCCGTGGCCAATGGATCGCGGTGATATGCGGATTTATCGGCGTTGTGATCATTGTCCACCCCGGTGGGGATCTGTTCACGCCAGCCGTGTTGTTGCCGCTCTGCTCGGCGCTGTTTTTCTGCTTCTATCAATTGCTCACCCGCAAGCTCAGTAGTATCGACAGCCCCACCACCAGCAACTTCTTCGCCGGCCTGTGCAACACCCTGGTGATGAGCGCGCTGGTGCCGTTCTTCTGGCAAGTGCCGAGCCTTGGGCATGGTTTCATGATGGTGGCACTGGGGGCTTGCGGGATGACGGCGCATCTGTTTCTGACCCAGGCTTTCCGTTACGCCGCACCCGCCCTGCTGGCGCCGTTCGGCTATTGTCAGATTGTCTTTGCCGGGTTGCTGGGCTGGTTGCTGTTTGCCCACACGCCGACCCTGACCACCGTGATCGGGATCGCGGTCATTTGCTGCAGCGGGTTGGCGGCGGCCTGGCAACAGAGTCGTCGGTAATACGGCGAACGACCTTTGTAGGAGCGAGCTTGCTCGCGATGGTTGTCAACGATAACGCTGCAAGCCTGACACCCCGCGGCGTTCTCAAGTCCATCGCGAGCAAGCTCGCTCCTACAGGGGGATTGCGTCGGACTTTTAATCAGTGACGGTAGGAATCTTGCGCGGCGCCATGAAATACATCCAGATCAGCGCGATGAAGTACATCGCCGGAATCATGGTGAACAGCACGGTGTAATTGTTGTTGGTGATGGTCAGGATGTGGCCGACCAGTTGGGTCATGAACATCCCGCCGATGGCGGCGCACATGCCGCCGAAACCGAATACCGTACTCATCATGTGCTTGGGCGTGTAGTCCATGACCAGGCTCCAGATGTTCGCCGTCCAGGCCTGGTGCGCACCGATGGCCAGGGAAATGGCGGCCACGGCAACCCACAGATTGCTGGAGCCTGCCGCCATGATCACGCCGATGATGCAGCAGGCGAACAGGAACATGGACAGCAGTCGCGCCTTGATCGGGTTCATTCCGCGGCCAATCAGGAACGAGGAGAGTATTCCGCCGCCGACGCTGCCGAAGTCGGCGGTCAGGTAGATGATGATCAGCGGGATACCCATCTGGGTCACGTTGATCCCCAGGTTGTATTGCTGATTCAGGAACGGCGGCAGCCAGTAGAGGTAGAACCAGAACACCGGCGCGGTCATCGAGTAGGCGAGAGCGAAGGCCCAGGTGCCACGCATGCGCAGGATTCTCGAGAACGGCACGCGGGTCTGTTCCGGTTCGACTTCGTTCTGGATGTAGTCCAGTTCCGATTGTTTAACGCTTGGGTGATCCTCCGGGTTGAAGTACTTCAAGCCCCAGAACACCAACCAGATGCCGCCCAGTGACGCCATGCACAGGAACGCTGCCTGCCAGCCCCACACTTGGAGGATCAGCGGCAACAGCATCGGCGTGAACATCGCACCGACGTTGGTGCCGGCATTGAAGATGCCGGTGGCCACGGCGCGTTCGCCGGCCGGGAACCACAACCGCGTGGTTTTCACGCAGGCCGGATAGTTGGCGGCTTCGGTCAGGCCCAGGATGAAGCGGCAGACCATGAAACCGACCGCCGATGTGGCCAGGCCATGAGCACCCGTGGCCAGGCTCCAGAGCAATACCGCGCAGAAGAACACACGCTTCACGCCGACCCGGTCGATCAACCGGCCTTGCAGCACGAAACCGATGGCATAACCGACCTGGAACCAGAAGTTGATGTTGGCGTAGTCCATCGCCGTCCAGCTCATTTCCTTGGCCAGGATCGGCTGCATCACGCCCAGTGCGGCGCGGTCGATGTAGTTAAGGGTGGTGGCGAAAAACACCAGCGCCAGCATGCCCCAACGGGTTTTGCCGACCGCCATGGCGCCGCGGATCTTGTCGCCGATGCCGCCGGCGGTGCCGATGGCCGGAGCCATGCGTGAACTCTGAGAAGGAATCATCTGTGCCATCCGTTCAATGACTGACAAGCGAAGCTCGTCGGGACTTCAAAGGCGCGTGATCAATCGGGGGCGATAGACGCGGGGCGATTGATCGGCTGAGTTGCTTTGGTCGGCTGACGAAAGCGCGTTATTCAGCGAGCGGCACGGTAGGCCTGAGACGCGAGGGGTTCGGATGAATGCCAGGCAGGGCGTGTGGGCGTTTGAGCGAGGGATCAAGGCGTGTGAATGAGCGCATGAGCGTGTACCCGTTTTTTTGAAATTTTTATGTGGTGTTCAGGGTCTTCTGGTGACTGAGACCGGGGTCATGACCGGACTCAATGTGATGTCGATGTTGCGCATTGGACAAAAAATCGTCAATTCGCTAACAGCCATTGTGTTCGATAATCGCACGCAAAACTAACTGGGTAGTACACTTTAAATTGCTGTGTGGGATCGCACAGCCAATAATTCACTGTAGGAGCCCGGCTTGCCGGCGATGGCGGCCGAACATCGCCATCGCCGGCAAGCCGGGCTCCTAAAGAAAGCGAGTGATGCCTCTAACAAAATAGTCTCCACCACCGGGAGTCGAAACATGCAGCGTTCCATTGCCACCGTGTCCTTGAGCGGTACCCTGCCGGAGAAACTCGAAGCCATTGCCGCCGCCGGTTTTGATGGTGTGGAGATTTTCGAGAACGACCTTCTCTACTACGACGGCAGCCCGCGGGAGATCAGGCAGATGTGCGCCGATCTCGGGATCGCCATCACCCTGTTTCAACCGTTCCGGGATTTCGAGGGCTGCCGCCGCGACCGGCTGCCGCGCAATCTGGAACGGGCCGAGCGCAAGTTCGACTTGATGCAGGAACTGGGTACCGACCTGGTGCTGGTGTGCAGCAACGCTTCGGCCGAGTCCATCGGTGATGAACAGATTCTCGTCGACGACTTGCGCCTGCTGGCGGAACACGCCGGCGCCCGTGGCCTGCGGATTGGCTACGAAGCACTGGCCTGGGGCCGGCATGTGAACACCTGGCAACAGGTGTGGAACATCGTCCGTCAGGCGGATCACCCGAATCTGGGCGTGTTGCTGGACAGTTTCCATACGCTCTCGCTCAAGGGCGATCCGAGCGCGATCGCCGACATTCCCGGCGACAAGATTTTCTTTGTGCAAATGGCCGACGCACCGATCCTGGCCATGGACGTGTTGGAGTGGAGCCGGCATTTCCGTTGTTTCCCGGGCCAGGGCGAATTCGATTTGCCAGGTTTCCTCGCGCCAATCATCAAGAGTGGCTACACCGGGCCGTTGTCGCTGGAGATCTTCAACGATGGTTTTCGCGCTGCCCCGCCCCGGGCCAACGCCGCCGACGGCCTGCGCTCCTTGCTGTACCTGGAGGAGAAAACCCGCGAGCGTCTGGCGCAGGAAGCCAATCCCCCGGCCAACCTCGATATCCTGTTCGAGACGCCCACAGCCTGCGAATACAACGGCATCGAATTTCTCGAGTTCGCGGTGGACGAAAGCCTTGGGGCCAAGCTATCCCATTGGCTGGAGCGACTCGGTTTCGTCAAGGCCGGGCAACACCGCTCCAAGAGTGTGAGTCTGTTGCGCCAGGGCGATATCAACTTGATCCTCAACTCCGAGCCTTATTCGTTCGCCCACAGCTTTTTCGAAGCTCATGGTCCCTCGCTGTGCGCCACCGCTGTGCGCGTCAAGGACAGCGCCAGCGCGCTGGCCCGGGCCGTGGCTTACAAAGGTCAGCCCTATCGCGGTCTGGTCGGCCCCAACGAACTGGAGCTGGCCGCCGTACGTGCGCCGGACGGGAGCCTGATTTATCTGGTCGACCAGCACGCCGACGTCTATGGCACCGACTTCAATCTGCAGCCAGCCGCCGCGTCCAGCGGCGGTCTCAAGCGCATCGACCACATGGCCATGGCGTTGCCGGCCGACAGCCTCGACAGCTGGGTGCTGTTCTATAAGAGCCTGCTGGATTTCGAAGCGGATGATGAAGTGGTGCTGCCCGACCCCTATGGCCTGGTGAAGAGCCGGGCGTTGCGCAGCCGCTGCAGCTCGATCCGCTTGCCGCTGAATATTTCCGAGAACCGCAATACCGCGATTTCACACGCGCTATCGAGCTATCGCGGCTCGGGCGTGCACCATATCGCGTTTGATTGCGACAATATCTTTGCCGAGGTCAGTCGTGCGAAGGAGGCAGGCGTACCGTTGCTGGATATCCCCCTCAATTATTACGATGACCTGGCCGCGCGCTTCGATTTCGACGACGAATTCCTCAGCGAGCTGGCGTATTACAACGTGCTTTACGATCGCGATGCCCAGGGCGGTGAGCTGTTCCATGTGTACACTGAACCCTTTGAAGGGCGGTTCTTCTTTGAAATCATCCAGCGCAAGAATGGCTACGCCGGCTATGGTGCAGCCAACGTGGCGGTTCGGCTGGCAGCCATGGCCAAATCCCGCAGCGGTGCCATCCGTCAGGCAAAGTTGTAGGAAATTGGTAAACATGGGGTTAAACCGCTGCCGCGCGGCTTCCTTCACTGTGCGGCGCGGCCCATAATCGCCAGCCTGTGCAGTGACGGCCGTGAGCCCGCAATGACAATAACTTCAGAACTCTCAGCAGCGCCCGACGAACCAATTGCA
The DNA here is from genome assembly GCF_001661075.1 of Pseudomonas silesiensis. Taxonomy (NCBI): domain Bacteria; kingdom Pseudomonadati; phylum Pseudomonadota; class Gammaproteobacteria; order Pseudomonadales; family Pseudomonadaceae; genus Pseudomonas; species Pseudomonas silesiensis. The sequence continues at coordinate 679,952 of NZ_CP014870.1, forward strand.
GAGCCTCGCAAGAGCCGCAAGAACAATCCGGAAAAAACCCGCGAGAACATTCTGCAAGAAGCCATTGTAGAGTTCGTCCAGCAGGGGCTTTCCGGCGCTCGCGTCGATGCGATCGCCGAGCGTATCCACACCTCCAAGCGCATGATCTATTACTACTTCGGCAGTAAGGAACAGCTCTACGTCGAGGTATTGGAGAAACTCTACGGCGATATCCGCAGCACCGAAAACCGTCTGCACCTGGCTGAACTGGCGCCGGTGGAGGCGATCAGGCGGCTGGTCGAGTTCACCTTCGATCACCATGATCGCAACGTCGATTTCGTGCGTATCGTCTGCATCGAGAACATTCACAACGCCGACTATGTGAAGCGCTCCGATGCGATCAAGGCGATGAACAACACCATCCTCGATTCACTGGGCGAGATCTTGCGTCGCGGGGTCGAGGAGGGCGTGTTCCGTACAGGGCTCGATCCGTTGGATGTCCACCTGCTGATCAGTTCGTTCTGCTTCTATCGCGTGTCGAACCGCCATACGTTCGGTGAGATTTTCCAGATCGACTTGCCGGACGAAAGCATCAAGCAGCGTCATCGGGAGATGATCTGCGAGTCGGTTTTGAGATATCTGCAGGCCTGACGCCTTCGCGGGCAAGTCGGGTCGCCGCATCGCTCGCTCCTACAGGGGCAACATGGAACCTGTAGGAGCGAGAGGGGCAACATGGAACCTGTAGGAGCGAGCGATGCGGCGACCCGACTTGCCCGCGAAGCTTTTTAGCCATTCATGCTCTGAAAATGCGCCAGCATCCGCTGTGCATCCGGCACCACGCCGCTGAACAATTCAAACGCCTTCACCGCCTGGAACACCGCCATGTTGCCGCCATCCAGTGTCCGGCAACCCAAGGCGCGGGCGTTGCGCAGCAGTTCGGTTTCCAGCGGGAAATAGACGATCTCCGCCACCCACAGCTCACCTCGCATCATCTGCGCAGGCACCGGCGTGCCCGGCAGTTTTTGCATGCCCATGGGCGTGGTGTTCACCAGACCGTCGGCCTCGGCCAGGGTGCCCTGCAGATCATGCCCGGCGACCGCGCGGCCAGCACCGAAGTGTTGATTGAGGTTGTTTGCCAGCGACTGCGCGCGGCGGGTATCCACATCAAAAATGCTGAGCAGCTGTACGCCTTCGCTCAATAACGCATGGGCCACTGCTGCGCCTGCGCCCCCTGCGCCCATTTGCACCACGCGTTCAAGGGCAACGCCCTGCAGGCCACGGCGAAAACCTTCGGCAAAGCCCAGGCAATCGGTGTTATGACCGACGCGTTTGCCGTCCTTGAGCACCACGGTGTTGACGGCACCGATGCCGCGCGCTTCCGGCGACAATTCGTCGAGCAGCGGGATGATGGTCTGTTTGCACGGAAACGTGATGTTCAGACCGGTGAAGTTCATGCGCTCGGCTGCCAACAACAGGTCAGGCAAGGCACTGCTGTCGAGTTTCAACGGGTCGAGATCGATCAGGCGATAGAGGTAGCGCAAACCCTGGGCATCGCCTTCATGCTCGTGCAGTGCCGGGGTGCGGGAAGCCTGGATGCCGGCACCGATCAGCCCGGCCAGTACAGTCTTGTTCTGCGTCATGGCATTCACCCCTTCAACCGCAGGCTGAAATGTTCCAGCGCCAGGCGATAACCGTGGCTGCCGAAACCGGCCATTACGGCGGTGGCAATGGCTGAAACGAAGCTGTGATGCCGGAACGGCTCGCGGGCATGGACGTTGGAGAGGTGGACTTCGATCACCGGCAGTTCGCTGGCGACCAATGCATCGCGGATCGCCACCGAGGTGTGGGTCCAGGCCGCCGGGTTGATGACGATTCCAGCGCAACGGCCGCGGGCGGCGTGAATCCAGTCGAGCAGTTCGCCTTCATGATTGGTCTGGCGAAACTCCACCGCCAGTCCGAACTCTTCGGCGGCACGTGCGCACAACGCCGAAACGTCGGCCAGGGTTTCGTGACCGTAGGTGGCCGGCTCACGGGTGCCGAGCAGGTTCAGGTTGGGGCCGTTAAGCACCAGGACGATAGGGGGCATCGCTTTTCTCCACTTATTATTTTTGGAACCGGCCGCGCGTTTCGGCCTGTGGAGATAAAATGTACCGAATGGTTAATTTGGTCAATTGCAGAGGCAGCGCCTGCAGTTTTTGTGTGCGGTGATCGAACATTGGCAAAGATCGCCGGCTGCGATCTTTTCAGCGCGGAAGATGCTCGACCAGAAAATCGATGAAAGCCCGCAGCCGCAGTGGCACATGGCGACTTTGCGGGTAGAGCAGAGTGAACGGCCGCGAACGCCCGCCATAAGGCTTGAGCACTTCCACCAGCGAGCCGTCGGCCAGTTCGTTTTCGACAATGAAGCGATACGTCTGAAACAGCCCCGCCCCATGTCTGGCCAAGGTCACGCCCCCGAGCACGTCGTCGGAACAACTGAGGTTGCCCTCGGCAAGAATCTCTCGTTGCTCTCCATCGTCGTTGAACAACCAGGCAATGCGCCGCCCGCTGCTGGGCAGTTCGTACTGAATGCATTCATGCTGCGCCAGGTCGTCCAGGGTTTGCGGAATGCCGGCACGTTTCAGGTAGGCGGGACTGGCGATCATCACCAACGCTGCGTCTTCCAGGTGACGGGCGATCAGGCCGGAATCCGGAATCGCCCGCACGCGGATGGCCATGTCATAGCCTTCGCCAACGAAATCGATGTTGCGATTGCTGATGTGCGACTCGACTTTCACCGCCGGGAAGCGTTCCCGAAACGCCGGCAGCAACGGCAGGATGCGGTGATGGGCATACGTGGTGGGGATACTGATGCGCAAGGTGCCGGAAGGCTCCTGTTGCTGGCCCATGACCTCGCGTTGGGCCTCGACCAGTTGCGCCAGCGCCTGGCGACACTCCTCGTAATACCGTCGGCCACTGTCGGTCATTTTTACGCTGCGAGTGGTGCGCGCAAACAGCCGCACACCGAGGCGTTCCTCCATGCGCGACACCGATCGGCTCACGGCTGCCGGCGTCACGCCCGCCACCAGCGCGGCAGCGGTGAAGCTACCCGCTTCGGCGGCCAGGCAAAACAGCTCGATGCTGCCCAGTTGAAGATCGTCGAATTGTCGCTGCATGTTTGATTACACCAGGGATCAAATGGAGTGGCTAATTCTGTATTTATCAAATTGGCGAAAGGATTGCTTACCATTTTCCCCCCGTGATCAGGGTACCCAAGGCGACATTGCGCGCTAGCCTCAAGTTCGAGTATGGAAAGGGAGTCTGTACCAGTGGTCGGATTCTTCAAGGAATGGCGAGCCGTCGAGCTCTATAACCTAACGGATGGGTTAGCATGAGAGTATGCAGCTACAAGGGGTTTTCACTGGTAATCCTGTTGCGTGACGAGCATTGCCCGCCTCATGTGCATGTGGACGCGAGCACATGGAGTGCGCGCTTCAAGTTCAGCTTTTGGCACAACGGCGTAGAGCTTTGGGATGTTATTCCTCATGCGCGACGACCACCTGTAGCGGTGCTTGAGGGCTTGCGTCAGACGCTCAGGCAATCCGCCCATTTACGGCGAGCTCGCGGCATCTGGTGGAACAAATTGCAGACGGTTTGTCTCGACCGTCAATTATGGGATTGGCAAAACAACGAAGTCGTCGTGGTAAAGCAGATCGCGAGTAGCACCCGGATGATTGACTCGGCTTGTTATGAGCCTCTGGAGAACAAAACCCGGTTGACCCTCATGGGGACAATGGAGGGTGTGGAGATTGAATTATGAAAGCAGTAAAGGCAAAAAATCAGGTGGATCGGCCAGTCACCGAGTCGGTGCTGGATGAAGCGATCGAGCGAGGCCGGTTGCGTCGCAATAGCGGTTTGCAGGCGACGGCTGTGACGTTTCTGGAACCCTGTCTGGCCGTCAGCTTCGAGGATGGCAGTGGTGTATTGCTGCCAGTGAAGTGCTATCCGGAATTCGATGATTTCAGGACCCAGGATTTCGCCGGACTGAAAGTCGGTTTTTCTGGCACCGCCCTATGCCATGAAGGCAAGGACTTGCAGATATCCATTGCCGGGATGATTTCGGCGAGCAAGCCGCTGATGGACATGGCCGCCTCGGTCGTCGCCTCGCGCAACGGCCGCCAAAGCAGTGCCGCCAAAGCTGAGGCCGCGCGGGCTAATGGCAGGAAGGGCGGGCGCCCGCGCAAAGTCGAAGTCGCTCTGTGAGCGCCCACAAAAAAGCCGTCGTGATGACGGCTGATTCGTATGGGGCAATGGCTATCAGCGACGGGTCAACAACACCCCGGATTCCATGTGATGGGTCCACGGGAACTGGTCGAACATCGCGCAGCGGGTGATGCGATGGGTGTCGTGCAGTTGGGCGATGTTGGCCGCGAGGGTTTGCGGGTTGCAGGAAATATACAGGATGTTATCGAAGCGCCGGGTGAGCTCGCAGGTGTCCGGGTCCATGCCGGCACGCGGCGGATCGACGAAGACACTACCGAATTCGTAGCTTTTCAGGTCGATGCCGTGCAAACGACGGAACGGGCGCACTTCGTTCAACGCCTCGGTCAGTTCCTCGGCGGACAGGCGCACCAGGGTGACGTTATCCACTGCGTTATCGCTGAGATTGCTCAGTGCCGCATTGACCGAAGACTTGCTGATTTCGGTGGCCAGCACCTTACGCACGCGGGTCGCGAGCGGCAGGGTGAAGTTGCCGTTACCGCAATACAGTTCCAGCAAATCGTCGGAACGATCACCCAGCGCGTCGTAGGCCCAGTTGAGCATCTTCTGGTTCACGGTGCCGTTGGGCTGGGTAAACGCGCCTTCCGGCTGGCGGTAGCTGAACGTGCGGCCACCGACCTCCAGTTTTTCGATCACGTAATCATGACCGATGACTTCGCGCTTGCCCTTGGAGCGGCCGATGACGCTGACATTCAGCTCGGCTGCCAGTGTCGAGGCGGCGGCGTGCCAATGCTCGTCCAGCGGACGGTGGTAGCACAGCGTGATCATTGCATCGCCGGCCAGGGTGGTCAGGAACTCCACCTGGAACAGTTTGTGACTCAGGGCTGAGCTGGCCTGCCAGGCTGCCTTGAGCTGCGGCATCAACTGATTGATACGCAGGCTGGCAATCGGAAATTCTTCGATCAGGATCGGCGTGCGTTTGTCTTCCAGGGAAAACATCGCGTAGTGACGCTCGCCGGCTTCGCGCCACAAGCGAAACTCTGCGCGCAGGCGGAAGTTCTGCAGCGGCGAGTCGAACACGGCAGGTTCTGGCGCATCGAATGGGGCCAGCAGATCACGCAGGCGCGTGACCTTTTCTTCGAGCTGAACGGCGTAAGCCTGGGTATCAAAAGTCATGCGTTGAACCAACCCAATTTGATCACGAACAGAATCGACAGGATCACCAGCGCCGAATTCAATTCACGGCCGCGACCGGACAGCAGCTTGATCGCGGTCCAGGAAATGAAACCGAAGGCGATGCCGTTGGCGATGGAATATGTGAATGGCATGGCCAGGGCGGTGACCACGACCGGTGCAGCAACGGTGATGTCGTCCCAGTCTATTTCGGCCAGGCCGGATGTCATCAGTACCGCGACGAACAGCAGTGCAGGTGCCGTGGCAAACGCCGGAACGCTGGCAGCCAATGGCGAGAAAAACAACGCCAGCAGGAACAGGATCGCAACCACGACAGCGGTCAGGCCGGTGCGGCCGCCGGCACTCACGCCAGCCGCGGATTCGATGTAGCTGGTCGTCGTTGAAGTCCCCAGCAAGGAACCGGCCATGGCCGCGGTGCTGTCGGCGATCAGGGCGCGCCCCATTTTTGGCATGTGGCCATCCTTGCTCATCAGGCCGGCGCGCTTGGCCACACCAATCAGGGTGCCAGAGTTATCGAACAGGTCGACGAACAGGAAGGCGAAAATCACGCTGACCAGGCCGATGTCCAGTGCACCCTTGATGTCCAGCTGCAGGAAGGTCGGCGCCAGCGACGGAGGCATCGACATCACGCCGCCGAACGGGGTGAACCCCATGACGATGGAGGCGATGGTCACTGCCAGAATGCCGATCAGCACGGCGCCGCGAACCTTCAGGGCTTCGAGGGCGACGATCAGGGCAAAGCCCAGGGTGGCGAGGATCGGTGCCGGTTGCTTGAGGTCGCCGAGGCCGAGCATGGTCGCCGGGTTGCTGACGACGATGCCGGCGTTGTGCAGGGCTATCAGCGCCAGGAACAGGCCGATGCCGGCGGCAATGGCCGAACGCAAGGGCAACGGGATACTGTTGACGATCCATTCACGGATACGGAAGATCGAGAGCAGGAAGAACATCACCGCCGAGATGAACACCGCACCCAGCGCCACTTGCCAGGTGTGACCCATGTTCAAGACCACGGTATAGGTGAAGAAGGCGTTCAAGCCCATGCCCGGCGCGAGGGCGATCGGGTAGTTGGCGATCAGGCCCATCACGGTGGAACCGATGGCGGCTGCCAGGCAGGTCGCGACGAACACCGCACCTTTGTCCATGCCAGTCTCGCCAAGGATGCTCGGGTTGACGAACAGAATGTAGGCCATGGCCAAAAAGGTCGTGACGCCCGCCAGAATCTCGGTCCGCACGTTGGTGTTATGTGCCTTGAGTTGAAACAGCCTTTCCAGCATGTCTGCTCCCCGTGGCGCGCCAGGCGCCGTGAATGTATCGACTTCAACAGCAAAGCACAGACCACCGCAGGCGCCCGGTAATTTGCTGTAGGTCGGAAAAAGCCGCGCATCATACCAGCAGAGTGGGGTTATGACTGCTTATGGCTGCGATCGTCGTCGATGTTTTGCGTTAAAGCCCAGTGAGCCATACTGCGCGCTGCTTTGGGGGGACTTATGTATTGCATGAAAAAAGAGCGGGTGACCGGATTCGGACTCTTGATGGCCCTGTTTGCGGGGGCGCCAATCGCTTCGGCTGCATCGGCGCCGCCGTTGAGTCAGGTGAAGGTGCTCAAGGTCGAGTCGCCGGGCTGTGGTTTCGAAAGCATTGCACAGGGGCAGGAGCAGACTCGCTGCGATCACAGTGGCGAGAACATCAGGGTCTACGTGCTGGAAGTCGGCTACGGTCGTGGGGCGCATGTCGGGCTGGACGGTTTTGAGGTCAACGGCACCCGGACCCCGATCTGTGCTTTTGATAATGGCAACCTGACCGAATGCACCGTAGGGAAAAAAACGGTCGGTTATTTGTATGTCTTCGATCTGGCGGGCAAGCAGGAGGGCACGTTCACTTTCAGCAATACCTCGATCAACGCCCCGAGCAACACCTTATCGACCCAGCTTTATATCAAGTAACGGCAGGCGTGAACGAGGGGCGGGAAAGCTGACTACGCTTTAAGGATCATTCAGTGGACTGCGCCCATGACCTTTAGAGCTCTGATTACCCTCGCCGAGGGCATCGATGACCTGCAAGCAGTGACCCTGATCGATGTGCTGCGCCGTGCCAACGTTGAAGTGGTGGTCGCCAGCATCGAGGGGCGGCGCATGCTCACCTGTGCCCGGGGCACCCGAGTGACGTCCGACGCGATGCTGGTGGACTTGCTGGCCCAGCCGTTCGATCTGATCGTGCTCCCCGGTGGGGCCGTGGGGGCGCAACATCTGGCGGCGCATCAGCCCTTGCAACAATTGGTCAAGAATCAGGCGGCGGCCGGGCGCCTGTTCGCCGCCATCGCCGAGGCCCCGGCACTCGCGCTGCAGGCCTTTGGCGTCCTGCGCCAACGACGCATGACCTGCCTGCCATCGGCCAGCCATCAACTATCGGGTTGCAACTTCGTCGACCAGCCAGTGGTGGTCGACGGCAACTGCATCACCGCCCAGGGCTCGGGTGCCGCACTGGCGTTTGCCCTGGCGCTGGTGGAGCAACTTTGCGGCAAGGCCACGCGCACGGCGGTGGCGGGGGAGTTGGTGGTCTAGCGGTTGTCAGGCGTGGACGGCAATGGGTAGGATCGATGGTTGCTCACGATGCTCGGCTTGCCAGAGATCGTAGTCGGTTTGAACCCCTAGCCACATGCGTGCCTTGCCAATTCCGGCCCGCTCCAGACGTACTGCCAGATCCGGACTGATCGGCGCGTGGCCATGCAGTACCCGTGATAGATGCGGACGTGCAAACCCCAGGTGCCGGGCCAGCTCTGTGACGCTGATGCCCAGCTCGGGCAATATATCCGTCAATAGTGTTTCGCCAGGGTGTGGCGGGTTGTGCATGGGCATGTCCTGTCCGAAGCCGCGAAGGCCTTTGTGCTGAAAGGATTTGATCATGGGTGGAGTGTAAGGCGATACATTACACCTGATGCACTATCCATGTATTGCCAAATTTGTGTTTGGCAACGGCCTCAGGCCTTGGCTTCTTCCACCTGCACATGCATGCGGTCGCGGTTGGCCAGGGTCGGGAACAGTTTGATCCAGACCCCGGTCACCACCAGCGTGCCGATGCCGCCCATGACCACTGCCGGCACCGTGCCGAACCAATGGGCGGTCAGGCCGGATTCAAACTCGCCCAACTGGTTCGAGGCGCCGATGAACAGACCGTTCACGGCGCTGACCCGGCCGCGCATTTCGTCCGGGGTTTCCAGTTGCACGAACGAGGCGCGGATCACCATGCTGATCATGTCCGCGGCGCCCAGCACCACCAGTACGGCAAGGGAAAACCAGAAGGAGGTGGACAGGCCGAACGCAATAGTCGCCACGCCAAACACGCCGACCGCGGTGAACATCACTCGCCCGACCTGGCGATCCACGGAAAACCGCGCCAGCCAAAGCGACATCAGCAGCGCCCCCACCGCCGGGGCCGAACGCAACAGGCCCAGGCCCCAGGGGCCCGTCAACAGAATGTCCTTGGCGAACACGGGCAGCAGCGCCGTCGCGCCACCGAGCAGCACCGCAAACAGATCCAGGGAAATCGCCCCGAGGATATCCGGACGGCTACGAATGAAGCGTATGCCCGCCAGTAAAGAGTCCAGGGTGGCTTTGCCTTTGTTCAGTGGAGTCTGCCGGCCGGGCAAGTTGAGCATCAGTCCACAGGCGATGACGTAGAGGATCACGGTCGGCCCATACACCCAGACACTGCCGAAGGCGTAGAGCAAGCCGCCGAGGGCCGGGGCGACGATGGTCGCCGATTGTTGGGCTGACTGAGCGGCCGCGACGGCGCGGGGAAACAGCGCGCTGGGCACGATGCTCGGCAACAGGGCCTGGGTAGTCGGCATTTCGAAGGACCGTGCGGCACCGAGCAGGAACGCGAGGATGAAGATCATTTCCCGGGTGACCTGGTCGGTCGCACTGCCGATGGCCAGGGACAGGGCGATCAAGGCTTGCAAGGACTGGCAGATTGCCGCGACCTTGCGCCGGTCATAACGGTCCGCGACATGCCCGGTGTGCAGCATGAACAGCACCCGCGGGGCAAATTCCACCAGGCCGACCAGGCCCAGGTCGAGCACATTGCCGGTCAGCTGATACAGGTTCCAGCCGATGGCCACGGTGAGCATCTGAAAGCCGCTGGCGGTAAACACCCGGGCCAGCCAGAACGCGATGAAAGGGCGGTGATGACGTAACAGCAGTGGCGCTTGGTCAGGCATCTGAAGACGAATCCGGGCGAGGGAGGTGTCGAGATTATCACCAACCTGTAACCAGAAGTTGCAGGGCCGGGGAAATTAGTTAGCTAGACACCGATCCGCTGGGCAACGTCAGTGAGGCAACCTGTCACGCGGCAAAAGACCACAGCGTCCATCGCCAAAAAGCGGACTACTCTTTCAACGTTGCTTGATCCAGATCAAGACCCTTGGTGGAAATGATCCGGCGGCCAGATGGCCAGACTCCCTACGTTGTGATGTTTGCAAAAAAAGAACGAATTCGAATTCGCCACACTCCATATCCGTGGGGGCAGTGGGTGCAGGCCGCAGGCCTTCAGCCGGTATTACCTGACAGAGGAAGACTTATGTTCGGTTTGGAGGCTCTTGATCTCGCCCGAATCCAATTCGCGTTCACCATCTCGTTCCACATTCTGTTCCCGGCCATCACCATCGGCCTGGCGAGTTACCTGGCGGTGCTCGAAGGGCTGTGGCTGAAAACCAACAACAACACGTATCGCGACCTGTACCACTTCTGGTCGAAGATCTTTGCCGTCAACTTCGGCATGGGGGTGGTTTCCGGGCTGGTCATGGCTTACCAGTTCGGTACCAACTGGAGCCGCTTCTCGGACTTCGCCGGTGCCGTGACCGGGCCGTTGCTGACGTACGAAGTGTTGACCGCGTTCTTCCTCGAGGCCGGTTTCCTGGGGGTCATGCTGTTCGGCTGGAACAAGGTCGGGCGCAACCTGCACTTCTTCTCGACGGTCATGGTCGCCATTGGCACCCTGATCTCGACCTTCTGGATTCTTGCCTCCAATAGCTGGATGCAGACGCCGCAGGGCTACGAAATCGTCAATGGCCAGGTGATTCCGGTGGACTGGCTGGCCGTGATCTTCAACCCGTCGTTCCCCTACCGCCTGATGCACATGGCGACGGCCGCATTCGTTGCGACCGCATTCTTCGTCGGCTCCTCGGCGGCCTGGCATTTGCTTCGCGGCAAGGACAACCCGGCGATCCGCACCATGCTCTCGATGGCCATGTGGATGGCCCTGATCGTGGCGCCTATCCAGGCGGTCATCGGTGATTTCCACGGGCTTAACACGCTCAAGCATCAGCCGGCGAAAATTGCCGCCATCGAAGGACACTGGGAAAACCACGGTGATGAGCCGACCCCGCTGATCCTGTTCGGCTGGCCGGACATGAAAGAAGAGAGGACCAAATTCGCCGTCGAGATTCCGTACCTGGGCAGCCTGATCCTGACGCACTCACTGGACAAGCAGGTGCCGGCGCTCAAGGAGTTCCCGCCGGAGGACCGGCCGAATTCGACCATTGTTTTCTGGTCGTTCCGGATCATGGTCGGCCTGGGTTTCCTGATGATCTTCACCGGTTTGTGGAGCCTGTGGCTGCGCAAGCGCGACAAGCTGTATACCTCGCGACCGTTCCTGTATCTGGCGTTGTGGATGGGGCCGTCCGGCCTGATCGCGATCCTCGCCGGTTGGTTCACCACTGAAATCGGCCGTCAGCCGTGGGTGGTCTATGGCCTGATGCGCACGGCGGATGCCTCTTCCAATCACAGCTTCATGCAGATGAGCATCACGCTGGTCCTGTTCGTGGTGGTGTATTTCGCGCTGTTCGGCGCCGGTCTGGGCTACATGATGCGCCTGGTGCGCAAAGGGCCGAAGATCGACGAAGGCAAGGAAACCAACGAAGGGGGGCCTGGCCAGAAACGCACGCCGGCCCGTCCGCTGTCCGCTGCCGACGAAGACAACGACGACACTGACAACCGCCCCAGCCTGACCAAGGAGATTTGAAGCATGGGTATCGATCTTCCGCTGATCTGGGCCGTGATCATCATCTTCGGCATCATGATGTACGTGGTCATGGACGGCTTCGATCTGGGCATCGGCATTCTCTTCCCGTTCATCAAGGGCAAGACCGACCGTGACGTCATGATGAACACCGTCGCGCCGGTCTGGGACGGCAACGAAACCTGGCTGGTTCTGGGGGGCGCGGCGTTGTTTGGCGCGTTCCCGCTGGCCTATTCGGTGGTGCTCTCGGCCTTGTATCTGCCGCTGATTTTCATGCTGATCGGGTTGATCTTCCGTGGCGTGGCCTTTGAGTTCCGCTTCAAGGCCAAGGACCACAAGCGCCACCTCTGGGACAAGGCGTTCATCGGTGGCTCGATTGCCGCCACGTTCTTCCAGGGGGTGGCCCTGGGTGCGTTCATCGATGGGTTTCCGGTAGTGAACCGCCAGTTCGCCGGCGGCTCGCTGGACTGGCTGACGCCGTTCACCCTGTTCTGTGGCGCGGCGCTGGTGGTGGCTTATGCGCTGCTCGGGTGCACCTGGCTGATCATGAAAACCGAAGGCAAGTTGCAAGAACAGATGCATGACCTGGCGCGACCATTGGCGTTTGTGGTGCTGGCGGTGATCGGTATCGTCAGCATCTGGACACCGTTGGCGCACACCGATATCGCCGCTCGGTGGTTCACCCTGCCAAACCTGTTCTGGTTCCTGCCGGTGCCGATCCTGGTGCTGGTGACCATGTACGGATTGATTCGCGCCGTGGCCCGCAATGCGCATTACACGCCGTTCCTGCTGACACTGGTGCTGATTTTCCTCGGCTACAGCGGTCTGGGCATCAGCTTGTGGCCGAACATCGTGCCGCCCTCGATCTCGATCTGGGACGCCGCAGCCCCGCCGCAAAGCCAGGGCTTCATGCTGGTGGGGACGTTGTTCATCATCCCGTTCATCCTGGGTTACACCTTCTGGAGCTACTACGTGTTCCGCGGCAAGGTCACCCACGAAGATGGCTACCATTAAAGAGCACGATAATGGCGCAGGCCTGATACCTGCGCCGTTTCAGAGGAGATCACGATGATGGCAGGCAAACATTCCTTGCAGGAAATCGAAGCAGCAGAGAAGAAGCCGCTGTGGCAGCGGCTGGGCTGGCTGGCGATGATCTGGACCGGCAGCGTCGTGGCGCTGTTTATCGTCGCCAGCCTGATGCGCATGTTCATGAACGCCGCGGGCTTGTCGACACACTGATTGCGCAACATCCCGTCCCGTTGCCTTGCGGCACGGATTTACGACCCTCCACCCGCGGAGGGTTTTTTTTCGGGATTATTTTCGGGCTTTGAGGATCACGAACTTGGGTGTGGCGGCCACTTGTTCGACGCCCCGGAACAGGCGCGCGAGCTTGCTGTGATAACCCAGGTGACGATTGCCGACGATGTACAGCGCGCCGCCGACCACCAAGGCTTCACGTGCCTGCTGAAACATCCGCCAGGCCAGGAAGTCGCCGACCACTTGTTGCTGGTGAAACGGCGGGTTGCACAGCACCACGTCCAGAGACTGGGGTTCCTGCCCGGCCAACCCATCCCCGGCACGCACGGTGACTGGCCGATCACCCAAGGCCTTGTGCCAGTTTTCGGCAGCCGATTGCACGGCCATGTACGACTCGTCCACCAGTGTGTACAGGGCTTGCGGGTTTTGCAGAGCGCTGGCGATGGCCAGCACACCGTTACCGCAACCGAGGTCGGCGACCCGTGCCGCGCCGAGGTTCCCGGGCAAGTGCGGCAGAAAGGCCCGCGTGCCGATATCCAGCCCTTCACGGCAGAATACGTTGGCATGGTTGAGCAGTTCGATCGCCGGCTCGTCGAGTCGATAGCGCGTCGGGTAGGGGGAGACGGCAGGCACTTTGGCCTCCGCGTCAGCGATCAACAGCCGGGCTTTCTTCACCGCCAGCGAGGCGTGCACCGGCCCGATGTAACGCTCCAGCAGGTCGCCCGCAGCGCGGGGCAAATGCTTGATCATGGCGCCGGCAATCACTTGGGCGCCCGGTGCCAGCTGACCTTGCAGACGAATCAGTTGCTCCTCCAGCAAGGCCAGGGTTTTCGGCACCCGGACCAATACCCGGTCAAAGGGCCCGGTGAGCGCTTCGCTGGCAGGTACGCTCGGCACCGCATCAAATGCCTGGCCGTTACGGATCAGGTTCTTTTCCAGCCCTTGAAAGGCCAGGAACGAATCGCCGCTGCTGATCACCCGGACCTTGCCCTGCAGGCTGGCGGCCAATGCGCCGAAACTGTCGTTCAGCACCAGCACTCGAGAGTCTGCGCCCGGTTGCTGTTCGGCCAGAAAAGTGAGCAGGTATTCATCCGCGGCATCAAACGCCTGCAGCGGTTCGTTCTGCTGTTCGGGCTGGCGGATCAGGTCAAGTCGGGCGAAAGGTGTTTCGAGCAAGGGCATGGCGCGGGAACTCTGTGAAATCAACAGGGGCAATCAACAGGTCTCCCGCGACCCGGGGGCTTTTGTAGCGCGCGAGACCATCCGAGCGTACTTCGTCGTGAGCTTCGCACGTCATCACTCAGGAAGGACCGCAAATGGTACGTTTTTTTCTTTTGGATTACTCGCAGGTTTTATCGATCATCGCATCGCATTGCTGTTCAGATAGCCTTCCTTGGCAGCGGTGATGACTGCCGCAATCTTGTTGTTGACGCCGAGTTTCACAATCGCGCTTTGCACATGAAAATTGATGGTGCGCGGGCTGAGGTTGAGAATTCTGGCGCTCTCATACGCGGTCTTGCCATCGGCTGCCAGTTTCAATACGTCGATTTCCCTGGCGGATAAATGCGAAGCAGGCGGTGTCTCGGCTTTTTTGGGCAAGTTCTGCGTGATCAACGCATGCAGATGGCGGCCCATGAACACTGAAAAGCCAAGATTCTCATACAGCTCGAACGCAGTGATCGGGCAGTGGCTTCTGGCCAGACTCAGGATGCTGCAGAACCCGCTTCTTTCGTCATGAATGGCCTGTGACCATCCGTGCTGCAGACCTTGGGTTTCAAGCGCTTCCCATAGCGTTGGAACATGAGCGAAGAGCTCTTCGCTCCAAAGAATCGGCAACATCGAATGATTGCAATGAGCCACTACCGGGTCTACGGCTTTCATTTGTTGTTGTTCATAATCCTTGTTCCAGGCAGCCGGGTAGTTGTTAAGTTTGATAGTTTCGTATTGATCGAGTTTCGTCTGATAAGTTGTTGAAAATGCGAAAAATTTGAATCCTATATTTTTCGCAAAGCCGAGTGCGATACGGTAGGCGGTATCTATCTCCGTAGTGCACGACAGTTGGTTTAATTGTGACTCCATCCACCTTTCCATCATGGGTCTCCATTATCTTTTCGTTTGGTGCCAAATTGGATCCGAGATCCGGCACGTCCCGAGTGTAGGACGAATCCTACTTTGTTGTGAGAATTTTTAGCTTGTCGGCGCATTAAAATCTAAATATCCAGTTCTAATACAACACGGAGTTTGAATGTCGGGTTTAATATGAATTGCCTGTTACGCGTGGATGCAGGTAGTTGTGAAAAAAATGTGAATTGAGCTAGTTGGTCATCCCTTGTAAAGGCACTACAAATCGTAGGTGTTAACTTCCCGTGCTTTGCGGGACACTGGACGCTATCAGTTGTATGGAGCGACCCATGACCGCCAGTGTAGAAAAATTCACGCGCCAGACATTGCTCGACGTTCAGCCGTTGACCCCGAACCTGTTTACCCTGCGGACCACCAGGGATCCGGGGTTTCGCTTTCGAGCAGGGCAATTCGCCCGGCTAGGCGTGACCAAAGCCGATGGCGGCACGGTATGGCGCGCTTACTCCATGGTTTCGTCACCTTATGACGAATTTCTCGAGTTCTTCTCAATCGTGGTGCCGGGGGGGGAATTCACCAGTGAGCTGAGCCGGCTGGAAGTCGGCGATACGCTGCTGGTGGACCGTCAGGCCTTCGGTTACCTGACACTGGATCGCTTTATCGACGGGCGTGATCTCTGGTTGTTGTCCACAGGCACCGGCGTGGCACCGTTCCTGTCGATTCTGCAGGATTTCGAGGTCTGGGAAAAATTCGAGCGAATCATCCTGGTCTACAGCGTGCGCGAAGCCCGGGAACTGGCTTACCAAGCGCTGCTTGCAGGCCTGGCGCAGCGTGACTATTTATCGGAGCACGCACACAAGTTGCGGTTCATCGCCACTGTCACGCGCGAACAACATCCTGGTGCGTTGAATGGCCGGATCACCACCCTGATTGAAAATGGTGAGCTGGAGCAGGCGGCCGGGGTGAACCTGACAGCCGAGCATTCCCGAGTCATGCTTTGCGGCAACCCGCAGATGATCGATGACACGCGAAAGCTGCTTAAACAGCGTCACATGCACTTGAGTCTCAGCCGGCGACCCGGCCAGGTCGCGGTGGAAAACTACTGGTAACAAACGGCGCCTGTAGGAGCGAGCTCCTACAGTGGGCCGCATTACGCCAGAGGCGTCATTTTTCAATACCCACATCCGAAGGTCGATTGTTCTGGGCCTTCAGCAGGTCGCGGATCTCGCCCAGCAGCACTTCTTCCTTGGTCGGAACCGGCGGCAGGGTCGGTGCGACGGCTTCTTCGCGCTTCAGGCGGTTGATGGCTTTGACGCCCATGAAGATCGCGAAGGCGACGATGACGAAGTCGATCAGGGTCTGGATGAATTTACCGTACGCCAGCACCACTGCCGGGATGTCCCCGTTGGCGGCCTTGAGCGTGATGGCCAGGTCGCTGAAATCCACCCCGCCGATCAACAGGCCGATGGGAGGCATGATCACGTCGCCGACGAACGACGAAACGATCTTGCCGAAGGCGGCGCCGATGATGATACCGACAGCCATGTCTATCACATTGCCTTTGACCGCGAAGGCCTTGAACTCACTGATCACGCCCATTGGATATTTCCTTGTTACAGATGAGGTAGGTGCCAGCAGTGTAATTCAGCAAAAAGCTTCTTGCTCGAAACACCTGCTAACAGTGTTCGTTTGCTATCGACCGGGGCATCGGTGAAAAGTTTACAAAACGCCATCATTTGTGCGCGAGCAGAACCCGTGGAGCGGATCGTCCCCAGTAGTTTGCCACCTGCCCATGCGGTCATCTGTCCTTCGGTCAATGGCATCTGCTGGCCGCAGCGGCTCGATAGATAGAACCTGATTATGTCGGGGTAAGTGCAAGTGATGTTTCACTGATTGCTTTGCACGGTTTCGATAAAGGATTCCTCGCAATGTTCACGAGGGTCGGAGATCAGGATTACTGTCATATACCGATTAACATTTATCAATTCGATATAGTGTGCCGAGATTGTACGCTCGGAATCGAGGGTGTCAGGGTTTGTATAAGTATGATGGGTGTTTTATGGATTAAGGCTGCGGTTTGTATTGGGCGCAAGCGCAATACTGTATAAGTTTTGCCGGGCTGTAATCGAATTGTAATATGGCACATGCATCCAGGATGCCTGCAACTTGCTGTAGCCAATCCGCTGGGCAACTGTATCGCGCTGATCCAGTCCAGCTGAGCTATCATCGCGGTTTTTGCCGGGAGTTCAGATGGCCAAGGCCAAGCGCATGTATGGCTGCACCGAGTGCGGCTCAACCTTTCCCAAGTGGGCCGGCCAGTGCGGAGAGTGCGGGGCCTGGAACACCCTGACGGAAACCATGGTCGAGAGCGGCGGCGCCGCGGCTCCCAGCGGTCGCACCGGCTGGACGGGTCAGCAGGCGCAGATCAGGACCCTGGCCGAAGTCAGTGTCGAAGAAATCCCGCGCTTCTCCACCGCTTCCGGCGAACTTGATCGTGTCCTGGGCGGGGGGCTGGTGGACGGTTCGGTGGTATTGATCGGCGGCGATCCCGGCATCGGCAAATCGACCATTCTGCTGCAGACCTTGTGCAATCTTGCCAAGAGCATGCCCGCCCTGTACGTCACGGGCGAAGAATCCCAGCAACAAGTGGCCATGCGTGCCCGACGTCTGGGCTTGCCTCAGGATCAATTGCGGGTCATGACCGAAACCTGCATCGAAACCATCATCGCCACGGCCCGGCAGGAAAAGCCCAAGGTCATGGTGATCGATTCGATCCAGACGATTTTCACGGAACAACTGCAATCGGCGCCGGGGGGTGTCTCCCAGGTTCGCGAAAGCGCAGCGTTGCTGGTGCGCTATGCCAAGCAGAGTGGCACGGCGATTTTCCTGGTGGGCCACGTGACCAAGGAAGGCGCATTGGCCGGGCCGCGCGTGCTGGAGCATATGGTCGACACCGTGTTGTATTTCGAAGGCGAATCCGACGGGCGCTTGCGTCTGCTGCGGGCGGTGAAGAACCGGTTCGGCGCGGTCAACGAGCTGGGGGTGTTCGGCATGACCGACAAGGGTTTGAAAGAAGTCTCCAACCCGTCGGCGATTTTCCTGACCCGTGCCCAGGAAGAAGTGCCTGGCAGTGTGGTCATGGCGACTTGGGAAGGGACCCGGCCGATGCTGGTGGAAGTCCAGGCCCTGGTGGATGACAGCCACCTGGCCAACCCGCGTCGGGTAACGCTGGGGCTGGATCAGAATCGCCTGGCGATGTTGCTGGCGGTGCTGCACCGTCACGGCGGTATTCCGACTCACGATCAGGACGTGTTTCTCAATGTGGTCGGTGGGGTGAAGGTGCTGGAAACAGCCTCCGACCTGGCGCTGATGGCGGCGGTCATGTCCAGTTTGCGCAATCGGCCACTGCCGCATGATTTGCTGGTGTTTGGTGAGGTGGGTCTGTCGGGCGAAGTGCGTCCGGTGCCGAGCGGTCAGGAGCGCTTGAAGGAAGCCGCCAAGCACGGCTTCAAGCGTGCCATCGTGCCCAAGGGCAATGCGCCGAAGGAGGCACCGCCAGGGTTGCAGATTATTGCCGTGACGCGCCTGGAACAGGCCCTGGACGCGTTGTTCGAGTAGTTGACTGGTTGAACACAATCCCTGTGGGAGCGGCCGTCAGATTTCGATGAGTGCGCCCAGCTCCCGCTCCAACTCCTGCGGATCCCCCAGATTTAACTCGATCAACCGCCGCAGACGCTCAATCGATTCCAGGCTGATGTGCTTGCAGACAAATCCGAGCTGGCCGTAATCTTCGTGGGTCAGCTGCACATCCATCCTGATTTCGACGTCATCGCTCAGATGAATCTCGACGAAAAAATCCTGTTCCCGATCTCCCAGCCACGGTTCCGGCTTTTCGATCAACAGCCCCTTCAGTGACAAGTCGATCAGCTTCACCGGCCAGATAAATTCCCCCTGGCCCAGTTCGGTTCGGGCATTGAATGCAATACGTTTGAAGTGGCGGCGATCAGTGTGCTCGCTCATGGCGCGATCCTCGAAATGTCCGCTGACTATAGACCTGTAATGTCACAGCCTGCGACCAGGGCAGGCGTCCGGCCCATATCGGGGTATGGCCTTTGTTGTCAGGCAAGCTAAACTCGGGATGGCTGTCTTTCTTGTCCACCCTGGCTGGAATCATAAAATGAAAAATAATAATGGCCTGCTACGCCACATACCCTGGCTGTTGCTGGCAATCGTGGGGGCGTGCGCCCTTGGCGTCGTGGCACTGCGCCGAGGTGAGGCGATCAACGCCTTGTGGATTGTGGTCGCCGCCGTGGCCATCTATCTGGTTGCGTACCGTTACTACAGTTTGTTCATCGCTAACAATGTGATGCAGCTCGATCCGCGCCGGGCCACCCCCGCCGTGCTCAACAATGACGGCCTGGACTTCGTGCCGACCAACAAACACGTGCTCTTCGGTCACCACTTCGCGGCGATTGCCGGCGCAGGGCCCCTGGTCGGACCGGTTCTGGCGGCGCAGATGGGCTACCTGCCCGGTACGCTGTGGCTGATTGCCGGGGTGGTGCTGGCCGGTGCGGTGCAGGACTTCATGGTCCTGTTCCTGTCGACCCGGCGCAATGGCCGTTCCCTGGGTGACATGGTCCGCGAAGAAATGGGCCGCATCCCCGGCACCATCGCCTTGTTCGGGTGCTTCCTGATCATGGTCATCATCCTCGCGGTGCTGGCGCTGATCGTGGTCAAGGCCCTGGCCGAAAGCCCGTGGGGCATGTTCACGGTGATGGCGACCATCCCGATCGCGATGTTCATGGGCCTCTACATGCGCTACATCCGCCCGGGCCGCATCGGTGAAATCTCGGTGATCGGCGTGGCGCTGCTGCTCGGTTCGATCTGGCTCGGTGGGCAGATTGCCGCCGACCCGGTTTGGGCCAAGGCGTTCAGCTTCACCGGCGTGCAGATCACCTGGATGCTGATCGGCTACGGTTTCGTCGCCGCGGTGTTGCCGGTGTGGCTGATCCTGGCACCGCGTGACTACCTGTCGACCTTCTTGAAAATCGGTACCATCGTTGCTCTGGCGATCGGCATTCTGATCACCATGCCCGATTTGAAAATGCCAGCATTGACCCAGTTCATCGACGGTACCGGGCCGGTGTGGAAGGGCGGTCTGTTCCCGTTCCTGTTCATCACCATTGCCTGCGGTGCGGTTTCGGGGTTCCACTCGTTGATCGCTTCGGGCACCACGCCGAAACTATTGGCCAATGAAAGTCATGCCCGTTACATCGGGTACGGCGGCATGTTGATGGAGTCCTTCGTGGCGATCATGGCGATGGTGGCCGCTTCGGTGATCGAGCCAGGTGTGTACTTCGCCATGAACAGCCCGGCGGCGATCGTCGGCAGTGACGTGGTGTCTGTGGCTCAAACGGTCAGCAGCTGGGGTTTTGCGATTACCCCGGAAGCGCTGCAAGCGGTGGCCAAGGACATCGGTGAAACCACCATCCTGGCTCGCGCCGGCGGTGCGCCGACCCTGGCGGTCGGTATCGCGCAGATCCTGCACAGTCTCCTGCCGGGTGAAAACACCATGGCGTTCTGGTACCACTTTGCGATCCTGTTCGAAGCTCTCTTCATCCTCACCGCGGTAGACGCCGGTACCCGTGCCGGACGCTTCATGCTCCAGGATCTGCTCGGCTCCTTCGTACCGGCGCTGAAACGCACCGAATCCTGGACCGCCAACCTGATCGCCACCGCCGGTTGCGTGGCGATGTGGGGTTACCTGCTGTACCAAGGGGTGATCGATCCGCTGGGGGGCATCAACACCTTGTGGCCGCTGTTCGGTATCTCCAACCAGATGCTGGCCGGGATCGCGCTGATGCTGGCGACGGTGGTGCTGATCAAGATGAAGCGTCAACGCTACGTCTGGGTCACCATGCTGCCTGCGGTCTGGCTGCTGATCTGCACCACCACCGCCGGCTTCATCAAGCTGTTCGACGCCAACCCGGCAATCGGTTTCCTGGCACTGGCGAAGAAATACAGCGATGCCCTGGCCAACGGTCAGGTACTGGCACCGGCCAAGAACATCGAGCAGATGCAGCACGTGATTTACAACGCCTATACCAACGCCACGCTGACGGCACTGTTCCTGTTCGTGGTGTTCAGTATCCTGTTCTATGCGCTCAAGGTCGGCATTGCCGCCTGGGGCACCAAGGAACGTACGGATAAAGAAGCACCGTTCCAGGCCCTGCCCGATGCTTGATCGAGGATTGCAGCATGTTCAATGACCTGAGTCGCCTCGGTAAATACCTCGGTCAGGCCGCGCGCCTGATGGTCGGCATGCCCGACTACGACAACTACGTCGAGCATATGCAGAACAAACACCCGGACAAGCCGGTGATGAGCTACGAGATGTTCTTCCGCGAACGTCAGGAAGCCCGTTACGGTGGCAAGGGTGGGCCCAAGTGCTGCTAATGCAGTACTAGGCAATACAAACCTGTAGGAGCCGGCTTGCTGGCGATAGCGATCTCAAGGACGCCATCGCCGGCAAGCCGGGCTCCTACAGTTTTTTTTTAGCGCATGGGAGATTTTTGTTTTGCTCACACCAATCCCGGTAACGATCCTCAGCGGCTTCCTCGGCGCCGGCAAGACCACCTTGCTGCGCCACCTGCTCAAAGCCGAACACGGCCTGAAAATCGCTGTGATCGAAAATGAATTCAGCGACGCCGGCATCGACACCCAACTATTGGGCGATGAACCGGTGCAAGTCATGACGCTGTCCAACGGCTGCGTCTGCTGCACCATTCACACCGACCTGACCAAAGCGCTGTACCTGCTGCTGGAACGCCTGGACAGCGGCGAAATCGCCTTCGACCGCCTGGTGATCGAATGCACCGGCCTGGCCGATCCGGCACCGGTGGCGCAAACATTCTTCATCGACGAAGAGCTGCGCGAGCGTTACATCCTCGACGGCATCATCACCCTGGTGGACGCTGCGCACGCCGACACACACCTGACCCAGACCATCGCCCAGGCCCAGATCGGTTTCGCCGACCGCCTGCTGGTGAGCAAACGCGATCTGGTGGACGAGGCGACCTTCACCGCATTGAGCGAACGCCTGACCCGGATCAACCGTCGCGCGCCGATCCGGATAGTCGACCACGGCAAGATCGACCTGGCCGAATTGCTCGATGTGCGCGGTTTCAATCTCAACGCCGATCTTGGAGGCGGCGTGAGTTTACGGCCCGTCAGCAAGGCGCCTTCCATCGACCGCATTTCCAGCCTGGTGCTGCGGACCGACAAGCCGTTGGATATCGACAGGCTCAGCGAGTTCATGAACGAGTTGTTGGAAGAGCATGGCAAGCAATTGCTGCGCTACAAAGGTGTATTGAATATCCTTGGCGAGCCGCGGCGCATGGTGTTTCAGGGGGTATTGAAGTTGTACGGCTTCGATTGGGACACGGAGTGGGCTGACGATGAAACGCGCGAAAGCGTGATCGTGTTCATTGCCGATGATTTGCCGGAAGAGAAGATTCGTGAAGGGTTTGCGCGGGTTGCAGCCGATTAAGGGATCGGAACGCCCTTGTAGGAGCGAGCTCGCTCGCGATGGACGTAAGGATAACGCGTTCATTCAGAAGAAACGCGTAATCGTTGACGTACATCGCGAGCGAGCTCGCTCCTACGGCGATCTACCCGGCAGCACGGGTTCGAATGGTCGACGATCCAGCGTTCAGCAATCTTTCTTCAAGATGATCCAGACGCCGGCTCATCAACATTTCGGCCATTACTGCATCCTCACGCTCCACTGCATCGACAATCTCGGCGTGCTCCTGCCACACGCAATCACCGCCTGCCTGCGCATCAAACTGCGCAATCGCCAACGAAGTCAATGGCACCAGACTGCCAAGAAAATGCGCCAACGGTGCATTCCCCGCCATATCGGCCAACGCCAGGTGAAATTCCCCCGCCAACCGAATCGCCGGGCCACGCTGGTCGCGCTCCAGGCACTGGCGTTGGCGCTTGACCAGTTCACGCATGCGTTGCACATCCTTCGCTTGAGGCTGCTGGCAGGCTAGCTGTGCCAAGGTGATCTCGGTCAGCCGTCGGGCATGCAGCGTCTGCCGAGTCTGCTCGGCATCGGGCGCGGCGACTCGGGGACGATGATTGGTCCGAAGGATAATGATCTGCTGATGGGACAGCTGCGTCAGCGCGCTACGAATGTCACTGCGTCGAGCGCTGAACATCTGCGCCAGGCTGTCTTCGGTAAAGCGACTGGCTGCATGGATGCGCTGTTCGAGAATGGCATCGAATATCTGTGAATAGAGATCATCCGCTGCGGGTTTCCCGGTGTCCGCTCGCGGGAAGGGCAGGGCAGTGAGGATTTGCGGTGAGGCGAAGCTGTTCATGGCTTGTCTCCAGTTCGAAGCGGACTCAAGTGACGAGGTTGTCGTCCGGAATATTCAATTCGATGCCCATCCGCTGGCCTTCCCGAAGGATGTGCCGACGCATCTCGGCGCTGGCCTGGGCGCTGTTTTTGCTGCGAATAGCGCGTACCACGGCTTCGTTCTCCTCAAGGCGCTCAGCCAAATGCTCCGGGGAGTTGCGCAGCACCTCGGCGCTTTGCTTGAGGGCGTTACTGGTCTGCTGCACCACACTCTGGAAAATCGGGTTCGAGGTCAGGGTGAACAGTTCTTCGTGGAACGCGATGTAGGCGTTCACTCCGGCTTCGCTGTCGTTGGCCTCCAGGGCTTCGCGCATGTCCATCAGTGTCAGGCGCAGTTGCCCGATTTCCTTGCTGCTGATGGACTGTGCCACCAGGCCGACAATGAATGGCTCGAGGGTGTAACGCAGTTGCAGCACGTCTTCCAGGCTCGCCCCAGCCACCGCGCTGTCGTGAGTCTGGCTGTCACTCAGATTGGCTTCCAGCACAACCACGCCTTTGCCAGGCATGGAGCGCACCAGTCCGAGGGTCTCCAGCACGGTCACTGCTTCGCGCAGGCTCGGGCGGCTGATGCCCAGTTGTTCGGCCAGTTCCCGTTGCCCCGGCAGCATTTCACCCGAGCGCCACTGACCACGGGCCAGAGCGGCCCGAAGTTTTTCTACGACTGAATTCACGACGGTCGACGAGGTGATCACTGTTGGCTCCATGAGCATCCATAACGATTGAGGGCCGTGCCTGCCCGTGGGCAGGCACGGCGATTGTTCAGAATTCCTGCTGATGCGGAGGGCCTACCGGTTTCCTGGGCTGGAAGGTATACCCCACCTGGCCGGAAAGCACTTTGTTCGCCCGCTGGATATCGATGTCTTTTTCCCAGCGCGCGATGGCCACCGTGGCGACGCAGTTGCCGATCAGGTTGGTCAGCGCCCGGCCGATGCCCATGAACCAGTCCACTGCCAGCACCAGTACCAGGCCCACGACGGGAATTGCCGGAATGGCCGTCAGGGTTGCCGCGAGAATAACCAGTGCCGAGCCGGGAATGCCATGGGCGCCTTTGGAGGTGATCAGCGACACCAGCAGAATCGTCAGCAGGTCGGTCATGGCCAGCGGTGTGCCGGTGGCATTGGCGATGAACACGATGGCCAGGGTCAGGTAGATCGAGAAACCGTCCAGGTTGAACGAGTAACCCGTAGGAATCACCAGGCCGACCGTCGAGCTGCCGATGCCAAGGTGCTCCAGCTTGCGCATGATTTGTGGCAACACGGCATCGGACGAGGCGGTGCCCATGACGATCAGCAGTTCTTCACGCAGGTACTTGAGCAACGGCCACATCTTCAGGCCCGAAAGGCGCATCACCAGGCCGAGAATCAATGTCACAAACGCCACGCAGGTCAGGTAAAACAGGCCAACCAGGCTGCCCAGGTGCTGCAGCGAATCCAGGCCATATTTGCTGGTGGTGAAAGCGATGGCGCCGAACACACCGATCGGCGCCAGGCGCACGATCATGCCCATGATGCGGAAGATCACGTGGCTCAGTTCATTGATCAGCCGGGAAATACCCGACGCAGCTTCGCCCACCAGGTTCAGCGCACTGCCGAACAGCACTGAAAACAGCAGGACTTGCAGAATGTTGTTCTCCGCGAAGGCACCGATTACCGAGGTCGGGATCAGGTTCATCAGGAACTGGGAGGTGGTTTGCATGTGCTGACCGCGCTGGGCGATGTCGCCCATGTCGGCAGCGGAAAGCTGATCCAGATGAATGTTCGCGCCGCTGCCGATGCCGGTGGTGAAAGCGAACACCAGACCAATCACCAAGGCGATGGTGGTCAGGATTTCGAAATAGATGACTGATTTGAGGCCGATGCGTCCGACCTTCTTCAGGTCGCCGGCACCGCTGATGCCGCTGACCACTACGCAGAACACGATCAGGCCAATGAGCATTTTGATCAGCTTGATGAAACCGTCACCGAGCGGTTTGAGCTGAGCCGAGTATTCGGGAAGGGTCAGCCCGCAGACGATGCCGAGCACCAGTCCGAGAACCACTTGGAGGAAGATTGAACGCGAGCACCATCTGAGCATGGGAGGAATCCTGGTCGGTGTCCTGGCTGCCGAGGCTTGAGCGCATCAGATTCAGGACTTAATTATTGTGGTCTTACCGGTATGTCCAGTGCAGGCACAGTCTACGCTGGGTTTTTTCAGGATTACAAGAGCTGACGCAAAAAAATTGGCATGACCGGTCTGACCGGTTGTGCCGGCCCCCGTAGGAGCCAGGCTTGCCGGCGAAGGCGTCTTCATGGGCGGTGCAGGGCTCAAGGTCGCCTTCGCCGGCAAGCCGGCTCCTACAGGGAAATCGATAAATCGCGGACAAAAAAAACCGGCCATTCACTGGCCGGTTTTTTCGTTGCAACGGTTTTACGGGCTGATTAAGCGCCGTACACCGGCAGCTTCTTGCAGATAGCCTTGACCTTCTCACGAACGGCGTCGATCACCGCTTCGTTGTTCAGGTCCGCCAGGATGTCGCAGATCCAGCCGGCCAGTTCCTTGCACTCAGCTTCCTTGAAGCCACGAGTGGTCACCGCCGGGGTGCCGAAGCGCAGGCCGGAGGTCACGAACGGGGAGCGTGGATCGTTTGGCACCGAGTTTTTGTTCACGGTGATGAAAGCCTTGCCCAGCGCGGCGTCGGCGTCCTTACCGGAGATTTCCTGCTTGATCAGCGACAGCAGGAACAGGTGGTTTTCAGTACCGCCGGAGACCACGTCGAAACCGCGCTCGATGAACACGCTGGCCATGGCCTGGGCGTTTTTCACCACTTGTTGCTGATAGACCTTGAACTCAGGCTGCAGCGCTTCCTTGAAGCAGATCGCTTTAGCGGCGATCACGTGCTCAAGCGGGCCACCTTGGGCGCCCGGGAATACTGCGGAGTTCAGCTTCTTCTCGATGTCGGCGTTGGCGCGAGCCAGAATCAGGCCGCCACGTGGACCGCGCAGGGTCTTGTGGGTAGTGGTGGTCACGACGTCAGCGAATGGCACCGGGTTCGGGTAGACGCCAGCGGCGACCAGGCCAGCCACGTGAGCCATGTCGACAAACAGGTAGGCGCCGACTTTGTCAGCGATAGCGCGAAAGCGCGGGAAGTCCAGGATCTGCGAGTAGGCAGAGAAACCGGCCACGATCATTTTTGGCTTGTGCTCAACGGCCAGACGCTCGACTTCGTCATAGTCGATCAGGCCATTGCCGTCGATGCCGTACTGCACGGCGTTGTACAGCTTGCCCGAGGACGAAACGCTGGCACCGTGGGTCAGGTGACCACCGTGGGCCAGGCTCATGCCCAGGATGGTGTCGCCGGCTTGCAGCAGGGCCAGGTACACGGCGCTGTTGGCTTGGGAACCGGCGTGCGGCTGAACGTTGGCGTAATCGGCGCCGAACAGTTCTTTGGCGCGGTCGATGGCAAGCTGCTCGACCACGTCGACGAACTCGCAACCACCGTAGTAGCGCTTGCCCGGGTAGCCTTCGGCGTACTTGTTGGTCAGTACCGAGCCTTGAGCTTCCATCACCGCAGGGCTGGTGTAGTTTTCCGAAGCGATCAGCTCAATGTGCTCTTCCTGGCGCTGAGCTTCTTGCTCCATGGCGGCAAAGAGATCGGCGTCGTACTTGGCAATAGTCAAATCACGGCTGAACATGGCGGTCCTCAAGGATCGGGGGCAGAAAAGGGGGGCATTCTAACCCAATGGGTTTTAGATGGCATATGAAAGGACATCATGTCGCAGACAAGTGGGCTTCATGACCGGATATGCGGTGTCTGTGCAGGCCTCATCGCGGGCAAGCCCGCACAGTGGATCTTTGTCGATCACAAATGGTGTGTATACCCGAAGAACCCTGTGGGAGCGGCGGTGCGACGATTCGACTTGCCCGCGATGAGGTCATCAGCAGCGCCACACAGTTTCAGTCGAAAATGAACAGCGCATCATTACTGAACTGCGCTTCAAACCGGCTCGCCGGCATCGGACGCCCGAACAGATAACCTTGAACCTCATCGCAGCCATGTTCACGCAGGAAGTCGAGCTGTTCATGGGTTTCCACACCCTCGGCAATCACCGCCAGATTCAGGCTGTGGGCCATGGCGATGATCGCCCGGGCAATCTGCGCATCCTGCTCGCCCGACGGCAGGCCGTCGACGAAGGAGCGGTCGATCTTGAGCACGTCGATCGGGAATTGCTTGAGGTAGTTGAGCGATGAGTAACCGGTGCCGAAGTCGTCGACCGCGATGCTCAGGCCCAGGTTTTTCAGGCCGGCGAGGATCTGCATCGCTTCGCTGACTTCGCGCATCAGGATACTTTCGGTCAGTTCCAGCTCCAGGCACTCCGGTGGCAGGCCGGTTTCCTGGAGGATGGTGGCGATCCGCGTGCCGAGCTGGCCATCGGAGAACTGCCGGGTGGAAATGTTCACCGAAACCTTGGGCACCCGAACCTTGGCCTGATGCCAGCTCTTGAGCTGACGGCAGGCCTCTCGGATCACCCAGTCGCCGACATCCACCACCAGACCCAGCTCTTCGAGCACCGGAATGAAATCCCCCGGCGGTACCAGGCCGCGACGCGGGTGACGCCAGCGCAGCAGTGCTTCGGCGCCGGTCAGGCGTTTGCCGTCGCCGCTGAACTGCGGTTGGTAGTACAAAACGAATTCATTTTGCTCCATCGCGTGGCGCAAATCGCTTTCCAGCTCCAGGCGTTCCAGGGCGCTGGCGTTCATGTCCGCCTGGTAGAACTGGAAGTTGTTCTTGCCGCGCTCCTTGGCGTGATACATCGCGGTGTCGGCGTTTTTCATCAGCTGACTGAGCTCGTTGCCATCCTGAGGGCTCAAGGCGATGCCGATACTGGCCGTGACGAAGAATTCACGGCCTTCGAGGACGAAGGGTTTCACCAGGCTGGCGAGGATCTGTTCCGCCACATGAATCGCGCGGTTCAGCGCGGTTTCGCGGTTGACGCGGGGCTGCAGCAACAAGGTGAATTCATCGCCCCCCATGCGCGCCACAGTGTCGTCATCGTCGACGCAGCCGAGCAAACGCGTGGCCATTTCCTTGAGCATGCGATCGCCGGCGGCGTGGCCCAGGGAGTCGTTGATCGGCTTGAAGCGGTCCAGGTCGAGGAACATCAGCACTACCCAGGACTTCTGTCGCTCGGCCGATTGCAGTGCCGTGTGCAGACGATCCTGGAACAGGGTGCGGTTGGGCAGGTGGGTCAGGGCGTCGTAATAGGCGAGGCGGTGAATCCGCTGTTCACTGGCCTTGCGCTCGCTGATGTCGCTGAAGAAACACACATAGCTGGCCAGATCGCCTTCGTCGTCCAGCACCGCGGTAATCCCGACCCAGGCGGGGTAGTGTTCGCCATTGCGTCGTTTGAGCCAGACTTCACCTTCCCAGGTGCTGTGCTGGTGCAATTGCTTGAGTACATAGCGCAGATGGGCTTCCTGCTGCTCGTCGACGGTCAGCATGTTCGGCAGCTGATCGAGCACCTGCTCCACGGCATACCCGCTGACGCGACTGAACGCTTCATTGGCCTGGACGATATAGCCGGCCGGGTCGGTGATCAGGATCGCTGACGTCGAGTGCTCGAATACCGTCGCGGCCATGCGCAGGTCTTTCTCGGCCCGGCGTCGCTGGCTGATGTCACGACCCACGCCCAACACGCCTTCGAACCCGCCGAGTTCATCCCAGACCAACACCAGCCTCAGTTCGATCGGAATCTTG
Organism: Pseudomonas silesiensis; assembly: GCF_001661075.1. Classification (NCBI taxonomy): domain Bacteria; kingdom Pseudomonadati; phylum Pseudomonadota; class Gammaproteobacteria; order Pseudomonadales; family Pseudomonadaceae; genus Pseudomonas; species Pseudomonas silesiensis. Next base: position 708,835 of record NZ_CP014870.1, read on the forward strand.
CGTCCGTCGGCCCGCAGGCAATCGAACAGGAACAACTGGGTCTGCACCTGGTTGCGCAACAGGGTCAGTTGCTCGGGTTTGTCCAGCGCCTTGCTGAGCCGGTCCATCAGGCTATGAATGCCGATCAGCTGTTGCGGGTTGGCGATGGTCGATTGCCAGCCGTGCTGGAAAATCCAGTCGACGTCGTAACCCAGCACGGCCTGTACCGACGGGCTGACGAAATTGAGGGCCATCTTGCTGTCGGTGGAGAAAATCACGTCGCTGATGCTTTCAGCGAGCATCCGGTAGCGCTGTTCGCTGTCGCGCAGGGATTCGCTGGCTTCGATCTGCTCGGTGATGTCCTTGGCGACGCCTATGATCCGGGTGACCTGACCCTGAGCATCCCGCGCCAGGGCCTGTTCGCGAATCTCGAACCGTCGCCAGCTGCCGTCCCGGTGCTGGAAACGCAGTTGGCACTGCAGCAATTGACTGTAACCGGCCTGTCGCTGGTGTTGACGCGAGCGATGATAGAAACCGGCGTCGTCGGCGTGCAGCAGGATCTCCCAGAAGTATTCGCCCATCTGATGCAATTCGGTACGGTTGTAACCGAGTGTCTGCCCCAGGTGGTGGTTGCTGAAGATCATTCGCTGGCTGATCACGTCCTGGACGTACAGGTGGTCCGGCACGGTGCGCACCACGTCGGACCAGAAACCTTCGCGCTCCAGCAATGACAGTTCAACGAGCTTGCGGCGGGTAATGTCGGTGATGCTCAGGATCAGCGCGTGGCAGTCGTCCTGGTCTTCCGGCAGGCGCAGCACCAGCCATAGGTGTTGGTCGCAATCATTGGCGTCCTGGAGCTTGATTTCCAGCTCAAGCTGCTTGTGCTGGTTGAGCACCGCCTCGAGCACTTGATCGCCGACGGCATTGCCATCCTGCGGATCGCCGTCGATCAGCAGTCTCCAGGCGTGTTCGGTGGATTTTACGTTGAGCAGTTGCAGGGCGACCTGATTGACTTCGGTGATGCGCAGTTCCCGCAGCAGTTGCTGACGTTGCTCCGGGATCTCCAGCCAGGCCTGCAATTGTTCGCTGCTGTGCAGCCGCGCCTTGTTGAAGAAGCTCTTGAGTCCGGACACATCGAGTACGCACAGGGCGACACCGGTGCCTTCGAAAATATCCTGATAGCGTCGGCGGCCTTCATGCAGCTGGCGCTGGCGGCGGCGCGAATTCAGCAGCGCGATGAACGGCAGCAGGGAGAGGGCCAGCCCCAGCAGGCATTTGCCGATGAACGCCGGCAACAGTTGTTCAATCGCTCGTAGTCGATCGAACAGCCCGCGCAGTTGCCAATCGCTGCTGCTAAGGGGAACTGTCAACACGCTGTTGGCCAACTCGTCCTGGGTCAGCGCGCTGGGCCTGGCCATGGGCAGCGTCTGATCGCGGCTGATGACCTGTTGATCGACGCGGTTTTCCACCAGCCAGAGTGGGCGGATGCCGGTTTCGTTTTGTTTGGTCAGTGCTGCGAAAAACGTCGGCGCCAGGCGCAAGGCCCAGTAGCCACGGGAGCTGCCGCTGGCTTGATGCAACAGCAGATACACTACTGAGCCATCGTCGGCATTGCTGAAATAATGGGCCTGGCGGCGGCTGCGGCGGACCAGGTCGCTCAGGTAGTCGGCGTCCTGACTGTCGGCGGCGCTGTCGCTGAGGATTTTTCCGGAAGGGCTGAGCAATGCCAGGCTGCGCAGGTCGGGTAACGACTGTCGCAGTTTGCGCAGCAGGGCCTGCTGTTCGTCGGCGCTTTGCGGTTGTTCGACGATCGGTAGCAGGTTGAGGGCGATCTGCGCATTCAGCCCCATGTTCAGACTGACTTGCGCAGCCAGGTCGGCGGTGTACTCGATGGTGTACTGACGCTGGTTTTTCTGGGTTTCGCCAAGCTGATCCAGCAACTGCCAGAACAGTAGTGCGAGCAGCAATAGAACCAGTGTCGCCAGTGCGCCCTTCAAGGTTCCGCGCAGGGGCGACGCGGTCGCAGGATCGAGTGGGCTCACGGAAGCTGGCGGGGTGGCGTTAGGCAAACTGTAATCCTGCTGTTTGGCTGGACTGACGCGACGTGCACTATAAGCCGGACGCCCGGAGGGCGGCTAGCATGCCTTGAGTTGTGGCAAAGTGCCAGTCCCGCCCGGCTGGACTGCCCTTCGTCATTCAGGTAGCTTTGCCGGTTACGCGGGAGCGTTCCAGCTCCTAGAATCAGACTTTTTCAGCGCGCACGCATTGGTCCACATCAAGCGGCAACGCGCACAGTCTGGCCGGGCATCGCCCGCGCTCCAATCATTCATCAGTCACTGACCCAAGGTTCTCCATGGCTCAATACGTCTTCACCATGCATCGGCTGGGTAAAGTTGTTCCGCCGAAGCGGGAAATCCTGAAAAACATTTCGCTGTCGTTCTTCCCGGGCGCCAAGATCGGCGTACTCGGCCTTAACGGCTCGGGTAAGTCCACGCTGTTGAAAATCATGGCCGGCGTCGACACCGAGTTCGACGGCGAAGCCCGTCCGATGCCGGACCTGAACATCGGCTACCTGCCACAGGAACCGATCCTGGACCCGACCAAGACCGTACGTGAAGTGGTCGAGGAAGCGGTCAGCGTGATCAAGAACGCCCAGGCGCGCCTGGACGAGGTCTACGCGGCTTACGCCGAGGAAGATGCCGACTTCGACAAACTGGCGGCAGAACAGGCCAAGCTCGAAGCCATCCTGCAAGCCAGCGATGGTCACAATCTGGATCGCCAGCTGGAAGTTGCCGCCGACGCATTGCGTCTGCCGGCCTGGGACGCCAAGGTAGAATTCCTGTCCGGTGGTGAAAAGCGTCGTGTGGCCCTGTGCCGCCTGCTGCTGTCCGCCCCCGACATGCTGCTGCTCGACGAACCGACCAACCACCTGGACGCCGATTCCGTCGCCTGGCTGGAGCACTTCCTGCACGACTTCCCGGGCACCGTGGTCGCGATCACGCACGACCGTTACTTCCTGGACAACGTTGCCGGCTGGATCCTCGAGCTCGACCGCGGCGCCGGTATCCCGTACGAGGGCAACTATTCGGGTTGGCTCGAAGCCAAGTCCGATCGTCTGGCTGCCGAATCCAAGCAGCAGTCGGCCCACGAAAAAGCCATGAAGGAAGAACTGGAGTGGGTGCGCAAAGGCGCCAAGGCCCGCCAGTCCAAATCCAAGGCTCGTCTGCAACGCTTCGAAGAAATGCAATCGCAGGAATTCCAGAAGCGCAGCGAAACCAATGAGATCTATATCCCGGCCGGTCCACGCCTGGGGGACAAGGTCATCGAGTTCAAGAACGTTTCCAAGGGTTACGGCGATCGCGTGTTGATCGACAACCTGTCGTTCTCAATGCCTAAAGGCGCCATCGTTGGCGTGATCGGCGGTAACGGTGCCGGTAAATCGACCTTGTTCCGCATGCTGATGGGCAAGGAAACACCGGATTCGGGCACCATCGAAGTCGGTGAAACCGTACAGCTTGCCTGTGTGGATCAGAGCCGCGAAGACCTGGACGGCAGCAAGACGGTGTTCCAGCAAATCTCCGAGGGCTCCGACCAGATCCGCATCGGCAACTACGAGATTCCGTCGCGTACCTACGTCGGCCGCTTCAACTTCAAGGGCGGCGATCAGCAGAAGTTCGTCAAGGACCTGTCCGGTGGTGAGCGCGGTCGCTTGCACCTGGCCCTGACCCTGAAAGAGGGCGGCAACGTCCTGCTGCTCGACGAACCGTCCAACGACCTCGACGTTGAAACCCTGCGCTCCCTGGAAGAAGCCTTGCTGGACTTCCCGGGCGCCGCCATTGTGATCTCTCACGATCGGTGGTTCCTTGACCGCGTCGCGACCCACATCCTGGCGTACGAAGACGACTCGCAAGCCGTGTTCTTCGAAGGCAACTACACCGAGTACGAAGCCGATCGCCGCAAGCGCCTTGGCGAAGCGGCTACCCAGCCGCATCGTGTACGGCACAAGAAGCTGGCCTGATTTCGGGTTGGTTGCATAAAAAACGGAGCCTTCGAGGGCTCCGTTTTTTTTTGCATTTTTTCAGGCGCACCGAGGTGTATTCATCGCAGGCAAGCCAGCTCCCACAGGGAATGAGTAATGCCCAGAATGTGTGTGCACCACTAAAAACTGTGGGAGCTGGCTTGCCAGCGATGGCGGTGCCGCTTGTGGTGCGAAACTCTGGTTGTGAATCCCTATTCAGGTGCAAAATCAGCCAGAAAACAGTATTAATTTATATCCTGTGCACCATTTAATTTCACAAATGCGACATATTGCTCTGTTCCTGTGCGCAACCAGTTTGTTAAAGTCCGGCCCAATCTATTCCTACGACAATAAATTTGCCGAGACTTTTCCATGATCGAATCCGTCGAATCCTTCCTTGCCCGCCTGAAAAAGCGCGACCCTGACCAACCCGAATTCCATCAGGCCGTGGAAGAAGTCCTGCGCAGTCTCTGGCCGTTTCTTGAAGCCAATCCGCACTATCTGACCTCCGGCATCCTGGAGCGCATGTGCGAACCGGAGCGGGCAATTGTTTTCCGGATTTCCTGGGTCGATGATCAAGGCAAGGTCCAGGTCAATCGCGGTTTCCGTATCCAGATGAACAGCGCCATCGGCCCTTACAAGGGCGGTTTGCGCTTCCATCCTTCGGTGAACCTCGGCGTATTGAAGTTCCTCGCATTCGAACAAACCTTCAAAAACTCGCTGACCTCGTTGCCCATGGGTGGCGGCAAGGGTGGTTCGGACTTCGACCCTAAAGGCAAAAGCGACGCTGAAGTCATGCGTTTCTGCCAGGCCTTCATGAGCGAGTTGTATCGTCACATCGGCGCGGACGTCGACGTTCCCGCCGGTGATATCGGCGTCGGTGCCCGGGAAATCGGTTTCCTGTTCGGCCAGTACAAGCGCCTGAGCAACCAGTTCACCAGCGTGCTGACCGGCAAGGGCCCGAGCTACGGTGGCAGCCTGGTCCGTCCGGAAGCCACCGGTTTCGGCTGTGTGTACTTCGCTGAAGAAATGCTCAAGCGCAGCGGCGAAACCGTCGAAGGCAAGCGCGTCGCCATCTCGGGTTCCGGCAACGTTGCCCAATACGCAGCACGCAAGGTCATGGACCTGGGCGGCAAAGTGATCTCACTTTCGGACTCCGAAGGCACCTTGTACTGCGAGGCGGGTTTGACCGAGGAACAATGGCTGGCGTTGTTGGAGTTGAAGAACGTCAAGCGTGGACGGATCAGCGAGCTGGCCAGCAGTTTTGGCCTGGAGTTCCGTGCCGGCCAGTGTCCGTGGGAGTTGGCCTGCGATATCGCGCTACCGTGCGCCACCCAGAACGAGCTCGACCTCGAGGCCGCCCGAGCGCTGTTGCGCAACGGTTGTGGCTGTGTGGCGGAAGGCGCGAACATGCCGACCACCCTGGAAGCGGTGGATCTGTTCATCGAGGCGGGTATTTTGTTCGCGCCGGGCAAGGCCTCCAACGCCGGCGGTGTCGCGGTGAGCGGACTTGAGATGTCACAAAACGCCATGCGCTTGCTGTGGACCGGTGGTGAAGTGGACAGCAAGCTCCACGCCATCATGCAATCGATCCACCATGCTTGTGTGCATTACGGCGAAGAAAACGGCCGTATCAACTACGTCAAAGGCGCGAATATCGCCGGCTTCGTCAAAGTCGCCGACGCCATGCTCGCCCAGGGCGTGGTTTAAGCCGGCTCGATGCGGATGATCTCGATCAGCTGATCGCCGGCCGGGCGTTGCCACAGCACCTCGTCACCGAGTTGCGCCCCGAGCAACGCCCGACCCAGCGGCGAGCCCCAGTTGATCAGGCCTGCCGAGGCGTCGGCCTGATCCTCACCGACCAGTTGTACCCTTTGCTCATTATCGTGTTCATCGGCGAACGTCACCCGGCTGCCGATCTGCACTTTTTCTGTCGAGCTGGCGGCGGTCACCACCTGAGCGCTGTGCAGCCGCTGGTTGAAATACCTCAAATCTCGCTCAAGGTCGGCCAGGCGCTGTTTGTCTGCCTGTTCGCCTTTGGCCGATTGCTCACTGTGCAGCTGTTGCAGTTCAGCGACTTTCGCCTGCAACTGGGCCAGGCCCGAGGGTGTGACGTAATTGGGCTGATCGCTGACCTGCCGTTCGACCGGCTGGTCGGCTTGCGCTGCGGCGTTATCTTCATTGACGAAGGCACGGCTCATGGTTTTCTCCCGTTATAGGGGTTGGGCCATGGTCGCAGGCTTTTAGTTTCGATGGATGCCTGTCAGCGACTTATTGCGAGCGATAGGCGCGGGCGGCGTCCTGATCTTTTTGCTGTTGCCAGGCTTTTTCCCGCTCATCCCAATGCTGGCTGCGATAGTCTTCGCGGTCCTCGCTTTCGCGCATGGCCTGGCATTGGCGAAAGCCATCGCTCCAGCCTTCGGCGTAGTTCTTGTCCTTGAGGTAGCGCGGGACGTTCTTGCGGAACTCACCGGTGATTGCCCCGGCGGCTTGCCGGCCGCTGCTGCAGCCATCATCGAAGCCATCGGCGAATGCCGGCGGGTAACCCTTGGCGATCAAGTCTTCATGGGTCGTCTGGCAACCTGCGATCAACATCAACAACCCCACCATACCCACGCAACGCCACATCTCGGACTCCCGGGCCGTTCAACGGCCTATGAGCGAAGTCTAGGAGTGGATTCGTCAGGCGATTGTGCAAGGGCTGTGAAAAATCCATTGAACGCCACAAAAACCTGTAGGAGCGAGCTCGCTCGCGATGGACGTTAACGATGATGCGGGCTGCCTGGATGAACGTGGTGGGCTTACGTCCATCGTCGGAACGCCGCCCGGAGCAAGCTCGCTCCTACAGGGGGGGCGGTCAGTAGTGATACCACTTCAGCTCAAGCATCACTTCGTTCTCGGGTGAGGCCAGGTGGCTGAATTCGCGCTGTGCGCTCAGGCGAAGCCCCAGGTTGCGCGACAATTCCCACTGTTGATTCAGGCTCACGCTGCGACGCACTTCACCATTGGTGAAGAAATCGCCCTTGGCCTCCAGGCTGAAATTGCCCAGCCGGTTGTTCCACAGCAGCCCGGTGTTGAAACCGGCCGCTGGCGCAAAGAAGCCTGCAAAGTCATTGTTGTGTTCCACGCGTACGGTGCCCAAGGCGAAACCGAGCATGTCCTCGCCCAGTTGCCAGGTACCGCCGCCACCGCCGTTGACATGGCTCACCAACGTTTCGTCGTCATGCTTGCCCGGTACGCGCTCCAGGCCGCCGGTGACTTGCCACGAGAGCGGTTGCAACAGCTCGTTGCGCGGGGTCAGGGAGCGGATGGTCGCCAGGTCCAGTTGCTGCAACTGCCACTGGTTGCCTTCGTACTGACGCAATTTCATCTGCAGGATTTCAATCTGCGCACCGAGCGGGAAACTCTCGGAGTTGTCATTGAGGTCGTGATAGGCCATGCGCAGGCCGTATTCCCCAAAAGCCTTGTCGCCCCGCGTGCCGATACCCGCCTGCCAGGTGCGGGACTCATGGCCGTCCTCGGGCAGGCCGGGTTGGGGGATGTCCAGCTCCGGTGCCGGATTCCGGTTGATCGCCCGCAGCAGTTCGAAACTGCGCTGTGCCCGTTGCGGGTCGCGTTCCTGGCCGTTGGCGCGGTAGCGCTCCAACCGGTACGCGGCATCGATGATCAGCGCCTGGCGGTCGCGGGCTTGAGCCTTGAACGCCGGGGTTTGCAATTGCTGCTGGTCGGCGCTGACGTTCAACACCCACTGCTGCTCTTCATCGGTCAAGGGTTCGGCGCGGCTGAGCAACTCACGCTCCCGGGACGGACGATACTCAATGGATTCCACCAGCCCGGCTTCTTTCACCGCCTTGACGGTGTCGGTGGGGATCGCGGTCAGCGGGAATTGTCCGGTCAGCCGCAGGCTCGGGCGGGCCACCTGCAGCAGTTCCAGCAGGCGATAAGAGCAGTTTTCGTCGAAGAAGAAATAGTCGAACTGGATCTGTTTCAGTTCCCAGACATGCTCGACCATGCGTTCGGTTTCTTGTTGAGTCAGGTTCAATCGGTATTCCCACAGATCACGATTTTCCAGGCTGCGGTATTCCGAGAGTTTTTCCTGGTAAGGCACCAGCGCGAATAGCCCCGGATAGCCGCCCATCAAGCCCTTCCAGGCATACAGGATGCTGTTGTCCGAGCCTTCGATGTAAGCACCGAAGTTGATCGCGTAACTGAGCAGGGCGGTTTGATCGCGCTGCACGTCCGCCTGGTCTATGCGCAGCAGGGTGTGGCCGAACATCGATGAAGGGCTGTTCAGATAGGCCGCAGGGAAAATCATCACCGCGCTGTGGGGCGAGACATCCTTGAACCATTGCTTGAATTCGCGGCAGTCCGGCGCCGGCAGATCGTTCAGCTCGAGTTGCGCCTTCAGCCAGCGGGTGCGGGCGGGGTAGACGCATTGTGCATGCTGTTCGCCGGCACTTGCGGGGGCATACAGCGCCTGGAGCGTCGCGGTCAGCTCGCGGTCGGGGTGTTCGTTGCCGTCGGGCGCGAGAAAGAATTTCCTGTCACTGACATAGCTGCGCCAGCCGCCGAGCTTGGCGGTTTCGTAATGGCCCAGGGAGATCCAGAAAGGGTCGTTGGCCAGTTGCTGCAAACGTTGATTGTCGATGTGTGGCGCGGCGGACAGCGGGGCACAGACACAGAGCGCCAGCCAGGCAAGGCGTTTGAGCATAGTGAGCAACTTAAGTCGAAAGGAACAAAGACCCAAAGGAGGGCAGGCCAAAAAGGGCCAGGTTCAAAAAATAAAGCCCGCTCCCGAATAGGTGCGGGCGGGTCGAGCTTAAGCTTGAGTGGCGTACTTGACCAGACGCGGATCGTTTTTCAGGACTGCCAGGGTGTTGGTATGCACGTCTTCAGCGGTGACGTCCGCCTTGCTGAAGATCTGCTGGAAGTGCTCGTGAGTCACGGCGGCGAAGTGCGCACGGTCTTCCGGCGCCACGCCCAGTACCACGGCATAGGTCGTCAGCGCTTCGCCCTGACCTTTAGCCATGTCTTCGGACAGCTCGTTCATCATGCCATTCATGGCCAGCCAGGATTTGCCGCCATAGGTCAGCGACGCATTCGTCGAGCAACCGTTGGTGCCCGAGGTCATACCGAAGGTTGCGTTGCCGGAGGTGCCGTTGGTGGTGGATGCCAGGAAGTGAGCCGGGGTGCCACGCTGACCTTCGAACAGCATGTTGCCCCAACCGCAATCCGGGCCGCCTGGCGCCTGAGCCATGGCGTTGATGGATACAGCGGTGAAGAGAGTACCGAGAAGAATCCGTTTCATAGCTATGTTCTCTTTGTGTGCATTCCAATGGACAGGGTCTGGCCCGATCTGGCGCCAGTGGGCCGGTTATTGTTCCAGCCGCGCAGTTTGGAGTTTAGGCACGTTCCAGGGGTTCCGTGATTTTTTGCAATATATTCGCTGAAAACCTTGATTTAGACCCGGCCTGCCTGGAGATGCCGCTTTGACTATGCTTTCGCTTGAGGCGCGCCTTGCAAGTGATGCATGGGCAGCGCCAGAATGCCGCTATCTGCCCCGCCTGATGTAAGGAAGCCCGATGCCTGATCCTGTTGCTGCCAGCTTGCGTCTAGCGCCCGAAGCGCTGACCCGTCCGTTTTCCGCTGAACAGTTCAGCTTCTCTACCACCAATGATCTGGAGCCCTTTCGCGGTGTGCTTGGCCAGGAACGTGCGGTCGAAGCCTTGCAGTTCGGTGTGGCCATGCCACGCCCCGGTTACAACGTATTCGTCATGGGCGAGCCCGGCACTGGCCGGTTTTCGTTCGTCAAACGCTACCTGAAAGCCGAAGGCAAACGCCTGCAGACCCCGGCGGACTGGGTCTACGTCAACAATTTCGAGGATCCTCGCGAGCCGCGCGCCCTGGAATTGCCCGCAGGTACCGCCGGTGCCTTCATCGATGACATCAACGGTCTGATCGATAACCTGCTGGCGACGTTCCCGGCCGTGTTCGAGCACCCGTCGTACCAGCAGAAAAAAAGCGCCATCGATCGCGCGTTCAATCAACGCTATGACCGCGCGCTGGATGTGATCGAGCGCCTGGCACTCGAGAAAGACGTCGCGCTGTATCGCGACAGCAGCAACATCGCGTTCACCCCGATGTTTGAAGGCAAGGCGGTGGACGAAGCGGAATTCGCCCAGTTGCCGGAAGCCGATCGCGAGCGCTTCCACGACGACATTTCGTGGCTGGAAGAGCGGCTGAACGAAGAGCTCGCCAGCCTGGCGCAGTGGAAGCGCGAGTCGAGCAATCAACTGCGCCAGCTCAACGAAGAAACCATCACCCTGGCCTTGCAGCCATTGCTCGCGCCGCTGTCGGAAAAATACGCGGAAAACGCCGGTGTCTGCGGCTACTTGCAAGCGATGCAGGTGTACCTTCTCAAGACCGTGGTCGAGCAACTGGTGGATGACAGCAAGCCTGACGCGGTCGCGCGCAAACTGCTGGAAGAGCAGTACGCGCCGAGCCTGGTGGTCGGTCATCCGGCCAGCGGCGGTGCGCCAGTGGTCTTCGAGCCGCACCCGACTTACGAAAACCTGTTCGGCCGGATCGAGTACACCACCGATCAGGGCGCGCTGTACACGACCTACCGGCAATTGCGACCGGGGGCCTTTCACCGGGCCAACGGCGGGTTCCTGATCCTGGAAGCGGACAAAATGCTCAGCGAGCCGTTCGTATGGGATGCGCTCAAGCGCGCCCTGCAATCGCGCAAACTGAAAATGGAATCGCCGCTGGGCGAGATGGGGCGTTTCGCCACCGTGACCCTGACACCGCAACACATTCCGTTGCAGGTTAAAGTCATCATCATCGGCGCCCGGCAGCTGTACTACACGCTGCAAGACCTCGATCCGGACTTCCAGGAAATGTTCCGCGTCCTGGTGGATTTTGACGAAGACATCCCGATGGTCGACGAGAGCCTGGAGCAGTTCGCCCAGTTGCTCAAGACCCGCACCTCCGAAGAAGGCATGGCGCCGCTGACTGCCGATGCGGTGGCGCGCCTGGCGACGTACAGCGCGCGCCTGGCCGAACACCAGGGGCGTTTGTCGGCACGGATCGGTGATTTGTTCCAGCTGGTCAGCGAGGCGGATTTCATTCGTCACCTGGCGGGGGACGAGATGACCGACGCCGGGCACATCGAACGTGCGCTGAAAGCCAAGGCCACCCGCACCGGGCGCGTCTCGGCGCGGATTCTCGATGACATGCTGGCCGGGATCATTCTCATCGACACGGACGGTGCAGCCGTCGGCAAGTGCAACGGGCTGACGGTACTGGAAGTGGGCGACTCGGCCTTTGGTGTGCCGGCGCGGATTTCCGCCACGGTCTACCCGGGTGGCAGCGGCATCGTCGACATCGAGCGCGAGGTCAACCTCGGCCAGCCGATTCACTCCAAGGGCGTGATGATCCTCACCGGGTATCTGGGCAGCCGTTACGCCCAGGAATTCCCCCTGGCGATTTCCGCCAGTATCGCCCTGGAGCAATCCTACGGTTATGTCGATGGCGACAGTGCCTCGCTGGGCGAGGCCTGCACCCTGATCTCGGCCCTGTCGAAAACCCCGCTCAAGCAGTGCTTTGCGATTACCGGCTCGATCAACCAGTTCGGTGAAGTGCAGGCGGTGGGCGGGGTCAACGAGAAAATCGAAGGCTTCTTCCGACTCTGCGAAGCCCGCGGGTTGACCGGTGAGCAGGGCGCGATCATTCCGCAGGCCAACGTTGCCACGCTGATGCTCGACGAGAAAGTGCTGGCCGCGGTGCGCGCGGGGCAGTTCCATGTCTACGCGGTACGTCAGGCGGACGAGGCGCTGAGCCTGCTGGTCGGTGAACCGGCGGGTGCGCCGGATGAGAATGGCGAATTCCCTGAAGGCAGCGTTAACGCGCGGGTGGTGGAGCGTTTGCGCGTGATCGCGGAAATGATCAGCGAGGAAGACCTCAAGGAGGCCGAGAAGGAAGCTGCGCTGGAAGCCTTGGTCGAGGCCAAACCGGCCTGACGTACACCTGCCTGGAGTTATGTAGAGCCCCTGTGGGAGCGAGCTTGCTCGCGATAGCGACCTGACATCCAACATGTGTGTTGTCTGAAGGTCCGCAATCGTCGGAACGCCGCCCGGAGCAAGCTCGCTCCCACAGGTTTTTGTGTATTGGCAAAATCGACATTCCATCCCAGAAAGTGCCATCACTCTGACGTCAATATTCACACAATGACCATTCGGCGCCTTGTGGTCTAACTTGACGTGCTAGTCAGACTTTTCTTCTATGATCAGGTCAAGGATATCGACAGTAATCACTGGATCGAGACAGCCTTCCTGTGGGGGCTGAATACCGGATCTACCGAGGGTCGCCGCCATGTCGCGCAACCTCTGCCTCACCCGTCAATGCCTGGGTCTTGTGACCCGTATCGAATGTTCCATCCGCCCATTGGCGGGGGATACGGGCATGTGGACCTTGCTTTTCGCCGCCGGAATGGCGGGCGAACAACCTTCAGCCATCAAAGCTCAGGGCCCCTTCCATGGCCCCTTCGTGGCTGAATCAATCCTCGACACCATTGTTGAAAGCCTGACCCTGCATGGCTATGAACTGGCTGATGACCCGCAAATCTGGTGCCTGCACCTGCAAGCCCAGCTGCGGGAAATCAATGGTGGCCGTTCGCGCAATCTCGGCTTTGAGTTCCGGCCCGACCGCTGAGTCGACTATCGGGCAAGGTCAGCCTTGTCCAGTTTGACCTCGAAACCGTACTGCACGGTGACGAGGTCAGTGCGCTGGTAGGTTTCCAGTTGGGTGGGCTGGCCGTAGAAGTAATGCACCGCGAATATCGCCGGGCCTTCTGCGCCCGCATCGTGGCTGACCGACAGGATCTCCTTCAGATAATGGCCGCTGCCGTCCCTGGCGAAGAAACGCCAGTCCTGGGCGGGGAACAATTTCGAATCAACCACCAGTGCGTTGCCTTTGATCTTCAGTCCCTTGGGTAACTGGCGGGCGTCGATGGTTTTCTTGTCGACGGTGGCCATGAACAGGGGAAAGGAGCCGACCGCATAAGCCGGTGTTTCCGGAAACAGGTTCAGGTCATAGGTGATAGTGCCGCGCGGAGGGTCGACCTGGTACGCCTGCGGCGGCAATTCAATCGGCCCATCCCGTTTGCCGTCAGCGTCTTCGGTGAAGAAAGTGACCGGGCTTTTGCCGACGTTCAAGGCGGTGCCGAGCAATTCATCATTGAAGCTTCTGGGGTGATCGAACTCAATGCGCGCGGCACTCGGGTCATCGACTGACTGACTGATGCTGACACTCTTCTTCAGTTGTTCCTCGCCCAGCGTCGCCCCCTGGAGCCAGGTCGGGGCCTGGTCGTCATACACCACCACCGGCAACGTCAGCGGCTGGATGGATTTCGCCGTGGTGTGCCGGTCGAAGCGGCGTACCGGCAGATTCAGGTTCTTGCGGGTCACCGTGGCAGCCGAAAAATCCAGAACGCTGACGTCCAGCGTCTCGATCGGCCCGTTGAAGTACACCTTGGAGTAATGCTGTTTCTGTTGCTGCTCAAAGGCGCGTTGCTCTTCATTGAGCTGCTTTTCAAATGTCTCGGTCCAGGTCTTCTGCTGTTGCATGTTCGCCAGTTGCTTTTGATAGAAGGCTATTTGCGCAGCGGTTTCATTGATCGAGCCTGATCGCGAGAGGAATTGCCCGGTGCTGTCCCTGGCCTGGACGATCAACGGGTTCAATGTTGTGTCGTTGAGCTCGGCGGCCAGGGGCGCGCTGTTGCTGAATTCGATTTCGGCGTAGTTGCTCTCCAATTTCAGCAGGGTGACGCTGAGATTGTCGTTGGTACGAGTCTGGCCAACGTCCTTTTTCGTCAGATCGAAGCTGTAGAGCCGGCGCGGCGCGATGACTTCCACTTTGCCCTGCAGACTCACCGGTTGCGGCTGGTTCTTGTTTTCGACATCCAGGCCATCAATGAACGGATAGGTTACCGTCAGGTCATCGGGGTTGGTCAGGTTGGAGCTGGAGGGACTGAGCTGTATGCCAGGATCGGTTTCCGACCATTCCGGCTGGAACGGGATGACGCGCTTGTTGCTCAGGGTTACCGACTGCCATTCCACGCCGTGGGGAAAAACAAACGCGGCAGGGCTGTTGAAGTTGAAGGGGAAAACCGGCTGCAGATCGGTCAAGTAGTCGGAGCTGGAGTCTTTGTGCAGCACGAACAGACCGTTGATGTAGGTATCGACCAGATCCTGGGGCGTGGGGTAGTGCTTGAGCACGGCGAGGACGTCTTCGTCGTATTCGGTTTCCACAGGTTTGCTCTCAAGCTTGAGCTGAGCACGCTCGAGCAACAACAGTGAGCCGCCAAGTTCGGCCACGGCATCCTTGAGTTTCGGATCCTGAATCGCGTCCAGGGACTTCTCGAACTGCGCCGTCTTTTCCTCGAGGCTGACCGGGTGCTTCGCATCACTGGGTGAGCAACCACTCATCAGCAGAACCAGGCACATTCCGGCGCTCGTTAAAGGCAATCGCACATCCATTTTCCCGTCTTCCTGTCCGATGTCGCTGAGCTGTCAATAGTTTGGACACTAGCAGAAAAACCTTGTCACACACGCGCAGGTTACGGATTTTTCGGTTGTTTCTGGGTGTAACAGGTGGCTGGTATACTCGCGTTCATTTCCAGCCTACCTGTGAGATTCAATGGAACGCTTTATCGAAAATGCAATGTATGCCTCCCGCTGGCTGCTGGCGCCGATCTACTTCGGTCTGTCCCTTGGCTTGTTGGCCCTGGCGCTGAAATTCTTTCAGGAAGTGTTTCACGTCATCCCCAACGTGTTTTCGATGGTCGAGTCGGAACTGATCCTGGTGCTGCTGTCGCTGATCGACATGGCGCTGGTGGGCGGTTTGCTGGTGATGGTGATGATCTCCGGGTACGAAAACTTCGTTTCCCAACTCGATATCGATGACGACAAGGAGAAACTCAACTGGCTGGGCACCATGGATTCGTCTTCGTTGAAGATGAAAGTGGCGGCCTCCATCGTGGCGATTTCCTCCATTCACCTGCTGCGGATCTTCATGGATGCACAGAACATCGATCCCGCGCATTTGATGTGGTATGTGATCATTCACATGACCTTCGTGATCTCGGCATTTGCCATGGGCTACCTGGACAAGCTGACCAAGCACTGAGATCCCACACCCCCCTGTAGGAGCGAGGCTTGCCCGCGTAGAGGTCGTGTCAGACCACATAAATGTTGCCTGTAGCGCCGCCTTCGCGGGCAAGCCTCGCTCCTACAGGGGAGGGTGAACCAGACGGGCGGTATCGTTGGCGGCTTGTGCTTTGTTGCGCCGAAGCCTATGCCTGTAAGAATCCTGGCTCGCCACAGTGTGAGGTATGTTCATGAACCTGCAAGAATTGAATGCCTATGCCATCGCCGGCAAAGTCGATGAGCTCAATCTGATCTCGATGGAAGGGGGGATCTATCTGCTGGAAGCGCGCATGCACGGCGCGGCCTATCCCCTGAGCGATAAGCACGGCGAGTCGTTTCATCTGCGCTCGGTCGAGCATGCCCGTGAGGTGCTTCGCGACTTTCCCACCTTGCAGTTCAACCTGGTGCACACCTCGGTGCATGACGAAATGTGCGGGCTTGGTGCCAGTTCGGAAGAAAGCCTGAAGGTACCGATCGCCTTCCGTACCGGGTGGCAGCACTGACCCCCTGATCAACGCGATGGCATCTGTGCTAGTCTGCTGGCCCTTTTTTATGAAGGGCTTTTCTGAAAGCTGAACGAAATTTGCCTTTCAGGGATGCCCCCCAGCGGAGCAGTGTCATGTCCGAAGTAAATCTGTCCACCGATGAAACCCGCGTCAGCTACGGCATTGGCCGTCAGCTGGGTGACCAACTGCGTGACAATCCGCCACCGGGCGTAAGCCTGGATGCGATCCTGGCGGGTCTGACCGACGCTTTTGCCGGCAAGCCAAGCCGTGTGGGCCAGGAAGAAATGTCCGCCAGCTTCAAGGTCATCCGCGAAGTCATGCAAGCCGAAGCGGCAGCCAAGGCTGAAGCGGCGGCGGGCGAAGGCCTGGCCTTCCTGGCTGAAAACGCCAAGCGTGACGGCATCACTACCCTGGCTTCCGGCCTGCAATTTGAAGTGTTGACCGCAGGTGAAGGCGCCAAGCCATCCCGTGAAGACACCGTGCGCACCCACTACCACGGCACGCTGATCGACGGCACTGTGTTCGACAGCTCCTACGATCGTGGCCAGCCTGCAGAATTCCCGGTTGGCGGCGTGATCGCTGGCTGGACCGAAGCCCTGCAACTGATGAACGCCGGCAGCAAATGGCGTCTGTACGTGCCGAGCGAACTGGCTTACGGCGCTCAAGGCGTTGGCAGCATTCCGCCGCACAGCGTACTGGTATTCGACGTCGAGCTGCTTGACGTTCTGTAAGCGCTTGATCCTGTAGGAGCGAAGCTTGCTCGCGAATGCATCACCTCGGTTTCAAGTCGGAACCGAGTTGCCTGCTTCGCGAGCAAGCTTCGCTCCTACAGGGTTTTGTGGTGTTTCTCATAGTTCGATCTTATGTTGCAGATCGCTGGTCGGGCGCAACGCCCTGGCATAGCAGAACAGAAACAGATTACGCACCAGTTCCTTGAGCACCACCGGCTCGCTGGAACTCAAGCCGTTGACGTCCAGATCACCCTGATCCTGCAGCTCGTTCAAGGCTTCTTCTTCAAGCACTGCACAGACTTCCCCGGTTTCCCGATGCAGGATCCTGAGGTAAGGGTGTGGGCGGTCCAGCCAGGCGTCGATCAAATAAGTCATGGTTCTCATCTCCATTGAAGGGTTCAATGAGAATAATTCTTATTCATCAAATAGCAAGGGTCTATTGGCCGTTTGTGCTTTTTTCCAGATGAAGATTGCGTAAGGTCAAAACGGCTGGCGTTTGGCTACTGTGAGGAAATGCTGGGCGAGGCAGGTGAGGGAGAGGCACCATCCCACGCAGGGCGCAGGATGGTAATACAACAGAATCAGACTTTTCTGACGAACTCGGATTTGAGTTTCATCGGGCCGATGCCGTCGATTTTGCAGTCGATGTCGTGATCGCCATCGCACAGGCGGATGTTCTTGACCTTGGTGCCGACCTTGACCACCAGCGACGTGCCCTTGACCTTGAGGTCCTTGATCACGGTGATGGTGTCGCCATCCTGCAGGACGTTGCCGACCGAATCTTTCTTCACGGTGTCATCGGACGCTGCTTCGGCTTCGCCACCCGCGGACCACTCGTGGGCGCACTCGGGGCAGATCAGCTGGGCGCCGTCTTCGTAGGTGTATTCGGAATTGCATTTCGGGCAGGGTGGCAACGTGCTCACTAAAGCTCCTTGGATTGAGGATGGCTAAAAGTCGCACATTATATAGGGTTTTAGGCCGGAGAGGGCTGGACGCTGATAAACCTGTGGGAGCGAGCTTGCTCGCGATTGCGGCGTGTCAGTCAGCAACAGTGTCGACTGGCAGATTGCAATCGCGAGCAAGCTCGCTCCCACAGGGGATTGCAGCGCTGTTAGTGAGTACGAGCGACCGCAAACTCGCTCAACTCGACCAGCGCATCGCGATACTCGCTGGCAGGCAGCGCATCGAGGCACTTGATCGCACGGGCCACGTAGTCGCGGGCCAGCTGCGCGGTGTACTCAAGGGAGCCGGACGCTTCAACGGCCTCGCGGATGCTTTCCAGGTCTTCGATGCCGCCTTTCTGGATCGCCTTGCGCACCAGTGCCGCCTGTTCCGGCGTGCCTTCGCGCATGGTGTAGATCAGC
This sequence comes from Pseudomonas silesiensis, assembly GCF_001661075.1. Classification (NCBI taxonomy): domain Bacteria; kingdom Pseudomonadati; phylum Pseudomonadota; class Gammaproteobacteria; order Pseudomonadales; family Pseudomonadaceae; genus Pseudomonas; species Pseudomonas silesiensis. Next base: position 726,640 of record NZ_CP014870.1, read on the forward strand.
GGCAGGGTCGGCTTGCCTTCGGCCAGATCGTCACCGACGTTCTTGCCGAGGGTTTGCGCATCCCCTTTATAATCCAGCAGGTCATCGACCAGCTGGAAGGCGATACCCAGGTGATCGCCGAAGGTGCGCAACGCTTCGCTCTGTTCCGCTGTGGCGCCGGCCAGGGCCGCGGCACTGTGGGTCGAGGCTTCGAAGAGCATCGCCGTCTTGCCGCGGATGACTTCCATGTAGATTTCTTCGGTGGTGCTGGCGTCACGGACCTTCGACAGCTGCAGCACTTCACCTTCGGCAATGATCCGTGTGGCTTGCGAAAGGATCTTCATCACCGGCATGGAGCCCAGTTCGACCATCATTTCGAAGGAACGCGAATACAGGAAGTCGCCGACCAGCACGCTCGGAGCGTTGCCCCACATGGCGTTGGCGGTCGAGCGGCCCCGGCGCATGCCGGACATGTCGACCACGTCGTCATGCAGCAGGGTGGCGGTGTGCAGGAACTCGATGGTCGCGGCCAGCAGGCGCATGTCATCGCCTTCGCGACCCAGGGCCTTGCCACACAGCAGCACCAATAACGGGCGCAGGCGTTTACCGCCGGCCGAGGTAATGTAGTCGCCGATTTTCGACACCAGCGGCACTCGGGAAGTCAGCTGCTTCTTGATGATGCCGTCGACGGCTTTGAAATCGTCCGCCACCGCGCGGTAGAAAGCTTGGGGTTGCATCAGAGACAGTTGCTCCAGAAGGGTTGCGCGGCATGCTAGGACCCACGTCGGCGGGTGTCAAGGTACGATGGACGGCCTCTTGCATCGCCCCGGCAGCTTGCGTACAATCGCGCACCCTGAACTTCCTGGGCAGCACCTGCCTTACGCAATTGCAAACAGGCCTTCCAGCCCAATGCAGCCATGCCAGCCAATACCTCTTCTTATAAAGAGCTGGGTGAGCAGGATTATCGGAGAAATACCATGTCGTACGCAGTAATTGTTACTGGTGGCAAGCAATACAAGGTCGCCCCAGGTGAATACCTGAAGATCGAAAAACTGGAAATCGCTACCGGCGAATCCGTTACTTTTGATCGCGTTCTGTTGGTCGCCAATGGCGATGACGTGAACATCGGCGCTCCAGTTGTTGCTGGCGCTACCGTTGTGGCTGAAGTGATCTCCCAAGGTCGTCACGATAAAGTCCGCATCATCAAGTTCCGTCGTCGTAAGCACCACATGAAGCGTATGGGCCACCGCCAGTGGTACACCGAGATCAAAATCACCGGTATTCAGGCTTAATTTCAGCCTAATTCCTCACTAGGAGAATTGACTCATGGCACACAAAAAAGCTGGTGGTAGTACCCGTAACGGTCGCGACTCAGAAGCCAAACGCCTTGGCGTGAAGATGTATGGCGGCCAGGTTATCATTCCGGGCAACATCATCGTGCGTCAGCGCGGCACCCAATTCCACGCCGGTTACGGTGTTGGCATGGGTAAAGATCACACTCTGTTCGCTAAAATCGACGGCGTGATCAAGTTTGAAGTAAAAGGCGCTTTCAACCGCCGTTACGTGAGCATTGTCCCGAAGACTGAAGTCGTCGCGGCATAATTACGTAGTTGCTGGAAAAGCCCTGTCTCGCGACGGGGCTTTTTCGTTTGTGGGGTGAGTCTCTTGCAAAGCTGTTTGTGATGGGCTCCAGCGCTGGATTTGCGGTCGTTGATTGAGGTCGCTGCGCTCATTTTTGCAAGAGTCTTATGTCTTAGTGTTTTTCGGCTCGTCCGTATGACGAGAGGCGTTTTGTTATGAAGTTTGTTGATGAAGTATCGATTCGAGTAAAGGCCGGTGACGGCGGCAACGGTTGCATGAGCTTCCGTCGCGAGAAATTCATTGAAAACGGTGGCCCGAACGGCGGCGATGGTGGTGATGGCGGCTCGGTCTACATGATCGCCGACGAAAACCTCAATACCCTGGTGGACTATCGTTACACCCGGCACTTCGATGCCGAGCGTGGTTCCAACGGCGGCAGCACCGATTGCACAGGTAAAAAAGGTGAGGAGCTGGTGCTGCGTGTACCGGTCGGCACCACTGTTATCGACGCTGGCACCCAGGAAGTGATCGGCGACCTGACCAAGGCCGGCCAGAAACTGCTGGTGGCTCATGGCGGCTGGCACGGCCTGGGCAACACCCGCTTCAAGTCCAGTACCAACCGCGCTCCGCGTCAGACCACTCCGGGCAAGCCGGGTGAGGCGCGTGACCTCAAGCTGGAAATGAAGGTGTTGGCTGACGTCGGCCTGCTGGGCTTGCCGAACGCTGGCAAAAGTACCTTCATTCGTTCGGTATCGGCCGCCAAGCCGAAGGTCGCCGACTACCCGTTCACCACGCTGGTGCCAAACCTGGGCGTGGTCAGCGTCGATCGCTGGAAGAGCTTCGTGGTCGCGGACATTCCGGGCCTGATCGAAGGCGCTTCCGATGGCGCGGGCCTGGGGATTCGCTTCCTCAAGCACTTGTCGCGTACCCGTCTGCTGCTGCACCTCGTCGACATGGCGCCGCTGGATGACGCCAGTGCCCCGGATGCGGCTGAAGTGATCGTCAGCGAGCTGACCAAGTTCAGCCCGTCCCTGGCTGAGCGTGACCGTTGGTTGGTGCTGAACAAGTGCGACCAGATCCTTGAAGAAGAGCACGACGCTCGCGTCAAGGAAATCGTCGATCGCCTGGAATGGACGGGTCCGGTCTACGTGATCTCGGCCATCTCCAAGCTGGGTACCGAGCGTCTGTGTCACGACATCATGCGCTACATGGAAGATCGTGCCGATCGCCTGGCCAACGACCCGGCCTACAAGGAAGAGCTGGCCGATCTCGATCAGCGCATCGAAGACGAAGCCCGTGCCCAGCTGCAGGCCCTGGATGACCAGCGTGCCCTGCGCCGCAGTGGCGTGAAGTCGGTCCATGACATCGGCGACGATGATTGGGATGAAGAAGATGTGGATGACGAAGACGGTCCGGAAATCATTTACGTGCGTGATTGATTCGTTGCGATAAACTTAAGCGCCGCTCACCTGAGCGGCGTTTTAGTATCTGGAAATCGATCGTTGGTCACAAATAACCACGATTAACGTCACGGGCAGTGCCAGGTCGCGCTGTCCTCAAGCTAAGGTTGAAGATGATGCGGAGCAAGGTGGCAGGTGCGCAGCGTTGGGTCGTGAAAATCGGCAGCGCTTTGCTGACGGCGGACGGCAAGGGCCTGGATCGCGCGGCAATGGGAGTCTGGGTCGAACAGATGGTGGCCTTGCATGAGGCGGGCGTTGAACTGGTGCTGGTGTCCTCCGGGGCGGTAGCGGCAGGCATGAGCCGTCTGGGCTGGACCGTGCGACCCAGTGCGATGCACGAACTTCAGGCGGCTGCCGCCATCGGCCAGATGGGCCTGGTGCAGGCCTGGGAGTCGAGCTTTGCCGAGCACGGCCGGCATACCGCGCAGATTCTCCTGACGCACGATGACCTGTCTGACCGCAAACGCTACCTGAACGCCCGCAGTACCTTGCGTGCGCTGGTCGAGCTCAAGGTTATCCCGGTCATCAACGAGAACGACACTGTGGTCACCGATGAGATTCGTTTCGGCGACAACGATACCCTGGCGGCGCTGGTGGCCAACCTGGTCGAAGCTGACTTGCTGGTGATCCTCACCGATCGCGATGGCATGTTCGACGCCGATCCGCGTAACAACCCTGGCGCCAACCTGATTTACGAGGCCCGTGCCGATGATCCGGCGCTGGATGCGGTGGCCGGCGGTACCGGTGGTGCGCTGGGGCGCGGCGGTATGCAGACCAAATTGCGCGCTGCGCGACTGGCGGCCCGCTCCGGTGCGCACACGATCATTGTGGGTGGGCGCCTCGAGCGGGTGCTGGATCGTCTCAAGGCGGGCGAGCGCATCGGCACCTTGCTGTCGCCTGAGCGCGGCATGCTGGCGGCGCGCAAGCAATGGCTGGCGGGGCATCTGCAGACCCGCGGCACGCTGGTGCTCGATGCGGGCGCGGTGGTGGCGTTGTCCCAGGGTAACAAGAGTTTGCTGCCGGTAGGCGTCAAGCTGGTCCAGGGTAGCTTCCGCCGTGGCGAAATGGTGGTTTGCGTTGCGCCGGACGGTCGTGAAATTGCTCGTGGCCTGGCCAACTACAGCGCGCTGGAGGCACAAAAAATCATTGGTCAGTCGTCTGAGGCGATTGTCGGTCTGTTGGGTTACATGGCAGAGCCGGAACTGGTTCACCGCGATAACCTGATCCTGGTCTGAAGGAATACCTGAATGCGCGTGGCAAAAGGATGGTTGGGTCTGTTGTTGGCGATGCCGCTGCTGGCCTCGGCCGAGGAGATCGGTCAGGTGTCGACAGTGTTCAAGTTTGTCGGTCCGAACGATCGTATCGTGGTCGAGGCCTTTGACGACCCGAAAGTGGAGGGCGTGACCTGCTATCTGTCCCGCGCCAAGACGGGCGGGGTGAAGGGCGGTCTGGGGTTGGCTGAAGATCGCGCCGAGGCGTCTATCGCTTGCCGTCAGGTCGGCCCGATCAGCTTCAAGGGTGAGCTCAAGGATGGCGACGAGGTGTTCAAGGAGCGTACCTCGCTGGTGTTCAAGACCATGCAGGTGGTGCGGTTCCTCGACAAGAAGCGCAATACACTGGTTTATCTGGTGTACAGCGATCGTTTGATTGAAGGCAGTCCGCAGAATGCGGTCACTGCGATCCCGATCCTGCCGTGGGCGCACGCCCAGTAATCTAGCGAAAATCAAAATTGTGGGAAGAGCCGGGCGGCGTTCGTCTGCTCGCGAAAGCGGTGTAACAGTCAGCGATTAGGTTGAATGTAGCGGCCCCTTCGCGAGCAAGCCCGCTCCCACATTTTTTTGCGATGTACCTATTAAATCCCAGGCAATAAAAAACCGACCCTAAGGTCGGTTTTTTAACGAGCTTATCGCTTATGCGGCAACAGCAAGGTTCAGAGCCTTGACGTGACCGTTCAGGCGGCTCTTATGACGAGCGGCCTTGTTCTTGTGGATGATGCCTTTATCGGCCATACGGTCGATAACTGGCACGGCCAGAACGTAAGCAGCTTGAGCTTTTTCAGCGTCTTTTGCGTCAATGGCCTTAACTACATTCTTGATGTAGGTACGAACCATGGAACGCAGGCTGGCGTTGTGGCTGCGACGCTTCTCAGCCTGTTTTGCACGTTTTTTGGCGGAAGGTGTGTTGGCCACCGTCGAGCTCCTCGAAAGACTTTTTAGGAAATAGCAAACAAAATAGGCCGCGAATCATGCCGATGAGTTGATGTCTTGTCAAGGGCGGTTGAGACGGTCCGCTAAGTGGTAGGTATAAAGAGGCGGGATATTTATTTCCGGCGCTTGACCTGTAAACTCGCGAGCTTTGGCTCTGTGCTGCTGCGGCGCGGAGTATCGCATAAGTGGGCGCTTTGTTCGCCTGCTGTTTATCGACAGGCACAAACTCTTTCAATGAATCTGCTCAAATCGTTGGCCGCCGTCAGCTCTATCACGATGATTTCCCGGGTTCTGGGGTTCGTCAGGGACACTCTAATCGCACGGGCATTTGGTGCCGGGATGGCGACCGACGCCTTCTTTATCGCCTTCAAACTGCCCAATCTACTGCGGCGAATCTTCGCCGAGGGGGCATTTTCCCAAGCCTTCGTGCCGATTCTGGCCGAATACAAGAACCAGCAGGGCGAGGAGGCGACGCGGACCTTTGTCGCCTATGTCTGCGGCCTGCTGACGCTGGTGCTGGCGCTGGTCACCGTGCTGGGCATGGTTGCCGCGCCGTGGGTCATCTGGGCGACCGCGCCGGGTTTCACCGACACTCCGGAAAAGTTCGAGCTGACCGTGAGCCTGCTGCGGGTGACGTTCCCCTATATATTGCTGATCTCCCTGTCTTCATTGGCCGGCGCGATCCTCAATACTTATAACCGTTTCTCGGTGCCGGCCTTTGTGCCGACGCTGCTCAACGTCAGCATGATCATCTTTGCGGTGTTCCTGACGCCGTACTTCGATCCGCCGGTCATGGCCCTGGGTTGGGCGGTACTGGTGGGTGGCCTGGCGCAATTGCTCTATCAACTGCCGCACCTGAAAAAGATCGGCATGCTGGTACTGCCGCGCCTGAACCTGCGCGACAGCGGGGTCTGGCGGGTATTGAAGCAGATGGCGCCGGCGATTCTCGGCGTTTCGGTGAGTCAGATTTCGCTGATTATCAACACCATCTTCGCCTCCTTCCTGGTCGCCGGTTCCGTGTCCTGGATGTATTACGCCGACCGTCTGATGGAATTGCCGTCCGGTGTATTGGGTGTTGCGTTGGGCACTATCTTGCTGCCGACCCTGGCCAAGTCCTACGCCAGCAAGGATCGTCAAGAATATTCGCGAATCCTCGACTGGGGGCTGCGGCTGTGCTTCATACTGGTATTGCCGTGCTCGCTGGCGCTGGGGATCCTGGCGGAGCCGCTGACGGTTTCACTGTTCCAGTACGGACAGTTCAGTGCATTTGATGCGGCCATGACCCAGCGCGCACTGGTCGCTTATTCTGTCGGTCTGCTGGGAATTATTGTCATCAAAGTATTGGCGCCGGGCTTTTATGCGCAACAAAACATCCGCACTCCGGTAAAAATCGCAATTTTCACTTTGATCGTTACTCAGCTGTTCAACCTGGTGTTGATCGGCCCGCTGGCCCACGCCGGCCTGGCGTTGGCCATCAGCGCCGGTGCCTGCCTCAACGCCGGCCTGTTGTTCTATCAGTTGCGCAAGCAGCAGATGTACCAGCCGCAGCCTGGCTGGGCAAAGTTCGGGGTTAAACTGGTGGTCGCGGTGCTGGTGATGTCCGCGGTGTTGCTGGGCGCGATGCATTTCATGCCGGCCTGGGATCAGGGGCGCATGCTCGAACGATTCCTGCGTCTGGGTGCGCTGGTCGCTGCTGGCGTGGTGGCTTACTTTGGTATGTTGCTGTTGATGGGCTTCCGTTTGCGCGACTTCAATCGCAAGGCGTTGAGCTGAGGTTGCGACCTCGATAAACACGGGCGAGCCGGCGGTTTTGTCGGTTCGATCACTTTGGTTACGGTGTTGCCTGTCGTCGGCCGCCGTGTGTGGTTATAATCGACCACTTTATGAGCAAGAAGCGCGTTATGCAGCTGGTTCGAGGCCTCCACAACCTGCGCCCCCAGCATCGGGGCTGTGTCGCCACTATTGGCAACTTTGACGGTGTTCACCGTGGTCACCAGGCAATCCTGGCGAGGCTGCGTGAGCGTGCGCTCGAGTTGGGCGTGCCCAGCTGCGTGGTGATTTTCGAGCCGCAGCCGCGTGAATTCTTCGCCCCGGACACGGCGCCCGCCCGTCTGGCCCGCCTGCGAGACAAATTGCAGCTGCTGGCGCTGGAAGGGGTCGACCGGGTGTTGTGCCTGGCGTTCAACCAGCGCCTGAGCAAGCTCAGCGCCAGCGAATTCGTCGATACGATCCTTGTGGACGGCCTCGGTGTCCAGCATCTGGAGGTCGGTGATGACTTCCGGTTCGGCTGTGACCGGGTAGGGGATTTCGTTTTCCTGCAGCAGGCCGGCGTCCTGCAAGGCTTTACCGTCGAAGCGGCGCAGACGGTCGAACTGGACGGCATACGCGTCAGCAGCACCCAGGTCCGCAATGCCCTGGCCGCTGCCGATTTTGCCTTGGCCGAGCAGCTGCTTGGTCGCCCGTTCCGAATTGCCGGACGGGTCTTGCACGGCCAGAAGCTGGCCCGCCAGTTGGGTACGCCCACGGCCAACATACAACTCAAGCGTCGTCGCGTGCCGTTGACCGGGGTTTACCTGGTCAACGTCGACATCGACGGCAAGACCTGGCCAGGCGTCGCCAATATCGGCGTGCGACCAACGGTCCAGGGTGATGGCAAAGCCCACCTTGAAGTCCATCTTTTAGATTTTGCCGGCGATCTGTATGACCGGCGTTTGACGGTGGTTTTCCACCACAAGCTGCGTGAAGAGCAGCGTTTCGCCTCTCTGGAGGCGCTTAAGACGGCGATCAATGCGGATGTTGCCGCCGCCCGTGCCCTGTCGCACCTAGCGCCAATCGCTAATGAAGAGCCTTAAATGACCGACTATAAAGCCACGCTAAACCTTCCGGACACCGCCTTCCCTATGAAGGCCGGCCTGCCTCAGCGCGAACCGCAGATTCTGCAGCGCTGGGACAGCATTGGCCTGTACGGTAAGTTGCGCGAGATTGGCAAGGATCGTCCGAAGTTCGTCCTGCACGACGGTCCTCCGTACGCCAACGGCACGATCCACATCGGTCATGCACTGAACAAGATTCTCAAGGACATGATCATCCGTTCGAAAACCCTGTCGGGTTTCGACGCGCCGTATGTACCGGGCTGGGACTGCCACGGCCTGCCGATCGAGCACAAAGTCGAAGTGACCCACGGTAAAAACCTGGGCGCGGACAAAACCCGCGAACTGTGCCGTGCCTACGCGACGGAACAGATCGAAGGCCAGAAGTCCGAATTCATTCGTTTGGGCGTGTTGGGCGATTTCGCCAACCCGTACAAGACCATGGACTTCAAGAACGAGGCCGGTGAAATCCGTGCCTTGGCAGAAATCGTCAAGGGCGGTTTCGTGTTCAAGGGCCTCAAGCCTGTGAACTGGTGCTTCGACTGCGGTTCGGCCCTGGCTGAAGCGGAAGTCGAGTACGAAAACAAGAAGTCCTCGACCATCGACGTGGCGTTCCCGATTGCCGACGAAGCCAAGCTGGCTACCGCTTTCGGTCTGACATCGCTGGGCAAGCCGGCTTCGATCGTGATCTGGACCACCACCCCGTGGACCATCCCGGCCAACCAGGCGCTGAACGTTCACCCGGAATTCAACTACGCCCTGGTCGACGTCGGCGACAAGCTGCTGGTACTGGCTGAAGAGCTGGTCGAGTCGTGCCTGGCGCGTTACAGCCTGGAAGGCTCGGTCGTTGCGACCACCACCGGTAAAGAACTGGAACTGATCAACTTCCGTCACCCGTTCTACGATCGCCTGTCGCCGGTTTACCTGGCCGAGTACGTTGAACTGGGCGCTGGCACCGGCGTGGTTCACTCCTCGCCCGCCTATGGCGTAGACGACTTCGTGACCTGCAAGAAGTACGGCATGGTCAACGATGACATCCTCAACCCGGTACAGAGCAACGGCGTATACGCGACGTCGCTGGAATTCTTCGGCGGCCAGTTCATCTGGAAAGCCAACCCGGCCATCGTCGACAAGTTGACCGAAGTGGGTGCGCTGCTGCATACCAGCATAATCGAACACAGCTACATGCACTGCTGGCGTCACAAGACCCCGTTGATCTATCGCGCCACCGCGCAATGGTTCATCGGCATGGACAAAGAACCTGTGACCGGCGACACCCTGCGCAAGCGCGCGATCAAGGCCATCGAAGAGACCAGGTTCGTTCCGGCCTGGGGCCAGGCGCGCCTGCACTCGATGATTGCCAACCGTCCGGACTGGTGCATCTCCCGTCAGCGCAACTGGGGCGTGCCGATCCCGTTCTTCCTGAACAAGGAAAGCGGCGAGCTGCACCCGCGTACCGCCGAACTGATGGAAGAAGTCGCCAAGCGCGTCGAAGTCGAAGGCATCGAGGCCTGGTTCAAGATGGACGCCGCCGAGCTGCTCGGTGACGAAGCGCCGCAGTACGACAAGATCAGCGACACCCTGGACGTCTGGTTCGATTCGGGCACCACGCACTGGCACGTCCTGCGCGGTTCGCACCCGATGGGCCACGAGACCGGTCCACGTGCCGACCTGTACCTGGAAGGTTCGGACCAACACCGTGGCTGGTTCCACTCGTCGCTGCTGACCGGTTGCGCCATCGACAACCACGCGCCATATCGCGAACTGCTGACCCACGGCTTCACCGTCGATGAGTCCGGCCGCAAGATGTCCAAGTCCCTGGGCAACGTGATCGCGCCGCAAAAGGTCAACGACACCCTGGGCGCCGACATCATGCGCCTGTGGGTGGCTTCTACCGATTACTCGGGTGAAATGGCGGTTTCCGAGCAGATCCTGCAACGCAGTGCGGACGCCTACCGGCGGATCCGTAACACCGCGCGCTTCCTGCTCTCCAACCTGACCGGTTTCAACCCGGCCACCGACATCCTGCCGGCCGAAGAAATGCTGGCGCTGGACCGTTGGGCCGTGGACCGCACCCTGCTGCTGCAACGCGAGCTGCAAGAACACTACAGCGAATACCGTTTCTGGAACGTCTACTCCAAGATCCACAACTTCTGCGTGCAGGAGCTGGGCGGTTTCTACCTGGACATCATCAAGGACCGTCAGTACACCACTGGCGCCAACAGCAAGGCCCGCCGTTCGGCGCAAACCGCGCTGTACCACATCTCCGAAGCGCTGGTGCGCTGGATCGCGCCGATCCTCGCGTTCACCGCCGACGAGCTGTGGCAGTACCTGCCGGGCGAGCGCAACGAATCCGTGATGCTCAACACCTGGTACGAAGGCCTGACCGAACTGCCGGAAGGCGTCGAGCTGGACCGCGCCTATTGGGAGCGGATCATGGCGGTGAAGGTTGCGGTCAACAAGGAAATGGAAATCCAGCGCGCGGCCAAAGCCGTCGGTGGTAACCTGCAAGCCGAAGTGACGCTGTTCGCCGAAGAGGCGCTGAGCGCCGACCTGGCCAAGCTGAGCAACGAACTGCGCTTCGTGTTGATCACCTCGACCGCCACCGTTGCGCCTTTTGTTCAGGCTCCAGCGGACGCGGTAGTCACCGAAGTCACCGGTTTGAAACTGCAAGTGGTCAAGTCGAGCCACGCCAAGTGCGCCCGTTGCTGGCACTGCCGTGAAGATGTCGGCGTGAACCCGGAGCATCCGGAAATCTGCGGTCGTTGCGTCGACAACATCAGCGGCGCCGGCGAGGTTCGTCATTATGCCTAATGGCGTTGGCCGTTTCGGACGGCTGAGCTGGCTCTGGTTGAGCTTGCTGGTCCTGGTCATTGACCAGGCCAGCAAGATCTACTTCGAAGGCAAGCTCGAAATGTTCCAGCAGATCGTGGTGATCCCCGATCTGTTCAGCTGGACCCTGGCCTACAACACGGGCGCGGCATTCAGTTTCCTCGCCGACAGTTCCGGCTGGCAGCGTTGGCTGTTCGCATTGATCGCGATTGTGGTCAGTGCAGTGCTGGTGGTCTGGCTCAAACGCCTTGGCCGCAACGAAACCTGGCTGGCTGTCGCGTTGGCGCTGGTGCTGGGTGGCGCGCTGGGCAACCTGTATGACCGCATTGCTTATGGCCATGTGATCGATTTCATCCTGGTGCATTGGCAGAACCAGTGGCACTTCCCGGCGTTCAACTTCGCCGATAGCGCGATTACTGTAGGTGCTGTCATGCTGGCGCTGGATATGTTCAAAACCAAGAAAACCGGAGAAACCGTTCATGACTGAACAGGTATTGGCTGAGCAACGCATCCGCCAGAACACGGAAGTCACCTTGCACTTTGCACTGCGCCTGGAGAACGGCGACACCGTCGACAGCACCTTCGACAAAGCCCCGGCGACCTTCCAGGTCGGCGACGGTAACCTGTTGCCGGGTTTCGAAGCCGCGCTGTTCGGCTTCAAGGCGGGTGACAAGCGTACACTGACGATTCAACCGGAAAACGCTTTTGGCCAGCCCAACCCGCTGAACGTGCAGATCATCCCGCGCTCGCAGTTCAAGGACATGGAACTGTCACCGGGTTTGCTGGTGATCTTCAACGATGCGGCCAATGCTGAGATGCCGGGCGTGGTGAAGGAATTCGATGACGAGCAAGTGACCATCGATTTCAACCATCCGTTGGCCGGCAAGACATTGACCTTTGACGTCGAGATCATCAGCGTCAAATCGCTGTAACTTGTGGGAGCGAGCTTGCTCGCGATGAGGACCTGACATTCGGCATTGATGTCGACTGATACTCCGCCATCGCGAGCAAGCTCGCTCCCACAATGGTTATCCATTGTTTTTGCGCAAGACACGAGGCACAGCATGCAAATCAAACTCGCCAACCCCCGTGGCTTCTGCGCCGGAGTGGACCGGGCGATCGAAATCGTCAACCGCGCCCTGGAAGTCTTCGGGCCGCCGATCTATGTGCGCCACGAAGTGGTCCACAACAAATTCGTCGTCGAAGACCTGCGTGCTCGTGGCGCGATTTTCGTCGAAGAGCTGGATCAGGTGCCGGACGACGTCATCGTGATCTTCAGTGCCCACGGTGTTTCCCAGGCTGTACGTACCGAAGCGGCCGGCCGTGGCCTCAAGGTATTCGACGCGACCTGCCCGCTGGTGACCAAGGTGCACATCGAGGTGGCGCGCTACAGCCGCGACGGTCGTGAATGCATCCTCATCGGCCACGCCGGTCACCCGGAAGTCGAAGGCACCATGGGCCAGTACGATGGCAGCAATGGTGGCGCGATCTACCTGGTCGAAGACGAAAAAGACGTCGCTGCGTTGCAGGTGATCGATCCCGAAAAACTGGCGTTCGTGACCCAGACCACGCTGTCCATGGATGACACCAGTCGCGTCATCGATGCCCTGCGTGCGCGCTTCCCGGCGATCGGCGGTCCGCGCAAGGACGACATCTGCTACGCCACGCAAAACCGTCAGGACGCGGTCAAGCAACTGGCCGACGAATGCGACGTGGTGTTGGTGGTCGGCAGCCCGAACAGCTCCAACTCCAATCGCCTGCGTGAACTGGCCGAACGCATGGCGACCCCGGCTTACCTGATCGACGGCGCCGAAGATCTGCAGAGGAGCTGGTTCGAAGGTGTTCAGCGCATCGGCATCACTGCGGGCGCCTCCGCGCCGGAAGTCCTGGTGCGTGGCGTGATCCAGCAATTGCAGGCGTGGGGCGCTACCGGGGCAGATGAGCGGGCGGGGCGCGAAGAGAACATCACGTTCTCCATGCCTAAGGAATTACGCGTCCGCTCTTTGCTCTGAGTCATTTCCTCCCGCGCACAAAGCCTGTTCAGTTTTTTGACTGCGCAGGCTGACACGACCGTTCGAGGCCAGCACCACCTGGTGTTGGCTAACCGGCTCGCGGGCCGCGCACACATGCAGTGTCCCGGCCTGAAAGCCATTGTGCAGCGGTTCGCCCAGATTACTGAAGCGTATGGACGTCCTGACATATCGATTACCGAAGATCGGCACCCGGGTGCCACTCCGGCGTTCGACCAGCAACGGATTGCTGCTGTCCTCGTAACCCTTGCCGTTAACATCCACAATGATCCGCCAGCCTTGGCTCCAGTCGCCGTCGATGGCGTGAATCATGACAGTCTGGCTGCGTGTGATCGCTTCGCTCCTGGCGCTGCGCAGGCCAGCGACCAGCGAATTTGCCGCCGCCTCGCGATGGTTCGTCTCGGTCAGTGCCGCTAAAGCCGGACTGACCAATGACAGAACAATCCCCGTAATCATCAGTCCCATAAGCAATTCGATCAGGCTGAAACCTTGCTGACGCATGACATCTCCCTCCATGGAGCGGTGGCTCGCGCGATCCCTGCGCAAGTAATGGCAAATCAACCGAACATCTGCCGGTCGAATGTTCTAGCGTGTAGAAGCAGGTATAGCCGAAGGCTACGGAGGGCAACGATGGATCATCGTACAAAAGGTTTCACGCTGATCGAGTTGCTGGTTGCGCTCGCGGTTTTTCTGATCCTGATCACGATGGCCGTTCCGGCATTTACCCGTTCAGTGCAAAGCACCAAGGCCGACACCGAAATGGGTGATCTGCAACGCGCTCTGAATTTCGCGAGACTGGAAGCCATCGGCCGGGGTATTACTACCCGGCTTCGTCCGACAGAAACAGGCAAAGTCTGGACCGGTGAGCTGGCTGTTTACGACACTAGTGTCAATCCGCCCATTGTATTGCGGGTTGTTCCGGCAATGAGCAGCGGGGCGACTCTGACGCTAACCTCAGGTGTGGCCCCGATCGATTTCAATAATCTGGGCGGGTTGTCGGCAGCCTCTACGCCGGTGGTGATCAGCTACGTATGGGGGGCGCAAAGCAGGACGCTGAATGTGTGTTTGAATGGACGAATTCTATTGGGTGGAAGTTGCGGATGAGGGGATGGAGCAAGCGTGCACAGGAAGGCATGACGCTGATCGAGGTCCTGGTGGCGTTGCTGATTCTGAGCGTTGGCCTGTTGGGGGCGGCGGCGATTCAGCTCAATGCGCTGAAATACACCGACAGCTCGCGGATGACCAGCCAGGCCAGTTTTATCGCCTACGACCTGATGGACCGCATTCGAGCCAACTCCGCGGCCGATTACACCGTCACGCCACCGACCTCGGGCAACCTCGGCGTCGCCCGGGATCAGGACTTGTACGATTTCACCTCCAACATCGTCAACGCCCTTGGCGCCACCGCGACCGGCAGCGTCACGCGTAATCAGCGGGTGTACACCATCACCATCACCTGGGACGACTCGCGGGCGGCCAATACCGCCAATTCGCGGCGCAGCTATGTGTTGACCAGTCGCGCCACCGTCGACCCGGTGTCGACGCCATGAATAACACCAGCAAAGGTTTCGGCCTGATCGAATTGCTGATCGCCCTGGCGTTGAGCCTGATCGTGGTGTTGGGCGTTGCGCAGGTTTTTATTGCAGCCAAGAACACTTATGTCAGCCAGAACGCATCTGCCGTCATGCAGGAAGACGCACGATTCGTGTTGAGCAAGATGATTCAGGAAATCCGCATGGTCGGCATGTTCGGTTGCCTGGGAACGATCACCGACGCCAGTTCGGCGGGCGACTTCACAGCCAGTCAGGCAACACCGATCAGTTGGGACAATGCCAATCTCAAACTGACCCTGGTGACTGCCGATGTGGGTGGTGCTGGAGGGACACCGACGTGGACCGTGGTATCTGACTGTAGGACCGTGGCGACGGCTTATAAGGACCTGCGATCGCCAGCAACGGGACAGCTGGCGTTTCCGATCCGGCGGCTGGTCTACAGCCTTAAAAATAACCAATTGACCATGGGAGTCGGCCCCGGTACGCCGACCCAAGTGGTACTGGTCGATAACGTCAGTGCCTTCAATGTGAGCTTCGGCCTCGCCAGTTCAGCCACCGATGTGTCAGCTTCCAGCTACAGCAGCAACCCGTCGGACCCTGCGCGAATCCGCAGCGTCCGTCTGACGTTGACCCTCAGAGACCCGAACGCCCGGGTGCGTGAGCAAACCTTCAACGTGGTTGCCGCTTTGCGCAACCGGTTGCCATGAGGAGAGGGCCGATGAGTTTCTCTCCCGTGAGCGCTCGCTCCCAGCACGGCATGGCCCTGCTGGTGAGCCTGGTGTTCCTCTTGCTGCTGACATTGATCGGTATTTCGTCGATGCAGAACGCTACCCTGCAGGAAAAGATGGCCGGCAGCGTGACCTTGCGCAATCAATCGTTCCAGGCCGCCGAAGCCGCGCTGCGTATCGGGGAAAGTGCCGTGCAGCTGGAGACCTACTCGTTGCCGGTCTGCAGCGGCACCAGTCAATGCGCGCCGCCGGGGGAATCTTCGACGATCACCGGCGCCGGATTCAACTCCACCTCGGGGGTGACCTGGATCGCCGCTGGCGGTGGCTTCTATGGGGTGCAAAACATCGGCACCACCTTGAACGCCGTGAATGTGCCCAGCAACACCTCGGCAACACTGTACCGGGTGACCGCAGTCGGCATCGCGGGCAACTCGCGCAGTGTGGTGGAGAGTATCTATGCGAAATATTGAGGCGCGCACAGGTTGGCGCCATCGGTTGTTGCAGTTGTTCTGCGGCGCGGTGTTGAGCCTTTATCTGGCAGCGCCGGCTTACGCCTTCACGCCCTCTGATTCGCCGATGTTGAACGCCGCCGCCGTGGCCCCCAATGTGATGCTGTTACTCGACGACTCGGGGAGTATGAACAACATTATCTGGGCGGCAGGCTTCGACCCGACTATCGCGCGTCCTCAAGTGACTATTTGCCTCTCGAACGGTTCGTGCTTGAAAGGCCGGGAACTCGACATGAGCGATAACAATATTTCCTTGTCGAGTTTGACTCGTGGAACATGCGAAAGGGATGGATGGTACGGTTTTTATAAGAACAGTTTTTTTGGTTGGGATTCGCTTTGCCTGAAACTTCCCGATCCGGTGGGGCGCGAGGACACTCGCTATTCTGCGAAATACTTGTCGTATCTGATAAGCCTGGCCAACAATTCCGACCGGAATTTCACCGATGGCTCGATCCCCAATGATTACCGGATGAATGTGGCGCGCAACGTTTCAAAGGCATTGGTGGCCGGTAATCGCTCGCTGCGTATCGGCCTGGCGACGTTCAACCTGGCTGTCGGCAACCATAAGAATGACGGCGGTTACATCGCCCGCTCGGTCAGTGATTTGTCGGCAGTCAGCGGCACCGTGACTCAGGCTCAGGCCAATACCAACTACAACGCATTGATCGCCGGAATCGACGAACTGAGCGCGGAGGCCAATACGCCCCTGGCAGAAGCCTATTACGAGATCACCCGCTATTTCCGCGGCATGGCGCCATACAACAACTCGAAGCCCACCACCTACACCAGTCCGATCCAGTATCGCTGCCAGAGAAACTACGGGGTGGTGATTACCGATGGTCTACCGACCTACGACCGAACCTTTCCGACCGACGATCCATTGGGTGGCAGCTCCTTACCCAACTGGGACGGTATCAGCAATAACGATGGCGCCAACCGCTTTGGCGACGACGAGGGCGACACCCTGTACCTGGATGACATCGCCAAGTTCGCCTTCGACATCGACATGCGCTCCACGGGCTTCGATGCCGCGGGCAAAAGCTGGAACGCTCCGGATTTTCCCAGGCAGAACATGAACACCTACACCGTAGGTTTCGCCGCCGCGAACCAGATGTTGTCGGATGCCGCCAGGTATGGACAGGGCAAGTACTATCAGGCGACCGACAGTGCCGGCCTCAATACGGCATTGTCATCGGCGCTGAGCGACATCACGTCCAAGGCCGGTTCCGGGGGCAGCGGCATCACCAGCAGCTCGATCGTCGGGGTCGGCGCCTCCTATTACCAGACCAGCTATGACCCCAAGGACTGGCGCGGCACGATCAAGTCCTATGGCTTCACCTCCAGCGGCGAAGTGAATACCGCCTCGGTACTCTGGACGACCGATACGGCCATCGTGCCCGGCGCCACGGCGCCGACCTATCAGTCGTGGAACACCCTGACCAATGCGCCAGTGACCCTGGCCAATGCCAACTTTTCCCCGGCGCAGCAGGCGATCCTCAACCAGGGTTTGCCTACCGGCATCACCGGAAGCGATCTGGTGGAATGGAGCAAGGGCATCAACAAAACCGGGTTGAAACCGCGCAGCGTGTTACTCGGCGACATCATCAATTCACCCCTGGTCCTGGCGTCGCCGTCGGACAAGACCGCCGCCGACCTGGTGGGCGACACCAGCTACAGCACCTACCTGGCCACCAAGGCCGCCAACATGACCGCCAGTCTGGTGGTCAACGCCAATGACGGCTTTGTAAGCGTCATCAACCCGGCCAACGGCACCAGGCGTTATGCCTACATGCCGTCGAGTGTGCTGCCCACCCTGCGCAATATCGCCGACACCGCCTACCTCAATGGTGTCGGTCACGAATTTCTGGTCGATGGTCAGCTCGGGGTGTTCGATGCCCAGCTCAACAGTGCCTGGAAAACCCTTGCACTGGGCGGTACCGGCGCGGGCGGCAAGGCGTTTTACGCCGTGCAGCTGTACGACGCTGCGGTTGGCAACGTGACCAAGGCATTATGGGAGATCAGTGCGCCAACCACGGCCAATACCGCGAACGTGTTCAATGACCTGGGTTATGCCTACGCCCGCCCGGAAGTGGCACGCTTGGCCGATGGACGTTGGGCGGCTTTCATCTCCAACGGCTATGGCAGCAGTTCAGGGGTGGCGGCGTTGTACGTGGTGGACATTCGAGATGGGTCGCTGATCAAGAAGATCGTTATCGACAGTAGCGAAACCACCAACGGCCTGTCCTCGGTAAAACTCAAGGTCGACTCGCAGAATGTGGTGCAGGCCGCCTATGGTGGCGACCTGAAAGGGCGGTTGTGGAAGTTTGATCTGAGCGGCGTTACCACGGACACCTGGGGCGTGGCGTTTGCCGGCAAGCCGTTGTTTACCACTGCGGGCGGCGCCACTCAGCCGATCACTGCGCAACCGCTGCTGGCGGACAATTCCCTGGGCGGCAAGGTGGTATTTTTCGGCACTGGAAAATTCAACGAGACGGCTGACAAGACCAACAAGGACCTGCAAGCATTCTATGCGGTGTGGGACGCCAACGGTGGCGCCGGGCAGATCACCACGTCCAGTTTGCAGGCCCAAGCGATAACAGGCGTGTTTTCGGGAAGCTCGGGGCAGTTCATCACCACAAGTCAGAATGAAGTGACCTACCCGGCCGAGAAGGGCTGGTACCTGCCACTGGTCTACAACAGTGTGTTGAGCGGTGAGCGGGTGATCAACCAGGCGGCTTTGGTTCTGGGGCGGATCGTATTTACCACCGCCAGTGTCGACACCACGGACCCTTGTGCCAGTTTCGGCACCGGCAAACTGATCGAACTGGATGCATTCAGCGGTAAAATGTTCAACTACGCGGTACTCGACACCAACGGCGATAACCTCGTCGACAACAGCGATACGATTTCCAGCGGGGTGATTTTCACGGGTGGGATACCGGTATTGAACGCCATCGTCAACAGTGGCACCGCCAAGATCGTGGGCGATTCCAGTGCGACGGTGACCAGGCTGACTGAAAAGGGCGGCGGCAATGACGGCCGTCGCATCATGTGGCGACAAATACAGTGAGTGAGAGTTGAGGCATGCGCAGAACCAGTAGAGGTTTTACCCTGATTGAAATCATGATCGTGATTGCGATCATCGGGATCGTCATCACCATTGGCTACCCGAGCCTCACCGAGTACGTGAAGAAAGGCCGTCGGACTGAAGTGGCGGGTTTGCTTTCCGAGCAGGCGCAGATTCTCGAACGGTTTTATTCGAAGTCGAATGTCTACACCGGTGCCACCGGCCTGAGCGTCGGCAATGATTTCTACACGATCACTCCGGCCTTGACCGATCAGGCCTTCAAATTGACGGCTGTGCGCAAGGCCGGCAGCGCCATGGCGACGGACAAGTGTGGGGATTTCACCATCACCAATACCGGCGTCAGAAGCATGGAAAATGCTGCCGCTGGCGTGACCACCAAGGATTGCTGGGGTCGCTGAGTTCTTTTTCGGGCGCCTTTTCGCCCTCTGTCTATTTAACGGTTGGATCAGAACATGACCAGGCAACAGCAAGTGGTGATTGTCGGTGGTGGCGTAATAGGATTGCTGACGGCATTCAATCTCGCCTCCGAAGTGCAGAGCGTTGTATTGCTGGATCGCTCGAATGTCGGTCAGGAATCCTCTTGGGCCGGTGGCGGGATCGTGTCGCCGCTCTATCCATGGCGCTACAGCCCGGCGGTCACTGCGTTGGCCCATTGGTCCCAGGACTTTTATCCACAGCTGGGCGAGCGCTTGTTCGCGGCGACCGGGATTGATCCCGAGGTGCACACCACCGGTTTGTACTGGCTGGATCTCGATGATGAAGTCGAGGCGCTGGCCTGGGCCGAGCGTGAAAACCGGCCGTTGCGGGCTGTGGATATCTCGGCGGCCCACGATGCGGTGCCGGTGCTCGGTGCCGGGTTTTCCCGGGCGATCCATATGGCCGATGTGGCCAACGTACGCAACCCGCGGTTGGTGAAATCCCTCAAGGCTGCGTTGCTGGCATTGCCGAACGTGACGATTCACGAGCAGTGCGAAGTCAGCGGGTTCATTTGTGAAGGCGCTGCTGTCGTCGGGGTGCAAACCTCGGCGGGCGTCATTCATGGCGATCAGGTGGTTCTGACGGCTGGCGCCTGGAGTGGTGATTTGCTCAAGAGCCTGGGCCTGGACCTGCCGGTCGAACCGGTCAAGGGACAGATGATCCTTTACAAGTGCGCGGCGGATTTTCTGCCGAGCATGGTCCTGGCCAAGGGGCGTTATGCGATTCCTCGGCGCGACGGGCACATATTGATTGGCAGTACGCTGGAGCATGAAGGGTTCGACAAGACGCCGACCGAATCTGCCCTGGAAAGCCTGAAGGCGTCGGCAGTGGAGTTGATTCCGGCATTGGCGGAGGCCGAAGTGGTCGGACATTGGGCCGGGTTGCGGCCGGGCTCGCCGGAGGGCATTCCTTATATTGGCCGGGTACCCGGGTTTGAGGGTCTGTGGCTCAACTGCGGGCATTACCGCAATGGGCTGGTGTTGGCGCCGGCGTCGTGTCAGTTGTTTGTGGATGTGCTGGTGGGGCGTGAGCCGATTATTGATCCGGCACCGTATGCGCCAGAAGGGCGGATCTAGTCGCGGGATTTTCAGCGCCTGTTAGATCGCTATCGCGGGCAAGTCGAATCGTCGCACCGCCGCTCCCACAGGGTTCGAGGTTGCCCCCCGATTCTGTGTTCACAGCAGATCCCTGTGGGAGCGGGCTTGCCCGCGATGGGGCCCTTAATCCAAACCGAGTTTTTTCAGTCTGTAGCGCATCGACCGAAATGAAAGATTCAACCGCTGTGCCGCCGCCGTCCGGTTCCAGCGGGTTTCCTCCAGCGCCTGGAGGATCAGTTTGCGCTCGACGTTTTCCAGGTAATCTTCCAGGTTGTCGATCTGCGTCAGGTCCGGCACCCCGCCTTCAGCGGCACAGTTGCCGTCGGCCAGGCGCAGGTCGCCCGCTTCGATCTGTTTGTCTTCACACAGCGTGTGAGCCCGTTCGAGCATGTTTTCCAGTTCCCGCACATTGCCCGGAAAACGATAGCTTTTCAGTGCGTCGAGAGCGTGTGGGTGGAGTTTTGCCGCGGGCTGCCCGCTACCGGCTGCCAGCCGTTTGAGAACATGGATGGCCAGGGTCTCGATATCGTCCCGACGTTCGCGCAAGGACGGAACCCGCAGTTCGATCACGTTCAGCCGATAGTACAAGTCCTGGCGGAAGCGCTCGGCGGCGACTTCAGCGTCGAGGTCTTTGTGGGTGGCGCAGAGGATGCGCACATCGACCACGGTTTCCTGCTGGCCACCGACACTGCGCACGGCTTTTTCCTGAATCGCCCGCAGCAGTTTGACCTGCATCGCCAGTGGCAAGTCAGCCACTTCGTCGAGGAACAGCGTACCGCCGTGCGCCGCCTGGAACAGGCCGGGCTTGTCTTCGATGGCACCGCTGAAGCTGCCTTTGCGGTGACCGAAAAACTCGCTTTCCATCAATTCCGAGGGAATCGCCCCGCAGTTCACCGGGATAAAGGGGCGGTTGGCCCGTGGCCCTTGCTCGTGGATCAGTCGCGCCACCAGTTCCTTGCCGCTGCCAGACTCACCGCTGATGTACACCGGGGCCTGGCTGCGGGCCAGTTTGTCGATTTGTTTGCGCAGGCTGCGCATGGGCAATGAGTCACCCAGCAGCTGCCGATCGACGGTGTTGCTGACACTGCCTGGTGCGGTCAGGCGCAGGGCACTGGTGACCAGTTCCCGCAGGCGGGCAAGGTCTACCGGTTTGGTCAGGAAGTCGAAGGCACCGGCCTTGAGTGCGTTGATCGCTGTTTCAAGGCTGCCATAGGCAGTAATCATTGCCACCGGTACCTGTGGATGGCGTTGCTGGATGTAGTGCACCAGCTCCAGGCCGGTGCCGTCCGGCAGACGCATGTCGGTCAGGCACAGGTCGAATGTCTCGCTCCTCAGCAGTGCCTGCGCTTCGCCAAGGTTGCGGGCACTGAAGGTGTGAAGTTTCATCCGTCCGAGGGTGATTTCCAGGAGTTCGCGGATATCCGGCTCGTCGTCGACGATAAGGACTTTTTGCTGTGGGCTTGTGTTCAACTTTGTTTCCGTCCGTGAGCAAAGGTGATACGAAAGCAGCCGCCGCCTTGGCGTGGTTTGAAGTCTAGGCGGGCCTGATTGCTTTCGCACAGCTCACGGGACAGATAAAGTCCAAGCCCCGTCCCTTGGGTGCTGGTGGTGAAGAACGGTTCGAACAGCTTTGCCTGATGATCCGGTGCCACACCGGTTCCATCGTCCCGGACCTCGAGAATCGGAAGCTGGCTGGCGCGGTCGACAAACAGCTCGAGCCAGACCTGCGCCTGGTCGTGAAGCTGAATGCTATGGCGCCAGCCGTTGCGCACCAGATTGTCGACTACCTGGGTCAGCTGGTTCGGATCCATCAGGGTTTTGAAGTCGCCCGAACCTATGTGCAGGTGAATCTGCTGGCGCGCGGTCGCGCCCTCTCGGGTTTCGGCGACGAACCGTTCCAGCCAAGACTTCAGGTCGAGCCGTTGCGGCACGGTCTGTTGCCGACGGGACAGTTGCAGGACGTTTTCGATTACCCGATTCATTCGCTGAGAGTGGTCTTGAATAATCTGGGTCAGACGTCGATCCGAGCCATTGAGTTCCTCTGATTCCTGTAATAGCTGCGCGGCGTGACTGATGGCGCCCAGTGGATTGCGGATTTCATGGGCGATGCCGGCTGTCAGGCGGCCGAGGGCGGCAAGTTTCAATTGTTGGGCCTGTTGGGCGATCTGGGCGAGGTCTTCGAGGAATACCAGAGTCTGGTGGTGAGGGCTTTGATCCAGGGCAATAAAGCTCGGTTGCAGTTCCAGGCCACTACCGTCGACTTTGACGCTCTGGGGGCGCAGCGTCGGATTGTTGCGCCACAGTTGCAGGCGTTCGACCAGGGCGGGCGAGTAATTATCGATAAGATTGCCTTCAAGTGCTTCCCGACCCAGCAGTGTCAACGCGCTGTGGTTGGCCAGTTGGACCTGTCGCTGGTCGTCGAGCACCAGGATGCCGGTGCGCATGCGTTGCAGGATCAGCGCATTGAGGGCTTCGAGGCCGACCACTTCGCTGGCCCGTTGCTCGGCCAGGTTTTCACTGACTTCCAAGCGCCGGGTCAGGCCTTGTACCAACAGTGCTGCGGCGAAGCACAGGGCGCCCAGCGTACCGACTTGCAGGTAGTCGTTGGCGCTGGCCGGATGGCTGAAGCTTATCAGCAGGCTCGCCCCGACGATGCCGAGCGCGCCGACAGCGGCAATCAGCAAGCCGATACGCCGTTGCAACAAAGTGTTGCTGATCGCCACCGACACGATCAGCAGGTTGCCGATGGCGCTGGCTACGCCGCCGCCGGCGTAGAACAGGCCGCACAGTAGCAGCACGTCGGCCAGGGCCAGACTGAATAATTGCGTAGGGCGCCGGGTATTCCCTAGAAATACCACCAGCAGAATATTGAGTACCAGGTACAGCCAGCTGCCATTGCGCAGCAGATCGTCATTGGCGAATCTGAGCAACTGGTTGTCCATGTTGCTGGAGATCAACAGCACCAGGGTGATGCCGACGCTTAAACGATAAAGATGGTAGAGCCGCAGCAGCCGCTGGGCCTGATTGCTGAAGTGACTGGACGTCTCAGCGCTCACTTGAGCCCGGGCCTTGCTCAAGGTGAGCCTGGCTGCAGTACCACTGTTGTTGAAGGTGCAGCGCGCGATCCCGCGGCAGGTGGACGCCGCAATGCGCGCAGCGGACCATTGGCGCTGCTTCCAGCTCGGCGGAGGACTTGGGGGCGGAGGAAGAAGTCTTGAACTTGCGCCACAACCATACCGCAGCGGCAATCAGGGCGATCCAGAACAATAAACGAAGCATGGCGAGCTGCTTTATTAGCTAATGATCAGGCAGTTTAGCAAGGACATGACCTGCGCACAGCCTAATAACTCCTGTGCAGCTCCTGTGGGAGCGAGCTTGCTCGCGATGGACGTCAACGATAACGCGTTCCTTCTGAATAAACGCGTCGTCCGTGAGACCAGTTCAAGCTCGCTCCTACAAGGTCTCGTCTATCAGTCGAACACGCCGAAAGTCATGTAGCTGAACCACGAGCGATCGCTGTTGCTGGCTTCGGGTTCAGGTTCCTCTTCTTCGATCACGTCGCCATCTGCATCTTTAGGCTTGAGATCGCTTGGAATCGCGTCCTTGGCTTCCTGATACTGCCTCTGCACATCCTGGTTGGCGCGGGTCTCGCCCGGCGGCAGCGGTGGACGGGACTCGATCAGGCCCAGGGTGGCCTTGCTCATCCACGAACGGTTGTCGGCTTCGTCGACCGAAGGCTTGAACTGACCGTCGACCAGGCTTGGATGGTTCGGGTAGTTGAGCTTCAGGGTTTCGAGGCTGGTGTTGGCCAGATCGTCCAGGTGCAGACGCTGATAGGCCTCGGTCATCACCGCCAGGCCGTCACCGACCGCCGGGGTTTCCTGAAAGTTTTCCACCACGTAGCGCCCACGGTTCGCGGCGGCGACATAGGCCTGACGGGTCAGGTAATAGTCGGCAACGTGAATCTCGTAAGCGGCCAGCAGATTGCGCAGGTAGATCATGCGCTGCTTGGCGTCAGGCGAGTAGCGGCTGTTCGGGAAGCGGCTGGTCAGCTGGGCGAACTCGTTGTAGGAGTCGCGAGCGGCGCCCGGATCCCGCTTGGTCATGTCCAGTGGCAGGAAGCGCGACAGCAGGCCGACGTCCTGGTCAAAAGAGGTCAGGCCCTTGAGGTAGTAGGCGTAATCGACGTTCGGGTGCTGTGGGTGCAGACGAATGAAACGCTCGGCGGCGGACTTCGCAGCCTCGGGCTCGGTGTTCTTGTAGTTGGCGTAGATGAGCTCGAGTTGAGCCTGATCAGCGTAGCGACCGAACGGATAGCGCGACTCCAGGGCCTTCAGCTTGGCTGTGGCGCTGGTATAGTTGCTATTGTCCAGATCGTGCTGAGCCTGCTGGTACAGCTCGACTTCACTCAGGTTTTCGTCTACGACTTCCTTCGATGAGCAAGCAGCGGTCAATGCGAGGATGGCGATCAGCAGCAGGTGTTTCACTTGCATGGCGGCTTGCGTCCCTATGACGGCCGCTGTCTTGGGCGGGGCCGTCCTGTTATGATGAGCGCCCCGTTGAATAGCATCGGGGCAAAAGACGCCGTATTTAACCACAAGCGCGCAGCCGAAACCAAAAGCTGTGCCGACGCCTAGTCTGAGCATGTCCGATAAAATTGAACTTCGCGCAGAGGTGCCGTCCGAATTGGGCGGCCAACGCCTCGATCAAGTCGCCGCACAATTATTCGCTGAGCACTCGCGCTCGCGCCTTTCCGCCTGGATCAAAGACGGCCGCCTGACTGTGGATGGGGCGGTTATCCGCCCGCGAGACATCGTTCATGGTGGCGCCGTACTTGAGTTGACTGCCGAGCAGGAAGCTCAGGGCGAATGGATCGCTCAAGACATCGAGCTGGACATCGTCTATGAAGACGACGACATCCTGGTGATCAACAAGCCTGCGGGCCTGGTGGTGCACCCGGCCGCCGGTCATGCTGACGGCACCTTGCTCAACGCCTTGCTGCACCACGTGCCGGACATTATCAATGTGCCCCGCGCCGGTATCGTGCATCGCCTGGACAAGGACACCACCGGTCTGATGGTGGTGGCCAAGACCATTCAGGCGCAGACGCAGCTGGTCACCCAGCTGCAGAGCCGCAGCGTCAGCCGGATCTACGAATGCATCGTGATCGGTGTGGTCACCGCCGGCGGCAAGATCAATGCGCCGATCGGTCGTCATGGCCAGCAACGCCAGCGCATGGCCGTCATGGAAGGGGGCAAGCAGGCCGTCAGCCATTACCGCGTGCTCGAGCGTTTCCGCTCCCACACTCACGTGCGGGTCAAGCTGGAAACCGGTCGTACGCACCAGATTCGTGTGCACATGGCCCACATCAACTTCCCGTTGGTCGGAGATCCTGCCTATGGCGGTCGTTTCCGCATCCCGCCGGCAGCCAGTGTGACCATGATCGAGTCGTTGAAGGCTTTTCCGCGTCAGGCACTGCATGCGCGGTTCCTGGAGCTGGATCATCCGACCACCGGCAAACGCATGAGCTGGGAATCGCCACTGCCGGACGACTTCGTCTGGTTGCTGACGTTGCTCAAGCAAGACCGCGAGGCGTTCATCGGATGAATGACTGGCTGATTCCTGACTGGCCTGCGCCGGCCGGGGTGAAAGCCTGTGTCACCACCCGTGCGGGCGGCGTCAGTCTGGCGCCGTTCGACAGCCTCAATCTCGGCGATCACGTCGAAGACAGCCCCAAAGCCGTGGCCGAAAACCGCCGCCGCCTCACCGAACATTTCTCTATTCAACCGGCCTGGTTGCAGCAGGTTCACGGCATCGCCGTGGCTCATGCCGACCCAGGCCTGGTGGCTGTTGCCGACGCCAGCTGGACGGCAACGCCCGGTATCGCCTGCACGGCGATGACCGCCGATTGTCTGCCGGTACTCTTCTGCGACCGTGCCGGCACTCGCGTAGCGGCGGCCCATGCCGGCTGGCGCGGGTTGGCGGCGGGCGTGCTGGAAGCCACCCTCGACAGCCTGGCCGTGCCGCCAGCAGACGTGTTGGCCTGGCTCGGTCCTGCCATTGGCCCGCAAGCCTTTGAAGTCGGCCCGGAAGTGCGCGAGACATTCGTCCAGCAACTACCCGAAGCCGCCAATGCGTTTGTGCCGAGCCAAAATGCTGGCAAATTCATGGCTGATATCTATCAGCTGGCGCGTTTGCGTCTGGCCGCCCGCGGTGTCACGGCCGTCTATGGCGGCGGTTTCTGCACCGTGACCGATCCTCGCTTCTTTTCTTACCGCCGCAGTCCTCGCACTGGTCGGTTTGCCTCCCTGATCTGGCTTTAGTGCCCTGTCTCACGAAGCCTGTTCCTTTTTGATGGCGTCTGTTGTCAAAAGAGGAACGTCTCCGTGAGACAGGGCACAACGCTAGACTTGTCTGACCTGCATCAATATCACGACGCTTGAATCTCCCAGAATCGACCACATCTAATGAGGTATCTGGCAGGTTTCTTCATTCAGGATGTTTTATCGGTCCGGCCTGCTCAAAAGGAAGGTGACCCATGCGTATAGACCGTTTAACCAGCAAGTTGCAGTTAGCCTTGTCCGACGCCCAATCCCTGGCCGTTGGTCTCGATCACCCGGGCATTGAACCGGCGCACTTGATGCAGGCGATGCTTGAACAGCAGGGTGGTTCGATCAAACCGCTGCTGATGCAGGTGGGCTTTGACGTCAACACCCTGCGTAAAGCGCTGACCAAAGAGCTCGACCAGCTGCCGAAAATCCAGAACCCGACCGGCGACGTCAATATGTCGCAGGATCTGGCGCGCCTGCTCAACCAGGCCGATCGCCTGGCCCAGCAGAAAGGCGACCAGTTCATTTCCAGTGAGCTGGTGCTGCTTGCCGCCATGGACGAGAACAGCAAGCTTGGCAAGTTGATGCTCGGCCAGGGTGTGAGCAAGAAAGCCCTGGAAAACGCGATCAACAACCTGCGTGGCGGTGAGGCCGTCAATGACGCCAACCACGAGGAGTCGCGCCAGGCCCTGGATAAATACACCGTCGACCTGACCAAGCGCGCCGAAGAAGGCAAGCTCGATCCGGTGATCGGCCGTGACGATGAAATTCGCCGGACCATCCAGGTATTGCAACGTCGCACCAAGAACAACCCGGTGCTGATCGGTGAGCCTGGCGTCGGTAAAACGGCGATCGCAGAAGGCCTGGCCCAGCGCATCATCAACGGTGAAGTGCCCGATGGCCTGAAAGGCAAGCGCCTGCTGTCCCTGGACATGGGGTCGTTGATTGCCGGTGCCAAATATCGCGGCGAATTCGAAGAGCGCCTCAAATCCCTGCTCAACGAGCTGTCGAAGCAGGAAGGGCAGATCATCCTGTTCATCGACGAACTGCATACCATGGTCGGCGCCGGCAAAGGCGAAGGATCGATGGACGCGGGCAACATGCTCAAGCCGGCACTGGCTCGCGGCGAGTTGCATTGCGTCGGCGCAACCACGCTCAACGAGTACCGCCAATATATAGAGAAGGATGCGGCCCTCGAACGGCGCTTCCAGAAAGTCCTGGTGGACGAGCCGAGCGAAGAAGACACCATCGCTATCCTGCGTGGCCTGAAAGAGCGTTACGAGGTTCACCACAAAGTGGCGATCACCGACGGCGCGATCATTGCCGCCGCCAAGCTCAGCCATCGCTACATCACCGATCGTCAATTGCCGGACAAGGCCATCGACCTGATCGACGAAGCTGCCAGCCGCATCCGCATGGAAATCGACTCCAAGCCGGAAGTGCTGGACCGCCTGGAGCGACGCCTGATTCAGCTGAAGGTCGAATCCCAGGCGCTGAAGAAAGAAAGCGACGACGCGGCGAAGAAGCGCCTGGAAAAACTCCAGGAAGAAATCGCCCGGCTCGAGCGTGAGTACTCGGACCTCGAAGAAATCTGG
This sequence comes from Pseudomonas silesiensis, assembly GCF_001661075.1. Classification (NCBI taxonomy): domain Bacteria; kingdom Pseudomonadati; phylum Pseudomonadota; class Gammaproteobacteria; order Pseudomonadales; family Pseudomonadaceae; genus Pseudomonas; species Pseudomonas silesiensis. Next base: position 754,975 of record NZ_CP014870.1, read on the forward strand.
AATTCGGAAAAAGCCGAAGTCCAGGGTTCGGCGCAGATCCAGCAGAAAATCGAACAGTCCCGGCAGGAACTGGAAGCCGCGCGCCGCAAAGGCGACCTGAACCGCATGGCCGAGCTGCAATACGGGGTGATCCCGGACCTGGAGCGCAGCCTGCAGATGGTCGACCAGCACGGCAAAAGCGAAAACCAGTTGCTGCGCAGCAAGGTGACTGAAGAAGAGATCGCCGAGGTCGTGTCGAAGTGGACCGGCATTCCGGTGTCGAAGATGCTCGAAGGCGAGCGCGACAAGCTGATGAAGATGGAAAGCCTGTTGCACCAGCGTGTGATCGGCCAGGACGAAGCGGTGATTGCCGTTTCCAACGCGGTACGGCGTTCGCGGGCCGGGTTGTCCGACCCGAATCGCCCGAGCGGCTCGTTCATGTTCCTCGGCCCGACCGGGGTCGGTAAAACCGAGCTGTGCAAGGCCCTGGCCGAGTTCCTCTTCGATACTGAAGAGGCGATGGTACGGATCGACATGTCCGAGTTCATGGAGAAACATTCCGTGGCTCGGCTGATCGGTGCGCCACCAGGCTACGTGGGCTATGAAGAAGGCGGTTACCTGACCGAGGCGGTGCGTCGCAAGCCTTACTCGGTGATCCTCCTGGACGAGGTCGAGAAGGCCCACCCGGACGTCTTCAACGTCTTGCTGCAAGTGCTGGAAGATGGCCGCCTGACCGACAGCCATGGCCGCACGGTGGATTTCAAGAATACCGTGATTGTCATGACGTCCAACCTGGGGTCGGTGCAGATCCAGGAACTGGTCGGTGATCGTGAGGGGCAGCGCGCGGCGGTGATGGATGCGATTTCCACGCACTTCCGGCCGGAGTTCATCAACCGGGTCGACGAAGTGGTGATCTTCGAGCCGCTGGCGCGGGATCAGATCGCAGGCATTACCGAGATCCAGTTGGGACGTCTGCGCGCTCGACTGACCGAGCGGGAACTGAAGCTGGAGCTCAGTCCGGAGGCAATGGACAAGCTGATCGCGGTGGGCTACGACCCGGTATACGGCGCACGACCGCTCAAGCGAGCGATCCAGCGCTGGATCGAGAACCCGCTGGCGCAACTGATTCTGTCGGGTCGTTTCATGCCCGGCGATACCGCCAAAGGTGTCGTGGAGAACGACGAAATCGTTTTCGCCTGATCCGCTGTTGTAGGAGCTAGCTTGCTAGCGATGGTCGTCAACGATAACGCGTACGTCCTGGATGAACGCGGTGTCATTGAGTCCTTCGCGAGCGGGCTAGCTCCCACATAATCCGTAACTGAACAGCTTTGCTCGCATTGCGAGGCTTTTTTTCATTAGGTTGTTGAACTCAAAGGAAAAGGCTTGTAAAGTGCGCCCCGCAGTAAGTCGCTCCGAAGGGTTTCCGCTCCCCAAGCAGGAATCCAAAATAAGTTGCAAATCATTAACTTGAAAGCAATTTAGGGGGTTGACAGAGGTGCTGAAGATTGTAGAATAGCGCGCCTCAGACACACGAACGCAGCGATGCGAACGGGTCGAAGAGAACGCAGTAAAGCTTCACCGTTGTAAATTGAAATGTGTAGTTCCGTGATAGCTCAGTCGGTAGAGCAAATGACTGTTAATCATTGGGTCCCAGGTTCGAGTCCTGGTCACGGAGCCAATTTCAAACCGGGGTATAGCGCAGTCCGGTAGCGCGCCTGCTTTGGGAGCAGGATGTCAGGAGTTCGAATCCCCTTACCCCGACCATTTTTGGGTCGTTAGCTCAGTTGGTAGAGCAGTTGGCTTTTAACCAATTGGTCGTAGGTTCGAATCCCACACGACCCACCATTTTTGAAACCAGTTAACGCTGGGATCAGATCTTAAGATCAGAGGCCAAAAGCGCTGATCGAAGAAGGCGACTTGGAAAGGTCGCCTTTTTTTTACCGGGGTATAGCGCAGTCCGGTAGCGCGCCTGCTTTGGGAGCAGGATGTCAGGAGTTCGAATCCCCTTACCCCGACCATATTAAAAATCCTCGTATCGAAAGATACGGGGATTTTTTTTGTCTGCTGAAAAACCGTGCACAAACGAAACCCCGCGTTTCCTGGAAGAAAGGCGGGGTGGGTTCGTTGCTTCAGGGCTTAACTATTGTCTTTGAGGTGCTCGAACAAGCCTTTTGGCATTTTTTTGCCATTGGTTTCGTAGTTGGCCTTCACGTTATCAAAAGCCTCTTGTTCGTCGATCTGGCCGTCATGGTTGGTGTCGATCTTGTCGAAGTCAGCCTTGGGCGCCACTTTCAGGAATTCCGCGCGGGATACCTTGCCGTTATCATCTGTATCGGTCCGGGCCATCGATTCATCGCCACATTTGCCTTCGCCGCATTTGCCTTCCGGGGTTTTCACCACCTGTTCGGCCGAAGCCAGCAGATAGCCCTGGGTCAGCGGCTGTGAAGCGAACACGGAACCGGACAACATCATGCCGCCGGCCAGGACGGCGCCAAGCAGGCCAAGGGTGTTCTTGCCGAGAGTAGGGGTACGGGACATTTGGATTCTCCTGGGTTGCACGACACAACCGCTCGATAAAGGACGCCGAGGTGCGGCGATAAACCTGTGCAGGCGGGGAGGCTTGCTCGGGTGTGGCCATTTAGCGGGGTGGGTGTATCGCTACTGTGTCGCGGGAGGGGGAGTTTGTAAGCGAAGGGGCTGGATCGGGGGGAAAGATACAGTGAGACACAGACCTGTAGGCAGTGAGTAAAAAAATGTGGGAGCGAGCTTGCTCGCGATGGCGGCGTGTCTGGCGACATTGATGTCGACTGTACGGACGCTATCGCGAGCAAGCTCGCTCCCACAGGGAACGGGCTCGGCAGGAGGTATTAGTGCAACTTCAGCCGAGGCTCGGTCCCACGCCCGATCTTGCTGCCCAGCATCAACATCGCCGTGCGGAACGCGCCATACAACGCCATCTGGTGCATGCGGTACAGCGACACATAAAACATCCGCGCCAGCCAACCTTCGAGCATCACGCTGCCGGTCAGGTTACCCATCAAGTTACCCACAGCCGAAAAACGCGACAGTGAGATCAACGACCCATAGTCGGTGTACTTGTACTCCGGCAGTGCCTTGCCTTCGATGCGCAATTTCAATGATTTGGCCAGCATCGACGCCTGTTGATGCGCAGCCTGGGCCCTTGGCGGCACGTTGCGGTCGGTGCCCGGCTGCGGGCAGGCCGCGCAGTCACCGAAGGCGAAAATATTTTCGTCACGGGTGGTTTGCAGGGTCGGCAACACTTGCAGTTGATTGATGCGGTTGGTTTCCAGGCCATCGATGTCCTTGAGAAAGCCCGGTGCGCGAATCCCGGCGGCCCAGACTTTCAGGCTGGCCTTGATCACTTTGCCATCGGCAGTGATCAGGCTGTCGGTCGTCACTTCGCTGACAGCAGCATTGGTCATCACATTGACCCCGAGTTTCTCCAGGGTTTTATGCACCGGCCCGCCAATCCGTTCCGGTAGCGCAGGCAACACCCGTGGCCCGGCTTCGATCAGGGTGATGTGCATGTTTTCCGGTTTGATCCGGTCCAGGCCATAGGCCGCCAGCTCATGGGCGGCGTTGTGCAGCTCGGCGGCCAGTTCGACCCCGGTGGCGCCGGCGCCGACGATGGCGACGCTGATCTGCTCGACCGTGTCGGTTTGCCCGGCGTGGGCGCGCAGGTAATGGTTGAGCAATTGCTGATGGAAGCGTTCGGCCTGCTTGCGGGTGTCGAGGAACAGGCAATGTTGCGCCGCGCCCTGGGTGCCGAAATCGTTGGTGGTGCTGCCAACGGCAATGACCAGCGAGTCGTAGCCCAGTTCACGGGCAGGGACCAGCTCCACGCCGGCTTCATCATAGGTTGCGGCCAGCTGGATCTTCTTCTGGGTGCGATCGAGCCCGCTCATGCGCCCCAGCTGGAACTCGAAGTGGTTCCATTTTGCCTGGGCAACATAGTTGAGTTCATCTTCGGAAGAGTTCAGGGAGCCGGCCGCCACTTCGTGCAACAGCGGCTTCCAGATGTGGGTCAGGTTCGCGTCGACCAGCATCACGCTGGCCGTACCACGTTTGCCCAGAGTCTTACCCAGACGGGTAGCCAACTCCAGACCGCCGGCGCCGCCGCCAACGATGACAATACGATGAGTCATGGGGATATCTCGCAAGGCTAAAAGAAATCGGTGCAATTACCCGAGCGAGCGCCAGGCAGCTCATAGCGTCAGGTAACTGATAAATCGGCTCAACAGGCCCAGGCCAATGGTCACTGCCAATACCACCACCAGGAGCATCCACGGCCGAAAAGGCCGGCGCTCGACACGGTGCTGGGACAGTCGCAGGTATTCTTCGACATGCTTCTGGTCTTCGGGTTTCAGGCGGCTGGTCATTTTCGGGCCTCGTCAGGTAGACGTTGCTGAATGTCTGGAAGCTACAAGCGGGTTTACCCCACGTTGAACGGAGCATAGCCGCTGTCCGGGACGGGCTCGACGCGCACCGGATCGTCCAGGCGAATGATTCCACTTTGTAACACCCGGGCGGTGATTCCGCCATGTCCGCGCACGGCCTGGAAGGTCCCGGGGCCGAGGTTGGTTTGCAGGCGGGCACAGGGCTGGCACCAGCCAGTGGTTTCGAAAATCGCCTGGCCGATCCTGAAGCGTCGGCCTTTGAGGCTGAACAGATTGATACCGCTGACGACTATATTGCGCCGCAGGTCCTGAGGTAGCACCGGGTGGTCATCCGCGCGGCCCATCAGCGAACTGATTACGGCCAGGTGCTCCCATTGAATCAGCGTCACCTGGCGCGCATTGCGTATGCCCGGTCGGGCGCGATCACCGGTCAAGCCAGCCTCGAGACGTGCTTCTACGGCATCGAGCTCGATCATGGGTGCATGACGCTCGGGCCGCACGCCGATCCAGCGAACGCGACCCTGCTGCGGCACTTCGGCAATCAATGCCTGCAATGGAGTCACAGGCTGATCCCGACGTCGAACACAATGCTGCGGCCCAGGTTGCTGCGCAGAAAATCCGGCGCATCCGGGTGCGCGAACAACACCCGGGCGAACGTAGGCCCGACCAGCGACAACGAACGCCAGCCCTGACGCAGGTATTCGGTAGGCGGCGGGAAATGACTGTTGAGGTCCAGCACTTCGCGTTTCAGGCTGGCGAAAGCAATGATGTCCAGCTCCCCCAGGTCCATGCCGCGTTCTTTGTAGTTATGCGCTTTTTTGCGCAAGGTCGGTGCCAGCCTCAGCAAGAACTCATTGGCCGGAATGCGCCTGGGCTTGGCCTCGCGACGCACCAGCTGGCTCAGGGAAAACGCGCTGCGCCGGCGTTGCAGTTCATCGCGCCACTCGTCGTTGAGTCGCCGCCCTTCGTCGAGGACGAAAAACACCTCGAAACTGGCGTCACGGAACAGCACATCCGGCGGCTCTCCGGCCGGTGCGAACTCGTCGGCGCGGTAGGGAATGTTCAGGCCCTGCAACAGGCGCTGGCACACCCAACGCTCACGCTCCCATTTGCGGGCATTGGAGAGAAACGCATTGGCTTGCTCGGCCGCGATGGTCAGCAGGCGTAAGTAATCTGAGTCATCCATAAGCCCAAGCTTAGCGTTCAAATGCGATCGCAAAGAAGACAGTTTATCGCACAAGGTCAAAAAACTGCCGGATCTGCTGCGCGACCTGCATGCAACCCACCTTATCCCGCGCCCGTTTCAGGGCATTGCACAAAACGGATAGTGATCTGCGCACAGCGGATATTGCCCCGTGCCTGGCAGCTTTACCCTCGGCTTTACGGGACGTTAGCCGCGTTAACGACGCTCTTAAAACAACAACAAGAGATAGATGCCATGCGCAAGATCGACGTACATGAGGTTATCGACAACGCACGATTCAACCGTTTTCACTGGATGGTGCTGTTCTGGTGTGCCCTGATCATCATCTTCGATGGTTACGATCTGGTGATCTACGGCGTCGTGCTGCCGATGCTGATGAAAGAGTGGGGGCTCAGTCCCTTGCAAGCGGGCGCGCTGGGCAGTTATGCACTGTTCGGCATGATGTTCGGCGCGCTGTTCTTCGGGCCGCTGTCAGACAGGATTGGCCGCAAGAAAGCCATCACGATCTGCGTGATGCTCTTCAGCGGTTTTACCGTGCTCAATGGATTTGCCCGCAACCCCACCGAGTTTGGTCTGTGCCGGTTCATTGCCGGCCTGGGGATTGGTGGGGTAATGCCCAACGTCGTGGCGCTGATGAACGAGTACGCGCCGAAGAAAATCCGCAGCACGCTGGTGGCGATCATGTTCAGCGGCTATTCGGTGGGCGGCATGTTATCGGCGGGGCTCGGCATCGTGCTGATCCCCAGTTTTGGCTGGCAATCGGTGTTCTACGTGGCGGTGCTGCCGTTGCTGTTGTTGCCGCTGATCATGTACTTCCTGCCCGAGTCGGTGGGTTTCATGCTGCGCCAGGGGCGCAATGACGAGGCGCGCACCATCCTGCAGCGGATCGATCCGGCTTACGTCGCGCAAACCGGCGATCAACTGCACATGAGCGATGCCAAGGGTACTGGCACTCCGGTGCTGCAACTGTTCCGCGAAGGCCGGGCGCTGCGTACGCTGATGCTGTGGCTGGCGTTTTTCTGCTGCCTGCTGATGGTCTACGCCTTGAGTTCCTGGCTGCCGAAACTGATGGCCAACGCCGGTTACAGCCTGGGCTCGAGCCTGTCGTTCCTGCTGGTGCTCAACTTCGGTGCCATTTTCGGTGCGGTCGGCGGCGGTGTGCTGGGGGATAAACTCAATCTGCCGCGAGTGTTGGCGGTGTTCTTCGCCGGTGCCGCCGTTTCGATCACCTTGCTGGGGTTCAACAGCCCGATGCCGGTGTTGTACCTGCTGATCGCCATTGCCGGCGCGACCACCATCGGCTCGCAGATTCTGTTGTACGCCTGCGCCGCGCAGTTCTACTCCATGACCATTCGCTCCACCGGCCTGGGCTGGGCGTCGGGCATCGGACGCAACGGCGCCATCGTCGGGCCTTTGCTGGGCGGTGCCTTGCTCGGGATCAACCTGCCGTTGCAGCTGAATTTCATGGCCTTTGCCTTGCCCGGTGCAGTGGCCGCGATAGCCATGACCGTGTTCGCCATCAGCAGCCGGCGCAGTGCCCGGCAACAGCTGCCTGCCTCCCAGCAAAAAGCGCCTGACGGGGCTGTCGGCGAGGTTTCATGAAAGCGTTCATCCAGGACTTTTCCCTGTCGGCGGCAGTCGCCGGATTTATCGCCACGGTGATTTCCTACGCAGGCCCGCTGGTGATCATCTTCCAGGCGGCCGAGACCGCGCACCTCTCGCGAGAAGTGTTGTCGTCCTGGGTCTGGGCGATTTCCATCGGCAGCGCCGTGCTCGGAATAGGCCTGAGCCTGCGTTACCGGGTACCGGTGATCATCGCGTGGTCGGCGCCGGGTTCGGCGTTGCTGGTGGCGCTGTTGCCCGGGATCTCGATGCCGGAGGCGGTGGGGGCTTACCTGGTCAGCAGCCTGATTATTTTTCTGGTCGGGGTGTCCGGGGCGTTTGACCGGATCATCGGCAAGCTGCCGGCGGCGATCGCGGCAGCGATGCTGGCCGGGATTCTGTTCAGCTTCGGCACCGGGTTGTTCGTCTCTTTGCAGGGCAAGCCGTTGCTGGTGCTGGCGATGTTTGCCACCTACCTGGTCTGCAAGCGGGTGATGCCGCGCTATGCGGTGCTGATGGTGTTGCTGGTGGGGTGTTCGCTGGCCTTTGTTGGCGGTGATCTGCGCCTTGACGCGCTGGTGATCGGTTTTGCCACGCCGGTGTGGATCACCCCGACGTTCAGCCTGAGCGCGACCCTGAACATTGCCTTGCCGCTGGTGATGGTGGCGCTGACCGGCCAGTTTGTTCCCGGCATGGCGGTGCTGCGAGCCAGCGGCTACTCGACGCCGGCCGGCCCGATCATCGCCAGCAGCGCGTTGGGCTCGGCGCTGTTGGCCCCGTTCGGGTGTCACGGGCTGAATCTGGCGGCGATCACCGCGGCCATATGCACCGGCCGCGAGGCCCATGAAAACCCCGGCAAGCGCTATGTGGCCGGGGTCGTGGGTGGCCTGTTTTACCTGGTGTTGGGGATCTTCGGTGCCACCCTGGTTTCACTGTTTTCGGCATTCCCTAGAGAACTGATCGCGGCCCTGGCCGGGCTGGCGCTGTTCGCCGCCATTGCCGGAGCGTTGGCCGGCGCCATGGCGGTGCCCAAGGATCGCGAAGCGGCACTGGTGACCTTTCTCACCACGGCGTCGGGTATGTCGTTGTTGGGGTTGTCCGCTGCATTTTGGGGGCTGATTTTCGGCATGGTCACCCACGTGCTGTTAAACGCCCGTCGTCCTGTTCCTCGCAGCGAAGCCGCTGCGGCTGAAGCACTTCAACCTGTCGATCAATAAAAACAAGAGAAAAAACGATGAAACAGATTCTCCCAACAACCGGTTCCGTGTTGTCCATGGCTGTTGTCTCGAGTTTGTCCGCCGGTGCAATGGCCGCCGAAGGTGGCTTCATCGAAGACACCACGGCGACCTTGCAAGCGCGCAATTACTATTTCAGCCGGGACTTTTCCGACATCGTCGGCGCCAACCGGCAATCGAAGGCCGAAGAGTGGGCGCAGGGCTTCATCCTCAACGTCAAGTCCGGTTACACCCAAGGCCCGGTCGGTTTTGGTGTGGATGTCATCGGCCTGCTCGGCCTCAAACTCGACAGCAGCCCGGACCGGGTCAATACCGGTTTGCTGCCGGTGCAGGATGACGGGCGCGCGGCCAATGATTACAGCCGGCTCGAAGGCGCGTTGAAGGTGCGCTACTCCAAGACCGAGCTGAAGGTGGGTGAATTGCAACCCAACGTGCCGGTACTGGTCTTCAGCGATATCCGTCTGCTGCCGCCCAGCTATCAGGGCGCAAGCATCAGCTCGAACGAGATCAATGGCTTGACCTTGCAAGGTGGCCACTTGAAGTCCACCAGCCTGCGCAACGAGGCCGGCGACGAAAAGATGCAAGCCATGCTCGGTCACGTACCACAGCGTCAGGTCAGCAGTGACGGCTTCAACTTTGCCGGCGCCGATTACGCCTTCAATGAAAAACGCACCTCGGTCAGCGCCTGGGTCGGGCAACTGGAAGATATCTACAACCAGCGCTTTCTCGGCCTCAAGCACAGCCAGCCGCTGGGTAACTGGACCCTGGGCGCCAACCTCGGTTATTACGATTCTCGCGAAGATGGCAAAAAGCTGCTGGGCAATATCGACAACCAGGCGTTCTTCTCCCTGCTGTCGGCCAAACGCGGCGGCCACACGTTTTATCTGGGTTACCAGGGCATGTTCGGCGACAGCGCCTTCCCGCGGGTCTTTGCCAATATCAGTCCGCTGGGCAACGAAGTGCCGACCTACGAGTTCGCCTACACCGATGAGCGCTCCTGGCAGGCGCGTTACGACTACGATTTCGCGGCCCTTGGCGTGCCGGGGCTGACCAGTACTGTGCGCTACATCACCGGCAGCAATGTCGATACCGGCCTGGGTTTTGAAGGCAAGGATCGCGAACGTGATCTGGATCTCGGCTATGTGCTGCAGAGCGGCAGCCTCAAGGGCCTGGGTATTCGCGTACGCAATGTGATGGCGCGTTCCAACTACCGCAGTGACATCGATGAGAACCGTTTGATCCTCAGCTATACGTGGACGCTGCTATGAAGCTGCGATCACAGATTGCTCATGCAATTACCCATCACTTGATACGTCACGCTATGGGTCTGGCCTTGATGATCGATGTAGACCATGGTCGCCGGCACAACGTCGCATGAGGTTGCGGTGTCGGTCACTGAAACCACTTGGGCGATGTCCAGCGGCTGCGCCGGGTTGTACGGGGTGGCAGCTGGCTCGTTGCCAGCGGCCATGGCCGAGGTGGCGACAAGGGTCAGAAACAGGCTGATCAGGGTTTTCATTTTTCCGTGCTCCGTGTTGATTCCGATACCGCAATTCTAGTCTTTGCCCTTGGCTGATAAAGAGGCTAGGGTCTGATTCAGCTTTACAAGAAACGTAACAATCCTTGCCCCTGGAGGGCCCATGGACCTGCTGAACAACATGCGGGTGTTCGTCCGCGTGGTGGACTGCGCAAGTTTTACCGCTGCCGCCGATGCGCTGGACCTGTCGACTGCGCAAGTGTCGCGACTGGTGGCGGATCTGGAGCAGCATGTTCAGGCTCGCTTGCTGCAACGCACTACGCGGCGGTTGAGCCTGACCGAGGCCGGTGAGCGCTTCCTGTTGCGCAGTCGACAAATACTCGAAGAAATGGAGGAGGCAACGGCAGAAGCCCGCGGTGCGCACCTCAAGCCGAGTGGGCGCCTGCGGGTGCACAGCATGAATGGCCTGGGCGTGCTGATCACGCCATTGATCGCCCGCTACAGCGAGCTTTATCCCGATGTAGTGTTCGAGTTGACCCTGTCGCAGCGCAATCCCGATCCGCTGGAGGAAGGGCACGATGTGGTGATTTCGATCGCCCACGAACTGGCCGATTCGCAATTGGTCGCCCAGTCCATCGGACAGATCTACAGCGTGCTCTGCGCCTCCCCGGCGTACCTGCAGCGGCGTGGTGTACCGCACACGCCGCTGGCGCTGAACGAGCATCAGTGCCTGCGCATGGTGGACCCCTTGTACAGCGATGAATGGGTATTCCAGGACGAGCATGGCGAACAGGCGCTCAGCCCGGCGAAAACCTTTCAGTGCAACGTCGCCGAATCGATGGTCAAGGCGTCGGAGGCCGGGATGGGGGTCAGCCTGATTCCGTTCTATACCGCGACTCGCCCCTTGAGCGATGGCACTTTGTTGCGCTTGCTGCCGGCCTGGCGCCCCCGCCAGCGCACGGTGTATGCGCTGTACCCGTCACGGCGCTTTCTCGATGCCAAGGTCCGGACCTGGGTGGACTTCCTCAAGGCCGAATTACCCAGGCTGTTCGCCGAGCACGAGGCGGTGATGGACGATCCACGGCATTGGGCCTGACGTCGAAGCGCTGACCCAGGGCGGTGTAGACTGAGGGTCTGTTCTCTTTCGGCAAGACAAGGGAGTGTGCCCTGCGATGATCGGCGCCGAGTTACTGTCACCTGAATCCCTTGCGGTAGGGTGGTTGATCTATGCGCCGGTGCTGATCTGGGCTGTCGCGCGAGCGCCGTGGGTCGAGTTGTTCAGTGACAGCCGCCGCCAGCATTTGCTGTTCGGCACGGTGTTCGCGCTGTTCATGCTGTGGCTGGTGCGACGGGACTTCGATACCGGCGTCTCCTACCACTTCATCGGCATGACCGCCGTGACCCTGTTGCTCGACTGGCCGTTGGCGATTGTCGGCGGGTTGGTCGCGCAAGCGGGGCTGGTGCTGCTCGGGCGCCAGGATCTGGCGGCGATGGGGGTCAACGGTGCGTTGCTGATTCTGCTGCCGGTGCTGGTCACCGAGTGCTGTGCGATCCTGGTGGAGCGGGCGCAGCCGCGAAATCCCTTTGTGTATATCTTCGTTTCCGGTTTTTTTGCGGCGGCGCTCTCGGCGTTGCTGTGCCTGCTGCTGGCGCTGTGGTTGCTGTGGTTCGACGAACGTTTTGCCATGCCCTATTGGCTGGAAGACTTTGTCGGTTACCTATGGCTGATCATTTTTCCCGAAGCGTTTATCAACGGCATGGTGGTCAGCGCGCTGGTGGTGTTCTGTCCCGAGTGGCTGGAGACCTTCAACCGCACGCGCTACCTTTCGGCGCCCTGGAATGACGACGATCCCAAATCTTGATCCACATCAAATCCAAAAATCGTTGACGAATCCATGCTTCGGAAAACCTTCAGGAGCATCGAAATGAGTGTCTACGAGTGGGCAAGGCAGGAGTTACGCCAGAGTGTAAATACGGCGCAAGAGGTGGGGTTTGATCCGGAGCTGAGCCTGCGCGCCTTGCTCAGTGCGGTGGTGCAGCAAAGCAAGGCGGTGCGCAGTGTCGAGGATCTGGCGGATGAGTTGCATTTTCTCGCCGAAAACCTCGATGAGGATCGCGATTACGGCTTCATACGTCCCTGATGCCCCGGATCAGTGACGCGGCTCGAAATCTTCGCTGAACATGTCGTCTTCGGCATCCGGGCTCACCGGAATCTTGTGTTCTTCCGACGCCCAGGCGCCCAGGTCGATCAGTTTGCAACGGTCCGAGCAGAATGGCCGGAATTTGCTTTCGGGGCTCCACTCGACAGGGGCGCCGCAGGTTGGGCAATCGACGGTTGGGGTTTGGCTCATGACTGGCCTCCACGCAATGTAAGGTAAAAGTGATGCAGGCGTTCGACCTCGCTGTGCAGCCAGGCGAGGTCGCGGTCATTGACCACCACATCGTCGGCATGGCTCAGGCGATCCTGGCGGCTGGACTGGGCCTTGAGGATCGCCTGGACCTGTTGTTCGCTGGTCTGGTCGCGCTGCAGGGTGCGTTCGATCTGTAGCTGTTCGGGCGCATCGATCACCAGCACCCGTTGGGTCATGGCGTACTGACCTGACTCGATCAGCAACGGCGAAACCAGAATCGCATAAGGCGATTGTGCCTTGGCCAGATGATCGGCGATTTCTTCGGCGATCAGCGGATGCAGCAGTGCTTCGAGCCAGCGGCGTTCTTCCGGCACTTCAAAGATCAGTTTGCGCAGCGCCGCGCGATCCAGCTGCCCGTCGGCTTGCAGCACGCCGGGACCGAAGTGTTCGGCGATCTTCGCCAGGGCCGGGCGCCCCGGTTCCACCACCCAACGCGCCGCATGGTCGGCGTCCACCAGGTGCACGCCCAGGTCAATGAAGTGCTGGGCAGCCGCGCTTTTGCCGCTGCCGATGCCGCCGGTCAGGCCGAGAATCCAGGGTTTTTCCACAAGGGTATTCATTTCAAACCGACAAACTGCCAATAGAAGTCGGTTATTTGACCACCCCAGAGCAAGGCAATCCAGCCGGCAATTGCCAGATAGGGGCCGAAAGGGATCGGTGTCGAGGTTTGCGCGTTGCGCATGCGCAGCCAGATCACGCCGATAACGGCGCCCACCAGGGATGACAACAGGAGGGTCAGTGGCAGGATCTGCCAGCCGCCCCAGGCGCCGAACATCGCCAACAGCTTGAAATCACCGTGGCCCATGCCGTCCTTGCCGGTGACCAGCTTGAACAGCCAGAACACCGACCACAGCGCCGTGTAGCCGGCTATCGCGCCCCACAATGCCTCCTGGAGCGGCGCGAACAGGCCGAAACTGTTGATGATCAATCCGAGCCACATCAGGGGGAGTACCAGCACATCCGGCAGCAGCTGGTGCTCTGCGTCGATCAGGCTCATGGCCAACAGGCCCCAGGTCAGGACGAGCACCATGCACGCCGGCCAACCGAACCCGAAGTGCCAGGCGATGAACGCCGACAGCAGCCCGCAAGCCAGTTCGGTCAACGGGTAGCGTTTGCTGATCGGCGTCTTGCAGCTTGAACATCGCCCTCGCAGAAATGCATAACTGAGCACTGGAATGTTTTCCCAGGCCCGAATCCGGTGGCTGCAGTGCGGGCATTGAGAGTGGGGCAGCAGCAGGTTGTAAGTCGGCAGGGGCGTGTCCTCAGGCAAGCCCAGGATGTCATGGGCCTGCAGTCGCCACTCACGCTCGAGCATTTTTGGCAGGCGCCAGATCACCACATTGAGGAAGCTGCCGACCAGCAGGCCGACCACTGCGGCAATGACGACGAAGGCCAGCGGAAAGACAGTCAGAATATCGTTCAAGGGCATGTCAGATCGCAGCGCCGAGTTGGAAGATGGGCAGGTACATCGCAACCACCAGGCCACCGACGACAACCCCCAGTACCACCATGATGAACGGTTCCATCAGGCTGGTGAGGTTATCGACCATGTTGTCCACTTCGTCCTCGTAGAAACTCGCGACCTTGTCGAGCATGTCGTCCAGCGCCCCGGACTCTTCGCCAATGGCCGTCATCTGGATCGCCATGTTCGGAAAGATGCCGGAGGAGCGCATGGAAAAATTCAGCTGCATGCCGGTCGCCACGTCCTGCCTGATGCGCAGCACGGCGCGCTTGAACACGATGTTGCCGGTGGCGCCCGCCACTGACTCCAGTGCCTCGACCAACGGCACGCCCGCGGCGAAGGTGGTCGACAGCGTACGGGCGTAACGGGCCACGGCGGACTTGTACATCAACGTGCCCACCAACGGCAGTTTCAGCAGCCAGGTATCCGTCCGGTCCCGAAAGGCTTGCGACGTCTTGAACGCGTGTCGCAGGCCGAAGAATGCCGCTATCAGCGCGCCGAGCAGCACCCACCACCATTCCTGCAAGAATTCCGAGAGGCCGATGACCATCACGGTGAAGGCTGGCAGTTCGGCGCCAAACCCCTTGAACACCGACTCGAACTGCGGCACCACCTTGACCAGCAGGATCCCGGTCACGATGATCGCGACGAACACCACGGCGAGCGGGTAAGTCATGGCTTTCTTGATCTTTGCCTTGAGGCTTTCGCTCTTTTCCTTGTAGGTCGCTACTCGCTCCAACAGGGTGTCCAGGGCGCCGGCCTGTTCGCCGGCATCGACCAGGTTGCAGTAGAGCTCATCGAAATATTGGGGTTTTTTGCGCAGCGCCGCGGCAAAGCTGTTGCCCGCCGCGACTTCCTGTTTCACCTCGTCCACCAGCTTGCGCATGGCCGGGTTATCGAAGCCTTCGCCGATGATGTCGAACGATTGCAACAGCGGCACACCGGCTTTCATCATGGTCGCCATCTGCCGGGTGAACAGGGCAATGTCATGGGCCTTGATGCGCTTGCCCAGGTTGAAAATCGAGGCGGATTTCTTGCGCACCTTGCCGGGATTGATCCCTTGTTTACGCAATTGCGCCTTGATCAGCGCCGGGTTCTGACCGCTGAGTTCGCCGGTCATTTTCGTGCCTTTCCGGTCCGTACCTTCCCAGGCATACACGCTGATTTTTGCTGCCTTGACCGCCATGTTCAGTCCTTGGTGACCCGGTTGATTTCTTCAAGGCTGGTGATGCCCTGCATGGCCTTGATCAACCCGGAAGTGCGCAGGTCGTTGAACCCGTCCTTGCGCATCTGGGTATCGATTTCCAGCGAGTTGCCCTCGGCCATGATCAGCCGTTGCAACTCGGGAGTGTTCTTCACCACTTCATAAATCCCTACGCGCCCTTTGTAACCGTTGTTGCAGTGATCGCAACCGACGGGCTCATAGATCGTGAACGAGCCGATGCGTTCCGCGGGGAAACCTTCCTTTAGTAGCGCCTCCCGGGGAATCTCGATCGGTCGCTTGCAATGGCTGCACAGTTTACGCGCCAGGCGTTGGGCGATGATCAGGCTCACCGAAGTAGCGATGTTGAAGCCCTGGATGCCCATATTGTGCAGGCGGGTCAGGGTTTCCGCAGCGCTGTTGGTGTGCAGGGTCGACAGCACAAGGTGCCCGGTCTGGGCGGCCTTGATGGCGATTTCCGCCGTTTCCAGGTCGCGGATCTCGCCGACCATGATCACGTCCGGATCCTGACGCAGAAACGAACGCAGGGCCTGGGCGAATCCCAGGCCCTGCTTGGGATTGACGTTGACCTGGTTGATGCCTTCCATGTTGATCTCCACCGGGTCTTCGGCGGTGGAAATGTTGATGTCCACGGTATTGAGGATATTCAGGCCGGTGTAGAGCGACACGGTCTTGCCCGACCCGGTGGGCCCTGTCACCAGAATCATCCCCTGTGGCTGCTTGAGTGCGGCCATGAACAAGTCTTTCTGATCGGGCTCGTAGCCGAGGGCATCGATGCCCATTTGCGCGCTGGACGGATCGAGGATCCGGATCACCACTTTCTCGCCCCACAGGGTCGGCAGGGTGTTGACCCGAAAGTCGATGGACTTGCTCTTGGACAGGCGCATCTTGATCCGCCCGTCCTGGGGCCGGCGTCGTTCGGAGATGTCGAGGCTGGCCATGACTTTCAGCCGCGAAGCGATGCGGTTGGCCAATTGAATCGGCGGCTTGGCGACTTCCCGCAGCATGCCGTCGGTGCGCATCCGCACGCGGTAGGATTTTTCGTAGGGTTCGAAGTGCAGGTCGGAGGAACCGCTTTTGATCGCATCGAGCAACATCTTGTGAACGAAGCGCACCACGGGCGCGTCATCGGTATCCTGTCCGGCGACGGCGTCCTGACGGTTGTCATCGATCGACTCGATGTCCACGCCATCGAGGTCAACGTCGGCCATGTCTTCCAGGCCGGTACTGTGGCTGTCGAAGAATTTCTCGATGGCGTCCGTGAGCTTTTCGTCTTCGACCAGAATGGCTTCGGTACTGAGCCCGGTGCTGAACTGGATGTCGTTGATGGCCTGTTGATTGGTCGGGTCGGAAACCCCCACGAACAGTTTGTTGCCGCGCCGCCACAAGGGCAGGGCGTGGTGCTGGCGGACCAGTTTCTCGCTGACCAGCCCTTTGGGTTGTGACTCTTTATCCAGGCAGTGGAGATCCAGCAGCGCCATGCCGAAATGCTCCGAGGCAATCTCGGCAACCTGACGGCTATTCACCAGTTTGTTTTGCACCAGGTAGCTGACCAGGGAAATCCGGTTGCGCTGGGCTTGCTGATACGCCTGTTGCGCGCTTTTGTCAGTGAGCAGTTCAGCCAGGACCAATTGCTTGGCCAGGCCGCTAAGGGCGATGTCATTCATGGGGATACCGGACGCAGACAATGCATGTCTTATAGCCTAGTCAAGCGGCAGAGCCAAACCCGTGGGACTGAGGTGACAATAATTGTCAGATAGTGCGGATCCTGGGGGTAGGAAAAGGCGATTGTCTGGGCTCAACCCCCCGAAAGCAGTACACGACGGATTTGGCATGGACTGTGCTGGGGCTAATTCAGATCATGAGATTTCGACTCATGCATGGAGCTTGTCTATGAATACTCAGAAAGGTTTTACGCTGATTGAGCTGTTGATCGTTGTGGCGATCATCGGGATTCTTGCGACGTTTGCGTTGCCGGCTTACTCCAAATATCAGGCGAAGGCCAAGGTCACCGCTGGCCTGGCGGAGATTTCGGCGCTGAAAATACCATTTGAAGACCTTATGAATAACGGGAACAGCCCGGCGAATGTGGCGGCAATTGGGGGGGTTAGCCCAACTCCAAACTGCACGCTGACAGCGTCTGGTACAGCCACTGATGGTACCGGGACTATTGTTTGTACGATCGTTAACGCGCCTGCACCGGTTTTAGGCAAGACGATCACGCTGACGCGCTCGACGACTGGCTGGGTTTGCACCAGCACCGCGGGCGAGGACTTCTTGCCTAAAGGTTGCACCACTGGCGTTTAACGTTTCACAAAGCTTTAGTACGCAAAGCCCCGCCCTAAACAGCGGGGTTTTTTTTGACAAACTCCTTCAAATCTCCAAAACCAAGAAAATCCCGACAATTCATGGCCTTAGGCCTGCGGCAAAACCCGCAACTTGCATGTAGATAATTTGCAAGTCATGCATTTTGCATGATTCCGAAAATTGAGTGAATTATTAAGCTGTTGATTTACAAGGATTTATTGTCTGTCTCAAACTTGGCACAGCGTTCGCAATATACCCAGTAACCCTGCTGACAAGACACGCAGCAGACTTTATGAAAAACAGGAGTTACTCGTATGAAGAAGTTCGCTATCGCTGCCGCTACTGCTACCGCGCTGACCCTGACCCTGGGCAACGTTGCATTCGCCCAGACTCAAGCCACTCAAGCGCCAATGGTGCTGGCTGCCGGTGAAGTTGCCGAAGTCAAAGAAGCTAGCTCCGATACCTGGATCACCACCAAAGTCAAAGCAGACCTGGTCACCGAAAAAGGCATTCCTGGTACTGACATCAAGGTTGAAACAAACAAAGGTGTTGTTTCCCTGTCGTCTACCGTTGCCGTGACCGACGCACAGAAAGCCACCGCCGTGGCTATCGCCAAGAAAATCAAAGGCGTCCAAGCGGTCTCCGCTGACGGCCTGAAAGCCGAGTAAGGCACGACTTCTCGCCTGAACCGGGAGAAGGCGCGGTAGACGAGCCGAGTCATACGTCTGCCGCAACTTGAGAGTTCATGCGAAAGGCCACAAGGACGTGGCCGTTACAGGCCTCGAACATTCGTGTTCGGGGCCTGTTCTATTGTGGGCGCCGCAAAACCAACTGTGGGAGCGGGCTTGCTCCGGGCGGCGTTCCGATGAAAGCGGACTGACATTCAACACCTGAGCTGAATCAAAGACCGCTTCGCGAGCAAGCCCGCTCCCACAGTTGGTCGGTGGTGAAACTCAGTTACCGCGCTTGCTGGTGATCTGCTTCAACCGATTACCTTCAAACCGCAAGTACTGGTACATCCCGCCGTTTGGCCCGTAGGTCCATTCCTCGACCTGGAACTCTTCCCGTCGGTCGACACTGCGTTTGTAGCCCAGCACATCGCGGCTGACCGGTTCGCCGCATTTCTGCAGCACCTCGCCAGACCTGTCCCCGACACTGATCAGTTGACTGCCGCAGCGCAGGGTATCCGCGGCCGACGCTTGACTCGCAGCCAGCGCGAGGGTCAGGCCTGTCAGCCATGGCCTGAGCATCATTCGGCATCCAGATGCAGCGGGGTGATCACCCGGCCGTCGCTTTCCGCCTGACCCAGGCTGGCGTCGACGAAGTACACGCGCTCGTCGGCCAACTGAGCCTTGTCGACCAGGTAGTCCTTGATGCTGCTGGCGCGATCCTGCCCCAGCTGCCGTAACAACACGTCGCTGGAACTCCAGAAGTTGATCACGCCCTCGCGCATCTTCGCGGTGCGTTCTTCCTTGCCCAGATCCTTCCATTCGGCGGGGGGCTGAGTCTTCAGGCGGGTGCGGTAAATGCCCTCCAGCAGCGGTCCTTTCTCGCTGTCCGGTACTTCCACCAGCGCGGCGTTGGCCGGCACCTTGTCACCACGGCGCTGCAGCATTTTGTAGTAGTTGTACTTGTATTCCCGTTCCAGGCGTTGCTCGGCAATCAGCGGGCCATCACTGCTTTGCGCTGCAGTCCCCTCGATCTCCAGGCGCAGGGCCGGACGTTCCTTGAGCGCCTGGGACAGTTTGATCAACGAATCCTCGGCTTCCTTGCTCAGGTCGCTGGAACCCGGCGCAAACGAGACCGTGCCCAGATCTTGCGAACCACCGCCACTGACCAGGCCACCAATCATCTTGAATGGCGCAGCGGCAGCCTTGACGACCAGGTTGCGCAGGGTCTGCCAGATGATAGGCATGACGCTGAACTGCGGGTTGTTCAGGTCACCGGTCACCGGCAGCTCGATGGAAATCTTGCCGTCCACGTCTTTCAGCAAGGCGATGGCGAGTTTCAATGGCAGGCTTACCGCATCCGGACTGTCGACTTTTTCGCCCAGTTGCAGCTGTTCGACCACCACCTTGTTTTCGGCCTTCAGCTGGCCTTTGGTGATCATGTAGTGCAGGTCGAGATTGAGCCGGCCCTTGCGGATGCGGTAGCCCGCGAATTTGCCGGAGTAGGGCGTCAGGGTCGTCAGTTCCACCCGTTTGAAACTGGTGGCGATGTCGAGACTGGCCATCGGGTCGAACGGGTTGACCGAACCCTTGATGGTCACCGGCGCATAGCGGTCGACCTTGCCTTTGATGTCGACACTGGCCGGTTTCGCCTGGCGACTGTCGATGGTGCCGATCTGTCCATTGAGCTGTTGAACGGCCGTGGCGAAGTTCGGCGTCAGGCTGAAGTCGGCGAAGTTGGCCGAGCCGTCATTGATGGCAATGCCGCCAATGTGGATGCCCAGTGGTTTGTCCTTGGCGGCGGGTTTGGCCGCGGCCGTCTTGGCAGTGGCTTCAGGCGGTTGCGGGATCAGCAGGTCATCGACGTTAGTGGTGCGATCGTCGTTGATCATGAAACGCGCATAGGGCTGGAACAGGTTGACCTTGTCGATCGACAGCCTGTCGCCGTGCTGATAGTTCAGGCCTTCGAGCACCAGTTGCTGCCACTTGAGGAAGTCGCGGGTTTTCAGGGTGTCGAGGGTGTGTAGCTGATCGACCTGAGCGCGGCCAGTGACGCTGAACGCCAGCGGCTCGGTGCTTTTCAGATCGACTGCCAGATCACTGCCGAGCATGCCACTGCGCAGTTCGAGGCGAATGAACGGGTTGATATAGGACTGCGCGACCCGCAGGTCGATGTCCTTGGTGTGCACGTTCAGTCTGGCGCTGACCGGGGCCAGGTTGACCTCCCCGTCCGCCAGAAGCTTGCCTTGCTTGCCCACGCCCGTATCGACCTTGAGGTTGAAGGGCGAGCCGTTGAGGCTGTCGAAATTCTGCAAGTCCAGGTTCAGCGGGCCCACGTCCAGCGCCACGGGCGGTTGCGCCTTGCGGTCAGCCAGATGCACCTGGTAGTCGCGCAGCTGGACATCCTTGAGCAGCACTTGCCAGGGTTTGCTCGCTGGCGCCGGTTCGGGTTTCGGGGAATCGGCGGCCGCCGGGGTGCTAGCGGGTTCGGCGTTGGCCTTGGTGGCCGCTTTGGACGGCTGGCTGGCAAACAGCTTCTGCCAATCCAGTTGTCCATCGGCCTCAAGGGCGGCCCAGGTTTCCAGTTTCTGGCTGCGGATCTTGCCGACCACTACTTGTTGCCTGGCCAGGTCCACTGTGGTTTCGCTGATGTCCAGGCGCGCCAGTTTCGCCAGCGGTCGGCCGTCCGGAGCCTTGATGGCGAAGGGCGCAACATTGACTGCGACGTTACTCAGCAGCAGCTCGGTTTCCTTGGACAAGTTCAGCTTGTAGTCGGTGCTGAGGTTGAGGACGCCCTCTTCGAGCACCAGTGGCACTGCGTCGCGCACATAGGGCCAAAAGGATTTCATCTTGCCATCGGTGATTTTCAGCTTACCTTCGGAGGCAAGCGGGATCAGGCTGAAGTTGCCGGTCCAGTCGAGCTGTCCACCTCCCGGGCCGACGGCCATCAAGGTCATGTCGGCACTGTCTTCGGGCAGGGTGCTGAGGTTCTTCAGTTCGAAATCGAGCTTGTCGTAGAGGAACTCGATGGGTTCGCTGGGGCGTGCATCCTGGAAGTGCACGTAGCCGCGGGCCAGTTTGACGCGCTCGACCCGCAGGGGGAACGGTTTGGCATCCGGATCGGCCGGAGTCGGCTCGCTGGCGGGCAGTTTGAACAATCCCAGCAGGTTGAGCTTGCCGTCCTTGCCGAAGAGGATTTCGGTCTTGGGTTTGTCCAGCTCGATATCAGACAGGTGCAGCGCCTTGGTCCAGAGGCTGTCGATCTGCAGATTGGCGTACAGGCGCTCGAAGCCGACCTGTTCCTTGCCCGGCTCACCAATGACAAGGCCCCAGAGGGTGACTTCAAGGCTGAACGGGTTGAGTTCGATTCGCTGGATCGTGGCGGGCGTCGTGGCATAGTTGGCCAACTGCTGGTTGGCCACTCGCAACGCGATACCCGGCAAAATCAGAAACCCCAGCAGGCTGTAGAGGGCCAGCGCGGTCAACAGAGCGCCAATGGCGCGAATCAATCCTTTGGGCATGTGCGGCTTCATTTGTCTGAATCGGAGTGCCTTGGAGTATGGCACGCGATTCTGGTTCCGAAGTCACTGCGCTTTCAGGATTTGTTTTACGTTATTGCTGAATCTCAGAGTTGCAGGATCAGCGTTTTCAGCGGCGGCTGTTGGTCCATGGACGGGAAATCGCCGCCCGGTTTCATCACTGTCCACTCCCGCACCGGACGCCCGGCTTTCTCGGCGCAGCGCAAAACCTGGTCGCGCCAGTCGTCCATGCTGACTTTTGCCAGGTTGTTGCAGCAGATCAGCACGCCATCGTCGGCGGTGGTCAGCAACGCCGGTTTCAGCAGGCTCTGGTAGTCGCGCAGCAGGTCGACGGTGCCGAATGCGCTCTTGGCCCAGGCTGGCGGATCCAGGAGCACCAGATCGTACTGGCGCGATTCCAGGCGCGGATAGCTCGGCAGCTTGTGCCCGCGACGCTGGCTGACGGGCAGGCCGGCCAACTGGCGGATCGCCGGGAAATAATCGGACTGGATGAACTGCATGCCTGGCAGCTGCGGATTGAGCAGGCCATTCTCGCGCCCGACCGCCAGGTTGCCTTCGGCAAAGTCCAGGTTGCACACCTCGCGGGCGCCACCGGCTGCGGCGCTCAAACCGACGCCGCAGGTATAGGCGAACAGGTTCAGCACCGTTTTGTCCTGGCTGTGCGCCTTGACCCAGCCTCGGGTGTTGCGCAGGTCGAGGAACAGCAGGGGGTCCTGGCCTGCATGGCGACCGCGAACCCTGTAGTTCAGGCCCCATTCATGGCCGA
Source organism: Pseudomonas silesiensis (assembly GCF_001661075.1). Classification (NCBI taxonomy): domain Bacteria; kingdom Pseudomonadati; phylum Pseudomonadota; class Gammaproteobacteria; order Pseudomonadales; family Pseudomonadaceae; genus Pseudomonas; species Pseudomonas silesiensis. Next base: position 777,265 of record NZ_CP014870.1, read on the forward strand.
TCAGGTCTTGCAGGGCGGCTTCATCGGCGCGATAGACCGTGTCTTCGCGGTCGATGCGCGAGTTGCCCCGGGAGCGGTCGTTGTACACCAGCAGGGTCTCGAGGCCGAGGTGCTGATTGACGGTGTCGTGCAGTTGCAGCAGGGCATCGCGCTCCAGGGCCTGGTGGAAGCTTTGCACCAGCAGTTGCGGGCCATAGCGGTCGATGGTCAGGCCGCCTGCGCCTTCCTGGCTGCCATGGAACAGCCGGTAGCAATCGGTACCTTGCCGGTGCAGCTCGGCGAGCAGGTCCTGGCGACGATCGAGGGCGGCGCGCAGCGCCTGAATCAAGGAAGACATGCTGGGCGCCTTGCAGGAGGGAATTTGGGCGCGGGAGTTTAACAGTTATAGGGAAGAAGAACCTGTAGGAGCGAGGCTTGCCCGCGAAGGGGCCGATACAGCCAACCCATATCCTGCGGCTGGAATAATGTCTTCGCGAGCAAGCTTCGCTCCTACAGGCCCATCCGTCGCCTGGCCCGTTGCACCGATCCATTACGCACCGCCCAGCGCAACATCGGCGCGCTGCGGTTGACGCTGGCGCGGATCAACTTGCGTTGCAGCGGGCCCTGGTTCACGCCCAGCATGTCGCTGGCCCAATCTGGCAGCAGGTCAATCCCGGCCTGCATCATCAAACCGCCGAAAGGCTTGGCCAGGCGGCTGGGGGCGGGGGCGTCCAGCAGCAGGCGCAACACTTCCCGACTGCGCTCGTCGCACAGCAGGTGAGGGCGCATTTGCTCAAGGTAGTCGGCAATGGCCTGGCGTGACCGGGGCACATCACGTGCCCCCAGGCGCTCTGCAACCATGGCGATTTCGGCGTAGTAGCGATCCTGATCCGCCAGGGACAGCGTGGGATTGCGGTAACGCAGGTGCGCGGCGAGGAAATTGCTGACCTCGGCTACATGGACCCAGGTCAGCAGCTCGGGGTCGCTGGCGGCATAAGGCCGGCCATCAGGTGCCGTGCCGGTCACTTGCAGGTGGATGGTGCGGACTTTCTCGATCAGCCAGTCGGCGTCCTTTCGCGAACCGAACGTGGTGCCGGAAATGAATTGCCCGGTGCGCCGCAAGCGGCCGAGCATGTCCTGGCGAAAATTCGAATGATCCCAGACGCCGGCCAGGGCCAGTGGGTGCAGGGCTTGCAGCATCAGGGCGCTGATGCCGCCGATCAGCATGCTGCTGAAGTCGCCATGCACTTGCCAGCTCACCGAATCGGGTCCGAACAGGCCGGGATCGCCCTTGGGGTTTTCCAGGTCGAGCTTGCCCAGGGACAGACCGGTCAGGCTCATGATCTGGGTTTCGATGCGGCTGCGGATGAATTCCATGGCGACTCTGTGGTGGAAAAAGGGGGACATGACCTTGGCTCAATGTCCCCTCCCTGTAGGAGCGAGCTTGCTCGCGATGGACGTTAACGATAACGCGTGTTGTCTGGATAACCGCGGCGCACTTGAGTCCATCGCGAGCAAGCTCGCTCCTACAGGGGGGGGCGGCATATGGCCTCGGTCATACTGCGATAAGGCCCAGGGAGCGATCCCATGGGGCCGTGTACACCTTACTGATTCAGGCGTTTATCGACCAGGTCCTGGACCACGCCGGGATCAGCCAGGGTCGAAGTATCGCCCAAGGAGTCCAGCTCGTTGCAGGCGATCTTGCGCAGAATCCGCCGCATGATCTTGCCCGAACGTGTTTTCGGCAATGCCGGGGCCCACTGGATCAAGTCCGGTTTGGCGAAACTGCCGATTTCCTCGCCGACATGCGCCAGCAGTGCTTTTTTCAGTTCGTCGTTGGCCTCGGTGCCGTTCATGGGGGTGACGAAGGCATAGATGCCCTGGCCCTTGATGTCGTGGGGATAACCGACCACCGCCGCTTCGGCAATGCTGTCATGCAGCACCAGGGCGCTTTCCACTTCGGCGGTACCGATGCGGTGTCCGGACACATTGATCACGTCGTCGATACGTCCGGTGATCCAGTAGTCGCCGTCTTCGTCGCGCCGCGCGCCGTCGCCGGTGAAGTAATAGCCGGGGTAAGGCTTGAAGTAAGTGTCGACCATCCGTTGCGGGTCGCCGTAGACACTGCGGATCTGCGCCGGCCAGCTGGATTTGATCGCCAGCACGCCACTGCCGGCGCCCTTGATCTCCTTGCCCGCTTCATCCAGCAACACCGGCTGCACGCCGAACATCGGTTGCGTGGCGCAGCCGGGTTTGATGCGCTGGGCGCTGACCAGGGGGCTGAGCATGATGCCGCCCGTTTCGGTCTGCCACCAGGTGTCGACGATCGGGCAACGCTGCTCGCCGACGGTATTGAAGTACCATTCCCAGGCTTCCGGGTTGATCGGCTCACCGACACTGCCGAGCAATCGGAGGCTCGCCCGGGACGTTTCCTTCAAGGGTTCGAGGCCTTCGCGCATCAACGAGCGCAGGGCGGTCGGTGCGGTGTAGAAAATGTTCACGTGGTGCTTGTCGATGACTTGCCAGAAACGCGAGCTGCTTGGATAACTTGGCACGCCTTCGAAGATCAGCGTGGTGGCGCCGTTGGCCAGCGGGCCGTAGACGATATAGCTGTGGCCGGTGACCCAGCCGACATCGGCGGTGCACCAGAACACTTCGTCGTCGCGGTAGTCGAGCACGTACTTGAAGGTCATTGCCGCCTGCAGCAGATAGCCACCGGTGGTGTGCAGTACGCCCTTGGGTTTGCCTGTGCTACCGGAGGTGTAAAGAATGAACAGCGGGTCTTCGGCGTCCATCGGCTCAGGCGGGCAATCATCGCTGACGTCGCGCAGCGCCTGGTGGTACCAGAGATCGCGACCTTCGACCCAGTCAACCTCGCCCTGGGTGCGCTCGACCACAATGACCGTGCTGACGTTCGGGCAACTTTGCAGCGCCTTGTCGACCTTCTGCTTGAGCGGCACGACTTTGCCGCCGCGCACACCTTCATCGGCGGTGATCACGGTGCGGCAGTCGGCGTCGAGAATCCGGTCGCGCACAGAGTCCGGGGAAAAACCACCAAACACCACCGAATGCACCGCACCGATCCGCGTGCAGGCGAGCATGGCATAGGCCGCTTCGGGGATCATGGGCAGGTAGATGCACACCCGATCGCCTTTCTTCACGCCACGGCTTTTGAGCACGTTGGCCAGGCGACAGACGTGGTGGTGCAGTTTTTTGTAGGTAATCTGTGCGGATTCAGCGGGGTCGTCGCCTTCCCAGATGATTGCGGTCTGATCGCCGCGCTTTTCCAGATGGCGGTCGATGCAGTTGTAACTGACGTTCAGCTTCCCGCCGGCGAACCAGCTGGCCTCACCGGTTTTCAGGTTATAGCGCTGGACGGTATCCCATGGGGTACTCCAGTCGAGAAAGCGTTTGGCTTGTTCAGCCCAGAAGTCGCTCGGGTGCTCGATGGATTGACGGTACAGGCGCCGGTAGTCGTCTTGACTTAATTGAGCAGCCCGGCGGACGGCATCGGCGTGGGGGAACGTGCTGATATCGAACATGACGGTTCCTTATTCTTGTTTTGAGACAAGAGGGGAGCTACACGACCCTCGTGTAGGAGCGAGCCAAGCTCGCTCCTACAAGGTTAGTACCTCCCGCAGGAATGGCGTCGGATCAGCCGCGGTGACGACCGCGGAAGTAGTCGATCAGGCCTTGGGTAGACGCATCGTCAGCCGGGGTTTCCTCGCTGCCGACCAGGCGGTTGTAGACGCCTTTGCCCAGTTCCTTGCCCAATTCCACGCCCCACTGATCGAAGGCGTTGATGCCCCAGACCACGCTTTGCACGAAGACTTTGTGTTCGTACATCGCCACCAGCGCGCCGAGACGACGCGGGCTGATGCGCTCGACCACCAGGGTGTTGCTCGGACGGTTGCCCTGAATCACCTTGTGCGGGGCGATTTTCTGCACGTCTTCTTCGCTCATGCCCTTGTCACGCAATTCGGCTTCTGCCTCGGTGCGGTTCTTGCCGAGCATCAATGCCTGGCTTTGTGACAGGCAGTTGGCGTACAGCCACTGGTGGTGGTCGGACACCGGGTTGAAGCTGACGATCGGCACGATGAAGTCAGCCGGGATCAGCTGGGTGCCCTGATGCAGCAACTGGTGGTAGGCGTGCTGACCGTTGCAACCCACGCCACCCCAGATCACCGGACCGGTGTCGGTAGACACGGGAGTGCCGTCCTGACGCACGCTCTTGCCGTTGGACTCCATGTCCAGCTGTTGCAGGTGTTTGGTGATGTTGCGCAGATAGTGGTCGTACGGCAGGATCGCGTGGCTCTGCGCGCCCCAGAAATTGCCGTACCAAACGCCGAGCAACGCCAGCAGCACCGGCATGTTCTGTTCGAAAGGCGCGCTCTGGAAGTGCTGGTCCATGGTGTAGGCACCGGACAGCAGCTCCTTGAAGTTCGACATGCCGATGGCCAGGGCAATTGGCAGGCCGATGGCCGACCACAGCGAGTAACGCCCGCCGACCCAATCCCACATTGGGAAGATGTTTTCTTCACGGATACCAAACGCCACGGCCGCCGCGTTGTTGCTGGAGACGGCGATGAAGTGACGATACAGCTCGGCCTCCGAGCCACCTTGAGCCAGGTACCAGGCACGCGCGGCCTGGGCATTTTTCAGGGTTTCAAGGGTGTTGAAGGATTTCGACGAGACGATGAACAGCGTGGTCTCGGCGCGCAGCTTCATGGTCAGTTCGTGAAACTCGGTGCCATCGATATTCGCCAGGTAATGGCAGCGCACGCCTTTCTGTGCGTAGGACAGCAGCGCTTCGGAGACCAGCTCCGGGCCGAGGAAGGAGCCACCGATGCCGATGTTCACTACGTCGGTGATCGGCTTCTCGGTGTAACCGCGCCACAGACCATCGTGAATACGGCCGACGAGGTCGGTGATCTGGTTCAGTACCTTGTGCACTTCCGGCATCACGTTGACGCCGTTGACCGACAGCTTGTCGCCCACCGGGCGGCGCAGGGCGGTATGCAAGGCCGGACGACCTTCCGATGAGTTGACGATTTCGCCGTCGAACAGCGCTTTGATCGCGCCCTGGAGGTCGACTTGGTTGGCCAGGCCCACCAGCAGATCGCGGGTCTCGGCGTTGATCAGGTTCTTCGAATAGTCGAGAAACAGACCACAGCTGCTGAGGGTGAATTGAGTAAAGCGCTGCGGATCGGCATTGAAGGCTTCGCGCATGCTGAAATCCTGCATGGCTTGGCGGTGATCTTTCAACGCTTGCCAGGCGGGCAGAGCGGTCACATCGTGAGGAGTGCGGTAGTACGCCATCGCTGCGGGTTTCCTTTTTACTTGAACGGCCTTTTGAACACTAAAAATACCGGAGCGCTGTGGGTGGGCGGTCCGGTCAACTGCGTCGACACGATTTCATGGCGCAGGGCGAATACAGTAACTCTCGCGCGGTGATCTGTCTTGACTTTGTCTGACCTGTTTCCGGTACTTTTTTGACAGCGAACCGGGAATAGTCCGACGGATGGAGGGAGAAAGTACTGCGTTATGAATATAGCCGCAGATCAAATGTGGGAGCGGGCTTGCTCGCGAAGTGGGTGAGTCAGTCAACACATTTGTTGACTGACCCACCCACTTCGCGAGCAAGCCCGCTCCCACAAGGGGCGGTGTTTTATGCGGATGCGTCGAGGTTCAGGTGCAGGTTGTCGATCAACCGCGTGGTGCCGAGGAACGCCGCCACCAGTATCACCAGGTCCCGATCCTGCGCAGTCGCCGGGCGCAGGGTCTGGGCATGGCGAATTTCCAGGTAATCAGGACGCAGGCCAGCCGCTTCCAGTTGCTTGATCTGCGCCGAAATCAACGTCGGGAAATCCCGGTCGCCTTGTTTGATGGCTTCGGCAATCGCCGACAGTGTGCGATACACAATCGGCGCAACCGCCCGCTGTTCTTCGCTGAGGAAACCATTGCGCGACGACAGCGCCAGGCCATCGGCCGCCCGCACGGTCGGTTCTCCAATGATCTGGATCGGCATGTTCAGGTCATGGACCAGGGATTTGATCACCGCCAGTTGCTGGAAGTCTTTCTGCCCGAAGATCGCGAGGTCCGGCTGGACCATGTTGAACAACTTGCTGACGACCGTCGCCACCCCTTCGAAATGCCCGGGACGGCTGGCGCCGCACAAACCTTCGGAGAGTTGCGGGACACTGACCCGGGTCTGGCCGGCGGTGCCCTCTGGGTACATTTCTTCGACAGATGGCGCGAACAGCAAATGGCAACCGGCCTGGAGCAATTTTTCCTGGTCGGCGGCGAGGGTGCGGGGGTATTTGTCGAGGTCTTCGCCGGCGCCGAATTGCAGCGGATTGACGAAAATGCTCGCGACGACGAAATCCACCCGTTGGGTGGCCTTGGTAATCAGCGCGACATGACCGCTGTGCAGGTTACCCATGGTCGGCACGAAGCCGATGCGCTTGCCTTCGCCGCGGGCACGGGCCACGGCGGCCCGCAGTTCGCGTACGGTTTTGACGGTGTTCATGCAGAGAATCCGTGTTCGATAGCTGGAAAAGAAGCCGCTTTGACTTCGGTGACGTAAGCGCTCAAGGCCGCGTGAATGCTGGTTTGGCCAGTCATGAAGTTTTTCACGAACTTTGGCACGCGGCCGGTGATGGACAGGCCCAGCATGTCGTGCAGCACCAGCACTTGGCCATCGGTGCCGCTGCCGGCGCCGATGCCGATCACCGGGATCTTCACCGCCTGGGTGATTTCTTCGGCCAGTTCACTCGGCACGCATTCGAGCAGCAGCATTGCCGCGCCGGCCTGTTCGAGGGAGATCGCGTCGGCACGCATCTGCCGCGCCTGGTTTTCGTTGCGGCCCTGGACTTTGTAACCGCCAAGGATGTTCACCGACTGCGGCGTCAACCCCATGTGCGCGCATACCGGAATGCCGCGCTCGGCCAGCAGGCGGATCGAATCCGCCAGCCACAAGGCGCCTTCGACCTTGACCATGTGCGCCCCGGCTTGCATCAACAGCGCGCTGTTGGTCATGGCCTGGTCGGTGGTGGCGTAGGCCATGAAGGGCAGGTCGGCAAGAATCAACGCATCGGCGTTGCCGCGTTTGACGGCTGCCACGTGATACGCCATTTCAGCGGTGGTGACCGGCAGGGTGCTGTCGTGGCCCTGCAAAACCATGCCGAGGGAGTCGCCCACCAGCAGCACTTCGACACCCGCTTCATTGCAAGCGTGGGCGAAAGTGGCGTCATAGCAGGTCAGCATGGTGATCTTTTCACCTTTTTGCTTGAGACCTTGCAGTGTGGTCAGGGTGATGGCTGGCATGAAAAGTTCCTCATTCAGGCGCTGTGGAAACTACTGCGAGTAACGCGCGTGATTCTTCGTTAAATACAGGCGCACGGTCTGTTGTCGTGCTTTGAAGGCCTGGATTGCGCCCTTTAACGCCGTATTGGCGGCAGCGGGACGCCTATAGTCGTGAGGAGAACTCGGGAAGTCAATTGGGTGTGTTACCGCGTTGTTACGTGTGGGGTGTTACCGGGGGGACTGATGCGTTTCAGCAGGCGCAGCTCTTGTATTCGACACAAACCCCTCTGTGGGAGCGGGCTTGCTCGCGAATGCGGTGTGTCAGACAACAGGTGTGCTGGATGACACACCGCATTCGCGAGCAAGCCCGCTCCCACAAGGGATCTGCGTCAATCTTGGGGGAGGCGTTCCAGGCCGACGAACGGGCAGGCGGCGAGCAATTCCGGGAGGCTGCGGCCATCGGCCAGGCGCAAATCCGCTGGCGCCAGTTCTGCCAGGGGATACAGGACGAAAGCCCGTTCCTGCAGATGGTAATGAGGCACTTTGAGGCGAGGCTCATCGATCAGCCGATCACCGAACAGCACAATGTCGAGATCCAGCGTGCGCGGCCCCCAACGTTCGAGACGCTCGCGGCCCTGCCCGTTCTCGATCGCTTGCAGCGCATCCAGCAGCTCCAGCGGTGGCAGCGTGCTATCGAGGGCGGCGACGGCGTTGGTGTAGCGCGGTTGCCCGGGCAGCAGCGAATCGCTTTGATAAAACGCCGAAACCCCAACCAGTCCGGTCTGCGGCAACTGTGCCAGCGCATCGATCGCGCTGCGCAATTGTTCGGCGGGGTCAGCCAGGTTGCTGCCCATGCCGATGTAGATGCGTTCCATGGCTTACTCGCCCGGGGCGCTCGGGGCGCCGGCTGCGCGTTTGCGCTTGGCGCCACCGCTGCGGCGACGTTTGCGTGGCGCTCCGGTGCCGTCATCCTTGCCGCTGAGATCGCGGATCATGTCCCGACGTTCGCTGTCGTTGGCGTCCTGATAATCCGTCCACCATTCGCCCAGGCCATCGGTCTGTTCGCCGGCGCTTTCGCGCAGCAGCAGGAAGTCGTAACCGGCGCGGAAGCGTGGATTGTCCAGCAACAGGTCGGCACGTTTGCCGCTGCGGCGGGGCAGGCGCTCCTGCATGTCCCAGATCTCGCGGATCGGCATGGTGAAGCGTTTAGGAATCGCGATCCGCTGGCACTGTTCGGCAATCAGCTCATGGGCCGCTTCCTGCATGGCCGGGATAGGCGGCATGCCACGCTCCTGCAAACGCAGGACTCGCGCCGGCAGCGCCGGCCAGAGCAGGGCGGCAAAGAGGAACGCCGGGGTCACCGGTTTATTCTGCTTGATCCGCAGGTCAGTGTTGATCAACGCATCACTGATCAGCGTGTGGGTGTACGTCGGGTTGTATTCCAGCGCTTCGGCACTGGCCGGGAACAGCGGATCGAACAACTGCAGGTCGACCAGCATCTCGAAGGTGTCCGCGGCATGGCCGGAGAGGAACAACTTGAGGACTTCTTCGAACAGGCGGGCAGACGGGATTTCACGCAGCATCGGCGCCAGTTCACGAATGGGCGCGGCGCTGTGTTTTTCGATGCCGAAATTCAGCTTGGCGGCGAAACGAACGGCCCGCAACATCCGCACCGGGTCTTCCTGGTAACGTTGCTTCGGATCGCCAATCAGGCGGATCAAATGATTGCGAATGTCGTGTACGCCATTGGCGTAATCGAGAATGCGTTCGCTGACCGGATCGTAATACAGGGCGTTGATGGTGAAGTCGCGGCGTTGCGCGTCCTCTTCCAGCGTGCCGTAGACGTTGTCGCGCAGAATGCGTCCGCTCTCGTTGCGAGAAGACTGATTGCTGTCTTCTTCTTCATCGTTTTGCGGATGATTGGCACGGAAGGTCGCGACTTCGATGATTTCGCGGCCAAAGTGGATGTGTACCAGTTTGAATCGACGCCCGATGATCCGCGCGTTGCGGAATTCGGCCCGGACCTGTTCCGGTGTGGCACTGGTGGCGACGTCGAAGTCTTTTGGGGTAATGCCCAGCAGCATGTCGCGCACACAACCACCGACCAGATAAGCCTGGTAACCGGCGTTCTGCAGGCGTTCGACGATATTCACCGCGTAACGGCTGAATTGCGTCTTTTGCAGCGAATGTTGGCCGCTGTTGAGCACTTCAGGCGTGCTGCGAATGTGTTGCGTATGACGCTTGGGAGAACGGAATGACTGGAACAGCTTCTTCAGCATGGGATGCACTGTTTGAAGGAATGTTCGGCCAAAACGAAGAATGACCGCATGATGGGCGGGGATTCTAGCATTTAGTCGGGGGATGGTGTAGGACGCAGTAGATGTAGGAGCATCCGGTTGACGCTCGATTGCTCGCGATGGTTGTGAACGATAACGCGTACAGCCTGATACCCAACGACGCCCTCAGGTTCTTCGCGAGCAATCGAGCGTCGACCGGCTGCTCCTACAGGAAGCGGGGGTGGAGGGGAATCGCGGAAACTACAAGGGGAGCCGAAGCTCCCCAAGAAAGTAGTTGCATGCTCTATTTTTATTTTTAATTCGGGCTTCTTGTTTTTGTTGAGTGCCCTCGCCATGAAGATTTTCCTTCATGACCCTCCCAATCGGGAGCCAAGAGCAAACGGATTGCTTTGGTCGCTGTGTTGCAGTGATCTTGCGATCCAACCAGTTCAGGCACTGTCTAGAGACAGTTTTTATTGTTCTCGGCCTGGTCGTGGGGCACGCCCCAAATACAACGCCTCTCCAAAAGAATCAGTTAGCTGCGCCTCTCGCCGTCTTGTTTTTATTGTGCGTGAGTCGATTCGTCTTATTTTTATTGTCTTGTGCATTGCTTGTTATTGTTCTTGTACCAAACATATAGCAGGGTGCGTGCCAACTTTTGTGAACCTCAGCAAAACAAGGGGTTGCGTGGTCTGGACGGCTTTTTCGAGGCCCAAAAAAACCGGGGCTTCGTTACCGTAAGCCCCGGTTTCTGTTACGTGAGAAAGCTGAGGTAACAGTTTCTTCACGATTTTCAGGTGTTACCCGCACATCGGACAGCTGTGGTTCAGCTCTCGCTGGCCACGCCGGTCTTGCGCCGCGGAATGCCCAGGCGCTGGCGGCGTTCCCACAGGCATTTGCGGCTGACCCCGAGTTTGCGGGCCAGCTCGGTTTCGGTCATGTGGTCCTGATGTTCGAGAACGAAGTGCTGGAAGTAGTCTTCCAGTGACAGGTCTTCGGTCGGCTCGTGGCTGCTGTTTCCGGCGCTGTTACCTTGTTGCGGCACCAGGCCGATGAAGTCGTCTTCTTCCAGGTCGCTCAGTTCGATGTCGATACCCAGCAGTTCGGCGGAAATCTCCGGGCTCTCGCACAGGATGACCGCGCGCTCGACGGCATTTTCCAGCTCGCGAACGTTACCCGGCCAGGAATAGTGACGAATCGCCTGCTCGGCGTCCGCGGCAAACCTCAGGTCGGTGCGATTGACGCGCGCGCTCTGCCGCGCCAGGAAGGCATTGGCGATTTCGTTGACGTCCGCACCGCGTTCGCGCAGGGCTGGCAGTTTCAACGCAATCACGTGGAGGCGATAGTACAAGTCCTCCCGGAACTGGCCGATCTTCGCCAGGCTCTTGAGGTCGCGGTGAGTCGCGGCGATCAGGCGTACATCGACCTTCTGCGACTGCACCGAGCCCACCCGGCGAATTTCGCCTTCCTGCAGCACGCGCAGCAGACGGGCCTGGGCTTCCAGTGGCAGTTCGCCGATTTCGTCAAGGAACAGGGTGCCACCATCGGCCGCTTCTACCAGGCCGGCACGCCCGGCGCTGGCGCCGGTGAACGCGCCTTTTTCGTGGCCGAACAGTTCGGACTCGATCAGGCTTTCCGGAATGGCCGCGCAGTTCACCGAGATCATCGGTGCCTTGGCGCGTCTGGACAAGTTGTGCAGGGCACGCGCCACCAGTTCTTTACCGGTACCGGACTCGCCCTGGATCAGGACATTGGAGTCGGTTGGCGCGACTTTGCGGATCTTGCTGTACAGGTCCTGCATCGGCGGGCACGAGCCGATGATGCCGATTTCCCCGTTGCTGTTGTCGATACCCGGCTTTGCCGCGCCATTGCCGGTTTTGCCGGCGACAGGTTCGCTGCTGGTTTGCGCCGATTGCCGGTCACGCAGGATGCGCGCGACGGCCTGGAGCATTTCGTCGTGATCGAAAGGCTTGGCGATGTAATCCACCGCGCCCATCTTCATCGAATCGACCGCCGAACGCAGGCTGGCGTAGCTGGTCATGATCAGCACCGGCGTGCCCTGGCCAAGCTTGATCAGCTCGGTGCCCGGTGCGCCAGGCAGGCGCAGGTCACTGACGATCAGGTCGAACGTGGGAATGGTGAAGCGTTCTTGTGCTTCCTGCACTGAACCGGCTTCGCTGACCTGGTACTGGTTACGTTCCAGCAGGCGGCGCAAGGCGGAGCGGATGATTGTTTCGTCTTCGACGATCAAAATGTGCGGCATTGATTCGATACTCTCGACGGTCTCAGTTCACAGCGGACGTCGCTTCGACATGACGCGGCAAGGTCACCCGGATACGGGTGCCGCGTTGGCTTTGTACATCAGCCGGGCTGTCGATGGTGATTTGTCCATAATGCTCTTCAACGATGGAATAGACCAGTGCAAGGCCCAGACCGGTGCCTTCGCCAGGATCCTTGGTGGTGAAGAAAGGTTCGAACAGTCGATCCATGATGCTCGAGGGAATACCGCTGCCTTCGTCTTCGACGATCAAATCGACCGTGTGTTCGCCGGCTTCGCTCTTGACCCGCACCGCACTGCCGGGAGGCGAGGCGTCACGGGCGTTGGAGAGCAGGTTGATCAGTACTTGGGCCAGGCGCTGAGGGTCGCCTTCAACCCAGTGGTCGGGGTCGCAAAGGTTGTAGAACTGCACTTCGAAATTGCGTCGGTTCAGGGCCAGCAGGCCGATGGCATCCTGGGCCACTTCAGCCAGACAGACGGGCTCGTCGCTGTGCTGGTGACTGCCGGCGTGGGCAAAGCTCATCAGCGATTGAACGATGCGTGACACGCGTTTGGTCTGTTCGAGGATCTGCCCGCTGATTTCCTTCAGTTCGCTGTCGTCTTCGCGCTCTTCGCGCAGGTTCTGGGCCAGGCAGGCGATGCCGGTGATCGGGTTGCCGATCTCATGGGCCACGCCGGCGGCGAGGCGGCCGATGCTGGCCAGTCGCTCGGAGTGAACCAGCTTGTCTTCGAGCATCTGGGTTTCGGTCAGGTCTTCCACCAGCAGCACCAGGCCACTGTTACCCGGCGCCAGGGGTTCGTCGATCGCCGCCTTGTGCAGATTCAGCCAGCGGGTCTGGCCATCGAGGGCCAGGTGCTGCTTGTGCAAGTGTTCGTCGGGCAGATCGATGAAGCCTTGCAACAGCGCTTTCCAGGGATCGGCGATGGTGCTCAGGCGCGAGCCGACCACACGTTGGGCGGCAATCCCGGTCAATTCCTCCATGGCTTTGTTCCACATGAGGATTTCCTGATCCTTGGCCAGGGAACAAACACCCATCGGCAATTCCTGCAAGGTCTGGCGGTGATAGCGGCGCAGTGCATCGAGTTCGGCGGCAAGGCCTGTGAGGCGCGAATGGTAATCCTCGAGCCGGCTTTCGATGAAGTGGATGTCTTCAGTCACATAGTTTTCGCCGCCGGCCTTATAAGGCAGGAAGGTTTCCACCATGTCCTGGGCCACGCTCGGTCCCATCAGGCCGGACAGGTTGGCTTCGATTCGGTCACGCAAACGGCGCAAGGCGTAAGGTCGGCGCTCGTCGAATGGCAGATAAAGGTCGTGCAGGGCTTGCTCGACTTCTTTCTGTGCGGCCTTGGCGCCCAAGGGTTTGGCCAGCTGCGTGGCGAACTCCTGGGGCGAGGCGGCGTGCAGTTCCCGGCGTTGCGGGCGACGCACGTTGTCCACGGCGCAGGCTTCGGCGGCGCTGGCCTCTTCGGCGCTGGCGTTGGTGAACAGCGAAATCAGGGTGAACATCAGCACGTTGGCCGCCAGCGAGGCGATGGCCGCCATGTGCCAACTGGTGTCGTCCAGCACGTAGATCATGTTCAGCAGCGGAATATAGAAACCCTGCAGATTGCCCACCAGCGGCAGCAGCATGGTGACCAGCCACACCAGGATCCCGGCAAGCAGGCCGGCGATGAAGCCGCGGCGGTTGGCGGTCGGCCAGTACAGGACCGACAGCACGCCCGGCAGGAATTGCAGGGTGGCGACGAAGGCGACGATGCCCAGGTTGGCCAGGTCCTGCTCGGCGCCCAGCATCAGGTAGAAACCGTAGCCGGCCATGATGATCGCGACGATCAGCGCCCGGCGGGTCCACTTCAGCCAGCGATAGATATTGCCTTCGGCCGGCGGCTGGTAGAGCGGCAGTACCAGGTGATTCAGCGCCATTCCGGACAGCGCCAGGGTGGTGACGATGATCAGCCCGCTGGCCGCCGACAAACCACCGATGTACGCCAGCAGCGCCAGGGCCTTGCTGTTGGCGGCGATACCGATGCCCAGGGTGAAGTATTCCGGGTTGGTGGTGGCGCCGAGTTTCAAGCCGGCCCAGAGAATCAACGGCACGGCCAGGCTCATCAGCAGCAGGAAGAGCGGCAGGCCCCAGCTGGCGCTCACCAGGGAGCGCGGGTTGAGGTTTTCGGTAAAGGTCATGTGATACATGTGCGGCATCACGATCGCCGAGGCGAAAAACACCAGCAGCAACGTGCGCCATGGCCCTTCCTGTAGCGGTGTATGCAGGGCGGCGAGGGCGGTCTGGTTTTGCAGCAGCCACAATTCCAGCTGTTGCGGGCCGTCGAACACGCCGTACAGTGCATACAGGCCGACACCGCCAATGGCGATCAACTTGATCACCGACTCGAAGGCAATCGCGAACACCAGCCCTTCATGCTTCTCGCGGGTGGCGATATGGCGCGAACCGAAGAAAATCGTGAACAGGGTAATCAGCGCGCAGAAGCTCAAGGCCACGCGGTGCTGGACCGGTTCGCGGGTGAGGATGCCAATGGAGTCGGCCACCGCCTGAATCTGCAAGGCCAGCAACGGCAGCACGCCGATCAGCATGAAGATGGTTGTCAGCGCCCCGGCCCAGGTGCTGCGGAAGCGGAACGCGAACAAATCGGCCAGGGACGACAGCTGATAGGTGCGGGTGATCTTCAGGATCGGGTACAGCAACACCGGCGCCAGCAAAAACGCCCCGGAGACCCCGAGGTAACTGGACAGGAAACCATAGCCGTACTGATAGGCCAGGCCCACCGTGCCGTAAAACGCCCAGGCACTGGCGTAGACGCCCAGCGACAGGGTGTAGGTCAGCGGGTGGCGAATGATCGCCCGGGGGATCATGCCCCGTTCGCTGACCCAGGCGACGCCGAACAGCACCGCCAGGTAGGCGGCGCTGATCAGGATCATCTGGGTCAGGCTAAAGCTCATCGGCATCTTTTTGGCTCTGCAGGATGAAGGTCACGACGATCAGGATCAGCCAGAGCAGATAGGGGCGATACCAGGCGCCAGTAGCGTCGATCCACCAATCCATGATGGCCGGGGAGAACAGATAAATCCCCACTACCAGGAGCAGGACCAAGCGATAGATGTACATCCCGGCCTCTCTTCTTTATGCGCGTGCCCGAAAACGTGCGGCGATGGTAACGGATGGGCGCGCCACTGCAAGTGTCATCACTGTAGCTGCGCTTCGGGCAGGTTGAGTGTGCGCGGGATCTTCAGTGCGTCCCAGTGGACGATGCCCCAGTCCAGCACTTCCCGTGGTGTGGCATACGCCAGTTCGGCGCCCAGGTTTTGTCCGAGCGCGCGCAACGCACGCAGCAGCAGCGGCGTCGCCTGATCTTCGGTCAACGGCGGCGAACGGTAGGACTTGCCGAGCTTGTTGCCGTCGGGCTGGGTAATCAGCGGGATATGCAGGTAACGCGGCTGTGGCAGGCCAAGCAGTTCTTGCAGGTAGAGCTGGCGCGGGGTGGAGTCCAGCAGGTCGGCGCCCCGGACAATATCGGTGATGCCTTGCCAGGCATCGTCCAGCACCACCGCCAGTTGATAGGCGTAGAGCCCGTCGCGGCGGCGGATCACGAAATCGCCGACTTCACGGCCCAGGTGCTGGCGGAATTCGCCCTGGACCCGGTCGATGAAGTGGTATTCCAGTTCCGGAACACGCAGGCGAATCGCGGCATCTTCGGTGCCGTGACCGGCGTTGCGGCACAAGCCTGGATAAATCCCGTGATAGCGCTCCAGTTGTTTGCGCGAACAGGTGCAGGCGTAGGCCAGGCCATGATTGAACAGGCGATTGAGCACTTCGGCGTAGGCCTCGTGCCGGTCGCTCTGTCGGACCATTTCGCCATCCCACTCGAAACCGTAGCTTTCCAGCGCCTTGAGAATGGCCGCCTGGGCGCCGGGTTCTTCCCGAGGTGGATCGAGATCTTCCATGCGCATCAGCCAGCGACCTCCCACCGCACGCGCGTCGAGGTACGACGCCAGCGCTGCGACCAGCGAACCGAAATGCAGATGTCCACTGGGCGTGGGAGCAAAGCGCCCGATGTAGGCGGAAGAGGTGATGGCGGTCATAAGGCGATGTCAGGCTGTCCAATCGTTTCGAGCATGGCTTGAAGCCGCCTTCGCGAGCAAGCTTCGCTCCTACAGAATATTGCGCCAGTCTTTGTAGGAGCGAAGCTTGCTCGCGAAGGCAATTCCGAAGACGCCACAAATATCAGCGAATGTCAGAAACAAAAACGGAGCGTTCGCACGCTCCGTTCTTTCGTTCAAGTCGAGATCACTTGCCGACTTGCTTTTCCTTGATTTCCGCCAGGGTCTTGCAATCGACGCACATGTCGGCGGTAGGGCGGGCTTCGAGTCGCTTGACGCCGATTTCGACGCCGCAGGACTCACACCAGCCATACTCTTCGTCTTCGATCAATTGCAGGGTCTTGTCGATTTTCTTGATCAGCTTGCGCTCGCGATCACGGGCGCGCAATTCGAGGCTGAATTCTTCTTCCTGGCTGGCACGGTCTGCCGGGTCCGGGAAGTTGGCCGCTTCGTCTTTCATGTGATCAACCGTACGGTCGACTTCCTGCATCAAGTCCTGTTTCCACTTGTTCAGGATCTTGGTGAAGTGAGCGCGCATGGGCTTGCCCATGTATTCCTCGCCCTTTACTTCTTTGTAGGGTTCGAAACCGCTGATCGACTGATTTTGCTGCTTTGCTTGGGTGGGCATGAAATGGACCGCCTCTACTCTTGTAATCCATTGCGCAGGATTGCTCCATCACCGACACCTGCCGGCCCTGCGGCTGCAAGCGGGCGAACTTACCAGATCAAATCGGGCCGCGCTACTCCCGGATGTCGAGGTAGTGGCCTTCAGTGCTTGCAAATGTATGCCAAGCCCTGTCTGGTGGTGTTGGAGGCCTGATCAAATATTGATTTTAGCCAAACCTGGGACACACGCTTGAGTCGTTTGAGACCGGCGTTATATGGGTCTGACCGCTTTAGGTTCTCGCTCGTTCCTGCGCTTGGGTAGAATCGGTTTTTTTCCCTGTTTTGAAGGAAGGCCAATGGCTCAGCCCTACAGTGCCCGCAGTCGCGCGATCGAACCTTTCCACGTCATGGCGCTGCTGGCGCGGGCGAACGAACTGCAAGCCGCCGGCCACGACGTGATCCACCTGGAAATCGGCGAGCCGGACTTCACTACCGCCGAGCCGATCATCCAGGCCGGCCAGGCGGCACTGACGGCGGGCAAGACCCGTTACACCGCAGCGCGCGGTATCCCGGAGTTGCGCGAGGCCATTTCGGGCTTCTATCAGCAGCGTTACGGGTTGAATATCGATCCGCAGCGCATTCTCATCACCCCCGGCGGCTCTGGCGCGCTGTTGCTGGCCAGCGCCCTGCTGGTGGACCCGGGCAAGCACTGGCTGCTGGCGGACCCGGGGTACCCGTGCAACCGGCATTTCCTGCGGCTGGTGGAAGGCGCGGCACAGCTTGTTCCTGTCGGTCCGGAGGTGCGTTATCAGCTGACGCCGGACCTGGTGGCCCGTCATTGGGACCACGACAGTGTCGGCGCGTTGGTGGCGTCGCCGGCCAACCCGACCGGGACCATCCTGACCCGCGATGAATTGGCGGGCCTGTCTGCCGCCATCAAGCTGCGCCACGGCCATCTGGTGGTGGACGAGATCTACCACGGCCTGACCTATGGCACCGACGCGGCCAGTGTGCTGGAAGTGGATAACGACGCCTTCGTCCTAAATAGTTTTTCAAAGTATTTCGGCATGACCGGCTGGCGACTCGGTTGGCTGGTCGCACCCGAAGCTGCAGTCGGTGAGCTGGAAAAACTCGCGC
This sequence comes from Pseudomonas silesiensis, assembly GCF_001661075.1. NCBI lineage: Bacteria > Pseudomonadati > Pseudomonadota > Gammaproteobacteria > Pseudomonadales > Pseudomonadaceae > Pseudomonas > Pseudomonas silesiensis. Next base: position 794,960 of record NZ_CP014870.1, read on the forward strand.
AGAACCTCTACATCAGTGCCCCAAGCATGGCCCAGCACGCCGCGCTGGCCTGCTTTGAGCCGGCCACCATCAGCATTCTGGAAGAGCGTCGCGCCGAATTCGGCCGGCGTCGGGATTTCCTGCTGCCGGCCTTGCGGGAATTGGGCTTCGGCATCGCCGTGGAACCGGAAGGGGCTTTTTACTTGTACGCCGATATCAGCAAGTTCGGCGGTGATGCCTTCGCGTTCTGCCGACATTTCCTCGAAACCGAGCATGTGGCGATTACCCCTGGACTCGACTTCGGCCGTTATCAGGCCGGGCATCACGTGCGGTTTGCCTACACCCAGAGTCTGGTGCGCTTGCAGGAAGCGGTCGAGCGGATTGCGCGCGGCCTGCGGAGCTGGCAAGGCTGATGCGCTTTCATCCGCCACTCGAAGAAGGCCGCCTGATCCGCCGTTACAAACGCTTTCTCGCAGATATCGAGACCGTTGACGGTGAGTTGCTGACCATTCACTGCCCGAACACCGGTTCCATGCTCAATTGCCAGGTCGAGGGCGGGCAGGTCTGGTTCAGTCGTTCCAATGATCCGAAACGCAAACTGCCCGGCACCTGGGAAGTTGGCGAAACCCCGCAGGGGCGGCTGTTTTGCGTGAACACCGGGCGGGCCAACGGCTTGATCGAGGAGGCATTGCGGGCCAGCGTCATCACCGAACTGAACGGCTTTACCGGGCTGAAGCGTGAAGTGGCCTATGGCCAGGAAAGCAGCCGCATCGATTTCCGCCTCGATTACCCGAGCGGACCGGCCTATGTGGAAGTCAAAAGTGTCACCCTGGGGTACGACGGTTCATTGGTGGCGGCGTTTCCCGATGCGGTGACCCAGCGCGGGGCCAAGCATCTACGGGAGTTGGCTCATTTGGCCCGGGACGGGATTCGCGCGGTGCAGTTGTATTGCGTGAACCTCACCGGAATAGAAGCGGTGCGCCCTGCCGAAGAAATCGATTCAGCCTACGCCGCCGCACTGCGTGAGGCGGTGGCCTGTGGGGTCGAGGTATTGGCCTATGGGGTGCGGTTGACCCACGAAGAGATGGTGGTCGATCGACGTCTGGACGTATTGCTCAACGGTTAAAGACTGACCCAGATCCCTTGGTCGTCCTCGCGGCAGTCAACGCTGGACAGGGATTGCCCGGCGCACGGGCCGGCGACGCATTCGCCGTCTTCGATCAGAAACAGTGCGCCATGGGTGGCGCACTGGATCAGGCTGTTGCTGGGGTCGAGAAACTGGTTGGGGGTCCATTCCAGCCCGACGCCACGGTGCGGACAGCGATTGATATAGACGTAAGCCTGGCCGCCCCGGCGCACGGCAAAGAGTTTCTGGCCGTCGATCTCGAAACCGCGGCTGCTGTTATCGGCCAGTTCGACGCCGGTACAAAGAAACTTCATGTCTATCCTCAAGTGCCGCCGCTAGTGACCGGATATGTCCGAGCTTGACGTTCAAATGCAAACAATTATCAAATGGCCGCTTCGCCCATCGGCTGGGCAGGTGCCGGATGCCGAGGATACTTGGCCTGTCATCTCGATGCCTGGGAAAAACTTTCAAGGAAGCTGTTTATGCGCCTGAGTACCCACGTTGCTGCGCTCTGTGCCGGACTTCTCGTCAGCTATCACGCCGTAGCGGCCGAGTTGCCACAGCGTTGGGTCAGTGCCGGAGGCGCGCTGTCGGAGTGGGTCTGTGCGCTGGGTGGCGAGTCGAAACTGGTGGGGGTCGATACCACGAGCCAGCACCCGCAAACCCTTAAGGCACTGCCCAGTATCGGTTATCAGCGGCAATTGTCGGCGGAGGGTATTTTGAGTTTGCGTCCGCAGATTCTGATCGGCACCGAAGAAATGGGGCCGCCGCCAGTGCTATCACAGGTTCGCAGTGCCGGCGTGCAAGTCGAGCTGTTCTCCGCCCAGCCGGATCTGCCGACCTTGCAGGCTAATTTGCAGCACCTGGGCAAGTTGCTTGGCGCGCAAGACCGGGCGTCGCAATTGCTTCAGGGGTATCAACAGCAACTCGAGCAGCAAAAGGTCCGGGTTACCCGGGCGCAATTGCAGGAAAAGTCGCCGGGCGTCCTGATGCTGCTCGGCCATGCAGGCGGCAAGCCGCTGATTGCCGGCAAGGACACCGCCGCCGACTGGTTGCTGCAAAAGGCCGGTGGGCACAATCTGGCAACACATTCCGGCTACAAACCTTTTTCCGTCGAATCGCTGGTCAGCCTGGACCCTGACGTGTTGGTGTTTGCCGATCGTGCGCTCACCGGCGATGCCGCGCGGGCAGCGCTGTTCAAGGAAAATCCGATCCTGTCCTCGACCCGCGCGGCCAAGGACGGGCGAGTCATGGAACTCGATCCAACCTTGCTGGTGGGCGGCCTCGGGCCGCGGTTGCCCGACGCGTTGAAATCTCTGTCTGACGGCTTCTTCCCCGGTTCTGCCGGCCAATGACCATCCTGGTTAAACCGCGTGCTTTGTTCATTGGCTTGAGCCTGCTGTGTTTGCTGGCGGTCTGGCTGTCGTTGGCGCTGGGCCCCGTCAGCTTGCCGCTGTTCGATACCTTGCGTGCGGCGTTGCGGCTGATCGGCTTGCCCATTGCGGCCGACGGGCTGGAGCAGGCGGAGCTGATCCTGGGACAGATTCGCTTGCCGCGCACGCTATTGGGGTTGGCGGTGGGGGGCGTCCTGGCATTGTCCGGCGTGGCGATGCAGGGACTGTTTCGTAACCCGCTGGCAGATCCGGGGTTGGTCGGGGTTTCCAGCGGCGCGGCGCTGGGCGCGGCGATCGCGATTGTCGGCGGTTCGATATTCGGCGGCCTGCCGGAAGCCTTCGGGCCTTATCTGTTATCGCTGTGCGCATTCATAGGTGGGCTCGGCGTCACGGCGCTGGTATATCGGCTGGGCCGGCGCAACGGGCAGACCCATGTCGCGACCATGTTGCTGGCGGGTATCGCCTTGACCGCGCTGGCCGGTTCCGCCGTGGGGCTGTTTACCTACCTGGCCGACGACGCGACCCTGCGGACGCTGACATTCTGGAACCTGGGCAGTCTGAACGGCGCCAGCTATGCACGACTCTGGCCGTTGTTGCTGATCACGGTGGGCGTGGCGCTGTGGCTGCCGCGCCGGGCCAAGGCGCTGAATGCGTTGCTGCTGGGGGAGTCGGAGGCCGGTCACCTGGGCATCGATGTGGAACGGCTCAAGCGCGAGCTGGTGTTCTGCACGGCGTTGGGTGTCGGCGCGGCGGTCGCGGCGGCCGGGATGATCGGCTTTGTCGGGCTGGTGGTGCCGCACCTGGTGCGACTGCTGGCGGGGCCTGATCATCGTGTGCTGTTGCCGGCCTCGGTGCTGGCGGGCGGCAGCCTCCTGTTGTTTGCCGATCTGGTCGCACGATTGGCGCTGGCGCCGGCCGAGTTGCCCATCGGGATCGTCACGGCCTTCATTGGTGCACCGTTCTTTCTGTATTTGCTGCTCCGGGGGCGTGCCTGATGTTGCGAACGCAAAATCTGCAGATCCGTCGGGGTCGAAAGATCGTATTGACCGACATCACGCTCGAGGTCAAGCCGGGCGAAGTCCTTGGTGTGCTGGGGCCGAACGGTGCCGGAAAAAGCACCTTGCTCGGCGCCTTGTGCGGCGAGTTGCAGGCTGACCAGGGCAATGTCTGGCTCGATGAGCGCGAGTTGAGCCACTGGGCCGGGGCGTTGCGAGCCCAGCGCCTGGCCGTGTTGCCGCAGGTATCGACCCTGGACTTCGCTTTTCGCGTCGAAGAAGTGGTCGGCATGGGCCGCTTGCCCCATCAGAGCGGTCGGGTCCGGGATGATGAAATCGTCGCCGCCGCGTTGCAGGCTGCCGATGCCGGACATCTGACAGGCCGCAGCTACCTGGCCTTGTCCGGCGGCGAACGCCAGCGGGTGCATCTGGCGCGGGTGCTGGCACAACTCTGGCCGGGTGAGGCGGGGCAGACCCTGTTGCTCGATGAACCGACCTCGATGCTCGACCCGCTGCATCAGCACACCACCCTGCAAGCGGTGCGCACGTTTGCCGATCGCGGCGCGGCGGTATTGGTGATCCTGCATGATCTGAACCTGGCGGCGCGCTATTGTGATCGCCTGCTACTGCTCGAAGGCGGGCGCCCGGTGGCACTCGATACGCCGGAGCAGGTATTGCGTCCGGAACCGCTCAAGGCGGTCTTCGGCCTGGAAGTACTGGTGCAACAGCATCCGGAGCGTGGGCATCCGCTGATCATCGCCCGCTGAGTATCTGATAGGGATGAGTCCATGCGTGTAATGTTGATTCTGGCAGTCCTGGTGCTGAGTGCGTGCCAGCATGTTTCGGCACTGCCCCCGGTCGTCGGTGAGATCCGCGACTTGCGCAGCGGCCGGGGCCTGACGCCGCAGGAACTGGTTGCGCAATTGGCCAAGCCTTCGCGGCTGATCGTCGGCGAGCAGCATGACAATCGCGATCACCATGCACTGCAGCTGTGGTTGTTGCAGTTCCTGGGTGATCAGCGACCTCAGGGCAGTCTTTTACTGGAGATGCTCACGCCGGACCAGCAGCCACGCGTCGACGAGGTGCGCCACGCTTCGGCACCGCCGGCGGATTTGCCCGGTGCGTTGGCTTGGCAGGAAGGTTGGGATTGGGGTTTGTATGGACCGATCGTACGTTTCGCCCTGAGCCAACCGTATCCGCTGCTGTCCGCGAATCTGACCACAGCGCAAGTCCGGGCCATCTATGCCAACCCTCCCACCTTGAGCGGCTCGCGCTCCAACGCGCCTTCGGTCCAGGACGAACTGCTGCAGCAAGTCAGCGATTCCCATTGCGGCCTGCTGCCCAAAACACAGATGCCGGCAATGCTTGCGGTTCAGCAGCAGCGTGATCGGCGCATGGCTGAGCGGCTGCTTGTCGCGCCTGAGCCTTCAATGCTGTTTGCCGGCGCCTATCACGCCCGCAAGGACGTCGGCGTGCCGATCCATGTACTGGATCTGGGAGCAACCGAGGTGCCAACGGTACTTATGCTGGCGGAACAGGGACGCGAGATCACGTCGGATTTGGCTGATTATGTCTGGTACACGCCGGTTAGGCCGACGCCGGATTATTGTGAGCAAATGCGAAAGCAGTTCGGCAAGCAGCCTGCGAAATGATGTTGTTCAAAATAGCGGAGTCGTTGTAATCCGGTTGGTGTGCCAGGATGTCGAGACTAAATATCTGCCTCTAATATTATATTTTTAATGAAGGCTTCTCTTCTCACTACTTCGTCCAGTATGCAGTTTGCTTTTAGAAGTTCTGCTCTTTGCCCTCCAAGGTCATTGTACGCTGCACACTTCTCGTTGATGTATGTCTCCCATAATTCAGAGCTTTTGTCGATCGATAATTTGATTCTCTTAATTAGTGGGTCTTCGGTAGAGCTGTTCATCTGATCAGTTATGTTTTTTTTATGTTTCTCTGTTTCGTCTTGTATGCAAGAAAGTATGGATGGGTAAACCCCTCGTGCGTTTGTAATGCATGCAGAATGCTCTTGGTCAATAGCCGTCTTTGCGGGACTTAGTGGGTCGGTGTTTGCCTGAGATTGGATAATAAAAAATGCAATGGGTAGCGAAAAAACCAGCTTGATGATGTTATTCGATTTCATTATCAGTTTGCTCCAACTCTAATAGTCTTCTTTTTTCATCCTTTGCCCTAGCAAGCAGCCCTGGCTGCAAATCAGGTGAGCTTGAAAAAAGGCGAGAATTATTTGAAATTTTATAATCTTGTACTGCGCATATGATATCTACGGCAGGAGCCGATAGCATGTCCAGGTCTTTAATTGCCTTAATAATTAATTTTGTTTGTGGACCAAACTGCACGCTTGTCGACCACACCATGTCATTCAAGGCGGCATTTTTATTCTCAACTGGGAATCCATGATGCCTCAAAATGTCACTCATCTGGACGTCATAATGAGTTTTTTTAATGTAGTCATGCTGTGCATTTCTAAATTCCTGTGGATTGCTTGATGCAATGTCCTTCCACCTGTTGTTGAATTCTTCGGTCCCTGCATCGGTTCCTAGAAATGTATAAAAATATTCAGATTGCTCAACAAACTTTTGAACGACCCCCATCTTTGAAGACATTTGGTAAACTCCATAAGAAACTCCACCATAATCACCTCTTCCTGTTGATATGACACCGGGACCTCTACCTCCCGACTCATAATGCTCAGATGTAGTGCCCAACACCCATACTCCGGGCCTCTTGTTTTTGAATGTTCCTATCATTCCAATTGGATGAAAGTGAAAAACCTTGCCCCACGACGGCAACCCCACTTTCTCCGCGACGTCACCCCACCAACTCATTTGCTGTATCCGTTGCTTCTCCGCCAGCCAGTTCAAGTGCGGAGTCGAGCCGCTATGGCCGAGCAATTCATCCAGCGCATCCCACTTCTGCGTCTGGTGAAACCACTCGCTTTCCTTGCGGATAATCAACTGCGAGATCGCTTGCGCGTGGGCCGGCAGGCGGAGGGCTGCTTGCAGTTCTTCGGCGGTCATCTTGCCGTCGCGGTTACGGTCGATGATCTCGAACAGCCGGCTTTTCATCGGCCCTTGGTCATCCTTGTCAGCCAAGGGACGAAAATGCTCGCGTTGCTCTTCGGTGAAACCGTCGATGGCGCTGAGAAACGAGGCCATCAAGTGTTTGGGCGTGCTGTAGTCGAAAATCAGGTCATAACCCTCCCAGGACCAGGGACTGAGCCAAGGCGTGATGCCGACTTCCTCGTGCACCCAGCCGTCGAGCAGGTTGTTGTCGGCGTCGTGGAGCAGCCCCTCCAGGCGATACCAATTGCTGGCTTTGCGGCTGTCGCTCGCGGTCACCTGCATTTTCCTGTCGGCCGGCAACGCCTCCAGCACACTCTTGGGGACCAATAAGTCGGCCGCACTGAGTGGGCTGGCGGCACTCAATACTTTCAGTTGGGCGGCCGTGACATTCTCTTGATGAGGCACCACGGCGGTGCCTTTGGCGAGCTTGAGCCAGGTTCTGGTTTTTTCCGGTAGGCGCTGGGCCCAGGCGCGACTGTCCTCGATGAATAAATCGACGTCATCGTTACTGAACACTTCCAGGTGCAGCTTTTCCTCTGGCTGATCCGCGCCGCCGTCCTGGTACTTGCCGAGGTGACCGATCAACGCGCCGGCCTTGATGGGGACAGGCGTGTCGAGCACCACTACGCGATCCAACGCCAGCGGTTCCGGCGCACCTTCCAGCGAGTCGAAATGCACATACTGATTCACGCGTTCCAACTTACGAAACTCGCCTTCCCCACTGACCCTGACCACCGTCCCCACCGGCAGCTCTACAAGTACCTGGCTAGTAACGCTTGGTTCGACGCGAACATTGACCCACTCTTTTGAAGACGTGATTCGGTGCTCATTGCCTGCAACCGGTTGCAGAAGGCTGGCGGCAAGGAAACCGGCTATCGAGCCATCGGCATTCATCAGTTTGGCAGGACCGAGGCTGTTCTCCAGCTTGCGGTAGCCCCCCGCGCCACTGACGGTTACCTCCGCGCCGCGCGGCAGGAGGTCGATCACCTGGCCCGGCCAGGCCTTGATGCGCACGTTCAGGCCACGCTCTTCAGGGTTTCCGGGGCGGAGGTCGTTCACCGTCTGTTTGACCCGGAGGATCGGGCTCTCGGGCCAAAACGCCGGGCGAGCGATGGCGATGTCCTCCCGGTACACCGACCAGTCCCGCAGGTGCATGTACAGGCTGTAGAAGATCAGGCTGCGCGGCGTGTCCGGGCTACCTTCGATCTTTGGTGGCTGAAGCCGATGGCGGACCAGCACGAAGTTACGCGAGAAGGGTTTTTCGACGGTTTGTTTATTGACGAAATAGGTCGTGGTCGGCGCCTGCGTGTCGATGCGGTAGGCCACCACTTCACCGTCGGCCAGGCACTGCACGCTGGATTGATTCAAGCCGCCGGCGGTGCCGCTGTCGAAGTGCACACCGCCGTGCCACAGGCCGCTGCGTCCCAAGGGGAAATAGCCAGCTTTGGCCTTGGCCATGTGGGTCAGTTGCGACAGCGGGTTGCGTTTGTCCTTGAACGGATGGCTCCAGTTTTTCAGTGGTGAAAGAGTGTCGACGCTGGGTTGCGTAGACAACTGGATGGGCCGGGTATTGGGCGTCGGCAAGATCGGTGGTGCCGGCCGATTCACCCGAGAGTCTCTGCGGGTGTCGTGAAATCCAAAAAGCCGGGCAAGCAAGTTGACCATGTTGATTGTCGCTCCTTGTTTCGCACAGGATCAGGCAGAAAAATCAGCGAGCTCTCCCTGGTCCTTTGGGGCTGGATAGCTTTGGGGAATTTGATTTAGCTGGAAATAAGACGCTTCCGATGAGCATGTAGGACGCTTCCGGGTTTATGGCGTGCTTGATTTGGCGGGATTGGGGGAGGTGGCTAGGGTTTGCCAGGTGTCGCTTAGGTGAGTTTGTTGATTGCTCTCGCGATGACTTCCTGAAAGCTACAGCACCTTGCGTCGTTGCCTACAGGTACGCCAGAATCCGCCGGCTTGTGCGCCTTGTGCCTGCTCGGTAACTTGATTCGTGTCACTGATCGTCAGTGATCGGGTTTAGTAGCCCGTGGTATTTGAAGAGTGCACAGGCGTCCGCCAGACAGGTATTTCCATGCCTGAATTTGATGGTGGCTGTGCGTAGGGCGTCCTCGGGCGCGCCGGCTTTCTTCATTTCCCCGGTCTACTAACCTGCGTACAGCCGCCACCCCTTGTATTAGTAGCGAGGAGTGGCTGCACCATCAGGAAATGAAAATTATGTCCAAGGTAACGCCTGATCCGCCGAACAGTGATTCGGCCGCCGACATCATGTCCACGCCCCGCAATCCCTGCAGTTTCTTCATCGTCAACCCTGAGCTCGATACCGAAACACTGCTGGCCTATGCGTGCGAATCGCTGGCGTCGGCCAATGTCATGGCCACCGATCTGGTAGATCATCTGCAAGGGACGTCGCGCAATGCTTTGCTGGGCATTGCGCAAGTCATCATGCTGGGTGAGCTAGCGGTAAATCGGGCGTTGGATCGGATCGAGGCGCCTGAATAGTCACAACAATCAAAAGATCAAAAGATCAAAAGATCAAAAGATCAAAAGATCAAAAGATCAAAAGATCAAAAGATCAAAAGATCGCAGCCTGCGGCAGCTCCTTGGGTTGGCTTGCCAGCGAAGGCGGCCTCGAGTCGTGCACCGCCCATGAAGACGCCTTCGCCAGCAAGCCGGCTCCTACAGTTAGCTCGGCCGAAAAACATACAAACCTTTCGCCCAAAAAAAGACCCGGCAAGAGCCGGGTCAAATAACCGTGATTAGCCTGATGAGGAGATATCTGAGAGTCCGAACCAAGGGCTTTTCAAATATCGACCAGTCTCGCGACCAGTTGTGATAATCATATCGATTCTCATTACCATGTCAACAGCTGATTTTTCATTTGCTTGAAATCGGCCATCAGCTCATTGGAGAGGCCCGCAATCATTGGGCCTGGTGATTGTCAGTTTTTGTGACGCGAAGAAATGGCTTCCAATTGTTTGTTCAGGGCTTCCTTTCGTTCGGCGGGAATATCGTTCCAGTGCACGTCCATCAAGGCGCCTTCGATCGCATATAACAACACCTTGGACGCCCGGAACCCGCGGGTGCGCACCGCCCGGTAAGCGTCCACCGCCCCCAGACGACGCAAATCCGACGCGCTGTGGATGCCCACGGCATGCAACCACTGCGCTGACGTCTTGCCAAGATTCTTCAGGTGCTGCAGTTCATCATTCATCAAGCCTCCTTGCGACGGCCGAACGGTGCGTGGGCGAGCCTCTCAGCAGTGTAGCCATCAGTAGGAAAAGCGTGATTGTTTGCTTGGTTTCAATGCAAATGCTTCTAAGAGTGGGACTAGGCGGTGAAAGGATGTCTGCGAAAGCAGTAGAGGAGGGGCATGCAAAATACTGTGGGAGCGAGCTTGCTCGCGATGAGGGCGTGTCAGTCGACATCTAGGTGTCTGACGCACCGCCTTCGCGAGCAAGCTCGCTCCCACAGAGAATTGTGTCGTGTCAGGGAGGTGAGGTGGTGCTAGCGGGGGCGGTATCGCAGGCGCGTACCGAAATTCATCGACATCAGTATTTCATCCGCACTCAGTTCTGGCGGGAAGTAGGCCCCGGAGATCTGCGCATGGGCCAGGCTTGCGCCTTCCAGGATCGAGTGGCTGAAGTCGATGCCGCGCAAGTCGGCGGAGCGGAAGTAGGCATTGCTGAAATCAATGCCGTCGGCATTCAACTCACGCAGGTCGAGCCCCCGGAAATCGCCACCGACCATGTCGATGATTCCTTCCTGGGGTCGTTCGTTGTTGAAACCTGTGATGTCGTCTTTGTGCAGCAAGGCATAAAGCGGTGTGTCGAGAAGTCTGGGCTGGCTCATGTCACATCACCTCTTGGTTTATGAGGCCAGTGTAGTGCCACTATTCGACGACCGTGAAGCCGGTGAGGGCTTCACGGTTGAAACGCGATCTTACAGGCCTGGCAGGCGTTGGCGGATTTGCGCGACAACGGTGTCGAGGGTTCCGCTTTCGTTGGTCTGCACGCGCTTGCTGCAGAGAATCTCTGCTGGTGTCAATGGCTCGCGACTGGCTTGCTGCGCTTCGATAACGGCCAGGTTGGCGTCGGACGGGTCCTTCTTGTCTGCCTGGCGCAACGCCAGCCAGCTCTCGATCACCGCTTGCGGTGCGTTGCAATCCAGGATCAGGAAGGGCGCACCGGTGCCCTCGGCGATTTTCGCTGCGCCGTCGCGCTGTTCGCGCTTGAGGTAAGTGGCATCGACCACCACCGGGAAGCCTGCATGCAGGATTACCGCGGCAATTTCATGCAGGCGGCTGTAGGTCGCGACGCTGGCGTCGGCACTGTAGATGCCGGCCTGCGGGTCGTTGGCGACGGTTTGTTCGCCGAACAGGCGTTTGCGTTCTACGTCCGAGCGCAAGCGAATGGCGCCCAGGGCCTCCACCAGGCGCATGGCTACCTGGCTCTTGCCGACCGCGGACACCCCGTGGGTAATCGCCATGAAGCGCGAAGGGATGGTGCTGTAGCTTTCCGCCAGGTTCGCGTAGTTGCGGTATTGGCGCAGGGTGGTGGCGCGATGCACCGGGCTGGCATCGGCCGGCATGCTGAACAGGCTGACCTTGGCGCGCACCAATGCGCGATAGGCTTTATAGAAGTTCAGCAGCTCAAGGCCCTGGTAATCACCGGTCAGCTCCAGGTATTGGCTGACGAAGCGACGCGCCAGGCTCTTCAGGCCGCGGTCTTCGAGGTCCATTGCCAGGAAACCGGTGTCGGCGTAGACGTCGGTGAAACGGAACGGTTCGTTGAACTCGATGCAGTCGAAGATCACGACCTTGCCGTCGATTTCCGTGGCGTTGCCCAGGTGGATGTCACCGTGGCATTCGCGGATGAAGCCGTCCGCCTTGCGCTGGGCGAACAGTGGCTTGAGGCGTTCGAAGCTGCTTTCGGCCCAGGCTTGCAGGGCATCGAGTTGCAGCAGGTCGGCCTTGTCGCTGAGGAATGGACGGATCTGGTCGAAGTTCTGGCGCACCGGTGCCATGACGCTGTCCGGGGTGCCGGCTTCATGTTCGGCAGGCACTTTCGGCGCGTTGAGGTGGAATTGCGCGATCTGTGCGGCCATCTCGTCGATGTGCTTGGTGGTCAACTCGCCATTGGTCTGCAGCGTGCTGAGCAAACCGGATTGCGGGAACTGGCGCATTTTCAGCGCATATTCAATGACCGGGCCGTCGCCGCCCAGTTGTGGCGCGTCCGGGCTGCCGGTAATCGGTAACACTTCGAGATACAAATCATTGGTCAGGCGCTGGTTAAGACGCAGCTCCTCGCCGCAGAAATGCTCACGAGCGTCGAGACTGGTGAAGTCGAGGAAGCCGAAGTTCATCGGTTTCTTCAGTTTATAAGCAAAGGGGCCTGTGAGAATAACCCAGGAGATATGCGTTTCGATGACCTGGAACCCATCCACGGGATGCGGGTAGAGGGCAGGGTTTTGCAGGGCAGCGATCAGGGACTGGCTCACAGGCATTCCTTCAAAGTCTGGGGAAAATTCACGGCCGCCATTATGGCCGCAAGTCCGCCGGACGCAAACCTCGGAGGGCTTCTGTCGAGTATCGATAAAGTGCGTATAATCCGCCGCCATGACTCGTACTCGATCCCCCCGCACCCCCAAAAAACCACCTTCCAGAGGCCTGAGCCCCTGGCTGGGGTGGGCCCTTAAACTCAGTCTGGTCGGCCTCGTGGTGCTCGCCGGATTCGCGGTTTACCTCGACGCCGTGGTCCAGGAGAAGTTTTCCGGCAAACGCTGGACCATCCCGGCCAAGGTGTACGCGCGCCCGCTCGAGCTGTTCGTCGGACAAAAGCTCAGCAAGGCTGACTTCCTGACCGAGCTCGATGCCCTGGGCTATCGTCGCGAAGCCGTGAGCAACGGCCCCGGCGCCGCAGCGGTCAACGGCAACACCGTCGACTTGAATACCCGTGGCTTCCAGTTCTATGAAGGAATGGAAAACGCCCAGCCTGTGCGTGTGCGATTCTCCGGCGACTATGTGGCTGAGCTCTCGGGGGCCAAGGGCACGAAAGTTTCCGTGGTGCGGCTGGAGCCGCTGCTGATCGGCGGGATTTACCCGAAGAATCTCGAAGACCGCATTCTGATCAAGATCGATCAGGTGCCGCCGTATCTGCTGGAAACCCTGGTGGCCGTGGAAGACCGGGACTTTTATAGCCATTGGGGCGTATCGCCCAAGTCGATTGCCCGGGCCGTCTGGGTCAACACCTCTGGCGGCAAGATGACCCAGGGCGGTAGTACCCTGACGCAACAGCTGGTGAAGAATTTCTACCTGACCAGCGAACGCAGCCTGACCCGCAAGCTCACCGAAGCCATGATGGCGATGTTGCTTGAGTTGCATTACGACAAACGGGAAATTCTTGAGGCTTACCTCAATGAAGTGTTCGTCGGTCAGGATGGCCAGCGGGCCGTGCACGGTTTCGGTCTGGCCAGCCAGTTCTTCTTCGGCCAGCCATTGTCCGAACTGAAACTGCATCAAGTCGCGATGCTGGTGGCCATGGTCAAGGGGCCTTCCTATTACAACCCGCGCCGCAACCCGGAGCGGGCGCTCGAGCGCCGCAACCTGGTGCTCGATGTCCTTGAACAACAGGGTGTCGCCAGCGCCGAGCAAGTCGCGGCAGCGAAAAAAATGCCCCTGGGCGTGACGACCCGCGGCAAGTTGGCCGACAGCTCGTTCCCCGGTTTCCTCGACCTGGTCAAGCGTCAGTTGCGCCAGGACTATCGCGACGAAGACTTGACCGAAGAAGGCCTGCGGATTTTCACCAGTTTCGATCCGATCCTGCAGATGAAAGCCGAGGCCTCGGTCAATGACACCTTCAAGCGCCTGTCCGGGCGCAAGGGCTCGGATGAAGTCGAAGCGGCCATGGTCGTGACCAACCCGGAAACCGGCGAAGTCCAGGCCATGATCGGCAGCCGTCAGGCGGGTTTTGCCGGTTTCAACCGGGCGCTGGATGCCGTGCGCCCGATCGGTTCGTTGATCAAGCCGGCGGTTTACCTGACAGCCCTCGAGAAACCGAGCCAGTACACCTTGACCAGTTGGCTGTCGGACGATTCGTTCTCGGTCAAAGGTGCGGATGGTCAGGTCTGGAAACCGCAGAACTATGATCGCCGTTCCCATGGCACCGTTTTCCTTTATCAAGGCCTGGCGCATTCCTACAACCTGTCGACCGCACGTCTCGGTCTGGCGGTGGGCGTACCCAATGTACTCAAGACGCTGGCACGCCTGGGTGTGAGTCGCGAGTTCCCGGCGTTCCCCTCGATGTTGCTGGGCGCTGGTGGCCTGACGCCAATCGAAGTGGCGACCATGTACCAGACCCTGGCCAACGGCGGCTTCAATACGCCGATGCGCGGGATTCGCAGTGTGCTGACGGCCGAAGGCGAGCCGCTCAAGCGTTACCCGTTCCAGATTCAGCAGAGCTTCGATCCGGCCTCCATTTATCTGGTCCAGAATGCAATGCAGCGGGTCATGCGTGAAGGCACCGGCAGTTCGGTTTATAACGTGTTGCCCAAGACCCTGACGCTGGCCGGCAAGACCGGTACCAGTAACGATTCGCGAGACAGCTGGTTCGCCGGTTTCAGCCAGGACTTGCTGGCCGTGGTCTGGTTGGGGCGTGATGACAACGGCAAGACGCCCTTCACCGGTGCCACCGGTGCGTTGCAGGTCTGGACCAGTTTCATGCGCAAGGCCGATCCGCTGCCGCTGGACATGCCGCAGCCGGACAACATCGTACAGGCATGGGTTGATTCGCGTACGGGACAAGGTTCTGATGCGAACTGCCCAGGCGCGGTGCAGATGCCGTATATTCGCGGCAGCGAGCCACCTCCCGGTGCCCCCTGCGGTGGCGACAGCCCTGTTTCCGGCGAAACGGTGATGGATTGGGTCAAGGGCTGGATGAATTAAGCAAAGAGGGTTTCAAGTGAACAAGTGGTTGATTCCAGCGGTTACCGCCGTGGCTTTGCTCAGCGGTTGCTCCACCGTACAGCGCGGGTCGATTCCGGTGGTGGATTCCGGCAGCGCCGTTTCCAATAGCGAACGGATTCAGGCGAATGGCGGTTACCGCCAAACGACGGTCCAGCGTCCCGCGCAAAACCAGACCCAGGCGATTCCGCAGGGCGATACCGGTGTGGTCGTGATGGTGCCGGGTGGCGGTGCAGTGACCTCGGCACCGATCAGCACGGCGCCGATCACGCCGGGGCCGATTACGCCCGGTCCGGTTTACACGGCACCGGTTCAGTCCGCGCCGATCAACCAGGGCAGCTACAGCATGCCGTCGACGCCAAGCGGGATCCCGTCGGCCAGCTCTGGCGGCCTGTCCGCCGACGAGCAGCTGGACGGCCCTGTACTGGCGTTGCTGACCACCGCTCAGCAACAACAGGCAGGCGGCGATCTCAATGGGGCGTCCTCCAGTCTTGAGCGCGCCCAACGTGTCGCGCCCCGTGAGCCGCAGGTGCTTTATCGCCTGGCTCAGGTACGCATGGCCCAGGGCGATGCAGCGCAAGCCGAGCAATTCGCACGACGTGGCCTGACCATGGCCAATGGTCGTCCGGCACTTCAGGCCAGCTTGTGGGAGTTGATCGCCCAGGCGCGGGAGAAGCAGGGCGATTCCGCCGGTGCTGCATTGGCCCGTCAAAAGGCCAAGGTTGCCTCGTGATGGATGCACGTTTTCCGAAGATTGCCGAGCAGTTGCTGCTGATCGAGCGTGAGCTGCGGGTTCAGGGGTGGTGGGACGATGTCCCGCCTTCCATTGAAGCGCTGTCCAGTGTCGAGCCGTTCTCGGTCGATACGCTGGATTTCGAGCAGTGGTTGCAATGGATCTTCTTGCCGCGGATGAAGACCATCCTCGAACAGGACTTGCCATTGCCCAATGCATCGGGGATTCAGGAAATGGCCGAAATGGTCTTCGCCGCCCGCAATGTCCAGGGCAAGGATCGGCAATTGCAGGTCTTGCTCAAAGAGTTCGATCTGCTGATCACCGCCTCCCGCTGACGCCTACTGGCAGTTTTCCGCAATCTGTTTCTGTGCCTCGGTAATGCGCTCCTGACGTGTTTCATCGGTCAGGCGGCGCATTTCACCGTCTATCTCTTCCCGTATTCGCGGATTGTTCTGCAGTTGAGCGAGGTTGGTCCGCGCCTGCTCGCAGAACACTTTCAGCTGGGCCTGCTGCTCGGCGACCTGCTTTTTCACTGTCTTGTCGATGGCCTGCTGATCGCCGATCGCATCGCTGCGCGGCGGTGTGGGCGGTTTGCCGGCAGGTACGCTGGGGGTGACCACGCTGGTGGCTTCCTGACCCTGGGGCGGCTGCGCACCGAAATGGGTTACACCCTGGGCGTCGACCCATTTGTAGATCTGTCCGGCCATGCATAAAGGGCCCATGCCGAGCAGCAGGCCGATGGCCAGGAAAAACGTTCGCATGTCATTTCCTTGTCTTGGGTTGCGCAATTGAAGCTAACACAGTGGCTGTTTAGCGGTTTTTTCTTGCTTTCTCATGTACTTGGTTCAATAAAGCACATAGACGACTTGACTTGCAGAGGACGAAACAGAAGAATCCAAAGTCCGCTGTAGAGGGACTGCCAGAAGCAGACCCACTCGGCAGATCATGAGGCGCACATCCGCGCCGACCTGTTACACCCGCAACGCGTTACCTCGCGCTGGGTGGGAAAGCCCCGCAACACTTGGGACGATCCCAATACTTGCTCAGTCAGTGCTGACGTAGTCGGCGACCACCGTCGCTCATGCTCTGCCGAGAAGTAAACCTATTAAGACCCGTCCTCTGTGAGTGGACGGTATTCTGGCGTTTTAGAGGTGAACAACGTGGAGCTTTTATCTGGCGGTGAGATGCTCGTCCGCTTTTTGCGTGACGAAGGCGTCAAGTACATCTACGGGTACCCGGGTGGTGCTCTTCTTCATGTCTACGATGCCCTGTTCAAAGAACCGGAAGTGACCCACATCCTGGTTCGTCACGAGCAGGCTGCGACCCATATGGCCGACGGCTATGCCCGTGCCACCGGTAAAGCCGGCGTGGTACTGGTGACCTCGGGCCCGGGCGCAACCAACGCCATCACCGGTATTGCCACGGCCTACATGGACTCCATTCCGATGGTGGTCATTTCCGGCCAGGTGCCTAGCACCATGGTAGGCACCGATGCGTTCCAGGAAACCGACATGATCGGTATCTCCCGGCCGATCGTGAAGCACAGCTTCATGATCAAGCACGCTTCGGAAATCCCGGAAGTCATGAAGAAAGCGTTCTACCTGGCGCAATCCGGTCGTCCTGGTCCGGTCGTTGTCGATATTCCGAAAGACATGACCAACCCGGCCGAGAAGTTCGAATACATCTTCCCGAAGAAAGCCAAGCTGCGTTCCTACAGCCCGGCCGTTCGCGGTCACTCCGGGCAAATCCGCAAGGCAGCCGAAATGCTCCTGGCGGCCAAGCGTCCTGTGATGTACGCAGGCGGCGGCGTGATCCTCGGTGGTGGCTCCGCGCCGCTGACAGAATTGGCGAAGCTGCTCAACCTGCCCGTGACCAATACGCTGATGGGCCTGGGTGCCTACCCTGGTACCGACCGTCAGTTCATCGGCATGCTCGGCATGCATGGCAGCTACACGGCCAACCTGGCAATGCACCATGCCGACGTGATCCTTGCGGTCGGCGCGCGGTTTGACGACCGCGTGATCAATGGCCCGGCGAAGTTCTGCCCGAATGCCAAGATCATTCACATCGACATCGACCCGGCTTCGATTTCCAAGACCATCAAGGCGGACGTGCCTATCGTCGGTCCGGTGGAGAGCGTCCTGACCGAAATGGTCGCGATCCTCAAGGAAATCGGCGAGACCCCGAACAAGGAGTCCGTTGCCAGCTGGTGGAAGCAGGTCGATGAATGGCGTGGTGATCGCGGCCTGTTCCCTTATGACAAGGGCGACGGCAGCGTCATCAAGCCGCAGACCGTGATCGAAACCCTGTGCGAAGTGACCAAGGGCGATGCCTTTGTTGCCTCCGACGTGGGCCAGCACCAGATGTTCGCCGCGCAATACTACAAGTTCAACAAGCCCAACCGCTGGATCAATTCCGGTGGCCTGGGCACCATGGGCTTCGGTTTCCCGGCGGCCATGGGCATCAAGCTGAACTTTCCGGATGACGACGTCGCCTGTGTCACGGGCGAGGGCAGCATCCAGATGAACATTCAGGAACTGTCGACCTGCCTGCAATACGGTTTGCCGGTAAAGATCGTCATCCTGAACAACGGCGTGCTGGGTATGGTTCGCCAGTGGCAGGACATGAGTTATGGTAGCCGTCATTCGCACTCCTACATGGAATCGCTGCCTGATTTCGTCAAGCTGGCAGAGGCCTATGGTCACGTCGGCATGCGCATCACCGACTCCAAGGATTTGAAGTCGAAGATGGAAGAGGCATTCGCCATGAAGGATCGCCTGGTGGTGATCGATATTTCGGTCGACACCAGCGAGCACGTCTACCCGATGCAGATCAAAGACGGCTCCATGCGCGATATGTGGCTGAGCAAGACGGAGCGTACTTAATCATGCGGCACATTATTTCCTTGCTTCTGGAAAACGAACCCGGCGCTCTGTCTCGTGTAGTCGGCCTGTTCTCGCAGCGCAACTACAACATCGAAAGCCTGACTGTGGCGCCGACCGAAGACCCGACTTTGTCGCGTCTGACGCTGACCACTGTGGGTCACGA
Source organism: Pseudomonas silesiensis (assembly GCF_001661075.1). NCBI lineage: Bacteria > Pseudomonadati > Pseudomonadota > Gammaproteobacteria > Pseudomonadales > Pseudomonadaceae > Pseudomonas > Pseudomonas silesiensis. The sequence continues at coordinate 813,275 of NZ_CP014870.1, forward strand.
TGAAGTGATCGAGCAGATCACCAAGAACCTGAACAAACTGATCGAAGTGGTCAAGCTGGTCGACCTGTCGGAAAGTGCTCACATCGAGCGCGAACTGATGCTGGTCAAGGTCAAGGCCACCGGCGCCCAGCGCGCCGAGATCAAGCGCACCACCGATATTTATCGTGGACAGATCGTCGATGTCAGCGCCAGCGTGTATACCGTTCAACTGACCGGTACCAGCGACAAGCTCGACAGCTTCATTCAGTCCATTGGCACCGCCTCGATCCTGGAAACCGTCCGCAGCGGCGTAACCGGTATTGCCCGCGGCGACAAAGTACTCAGCATCTAAACCAAATTAGCGAATGGCCTGAACGGCCTGGATATATAGGGGAATTTCATGAAAGTTTATTACGAAAAAGACTGCGACCTGTCGATCATCCAGGGCAAGAAAGTTGCCATCATCGGTTACGGTTCCCAGGGCCACGCTCAAGCGTGCAACCTGAAAGACTCCGGCGTTGACGTTACCGTTGGCCTGCGTAAAGGTTCGGCCACCGTTGCCAAAGCCGAAGCTCATGGCCTGAAAGTGACTGACGTTGCTTCCGCTGTAGCCGCTGCCGACCTGGTCATGATCCTGACCCCGGACGAGTTCCAGTCCGCTTTGTACAAAAACGAAATCGAGCCGAACATCAAGCAAGGCGCCACCCTGGCCTTCTCCCACGGTTTCGCGATCCACTACAACCAGGTTGTTCCGCGCGCTGACCTCGACGTGATCATGATCGCGCCGAAAGCACCGGGCCACACCGTGCGTTCCGAGTTCGTCAAAGGCGGCGGTATCCCTGACCTGATCGCTATCTACCAGGATGCTTCGGGCAACGCCAAAAACGTTGCACTGTCCTACGCCGCCGGCGTTGGTGGCGGTCGTACCGGCATCATCGAAACCACCTTCAAGGACGAGACCGAAACCGACCTGTTCGGCGAGCAAGCCGTTCTGTGTGGCGGTACCGTCGAGCTGGTCAAAGCCGGCTTCGAAACCTTGGTTGAAGCTGGCTACGCGCCGGAAATGGCCTACTTCGAATGCCTGCACGAACTGAAGCTGATCGTTGACCTCATGTACGAAGGCGGTATCGCCAACATGAACTACTCGATCTCCAATAACGCCGAGTACGGCGAGTACGTGACTGGCCCGGAAATCATCAACGCCGAGTCCCGTCAGGCCATGCGCAACGCCCTGAAACGTATTCAGGACGGCGAATACGCCAAAATGTTCATTGCCGAAGGTGCCAGCAACTACCCTTCGATGACCGCCAAGCGTCGTAACAACGCCGCTCACGGTATCGAAATCATCGGCGAGCAACTGCGCTCCATGATGCCGTGGATCGGTGCCAACAAGATCGTCGACAAAGCCAAAAACTAAGTCGCGCACTTGTACGGAAAACGCGGCCTAGGCCGCGTTTTTTCGTTTGGCGGGCCGGTTCTGGTATAAAGCTGCATCGTCTGCGGCCGAACCCTCGTCCCAGACACCTGTCAAAACTTTCCACACCGTTGCAAGGTAATGTCCATGAGCGAACGTCCCGAAGAGCCAAACCAGGCTTCTGACGCCGAAAGCCTGCTGCCCATCGATGAACATATCGAGGAAGGGCATGACGCTGAAGGCCGTAAAGTCCGGCATCGTGGTATCTATCTTCTGCCGAACCTGTTCACCACGGCGAACCTGTTCGCCGGGTTTTATTCCATCATCAACTCGATGAGCGCCCAGAGCGCCTTGAGTGCCGGTGATACGATCGGCGCGAGCAAGTATTTTGCCTTTGCCGCGATCGCCATTTTCGTCGCCATGGTGCTCGACGGCCTCGACGGTCGCGTTGCCCGGATGACCAATACCCAGAGCGCCTTCGGTGCCGAGTACGACTCGCTGTCGGACATGGTTGCCTTTGGTGTTGCGCCGGCTTTGCTGGCATTTGGCTGGGCCTTGGGCGATATGGGCAAGGTCGGCTGGATGGTTGCGTTCATCTATGTCGCAGGCGCGGCCTTGCGCCTGGCGCGTTTCAACACCCAGGTCGGCACCGCGGACAAACGCTACTTCATCGGCCTGGCCAGTCCGGCAGCCGCGGGTGTGGTCGCGGGCATCGTCTGGGCGTTCAGCGACTACGGCATCCAGGGTTCCAAGATGTCCTTCCTGGTGGCGCTGATGGTCGCGGCGGCGGGCATGTTGATGGTCAGCAACATCAAGTACAACAGCTTCAAGGAGCTGGACTTGAAGGGGCGGGTGCCGTTCGTGGCGATCCTCGCCGTGGTCCTGGTGTTTGCTGTCGTGTTCAGTGATCCGCCGCGCATTTTGCTGCTGGTTTTCCTCGCTTATGCAGCCTCTGGTCCGGTGCAATATCTGTTACGACTTCGTCGGCACAAGAACCTGTAATTTCCCCCATACTCCGCAGTCTATTGGTACATAGGTCCTCCAATGCTGCGGAGTTGTCATGCTGATCAAAGTCCCCAAGGCGTCTGACTGTCATGAGTCGGACGTCACGCCCGAACCCTTCTATCTCTCTCGACGCAATGTGCTGGGTGCCGCCGTCGCCGGTCTGGCGGTGAGCAGCCTGCCACGCTGGGCGAATGCCGCCGATGCTGAACGTTATCCAGGCGTTGAGCCCGGCAAGGCGCCTTCCTGGTTTGCCGAAAAGCTCCCTGCTACCAAGTGGGGGGCGGTCAACGTCAAGGATGAAGCGGTCACGCCGTTCAAGGATGCAACCCACTACAACAATTTCTACGAGTTCGGCGCCGATAAAGGTGATCCGGCGGCGAACGCCGGTGCGCTGAAGACCGAACCCTGGAGTGTGGTGGTGGACGGTGAAGTGGGTAAGCCGGGGCGGTATGAGCTTGAGGACTTCATGAAGCCCTATCAGCTGGAAGAGCGCATTTACCGTCTTCGGTGCGTGGAAGCCTGGTCGATGGTCATCCCGTGGATCGGTTTTCCCATCTCGGCTTTGCTCAAGGAAGTCGAACCGACCTCCAAGGCCAGGTTCATTCGTTTCGAAACCCTGCAGGACCCCAAAACCATGCCGGGGCAGCGCTCCGGTTTTGCCTTGATCGATTGGCCTTATGTCGAAGGGTTGCGTCTGGATGAGGCAATGAATCCCTTGGCCATTCTGGCAGTGGGCATGTATGGGCGTGAGTTGCCTAACCAGAACGGCGCACCGCTGCGTCTGGTTGTGCCGTGGAAGTACGGGTTCAAGAGCATCAAATCCATCGTGCGGATCAGCCTGGTCAGCGAACAGCCAAAAACCACCTGGCAGAGCATTGCCTCGGATGAATATGGCTTCTATGCGAACGTCAATCCCACGGTCGATCACCCGCGCTGGACCCAGGCCCGTGAAAGACGGTTGCCCAGTGGCCTGTTCAAGCCAAACGTGCGCGACACGCAGATGTTCAACGGCTACTCGGATGAAGTCGCCTCTCTATATACAGGGCTCGATCTGCGGAAGAATTATTGATGCGATATCCGTTCTGGCGAATCGGGGTCTTCATCGCCGCCGCGGTATGGCCACTGCTTTGGTTGTATCAGGCCTGGGCGGATGTGCTGGGGCCTGATCCGGGCAAGGTGCTGGTTGACCGCCAGGGCTTGGGGACGTTGATTCTGCTGCTGATTACTTTGAGCATGACGCCGCTGCAGAAACTCACCGGTTGGGCGGGGTGGGTTGCTGTTCGGCGACAACTGGGATTGTGGTGTTTCGCCTACGTGGTGTTGCATCTGAGTGGTTATCTGGCGTTCATCCTCGGCTTCGATTGGTCGCAGCTGGGTGTCGAGTTGCGCAAGCGGCCGTACATTATTGTCGGGGCGCTGGGCTTTCTCTGTTTGCTGGCATTGGCGGTGACCTCCAATCGTTACAGTCAGCGGCGTTTGGGTGCGCGCTGGAAGAAACTGCATCGCCTGGCTTATGTGATTCTCGGGCTTGGACTACTGCACATGCTATGGATCGTGCGCGCCGACCTGAAGGAGTGGGCGATCTATGCCTCTATAGGTGCATTGCTATTAGTGCTGCGATTGCCACCGGTTGCCCGTCGAATCCCGCGATTAATCACTAAAAAGACACCTTCTGCACGAAAGGCGTAATAAAGGCTTGACGGCAGATTCTGGAAGTCTATAATTCGCCCCACTTCCGGCGCAGTCGAAACGGAAAACTCCTTGGTAAACAAAGAGTTACGTAGTTTTAGACAGCGAGTTGCTTCAGGTCATCGAGGCCCAGAAGGAGTTGATAGGGCAGTGTTGTTTGGCTCTGTTGACGGTTCGATCTTCTCGGTCGAAAGCGGAGAAAAAGAGGTGTTGACAGCAGCGACTAACGCTGTAGAATTCGCCTCCCGCTGACGAGAGATCGGAAGCGCCAAGTGGTTGAAGTTACAAAGGAAACTTTGAAAACTTCTGAAAATAACCGCTTGACAGCAGCAGAGGAAAGCGTAGAATGCGCGCCTCGGTTGAGACGAAAGATCTTAACCAACCGCTCTTTAACAACTGAATCAAGCAATTCGTGTGGGTGCTTGTGGAGTCAGACTGATAGTCAACAAGATTATCAGCATCACAAGTTACTCCGCGAGAAATCAAAGATGTAACCAACGATTGCTGAGCCAAGTTTAGGGTTTCTTAAAAACCCAAAGATGTTTGAACTGAAGAGTTTGATCATGGCTCAGATTGAACGCTGGCGGCAGGCCTAACACATGCAAGTCGAGCGGCAGCACGGGTACTTGTACCTGGTGGCGAGCGGCGGACGGGTGAGTAATGCCTAGGAATCTGCCTGGTAGTGGGGGATAACGCTCGGAAACGGACGCTAATACCGCATACGTCCTACGGGAGAAAGCAGGGGACCTTCGGGCCTTGCGCTATCAGATGAGCCTAGGTCGGATTAGCTAGTTGGTGAGGTAATGCTCACCAAGGCGACGATCCGTAACTGGTCTGAGAGGATGATCAGTCACACTGGAACTGAGACACGGTCCAGACTCCTACGGGAGGCAGCAGTGGGGAATATTGACAATGGCGAAAGCCTGATCCAGCCATGCCGCGTGTGTGAAGAAGGTCTTCGGATTGTAAAGCACTTTAAGTTGGGAGGAAGGGCAGTTACCTAATACGTATCTGTTTTGACGTTACCGACAGAATAAGCACCGGCTAACTCTGTGCCAGCAGCCGCGGTAATACAGAGGGTGCAAGCGTTAATCGGAATTACTGGGCGTAAAGCGCGCGTAGGTGGTTTGTTAAGTTGGATGTGAAATCCCCGGGCTCAACCTGGGAACTGCATTCAAAACTGACAAGCTAGAGTATGGTAGAGGGTGGTGGAATTTCCTGTGTAGCGGTGAAATGCGTAGATATAGGAAGGAACACCAGTGGCGAAGGCGACCACCTGGACTGATACTGACACTGAGGTGCGAAAGCGTGGGGAGCAAACAGGATTAGATACCCTGGTAGTCCACGCCGTAAACGATGTCAACTAGCCGTTGGGAGCCTTGAGCTCTTAGTGGCGCAGCTAACGCATTAAGTTGACCGCCTGGGGAGTACGGCCGCAAGGTTAAAACTCAAATGAATTGACGGGGGCCCGCACAAGCGGTGGAGCATGTGGTTTAATTCGAAGCAACGCGAAGAACCTTACCAGGCCTTGACATCCAATGAACTTTCCAGAGATGGATTGGTGCCTTCGGGAACATTGAGACAGGTGCTGCATGGCTGTCGTCAGCTCGTGTCGTGAGATGTTGGGTTAAGTCCCGTAACGAGCGCAACCCTTGTCCTTAGTTACCAGCACGTAATGGTGGGCACTCTAAGGAGACTGCCGGTGACAAACCGGAGGAAGGTGGGGATGACGTCAAGTCATCATGGCCCTTACGGCCTGGGCTACACACGTGCTACAATGGTCGGTACAGAGGGTTGCCAAGCCGCGAGGTGGAGCTAATCCCAGAAAACCGATCGTAGTCCGGATCGCAGTCTGCAACTCGACTGCGTGAAGTCGGAATCGCTAGTAATCGCGAATCAGAATGTCGCGGTGAATACGTTCCCGGGCCTTGTACACACCGCCCGTCACACCATGGGAGTGGGTTGCACCAGAAGTAGCTAGTCTAACCTTCGGGAGGACGGTTACCACGGTGTGATTCATGACTGGGGTGAAGTCGTAACAAGGTAGCCGTAGGGGAACCTGCGGCTGGATCACCTCCTTAATCGACGACATCAGCTGCTCCATAAGTTCCCACACGAATTGCTTGATTCATTGAAGAAGACGATATAAAGCAGCCCGAAATTGGGTCTGTAGCTCAGTTGGTTAGAGCGCACCCCTGATAAGGGTGAGGTCGGCAGTTCGAATCTGCCCAGACCCACCAATTTTGCTTGTGTGGGAAACGCCTGTAGATAAATACGGGGCCATAGCTCAGCTGGGAGAGCGCCTGCCTTGCACGCAGGAGGTCAACGGTTCGATCCCGTTTGGCTCCACCACTACTGCTTCTGTTTGTTGAAAGCTTAAAATGAGCATTTCCTTCGTATGAAGGCTAAATGTTGATTTCTAGTCTTTGATTAGATCGTTCTTTAAAAATTTGGGTATGTGATAGAAAGATAGACTGAACAACACTTTCACTGGTGTTGGATCAGGCTAAGGTAAAATTTGTGAGTAGCTCTTAATTGAGCAATGCATGCGAATTTTCGGCGAATGTCGTCTTCACAGTATAACCAGATTGCTTGGGGTTATATGGTCAAGTGAAGAAGCGCATACGGTGGATGCCTTGGCAGTCAGAGGCGATGAAAGACGTGGTAGCCTGCGAAAAGCTTCGGGGAGTCGGCAAACAGACTTTGATCCGGAGATGTCTGAATGGGGGAACCCACCTAACATAAGTTAGGTATCTTAAGCTGAATACATAGGCTTAAGAAGCGAACCAGGGGAACTGAAACATCTAAGTACCCTGAGGAAAAGAAATCAACCGAGATTCCCTTAGTAGTGGCGAGCGAACGGGGACTAGCCCTTAAGTGGCTTTGAGATTAGCGGAACGCTCTGGAAAGTGCGGCCATAGTGGGTGATAGCCCTGTACGCGAAAATCTCTTAGTCATGAAATCGAGTAGGACGGAGCACGAGAAACTTTGTCTGAATATGGGGGGACCATCCTCCAAGGCTAAATACTACTGACTGACCGATAGTGAACTAGTACCGTGAGGGAAAGGCGAAAAGAACCCCGGAGAGGGGAGTGAAATAGATCCTGAAACCGTATGCGTACAAGCAGTGGGAGCCTACTTTGTTAGGTGACTGCGTACCTTTTGTATAATGGGTCAGCGACTTATTTTCAGTGGCGAGCTTAACCGAATAGGGGAGGCGTAGCGAAAGCGAGTCTTAATAGGGCGTCTAGTCGCTGGGAATAGACCCGAAACCGGGCGATCTATCCATGGGCAGGTTGAAGGTTGGGTAACACTAACTGGAGGACCGAACCGACTACCGTTGAAAAGTTAGCGGATGACCTGTGGATCGGAGTGAAAGGCTAATCAAGCTCGGAGATAGCTGGTTCTCCTCGAAAGCTATTTAGGTAGCGCCTCATGTATCACTGTAGGGGGTAGAGCACTGTTTCGGCTAGGGGGTCATCCCGACTTACCAAACCGATGCAAACTCCGAATACCTACAAGTGCCGAGCATGGGAGACACACGGCGGGTGCTAACGTCCGTCGTGAAAAGGGAAACAACCCAGACCGTCAGCTAAGGTCCCAAAGTTATGGTTAAGTGGGAAACGATGTGGGAAGGCTTAGACAGCTAGGAGGTTGGCTTAGAAGCAGCCACCCTTTAAAGAAAGCGTAATAGCTCACTAGTCGAGTCGGCCTGCGCGGAAGATGTAACGGGGCTCAAACCATACACCGAAGCTACGGGTATCACTTAGGTGATGCGGTAGAGGAGCGTTCTGTAAGCCTGTGAAGGTGAGTTGAGAAGCTTGCTGGAGGTATCAGAAGTGCGAATGCTGACATGAGTAACGACAATGGGTGTGAAAAACACCCACGCCGAAAGACCAAGGTTTCCTGCGCAACGTTAATCGACGCAGGGTTAGTCGGTCCCTAAGGCGAGGCTGAAAAGCGTAGTCGATGGAAAACAGGTTAATATTCCTGTACTTCTGGTTATTGCGATGGAGGGACGGAGAAGGCTAGGCCAGCTTGGCGTTGGTTGTCCAAGTTTAAGGTGGTAGGCTGGAATCTTAGGTAAATCCGGGATTCTAAGGCCGAGAGCTGATGACGAGTGTTCTTTTAGAACACGAAGTGGTTGATGCCATGCTTCCAAGAAAAGCTTCTAAGCTTCAGGTAACCAGGAACCGTACCCCAAACCGACACAGGTGGTTGGGTAGAGAATACCAAGGCGCTTGAGAGAACTCGGGTGAAGGAACTAGGCAAAATGGCACCGTAACTTCGGGAGAAGGTGCGCCGGTGAGGGTGAAGCATTTACTGCGTAAGCCCATGCCGGTCGAAGATACCAGGCCGCTGCGACTGTTTATTAAAAACACAGCACTCTGCAAACACGAAAGTGGACGTATAGGGTGTGACGCCTGCCCGGTGCCGGAAGGTTAATTGATGGGGTTAGCTAACGCGAAGCTCTTGATCGAAGCCCCGGTAAACGGCGGCCGTAACTATAACGGTCCTAAGGTAGCGAAATTCCTTGTCGGGTAAGTTCCGACCTGCACGAATGGCGTAACGATGGCGGCGCTGTCTCCACCCGAGACTCAGTGAAATTGAAATCGCTGTGAAGATGCAGTGTATCCGCGGCTAGACGGAAAGACCCCGTGAACCTTTACTATAGCTTTGCACTGGACTTTGAATTTGCTTGTGTAGGATAGGTGGGAGGCTTTGAAGCGTGGACGCCAGTTCGCGTGGAGCCAACCTTGAAATACCACCCTGGCAACTTTGAGGTTCTAACTCAGGTCCGTTATCCGGATCGAGGACAGTGTATGGTGGGTAGTTTGACTGGGGCGGTCTCCTCCTAAAGAGTAACGGAGGAGTACGAAGGTGCGCTCAGACCGGTCGGAAATCGGTCGTAGAGTATAAAGGCAAAAGCGCGCTTGACTGCGAGACAGACACGTCGAGCAGGTACGAAAGTAGGTCTTAGTGATCCGGTGGTTCTGTATGGAAGGGCCATCGCTCAACGGATAAAAGGTACTCCGGGGATAACAGGCTGATACCGCCAAGAGTTCATATCGACGGCGGTGTTTGGCACCTCGATGTCGGCTCATCACATCCTGGGGCTGAAGCCGGTCCCAAGGGTATGGCTGTTCGCCATTTAAAGTGGTACGCGAGCTGGGTTTAGAACGTCGTGAGACAGTTCGGTCCCTATCTGCCGTGGACGTTTGAGATTTGAGAGGGGCTGCTCCTAGTACGAGAGGACCGGAGTGGACGAACCTCTGGTGTTCCGGTTGTCACGCCAGTGGCATTGCCGGGTAGCTATGTTCGGAATAGATAACCGCTGAAAGCATCTAAGCGGGAAACTAGCCTCAAGATGAGATCTCACTGGGACCTTGAGTCCCCTGAAGGGCCGTCGAAGACTACGACGTTGATAGGTTGGGTGTGTAAGCGCTGTGAGGCGTTGAGCTAACCAATACTAATTGCCCGTGAGGCTTGACCATATAACACCCAAGCAATTTGCTTGCTCGTAAGAGCACCAGATTGCGGTGTGTGAAGACGCAATGAACCGAAAGTTCGCCAGCAACACACAAATCTATTACATACCCAATTTGCTGACACGTCGAAAGACGGTTCAGTACCCCCGAATTTCTTGACGACCATAGAGCATTGGAACCACCTGATCCCATCCCGAACTCAGCAGTGAAACGATGCATCGCCGATGGTAGTGTGGGGTTTCCCCATGTGAGAGTAGGTCATCGTCAAGATTAAATTCCGAAACCCCTATCTGCGTATGCAGGTAGGGGTTTTGTTTTTGGCCGCCGGAAAGTGGCTTTCAGTTACAGCACAAATTTGCACAGTTATTTTCCATCCATGACACTAGAATAGATCCAACTTTTTCGGAGCCAGAGCCTTTATGCCAGATCCGGTTGACGCCCTCGGGCTGTCAGAATTACCACTGGAAGACTTGGTGGCCTGTCATGAGTGCGACTTGCTGATGCGCAAGCCCGAGCTCGCCCATGATGAAAAGGCCCTGTGTCCGCGCTGCGGTTACGAACTCTACGCCCATCGGCACAACGTCGTTCAGCGCAGCCTGGCGTTGGTCATCGCCGCCCTGGTGTTGTTTGTCCCGGCGAACTTTTTACCCATCATGCAGCTCAATCTACTCGGGCAATCGTCGAACGATACGGTCTGGAGTGGCGTCGTCGGTCTTTTTGATTCCGGCATGCAGAGTGTTTCGGTGATTGTGTTCCTGTGCAGCATGGCAATCCCCTTGATCAAGCTGCTCTGCCAACTGGCCGTACTGCTCAGTATTCGTTTTGATGTCGGACGCAGCTACGGCTTGTTGATCTACCGCATTTATCACCATCTTCGCGACTGGGGGATGCTTGAGGTCTACCTCATGGGCGTGCTGGTGGCGATCGTCAAGCTGGCCGATATGGCGGCCGTTACCGTCGGCCTCGGCCTGGCGTGCTTTATCGGTTTGTTGTTGGTCCAGGTCTGGCTGGAGGTGGTGATGTCGCCCCATCAGATCTGGCAGGCTTTATCAGGAGAGGATGCCCATGCGGGCGATTGATGCGGGCATTCTGATTTGCGCCGAATGCCATGAATTGAACAAGCAGGAAGCTGACACCGACGAGCAGGCCTGCACCCGTTGTGGTGCGCTGGTTCACGCGCGCCGCCCGAACAGTGTGGTGCGCACCTGGGCGTTGCTGATCACCGCGGCGGTGCTCTACATCCCAGCCAATGTACTGCCGATCATGACCGTCAGCTCCTTGGGCAAAGGCGATCCCAGCACCATCATGTCCGGGGTGATCCAGCTGGTTCAGCACGGGATGATTCCCATTGCGGCGGTGGTGTTTATCGCGAGCATTCTGGTGCCGACGTTCAAGTTGGTGGGCATTGCACTGCTGTTGTTTTCGGTGCAACGCCACCAGCCGCTCTCGGCCCGTCAACGGATCTGGATGTACCGCTTTATCGAGTTCATCGGCCGCTGGTCGATGCTGGATATCTTCGTGATCGCCATCCTGGTGGCGGTTGTGAATTTCGGACGGCTTGCCAGCGTCGAAGCCAATCTTGGCGCCATCGCTTTCGCCAGTGTGGTGATTCTGACGATGCTTGCCGCCGTTACTTTCGATCCCCGACTGATTTGGGATAACACGGAGTCGGATGACGACCATGACTGATTTGCCTACAGCAAAAACCCGACCGGCCTCGAACTGGTCCGCTATCTGGGTGTTGCCCCTGATCGCCTTGATCATCGGCGGCTGGCTTGGCTGGCGTGCCTACAACGAGACGGGCATCGAGATTCAGGTGCGTTTCGAAAGTGGTGAAGGCATCCAGGCCAACAAGACCGAGGTCGTATACAAAGGCATGTCCGTCGGTAAGGTAAAAACCCTCAAACTCGACGACGAAGGCACCTCCAAAGGCGTCATCGCCACCGTCGAGATGAACAAGGATGTCGAGCAATACCTCAGGACCAGCACACGCTTCTGGCTGGTCAAGCCGAGCGTGACCCTGGCCGGTATCACCGGCCTGGAAACCCTGGTGTCGGGTAACTACGTCGCGATCAGCCCCGGTGAAGGCGAACCGACTCGCAAGTTCAAGGCGCTGGCCGAAGAACCGCCGCTGTCCGATGCGCAGCCCGGTCTGCACCTGACCATCAAGGCTGATCGTCTCGGCTCGCTGAACCGCGGCAGCCCGGTGTTCTACAAGCAGATCAGGGTCGGGCAGGTCAAAAGCTACCTGCTGTCCGAGGATCAAGGCACCGTCGAACTCAAAGTCTTTATCGAACCGACCTACGCCAAGCTGGTGCGCAAACACACGCGTTTCTGGAATGCCAGCGGCATCAGCATCGACGCCAACCTGTCGGGCGTGAAAGTGCGCAGCGAGTCCCTTGCCAGCATTGTCGCCGGCGGTATCGCGTTCGCCACGCCGGAGAATCGCAAGGACAGCCCGGCCACCGATCCGAGCTTGCCGTTCCGTCTGTACGAAGACTTCGATGCCGCTGCGGCCGGTATTCGGGTCAAGGTTAAACTCAGTGACTTCGAAGGTCTGCAGGCCGGTCGTACGCCCGTGATGTACAAAGGCATCCAGGTCGGCACGCTGAAAGCGTTGAAGATCGATCCGGATCTGTCCGCCGCCAGTGCCGAGTTGACCCTCGATCCCCTCGCCGAGGATTACCTGGTGGACGGCACTCAGTTCTGGGTGGTCAAACCGTCGATCTCCCTCGCCGGTATTACCGGCCTGGAAGCCTTGGTCAAGGGTAACTACATCGCCGTGCGTCCCGGCGACAAGGGCGCCGCACCGCAACGCGAATTCGTCGCACGGCCCAAGGCGCCGCCGCTCGACTTGCGTTCGCCGGGGCTGCACCTGGTGCTGTTCACCGAAAACCTGGGGTCGCTGGACGTCGGCAGCCCGATTCTCTACAAGCAGGTCAAGGTCGGTTCGGTCCAGAGCTATCAGTTCTCACGGACCAAAAAACAGTTGGTGATCGGCGTCCACATCGAGAAGGAATACGAAGGCCTGGTCAACGCCTCGACCCGGTTCTGGAATGCCAGTGGCATTACCCTCACCGGTGGGCTGACTGGCGGAATCCAGGTCAAAAGTGAATCGCTGCAGAGCCTGATGGCTGGCGGCATTGCCTTCGAGACGCCGCAGGCAACAGCGCCATTGCAGAAGCGGATTCCACGCTTCCGTCTGCACGCCAACCGCGAAGAAGCCAATCAGAAAGGCACGGTGGTCACGATCAAGGTAGATCGCGCCGATGGCTTGCGCAGCGGCACGCCGATTCGTTTCAAAGGCCTGGATGTCGGCAAGATTGAAGACGTCGATCTCAGCGAAGACCTGCAATCGGTACTGCTGACGGCGCGCATTACTGAAGTGCCAGAGCGTATTGCCCGGGCTGGCAGTCAGTTCTGGGTGGTCAAGCCTGAACTGGGGCTGATCAAGACCTCCAACCTTGAAACCCTGGTCACCGGGCAGTACATCGAAGTGCAGCCGGCGGCAAAAAACCTGGGGCCGCAAAAGAACTTCGTGGCCCTGGCCAATCCGCCGGAATCGGCCAGACAGGAAGCCGGCTTGAGCCTGGTCTTGAGCGCGGCGCGCCGTGGTTCGCTGAAAACCGGGGTGCCGGTGACGTACCGTGAGATCACCGTGGGCAAAGTGACAGGTTATGAACTGGGCCAGACCGCTGATCGGGTGTTGGTGCGCATTCTGATCGAGCCGAAATATGCGCCGTTGGTGCGTAGCGGTACGCGTTTCTGGAACGCCAGTGGCTTCGGTTTCGACTACGGATTGTTCAAGGGCGCGACGATGCGAACCGAATCGCTGGAGACGCTGATTCAGGGCGGCATCGCTTTTGCCACGCCGGACGGTGAGCGCATGGGCAGCCCGGCGCGACCTGAGCAGACGTTCCCGTTGTTCGACAATTTTGAAGAGGAATGGCTGACCTGGGCGCCGAAGATCGCGATCGGCAGGTAGGAGCCAGGCTTGCCGGCGAAGGCGTATTCAAGATCGCTTTCGCCGGCAAGCCTGGTTCCTACAGGTGCGCTTGCCGGCCATCAAAAAAAGGCCGCGATCCATTCGATCGCGGCCTTTTTTATTGCCAAACATCTAATGCAGATCAGACCGCATCCAGCTCCGGCTCATCGGCTTCGACAACGACGGCGGGCTTCACCTCATCATGTCGACGAATGTACTTCCAGTCCTCCTCGTCGATATAGATCCCGTTCGGCCCGCTGCCACCTTCCAGGTCGATGGCCACACTGGCGCAGACCTGCGGCTTCACGCTGGCCAGAATCGGCACGAAGCCCAGTTGCAGACTGGTTTCCAGCAGCGCTGCCTGGTTCTTCTCATCGATGTCCGCCGCCTCGTCGAGGTAGTAGGGCAGGCGCACGCGCCCGGCCTGGTCGCGGTCCATCAAGTGCAGCAACAAGTACATGTTGGTCAGCGCCTTGATCGTCATCGTGGTGCCATTGGACGCCGCGCCGTCGATGTCGGTATGGATCACTGGCTGGCCATTGACCTTGGTGATCTCGAATGCCAGTTCGAACAAGTCCTTGAGCCCGAGCTGGTTGTGATTCGCCGCCACCAGCCGCGCCAGGTATTCCTTGGCTTCTTCGTTCTTGTTGTCCTGATCGGCACTCTGGTTCAGGTCGAACACGGAAAGGGTTTCGCCTTCCTCATACTGGCCAGCGCTGTGGATGATCTGGTCAATGTGCTTGAGCGCTTCCTTGTTCGGCGCGAGCACGATGCGGAAGCTCTGCAGGTTAGACACCTGACGCTTGTTGATCTCGCGGTTGAACAGCGCCAGTTGATGTTCGAGGCTGTCGTAGTCGCTGCGGATATTGCGCAGGGTCCGGGCGATGTCGGTCACGGCCGCACGGCGGGCCTTGCCGAGGGTCAGGGCTTCGTCGGTACGGTGCGCGTAGGCATTGATCAGCAATTGCAGGCGACGTTCCATGTCGTCTTCGCTGTCGAACTTGGCCACGCCCTTGAGGCGAACCTGCGCATAGAGCGCCTCGATCTGACCGTCGCTGCGCAGCAGGCCCTGCCAGCTGTCCTGATAGTCGTTGAGCAGCGGCAGCAGGTTGTCCATGGAATCGTCGACCGGGTCCATGAACGGCGTGCCGAACGGCAGGTCGGCCGGTAACAACTGACGGCGGCGCAAGGCGTCGTCGAGGGTGCGTTGCTTGGCTTCCATGTCGCCGATCTGCCGGCCGACCAGTTGCAGCTTGGCCGACAGTTGCTGGACGCGCTCGGTGAAGGCATCGCTGGAACGCTTCAACTCGTCCTGCGCGGCTTCCAATTGTGCAAGCTGTTCCAGCTTGTCGCCTTCTTCGGCGCTCAGGGTTTGCGCGCGACGGAAATCTTCCAGGGCTTTCTGTGCATCCAGCACTTGCTGGTACAGGGCTTCGGTCTGGGTCTTGCTCGCCGCGCGGTCGGCCGCTACGGCCGCCTGGGTTTTAAGCTGCTTGAGCTCTTTTTCCAGTCGCTCTTTCTGATCGCGCAACGCCGCGCGGTCAGCCAAGGCTTGCAGTGCGGGTGGCTCGATGTGCGAGATGTCGATGGACAGGCCCGGCACTTCGAAGCGCTCGCCCTTGAAGCCGTCGAGGATCAGTTCCAGGGATTTGACCCAGGCACCGTCTTCATCCAGCGTGATGCCGTGCTCGCCCAGCGGCAGGCTGAACAAGGCGCTGTTGAACAGGCGCATCAGGCGTTCGACATCCTGTTGCGAGAACTCTTCGCGCAGACGGGCGTAACTGTTGTTGTCGGCGTGATCGAGTTGCTGCCTGACCGACTTCAGGCGTTTTTCCAGATCCCGCAGACGCTCGTCGAGGTCTTCGGCACTGAACTGTCGCGACTGCGCCAGTGCGCCGGCGAGTTCATCGTGGGCGTCCTTGGCCGCGAGCAATTGCTGCTCGAGGACTTTGACGTCATCGACCAGGGCGAAGCGATGCTTGAGCACCGACAATTCGCCGAGCCAGCGCTGGATGCCGGCGATTTCCCGCTCCAGGCGCATCAGCTCCTGAGTGCCGCCGCGCTGATCGTTTTGCAGGGCATCCTGCTCGTTGCGGTAGTGCTCGGCCTGGATCGTTAGCTCTTCCTTGCGCGCACCGGCGTAATCCGACCAGGTGCCGAGCAGTGAATCGAGCAATGGCGAGAGCCGGTGCAGTTTGCCGCGCAGGGTGTCCCGTTGTTTCACGCCGTTGGCCAAGGCCTCGACCAGCGGGCCGGCCGCGACCAGCGAGTTGTAGTCCTGCTCCATGCGTCTTACGTCGCGGAAGGCTTCTTCGCACGCGGCAATGTAATCCACGCTGCCGGAACGCAGGCTGTGTTCGAAGGCATCGAGGAACAGCTGCTTGAGCTTGGCCGCGGTGATTTCGCGCATGTGCAACAGGTTGATGAACAGGGCGCGGAAGGTCTTCAGGCTTTGCTCGCTGGTGGAGCGCAGCGGGATCAACGTCAGGTCCAGCGGGATCGAGGTGTGACCGCCGACCAGCAGCCGACGCAGTTCATCCGGTTTGAGTTCGTAGGCTTTCAGGCCTTCGCGCTCGAGGTTGGTGAACAACTCTTTCTGGCGCAGACAGGTGTCGTTTTTCTGATAATGGGCCAGGTCCAGCTTGCCGGCGTAGGCAAAGAACTGGTGACCGAAACCGCCGCCGGGGCCGCGGCCGACGACACCGATCACATGCGGGCCGTGGGGCAACGAGACTTCGACCAGAATGTAGCTGGTGTCCGAAGCGAAGTAGAAGCGCCGGGATTGTTCCAGGCTGTACTTGCCGAAACTCATGTCCGACATGCGCGCCAGGATCGGGAACTGCAAAGCGTTGATCGAGGCGGATTTACCGAGGTTGTTCGCGCCATACACCGACAGCGGTTCTTCCAGCGGGAACAGGCCGAGGCTGTAACCGGCGGTATTCAAAAGGGCAAAGCGGCGAATGCCGTAGCGTTCCTTGCTCATGCTTCGGTCTCCTGTTCTTCGGCGATGGCGCGAGCCAGGGCGTCTTCTTCGTTTTCTTCCTCGAAGTCAGTGAGGTCCAGCGGGTCATCGGTTTCCAGCAGCTTTTCATCGCTGTCGTCATCGATCAGCACCGGTGCCGGCAATGGCAGCACGCTGTGCAGGCTGGCCGCCAGATCACGGTCCTGCTGCACCGACAGGCAAACGTCGAGGAAGCGATGCATCGGCGGCAGGAATCGGTAGATGCCGTTTTCTTCGCCGGCGAAACCGAGCTGGGTCATGCGGCGCATGATTTTTTCTTCGAGCTCTTCGACTGTCTGCACTTCGGCCTGGATGAACAGGTCGCGGTACTTTTCCAGCAACGACGGCAATTCATCACGGCCAAGGCTGCCACCGTCGAGCACGGCGACCGGGTCGCGGCCCTGGTCGGCCAAATGCTCGACCAGGATGAAGGTGAACAGCGCCAGGCGTTGCGCGGTCTTGTTCACCGCCGCAGCGGCAAGGTCCGGCACGAAGTAGTAAAAACCACGGGTGTCGCAGACCAGCTCAAAGCCCAAGGCCTTGAACAGCGTGCGGTACTGATCCTGGAAGTTCGACAGCTGCGCGTACAGTTCAGGATCGCGACGGCTGACGTGGTAGCCCTTGAACAGCTCGCGAAAGATCGGTGCCAGCTGAGACAGTTCGGATAGATCAAGATGCATAAGGGGTGCTCGCAGAATCCTCGGCGCTGTCGCGGGCCGAGAGCAGGGCGAAGGAGCGCAGGCTGACCTGGTGCTCATGAGTGTGGTAATCGCGGCGTTCCAGACGCTCGCGTTTAAAGCGTTTCTCCCGCGACAGGCGCGAGAACCAATAGAGCAATTCGTCGGTGGCGCCGTCCGGTTCCTGCTCCAGCAGCCAGGTCATCAGGTCCGGCATCGGCAGGGCGTCTTCGCAGCGTTCGAGCATCTCCCGAACCGTGCGGGGCGCGCGCGGCACTTCGCCTTTGTGCGTGTTGTGGGCCTTGGGGAAGCGCGCGGGCTTCGGCTCGAAACGGGCCAGGGCGTAGACGTAGGCTTCGACCTGACTGGCGCTGCCGAGGAAGGTGCTTTGCGGGCGGGTGAACATCGGCATCGCCGCTTGTGGCACCGCGTCGATGCCTTTGCGCCGGATGGCCGCCAGGGCCAGCGCCGCGCCGCGGGTCACGGCATTGTGCCGGCGGGCTTCTTCACGCAGCGGCAGCAGCAGTTCGCGGGCGTGGCGCAGGGTCAGCTGGGCGCTGGTCTGCATTTCGAGGATGCGCGCGTGGGTGCGCAGCAACATGTCATCATCGACCAGGTGCCCGAGACGCTGCTGTTCGGTGAGCATCTTCAGCAGCACGTTTTCGACTTTGCGCACGCCTTGTTCGAAGGCGCCGTCGGCGTTCACCAACTGGATCATCGGCTCGACATATTCATCCCAAGTCGCCAGCACTTCAGCGTAACGCTGGCGCAGCGGAATCTGCCGGTCGCTGGTCTTGGCGCGTTCGGCGACGGCCACCAGGGCCTGTTCGTCGTTGGCGAGCTTCTTCAATACGTCCCGCACGCGCATGTCGAGCAGGCGCAGCTGGCGCGCGAGGTCGTTGCCGTCGCGGATGTCGAACGCGTCCTGGATGTACCCGGCCAGACGCTCGAGATGGCGCAGATAGGCTTCGATTTCCAGGCACAGGCCCAAGCGGTGTTCACGGCGCAGGTAAGCGAGGAAATCGTGAATCTGCGCATTGAGCTCGAAACGGTTCGGGCTTTTCGCCACCGGCACCAGAATGTCGAGGCGAATCCACACGTCCAGCAGGCTGGTGATGTCCTGCGGTGTACTGTCCAGTTGCTGGGCGGCCAGCTGTGAACGCAATTCGTTGAGGCTCAGGGTGCCTTGGTCGAAGTGCTCGCACAGTGGCTCCAGTAGAGCCCAGTGTTCAGCGAGGGCGCGCAAGACGCGCTTGGGTTCGATCATCGGGATGGCCGGCTGTCTGACGATTGAAAGCCGCGATTGTACTGCATCGGGGCCAATGCAAATCACTCTCGGGATGGGCTGTCGCCTTTTTTCACAGGAGGAAAGACTATCGGTGAAGTCTATCGATCAACAGCGCGGGCGATCTTGGGCGAAGGGCGGTAGAATCCCTGCACTTTCAGTTATCCACAAGTGGCCGACCTTTGCTTATCGAGTCCCGTCGTCGCGCTTATCTGGCCGCCATGCAGGTGGTCAACTGGCTGCCGCGCACCGAATTGCCCTTTGCTGCGCCTTCGCGGCCCGAGCTCCTGGCAACGCCCGAGCCTTTGGTCGTCGCCCCGGTTACGCCGGCTCCTGTGGCCGAGCCGCCCGTGGAACCGCGGGTCAAACCTGCCGAACGGGTAAAGATCGAGGTACCCCGGCCATCGTTGGCCAGCACGCGCACGAACGCCAAGGTCGAAGAAGAGGCCGCCCCGGTCGCGATCAAGGCGCCGATCGTGCCGCCGCCACGCTTCGCCCTGCAATTGCTGCGGGCCGGTCGCTGCCTGGTGCTGGTGGAGTTACCCACAGGCGAAACATTCCAGGCACGGGATCCTGCCTATCTGCTGCTCAAGGACATGCTGCGCGCCGCCGGTCTGCCGGACAGCCCGCAAATCGTCGGCGAGCCGGTGCGCTGGCCGCTGCTGGCCCGCGGCACCATGGACCAGGGCCCGGAAGCCGCCCGTGATTTTGTGCAAGGGTTTGTTTCGGCCCGGCTGGAGGACGCCCCGTGTGTCTGCCTGTGGCTGATCGGCCTGCCAGCGATACGATTTGCCGGTGAAGCGAATGCCGAAGCATTCAATCGTGAACTCCAGGTCGAAGGCCTGGGCCCGGTCTGGGCCCTGCCGGGTCTGGAACTATTAATGGAAGAGCCACAGCGTAAGGCTGATGTCTGGCAAGCCATGCGTCGGCTGATGGCGCGCTGGAAAGAACCCAATGAGTGACGCTGTATCGTTCCGCCCGATGACCGAGGCGGACCTGGACGCCGTACTGAAAATCGAATACGCGGCCTATAGCCATCCCTGGACCCGCGGGATTTTTCTCGATGGCCTGGGCAAGTACCAGATCTGGCTGATGTTCGAAGGGCAGCAGCAGGTCGGTCATGGCGTGGTGCAGATCATTCTCGATGAAGCGCATCTGCTGAATATCACTGTCAAACCGGAGAATCAGGGGCGTGGCCTGGGTTTGACGCTGCTGGAGCACCTGATGTCGATTGCCTACGAGGCCGAGGCGCGGGAGTGTTTCCTGGAAGTGCGCGACAGTAACCGGTCGGCATTCCGGTTGTATGAGCGGTATGGATTTAACGAGATCGGGCGTCGGCGGGATTACTACCCGGCGGTGGGTGGGCGCGAAGATGCAGTGGTCATGGCCTGCACCTTGGTCGATTGAATCCTGAAAGCTTCGCGGGCAAGCCTCGCTCCTACAGGGGGGGCGTCGGTCTCACATGTTGTGTCCGACACCAATCCTGCAGGAGCGAGGCTTGCCCGCGAATGCGTCTTAACAGACGAAGAAAATCAACGTTTACCATCCATCGGATCCCGCCGCGCCATCTCCTCCTCATCCAG
This sequence comes from Pseudomonas silesiensis, assembly GCF_001661075.1. Lineage (NCBI taxonomy): Bacteria > Pseudomonadati > Pseudomonadota > Gammaproteobacteria > Pseudomonadales > Pseudomonadaceae > Pseudomonas > Pseudomonas silesiensis. Next base: position 833,382 of record NZ_CP014870.1, read on the forward strand.
CCCATTGCCCCCGCCAATATCGTCTTCATCGACAATGCTCAAATCCCAATCCGCCGGGTCACCTTCACCGGCCTCTTGAGCATCCCGCGCACCGTCTTCGCGGATCAAGGTCTCCGGGCTCATATCGTCGTCGGTAGATTCATGGTCATCGGTCGAGGCCCCGGTCATGCCGGCTTCCTGCACTCGCTCCCGGGGCATCAGACGCTCGCGCTCGGCTTGCGGCAACTCGTCGCCGATTTTGGCGCTCGGTTCTTCTTCATCGAAATCCAGCTCATGCATCGAACCCATGCGGTCTTCGTTGTCGTCAATGGGCTCGGGTTGCACCGCATCGAACGGACGTCGTGTATCAGTCATGGTAATTCCTCATACTGTGGGCCTTACTACGGTGGACCCACTGGGCTGCCCAGAATTCCGCCGGGCTGGAACACCGGTAATATGCATCACCTGCAATCTGTATCTCGCGCGTGACCCCGACGGGCGGTTGTCTGTCAAATCAGCGCATCATTCACGAGGCTTCATTGCATGAACGAATTACAAGATCTGATTGATAACAACGAACGCTGGGCCGAAGCGATCAAACAGGAAGATCCGGACTTCTTCTCCAAGCTGGCTCGCCAACAGACGCCGGAATACCTGTGGATCGGCTGCTCCGATGCCCGTGTGCCGGCGAACGAGATTGTTGGCATGCTGCCCGGCGACTTGTTCGTCCACCGTAACGTGGCCAACGTGGTGCTGCACACTGACCTCAATTGCCTGTCGGTGATCCAGTACGCGGTCGACGTGCTCAAGGTCAAACACATCCTCGTCACCGGCCACTATGGCTGTGGCGGTGTGCGCGCCTCGATGCAGGATCGCCAGTTGGGCCTGATCGACGGCTGGCTGCGCTCGATTCGCGATCTGTACTATGAAAAACGCGAAGAGCTCGCCGAATTGCCGACCGAAGAAGAGCGGGTCGACCGCCTTTGCGAACTCAACGTGATCCAGCAAGTGGCGAACGTCGGGCATACCAGCATTGTGCAAAACGCCTGGCACCGCGGGCAGAAACTGTCGATCCACGGCTGCATCTATGGCATCAAGGACGGTCGATGGAAAAGCCTGAACACGACCATCAGCGGTTTCGAGCAGTTGCCGCCGCAGTACCGTCTGCGTCCGGTCGAGGCATTGTAAAAGCCTTCAACCGCGACCTGGTCGATGCCAGTGTTGAAGAAACTGCCGGCCATTGTCATTCGGTGACTCATCGTAGCCGATGATCCAGCCTCGGCAGCCGGGACAGCCGCAGCGGCAGGCAAACTGCCGCTGCAGCTTGTCTTCCGTCGCGGCGAAATCCATCGTCAGTCGATCACCTTTCTTGATGTCCTTGAGCGCCCATAACCATAACTCGCTCATGTCGAGAAAGACGTTGGGGTCGCAGCAATGGCTCAGCAAGCCACAGAAGCGCGGGTCGTAAACATGGATCCCCGGCGCCAGCTGACGCGTATGTCGGCAGCGATAGGGCAACAAGTGGCCGGATACCCGGCAGATCCGGCTGATGCGCGGAAACTCGCGCAGTGCCATGACCGCCAGTGCCGAGCCCTGAGCATTGCAGATGATTTCAAAGTCGTCTCTGGAGGGGAATCCGAGACGAAGAGGCAACTCTGCAAAGGGATAGATGCCCTTGAATGGCGGTGGGGGCATTCCGTGCTCGGCGTGGGCTTTCATAACATTCCTTGTCGGTGGAGTGCTGCGACATCTTCAGCTGACCTCCTGTCAGCCCTGCAACACGGTTACGCCACAAGCCTCTCGCAAAAAATTCCATCGGTCTACTGTCAAAACTGACAGGGGGAAGGCGCGCTTTGCCGCGTCAGCCACGGCTTGCGCTGCAAAGGCGCTGATCCTTATAGATTGGTCGCAGAATTCGCACGCACCGGCACAGGGGCCTTGAGCTGTGTGAGCTGGGACTTGATCGGGGTCGTCGCGCATTTGGCCACGGCCTGTTCAGGCGTCAGGCTGCGGATCGAGGTGTAGAACAGCTCGCAGGTTTTTTCTTTGCGGGTCACCTGCCAGGTCTGGGTGCAGCTTTGGAGCTGGACGTTCGGGTCGCTGCCCGGTTTGCTGCCCATCCCGGCCTGCCAGCAGGCAGCGCTCAAATCCTGGCCCATGATTTTCAGCCCGGCGGCGTCAGCCTGGGCCTGGGCATCGTCGCCGCCGTAACTGTCCGGATTGGCGGCGTACCAGATGTAACTCGGGTGGTTGGAACCCAGCACCGGCACCTTGACCCCTTCGCTCGGGCTGATGGTCGCCAGCCCCAGGACGTTCACGGTCGGGCCATATTGCTGCTTGATCCAGTTACGCACCGGCGCCCCAAAGGCGACCATGGGCAATGCCGCGCCACTGGCGTTCTGGCTGACGTCCTTGACCATGGTGGTCTGGTAGTCCTTGAAGTAGTCGTAGACGCCTTCCAGGTCCTTGCCGGCGCTGGACGGCGCGGCAATCGGAGCAATGTCGATGATGGTCTGGTAGCCCGGCGTCTGTTCGGCGGGGATGCCGTTGTCGGTAAGCAGCGTGGCCCAACGATCGGTGGTGGCTGACCTCAGGTAATCCTGAGCCTGGGTCAGCGAATAGTCCGGCGGGAAGTGCAGCAATTCGACGCTCTTGCGGTTTTCCAGGGCCATGCCCAATGGCAGGAACAGATTCCAGCTGAAGGCCCACTTGCCGTCGGCGTTCAACTTGCTGGCACCGGTGTAGGCCAGATCGCCAGCGTCGAGCAGGGCCGCCAACGGTTTTTCGTAACCGTCGGGAACGCCGCTGATTTCGGCATAGAGCTGACCGTTGTCGGTTTTGACCAGCACTTTCGCCGCGCTGTAGCCATCGCGCTTGACGCTTTGGCTCAGGTAATGCTCGACGGTTTGCTCCAGCGTCCAGTTGCGAAAGCAGATCACGTTGCAGTTGTTGGGATAAGCGAAAAGCCGGGTGACGCGCTCGGTACTGCCCAGCTTCAGGTCGACATCGGCATGGGCGGCGGCGCTCAGGGCGAAGGTGACGAGGGTAAGTCCTGCGAGTTTGAACATGCTCAGATCCTTTTCAGCGTGTGGGCCCTTGGCTTTGGGCGCCTACATACTGAAACAGACTGGACTGAACAAGAAGTGGGGCCGATGAAAATATCGGCCCTTTTTTGCGTCAAGGCATCACTGGTGGCGTATACGTCAGCGTCGTCCCCAGCGCCCACAGCAGCACCAGCACCAGCGGCGTGTGCACCAGCAGCTGCACGAACGAGAATCCGATCAAGTCCCGAGCCTTCAACCCCAGCACGCCCAGCAGTGGCAGCATGTAGAACGGGTTGATCAGGTTGGGCAGGGCTTCCGCGGCATTGTAGATCTGCACGGCCCAGCCCAGGTGGTAGTTCAGGTCGTTGGCCACTTGCATCACGTAGGGCGCTTCGATGATCCACTTGCCGCCGCCGGACGGGATGAAGAAACCGAGGATCGCCGAGTACACCCCCATCAACAGCGCGTAGGTGTCGTGGGACGCGATGCTGACGAAAAAGGTCGAGATGTGGTGGGCCAGGGTCTGGGCGTCCGTCCCTTTGACGGTGGTCATCAACGCGGCGATCGAACCGTACAACGGGAACTGGATCAGGACACCGGTGGTGGTCGGCACCGCGCGGGTTACTGCATCGAGGAAGCTACGCGGGCGCCAGTGCAGCAGGGCACCGAGCATGATGAACAGGAAGTTATAGGTGTTCAGCCCGGAAATCGCACTGATCGCCGGTTTGGTCGAGAACTCGTGGAACAGCCATCCGGCCGCCAGCAGCACGAGCAGAATCGTCAGCAACGGGCTGTGTTCCAGCCATTCGCCGGGGCGGGTGCGCGGTTGCAGCGGCGGCAGGTTGAAACTCGGGTCGACGCCGCAGGCCTGGGCATCACGGGCGGAATTGGGGCCCGGTGCGGTGGCATAGGCAATGATCAGCGAGATCACGATCAGCGCCAGTAACATCACGCCGGACTGCCAGAGAAAGATGGTTTGGGTGAACGGAATCACCCCGGTGATCGACAGAATCGACGGCGGCAGGCTGCCCGGGTTGGCCTGCAATTGCGCTGCGGAGGACGACAGGCCCAGGGCCCACACCGCGCCCAGACCCAGATAGGCGGCGGCACCGGCGGCGCGGTAATCCATTTTCAGATCGGTCCGGCGGGCGAGGGCGCGCACCAGCAAACCGCCAAACACCAGCGACAGCCCCCAGTTCAACAACGAGGCGACCATGGAGATCAGTGCGACCCAGGCCACGGCAGAGCGACCGTTTTTCGGGAGGCGTGCCAGGCGGTCGATCAGTTTCACCGCCGGTGGCGAGCTGGCGACCACGTAACCGCCGATCACCACGAAGGCCATCTGCATGGTAAACGGGATCAGGCTCCAGAAACCGTCACCAAAGGCCATGGCGGCATCGGTGGGTTTGGCGCCCATGGCCAGAGTGGCCACGGCGACGATGATCACCGCCAGCGCGGCAAACACCCAGGAATCGGGGAACCAGCGCTCGGCAAAGCTTGAGCAGCGCAGGGCAAAGCGGGCGGAGCGGCTATCTTCGATATCAGCGGCCACGGGCGTACCTCGGATTTTTAGTTTTTATTGAGGTCTTCAGGGCTGCACAGGCCCGTCTGGACAGCTGCCAACAGTAATTGAATCGACCTTTTTTTGTGACGAAGTTTTACCCGTATTGGACTTTGGTCTAACGGGTTGTCCACTGGCGCGTTTGCGTAGACCATGTGCGCCTTGGTTTTTGACCTGTGCCAGAGTTCTGTTCATGACTGCCAATACCGATTCGCGCCCGGCGCCGTTCACCCGCTCCGACTACAAGACCCTGGGCCTTGCCGCCTTGGGTGGCGCGCTGGAAATCTACGACTTCATCATTTTTGTGTTTTTTGCGCTGACCCTCAGCCAGCTGTTCTTTCCGCCGGAAATGCCCGAATGGCTGCGCTTGCTGCAAAGCTTCGGGATTTTCGCCACCGGTTATCTGGCGCGGCCCCTGGGCGGGATCTTGATGGCGCATTTCGCCGACCGGCTTGGACGCAAGAAAGTCTTCAGCCTGAGCATCCTGATGATGGCGCTGCCCTGCCTGCTGATCGGGATCATGCCGACCTACGCGCAGATCGGTTATTTCGCACCCTTGTTGCTGCTGGCCCTGCGCATCCTGCAGGGGGCTGCAGTCGGCGGGGAAGTGCCGAGCGCCTGGGTGTTCGTCGCCGAGCACGCACCCGTGGGGCATCGAGGTTACGCCCTGGGCTTCCTGCAGGCCGGCCTGACGTTTGGTTACCTGATCGGTGCCCTGACCGCGACCTTTCTCGCCCAGGCATTCACCCCGGCGGAAATCCTTGATTACGCCTGGCGTTATCCGTTCCTGCTGGGCGGTGTGTTTGGGGTGATTGGCGTCTGGCTGCGTCGCTGGCTCAGCGAGACCCCCGTGTTCATGGCCATGCAGGCCCAGCGCGATGCCGCGGTCGAACTGCCGCTGCGCACGGTGTTGCGTGAACATCGCCTGGCCATGCTGCCGGCGATGCTCCTCACCTGCGTGCTGACCTCGGCGGTGGTGGTGTTCGTGGTCATCACCCCGACCATGATGCAGAAGTCCTTCGGCATGACGGCCAGCCATACCTTCGCCCTGAGTGCGCTGGGCATCGTTTTCCTTAACGTCGGCTGTGTGCTCGCCGGGCTGCTCGTTGACCGCATCGGCGCCTGGCGCACCGTGATGCTCTATAGCCTGCTGCTGCCGTTGGGCATCGGCGTGCTCTACACCTGCCTGATTGCCGGGGGCAGCTGGATCGGCCTGGCCTATGCGGTGGCCGGCCTCTGTTGCGGGGTGGTGGGTGCGGTGCCGTCGGTGATGGTCAGCCTGTTTCCGGCGCGGATCCGTGTTTCGGGCATCTCCTTCACTTACAACATTGCCTACGCCGCCTGGGCGAGTGTCACTCCGCTGCTGTTGATCGGACTGATGCCATGGAGCCCGTGGATCTGTGTGATTTTCAGCGCGGTTATGGGGGCCGTCGGCGTGAGCTGCGCGGCGTATTTCGGCGCACGGATGCCGCGAGCCGGAAGTTGCCCGGCCGCGAGTGTTGTGTAATCGGATGGCTAATCGCTGAGGAGTCTTGAATGAGCAAGTTGCGGGTGGGGATTATTTTCGGAGGCCGTTCGGCCGAGCACGAGGTGTCGCTGCAGTCGGCGAAAAATATTGTCGATGCGCTGGATCGTTCGCGCTTTGAACCGGTGCTGATCGGTATCGACAAGCAAGGCCACTGGCACCTGAACGATCCGTCGAACTTCCTGCTCAACCAGGAAAATCCGGCGCTGATCGCCCTCAACCAGTCCAACCGCGAGCTCGCCGTCGTGCCCGGCAAGGCCAGCCAGCAATTGGTCGAAACCTCCAGCCAGGAACTGCTGGGCCATGTCGATGTGATCTTCCCGATCGTCCACGGCACCCTGGGTGAGGATGGCTGTCTGCAGGGATTGCTGCGCATGGCCGATCTGCCGTTCGTCGGCTCCGATGTGCTCGGTTCGGCGGTCTGCATGGACAAGGACATCAGCAAGCGCCTGCTGCGTGACGCCGGCCTGGCGGTCACACCGTTCGTGACCCTGACCCGCGCCACGGCGGCGCGCACCGGGTTCGCCGAGGTCCAGGGCAAGCTCGGCCTGCCACTGTTCGTCAAACCGGCTAACCAGGGCTCCTCCGTGGGCGTGAGCAAGGTGAGCGACGAAGCCGAGTACCTGGCGGCGATCGAACTGGCGCTGGATTTCGATGAGAAAGTCCTGGTCGAGTCTGCCGTCAGCGGTCGCGAGATCGAATGCGCGGTACTGGGCAACGAAGACGCCATCGCCAGCGGTTGCGGCGAGATCGTGGTGCGTAGCGGGTTCTATTCCTACGACAGTAAATACATCGACGATCAGGCGGCTGAGGTGGTGGTCCCGGCCAACATCAGCCCTGAGGCCAGCGAGCGCATCCGGGCGCTGGCCGTCGAGGCGTTTCAGGTGTTGGGCTGTTCCGGGTTGGCGCGGGTCGATGTGTTCCTGACAGACAACGGTGAAGTGCTGATCAACGAGATCAACTCGCTCCCCGGCTTCACCCGCATCAGCATGTACCCCAAGCTGTGGCAGGCCACCGGGATGACCTACAGCGAGCTGGTCAGTCGCCTGATCGAGCTGGCGCTGGAGAAGCACAAGGCGCGACAGGCGCTGAAGATCTCGCGTTAGTACATATGGCCGCCTGACTTCCGCTCTCCATAAAAAAGGGCCTACCTCCCGGTAAGCCCTTTCTCGTTCCAGCGTACGACTCAATCTCCCAGCGCTTCCCCCTCACGCCGCGGATCCGCCCCACCTGCCAGCGCGGCTTTCCCCTGCGCATCCTTGATCCGAACAATCGCCTGGGTCCCGCTGGTCATGTCGATCTCGCTCACGCTGTGCCCTTTGTCCTTCAATGTCTGAATCAGCCCGGCGCTGAATTGTCCGCGTTCCAGTTCCGTCGGGCCATTGCGGCTGCCGAAGTTGGGCAGGGCGATGGCGGTTTGCGGGTCGAGGTTCCAGTCCAGCAGGCCGATGGTGGATTTGGCGACGTATTCAATGATCTGCGAGCCGCCGGGGGAGCCGAGGGTGGCGAGGAATTCGCCGCTCTGACGGTCGAAGATCAAGGTTGGCGCCATGGATGAGCGCGGGCGCTTGCCGGGCTCGACGCGGTTGGCGACCTTCTGCCCGTTCTCTTCGGGGATGAACGAAAAGTCGGTCATCTGGTTATTGAGCAGGAAGCCCTGAACCATCAGGTGCGAACCGAAGGCGGATTCGACGGTGGTGGTCATCGACACCGCACCGCCCAGGTCATCGACCGCCACCACTTGCGAGGTGGAGATGCGCAGCGGCGAACGGTCTGGCGCATAGGCGACCTTAATGCCCGGCGGCGTGCCGGGTTTGGCCATGCCCATGCTGCGGTCACCGATCAGGGCGGCACGGCTGGCCAGATAGGTCGGGTCTACCAGGCCTTTGACGGGGACGGGCACGAAGTCTGTGTCGGCCAGATACAGCGCGCGGTCGGCGTAGGCCAGGCGCTCGGCTTCGGCGATCAGGTGTACGGCTTCAGGGGCGGGCTCGAGGCCTGCAGGCTTGTCAGTCTTGAGCGGTTTCAGTGGCGCCAACGCAAAGCGCGCATCGCGGCTCTCCAGGGCCTGCAAGGTGCCGAGGATCTGCGCCACGGCGATCCCGCCCGACGACGGCGGCGGCATGCCGCAGACCTGCCAGCGCTTGTAGTCGGTGCACAGCGGCGCGCGTTCCTTGGCGCTGTAGCCTTGAAGATCGTTCAGCGACAGGCTGCCGGGGTTGGCGTGACCCTGAACCCTGGCGACGATCTCCTGTGCAACAGCGCCTTTGTACAGCGCATCGGGACCCTCCTGGGCGATGCGTACGTACAAGGCGGCCAGGGGCGGGTTTCTCAATAGCGTGCCTGCGGCTTTCGGGCTGCCATCAGCGTTCAGAAAATACGCAGCCATCTGCGGCGAGCGTGTGATGGACGAGTCCGAGGCGATCAATCGATGCAGGCGCGGCGAGATGGCAAAGCCTTGCTCGGCCAGTTCGATCGCCGGCTCGAACAGTTGGGCCCATGGCAGGCGGCCGTGTTTCTGATGAGCCAGTTCCAGTGCGCGCAACACCCCCGGCGTGCCCACCGAACGACCACCGATCTGTGCCTGAGTGAACGGCATCGGTTGGCCGTCGGCCTGCAGGAAAAGCTTCTCGGTGGCGCCGGCCGGTGCGGTTTCGCGGCCGTCGTAAGTGCGCACGGTCTTGCCATCCCAGAGCACGATCAACGCGCCACCGCCGATGCCCGAGGATTGCGGCTCGACCAGCGTCAGGACGGCTTGCATCGCAATGGCCGCATCGATCGCCGAACCGCCCCGGCGCAGCATCTCCCGCCCGGCTTCGGCCGCCAGGGGGTTGGCCGCTGCCGCCATGTGTTTCGAGGCGTGCCGGGTTTGCAGGTCGGTGCGGTAGCCCGAGGCGGCTTCCGGTGCGATCGGCAACGTCGAGGCGGGCGGAGCATTGCACGCGGCAAGGATCGAAGCGCTGGCAATCAGCGACAGCGCTGACAGGCGATAGCGGCTCAAGTCAAAGGCTGAGGACACGCAGGGCACTCCGTCCGTGGGAAAAGATCCGAGGACTTTATCGGCCGACAGCCAGTGACGCAAATCATGGCCCACGGCAAAGACGCATTTGTCCTTCATGCATCAGCGAATTTTCTGTCGGAGGGAGGGCAGCATGGTCATGCCGATGAGGCGCGCGTGCACTCAACGGTTCAGGCCGCTTTTCTCCAGGCATAAAAAAACGGCCTACCTTTCGGTAAGCCGTTTTTAGTACTTGGTGGCTACACAGGGACTTGAACCCCGGACCCCAGCATTATGAATGCTATGCTCTAACCAACTGAGCTATGTAGCCAAGTGGCGCGCATTATTCACCGCAAACGATAATGCGTCAAGCGTAAATATAAAATATTTCTCTGCGCTTTCAACCGCTTATCCCTGAGAGCCGAAAAATCGGGTCGGGGAAGGGCATCATCTGAGCAGAAATCTCCCGGTATTCGCACTCCAGGCCTTCAAGGTACGGTCGTTAGCAGGCTAAGGGGATGGCGCTGCAGCCCTGAAAAATGGCACATTGACGCACCTGCCCGTGTGCACCCATCCGCTGTACGGAAATTCCCATGGCTATCAGCAACGTCCAGACCGGCGCTCAGCCGGCATCCGCGACTTCACAAAGCAGCCCCCTGGTCATGCGCATCATCGGCGCCGTGGCTCTGGCGCATTTGATCAACGACCTGATCCAGTCGGTGTTGCCATCGATTTACCCAATGCTCAAGGCCAACTATGGCCTGAGCTTCACCCAGGTCGGCTTGATCACCCTGACCTTTCAACTGACGGCCTCGCTGCTGCAGCCGTGGGTCGGCTACCACACCGATCGCCATCCCAAGCCCTGGCTGCTACCTGCCGGAACGGTGTGCACGCTGATCGGCATTCTGATGATGTCGGTGGTCGGTACCTTCCCGTTGATTCTGCTGGCGGCCGGGCTGATCGGCATCGGCTCCTCGACTTTCCACCCGGAAGCGTCTCGCGTGGCGCGCCTGGCTTCGGGCGGGCGTTTCGGCCTGGCGCAATCGACCTTCCAGGTCGGTGGTAATGCCGGGTCGGCCTTCGGTCCGTTGCTCGCCGCCGCGATCATCATTCCTTTCGGACAGGGCCATGTGGCCTGGTTCGGATTATTCGCGGTGTTTGCGCTGTTCGTGCTCTACCGGATCAGTCGTTGGTACGCCAATCACTTGAGCCTGTTCAAGCTCAAGCAAGGTCAGGCAGCGACGCACGGCTTGTCGAAAAACCGGGTGATCAGTGCCTTGGTGGTACTGGGGCTGCTGGTGTTCTCCAAGTATTTCTACATGTCCAGTTTGACCAGCTACTTCACCTTTTACCTGATCGAGAAATTCGACCTGTCGGTGGCCAGTTCGCAGTTGCACTTGTTCCTGTTTCTCGGAGCGGTAGCGGCAGGGACCTTCTTCGGCGGGCCGATCGGCGACAAGATCGGGCGTAAGGCAGTGATCTGGTTTTCGATTCTTGGCGTGGCACCGTTCACCCTGATCCTGCCTCACGTCGACCTGTTCTGGACCAGCATTCTCAGCGTGGTGATCGGCTTCATCCTGGCCTCGGCGTTTTCGGCCATCGTGGTGTACGCCCAGGAATTGGTGCCAGGCAATGTCGGGATGATTGCCGGGGTGTTCTTCGGGCTGATGTTCGGTTTTGGCGGGATTGGCGCGGCGTTGCTCGGGCATCTGGCGGATGTTCATGGCATCGAGTACGTGTACTTCCTGTGCTCGTTCCTGCCGTTGTTTGGCGTGTTGGCGATCTTCCTGCCGAGAACCAAGAAGGCCTGAGCCCGCGTGACCTGTAGGAGCGAGGCTTGCCCGCGAAGGCGTCATCACTGACGCTAAAAGCTTCGCGGGCAAGCCTCGCTCCTACAGGTCGGTGGTGTTGCCCGGATTTCAGGCACAAAAAAGCCGCGTATCGAACGCGGCTTTTTCTTTAGCAGATGTTTTACACGTTGAAACGGAAGTGCATCACATCGCCGTCTTTAACAATGTAGTCCTTGCCTTCCAGGCGCCATTTACCGGCTTCCTTGGTGCCGGCTTCGCCCTTGTACTGGATGAAATCGTCATAGGCGATGACTTCGGCGCGGATGAAGCCTTTTTCGAAGTCGGTGTGGATCACGCCAGCGGCCTGGGGTGCGGTAGCACCGACGCGGACGGTCCAGGCGCGGACTTCTTCGACACCGGCGGTGAAGTAGGTCTGCAAGTGCAGCATCTCGTAGCCGGCGCGGATCACGCGGTTCAGGCCAGGCTCTTCAAGGCCCAGGGCTTCGAGGAACATGTCTTTCTCTTCGCCGTCATCCAGTTCGGCGATTTCGGCTTCGATCTTGTTGCAGACCGGAACCACCATGGCGCCTTCTTCTTCGGCGATGGCCTTGACGATGTCCAGCAGCGGGTTGTTCTCGAAACCGTCTTCAGCGACGTTGGCGATGTACATGACCGGCTTGGTGGTCAGCAGGTGGAAGCCGCGAATGACCGCTTTGTCGTCGGCGCCCATGGTCTTCATCAGCGTGCGCGCAGGCTTGCCGAGGGTGAAGTGAGCGATCAATTGCTCTAGCAGGCCCTTCTGGACCACGGCGTCCTTGTCACCCCCCTTGGCGTTACGCGCAACTTTCTGCAGTTGCTTCTCGCAGCTGTCGAGGTCGGCGAAGATCAGTTCCAGGTCGATGATCTCGATGTCGCGCTTGGGATCGACGCTATTGGAGACGTGAATCACGTTCTCGTCTTCGAAGCAGCGGACCACGTGGGCGATGGCATCGGTTTCGCGGATGTTGGCGAGGAACTTGTTGCCCAGGCCTTCACCTTTCGAAGCACCAGCCACCAGGCCTGCGATGTCGACGAATTCCATGGTGGTCGGCAGGATGCGCTTGGGATTGACGATGGCCGCCAGGGCCTCCAGACGCGGATCCGGCATCGGTACGATACCGGTGTTCGGTTCGATGGTGCAGAAGGGGAAGTTCTCGGCCGCGATCCCGGATTTGGTCAGGGCGTTGAACAGGGTGGACTTGCCGACGTTAGGCAGGCCGACGATGCCGCAATTGAATCCCATGGTGTTTCCCCTCGGATAAGTGTCAGGCCTTCTGGCTGTGCAGGTTTTTCATCGCGCGGTTCCATTCACCGGCGAGGATATCCGGCAGCACGCCGAGGGCAAAATCGATGCTGGCATCGAGTTTTTCCTGTTCGGCGCGTGGCGCACGACCCAGGACGAAATTTGAAACCATACTGGCAACGCCCGGGTGGCCAATGCCAAGCCGCAAGCGGTGAAAGGTATTCTGATTGCCCAGTTGCGCGATGATGTCGCGCAACCCGTTGTGACCGCCATGGCCGCCGCCCTGTTTGAGCTTGGCAACGCCCGGAGGCAGGTCGAGTTCGTCGTGCGCCACGAGAATTTCTTCAGGCTTGATGCGGAAGAAACCGGCGAGTGCCGCCACGGCCTGGCCGCTGCGGTTCATGTACGTGGTGGGAATCAGCAGACGAACATCCTGACCCTGATGCGAATAGCGCCCGGTCAGGCCGAAATATTTGCGATCCGCCGCAAGGTTTACGCCCTGTGCGTTCGCGATGCGCTCAACAAAAAGGGCCCCTGCGTTATGCCGGGTCTGTTCGTATTCAGCGCCTGGATTTCCCAAGCCAACGATCAGTTTTATGGCAGTCACGATAGGGGCCCTTCCTTGGAGTGGTGGATAACATCGCCGCAACCGGTGTGTGCGGCGAAAGTGGACGGCAAGTGCTCATTTACCATTATGTAAACTCCGCGTTCTCGCCCGCTTTCTCGCTACGTTCCAGTCCGCGATGTTACTTGATCACTCCGGCATCACAGAGTGAATTACTCTGCTGCGCCTTCTTCGGTAGCTTCTGGAGCAACACGTGGAGCGTGAACGTTGGCAACAGCCTTGTCGTCACCGTGTGCCAGAGCAACAAACTCAACGCCTTTAGGGGCTTTGAGGTCGGACAGGTGAATGATCGAACCGATTTCGGCGTCAGCCAGGTCGACTTCGATGAATTCAGGCAGATCTTTCGGCAGGCAGGTCACTTCGATTTCCGAAACGACGTGCGAAACTTCGCCGCCTTTCTTGATCGGAGCTTCTTCGCCGACGAAGTGTACAGGCACGATAGCGGTCAGTTTCTGGCCGGCTACAACGCGTACGAAGTCAGCGTGCAGCACGTGGCCTTTGGCCGGGTGACGCTGCAGAGCCTTGATGATTACGTTTTGCTTGGTGCCGCCAACGTTCAGCTCGATGATGTGGCTGTAAGCCGCTTCGTTTTCGAGCAGTTTGGCAACTTCTTTAGCCAGCATGCTGATGGATTCAGGGGCTTTTTCGCCACCGTAAACTACAGCTGGAACCAGGCTTGCGAGACGACGCAGGCGGCGGCTCGCACCTTTCCCCAGGTCGGAACGCACTTCAGCATTCAGAGTAAATTCGTTCATGTTGTATCTCCAAAATAACCACATTCGCCCCAGCGTTTGCGACCAGCGCTAAAGGCGATATGGGCAAAAAAGCCCCGCCCCGACAGGAATGCCGGGGCGGGGCGCTTTTCGTCAACAGGATGTAATGAAAAGGGCAGGGCCCTTAACGGAACATCGCGCTGATCGATTCTTCATTGCTGATGCGGCGGACCGCTTCGGCAACTACCGGGGCGATATCCAGTTGACGGATACGCGCACAGGCTTGTGCTGCAGCGGACAGCGGGATGGTGTTGGTCACCACCAGCTCGTCCAGCACGGAATTTTCAATGTTCTCGATTGCCCGACCCGACAGCACGGGGTGTGTGCAGTAGGCGAAAACCTTGGCAGCGCCATGCTCTTTCAAAGCCTTTGCCGCGTGGCACAATGTGCCGGCGGTATCGACCATGTCATCGACCAGGATACAGGTACGCCCCTCGACATCACCGATGATATGCATCACTTCAGAGTGATTGGCTTTCTCACGGCGTTTGTCGATGATCCCGAGATCCACGCCCAGGGATTTGGCAACGGCACGTGCACGCACGACGCCACCAATGTCCGGGGAGACGATCATCAGGTTTTCGAAGCGCTGATCTTCAATGTCATCCACCAGAACGGGGGAGCCGTAGATGTTATCTACCGGAATATCGAAGAAGCCCTGAATCTGGTCAGCATGCAGATCAACCGTGAGAACACGGTCGATGCCGACTACGGTAAGCATGTCAGCAACGACTTTCGCGCTGATAGCCACACGTGCGGAACGCGGACGGCGATCCTGACGGGCATAACCAAAGTAAGGAATTACAGCAGTGATACGAGTAGCCGAGGAGCGGCGGAAGGCATCAGCCATCACTACCAGTTCCATCAGGTTGTCGTTGGTCGGAGCGCAAGTCGGCTGAATAATGAAGACATCTTTACCGCGGACGTTTTCATTGATCTCGGCAGTAATTTCGCCGTCGGAAAACTTACCGACAGAGATGTCACCGAGAGGGATATGCAGCTGACGTACGACACGCCGAGCCAGATCGGGGTTAGCGTTCCCCGTAAAGACCATCATCTTGGACACGCGCAGTACCTAGAGGCTGAGGGTAACCTGGATGAGTATAGAAAATGGCAGGGGCGGCTGGATTCGAACCAACGCATGGCAGGATCAAAACCTGCTGCCTTACCGCTTGGCGACGCCCCTGTATCTGTTGCAACGAGTACCCAGTACTCGGTTCCTTTTAGAGCAGACTTTGCAGCTTGCGATGCAACATCGAAACGTTGCTTCCTTTTGCTACAAACCCTGTAAGGGTCTCTGTAAGAAGGGCCGAGACTTTATCAGCTTCAGCTTTGCTTGGGAAGCCCCCAAACACACAACTTCCAGTTCCGGTGAGTTTTGCTTCGGTAAATTTACCTAACAAATCCAATGCGTTACGTACATCTGGGTAACGCCTTGCTACCACCGGTAAGCAGTCATTTCGACTGTTTCCCTTGGGAACGGGGCGCACTTTAATGGGAGAAGAGTTACGTGTCAACAACGGATCTGAAAAAATTTCTGCTGTACTTACAGATACTTGCGGCACAAGCACGAGATACCAAGGTTCTTCGGGGTCTACAGGGGTCAGTTTTTCCCCGACGCCCTCGGCAAAAGCCGCGTGGCCACGCACGAAAACCGGGACGTCGGCGCCCAGCGTCAGGCCCAAGGTGGCCAGCCGATCCTCATTCCAACCCAGTTGCCAGAGATGATTGAGGCCGAGCAGAGTCGTCGCGGCATTTGAGCTGCCGCCACCGATGCCACCGCCCATGGGCAGGATTTTTTCGATCCAGATGTCGATCCCGAGCGAACAGCCGGATTGCTCCTGAAGTTTTTTTGCCGCCCGGACGATCAGATTACTGTCGTGCGGGACTCCTTCGAATTCGGTGTGCAGGCGAATCACGCCATCGTCGCGCACGGCAAAGGTGATTTCATCGCCGTAATCGAGAAACTGAAAAATGGTCTGCAACTCGTGGTAACCGTCTTCACGGCGACCGAGGATGTGCAGCATCAGATTGAGTTTGGCCGGGGAGGGCAGCGTCAAGCGAGGCGCGGTCATGGTCATTGCCCCAGTTTGCGAGGTTGCCATTCCTTGATCACCAGCGTGACGTCAAGGTCGGTGCCATGCAGTTTGATGCGCTCGGGCAGCCAATAGCCGTTTTGCTCGGCGTAACTGAGGTACTCCACCTGCCAGCCATCCTGTTCGAGATTGGCCAGGCGGCTGTCGGTGTCCAGAGTCAGGCGACTTTTGCTGTCCGGGGCCGGAAGCCCGCGCACCCACCAGGCCAGATTGGACACCGGCAATTTCCAGCCAAGCTGTTCTTCGAGCAGCGTTTCCGGAGACGTCGCGTCATAACGGCCCTGGTTGGCGACTTCCAGTGAGACTTTGCCGGGGCGACCGGTCAAGCGAGCCGCGCCGCGACCCAGGGGGCCGGAAAGGCGGATGTCGTAGTAATCCTGGCGTTGCAGCCAGAACAAGGTGCCGCTGCCGGAATCCTTGGGCGCGCGGATGCCGATCTTGCCGTTGATCTGCCAGCCGTCAAGCCCCGTAAGCTGCTGCTTGTACTCGCGCCACTGGGCCGTGTTGCCTTGACCCTGGACCGATTCGCGGGCACCGAAGCCCGCGCAACCGGCGAGCAGGGCAATGAAACTGAAAACGATGAGGTGGCGCATGAACATAGGTTTATAGAGTCTCTGATCCGGTCAGGCGCTTGATGGTGCTGCGCAGGATAGGGCTGTCGGGCTGTTCCTTGAGGAACTTGCCCCAGATTTGCCTGGCTTCGCGTTGCTTGCCGTTGGCCCACAAGACTTCGCCCAGGTGAGCGGCGACTTCCTGGTCGGGGAAGCGATCCAGGGCCAGGCGCAAGTAGCGTTCGGCCTCATCGAGATTGCCCAGGCGGTAGTGCACCCAGCCGAGGCTGTCGAGCACCGCCGGGTCTTCCGGATTGATCTGGTGCGCCTGTTCGATCAGGGCCTTGGCTTCGGCGTAACGCGTCGTACGGTCGGACAGGGTATAACCCAGGGCGTTCAGTGCCATCGCATTGTCCGGGTCGCGCTTGATGATCTGCCGCAGGTCTTTTTCCATCTGCGCCAGGTCATTGCGTTTTTCCGCCTGCATGGCGCGGGTGTACAGCAAATTCAAGTCGTCCGGGTATTTCTCCAGCGCTTGCTGCAAGACTTTCCAGGCCTTGTCCCCCTGTTTATTGGCGGCCAGGGTTTCGGATTCGATCAAATACAACTGAATGACGTAATCGGGCTGTTCGTCGCGCTCTGCCGCCAGACGGCGTTGGGCTTCGGCGGTCCTGCCGTTATTGATCAGGATATCGGTCAGGCGCAATTGTGCCGGCAGGTAATCGTTACCCGGCCTGACCTGGGCGTACTCGATCAGTGCACCTTGGGGGTCATTGCGTTCTTCCGCGATACGGCCGAGGTTCAAGTGGGCCGAATCGACATGGCTGTCCCGGGCGATCAGTTCTTCCAGATACCCCTTGGCCTCGTCCCAGGCCTTGGCTTCCAGGCACACCAGGGCCAGGGAATATCGCAGTTCGTCGTCCTCCGGGTACTGCTGGACCAGGCTCGAGAACTCGACCTTGGCCTCGTCCATGCGGTCCTGTTCAACCAGCATGCGCGCGTAAGTCAGGCGCAGGCGTTTGTCGTCCGGGTACTGCTTGATGCTTTTTTTCAGCAGCGGCAAGGCTTCATCGCCACGCTCGAGCGATTGCAGCAGGCGTGCGCGCAGCAGGATCGGGGCAATTTCACCCTCGTCCGGGGGATTGTCTTCCAGCAGGGCCAGCGCGCCCTTGGTATCACCGTCTTGTTGCAGCAGCAAAGCCTTGCCGAAAATCAGCTGGCTGTTGTTCGGGTGGCGCTGCAACAGACGGTCGAAGCTTTTCATCAGGCCGTTGCGCGTGTCTTGATCGGTATCGGCCGCAGACAGGGCGAGGAAGTCGAAATGCGTGTCGCCTTTGCCTAGCAGGACTTTCTCCATGTAGGCCATCGAATCGTCATAACGTCCGGCGCGAGCCAGCTGCACCGCGGCGGCCCGTTGCGCCTCGAGATCGTCCGGGGCGTTTTTCGCCCAGATCAGCGCGGTGTCCAGCGCTGCCTGATCGGCGCCCAGATACTCGGCGATACGAAATGCCCGCTCGGAAATGCCCGGATCCTGGGTGTTGATCGCCTGGGTCACGTAGTTGTCCAGGGCAATGTCGAAGCGATTGCGCTGGCCAGCCAGTTCAGCGCTCAACAGGCTGAAGACGGTATCTTCGCTGAAGGAGCTGTAAACCTTGGGCTTTACAGGGGCCGGGGTGCTGTCTTCGACCGGCGGCGTACCGTCCGGCGAAACGGGTGCCAAAGCCTGGCAGCCGCTGAGGAAGACAAGAGCGAGGAGCAACGCGGAAGATCTATTCATATAGGAGGAGGACGACTAACCTGCGGTCGGATCATCATGACACAAGCCTTCGGCCAAACATAACCGCCCCTCCATTTTCCCCTGTACACCGGTCCCCTGGACACGATCCCCCTGTAGGCGCGAGCTTGCTCGCGAAGGTCGTCAACGATAACGCTGGAAGCCTGGCACCCCGCGGCGCCCTCAGGTTTATCGCGAGCAAGCTCGCTCCTACAAGGGGGCGGCGGCGAACCCTGTAAACGAGAAGCGCTCGCACGCCTGGCTATCGCCTGCCGGGCCAATAGAGATCGAGTAGTTGTTCTCGCTGTGTCGAAGTAGGACAATTGCCGGCTTCACGTCACCATCAGCGACCTTGAATGGCCTTCCTTGCACTCGGTATCAACCACAAGACTGCTTCAGTAGACGTCCGCGAGCGCGTGGCCTTTACCCCTGAACAGCTGGTGGAGGCCTTGCAGCAGCTCTGCCGACTCACCGACAGCCGCGAAGCTGCGATCCTCTCCACCTGCAATCGCAGTGAGCTCTATATAGAACAGGATCACCTTTCGGCTGACATGGTGTTGCGCTGGCTGGCCGATTATCACCATTTGAGCCTCGAAGAGCTGCGCGCGAGCGCTTATGTGCACGAAGATGATGCGGCAGTTCGTCACATGATGCGGGTGGCCTCCGGGCTCGACTCGCTGGTGTTGGGCGAACCGCAGATTCTCGGTCAGATGAAGTCCGCCTACGCCGTGGCGCGCGAAGCCGGCACCATCGGTCCGTTGCTCGGACGACTGTTCCAGGCCACGTTCAATGCGGCCAAGCAAGTGCGCACCGACACCGCCATCGGTGAGAACCCGGTGTCCGTGGCGTTTGCCGCGGTCAGCCTGGCCAAACAGATTTTCAGCGACCTGCAACGCAGCCAGGCCTTGCTGATTGGCGCCGGCGAGACCATTACCCTGGTCGCCCGCCATCTGCATGAGTTGGGGGTCAAGCGCATCGTGGTCGCCAACCGGACGCTGGAGCGTGCGAGCATCCTGGCCGAGCAGTTCGGCGCCCACGCCGTGTTGCTCTCGGATATCCCGGCCGAGCTGGTGCGCAGCGACATCGTCATCAGTTCCACCGCCAGCCAGTTGCCGATCCTGGGCAAGGGGGCGGTAGAAAGTGCCTTGAAGCTGCGCAAGCACAAGCCGATTTTCATGGTGGATATTGCCGTCCCTAGGGATATCGAGCCGGAAGTCGGTGAACTGGACGACGTTTACCTGTATAGCGTCGACGATCTCCACGAGGTGGTCGCCGAAAACCTCAAGAGCCGTCAGGGTGCAGCCCAGGCGGCGGAAGAGATGGTTTCGATCGGTGCCGAAGACTTCATGGTCCGCCTGCGTGAACTGGCGGCGGTGGATGTGCTCAAGGCTTATCGTCAACAAAGCGAGCGCCTGCGCGACGAAGAATTGCTCAAGGCCCAGCGGATGCTGGCCAACGGCAGCAGCGCCGAAGACGTGCTGGTGCAATTGGCGCGGGGCCTGACCAATAAACTCTTGCATGCCCCGAGCGTGCAATT
Source organism: Pseudomonas silesiensis (assembly GCF_001661075.1). NCBI lineage: Bacteria > Pseudomonadati > Pseudomonadota > Gammaproteobacteria > Pseudomonadales > Pseudomonadaceae > Pseudomonas > Pseudomonas silesiensis. Next base: position 852,917 of record NZ_CP014870.1, read on the forward strand.
GAAAAAGCTCTCTGCCGAAGGCCGCCTCGATGCGCTGGCCATGGCCCAGGAACTCTTTGCCCTCGGTGAGGGCTCATCGGATAGCTTTTCGGATAAGAAACCGCAATGAAAGCGTCACTGCTCAATAAGCTGGACATCCTCCAGGACCGTTTCGAGGAATTGACCGCCTTGCTTGGCGATGGCGAGGTCATTTCCGATCAGACCAAATTCCGCACCTATTCCAAGGAATACGCGGAAATCGAGCCGATTGTCGAAACCTATAAACAGTTGCTCAAAGTGCAAGGCGACCTCGAAGGCGCCCAGGCACTGCTCAAGGACAACGACCCGGACATGCGCGAAATGGCCGTGGAAGAAGTCCGCGAAGCCAAAGAGCAACTGATCGAAATCGAAGCCGGATTGCAACGCATGCTGCTGCCCAAGGATCCGAACGACGGCCGTAACGTGTTCCTCGAAATCCGCGCCGGCACCGGCGGTGACGAAGCGGCGATCTTCTCCGGCGACCTGTTCCGCATGTATTCGCGTTACGCCGAACGGCGTGGCTGGCGCGTGGAAATTCTCTCGGAGAACATCGGCGAACACGGCGGCTTTAAAGAAGTCATCGCCCGGGTGGAAGGCGACAACGTCTACGGCAAGTTGAAATTCGAATCCGGCGCACACCGGGTGCAGCGGGTTCCGGCCACTGAATCCCAGGGGCGCATTCACACCTCGGCCTGCACCGTGGCCGTGTTGCCCGAGCCGGACGAACAGGAAGCGATCGAGATCAACCCGTCCGATTTGCGGATCGATACCTACAAATCCTCCGGTGCCGGCGGCCAACACGTCAACAAGACCGATTCGGCGATCCGCATCACCCACTTGCCATCCGGCATCGTCGTCGAGTGCCAGGAAGAACGTTCCCAGCACAAGAACCGCGCACGGGCGATGTCCTGGCTGTCGGCCAAGCTCAACGACCAGCAGACCAGCGCCGCCGCCAATGCCATTGCCAGCGAGCGTAAATTGCTGGTGGGCTCGGGCGATCGCTCCGAGCGGATCCGCACCTACAACTTTGCCCAGGGCCGGGTGACTGACCATCGGGTCAACCTGACGTTGTACTCTCTCGACGAAATCCTCGCGGGCGGTGTCGATGCGGTGATCGAGCCGTTGCTGGCCGAGTACCAGGCCGATCAACTGGCGGCCATAGGTGAGTAAATGACGATCATTGCCAGTTTGTTGCGTGCCGCCGAATTGCCCGACTCGCCCACGGCGCGTCTGGATGCCGAATTGCTGCTGGCCGCTGCCTTGGGCAAATCCCGCAGTTTCCTGCACACCTGGCCGGAACGCATCGTCCCGAGCGAAGCCGCATTGACCTTTGCCGGCTTTTTGCAGCGTCGTCGTGGCGGCGAACCGGTGGCGTACATCCTTGGCCAGCAAGGTTTCTGGAAGCTCGATCTGGAAGTGGCGCCGCACACGCTGATCCCGCGCCCGGACACCGAGCTGCTGGTGGAAGCCGCACTGCAATTGCTGCCGGCGACCCCGGCCAGTGTGCTCGACCTGGGCACCGGCAGCGGCGCTATTGCCCTGGCCCTGGCCAGCGAACGTCCGGCGTGGAAGGTCACCGCCGTGGATCGCGTGCTCGAAGCCGTGGCCCTGGCCGAGCGCAATCGGCAGCGCCTGCACCTGAACAACGCCACGGTCCTTAGCAGTCATTGGTTCAGCGCGCTGGCGGGCCAGCGCTTTCAACTGATCATCAGCAACCCGCCCTACATCGCGTCCGCCGATCCGCATCTGGCCGAGGGCGACGTCCGCTTCGAACCGGCCAGCGCTCTGGTGGCCGGTGTCGACGGGCTCGACGATCTGCGTCTGATCGTCGCCCAGGCGCCTGATTATCTTGAGGCGGGTGGCTGGCTGATGCTCGAACACGGTTACGATCAAGCCGGTGCGGTGCGCGAGTTGCTGCTGGCCCGGGGTTTTGAACAGGTCCATAGCCGCACCGATCTGGGCGGCCACGAACGCATCAGTCTGGGGTGCCTGCCGTGCTGAATGATCAGGAATTGTTGCGCTATAGCCGGCAGATTCTGTTGCAACACGTCGACATAGACGGTCAGTTGCGACTCAAGCAAAGCCGCGTATTGATCGTCGGTCTTGGCGGTCTTGGCTCACCGGTGGCGCTGTATCTGGCCGCCGCGGGGGTCGGTGAACTGCATCTGGCAGACTTCGACAGCGTCGACCTGACCAACCTGCAACGCCAGATCATCCACGACACGGATAGCGTCGGGGTCAGCAAGGTCGATTCGGCCATCCGCCGTCTAGGCGCGATCAACCCCGAGATTCAATTGATCGCCCATCGCGCGGCGCTGGACGAAGACTCCCTGGCCGCCGCCGTGGGTGCCGTGGATCTGGTATTGGACTGCTCGGATAATTTTGCCACCCGTGAGGCGGTCAACGCCGCCTGTGTGAGTGCGCGCAAGCCGTTGGTCAGCGGCGCGGCGATTCGCCTCGAAGGGCAATTGTCGGTGTTCGACCCACGGCGTGCGGACAGTCCGTGTTACCACTGTTTATACGGACACGGCAGCGAAGCCGAACTGACGTGCAGCGAAGCCGGCGTGGTCGGGCCTCTGGTGGGATTGGTGGGCAGCCTCCAGGCGCTGGAAGCCATGAAACTGTTGGTGGGTTTTGGCGAGCCGCTGGTGGGGCGTCTGTTGTTGATCGATGCCTTGGGCACGCGCTTTCGCGAGTTGCGGGTCAAGCGTGATCCGGGGTGCAGCGTCTGTGGTACTGCCCATGCGTGAAGCGCCAATCGGCGTGTTCGATTCCGGCGTCGGTGGGCTGTCGGTGCTGGCCGAGATCCAGCGCTTACTGCCCAATGAGTCGCTGCTGTACGTTGCCGATTGCGGGAATGTGCCCTACGGCGAAAAAACCCCGGAATTCATCCGTCAGCGTTGCAGCGTCATGGCCGAATTTTTTCAGCAGCAGGGTGCCAAGGCCCTGGTGCTGGCGTGCAACACGGCTACGGTCGCCGGTGTTGCGGATTTGCGGCGCGACTATCCCCAGTGGCCGATTGTCGGCATGGAACCGGCGGTCAAGCCCGCCGCCGCGGCCACCCGCAGTGGTGTGGTGGGTGTGCTGGCCACCACCGGCACCTTGCAGAGTGCCAAATTTGCCGCGTTACTCGATCGCTTCGCCACGGATGTGCGGGTGATCACTCAGCCGTGTCCCGGGCTCGTGGAGCTGATTGAAAACGGTGACCTGCACAGTCCTGCCCTGCGTGAGTTGCTTGCCAGGTATGTCGGACCGCTGCTTGCCGCCGGTTGTGACACGATAATTCTCGGCTGTACGCATTACCCCTTCCTAAAGCCGTTGCTAAAGCAGATGATCCCTGAGGACATCAGTTTGATCGACACCGGCGCCGCGGTGGCACGGCAACTACAGCGTCTGTTGACCGAGCGCGAATTGCTGGCCGATGGAACAGCCGATGCTGCGCAGTTCTGGACGAGTGCCGATCCGGAGCATTTCAGAAATATCTTGCCGATACTGTGGAATACCTCGGGCGTTGTGCGAAGCTTCAACAAGTAGATAAATCTTGGGAAAACGGATAATTGGGATGAACTTCTGATTAAACGACGATTTCTATAGTTTTAGTGCTATTGAGAGCTACAAAAAAAACCACACAAAAATCGTTCGGAAAAGGATGTTTCTAATGAAGCGACTATTCTGCTTGGCCGCGATTGCGGCCGCACTGATGGGGCACAATTTTTCCGCCCAGGCGGCAGGCGTGGAGTTCGCGGTCGGCCAAACCGATGAGTCGACCATGACCTATCGGCTGGGCATGCAATTCGACTGGGACAAGAGCTGGCTGCAAAGTGACGTCGGTCGTCTGACCGGTTACTGGAGTGGGGCCTACACCTATTGGGATGGCGACAAGAGTTCCAGTAATCACAGTCTGTCGTTTTCGCCAGTGTTGGTTTACGAATTTTCTGGACAGAACGTCAAGCCGTACGTGGAGTTGGGCGTTGGCGTAGCGGCGTTCGCCAATACCGAAGTCGAAAACAACCAGCTTGGCAGTGCGTTCCAGTTTGAAGACCGGTTCGGCTTTGGCCTGCGCTTTGCGGGCGGCCATGAAGTCGGGATTCGTGCGACGCACTACTCCAATGCCGGCATCAGCAGCCCGAACGACGGTGTGGAAAGCTACGCGCTGCACTACACGATGCCGCTGTAACCCTGGACTCGGTCACTGTGGGAGCGGCGGTGCGACGATTCGACTTGCCCGCGATGACGGACTATCAGTCAACATTGATGTTGAATGGTAAATCGCTATCGCGGGCAAGTCGGGTCGCCGCACCGCCGCTCCCACACAGGATCTTCGGTGATTTTGATTCACCGATACGCCGTGGTAATCCCCTGGCGCTCTTCGATGCATTCCGGCGCGCCCATCTCGAACTCCCGGCAGATCAACGGGCGTTTTTCGTAGATAGTGCACATCATCGTGTTGCGATCCAGCGCGGCGCACCAGCCGTCATCCAGACGCAGCATGACCTCCCCACCCCAATCGTCGGTATCGATAAATCGCTCGGGCACGCCGGTGTCGGTGATCAGCATCACTTCAAGCTGGCAGCAGCACGCGGCGCAGGTCGAGCAAGTGACCGCCGGTTCGGCGATTTGCGTGTGGGCAATGGTCTTCATGGGGCGCAGTGTAAGACAGCGGGACGCTGCTGTGTGAAAGGCCTGACGGACGCTTGGGTGCAGTGGCGTACAGCAGGATGATCCACAAAGGTATTCGCGCGGCCTGGACCCGGCGCCGCAGGACTATCGAGCTACGCAGGCGGCGCTGTCACAAAGTTTCCCCGAGCGCGCGGGCAACACGCAAGGCGCTGATCACGCCGTCTTCATGGGAACCGCTGGCCCAATAGGCGCCGCAAAAGTAAGTGTGGTGCGCGCCGTTCAATTCTTCCCAGCGCTCCTGGGCGGCGACGGCCGCCAGGCTGAATTGCGGGTGGGCATACGTGTATTGGGCGAGCACCTTGAACGGACTGATGCCGGCACTTTGATTGAGGCTGACACAGAAGGTCGTGTCGCTCTCGATGCCCTGCACAATATTCATGTCGTAGGTGACGGCCGCCCGCGTGTGGCCGGGGCCGCCGAGGCGATAGTTGCAACCGGCCCAGGCCAGTTTTTGCTCCGGCAGCACACGGGTGTCGGTATGCAGCACGACTTCATTGTCCGCGTAGGGCAGGGCACCGAGGATCGACTGTTCGGCGTCGCTGGGCCTGGCCAGCATTTTCAGTGCCTGATCGCTGTGACACGCGAACACCACTTTATCGAATCGCTCGCTGCCGGCGGCACTGTGGATAACTACGCCATCCCCATCGCGTTCGACTCGATTGACCGGGTCATTGAGCCTGATTTTCTGTTTGAAACTCGCCGTCAATGGGGTGATATAGGCACTCGAGCCCCCTTCGATCACGCACCATGGTCGGCGATTGTCAGCGGACAGCAGACCATGATTGTTGAAGAACCTGACGAAGGTCCGCATTGGAAAACCCAGGACGTCAGCCATGGACATCGACCAGATCGCGGCCCCCATCGGCACGATGTAATGCAGGATGAACCGCTCGCCATAGCCTCCCGCTTTCAAATAGTCGTCCAGCGTGGTGTCTGCCGCGATCTGCCCTTCGATCAGGTCGCGTTGTGCCACTTTATTGAAGCGCGAGACGTCCCGCAGCATGCCCCAGAACCCCGGCGACAACAGATTGCGGCGCTGGGAAAACAGGCTGTTGAGGTTGTTGCTGTTGTACCAGAGGCCAGTATCCGGGTCGGTGACCGAAAAACTCATTGGCGTCGGTTTGAAAGCCACGCCAAGTTGACCCAGCAGACGAATGAAATTCGGATAGGCCCAGTCGTTGAACGCCATGAAGCCGGTGTCCACCGCGTAGCTTTGGCCCTCGACTGTCACGTCTACGGTATGGGTATGACCGCCGACACGGTCGCTGGCCTCGAACAGGCTGATTTCGTGGCTGCGATTGAGCAGGTAGGCGCTGGTCAGGCCCGAAATGCCGCTGCCGACGATGGCGATCTTCACGGCTGATCCTTGATTGGCGGCTGGCCACCTATCATGCGTTTACCGATTGCCAGTTTCCCGTTGTCGGGCATTTTCGACAGCGGCCAGAGTTCGGCCATGAACAGCGCAGGCAGGGCGATCTCCGGGGGGCGGCGCTTGAGTTCTTCGAAGATATGCCGAGCGGCTTTATCCACAGGCCAGGAGAGGCGGGACGGCACGTCGTTGTTCGCGGCCGGCAGTGTGTCGACGAAGCCCGGGCTGACCATGGTGACTTCGATGCCGTCCGGCGCCAGATTGAGGCGCAAGGACTCGAACAAATACCGCAAGCCGGCTTTCGAAGTGCCATGGGCTTCGGCCCGGGGCAGCGGCAGATAGGTTGCCGGACTGGCCATCCCCACCAGGTGCGGCGCAGTCCCGGCCCGCAGCAAGGGCACGGCAGCTTCGATGCAATAACTGCTGGCAAGCAGGTTAGTGCGTACGACGTGCTCAATGATTGAAGCATCCAGCTGCCGGGCGTCGACATACTCGCAAGTGCCGGCGTTAAGGATTACTGAATCCAGCGAGCCCCACTCCCGGGCAATCCGTTCGCCGATTTCACGCACGGTCTGGCTGTTGGTCAGGTCACCAGCCACCACCATCACCCGTCCTGGATAGCGCTTGGACAAGACTTTCAAAGATGCCACCGAGCGTGAACTGACCGCCAGGTGGGCGCCGGTTTTCAGTATTTCTTCGGCCAACGCCGCGCCAATACCGTTGCCGGCACCGGTCAGCCAATAGCGTCGTGGAAGTGTAACGCTCATCCCATGCTCCTTTTCAGCCAGGCACACGACTGGCCCAATACGGGTAAATGTTCATAAATAGTGCCCGGGCATCGAAGCAATCCCGGTAGCCATGTACTTTCCTGCGCAGGCGATCACTCATCCCCGGCTCCTGCGTTCTGCCGCGACGGTAGATTCTTGAACGCCGCCAACGCTCGCGCGCGGGACTCACTAAGATTGACGATTGGCAACGGATAACCTGCCACACCAAACAGCCCGCCGAGGTTTGCCGGGTCGTGCACTTCTTTTTTGCTCAGTCCGGCCAATTCCGGCAGCCAGTGCTTGATGAATACGCCCTCGGCGTCAAATTTTACCGACTGGCTCAACGGGTTGAAAATCCGGAAATACGGCGCCGAATCGGTGCCGGTGGATGAACTCCACTGCCAGCCGCCGTTGTTCGCCGCAAGGTCGCCATCGATCAGGTGGCGCATGAAAAAGCGTTCGCCTTCGCGCCAGTCGATCAGCAGGTTCTTGGTCAGAAACATCGCCACGACCATACGCAGACGATTGTGCATCCAGCCGGTTTCAAGCAATTGGCGCATGGCCGCATCGATGATGGGCAGGCCGGTGCGTGCTTGCTGCCAGGCCAGGAGTTCTTCAGGCGCATGGCGCCAGGCCAGGGCCTCGGTTTCCGGGCGGAAGGCGCGGTGACGGGACACCCGTGGGTAGCCCACCAGAATGTGTTTGTAGAACTCGCGCCACAGCAACTCATTGATCCAGGTGACGGCGCCCACGTTGCCGCTTTCGAATTCACCCTGATTGCTTTGCAGGGCCGCATGCAGGCATTGTCGAGGGGATATCACGCCTGCAGCGAGGTAGGCCGAAAGCTGGCTGGTGCCGGGTTTGGCCGGGAAGTCCCGCTCGCTTTCGTAGTAGTGGATCCGGGCGTCGGTGAAAGTGTCGAGGCGGCGCCGGGCTTCGCATTCACCCGCTGGCCAGAGGGCGCGCAAGCTGTCACCGGGCGAGTCGAAGCCCTCGATGTCTGCGGGGATCTTGTCCGGTTTGATGCTCAAGGATGCTTGCACCCTTGGGGCGTGCACCAGGCTCGGAAGCGCATGATGCAGGCGTTCATGGCACACCTTGCGGAACTGGCTGAACACCTGGAAATACGTGCCGGTCCTGGTCAGGACGCTCCCGGGCTTGAACAACAGCTGGTCGAGATAGCTGTGAAACTCGATGCCCCGGCTCTTCAGCGCGTCAGCCACCGCCAGGTCCCGGCGGGTTTCATGAATGCCGTATTCCTCGTTGACGTGTACCGCATCAATCGCCAACTGCTGACAAAGCTCGAGCAAAACATTCGGAGCGTCATCCCAGCGTGCTGCCTGGCGGATCAACAAGGGAATATTCAGTTCGTTCAGTGCGTGGCTTAACTCGCTCAGGTTGCGCAGCCAGAAATCCACTTTGCACGGCGCATCGTCATGCTCTCGCCATTGTTCCGGACTCAGCAGATACACCGCCACGCTCGGACCCCGCGCTGCAGCGGCCGAGAGGGCGGTGTTGTCATGTAGGCGCAAGTCGCTGCGCAGCCAGATCAATTGCATGGTGGTGTCCATGGATAACAATTAAATGAGCCCGCGCTGGACCAGTTCCTGGTGAGCCGATAACGGATCTTCGGCCAGGAACACGTCAGCAGTCACGGTGGCTCTTGCGGACAACTCGGTGTGGTGGATGCGCACCGTGGGTCCTGCAATCATTTTTGGGCAACTGACGCCATTCAAAAGTTTCGTCAGCTGTGAAAGGTTCATCGCTTTACTGGAGTACAGTAGTACACCGCGTGCTTTCAGGTGATCGACCGCAAGCGCGAGTTCACCGGCAGGCAGCGGCCAGTCGAACACCTCCACCGGGCAATCGGCGCTGCTGATCAACCAGGCGGTCAGCCACAGGTGGGGTTCCAGCGGCAAGTCCGAGTGATTGATCAACAGCAGCGGCGCGCTGCGCAACTGCCGGTTGTTATGGTAGATGCGGGCGCCGAACTTGCTGCGAAGCCAGGAATAAAAAAACACGCGCTCCATCTGCGCGCCGAACTGGCCTTGCCAACGTTGTTCCAGCTCCGCCAGCAACGGCATCAGCAGTTGTTCGCACACGATTCGCGGTGGATACAGCGCCATGGCCTGGTTGACGGTGTCATCGAGGGTGCGTTCGCTCAGTTGAGTCACCGCGTGCAGCAGTGTGTGGCGCAGCACATGCCAATCGTTTTCAACCGATTCGGTAAACGCCTGGGGGGTGTCGAGCAATTGCTTGACCTGGCTGACGGCAACGCCGCGATCGAGCCAGGTAAGAATCGTCAGGATGCGTTGAACATGTTCGGCGCGGAACAACCGATGCCCTTTGGGCGTACGTTGCGGCACAATCAGGCCATATCGCCGTTCCCAGGCGCGCAGGGTCACGGCATTGACGCCAGTCTGGCGAGCCACCTCACGAATGGGCAGCCAGCCTTCATCGAGGGCCTTTGCGAAGTCGGCGCCCACGTCTGCTCTGGCGCCGGTGTCGAGTGGGGTTTTCATCAGATCGCGTTTCGCAGGCTGAGATTTTCCGGGTGCGGTTGCAGGTAAACCTGCTGCGCGATGTAGGGGTCCGGATGCTGGCGAAAATAATGTTTGAGCAGGGTCAGCGGCACCACCAGCGGCACGATGCCTTGACGGTACTGGCCGATGACGTGCTGCACTTCCTGCTTGTCTTCAGCGCTGATCGCTTGTTTCAGGTAACCACTGATGTGCTGCAAGACATTGGTGTGGGTGCGGCGCGTGGCGCATTTTTTCAAGGCGGCCATCAGTTCGCTGAAATAGCGTGGGCCCAGTTCGCCGGGATCGGTCTGGCCCATGTTGCCCAACAGATTGCCCAAGGTTTTGTATTGCACCGGGTTGTGGGCCATCAACAGGTATTTGTAGCGCGAGTGAAAGTCCGTGAGGCCGTGGCGGGTCAGGCCTGCTTGCCGCAACTGCTGCCAGGCGCTGTAGGCGAATACGCGGGTCAGGAAGTTTTCCCGCAGCACCGGGTCGTTGAGCCGACCCTCTTCTTCCACCGGCAAATCCGGATGCAGGGCGCAAAACGCCTGGGCGTAGATACCGCGACCGCCGCCGTCCACTGGCGCCCCGTTGGCGTGGTAGACCTTGACCCGTTCCAGTCCGCATGACGGGGATTTCTGCATAAAGATGTAGCCGCAGATATCGCTGAGCTCGGCCGCCATTTGCCGGCCATAGCCCGCCAGTGGCCGAGTGACGTTGAGAGCGGGATCGACTGTGCCGATGGCATCGGGTTGTTCGGGGCTACCCACCAGGCGGATGGGTTGGCGCGGAATGCCGAGGCCGATGGCAACTTCCGGACACACCGGGACGAAATCGAAGTAGTCAGTGAGGGTGTGGCTGCACAGCCGCGATTGCTTGTGCCCGCCGTTGAAGCGCACCTCGGCACCCATGAGGCAGGCGCTGATGGCGATTTTAGGTTTCACGGTGGGGCAGGGCATCGGGGGCACCTCGAATCCAGACCTGTACAGATTTTTTGCTCTGTACAACATGTGCTCCATCATAGATTCAAAGGTGTACAAGTCAAATTATTTGTATAAGTTTTCCATGCTAACCCCAATTTCCTGCGAAGACATCTCCTGTAGGCGCCGGCTTGCCGGCGAAAGGATTCAAGCCATGCGGTGTTCTTCATGGCACCTTCGCTGCGGAGCGGCAATCCGACAAACCAGCCATTACCGACATTTACTGCAGGTGCGCGTGCAACCGCCTGGCAGCTTCCTGACCGCTGAGCCAGGCACCTTCGACCCGTCCGGACAGACACCAGTCGCCGCACACGTAAAGACCCAGATCGGCATCGGCCAGCACGCCCCATTCATGGCTGGTGGCAGGGCGGGCGTAGAGCCAGCGATGGGCAAGGCTGAAGGTTGGAGCGGGCATGGCGTCATGCAGCAATTCGGCGAATGCGCCATGCAATTGCTCGATCACCGCTTCCTTGGACAGGTCGATATGCTGCCGGCTCCAGGCACTGGTGGCATGCAGGACCCAAGTGTCCAGGGTGTTGTCGCGCCCAGGTTTGCTGCGGTTGCGGGCCAGCCAGTCGAGCGGGCTGTCTTGCACGAAGCAGCCTTCCATGGGCGTGTCCAGCGGCGTTTCGAAGGCCAGTGCGACAGCCCAGGTCGGGTCCATTTTCACCCCGGCAGCGGCCCCGGCGAGCTTCGGCGCGGAGGCCAGCAGCGCGGTGGCCTGCGGTGCCGGCGTGGCGATTACTACATGGCCGAACGGGCCGTGGGTGAAGCCTTCGGCATCCTGCAGATGCCAGTGCTCTTCGCCACGATAGACCTCGGTGATCCGGCAGGCGAACTGCACTTCCAGATCGCCAAGCAGGCCGCGGGTGATGGCGCTCATACGGGGCGTACCGACCCAGCGGGTCTGTTCGTCCGGCGAAAGATTGAGTTGGCCGCCGTGGTAGGTGTAGAGCTGCGGCGTCCACTCGGCGACCCAGCCGTTGGCTTGCCAACGCTGGACTTCCGTGACGAAGCGACGATCGCGGGCGGTGAAATATTGCGCGCCCAGGTCCAGAGCCCCCGCATCGCTGCGTTTGCTCGACATGCGTCCGCCACTGCCGCGGCTTTTATCGAAAAGTTGAACGACATGCCCGGCCTCCGTAAGGGCCTGGGCGGCTGATAGTCCGGCGATGCCGGTGCCGATGATTGCGATAGGTACAGTCATAGGGGCCTCGTTTACCTTTCTGTACAGACTACGCCGTGGATTAAACCTGTACAATATTGTTTTTTGGTATAACTTTTAGCGTTCTCGATCTGACAGCTTGGCCTATTGTTAAACACAGACCTGCTCGATACCAAAGATCCCTGCTTATAAAAATAGACTAGTGATCAGGGTTAAACGCCACGCGAGGAAGTAGTCATGCACATATTGCTGACCGGCGGTACTGGTTTGATAGGACGTCAGCTCTGCCGACACTGGTTGAGTCAGGGGCATCGTCTGACGGTCTTGAGCCGCACGCCGGAAAAAGTCGCAAAAATTTGCGGGGCACAGGTGCGTGGTGTCGCACTGTTCGAAGACCTTGGGCAGGAAACCGTCGATGCCGTTATCAATCTGGCGGGGGCGCCGATTGCCGACCGGCCATGGACCACCAAGCGCAAGGCGTTGCTCTGGAGCAGCCGGATCACACTGACCGAAACGATGCTGGCCTGGCTCGAAAGCCGCGAGCAGAAACCGCAGGTATTGATCTCGGGCTCCGCCATCGGCTGGTATGGCGATGGAGGCGAACGGGAATTGACCGAGCAATCGCCTCCGGTCATCGATGATTTCGCCAGTCAGTTGTGCATCGCCTGGGAGGAGACCGCGCAGCGTGCCGAAGCCTTGGGCATTCGCGTGATCCTGATTCGTACCGGGCTGGTACTGTCGGCCGAGGGCGGCTTTTTGTCGCGGCTGCTGGTGCCGTTCAAACTGGGGCTGGGCGGGCCGATCGGCAACGGTCGACAGTGGATGCCGTGGATCCATATCAACGATCAAATCGCCCTGATTGATTTTCTTCTGCATCGGAATGACGCCAGCGGTCCTTATAATGCCTGCGCGCCCCAGCCGGTGCGCAATCACGAGTTCGCCAAGACGTTGGGCAGCGTGCTGCACCGCCCGTCGTTCATGCCGATGCCGGCCCTGGCGTTAAAAGTCTGTCTGGGCGAGCTGTCATTGCTGTTGCTAGGCGGCCAGAAGGCTGTACCGGCTCGCTTGCTGCAAGCGGGATTCACCTTTCGGTTCACTGATTTGCGCGCGGCTCTGGACGATCTGTCCAGCCGCCTCTGAAATAGGACGTTGCATGACCGATCACGCATTGCTTCTGGTCAACCTGGGCTCGCCTGCCTCCACCTCGGTGGCCGATGTGCGCAGTTACCTCAATCAATTTCTGATGGACCCTTATGTGATCGACTTGCCATGGCCGGTGCGACGGTTATTGGTTTCGCTGATCCTGTTCAAGCGGCCGGAACAATCGGCCCACGCCTATGCCTCGATCTGGTGGGAAGAGGGCTCGCCGCTGGTGGTGCTCAGCCGTCGCCTGCAACAGGCCGTGACCGCGCAATGGACCCACGGCCCGGTGGAACTGGCGATGCGCTACGGCGAGCCGTCGATCGAGTCGACGCTGGTGCGCATGGCGGGGCAGGGGATCAAACGTATCACCCTGGCGCCCCTGTACCCGCAGTTCGCCGACAGCACGGTGACGACGGTGATCGAAGAAGCCAAACGGGTCGTGCGTGAGCACAACCTCGATGTTCAGTTCTCCATTCTTCAGCCGTTCTACGACCAGCCGGAATACCTTGACGCGCTGGTTGCCAGTGCCAGGCCTCATCTGCAGCAGGATTTCGATCACTTGTTGTTGAGCTTCCATGGCTTGCCCGAGCGGCACCTGAAGAAACTCAACCCAGGCCACTGTTTCGAGGGCGGCGGCGATTGTTGCGCCAGTGCGCCACCGGAAGTGGTCGCGACCTGTTATCGCGGTCAGTGCCTGCGAACGGCGGCGGAGTTTGCCAAACGCATGGGCTTGCCGGACGGCAAGTGGTCGGTGTCGTTTCAGTCGCGTCTGGGTCGGGCCAAATGGATTGACCCCTACACCGAAGCGCGCCTTGATGAGTTGGCTGGAATGGGCGTGAGAAAAGTGCTGGTGATGTGCCCGGCATTTGTCGCCGATTGCATTGAGACGCTTGAGGAAATTGGTGATCGCGGGAAGGAGCAGTTCCGTGAAGCGGGGGGAGAGGAGTTGGTGCTGGTGCCGTGCCTCAATGATGATCCGCAGTGGGCGCGGGCGTTGAGCGCCTTGTGCGAGCGGGCGCCACTGGCGCTTTAGAAGCTTTGCCGGCAAGCCGGCTCCTACACAGGTCGTGTGATCGACACAAAACCTGTAGGAGCCGGCTTGCCGGCGAAGGCGTCTCAAGCAGCAACAAAAATCTCTGCCTTACAACAGCGTCTCATCCGCCTTCTTGTGCTTCCAGCTGTCATTGCCCGGCAGCAACAGGTTCAGCGCAATCGCCGTTACCGCGCACAGCGCGATGCCTTTGAGGCCGAAGTCGTCCGGGCCAGTGCCGGTGCCGACCAGCACGCCGCCAATCCCGAACACCAGTGTTACCGAGACAATCACCAGATTGCGCGCCTCGCCCAGGTCGATTTTATGGCGGATCAGGGTGTTCATCCCCACCGCCGCGATCGAGCCGAACAACAGGCACAGAATCCCGCCCATCACCGGCACCGGGATGCTTTGCAGTAGCGCACCGAATTTGCCGACGAATGCCAGGCTGATGGCGAAGATCGCCGCCCAGGTCATGATTTTCGGGTTGTAGTTCTTGGTCAGCATCACCGCGCCCGTCACTTCGGCGTACGTGGTGTTAGGCGGACCGCCAAACAGGCCGGCGGCGGTGGTCGCAATCCCGTCACCGAGCAACGTGCGGTGCAGGCCGGGCTTCTTCAGGTAGTCGCGACCGGTCACGCTGCCCACGGCAATCACGCCGCCGATATGCTCGATGGCCGGCGCCAATGCCACCGGGACGATGAACAGAATCGCCTGCCAGTTGAACTCCGGCGCGGTGAAGTGTGGAATCGCAAACCAGGGAGCGGCGGCGATCTTCGCGGTATCGACCACGCCGAAATAGAACGCCATCGCAAAGCCCACCAGCACGCCGGAGATAATCGGCACCAGGCGAAAAATGCCTTTGCCGAACACCGCGACGATCAGGGTGGTCAGCAACGCCGGCATCGAGATCAACATCGCCGTCTGGTAATGAATCAGCTCGGCGCCGTCGCCCGACTTGCCCATCGCCATGTTCGCGGCAATCGGCGCCATGGCCAGGCCGATGGAGATGATGACCGGGCCAATCACCACCGGGGGCAGCAAACGGTCGATGAAACCGGTGCCTTTGATTTTCACTGCCAGGCCGAGGAAGGTGTAGACGAAGCCTGCCGCCATGATACCGCCCATGGTCGCTGCGAGTCCGAATTGGCCCTTGGCGAGAATGATCGGGGTAATAAAGGCAAAGCTCGACGCCAGGAACACGGGCACCTGACGCCCGGTGACGATCTGAAACAGAATCGTCCCAAGGCCAGCAGTGAACAGTGCCACGTTCGGATCGAGGCCGGTAATCAGCGGCATCAATACCAACGCCCCGAACGCCACGAACAGCATCTGCGCACCAGACAGCACCGTGCGCCAGAGCGGATCGTTGAACTCATCCTGCATGGTCACGCGTCCTTCTGCTTGGTACCGAAGATCTTGTCACCGGCATCGCCCAAGCCTGGGATGATGTAACCGTGTTCATTCAATTTTTCATCGATGGAAGCGGTGTAGATGGTCACGTCCGGGTGAGCCTTCTCCACGGCGGCGATGCCTTCTGGTGCAGCGACCAGCACCATGGCGCGGATGTCGCGGCACCCGGCTTTCTTCAGCAGGTCGATGGTGGCGACCATGGAACTGCCGGTGGCGAGCATCGGGTCGATGATCATCGCCAGGCGTTCGTTGATTTCCGGGACCAGTTTTTCCAGGTAGGTATGAGCTTGCAGGGTCTGTTCGTTGCGGGCCACGCCCACGGCGCTGACCTTGGCGCCCGGGATCAGGCTGAGCACGCCTTCGAGCATGCCGATACCGGCGCGCAGGATCGGTACCACGGTAATTTTCTTGCCGGCGATTTTCTCCACCGACACGGTGCCGGCCCAACCTTCGATATCGTAGGTTTCCAGCGGCAGGTCTTTGGTGGCTTCGTAGGTCAGCAGGGCGCCGACTTCCTGAGCGAGCTCACGGAAATTCTTGGTGCTGATGTCGGCGCGGCGCATAAGGCCAAGTTTATGACGGATCAGCGGATGGCGGATCTCGAGGATGGGCATGGGAAAGGCTCCGGCGGCGGGCAAAAAAACCGGCCTAGATTAATCTATCCGAGGGTGTTGTCCTATAGACATTCAGAACGTTAGTCCACAAACGCTTGATCTGGCCGTGCGGGATGCGTACCTTTGCCCGCTTTTCCGTATCCGTCCCCCTGGAGAGCGCCATGTCCGCTGATCTCGAGCATATCCGTCAAATCATGCGAGAGGCTGACTGCCTGTACACCGAAGCTGAAGTCGAGGCGGCCATCGCCCGCGTCGGTGCACACATCAACGACCAGTTGGCCGAGAGCAATCCGGTGGTGTTCTGCGTGATGAACGGCGGGCTGATCTTCGCCGGCAAGCTGCTCACGCATTTGCAATTCCCGCTGGAAGCGTCCTACCTGCACGCCACCCGTTATCGCAACGAAACCAGCGGCGGCGACCTGTTCTGGAAAGCCAAGCCGGAAGTCTCGTTCATCGACCGTGACGTGCTGATCATCGACGACATCCTCGACGAAGGTCACACCCTGGGCGCGATCATCGACTTCTGCAAACACGCCGGCGCGCGCAAAGTGCACACCGCCGTGCTGATCGACAAGGACCACGACCGCAAGGCCCGCCCGGACCTGAAAGCCGATTTCGTCGGCCTGCCGTGCATCGACCGTTACATCTTCGGTTACGGCATGGACTACAAAGGCTACTGGCGCAACGCCAACGGGATTTTTGCTGTTAAAGGAATGTAAGCAGATGACCACGCCGAGCTTTCTTGATCAAACCCTGTTCACTGAATTGGCCGAGAAAGCCGCGGCGAATCCTCGTGGGCGTCAGCATCACAACTTTCATCAGATGGAAGATGCCTGTCACCGCATGGCCGTAGGGTTGCAACCGGACACCTACATCCCGCCTCACCGTCATCTGGGCGATAACAAAGCCGAGACCTTACTGGTCCTCAAGGGGCGGCTTGGTCTGTTGATTTTCGACGAGTCCGGCGTGGTGGTGAAGAAGCAAATCCTGCAAGCCGGTGGCGACTGTGTGGGCGTGGACCTGCCGACCGGCGTGTTTCATGGCTTGGTGGTGCTGGAAGCCGACAGTTTGATGTTCGAGTGCAAGGCCGGTCCTTATCGTCCGGTCGGTGAGGGTGAGCTGGCGCCGTGGGCGCCGCGTGAAGGCGAGCCTGGTGTTGCCGAATATCACGCCTGGATGCGCGCGCAGTTCGATTGAGTTTCACCCTGTGGGAGCGAGCTTGCTCGCGATAGCGGTGCGTCAGGCAATGATGATGTCCACTGACAGTCCGCTATCGCGAGCAAGCTCGCTCCCACAGTGGTTTCGTGTTCACCAATCCACTGTCATACGCCCATGGTAGAGTGCTCGGCCACGTCTCCGGAGCCCGTCATGAGTCTATTGATCCGCAGCTGCGCCGCCCTGTTGCTGACCCTCAGTTTGCCCCTTGCCGCCGCTCCGGCGCCGATGCACGCGCAGTTTCTGCCCCCGGATGACCTGACCCTGCGTGACGCGGCTCCCGAGCAGCAACAACTGCTGCAGGTCACCGACTACGCCGTGGTGGTGGGCAGCCAGCGCCAGTCCAACCAGCAGCCGATTCCGGTCACGTCCCCCTTACTGATCCGCCTCAAGGGCAAACCCTTGAACAAGGGCGCAACCATCAACCAGGTACTGATCAACTTCGATGGCGAAAGCAAAAGCCTGAAAAAGCCGGTCTACGACGACAAGAGCAAAACTCTGACGCTGTTTTATCCGATGACCCAGTATCGGGTGGTGATCGACCTGTTGCGTAACGACACGGTGTATTGCCAGTTCCTCAGCTATGCCAACGGCCATGTCTGGGCCGATCTGCACACCGGCAGTGTTCGTCCGCGTTGAGCCCGGCGCCATGTGAGGGGTAAACTGCCCGCCCCGTGAAATGTCAGGCTGGAGTCGGCAATGCGTAAAGATAAGAAGCAAGTGATTGGTGACGAGATCGGTGATGCGCAGATCAAGCTGTTCCTCGATTTTGAGCCGGTCGATGCCACTTCGCCGTCGCTGCACAAGCTGATCAAGGCTTATCGCGGACTGCGCATCGATGATTTCGAGCGTTTTCTGACGTTCTTCGTCGAAGCCGGTCTGGATCTGGACGGCAAGGATGAGCACGGTAATGACTTCGTTGCTTTGATCAAGGATCAGCGCAATGCGGCCGATTACATCGAGTTGATCGAGAAGGCTCGCGGTTAACCACATGTGCTCGCCACAAATTATTTAACCGCACATAAAAAAACGCCCCGTCTTCAATGAAAACGGGGCGTTTTTTGTGCAACCGAATCAAGCGTAGCTTTCGGTCTCGCTGCTGGCTTCAACCAGTTCCAGTGCAATGTTGTTCTGCACATTGATCTTGCGATACAGCGCAGCATCGGTTTCCAGAACCTTTTCCCGTGCCGGGAAAATTTCCGCCAGTTTGGCAGCCCATTCGCTGGAGGCCTTGTTCGGGAAGCATTTTTCGATCAGCTCAAGCATGATCGAAACCGTCACCGAAGCACCGGGCGAAGCACCGAGCAGGGCAGCAAGGGAACCGTCCTTGGCTGCGACCAGTTCGGTACCGAACTGCAGGACGCCGCCTTTCTTCGGATCTTTCTTGATGATCTGCACCCGTTGGCCAGCCACTTCCAGGCGCCAGTCTTCGGCTTTCGCCTGAGGGTAGAAGCGACGCAGGGATTCCAGGCGCTGCTCCATCGACTGCATGACTTCGCTCACCAGGTACTTGGTCAGGTCCATGTTGTTTTTCGCCACCGCCAGCATCGGGCCGATGTTGCCGGCGCGAACCGACATCGGCAGGTCCATGAACGAGCCGTGCTTGAGGAACTTGGTGGTGAAACCGGCGTATGGCCCGAACAGCAGGGACTTCTTGCCGTCTACGACACGGGTGTCCAGGTGCGGCACCGACATGGGTGGCGAACCGACTGCTGCCTGGCTGTAGACCTTGGCCTGGTGGTGCTTGACCACCTCCGGGTTGTCGCAACGCAGCCACTGGCCGCTGATCGGGAAGCCGCCGAAGCCTTTGCTTTCTTCGATGCCCGAAGCCTGCAACAGCGGCAATGCCGCGCCGCCGGCGCCGAGGAAGACGAATTTGGCATCGACTTCGCGGGTGTTGCCGCTGTTGACGTCCTTGATGCTGACGGTCCAGCCACCGTTGTTACGCTTCAGGCCGGTGACGCGCTTGCAGTACTTGACCTGGGCATCGGGTGCGCTGGTCAGGTGCTTGAGCAATTGATTGGTCAGGGCGCCGAAATTGACGTCGGTGCCATTGATGACGCGGGTGGCGGCGACGACTTCGTCGGCCGGCCGGCCTGGCATCATCAGCGGCATCCACTCGGCCATGGTGGCCTTGTCTTCGGTGTATTCCATGTCCGCGAAGGCGTGATGCTTGCTCATCAACTCGAAGCGTTCCTTGAGGAAGGAAACGCCAGCGTCACCCTGGACGAAGCTCAGGTGCGGCACCGGGCTGATGAAGGTCCTGGACGAGCCGAAGGTGCTCTTTTTGGTCAGGTAGGTCCAGAACTGCTTCGACACCTCGAACTGGGTATTGATGTGCACGGCTTTCTTGATGTCGACGGTGCCGTCGGCGGCCTGCGGCGTGTAGTTGAGCTCGCATAGCCCGGCGTGGCCGGTCCCGGCGTTGTTCCACGGGTTCGAACTCTCCGCGGCACCGGAATCCATCAGCTCGACGACTTCCAGCTTGATCGCGGGGTCGAGCTCTTTGAGCAGTACAGCCAGGGTGGCACTCATGATGCCGGCCCCAACCAGTACTACGTCGACTGCTTCGTTATGCGCCATTTAACGCGTCTCCAAAATCTGCAGCACCAAATTGTCGGCATGGCTGCCAGGCGTTACGGGGCGTGTCAGTGATGCCCCAAGTACCCATGGCAGGATCGCCATGTCCGAATCTTCGCAATTTTTCGCAACTTCGACGGACGCTACCGGCCGGGTCCAAAAGAGTTATGAACTCACTTCGACACGCGGTTGGCAATTCGACTTATGGTCGATACATCCGTTTGTGCAACCAAATCCGTAGCGGACAGGCTTCAGGCTCCGGTGTTCGAGGAATACTCGGTCCTGTGTCGTTGGGCTGTTTCAGACGCTAATGGTGCATATTCAGACGCAAAACTATTCATTTGCTCGCCACACTCTTGTGAAGTTGTGAAAACCCGTTTTTTTCACGCTCTTTTGAAGACGTGAACCTCAAAAAGGGCTGTCCCAGCCTGGCACCGGGCCCGGATGGATGGCCGCCATGCAATACATGACAGTCAAAACGGGCAAACAGCTCAGTGACCGAGCGTAATGACAGCTCTGCAGATTCGCGAAAAGTGGGGTTTTTGCCTAAGGGACAGCAAGCGCGCCAGCTTCACTCGATCTGTGTGGGCGGCTCTCTGTGGGCGGTGCGGGGTGCCAATACCAGGGGCATTGACGATGCTGCGAGGCCCGATCAGGAGACGTCCTTATAATCGGGGGGAGATTGTAACGAAGAAACGCGGGGAAATGGTCGAGTTTGATGAGTTTTATTAGGCGTTCGGTCAGGTGGTCAACAGATGTTGAGCCCGCGCGCGGGGTTGGCGCTGGCTGACACGGGCGTTGGCGGGTAGCGGATGGTGCAACCAGTTGAGACGAATTTCTTCGATTTCGACCCAGCCATCGCCCATGGGCTGGAGGCTGCACTGCTTGAATGCCTGGCAATGGCCATTGCGGTCGAGCAGGGCGAAGCAGCGGTGCAGTGGGCGTGGCGCGAACAGCGAGATGAGATAACGCATGGCGAAGTACCTTGGGGGGACTGCTGTGAAGAGTGGCATCGAGTCGTGACGTAAAAGTGTATGAGCGATGACAGGTACGTGACAGGTATCGCGGTCTGAAAGATTTGTCAGACTTTTCCGTAATGGTTGCGCTGGTTCGCTGCAGGGGCGCACCGCTATACTGCGGGCTTGTTTGTGCCTGAATTCTGGAGAGAAGAGCATGTTGCAACGCCTGTTGTTCGGTTTGATGACTGTGACCAGTTTGACCCTGGTCGGCTGCGCCCACAGCCCGCAACAACTGAATCCGGAACCCAAGCTGACGACGCAGCTGGCGCCGGTCGGTCGTGGCCAGCCGGTGGTGGTGCGCGTGGTGGACGGTCGTCCGTCGCCAACCCTGGGCACCCGCGGTGGCTTGTACCCCGAGACCAGCGCGATCACGGTGCAGGGCGCGCAGATCCTGCCGAAGTTGCAGGCCCAGGCTGAAGCGGCCGTGCGTCTGCTGGGCTTTACCCCGACGTCCAACGCGATGAATGCGCCGCAAATCACCGTGACCCTGGCGGAGCTTAAATACCAATCGCCCAAGGAAGGCATGTACGTGACCGAGGCGACCATTGGCGCGACCTTCCGCTCCGATGTGCAGAACGCCAACCGCCGTTACAGCGGCCGCTATGGTGCATCCCTGGACCAGCGTTTCGGTATGGCGCCCAATCAGGAAACCAATACCAAGCTGGTCAGCGATGTGTTGAGCGATGCATTGACGCGTCTGTTCAAGGATCCGTCGATTGGCCAGATTCTCAACGAATGATGCACTCCCCCTGTAGGAGCGAGCTTGCTCGCGATGGACGTGAACGATGACGCGTGCAATCTGAATAAACGCGTTGCCTTAACGTTTTTCGCGAGCAAGCTCGCTCCTACAGGGGGCGGTGTTGGGTTCGGCGGGTAGCGGACGACAGGCTGACGCAGACAGCAATCTGCCAAATGGTGCGTTATTTGTCGCAAAAGGCGCCGCCGCAGGGGGGGCATTCGGTAGAATCCGCGCCGTGGTCGTCGATCCGGCGCCTGCCACAACTGTTTTTTCCGAGGTTCGTGATGTCGCTGCATTTGATGACGCTGTTTACCGCCCATCCCGCCAAATTGATCAACCTGCTGGCCTTGCTGTTTGCCTTCCCTGGCAGCTGGCTGCTGCATGCGACCCGTCGTCGTGAGCAGCGTGCGCTGGCGAGCATCGAGGCGCAACGCCAGCGTCGTCCTGGCGAAGAGCCCGACCTGGATTGGGCGACCTTGCGCATGAACCGGTTCTTCTACCGCTTCGGTTTCGCTTGCCTGGGGTTGGCTCTGCTGGTGTCGTGGATCAGCACACAGGTCTAGATCGTTAAAGCACAAGATCCCGGATAAAGAAAACGGCGCCTGAGGGCGCCGTTGTCGTATCAAGCCGTTACCTTACAAAGGCAATCCCGCCTTGACCCGGTACTGATTACGCACCGGTGTCGCATATTGCAGCACCAGGTACGGGCGATGCTCCTCGGGGCATGCCTCCAGGCGTCGCTGCCATTCCTCCTGCGCCTTGATCAACTCATCGGCCGCAAACACTTCGGTGGCTTTGGGCACCTGCAATTGTGGGTCGGCGTCTTTCCACTGCGCATATGCCAGGTAATGCACCGGGAATAACCGATAGCCGCCGAGAATCTGCTTGTCCATCTCGATCGCCAATTGCTTGGTGTCTTCGAACAGCTGCGTGATCGGCGCGGCGAAGTTCACATGGACGCGGCCCTTGTAGCCGGTGATGCCCTTGGCGATGCTCACGTCGTCCTCGCCCGGCACTTTGGTGTAGCTGCCAGTGGTGGCGCGGATGAACAGCTCGCGGGCCTTGGCCTGGTCGCACGGGTCGTACTCGTAGCTGATCGACACCGGAGTGACGTTCAGCGAGCGGATGACCTCGCCGAACGGCTCGTCCTTGCGGCTCATGTGGAACATCTTGAGGATCGCCGATTCGGTGCGATCGTCGCCGTCCTTGGCGCGACCTTCGGCCTGGGCGATCCAGATCGACGCGCAATCGTTACGGATCGAGTGGTTGATATAGGCCGACAGCAATTGATAGGCCGCCATCTTCTCGCGCCGACCGATGATCGAACGGTGCACGATGAAACTCTTGTTCAGGCGCATCAGGTCGCTGACGAAGGGCTTTTGCAGCAGGTTGTCGCCAATCGCGATGCGGGGTGTCGGCAGGCCGGCATGGTATACGGCATAGTTGACGAAGGCCGGGTCCATCACGATGTCGCGGTGATTGGCGATGAACAGATAGGCGCTGCCGGACTTGAACTGCTCGACGCCGGTGTACGTCACGCCATCGGTGGCCCGCTCGATGGTGTGGTCGACGTAGAACTCGACTTTGTCCTGCAGCGTGGCCACCGAATTGACGCCGGCGAACTCACGGCGCAGCCGATGAGCTATAAGAGGTTTGAGCATCCAGCCGAAGGCACCGGCATAACGCGGGAAGCGGAAGTGGATGAGGATATCTAGAAACGCCTTGTCACCAAGCAGCCGATCCAGCACTGCCGGGACTTCGCTATCGTCGTAAGGTCGGATGGCATCGAATTCGCCCATCATGCTCTCTTGTTGGAAACGGCTAGGGTAAGTAAAGGTTTTGATCGAAAACCAACGGGACACGGTCTGAAAAGGTAGCCAGACAAAAATAGCCCTGCAAATAGACCGGCGATTATACGCACAAGTCACCTGGGAGACCGCGATGCTGGAAACCGAGCGCTACGAATGTCCGTATTGTGGTGAAGAGGCTGAAGCCGTACTGGATTTGTCTGGCGGCGATCAGACGTATATCGAGGACTGCCCGGTGTGTTGTCGCCCCATTACGTTTGTCCTGCAGACCGACGGGCAGGAATGGTTGCTCGAAGTTCACAGCGAAAACGAATGAAAAGGGGCACGCCATGCAGCGAATCTATGAGCCGGAAAACCTGATGGAAGGGGAGTTGCTGCAAGGCATGCTGGCCAGCGAGGGCATCGAGGCGCATCTGGTGGGTCGCGATTTGGTCGGGGGTAGCGGCGAATTGCCGATCTTCGGCCTGCTGGGGTTATCGGTCGATAACGATCAGGCTGACTACGCCAGGGAACTGATCACTGCGTACAATACCGCGCTGCCGCTGTCCGGCGATGAACCG
The DNA here is from genome assembly GCF_001661075.1 of Pseudomonas silesiensis. Classification (NCBI taxonomy): domain Bacteria; kingdom Pseudomonadati; phylum Pseudomonadota; class Gammaproteobacteria; order Pseudomonadales; family Pseudomonadaceae; genus Pseudomonas; species Pseudomonas silesiensis. The sequence continues at coordinate 876,539 of NZ_CP014870.1, forward strand.
GAGAGTTTTCCCGGCACGCTGGTCTGTTAGGCTGGTGTTCGTTTTATCTAGAGTTGTGCTGCCCCATGTGTGGACGTTATGCCCTGTTTCGCTGGAACCCCGCCTTTGCGGCCCTGCCTGGTTTTCCCGCCGATCAACAGGCCCAGTGGAATATTTCTCCCAATGATTCGGTGTTGATGCTGCGTGCCGGCAGTGATGGCCAGCGTGAGTTGGCCCGCGCCCGTTGGGGGCTGACTCCGCCGTGGCTGACCGACCTGTCCCGCACCCCGGCCCATGCCCGCGCCGAAACCGTGGCCGAACAACCGATGTTCCGCGAGGCCCTGCGTGTGCGCCGCTGTCTGCTGCCGGCCAACGGTTTCTACGAATGGCGCGGCACCACCCGCAAGCGTCCGTACTGGCTGACCCCGGCGGAGGGCTCGGCGCTGTTTTTTGCGGCGATCTGGGAAGCCTATCCGGTGCAGGAGCAGATATGGCTGAGTACGGCTGTGATCACCCAGCCGGCAGCGAGTCAGCGTCGGCCGTTGATTCTCGATGCGGCGGGGCAGGAGGCCTGGCTCAATCCCGAGACACCGCTGCATGGGTTGCAGGCGTTGCTTGCCAGTGAGCCCACGGCGTTGCGCGAGCGGGTGCTGGCGAACATGGTGAATGATCCGAAGCTTAATGGGCCGGAGTGTCTGACGCCGGGTTAATGGTTGTTTGTGCTGATGCCATCGCCGCACCGCCGCGATGGGGCCCTCGGATCAGACCTTGAACTGATTGATCCATGACCCGCCCTTCTTTGTGGCAATCGACTTATCCGCTGAAGTTTTTTTACCGCAGTCATGGGAGCTTTATCCAAAATATCGGTCTGCATGTCTGATGTATCTGGCGCCGAAACCAATCCACGCCTAGGATACCCGGCATGTTTTCAGGGAGTTTTTTGATGAGCAAGACATTGGTTTTGTGTGCGCTGAGCGCAGGTTTGCTGCTCGCCGGTTGTCAGTCGGTCAATACCACCAGCGGTGGCGCGGTGGGCGTTGAGCGCAAACAGTACATGTTCAGCATGTTGTCGACTGATGAGGTCAACCAGATGTACGCCCAGTCTTATCAAAAGACGGTGGGCGAGGCGACCAGCAAAGGCGTGCTGGACAAGACCAGCAACGATGCCCGGCGCGTCCAGGCGATCGCCGACCGGCTGATTGCCCAGGCACCGAAATTTCGTCCGGATTCGGCACAGTGGAAGTGGGAAGTCAATCTGATCAAGAGCGACGAACTCAACGCCAACTGCGGGCCTGGCGGCAAGATCTTTTTCTACACCGGGCTGATTGACAGCCTGAAACTGACCGACGATGAAATCGCCGCGATCATGGGCCATGAAATTGCCCACGCCCTGCGCGAACACGGTCGGGAAGCGATGTCCAAGGCTTACGGTATCGAGATGGCCAAGCAGGGTGCAGGTGCCTTGTTCGGCCTGGGCCAGGGCAGCCTGGCGCTGGCGGACACCGTGGCCAACTACGGCATGACCCTGCCCAACAGCCGCTCCAATGAAAACGAGGCGGACCTGATTGGCCTGGAACTGGCCGCCCGCGCCGGGTACAACCCGAACGCCGCGATCACCCTGTGGAACAAGATGAGCAAAGCTTCGGAAGGTTCGCCACCGGAGTTCATGAGCACTCACCCGGCTTCGTCGAGTCGTATTGCTTCGTTGCAGGCGGCGATTCCGAAGGTGATGCCGTTGTACGAACAGGCCAAGAAGTCCTGATAGTCATGCGGTGACGCCACTGACGCCTTCGCTGTAGGAGCGAGCGGTGCGGCGATCCGACTTGCCCGCGAAGGGATCGATGCGGTCCGCCTGATATATCGCGTTATCGTTCTTCGCGGGCAAGTCGGATCGCCGCACCGTTCGCTCCTACAGCGAAGAACGGTTACGCGGTGCTACTGACTAAACGCATCAAACCCACCCACTGCTCTGCATCGCCTTGTACACCGCGACAATCGCCAGGATGAGGAACGCCGACGCCGCCAGGCGACGGATCAATGTCAGTGGCAGTTTGTCCGCGGCAAAGTTACCCGCCAGTACCACCGGCACGTTGGCAATCAGCATGCCGAGGGTGGTGCCGATGATCACCAGCCACAGTTCCGGGTATTGCGCCGCCAGCATCACAGTGGCGACCTGGGTCTTGTCCCCCATTTCCGCGAGGAAAAACGCGATCAGCGTGGTCAGGAACGGTCCGAATTTGCGGGCGGTGCTGGCTTCGTCGTCGTCCATCTTGTCCGGCACCAGGGTCCACAATGCAGTCGCGGCGAAGCAGGCGGCGAGGATCCAGTGCAACGTCGAATCCGAGAAGAAACTGCCGAACCAGGCGCCTACCACACCGGCTGCCGCATGGTTGGCCAGGGTCGCGGCGACAATGCCGGCGATGATGGGCCAGGGCTTGCGAAAACGGGCAGCGAGGATGAGTGCGAGCAGTTGCGTCTTGTCGCCGATTTCGGCCAAGGCAACGATCGCGGTAGGAACGAGTAAAGAATCCAGCATCAGGGTTTTCCTAAGGGGCGGGTCGACACGGCTATGACACGTACAGCCTTCCCGCCCCGGGTAAGGTGTTCGTGTCATAGGTCTTGTCAAACCCTGCGTTCCGTCTGATGCGGACGCTTGGGTCGCATACGCCATGGTCTGTTGACCAAGTATGTTGACGTATGCCGGACGAGCATGGCGCTCGTGGGAGACTACTCCCCTAGGACGGAGCGGATTCTGCCTAGGCAAATCCGATTGAGCAAGCCTCTTTTTTTAAAAGAAGTGTCAGCCGCGCTTGGCCCGGTAGATCCTGAAACCTTGTCCTTCGGCCTTGATCGCACACACACCAAGGTGCTCTTCGATCAGCGGCTGATACTTCAGGAAGCTATTCGCTACCAGCCGCAGTTCGCCACCATTTTTCAGATGTTTGGCCGCTTTTCGCAGCAAATTCTCTGTGGCGTGATAATCGGTATGCACCCCGACATGGAAGGGCGGATTGCTCAGGATGGCGCTCAAACCCATGGGGGCGGCATCGATTCCGTCACCGGTAATAACGTCCGCTTCGAGGCCGTTGGCAGCCAATGTCAGACGACTGCTGGCAGCGGCAAATGCATCCACATCGAGCAAGGTCACCAGATTGTGCGGGTAGCGACGCTTCACCGCAGCGCCCAACACACCGGCACCGCAACCGAAGTCCAACAGATGGCCGCTCGGTAACTTGTCCAGATGTTCCAGCAGCAAGGCGCTGCCGCGATCCAGCCGGCCGTGGCTGAACACTCCTGGAAGACTGATGACTTTCAACGGGCCTTCCGCCAGCGGCAATTCGTATTCCTGGGCCAGGCTTTCCAGTGATTTGGCTTGCGGCGCATTGGCCACGGTGACTTGCCAAAGCTGGCAATGCCGCGCGCTGTCGAGTTTGCGCGGTTTGCCGAAGGGATTGAGTTGCTTGGCCGCGCCCTCGATGCCGCTGCGTTTTTCGCCGACCAGGTACACCTCGCGACCGGCCAGGCGCGAAGCGACGGCATTGAGGATGTAATCGGTCAGGTCCTTGGACTTGGGCAGAAACACCACGGCGGCGTCGAACCCGCGCTCCGGCACCGTTACGCCAAAATGGCTGCGCTCGGCAAACCGCGCGTCCAGCGCCGCTTGATCGCCGGCGTGCCAGCACCAGCCATGGGCATCGGGCAGACGACCCAGCAGGTCGTCGGCGGGCAAGCCGGCCAACAACACCGGACCCTGGAATAATTCAGCCTGGCGAAGCAGTACTTCACTGCGCGGATCCATCATCTGCTCCTTGAAAAAAAGTGCCGCAGTTTATCAACTGACAACCCGCAGCGCCTTACCGCTGAAGTATCCCCGGGCGTTCTCGGTCAATTGGCCAACGATCCGTTGCCGCGCTTCGCGACTGCCCCAGGCATTGTGCGGCGTGACGATCAGCCGTGGGATGTCATGGGCCAACAGCGGGTTGCCAGCCGTCGGTGGCTCGACGCTCAGCACGTCGGTGGCCGCGCCGCCCAGATGACCGTTGCGCAAGGCGTCGGCCAAGGCCTGTTCGTCGATCAGGCCGCCGCGCGCGGTGTTGATCACGAAGGCTCCGGGTTTCATCGACGCCAGTTGCGCAGCACCGATGAAGTGGCGGGTGTGTTCGTTGAGCGGGCAGTGCAGGGTCAGCGCGTCGATTTGCGGCAGCAGTTCATCCAGTGGCAAGCGATCCGGCCGGGCCGGGCGTCCCGGAATCTGCCCCAGCAACACGCGCATGCCGAACGCTTCGGCCAGCCGTGCGACCGCGCCGCCCAATTCGCCGTGCCCGAGCAGGCCGAGGGTTTTGCCTTGCAGTTCGACAATCGGGTAGTCCAGCAGGCAGAACTGTTTCGCCTGCTGCCAGCGACCTTCGCCGACGGCTTTCTGATAGTCGGCCAGGCGGGTCGCCAGATTGAGCAGCAACATGATGGTGTGTTGAGCCACCGACGGCGTACCGTAACCCTGACAGTTGCACACCGTTATGCCATGGGCGCGGGCAGCGACGAGGTCGACGTTGTTGGTGCCTGTGGCGGTGATCAGGATCAGCTTCAGTTCGGGGCTGGCGGCGATGGCATCGGCATCGATCAGGATTTTGTTGCTGATGGCGACGGTGGCGCCCTTGAGGCGTTCGATCACCTGGTCAGGCGTGGTCTGCGCGAACAGCTGCAGTTCGCTGAAACAGGCACGCAACGGGCTGAGGTCGAGATCGCCCAGGTCCAGGGAGGGATGGTCGAGGAAAACGGCGCGGTGAGAGTTCGTCATCAACTGTACCTTTTGTGCATTGAACTGAAGGCGTAATCTGCCGAGCCTACCAGATGAAACAAACAGTTACGCATCATCATGGCAGACGCAGAACCTGTGGGAGCGGGCTTGCCCGCGAAGGGGAGTGTCAGGCAACAATTTCGGCGACTGACACACCGCTTTCGCGGGCAAGCCCGCTCCCACAGGGAGCTCGTCCGGTCATTTATTTACTTCAATCGATCTGCCCCAGAGGAGCCCCCATGTACTGGACAGAATTCTTGACCGTTGCCCTGATTCATTTGCTCGCCGTCGCCAGCCCCGGCCCTGACTTTGCCGTGGTGGTCCGTGAAAGCGTGACCCACGGTCGTCGCGCCGGCACCTGGACGGCGCTGGGCGTCGGCATGGCGATTTTCCTGCACGTCGGTTACTCGTTGCTCGGCATCGGCCTGATCGTGTCGCAGTCGATCGTGTTGTTCAACGCCTTGAAATGGGCCGCCGCCGCTTATCTGCTGTATATCGGCTTCAAGGCTTTGCGTGCCCGTCCGGCCAAGGCGGTGACGGATGACCTGCACAAGGAAGCAGGCGAGCGCACGGCTCGTGGCGCCTTCACGTCGGGTTTCGTGACCAATGGCCTGAACCCGAAAGCCACGCTGTTCTTCCTGTCGCTGTTCACTGTGGTGATCAATCCACACACTCCGCTGACAGTGCAGGCTGGCTACGGCCTTTATCTGGCGCTGGCCACGGCGGTGTGGTTTTGCCTGGTGGCGATGCTGTTCAGCCAGCAGCGCGTGCGCGCCGGTTTTGCCCGCATGGGTCATTGGTTCGACCGGACCATGGGCGCGGTGCTGATCGCCATTGGCGTGAAACTCGCCTTTACCGAGATGCATTGATCTGTAGGAGCCGGCTTGCTGGCGAAAAGGTCACCGCGGTGTTTCTGAATAACCGCAGTGAGGCCATCGCCAGCAAGCCGGCTCCTACAGAGGGCCGTGTCTGGACCGGATACCTGCAGGTGCTGGCGCAACGCTATCATCTGCTCGGCTCTGCAAATCATTCCTTTGGCTGATTTGGCTGATGCACAAGGGCACTAGAGTGCTTACTTTCAGCCACGACCGTGCAGTCAGAAAAGGGATTCTTATGTTGCAGACTCGCGTTATCCCCCCAGCCGAAGGCGCTTACCAGTACCCGCTGTTGATCAAACGGTTGTTGATGTCCGGCGCGCGTTACGAGAAAACCCGCGAGATCATCTACCGCGACCAGTTGCGCTACAGCTATCCGACCCTGATCGAGCGGGTCGCACGGCTGGCCAACGTACTCACGGCTGCCGGCGTCAAGGCGGGCGATACCGTGGCGGTGATGGACTGGGACAGCCATCGATACCTGGAGTGCATGTTCGCCATCCCGATGATCGGTGCGGTGATCCACACCATCAACGTGCGCCTTTCGCCGGAACAGATCCTCTACACCATGAACCACGCCGAGGACCGCTTCGTGCTGGTCAACAGCGAGTTCGTCGGGCTGTACACCGCCATTGCCGGGCACCTGACCACGGTAGAGAAAACCCTGCTGCTGACCGACCTGCCGGAAAAGACCGCCGAATTGCCAAACCTCATCGGCGAGTACGAGCAGTTGCTGGCGGCGGCGAGCACGCAGTATGACTTCCAGGACTTCGACGAAAACTCGGTCGCGACCACCTTCTACACCACCGGCACCACCGGTAACCCCAAAGGCGTGTACTTCACCCATCGGCAACTGGTGCTGCACACCATGGGTGTGTCGACGATCATGGGCGCCATCGACAGCGTAAGGCTGCTGGGCACCAACGACGTGTACATGCCCATCACCCCGATGTTCCACGTGCACGCCTGGGGCCTGCCGTATGTGGCGACCATGCTCGGGCTCAAGCAGGTCTATCCCGGTCGCTATGACCCGGAGTATCTGGTGGAGCTGTGGCGCAAGGAGAAGGTCACCTTTTCCCACTGCGTGCCGACCATCCTGCAGATGGTCCTCAATTCCAAGGCGGCGCAAGGCACGGATTTCGGTGGCTGGAAAATCGTCATCGGCGGCAGTGCGCTGAATCGCGCGTTGTACGAAGCGGCCAAGGCCAAAAACATTCAGCTGACCGCCGCCTACGGCATGTCGGAAACCGGGCCGCTGGTCTCGTGCGCGCACCTCAACGACGAGCTGATGGCCGGCACCGAGGACGAACGCACCACATACCGGATCAAGGCCGGAGTGCCGGGGCCCCTGGTGGAGGCGGCGATCGTCGACACCGACGGCAACTTCCTGCCCGCCGATGGCGAGACCCAGGGCGAACTGGTGCTGCGTGCGCCGTGGCTCACCGAAGGTTATTTCAACGAGCCGCAGAAGGGCGCCGAGCTCTGGGCCGGGGGCTGGCTGCACACCGGTGACGTGGCGACCCTGGACAGCATGGGGGTGATCGACATTCGCGACCGGATCAAGGACGTGATCAAGACCGGTGGCGAGTGGATTTCCTCACTGGACCTGGAAGACCTGATCAGCCGCCACCCGGCGGTACGCGAAGTAGCAGTGGTGGGCATTGCCGACCCGCAATGGGGTGAGCGGCCGTTCGCCTTGCTGGTGATCCGCGAAGGCCAGGTTATCGGGGCGAAGGAGCTCAAGGAGCACCTCAAGCCGTTCGTGGAGCAGGGACACCTGAGCAAGTGGGCGATCCCGAGCCAGATCGCCCTTGTTACTGAAATTCCCAAGACCAGTGTCGGCAAACTCGACAAGAAGCGGATTCGCGTCGACATCACCGAATGGCAAGCCAACAACAGCACCTTCCTCTCCACGCTTTAAGCGTCCCTGGCGTGCCCGAAAAGGCACGCCAGGCCCACCAAGCAAGCGCTTGGCTTGTCAAATCCGAATTTTCAGCCATCCTTGCCGTGCCGACAGGTGTCGGATTGGCGAAAGGACTGTTCCAGAGTGGTTGGCGCTGCAAATCACACTTTAGAGGGATCAAGCAGTACTACCTGCTGGCTATAGTCCGCTCAAGGATTTTTAAGAACGGAGCACACGCACGAACCGGGGCGATGCAACTTTGGAATGACTTAGGGCCACCTTGGCGCCCAGTCATCCATAGCGTTTTTAAGAGTGCTAATTGCCATAACAATAATGCACATGGAGTAGCGTCGATGACATCAGTAAACCAGTTCTGGCGCAGGGCGAAACTGCCCTTGGCGGTCAGTCTTGCCTCTACGCTCGCCGGGCCAGCATTCGGCGTCAGTTTCAACGTTGGTGAAATCGAAGGTCAGTTCGACTCATCCCTGTCGATCGGAGCCAGTTGGTCTACCGAGAGTGCCAACAAGAACCTCATCGGCGTCAACAACGGCGGTCGCGGCCTGTCCCAGACCTCCGACGATGGTCACTTGAACTTCAAGAGCGGCGAAACCTTCTCGAAGATCTTCAAGGGTATCCATGACCTTGAATTGAAATATGGCGACACCGGCGTTTTTGTCCGTGGCAAATACTGGTACGACTTCGAACTCAAGGACGAAAGTCGTCCGTTCAAGGACATCAGCGACAGCAACCGCAAGGAAGGCGCCAAGTCCTCCGGCGGGCAGATCCTCGATGCATTCGTCTACCACAACTATGCGATTGCCGATCAGCCGGGCTCCGTGCGTCTGGGCAAGCAGGTCGTGAGCTGGGGCGAAAGTACCTTCATCGGCGGCGGCATCAACTCGATCAACCCGATCGACGTTTCCGCGTTCCGTCGTCCGGGTGCCGAGATCAAGGAAGGCCTGATCCCGGTCAACATGTTCTATGTGTCCCAGAGCCTCACCGAGAACCTCTCGACCGAAGCCTTCTATCAACTGGAATGGGACCAGACCGTCACCGACAACTGCGGCACGTTCTTCTCGCAACCGGACGTGATCTCCGATGGCTGCGACAACAACCTCGCGGTATTGCGCACCCGCAATGGCCTCAACAGTGCACTGGCGGCTGCGGGCCTGCCGGCCGGGCTGCGTAATGCCAGCATCAATACACTCGCGGCCAGGGGCGTGACCTGGGGCGACCCGGATGAAGGCGTGATCGTTCGTCGCGGTCCGGATCGCGATGCACGGGACAGCGGCCAGTTTGGCGTGTCCTTCAAATACATGTTCGATCCGCTGGACACCGAGTTCGGCGCCTACTTCATGAATTACCACAGCCGTGCGCCGATTTTCAGCGGCCATGGCGCACCGGCGAGCGCCTACAGTGGAGCAGGTCTGGTCGGGGGGCTGGTGGGTGCAGGCGTTCCGCTCGGCGTTGCGGCCGGCCTGGCGCCGACCTTGCTGCCGTTGGTGGTGGCGGGCAACTCCAGCTACTACGTCGAATACCCTGAAGATATTCGCCTGTATGGTCTGAGCTTCTCCACCACCTTGCCTACCGGTACCGCGTGGAGTGGTGAAGTCAGCTACCGGCCGAATGCTCCGGTTCAGCTCAACACCACCGACATCCTCTTTTCCGGCCTGACGCCGCTGAACCCTAACGTCTCCGCGCTTCAAGGTCAGCCAGGGCAGGATCAACAAGGCTATCGCCGCAAGGAAGTCACTCAGCTGCAGACGACCTTTACCCACTTCTTCGACCAGGTGATGGGTGCTGCGCGCCTGACGTTGGTGGGTGAGGTCGGCTATACCCACGTCGGCGGCCTGGAAAGCAACTCCGAAGCCCGCTACGGCCGTGACCCGAGCTACGGTCCCGGTCCGTTGCCAGGTGGCCAGTGTCAGGTACTGAACACAGGGACTCTGGCCGGCGGCCCGCAGAACAACGTGAGTCGTTACTGCGAAAACGATGGCTTCACCACCGCCAACTCCTGGGGTTATCGCGGTCGTGCCATCTGGGAATACAACGACGCAATCGCCGGGGTGAACCTCAAGCCGAACGTGGCCTGGTCCCATGACGTGGAAGGTTACTCGCCTGGTCCTGGCGGCAACTTCGAGGAGGGTCGCAAAGCGGTCAGCCTGGGCGTCGATGCCGAGTACCAGAACACCTACACCGCGAGCCTGGCATACACCAACTTCTTCGACGGCAAGTACACCACCACGGATGATCGCGACTTCGTTGCGCTCAGCTTCGGCGTGAACTTCTAAGCACTGTATTTTCAGGACTAACACATATGAAAATAACAAAGAGTCTGTTCCACGTCGGTGTCCTGGGGCTTTCGCTGCTGGCGACCGGTGTGATGGCGGCGGTCCCTGCGGCCGAAGCGGACAAGCTGGGCAAGAGCCTGACCCCGATGGGCGCCGAGATGGCGGGCAACGCCGACGGTTCTATCCCTGCCTGGAAACCCATGGCGAAAAACGCCGGTAACGTTGACGGCAAAGGCTTCCTGTCCGACCCGTTCGTCAGTGAAAAACCGCTGTTTACCATCACGGCGCAGAACGTCGACCAGTACAAGGGCAAGCTTGCCCCGGGCCAGTACGCGATGTTCAAGCGTTACCCCGAAACCTTCAAGATGCCGGTCTACCCGTCCCATCGCGGCGCAACCGTACCGGATGCGGTGTTTGCTTCCATCAAGAAAAACGCCACCAGTACCAACCTGGTGTCCGGTGGCAACGGCCTGGAAAACTTCGAGACCGCGATACCGTTCCCGATTCCGAAAACCGGTGTGGAAGTGATCTGGAACCACATCACCCGCTATCGTGGCGGCAGCGTGACCCGTCTGGTCACCCAGGCCACGCCGCAGCCGAACGGCTCGTACAGCCTGGTGTACTTCCAGGACCAGTTCGTGTTCCGCGACAAGATGAAGGATTACGATCCGGCGAACCCGGGCAACATCCTGTTCTACTTCAAGCAGAAAGTGACCGCGCCGGCACGTCTGGCCGGCGGTGTGCTGCTGGTGCACGAAACCCTCGACCAGGTGAAAGAGCCACGTTCGGCGTGGGTCTACAACGCCGGTCAGCGTCGGGTACGGCGTGCGCCGCAAGTGTCCTATGACGGGCCGGGTACCGCTGCCGATGGCCTGCGTACCTCCGACAACCTGGACATGTACAACGGTGCACCGGATCGTTACGACTGGAAACTCGAAGGCAAGAAAGAGATGTACATCGCCTCCGACGCCTACAAGCTCGACGATCCGAAGCTGAAGTACGCCGATATCATCAAGGCGGGTCACATCAACCAGGACCTGGCTCGCTACGAGCTGCGCCGGGTCTGGCATGTGGTGGCGACCTTGAAGGAAGGTCAGCGGCATATCTACGCCAAGCGTGACTTCTACATCGACGAGGACACCTGGCAAGCCGCGGTGATCGACCACTACGACGGTCGTAATCAGCTCTGGCGCGTGGCGGAAGCTCACGCCCAGAACTATTACAACGTCCAGGTGCCTTGGTACACCCTGGAAACCCTGTATGACCTGCAGTCGGGTCGTTACCTGGCGCTGGGCATGAAGAACGAAGAAAAGTCGGCGTATGACTTCGGATTCACCGCAACCACCAGCGACTTCACCCCGGCGGCATTGCGTCAGGATGGTGTTCGCTAACGTTCACCCAGACAGAGGCCGCACCCTCGAAAAACGCCCCGACCGGTTCGGGGCGTTTTTTGGCGTGGTCTTTTTGTAGCCATTTGTAGCAACCTCCTTCATTCCCTCTTCGTTTACCGCTAGTCTGCGGACATCTGCAACGCCGCCATCAGCATTCGAACAAGAGCCGGCCATGACTGATCTGTCCCCACTCCGAGGCCCTGCAAGCGTCACCGTCGCCGCACTGGACGGGCGCTTTTTTCGGCCGCCGTTGCCTGATGGCCACGTGCTGCGGCCGCGTTTGTGCGAGCGCCTGAGTGCCGGTCTCGGTGGCAGGCTGTTGCTGGTCAGTGCCCCGGCCGGGTTCGGCAAAAGCTCATTGGCCGTGGAGTTCTGTCAGGGGTTGCCGGACCATTGGCAAAGCCTCTGGCTGGGGTTGAGTCCGCGCGACAGCGACCCCGGGCGTTTTCTTGAACGGTTGCTCGAAGGCCTCCAGGATTACTTTCCGCAACTGGGCAGACAGTCCCTGGGTTTGCTGAAAATGCGCCAGCGGCATCAACCCTTCGCCTTCGAAGAATGGCTGGACGGTTTGCTCGACGAATTGGCCGTGCATTTGTCGCCGACGGCGCCGCTGCTCCTGGTACTCGACGATTACCATCTTGCCCAGGGCCCGGTGCTCGATCGTTGCCTGCAGTTTTTCCTCAATCATCTTCCCGACGGCTTGCTGGTGATGGTGACCAGCCGTCAGCGTCCGGACTGGCACCTGGCGCGCCTGCGACTGTCACGGCAACTGCTCGAGTTGCATGAGCAGGACTTGCGCCTGACCCACGACGAAGCCCTGACCCTGCTCGATCGACACAGCACCTCCTTGCGCGGCGAAGCGCTGGAGAACCTGATCCAGCGCAGCGAAGGCTGGGTCGCAGGCCTGCGCTTCTGGCTGCTGGCGGCCTCCGAAGCGGGCACCGCCGGCGCGTTACCCCAGTCCTTGCATGGTGGGGAAGGGCTGATCCGCGATTACCTGCTCGAAGAGGTCATCGATTGCCTGCCCGCCGAAGTGCAGGCGTTCCTGTACGACACCGCGCCTCAGGAACGCTTTTGCAGCGAGTTGTGCGACGCCGTTCGCGAAGCCCACGACAGCGCCGAGATCCTGCGTTTCCTCTCGGCCCATCAGGTGTTTCTGGTCCCGCTGGACGAACAGGGTCACTGGTATCGTTACCACCATCTGTTTTCCGACCTGCTGCGCACGCGGCCTGCCACACCGGCGATGGTCCCGGTGGCGAGCCTGCACCTGCGCGCCTGTCGCTGGTTCAATGCCCAGGGATTGCTCGATGAGGCGGTGGAGCAGGCACTGCGGGCCGGGCACCTGGATGTCGCGGCGAACCTGGTGCAAAACCTTTCGGAAGAGCAACTGCTGGCGGAACAGAACGTCGGCATGTTGCTGCGCTGGAAAATGGACTTGCCCGACAGCCTGCTGGTCAGCACGCCACGGCTGATCGTGCTGTACAGCTGGGCGTTGGGACTGGCCTGTCAGCTGGACGCCGCCGAGGAACTGGCCAGTCATTTGAGCCGCTTCCTGCCGGCCCCGTCGGCCACGGCGCAGAAGTCCATGCTGGCGCAATGGCTGGCCTTGAGCGGAATCATCGCCCGGGGCCGCGGCAATCGCGAGCTGACATTGCTCTATTGCACCGAAGCACTGGAGAGCCTCCCGTCCAGGCGTTACGGCCAACGCCTGATGTGCCTCTCGACCTTGTCCAACCTGGCCATTACCGACGGTGACCTGTGGCGTGCACGAGGTTTGAACCGTGACTCCCTGGAGTTGGCGCAACGGGTCGGCAATCCGTTGTTCGAAGCGCTGGCCCACTACGACCGGGGCCGGGTGTTGCAAGCGCGGGGCGAGATCCTGCGGGCACTGGAGGAGGTCCGTCAGGGGCTGCAACGCCTGCAAGGGTTATCCCCGCAACGGCTGTTTGCCGTACGCGCCCGGCTGACACTGTATGAAGGTTTCCTGCTGGCCCTGCGCCTGCAACCACAAGCTGCGCGTCTGCGATTACTCGCGGGTTTGACCGAGGCGCGCGCCTGTCGCGATATCAGCGTGTTGATCGGCCATTGCGTGATCGCCCGGCTCGAAGGCAGCAGCGGTGAATTCGCCAAAGCCTTCGCCGAACTCGCCGAAGCCGAACGCCTGATGCACATCTGGGACGTGCCGCCGATCTACTACCTGGCGATGATCACGCTGGTCAAATGCGAACTGTGGCTGGCCCAGGGCCGTACCGATCTGGCCGAAGCCTGGCTTACGCGATTGGGCCAGACCTACAACGGCGATCATCCTGCTGCGCCTCCGGAATTCCATCCACAGTTGCCGCTGCATATCGAATTGCAGCAGGCCTTGCTGGAAGTGATCCAGGGCCAGCCGATGCAGGCCGAAGGACGCTTGAATGCGTTGCTCGAAAATGGCCAGCAGACAGGCCGGCAGCTGCTCAGCGTGATGGCGCTGACCCAGAAAACCGAACTGCTGCTGGCACACAATCGCGAGCCCGAGGCCCGCAAGGCCTTGAGTCAGGCACTGGAAGCGGCGGCCGGTGGAGTGCTGCAACCGTTTAACGGGTTGTTGACAGAACAGCCGGACTGGCTGCGTGGGCAACTCCAACTCGGTGCGCCGACCCCCGTTTCATTGAGCCTTTCAGAAAAACTTCCGGCAGTGGCAGCCCGACCCGCAGCGGAGTCATCCGCTTCCGCGGAACAACTCAGTACGCGGGAAATGGCCGTCCTGCGTTTGATCGCCCAGGGTTGTTCGAATCAGGAAATCAGCGATCAGCTGTTTATCTCGCTACACACGGTGAAAACTCATGCCAGCCATATCAACAGCAAACTTGGGGTTGAACGGCGAACGCAAGCGGTTGCCAGGGCGAAAGAGTTGGGTGTATTGCAGTAATCGCCGTTCGAAGACCCACCGAAACAAGGAGATCCTTGCCATCAAAGGATTTCGGTCATTTCTCCTCTGAAACAGTCACATCCGGATGTATGCCCACGTCGATGGGGTGCTTCAGGAGCGACAGTAAGCCTATGGAGCAGTCGTCTCCGGTTTTACTGGCAATGGACTGTTGCAGGTTGTCACCCAACACATCCCTCATTTTTTTTCTGGGTAATGTTGCATTCCACTCCAGCAACTTTTGGATTGCAGGGGCGGGGACGCCGCTGGATTTGTGATAGAGGCTTTCTGCGGTGCCGTCGCTCATGATCGCGAAGCCAGTCTTGGCGTCGATTTGCCCACGGTACAACCTGAGCCGCGACGCCGCTTTATTGTCAGTTAGAAACAGGGTGGTGTTGGCGAATTCGCCATTTTCTGGATGAGAAAGGGTCTGAAGCTGTCCGTCTGCATCAAGGCTTGCGATGACGCCATCGCCCAAGTGGCCTGCCAGGTAGCGGCCTCGTGAGTAAGCGACGAACGACAAGGTACAGGCAAAGTCGTTGATATCGCCGCCGACCTTTGCAGATTTGCGTTTGAACGCATCCAAACAGCGATAAATCAGTCGCTGGGCTGCCTTCGCATTGTGTTTGTCCATGTTTTGCCAGAGGCTTTCAAAGTTTTTGCAGACAAAGGCCAAGGTAGCCGTGACCGCTACGCGTGCGCCGATTTCGGATCTGGCTCTGGAACCAGCCCCATCGGCCAATGAAATGCAGGTCACCTCGTTGGACTCTCTGGCCGCGACATAGTCCTGGCAAGGCGTTTGAGTCTTGAGGTGCGAGCGTCCTGCCACAAACGCGCAGGCCGTTTTGCAGCTTAGGTCTATCGGGATCTCAGGCATGGTTCAGACCTGTGCCCAAGCTTCGATACCTTTAATATCAAGCGTCACCGCGTCACCAGGTGTCGATTGAGACGCTCGCGAAACGCTTCGGCTCAGCCAGTCAAAGAATTCTTTGAAGTGCAAACCTTTGAGGCGCAGGGGCGGGCGCGTCGGAGAAAACTGGGCCAACGACTGTAGGTTCGCCGCCGCACCGATCGCGATCGGGAAAACGGTCAATTTGCGTTTGCTGATCATGCTGGCCACGCGAGCGGTCGCCTCGGCAATATCATCTGTCGATTCGCCATCGGTCATTAGGACCATCCAGGGTTGGAAATAATCAACTCCGGCACGTTGATAATCTTCCTTGCGTGCTTCCAGCAAGTCCAAAGCGATGCTCACGGCGTGCCCCATCGGTGTCATGCCCGATGCCACCAACGGCGGGACGTCCTGACGACTGATGGAGCCGAAATCCAGCATTTTTTGCGCTGTCCCGCCGAAGGTCACGATGCAGATTTCAGCGGCATATTGCGCCACCTCATCGTCACGAATCGCCTCGAAAAACATCTGAACGCCGGAATGCAGTTCCGCGATGGGCTCGCCTTCCATTGATCCGCTGACGTCCAGCACGAGGCACACGGGCACGCGAGAGGTCGGGTTTTCGGCCAGATCTTCCTGGCGGAGGAGATAGTCTTCTTGCATGGGATTATCCTGTTGAACTGAGCGTTACAAAAAACGCTTCAAGAGTTGTTTGAGCCAGCGCACAACGATGCTCTCGTGATTGAGCGGGCGTGCTGGCGCGGTTCGGAAAGGTTGCGGTCGGGCGGAAGCAGGTTGCTGCTGCGGTGTTGTCGGCGTCTGGCGCACGGGGGCAGGCGATGGCGCAGAAGCAGGCACGGTGCGTTTAGGTACAGGTGCAGGTGTCGTCATGTTACGTACCGGCGGCGGGTTCGGGCGAGGCGTGGCGGCCGCTGGAGGTGGCGCCACACGCTGCACTGCCTGCTCGGTTTTCTTTTGGCTTTCGCTGGCCAGGTGCTTCAACTTGGCCGACTTTTGACACTCCGCACATCGAGTCGATTTACCCGAGGCCTGCATTTTCTTAAACCAGGCTTTGGATTCGGTGTAGGTTTTTTTGCAGCTGCCGCAGACAGCCTCAACCGGGTCGGTGATACGAAACGCGGCGGGGAACAGTTCATCGGAATGCTTGCCCTTGTGCAACTCTTCGCCGTACTGAGCCAGTAGCGTCAACCAGTCACCGATCGGTCGACGCTGATTATCTTCGAATGTGTTGCTGAACGCCTGTTTGAGCAGGTACGGCAAATGACTCCAGATATTCTGCCAGGTGCCCACCGGGGTGACGCTTACCTTGCCTTTGCCACTGTCCTTCTTGAATCGATAGGGGAAGTTCATGTTCCTGATGTTGTCGGACGCCGTTCCGCCACCTTGTTGGGAATAGGGTGGTTTGCCTGGCAGCAGGATCATGAACAGCATGGTGGCGACGGCGAACAGTTCGTGATCTTTTGTACGCAGGTATTTGCCATACTCTTTCCCCTGAATCTCAGGCGCGGTGAAAGGCACGGTGCCAACTTCGCAGGGAAAATGATCGACCTGAAAGCTGTCTGTATCGACCATCCAGACCTTGTTGCTATCCGGAGTGACGAGCAAGTTCATGGGATTGATGTCGCCCACAATGATGTTCAGCGAATGCAGGTATTGCACCTGTTTCAGAAACGCAATCGCGACATTCACCAGATCTCGTCGCGTCCAGTGCGGGAACGTTTTGGCCAGTAACGGTTTGACGAATACCGAGGTCTGAAGGGTTTTCCCTTCTGCCCGAGGCATCACATAGCCAACAAACTCTTGATCAGCATTGAAAACCAGTTCGGTCGGCCAACAAATGCCAGGCTCAACGATACGGCGTGTCACCATGAGCTCGATTTTCTCACGGCGCCGGATACTGAGCTTTCCGGTGTGATAAATCTTGCACACTTCAGCGTTGCCTGCCGCGCCGTAAATTGTCCCTTCGCCACCGGAGCTGATTGACTTGCCAAGCGTCAATCGGCGGCCGCTTGACGTTGTTACCACCGAGCCTTCTGTGACAATTGTGCCTCTATTCTGGATAAGACGATCGGGTATGGCGAGGGGCGTCTTGGGCTGGTCGAAAGGCATCAGTGGGGCGCGGCCGACCCAGCGTATGGCTCGTGCATCAGCAGCTTTGCACTGAATGAGTTGCGCCTCATCGCAAGTCAGTAACAGCAGGTCGTAGTGACGGCACAAGTCGACGGCGTCATCCGACTTGATCTGGTCTTGTGGTGCCGTCGTTCGCTTGAGCGCGAAGATCGGTTGGCCATCGAAAGCGCATTCGGCCAGTAAATCCCCGGGACGCAGTGTTGTACCTTTGGGGAGCGCGCCGTGCGGTCGCGAAGGCTGGCCGGCGAAAAGCTGGAAAAATTGTCGAGCGTTTTTGTGGACCTGTTCGTGTCCTTTTGTCAGGGACTGAAGCTCCAGAAGATCGGAGTAGGCGATAAAGGGCAGACCATTCTTGCCGCGAATGCGGTTGATAATGTCCGGGTCCAGAAAGAGGACGCTTTTATCGATGAGCACATGTTCCATTGAAGGGGGCATTGGCTTCCTGCCATCTTGTTTCAAAATAGGCGCGGCGCGAGGATAACCTATCAATTTTGCGGACCACAACCGCAGTACCCAGCCTTGGCATCAGGATTAAACCCATGCAAACCCCGAATACAGCCCTTATCCGTGAAACTTTCCCCGTCGGCCCGTTGCAGTGCAACTGCACGATCATCGGCGATCCGATCACGAAAAAAGCCATTGTGGTCGATCCGGGTGGCAATCATGAATTGATCCTGGCACGCCTCGACGCCCTGGGCCTGAAGGTGGTCAGCATCATCCACACCCACGCGCACCTGGATCACTTCCTGGCCTCCGGTCAATTGAAGGAGAAAACCGGCGCGACCCTGCATTTGCACAAGGAAGATCAATTTCTCTGGGACAACCTGGAGATGCAATGCCAGATGTTCGGGGTGCCCTACACGCCGGTGCCGTCGCCGGATCGCTGGTTGGCCGACGATGAAGAGCTGGCCTGCGGCTGCGGCGTGGCATTGCACACGCCGGGGCATACGCCGGGGTCCATGAGCTTCTGGTTCGCCGAGGCCAAATTGCTGATTGCCGGTGATACCTTGTTTCGGCGCGGAGTAGGGCGCACAGATTTGTGGGGTGGCGATCAGGCGACCATCGTGCGTTCGATCAAGCAGCGGCTGTATACCCTCGATGAAGAAGCGACGGTGGTGACGGGGCATGGTCCTGACACGCGCCTGGGGGATGAAATGCGCGAGAACCCGTTTGTGCGCGCTTGATGTGCATTTGTGCACAGTCCGGGTGGAATTTTTGCCCATAAAAACGATCCAACGCCCGCAAAGGCTGACGCCTAGGTCCGTTGCACCACAGAATGCATAAAATCAGGAGCTATACATGTTCACCAAGCAGCGTTTGATTATTGTCGCTACGGCTGTGGCCTTGCTGTCTGGCTGCGCCTCGCCTAACCCTTACGACAATCAGGGTCAAGCTCAGGGCCAGGCCGACAGTGGTTCCACAGGCATGAGCAAAACCGCCAAATACGGCGGGCTCGGCGCGCTGGCCGGTGCGTTGGCCGGTGCGGCCATCGGCCACGACAACCGTGGCAAAGGCGCGCTGATTGGCGCGGCCGTGGTAGGTGCTTCCGCTGCCGGTTATGGTTATTACGCCGACCAGCAAGAGAAAAAACTGCGGGCCAGCATGGCCAACACAGGCGTTGAAGTGCAGCGTGAGGGCGATCAGATCAAGCTGATCATGCCGGGCAACATCACCTTCGCCACCGATTCGGCGAACATCGCCTCGAGCTTCTATCAGCCGCTGAACAACCTGGCGGGTTCGCTCAAGGAGTTCAGTCAGAACCAGATCGAGATCGTCGGCTACACCGACAGCACCGGCAGCCGCCAGCACAACATGGACCTGTCCCAGCGTCGCGCCCAAAGCGTGGCGACCTACCTGACGTCCCAGGGTGTCAGCGGTGCCAACCTGAGCGCCCGTGGCGCCGGTCCGGATAGCCCCGTTGCTAGCAACGCCGACGTCAATGGCCGGGCGCAGAACCGTCGGGTCGAGGTCAACCTGAAGGCGATTCCGGGTCAGCAGTATGGCGCCCAGCAGCAAGGCACCGTTCAGCAATACCCGTAACACCGCAAAACCCTGTAGGAGCGAGCTTGCCCGCGATGCGGCCCTGACAGGCACCAGAACCAGTGGGCCAGAAACAAAAAGCCCCCGGACAATCACTCATCCGGGGGCTTTTTGCGTCGCGCGAAACCTGATTACTTCTTCAGGCCATAATGCTCATCCAGCATACCCGGCGCATTCGGGGCTTTCGGTGCGTAGTCGCGAGGCGGCTCCTGATTGCGCGGTGGCGTCAGGCGTTCCCGTGGAGCCTGCGACGCGTCGGCGTGCAGGGCGGCCAGCAAGCGTTGGCGGGTCTGCTCGTCCAGGGCCAGGCGATTGGCACCCTCGGCGAGATGGTCCTGCACTTCCTGATAGCTCGCAGTCAGTTTCTTGACCAGTGTCGCAGTGCTGTTGAAGTGGGTAACCACCTCGTTCTGATAATTGTCGAAACGTTCCTGAACGTCATCCAGCTGACGTTGCGTGCGGTTAGGCGCGGCATTCGGCACCAGGCGAGCGATCAGGAATCCAATGGCGACACCCACAACCAGGGCAAGAGTCGGCAACAACCAAACTAAGAGCGAGTGTTCCACGAGTCCTTCCTCTATAAACGGCTTTGCTTTACGTTAACGGCTCGAACCTGCGCTGTATACCGCGATTCACTCGCAATAGATTGGCACAGACAATTTGCTAGACGAATCGACCCGATTCGAGGTCACGGAGTTCCTTCCTTGCTTATGCGCGAAACCCCTGTAGTGATTGATGGCCCGGTCGGTAAACTGGAAGCCCTCTACCTTGACAATGACCAGCCCCGCGGTCTGGCGCTGATCTGCCACCCGAACCCGGTGCAGGGCGGCACCATGCTCAACAAAGTGGTCTCGACCCTGCAACGCACTGCCCGCGATGCCGGTTTGATTACCCTGCGTTTCAATTACCGTGGCGTCGGTGCCAGTGAGGGCTCGCACGACATGGGCACCGGCGAAGTCGATGATGCCCAGGCGGTCGCCGCATGGTTACGGGCGAAACATCCTGATTTACCATTGACGCTGTTTGGCTTCTCCTTCGGCGGTTTTGTTGCGGCAAGTCTCGGCGGCCGCCTGGAAGTCCAGGGCGAGCAGCTCAAGCATCTGTTCATGGTGGCGCCGGCAGTCATGCGCCTGGGCGATCAGGAACAAGTGCCACACCAGGTCGCACTGACCCTGATCCAGCCGGAAACCGACGAAGTCATCGATCCGCAGTTGGTCTACGACTGGTCCGAAAAACTCGAGCGTCCCCATGAGCTGCTGAAAGTGGCAGAATGCGGACACTTTTTTCATGGCAAGCTGACCGATCTCAAGGATCTGATCCTGCCGCGTCTTTCGAACTGATTGCAGTCTGACAAGCGATTACCCATGACGACTCGTACCCGTATCCTCACCGGCATCACCACCACCGGCACGCCGCACCTGGGCAACTATGCCGGCGCGATCCGCCCGGCGATCCTGGCCAGCCGCGACAGCAATGCCGATTCGTTCTACTTCCTGGCCGACTACCACGCCCTGATCAAGTGCGATGACCCGCTGCGCATTCAGCGCTCGCGCCTGGAAATCGCCGCGACCTGGCTGGCCGGTGGCCTGGATGTGGAACGCGTGACCTTCTATCGCCAGTCCGACATCCCGGAAATCCCCGAGCTGACCTGGCTGCTGACCTGCGTCGCCGCCAAGGGCCTGCTCAACCGCGCCCACGCCTACAAGGCCTCGGTGGACAAGAACGTCGAGACCGGCGAAGACCCGGATGCCGGCATCACCATGGGCCTGTACAGCTACCCGGTCCTGATGGCCGCGGACATTCTGATGTTCAACGCGCACAAAGTGCCGGTGGGTCGTGACCAGATCCAGCACGTGGAAATGGCCCGGGACATCGGCCAGCGCTTCAACCACCTGTTTGGCCAGGGCAAAGAATTCTTCACCATGCCCGAGGCGCTGATCGAAGAAAGCGTCGCCACGCTGCCAGGCCTCGACGGTCGCAAGATGTCGAAGAGCTACGACAACACTATTCCGTTGTTCAGCAGCGCCAAGGAAATGAAGGACGCGATTTCGCGGATCGTCACCGACTCCCGCGCCCCGGGCGAAGCGAAAGATCCGGATAACTCGCACCTGTTCACCCTGTTCCAGGCATTCGCCACCCCGGCGCAGTCCGCCGAATTCCGCAGCGAACTGTTGCAGGGCCTGGGTTGGGGCGAGGCGAAGAATCGTCTGTTCCAACTGTTGGACAGCGAACTGGGTGAGTCCCGTGAGCGTTACCACCAACTGATCGAGCGCCCGGCGGATCTGGAAGACATCCTGCAGATCGGTGCGAAAAAAGCCCGTTCGGTCGCCACGCCATTCCTCCACGAACTGCGTGAAGCGGTTGGCCTGCGTTCTTTCGTCGCCCAGACGCAAGTCGCGGCGACCACCAAAAAGAAAGCCGCGAAAGCCGCGCGTTTTGTCAGCTTCCGTGAAGAAGACAGCAGTTTCCGTTTCCGCCTGCTGGCGGCCGATGGCGAGCAACTGCTGCTGTCGCGCAACTTCGCCGATGGCAAAACCGCAGGCCAGGTGACCAAGCAGCTGCAAGCGGGTCAGCCGTTGGATGTACGCAGTGAAGACCGTAGCTTCAGCGTCTGGTTAGAAGGCGAGTGCGTGGCCGACAGCCCGACATTTGCTGACAACGCCGCTCGCGACGTCGCCATCGACGCCTTGAGGGTTGCGCTGACACCGGTCCAGGAATAATCAACGGCTCTGCCCGACCAAGGGCTGATTGCCATTCCCCCGGGCCGTCGCTACAGTGACGGCCCGTTTTTGTTGCCTTGCTAACGAATTATGACGCCCCTAGAACGATATCAAGCTGATCTGAAACGCCCGGAATTCTTCCATGACGCCGCGCAGGAAACTGCGGTGCGCCATTTGCAGCGCCTGTACGACGATCTGGTCGCTGCCTCGCAGAACAAACCGGGCCTGCTCGGCAAACTGTTTGGCAAAAAAGACCAGGCGCCAGTCAGGGGCCTGTACTTCTGGGGCGGCGTTGGTCGCGGCAAGACTTACCTGGTCGACACCTTCTTCGAAGCGCTGCCGTTCAAGGAAAAGACTCGCACTCACTTCCACCGCTTCATGAAGCGCGTGCATGAAGAGATGAAGACCCTGGGCGGGGAAAAAAACCCGCTGACCATCATCGCCAGGCGTTTCTCCGACGAGTCGCGCGTGATTTGTTTCGATGAGTTCTTCGTCTCCGACATCACCGACGCGATGATTCTTGGCACGCTGATGGAAGAGCTGTTCAAGAACGGCGTGACCCTGGTCGCGACGTCGAACATCGTGCCGGACGGCCTGTACAAGGATGGCCTGCAGCGTGCGCGTTTCCTGCCGGCCATTGCGCTGATCAAGCAGAACACCGAGATCGTCAACGTCGACAGCGGCGTCGATTACCGTCTACGTCACCTCGAGCAAGCGGAACTGTTCCACTTTCCGCTGGATGAAGCGGCCCAGGAAAGCCTGCGCAAGAGCTTCCGGGCCCTGACCCCAGAATGCACGGCCGCCATCGAAAACGATGTGCTGATGATCGAGAACCGTGAAATCCGTGCTGTGCGCACCTGCGATGACGTGGCCTGGTTCGACTTCCGCGAACTGTGCGACGGCCCGCGTAGCCAGAACGATTACATCGAACTGGGTAAAATCTTCCACGCGGTGTTGCTCAGCAATGTCGAGCAGATGAGCGTCACCACCGACGACATCGCCCGACGCTTCATCAACATGGTCGACGAGTTCTACGACCGTAACGTGAAACTGATCATTTCTGCCGAAGTCGAGCTTAAAGACCTCTATACCGGCGGTCGCCTGAACTTCGAGTTCCAGCGCACGCTTAGCCGCCTGCTGGAAATGCAATCCCACGAATTCCTGGCCCGGGCACATAAGCCGTAGACAATTCGAAAACATAAAAAAGGGCCTGCAAATGCAGGCCCTTTTTTGTGTTCGAACTTTCTGACACACCACATACCCTGTGGGAGTGAGCTTGCTCGCGATAGCGGTGTGTCAGGCACATCATTGCTGGATGTGCCGCCGTCATCGCGAGCAAGCTCGCTCCCACAGGTCGGAATGTCAGTCTCGAGCGAGAAAACATGCAAGTTCATCCTGCCGCTGACAGCCCACCAGCAACCACAGCAGGATTCGGGCTTTGCGCGGACAGAGAAACCCCGTCATCAAAGCGCCTCTACCAATCAAATCCATCTCGCTGCCGGTAAAACCATACGACGCTTGAGCGGTGGCACCTGATCCGGTGCGTGTCGCAATGAGGACAGGGATTTTCCTGGCGATTTTTTCGACAGCATCAGCCCACTGTTCCGACACATGACCTGCTCCGAAACCAGCAATCACCAAGCCGTCGTAACCCAGGTCCAGGATGTTATCCAATAACAGGGTCTCGGCCGACAGCGTGCTTTCCAGCAGGGCAATTGCCTGTGTTGTTCGCTGCGGCAAGGGTAAAAGCTTCCGTTGGGACGGCTCGTGAAAATAACGGACGCTATCTTCCAGAAGCATGCCCGTGGGACCCACCACCGGTGATGAAAACGCCTGTAACGCCAATGAGTCGGTTTTGCGCACTGAATTTGCGTGGTGCACCTGGCCGCCCATCACCACTTGAGCGCCGCGGCAGCGACTGTTTGACGCCAGCGCAACCCGGCAAGCGTCCAGTAAATTCGCTGGACCATCAGCTCCCACCTGGCTTGCCGCCCGCATGGCACCGGTCAGGATCAACGGCGCATCGTGGTGCCACAAGTAATCAAAAAATGCTGCGGTCTCTTCAAGGGTATCCGTGCCTTGAGTAATGACCACGCCCGTCGCACCCTTCTCGACCTGAGCGTTCGCCCAGTGGAGAACGCTCAACAAAAATTCGAAACTCAACGAAGCACTCGGGTGCAGGCCGAGTGTTTCTACAGTGATCCGCGCCAGGTTTTTCAATTCCGGCACCGTGGTCAGGAGGGCTTCGCCGCTGACTGCCGGGACAACGCCTGCGCCGACATGGCTGGCTTGCATGCTCACGGTGCCGCCTAGCGCCGCGATGGCCAATTTTGGCAGATCCATGGTTTACCTCGCTTGTTGATGAGGAGGGCAGGCTGTACCAGAAGGTCCAGCCTGATGGCAGCGCTTCAGCCGGCTATCAGCAGCCCGATAAACGGAATGATCAGCAGGGTACTGATGGCCATGGAGAGGACATTCCCGATGTAGGGGTGCATATCGCCCGGTACCCTTTTGGCAAGAGCGCATGCCAATGGTGGAGCGATCAGTGCGCCCAACAGGGCGCTCGACGTTATGACTTGCCAACTGCCGCCATAGGTCAGAACCGCCGCCGGTACGACCGACACCAGCGGAACGTAGGTGGGATACCAGCCGAGGCGCCTCCATTGGCGACGCCATATCACCACGCCCAAGGCGGAGGTCAGCGCCTGCGCACCGATCAGTTGCGGCAGCAAGCCTGAGCCGTAAGCAGGGCTCATGGGATTCAAGGCGTAGGCCAGCAGTACTCCCAGCAGCAGACCGATGCTGGCCAGCTCATTACCGAAGAACGGCGCTTCCGAAAAATCCGCCAATACCCGGCGCAGGCCCCAGATGATTCCGTAGTCGGTGGTTTTACTCTTGGCTGGTTCAACTTCGGGCGCGGGTGATTCCTTGGGCCGGGACTTCACCAGATTGGGCACATGACGACACAGTAGGAATGCCAGGACACTGGCAACCGCCATGCCAGAGACGTTGCCGATCACTACGGGTAAGCCCAGTGGATTGCAGACGTAGTTGACGATCAGCAAACAAAGCGGAGTGACGAGCACGGCGCCCATGATTGCGCCATTGATTGTCACCTTCCAGCCGCCGCCGAACATCAGCACCATAGCTGCCGGTAGTGAAACAAACGCTGCAAATGTGGGTTGCCAGCTGTTGGCCGTAACCGTCCAGCCCCACAACAGATTGCTCAGCAACAATCCAAGCAGCGAACTGGTGACAAGCCACGGCCATAATCCGCTGCCGTAGGAAATGGCAAAGCCTTGCCATACTTTTCCCGTTCGATTGGCCCAGTAGGCCAGATAAGCTCCAGCCAGCAGCCCGATCGAAGCGAACTCGTGTTTGTAGAATGCAACCTCGCTGATGTCTCCCAATACCCAGCGCAACCAGGCACTCGGATCGGGGAGGTTCGACACCATGTGGTTATAGTCGGGCCAATGGGCAGACCATGATGAGCGGTGGGTGAACGAAAGCCAGGCGATCAGCAGTCCGGTGCCGATCACCAGCAAGATGATCGAGTTATCAAGCTTCTTGCTGGCGAGCGGATTCAGCCGATGGGTATCGGTAGTGGGTTCCATGGTTGGGCCTCCCCGATCAGCGTGGGAGAGCAGGGTGTTGGATGTAACCGAGCATCTGATCATAGAGATCGGTGCGTCGGTCACGATGCAGATCGTTCAGGTTGTTCCAGATGGGGGCACTGCGGGCGCTGGTCAGGTCAATATCGGCAAAAAGTATTTCTTGTCTGTCCGCCGACGCCACTTCGCCAATCGGCCAGCCATGGGTGCCGGCAATCAATGAGCAGCCCAGGTAACGAGCGCCTCGCTCTTCACCGATCCGGCTGGCGGCTGCAATAAACACATTGTTGACATGAGCGGCCGTCATCGTCAGATACGAAGCCATGCATTTCCCGGCGTCATCGAACAGCGGCGGAGGCGTCCACACCCAGTTGTTCAGGCTGCAAATGATGTCCGCGCCTTGTTGACTGAGGATTCGCGGTACCTCCGGGAACCAGATGTCCCAGCAGATCAACAATCCGATACGGCCGATGGGCGTATCAAACACCGGGAAACCCAAGTCACCCGGCGTGAACCACAGCTTTTCAAGGTTCCATAAATGGGCTTTGCGGTACTTCCCGATAAAGCCGTCCGGACCTACCAGTACAGCTGTATTAAAGAGTCGCATACCATCGCGTTCGGCCAGCCCCGCAACCAGGTAAACCTTGTGGTTGCGGGCGAAGTCCATCCAGCTTTGGACGCACGGCCCGCCGGGAACCTCTTCTGAATGGTCGAAAGCGTCCTGCCGGCTGGTGAAGAAATAGCCTGTACTGGAAAGCTCGGGTAGCACGATGAGATTTGCACCGCCGTTCACGGCCTCCTGCGCCAATTCCAGGCAGCGACACAGATTTCCTTCCCGGTTTTTCATGCCGACTTGTGGATCGAATTGCACGACTGCTACACGAACAGGACTTGTTGATTCGCTCATACGGGTGACCTCGTTTTTATTGTTTTTCAACTTGTTTAATCGCGGTTTTATTAAGCGTCGAAGACTCAAGTGCGAGGAAGTCAGCCGTTTCCTTTTCGGTTGTAGTCCGTTTCCCAAGATTGGTGAGGGCGAGCCAATGCATGGCCTGCATTGGCTCTTTCCTGGGGGATCGAGGTCAGGTTCTGAGTTTGTATTCGGGGTAATCAGCCATGGAGAAGCCGCCATTGAAGGTAGCCTCGGTTTTGTTACAGATATGGATGACTGCATCGACCGCGCCGCGGAAGCAAGGCTCAGTCCAGCCGGCATCGACTGAAAAAGACTCTCCACAAAGGTAGAGGCCAGAGATGGCAGCGTAATCCCTGTTGTACTTCATCAAGCTCACGGCATCGTAATAAGTGCCAGGCCTATATAATTTTGCACATCCCAACGCATTTTTGTCCGTCATCCAGCGATGCACGACAGCTTGTTCGATGCCGATATATGGTGAAATTTTTTCCTGAATATTTGCAGCATTCATCAGTATGCGATCAAGCTCTTTTACGCATTTCTTGACCAGCTCCTTATCAGTGAACAAGGCGAGTTTGGTCGCATCGTCTTCCCAGGTGTAACTCAGGAGGATGCAGTCATAGCTATAATTTTCATTGTAGCGATAGGTGTATACGTCGTGAATGAAGCTGTCAGTGACAATGGCTTGCGGGATAGTGGTGTTTTTTAATAAAAATGACTTCTTGAGAGGGGCAAAAACTTTGCAGCTGGTTTCCCAGTGAGCGGTTTTATAGGCATTTATCGTTTCGAAAGGAAGCATTTCCTGATTGAAATTTTCCAGTGTTATTCGAGTTTCGAGCAGCCAGGAAGGAAGGGTCATGATGACGGAATCAAAATCGTCGAATTGTTCCTGAGTGTGCTCTGGATCGCTAGTTTTCCAGTTGTAATAAACACGTATCTTTTTGTTATCCAGTTTTTTCAGTTTGGTTACGGAGGAGTCGGTAAGGAAGCCGTCAATTCTCTCGAGGCTGTGCTCATAAAAAGATTTTCCGGTCGCATCCGTGTTTATAAACAGTAAGCATTCATCCAGTGCTGCAAGACCGATGTATCGCGGTCTGTCGAATCCCAGCCCCTTGGAGTCAAATACGGCTTCGCTGTGCAAGTGAGGGGACGCAACGGGATTGCCAGTTGAGTCCACTCGGCCTTGAACCAGTTGCAGCTGACTGCTGAATCCGAAAATCGCTGTGCGCATGGGATATAGCGAGCAGACATCGTAAAAGGCGCCCCAGCTACCGTCACCGATTCCTATTGCGTAAAAAATGGCGGATTCATCCGCCGTCATGCCCATCCCGCCGAAGTCGCCGGGCGAGCTTTCATCCCAAGCGGTGATTACGGGCATGCGGACCAAGTCGCGAAACGAAACGTTCTCGTATTTTTCGACGATCGCCGCCCAGATGGTTTCCCATTTTTCGCTGGCGTAGACCTCTGAAATGTGACGACTCATTCGGTCGGCAAAGGCTTTCCATTTGGCGTATACCTTCTGAAGTTCGTCTCCCGGAGGGGGAGTTTGACCATCTTCATTTTTCCAGATGAGCATGTGTGGAAGCGTTGCGCCTCCAACGCTCCCTTCTCGCAAATAAATTCCGGTTGACGTTACCCACTGACTGCCAGGGTTTGCGAAGTCTGAAATAGCTAGCTCGAATTCATTGGCATAATAGGCCATCAGGGAGCGGCCTTCCTTCGGTGGCTCGTCTGCTCTGTTGAAAAAAGGCATTCGCATAGCGCCCATCTCGAAAGGTGTATGGCCTTCTGGCGAGTTAGGGCTGCCTGGTATCGTCAGGTGTCTGCCACCTATCCGTTTGGATTGTTCGATTAGTGTTACATGATTAAACCCGCAGCGATAAAGCTCTCTTGTTGCGGTGAGCCCGGTAACGCCTGCGCCAATAATACATATCTTATGGTTTGGATTGGTCGCTCGTGCGATGCCACTTTCCTGTTCCACCAATGTTCGATAGTCGAAGCATAAGTCCGGCGGGTTGGGGAAGCGAGCACGCCACTTGTTTTTTGCAGTGCGCTTTGTCCGAGCGATATTCCTGGCGATTTGTGACGGGTAGTCGTAGCTGGATCCAATAGTCACTTTTATCTTCCCTGATAGATAGTCGATCTCTGGTAGGGAAGTATGTTTGATTTTTTGTTTGGTCCCTGCAAGAGCAAAACGACACGCTCTCGTTCGGCGCATTCCTATTGAGTTGTGGGAAAACTATCTCGGCATTTACTAGTACCTGTAGGAACAATGCTTGCCCGCAATTGAAACGACGTGGTGTATCAGGCAAAACGAGTCATCGTTCATCGCCAGCAAGCTGTGCTCCTACAGGGTTCGCAGTGGTTTACGCCGCCTGCTGAAATTGCTGCCGATACTGGTTCGGCGACAACTCCGTATGCTGGCGGAACAGCCGCGCAAAGAAGCTGGCATCGTCGTAGCCCACCTCGTAACTGATGGTCTTGATGCTCTTGCGGCTACCGGACAGCAGGCCCTTGGCGGTTTCGATGCGCAGGCGTTGCAGGTAATGCAGCGGTTTGTCGCCGGTGGCGGTCTGGAAGCGGCGCATGAAGTTGCGGATGCTCATGCCGTGCTCGCGGGCGACGTCTTCGAAGCGGAATTTGTCGGCGAAGTGATCTTCGAGCCAGTGCTGGATTTGCAGGATGATCACGTCCTGGTGCAGTTTCTGCCCGCCGAAGCCGATGCGTCCCGGCGCGTAGCTGCGCTGCACTTCGTAGAGAATGTCGCGGGCTACGGCCTGGGCCACATTGGCGCCACAGAAGCGCTCGATCAGGTAGATGTAGAGATCGCAGGCCGAGGTGGTACCGCCGGCGCAAAACAGGTTGTCGGCGTCGGTCAGGTGCTTGTCCTGATTGAGCTGGACCTGCGGGAAGCGTTCGGCAAAGGCATTGAAGAAGCGCCAGTAGGTGGTCGCTTCCTTGCCATCGAGCAAGCCGGCTTCGGCGAGCCAGAAGACGCCGGTGGCCTCGCCACACAGCACCGCGCCACGCGCATGTTGCTGACGCAGCCACGGCAAGACCTGTGGATAACGTTGGCAGAGCGTTTCGAAGTCGTCCCAGAATGCTGGAAGGATGATGACGTCGGCATTTTCCAGGCCGCCATCTACCGGCATGATCACGTCGCTGAAGCTGTTCACCGGTTTGCCGTCGGGACTGACCAGCCGCGTTTCGAACGCCGGCGTCAGGCC
This sequence comes from Pseudomonas silesiensis, assembly GCF_001661075.1. Classification (NCBI taxonomy): domain Bacteria; kingdom Pseudomonadati; phylum Pseudomonadota; class Gammaproteobacteria; order Pseudomonadales; family Pseudomonadaceae; genus Pseudomonas; species Pseudomonas silesiensis. Next base: position 906,238 of record NZ_CP014870.1, read on the forward strand.
GTGGCCCAGTTGTTTGCCGTAACGCAGGCTGGCCAGGTGGAAGAAATCCTTGGCTTGCATGAGGGTGGAAGCGAAAACCCGGTCGATAGCCAGGATGCTGACGCGCCGCAAGGGCGTGGAGGCTCGGTTAGACATAATTCAACTTTATTCTTATAGGGGAAAGTGGTCACCAGACGGCTGGATCGTCTTATTTTTTGTCTGATGTGTCCAGTGTCCTGTATCGCTGGCGAGGCTTAGTCTCTGAAGGATCACTCCTTCCCGCAATAACGACAGGTGCCGCATGATCCCCAGAACCTTGTTCAGTCCCGAGCACGAACTGTTTCGCGACAGCGTGCGAACCTTCCTCGAAAAAGAAGCCGTGCCCTTTCATGGGCAGTGGGAAAAACAAGGCTACATCGACCGCAAACTCTGGAACAAGGCGGGGGAGGCGGGGATGCTCTGTTCGCATCTGCCGGAAGAGTATGGCGGGCTGGGCGCGGATTTTCTGTACAGCGCAGTGGTGATCGAAGAAGTGGGACGCCTGGGCCTGACCGGGATCGGTTTTTCTCTTCATTCGGACATTGTTGCGCCTTATATCCTGCATTACGGCAGTGAAGCACTGAAGCATAAATACCTGCCGAAACTGGTGTCCGGCGAAATGGTCACTGCGATTGCCATGACCGAGCCGGGCGCCGGTTCCGACCTGCAAGGGGTCAAGACCACCGCCGTGCTGGACGGCGATGACTATGTGATCAACGGTTCGAAAACCTTCATCACCAACGGCTTTCTGGCGGACCTGGTGATTGTCGTGGCCAAGACCGATCCGAAGGCCGGCGCGAAGGGCACGAGCCTGTTTCTGGTCGAGGCGGATACACCGGGTTTCGACAAGGGCAAGCGTCTGGAAAAAGTCGGCATGAAGGCTCAGGACACCTCTGAACTGTTCTTCCAGGACGTCCGGGTGCCCAAGGAAAACCTGCTCGGGCAAGCGGGGATGGGGTTTGCCTACCTGATGCAGGAGCTGCCCCAGGAGCGGCTTACCGTTGCCATCGGCGGCTTGGCTTCGGCAGAGGCGGCGCTGCAATGGACGTTGGACTACACCCGTGAGCGCAAGGCGTTCGGCAAGGCGATTGCCGATTTCCAGAACACGCGTTTCAAGCTGGCGGAGATGGCGACCGAAATTCAGATCGGCCGGGTGTTCGTCGATAAGTGCCTGGAGTTGCACCTGCAAGGCAAGCTCGACGTGCCGACGGCGGCGATGGCCAAATATTGGGGGACTGACCTGCAATGCAAGGTGCTCGACGAGTGCGTGCAGTTGCATGGCGGTTACGGCTTCATGTGGGAATACCCGATCGCCCGGGCGTGGGCGGATGCGCGGGTGCAGCGGATTTATGCCGGGACGAATGAGATCATGAAGGAGATTATTGCGCGGTCGCTTTGATCTGTGGTGACTGTCAGGGCCCCATCGCGAGCAAGCTCGCTCCCACAGGGTTCCGTGTCGATCACATATGTGTGGTTCGAGGCAGATCAACTGTGGGAGCGAGCTTGCTCGCGATTGGGTTTATGAATCCATCACGGAGCAGGATTCGGGTGATCCTTGTGAATCGCATCGATCCCCGCCAGCACTTCATCGGAAAGTTTCAGCTCGAAGCTCGCGATATTGCTATCGAGCTGCTCCAGCGTCGTCGCCCCAATGATGTTGCTGGTCACGAACGGTTGCTGCGTCACGAATGCCAACGCCATCTGCGCCGGATCCAGGCCGTGTTCACGAGCCAATGCCACATAACGGCTGCACGCTGCCTCTGACTGCGGATTGAAATAGCGGCTGAAGCGGCTGTACAGGCTCAGGCGGCCTTTGGGCGGGCGGGCGCCGCCTTCGTACTTGCCCGACAGAAAACCGAATGCCAGCGGTGAATAGGCGAGCAATCCGCACTGTTCGCGAATTGCAATTTCCGCCAGCCCGATCTCGAAGCTGCGGTTGAGCAGGTTGTAGGGGTTCTGGATCGACACCGTACGCGGCCAGCCACGGGCTTCGGCCAGGGCGAGAAAGCGCATGGTGCCCCAAGGGGTTTCGTTGGACAGGCCGATGTGGCGGATCTTGCCGGCCTTGACCTGTTCGTCCAGGGCTTCGAGGGTGTCCTCCAGCGGGGTGAGGTTGGCTTCGGTCTGGTGTTTATAGCCCAGCTGGCCGAAGAAGTTGGTGCTGCGCTCCGGCCAGTGCAGCTGGTACAGGTCGATATAGTCCGTCTGCAGGCGCTTGAGGCTGGCATCGACGGCTTCGGTGATGTGCTGGCGGTTGTGCCGCAGGTTTTTGTCACGGATGTAGTCGATGGTATTGCCTGGGCCCGCGATCTTGCTGGCGAGGATCCAGTCGGCGCGATCGCCACGTGTCTTGAAATAATTGCCGATGTAACGTTCGGTGGTGGCGTAGGTTTCGGCCTTGGGTGGCACCGGGTACATCTCGGCGGTGTCGATGAAATTGATTCCGGCGCCTTTGGCCCGTTCAATCTGGGCGAAGGCTTCAGCTTCGCTGTTTTGCTCGCCCCAGGTCATGGTGCCGAGGCAGATTGCACTCACGTTCAGATTGGTTCGGCCTAGCTGGCGATAGTCCATCGGGTGCTCCTTGGGCAAAAGAATCATAAAAGCAGGTTGAATTATTTTTCGCAATCTGCATAATTGCGCACCTCTTTCTGCAGTGGAAGTGATGCGCCGCCGCCGAAGAATCTTGCCGTTGAACGGACGCGCCGACCCGAGCCCCCGAAAGCGTCTGTATCCGGCTGCCTTTGACTTGTCAAAGTACGCACTATTCAGTAAGATCCGCCGTCTAATTTACAGGGCGGCCCCTGAGGCTATAAAGAATGAAAACTTTTACTGCTAAACCGGAAACAGTACAGCGCGACTGGTTTGTCGTCGACGCTGCAGGTCAGACCCTGGGTCGTCTGGCCACCGAAATCGCGAGCCGTCTGCGTGGCAAGCATAAAGCTGAGTACACTCCTCACGTTGACACCGGCGATTACATCGTCGTTATCAACGCCGAGCAGATTCGTGTGACCGGTGCTAAAACCACCGACAAAATCTACTACTCCCACTCCGGTTTCCCGGGCGGCATCAAGTCGATCAACTTCGAAAAACTGATCGCTAAAGCCCCTGAGCGCGTGATCGAGACCGCGGTCAAAGGCATGCTGCCTAAGAACCCGCTGGGTCGCGACATGTATCGTAAGCTGAAAGTCTATGCGGGCGCTGTACACCCTCATACTGCTCAGCAGCCCCAAGAACTGAAGTTTTAACGGAATAGTTCATTATGTCGGCGACTCAAAATTACGGCACTGGCCGTCGCAAAACCGCAACCGCACGCGTTTTCCTGCGTCCGGGCACTGGTAACATCTCCATCAACAACCGTTCGCTGGATAATTTCTTCGGCCGCGAAACTGCCCGCATGGTAGTTCGTCAGCCGCTGGAATTGACTGAGACTGTCGAGAAATTCGACATCTACGTCACCGTGATCGGCGGTGGTGTGAGTGGTCAAGCTGGCGCAATCCGCCACGGTATCACTCGCGCACTGATGCAGTACGACGAAACCCTGCGTGGCGCTCTGCGCAAAGCTGGCTTCGTTACTCGCGATGCTCGTGAAGTTGAACGTAAGAAAGTCGGTCTGCGTAAAGCGCGTAAGCGTCCGCAGTACTCGAAGCGTTAATTCGCTTTCACGTTCAAAAAGAACGCCTGGTTCCTTGCGGAGCCGGGCGTTTTTTTATGAGCGCGATTTATCCGGAAATTGTTCTGTGACAACTTGCCACATCCGCAGAAGCCCTATACTGCAAGGCTTGGCAGTGAAGCCTCGCGGTAATTACCTTGTCAGAATTGGGGCTTTTCATTACCATTCGGCAAAATTTTTATAAGTACATAGATTTACTTAGTAGATGCCTGATTTAACAGGCCACAAAGCTGATGGGAGAGGACTGAATGAGCAATGACGGCGTGAATGCAGGCCGGCGTCGCTTCTTGGTAGCAGCCACATCCGTGGTGGGTGCTGCAGGAGCGGTGGGGGCTGCGGTCCCGTTCGTGGGGTCATGGTTTCCCAGTGCCAAGGCGAAAGCCGCAGGTGCACCGGTGAAGGTGAATGTCAGCAAAATCGAGCCAGGCCAGCAGATGATTGCTGAGTGGCGCGGTCAGCCGGTGTTCATCGTCCGCCGTACCGAGGAAATCCTGGGGAATCTGAAAAAGATCGAGGGTCAGTTGTCCGACCCGACCTCCAAGAACTCGACACAACCGACTTACGTCGACCCGGAAACGCGTTCGATCAAGCCAGAGGTTCTGCTGCTGATCGGAATCTGCACGCACCTGGGTTGCTCGCCGACTTTCCGTCCGGAAGTGGCACCTGCAGATCTGGGCAAGGATTGGGTGGGGGGGTATTTCTGCCCTTGCCACGGTTCCCACTACGACCTGGCTGGCCGCGTCTACAAGTCGCAACCTGCGCCTTTGAACCTGCCAGTTCCCCCGCATTCCTATGAAACCGATGAGATTATTGTCATTGGCGTCGATACGGAGAACGCGTGATGAGCAAGTTCATGGATTGGGTTGATGCGCGCTTTCCCGCAACCAAAATGTGGGAAGACCATCTCAGCAAGTACTACGCTCCGAAGAATTTCAACTTCTTCTATTTCTTTGGCTCCCTCGCACTGCTCGTCCTGGTCAACCAGATCGTCACCGGTGTCTGGCTGACCATGAGCTACACCCCGTCGGCGGAAGAAGCCTTTGCCTCCGTTGAATACATCATGCGCGACGTCGAGTACGGCTCGATCCTGCGTATGCTGCATGCGGTCGGCGCTTCGATGTTCTTCATCGTGGTCTATCTGCACATGTTCCGTGGTTTGCTCTACGGGTCGTATCAGAAGCCGCGTGAGCTGGTGTGGGTCTTCGGCATGCTGATCTACCTGGCGCTGATGGCGGAAGCCTTCATGGGCTACCTGCTGCCGTGGGGTCAGATGTCCTACTGGGGTGCCCAGGTGATCATCTCGCTGTTCGGTGCGATTCCGCTCATCGGCGACGACCTGACCCAGTGGATCCGTGGTGACTACCTGATTTCGGGTATTACCCTGAACCGCTTCTTCGCCTTGCACGTCGTGGCGTTGCCGATCGTGATTCTCGGTCTGGTGGTGCTGCACGTTCTGGCGCTGCACGAAGTCGGATCGAACAACCCGGACGGTGTGGACATCAAGAAACACAAGGACGAAAACGGCGTACCGCTGGACGGCATTGCCTTCCACCCGTACTACACCGTGAAAGATATCGTCGGCGTGGTGGTGTTCCTGTTCATCTTCTGCTCCATCGTGTTCTTCTTCCCGGAAATGGGCGGCTACTTCCTCGAGAAGCCGAACTTTGAAGTGGCGAACGCGTTCAAGACTCCAGAGCACATCGCTCCGGTCTGGTACTTCACACCGTTCTACGCGATTCTGCGGGCGGTTCCGGACAAGCTTCTTGGCGTAATCGCCATGGGTGCGGCCATCGCGGTGCTGTTCGTCCTGCCGTGGCTGGACCGCAGTCCGGTCAAGTCGATGCGCTACAAAGGCTGGCTGAGCAAGATCTGGCTGGTGGTGTTCTGCGTTTCGTTCGTGATCCTCGGCATCCTCGGTGTTCTGGCTCCGACGCCAGGGCGTACGTTGCTGTCGCAGGTCTGTACCTTCCTGTACTTCGCCTACTTCATTCTGATGCCGTTCTACACCAGGCTCGAGAAGACCAAACCGGTTCCGGAAAGGGTGACTGGCTGATGAAAAAGCTATTTGCTGTACTGATTCTTGCTGCCATGCCTGTACTGTCCTTCGCGGCCGCACAAGGTGGTCCCGAGCTGGAAAAGGTCGACATCGACGTTTCCGACAAGGCCGCCATGCAGGATGGCGCCCGTACGTTCGCCAACTACTGCATGGGCTGCCACAGCGCCAAGTTCCAGCGTTACGAGCGTGTTGCCGATGACCTGGGCATTCCGCACGAGCTGATGCTCTCGAACCTGGTGTTCACGGGTGCCAAGATCGGCGACCACATGAGCATCGGCATGCAGCCGGCTGACGCCAAGACCTGGTTCGGTGCCGCGCCACCCGACCTGACCCTGGTGGCTCGTGTCCGTGGTACCGACTGGCTCTACGGTTACCTGAAATCGTTCTATGAAGATCCGTCGCGTCCTTGGGGTGTGAACAACAAGGTGTTCCCGAACGTCGGGATGCCTAACGTTCTGGTCGGTCTGCAAGGTCGTCAGGTCGTCGGCTGCAAACAGGTTCAGATCGTCGAGGACGGCAAGAAGCAATATGATCCGCTGACCGGTACGCCGCTGACTCATGAAGCGTGCGATCAGCTGACCATCGTGCCGAAAAGCGGTGCTTTGACCGAAGAGCAGTTCGATGAGAAGGTCAAGAATCTGGTAACCTTCCTCGCTTACTCGGCTAACCCGGTTAAGCTGCAACATCAGCGCATCGGTACGTACGTATTGCTGTACCTGGCGTTCTTCTTCGTATTCGCCTATTTGCTCAAGCGTGAGTACTGGAAAGACGTGCACTGATCAAGCTTCAAGCAATTGCTGTTAATCGCGCGCGCCCAAGGGCGTCTCTGAAAGTGTAACGAGCCTGGTGATCCAGGCGTTACGGGAGGCGCCCTCTGGGCGCGCTCGTTTTTCCGCTTCCGATAATTTCAACAAGCGAGGAGGACCGCCATGGGCGTGACCAATCGGTTGGCCTGTTACTCCGACCCCGCCGACCACTATTCCCACCGAGTGCGTATCGTACTTGCAGAGAAGGGTGTCAGCGCAGAGATCATTTACGTGGAAGCTGGTCGCCAGCCGCCTAAACTGATTGAAGTGAACCCTTACGGCAGCCTGCCCACCCTGGTCGATCGTGACCTGGCGTTGTGGGAGTCGACCGTGGTGATGGAATATCTGGATGAGCGTTACCCGCACCCGCCGTTACTGCCGGTTTATCCCGTAGCGCGTGCCAACAGCCGTCTGCTGATTCATCGCATTCAGCGTGACTGGTGTGGTCTGGTGGATCTGATCCTGGATTCCCGGTCCAAGGAAGCGGCCCGTGTCGTGGCTCGTAAAGAGTTGCGCGAAAGCCTGACCGGCGTGTCGCCATTGTTCGCCGACAAGCCGTTCTTCCTCAGCGAGGAACAAAGTCTGGTGGATTGCTGCCTATTGCCAATACTCTGGCGATTGCCGATTCTGGGCATTGAACTGCCGCGGCCTGCCAAGCCGCTGCTTGATTACATGGAGCGCTCGTTTGCGCGTGAGGCATTCCAGGCGAGTCTGTCTGGTGTCGAACGCGATATGCGCTAAGGCTTAAGGAGCCGCTATGAACTCCAGTCGACCTTATCTGGTCCGTGCGCTCTACGAGTGGATTGTGGACAACGATTGCACCCCGCACATGCTGGTCAATTCCGAATATCCATCGGTGCAGGTGCCTCAGGGTTTTGCCAGTGACGGACAAATTGTCCTGAATGTATCGCCGGCGGCCGTGCGTCATCTGCACATGGATAACGAGGCGGTCAGCTTCGAAGGGCGCTTCGGTGGCGTGCCGCATACGCTGTACGTGCCTATCGCATCGATCCTGGGCATTTATGCCCGTGAGAACGGCCAGGGCATGGTGTTCGATCTGGAATCGCCCATGGATGGCGAGGATGAGATCGAGCCGGATGATGATATTCCGCCACCCGACAGTGAGCCGCCGCGTCCCAGCGGTCGACCGAGTTTGAAGGTGGTGAAGTAATAAAAAGGCGATCCGAATGGATCGCCTTTTTTATTACTTCCGTAGGAGCCAGGCTTGCCGGCGAAGGGGCCCTCAAGGACGCCTTCGCCGGCAAGCCTGGCTCCTACAGGTCGACGGCGATCTCAAGGACGCCATCGCCGGCAAGCCTGGCTCCTACAGGGGGGGGTCAGTCGATGTATTCGAACAGTTTCACGATCTTCTGCACCCCGGAAACGCTCTGCACCAGGCTGGTTGCCTGGGCCGCTTCCTGCTTGGTCAGCAAGCCCAGCAGGTAAACGATCCCGTTTTCGGTAACAACCTTGATGCGCGACCCCGGAATGCTCGCATCGGCCAGCATCTGGGTCTTGATCTTGGAGGTTAGCCAGGTGTCGTTCTGGCGAGCAAGGAAGCTTGAAGGTGGCAGCACCTGCAGTTCGTTGTGAACCTTTTTCACGCGCTGAACCGCGGCGGCAACCTGCTCGGCCTTGGCCTTGAGGTCGGCACGCGGCGTTTGGCCCGCGAGCAGCACAACGCCGTTGAAGCTGGTGATCACGATGTGTGATCCGTTGTCCAGGACAGGATCGGCCTTGGCGATATTCACGCCGGCCTTGGTTTCGATCAGGGAGTCGTCGATCTTGCTGCCGAAGGTGCGGGTACCGCGGTCATCATCGATCGGTGCTTCACGGCTGGCGTTAACCACCGAAGTGCAGCCGCTGATGCCGAGGCACAGGGTCAAGGCCAGTAGGCCTAGGCGATTAGGGGTCATTCTTCACTCCCGAACAGTTGGCTGTCGATCAAGTCGCAAAGGCAATGGATCGCCAGCAGGTGGACTTCCTGAATACGTGCGGTGACGTTGGCCGGAACGCGAATTTCGACGTCCTCGGGCAAAAGCAGCGACGCCATGCCGCCGCCGTCACGACCCGTCAATGCTACGACAATCATTTCGCGATCATGTGCGGCCTGGATCGCTTGAATTATGTTCGCCGAGTTGCCGCTGGTGGAAATCGCCAGCAATACATCGCCCGGCTGGCCGAGGGCGCGGATTTGTTTGGAGAAAATTTCGTTGTAGCTGTAGTCATTGGCGATCGAGGTGATCGTCGAGCTGTCGGTGGTCAGCGCGATGGCTGGCAGGCTCGGGCGTTCACGTTCGAAGCGGTTGAGCAGCTCCGACGAGAAATGCTGGGCATCGCCGGCGGAACCGCCGTTGCCGCAGGAGAGCATTTTGCCCTCGTTGAGCAGGGCGTTGACCATGACCTGGCTGGCTTGCTCGATGTGCGGTGCAAGTACTTCCATCGCCTGTTGCTTGGTGTCGATACTGGCCTGAAAAAGCTGGCGAATTCGCGATTGCATGTCCATCTGTGTGACCTTAATTAGCGCGGCTACTGGGCACATGAATGTGCAGCCCGCAAAGCAAAGAGCAAAAGTGTTGGGTGAAAGTGTCCGGTTCGCGGCGCAAGCGATCAGCTGTCGAAGGCATTCTGCAACCAGTTCAACCGGGCGAGGTCGCTGTCGATGGCAACCACGTCGAAGCGGCAAGGGGAATTGGCCCAACGCGACTCGCGCTGAAGAAAATATTGCGCGGCGAAAATCAGTTTCTGCCGCTTGCGCCCATCGATGCTATCGAGTGCGCCACCCCATTGGGTGTTCTTTCTGTAGCGGACTTCAACGAATACTACTGTATCGCCATCAAGCATGACCAGATCAAGCTCGCCGCGTTTACACAACCAGTTCTGCGCCAGGAGGCGCAGACCCTGTTGCTCAAGATGCTCGAGCGCGTGGCGCTCGGCATCTTTTCCGCTTTGCTGGCGTGACCTGTCAGGCATCAGCGTTGGGTGTCCGGCAGGCGTTGAACCTGGCCATTGACGAACTGGGCCCATGGCAACTGGCGCACTACACGCTGGTTTTGCGTCATGCCCAGGCTGCCCGACTGACCTTCGATACGGCTCTCCGGCAAAGCCTTGAGTTGCCCCAGGCGTGGCGCCAGGCGATAAGCGTCGACGCCCATCGCATACAGGCGACCCAGGCTGCCGCCGGCTTGTGGCCATTGAGCGGTCACCTGGCGGCGCAGTGGATCGTTGGCGTCCAGCAACCAGGGCGTTTCGCAGAAGCGCACGCCATTCATGTCGTTGTACTGGTTCTGGTCGCCGCTGGCGCTGAACACGTGGGAGGTGGCATAGACCGGCACGTCACCCGCGTATTGGAAGTTCAGGGTCGGCTTGATCTGCTGGGCTTGCTGAGGCGTTGCCGCGAGGAAGATGAACTCGATGTCCTGGCGACGCGAAGGCTGGGCAGCGACCTGTCCGCCAACGGTGCTCTGCAGGCTCTTGGCGCGACCTTCGCTCTGGCGCAGCTGGAACATGTCGGCAATCTGCTGGGCCAGCTGCACGGGCTGATCGACGCGCTCGGTCGCGACGATGCTGCCGCCGTTGGCCTGCCAGTCTTGACTGAAAGCCCTCATGACACGATCGCCCCATTCGCCTTTCGGCACCATGATGGCGGCGCGATGCAGGCCATCGGCGCGCGCGCGACGGGATACTTCCCGGGCTTCGTCTTCGGCAGCCAGGCCGAACTGGTACAGTTGTGCCGGACCTTGTTCGCCTTCGCTGTAGTTCAGCGCCAGGGTGGTGATCGGCAGTTGCGGGCGAGCGCTGAGCTGTTTGACCAGCGGTTTCTCCAGCGGGCCGACGACCAGTTGCACGCCGTCGGCCTGGGCCTTGCGATAAAAATCATCCAGGGACGTCAGGCGCGAGCTGTCGTAGAACTCGATGGCCGGTGGCTGTTGACCAGCCTGTTGCGCCTGGTAGTGAGCAGCCATGAATCCTTCGCGCAATGCTTTGCCGACCGAGGCCAGCGGGCCCTCCTGCGGCAGCAGCAGGGCGATCTTGCCCAAGGGCTGGCTGGCCAGTTCCTTGAGTTTGCTCAGCGGCAACGGCAGTTGAATGGCGGCGGGGTGCTTGGGGTTCTGGGCGCGCCAGTTGTCGATCGCGGCTTGCTGTTGTTCCAGGGTGCCGGCGGATTTTACCGCCAGGGCCAGGCTCATCCAGCCGCCGAGGTCATCGGTGGAGGTCGGCTGCAATTGATCGGTCGGCAGCGAGGCGATCAGCGTCCAGATCGCCTCGTGGTTCTTGCCGGCCGCTTCGCCTTCCAGCATCGGCGCGATGAAGATGCGCGCCCGTGCGGCGGCCAGGGTCTGGCCATCGGCTTCAAGGGCGCGGGCATGCACGGTGCCGGTGCGAACCTGCTGCTCGACCGGCAATTGCGCCAGGTGTTGCAGGCTTGGATGGCTCAGCGCCGTCAACGCCGCTTTCGGTTGATTGCGGGCCAGGGCCAGTTCAGCCGCCAGGGTGCTGGCGAAAACCTGCGGGCCAGGCTTGAGTTGCTCGACGGGCACTTGTTGCAGGATTTGCGCGGACTGGCCGGCGTTACCCTGGCGATAGGCCAGGTCTGCCGCATTCAGGCGCAGCAAGGCGGCTTTTTCCGGGTCTTTACTTTGAGCGGCCTGTTGGAGCAATTGCTCGATACTGGCATCAGGGGTCCGTGGAAGTTCGCCAAGGCTGGAGGAGGGCGAGCTGGCGCAAGCCGCCAGCAAGGCAGCGAGGCAGAGGGCAGTGAACAGCCGCAGGCAAGCGATCATGTAGTGTTCCTGATACTCGATCAAATTAGCGTGGAATTGTACCCAAGCGCTGGCCGGGGCGCGATGTTACTGGCGTGAATCGATCAATTTAGCTCATGCAAATGTTGCAGTACGGCATAAAAGGCAGAAAAACCAGGGATGGCTTGCGCCTGTCGCGAACGTCGCTACGCGCTACAATGGCGGCTTTTACCGATCATGAGGTGTGCGCTTTGACTGCTCCAGGTGCTTTGAATTCCGCTGCCGGCTCGCTTTATGTGGTGGCGACGCCCATCGGCAACCTGGACGATATCAGTGCGCGGGCACTGAAAATCCTGCGCGAGGTGGCACTGATTGCCGCCGAAGACACCCGCCACTCGCAGCGGTTGATGCAGCACTTCGGCATTCCCACACCGCTGGCGGCCTGCCATGAACATAACGAACGGGATGAAGGTAGCCGCTTTATTACCCGTCTGCTGGCCGGCGACGATGTGGCGTTGATCTCCGATGCGGGGACACCGCTGATTTCCGATCCGGGTTATCACCTGGTGCGTCAGGCCCGTGCCGCGGGCATCAATGTAGTGCCGGTGCCGGGTGCCTGCGCATTGATTGCAGCGTTGTCGGCGGCAGGCCTGCCGTCGGATCGTTTCATTTTCGAAGGCTTTCTCCCGGCCAAGGCCGTGGGGCGCCGTGCTCGCCTGGAGCAGGTAAAGGAAGAGCCGCGCACGCTGATTTTCTATGAGGCCCCGCACCGCATCCTTGAATGCCTGCAAGATATGGAGCTGGTCTTCGGGCCGGAGCGTCCGGCGTTGCTGGCGCGGGAACTGACCAAAACCTTTGAAACGCTCAAGGGCTTGCCGTTGGCCGAGCTTCGCGAGTTCGTCGAGTCGGACAGTAATCAGCAGCGCGGCGAGTGCGTCGTGTTGGTGGCGGGCTGGTCGGCGCCCGAAACCGAGGATGCCGTCAGTAGCGAAGCGATGCGTATCCTTAATCTGTTGCTCGAAGAAATGCCGCTCAAGCGTGCCGCCGCGTTGGCGGCGCAGATTACCGGCGAGCGCAAGAATGTGCTCTACCAGGTCGCGCTGGATAAGCAGAAGGGCGAGTAAAACCCGACGCAAAGGCAGGGTCCAAGGCGTTTAGCGCTTGTTCTTCGGCCGCTCTACCGTTAACCTTCGCGGCGGAGAGTCGATCGGACAGTCGCTGCCCTCTATGAAAATTAGGGGGGGGAGGAAAGTCCGGGCTCCATAGGGCGAAGTGCCAGGTAATGCCTGGGAGGCGTGAGCCTACGGAAAGTGCCACAGAAAATAACCGCCTAAGCGCTTCGGCGCCGGTAAGGGTGAAAAGGTGCGGTAAGAGCGCACCGCACGACTGGCAACAGTTCGTGGCTAGGTAAACCCCACTTGGAGCAAGACCAAATAGGGTCCCAAGGCGTGGCCCGCGCTGGGACCGGGTAGGTTGCTAAAGATGTCCAGTGATGGCCATCGTAGACGAATGACTGTTCAAGACAGAACCCGGCTTACAGATCGACTCTCCACCTTTTTTTCAGCCTCTGCTTAACTCATTGAGCAGGGGTGCTGTGATGGCAATTTCCCTCCTTTCACAATCGTCAGCAGAAGCACTTCTGTAATACCAAAAAAATCTTACTCTTAACAAAATACTTTAACTTCCGAGCCCAGGCTTCTGTTCTGGCTCAAGTTATTGGTTAGCTTCACCTGCCGGATCCCCGTAGCCCCCTCCTTTATGCCCCTAAATCCAAGTTCTGTAAGGGTTTTCCTTTGATGTGCGCCTTGACGGTGCGGTAGCCGCATTCCTATAGTGTGCGCAAGTGGCGGAAAGTGGCACGAAGTGGGTTTTTTGAGCTAAAACCGCTAGAATTTGGAGAAACGCTGTCGTGTTTCGCGGAGCTAATGCAATCAGTCTTGATGCAAAGGGCCGTCTCGCTATGCCGAGCCGGTACCGTGACGAGCTGGTTTCGCGCAGTTCCGGTCAATTGATCGTCACGATCGATGCCGTTGATCCATGTCTGTGTGTTTATCCCCTCGATGAGTGGGAAATCATTGAAACCAAATTGCGCGCATTGCCTTCGCTCCGCGAAGAGAACCGCCGTCTGCAGCGTTTATTGATTGGTAATGCCGTCGATCTCGAGCTCGATGGCAGTGGTCGTTTTCTGGTTCCGCCGCGTCTTCGTGAATATGCCAGGTTGGATAAGCGCGCGATGTTGGTAGGCCAACTGAACAAGTTCCAATTGTGGGACGAGGATGCCTGGGACGCGGTTTCTGCCGCTGACCTGGCTGCTATTCAACAACCGGGCTCCATGCCTGATGAACTGCGTGATTTGATCCTGTGACTATTGATAGCGGCTTTAACCACATCACCGTACTGCTTGACGAAGCCGTCGAGGCTCTCGCCGTACGACCTGATGGCTGCTATCTGGACGGTACGTTCGGACGCGGCGGACACAGCCGGTTGATCCTCAGCCAGCTCGGGCCGGATGGTCGGGTACTCGGGTTCGATAAAGATCCTCAAGCGATTGCCACCGGGCAAACGCTAGCGGCCGAAGACGGCCGCTTTGTCATTGTACAGCGTAGCTTTGCCGAGCTCGGTTCGGAAGTCGCCGAACGCGGCCTGACGGGCAAGGTCAGCGGCGTTCTGCTCGATCTGGGCGTGTCTTCGCCGCAACTCGACGACCCTGAGCGCGGCTTCAGTTTCCTCAACGATGGGCCGCTGGATATGCGCATGGACCCGTCCCGCGGGATCAGCGCTGCCGAATTCGTCAACACTGCGCCGGTGGAAGAAATTGCCCGGGTGTTCAAGGAGTACGGCGAAGAACGTTTCTCCGGTCGCATGGCCCGTGCCGTGGCCGAGCGTCGCGACATCAAGCCGTTCGAGCGCACTGGCGATCTGGCTGAAGTCCTGAAAGTCGCCAACCCGGCGTGGGAAAAGGGCAAGAACCCGGCGACCCGTGCGTTCCAGGGCCTGCGCATCCACGTCAACAACGAACTGGGCGATCTGGAGGCCGGTCTCGAAGCCGCCCTGGACTGCCTGGAAGTCGGCGGTCGTCTGGTGGTTATCAGCTTCCATTCGCTGGAAGACCGCATCGTCAAACTGTTCATGCGCAAACTGGTGAAAGGCGAAGCCGACAACCTGCCGCGCAACCTGCCAGTACGTCACGTCGCCTTCGAACCGAAAATCAAGGTCCATGGCAAGGCGCAGTCCGCCTCCGAGGCCGAACTCAAAGCCAACCCTCGTTCACGCAGCGCCATCATGCGTGTCGCGGAGAAATTGCGGTGAGCAGGCTTTTCGCCAAGCCACTTCCTGGCGGAAGCTTTTTCATGCTGCTGCTGTTTGTCGGCGTGCTCGTGTCTGCCGTCGGCGTGTCCTACAGCGCCCACTGGAACCGTCAGCTGCTGAACTCGCTGTACAACGAGTTGAGCGTGCGCGACAAGGCCCAGGCGGAGTGGGGCCGGTTGATTCTCGAACAGAGCACCTGGACCGCCCACAGCCGTATCGAAGTCCTGGCAACCGAGCAACTGAAGATGCGCATTCCCGGCGCCGCTGAAGTGCAGATGGTGGCGCCATGATGAAACTCGAAGGCGCACTCTTTCCGTGGCGATTTCGCCTGGTGCTGGGCTTGCTCGGCGTCATGGTCGCGGCCATTGCCTGGCGCATCATCGACCTGCAAGTCGTCGACCGTGCCTTCCTGAAAGGCCAGGGCGACGCGCGCAGTGTTCGACACATCCCGATTCCGGCTCACCGTGGCTTGATCACCGACCGTAATGGCGAGCCTTTGGCCGTGAGTACGCCGGTCACCACCCTGTGGGCCAATGCCAAGGAAATGCAGCTGGCCAAAGAGAAGTGGCCAGCTCTGGCCGCTGCGCTGGGGCAGGATCCCAAAGCCCTGGCCGAACGTCTCGAAGCCCAGGCCAATAAAGAATTCATTTACCTGGTGCGCGGGCTCACCCCCGAACAAGGCCAGTCCGTGCTCGATCTGAAAGTGCCGGGGGTTTATGGCATTGAAGAGTTCCGGCGCTTCTACCCGGCCGGTGAAGTCACCGCGCACATGGTCGGATTTACCGACATCGACGACCATGGCCGAGAAGGGGTCGAACTGGCCTACGACGAATGGCTGGCCGGGGTGCCGGGCAAGCGACAGGTCATCAAGGACCGGCGCGGCCGACTTATCAAGGATGTCCAGGTCACCAAAAACGCCAAGGCCGGAAAGCCCTTGGCGTTGTCCATTGATCTGCGCCTGCAGTATCTGGCCAACCGTGAACTGCGCAACGCGATCATCGAGAACGGCGCCAAGGCTGGCAGCCTGGTGATCATGGACGTGAAGACCGGCGAGATCCTCGCCATGGTCAACCAGCCGACCTACAACCCGAACAACCGGCGCAACCTGCAACCGGCGATGATGCGCAACCGCGCAATGATCGATGTGTTCGAGCCGGGTTCGACCATGAAAGCGATCTCCATGAGCGCCGCCATCGAAACCGGTCGCTGGAAACCAAGCGATACCGTCGAGGTTTACCCGGGCACGCTGCAGCTGGGCAAGTACACCATTCGTGACGTTTCCAAATCCGAAGGTCCGGTGCTCGACCTGACCGGGATCCTGATCAATTCCAGTAACGTCGGCATGAGCAAGGTCGCGTTCGACATCGGCGGCGAAACCATTTTCCGCCTGGCACAGAAAGTCGGTCTTGGCCAGGACACCGGTCTGGGTTTCCCGGGCGAGCGCGTCGGCAACCTGCCGAACTACCGCGAATGGCGCAAGGCGGAAACCGCCACGTTGTCCTACGGCTACGGTATTTCCGTGACCGCGATCCAGTTGGTCCACGCCTTCTCGGCCTTGGCCAACAATGGTCGCCTCGCGCCACTGACGCTGATCAAAACCGACAAGGTGCCGCAATCCACCGAAGTGCTGCCCGAAGCGGTCGCGAAAACCATGCAGACCATGCTGCAGCAGGTGATCGAAGCTCCGCGCGGAGTATTCCGTGCGCAGGTGCCGGCCTATCACGTGGGCGGCAAGTCCGGTACCGCACGTAAAACGTCGGTCGGTACCAAAGGCTATGCCGTGAACTCCTACCGCTCGCTGTTTGCCGGCTTCGGACCGATGAGCGATCCGCGCTACGCAATCGTCGTGGTGATCGATGAACCGACCAAGGCCGGTTACTACGGCGGCCTGGTATCGGCGCCAGTATTCAGCAAAGTGATGTCCGGGACCCTGCGCTTGATGAACATCACGCCGGACAATCTGCCACCTGTTCAACAAGCGAACGTAACACCAGTCGTTCCGCTAAAAGCCAATGGAGGGCGCGGCTGATGTCCCTGAGCCTGAACAAGATTTTCGCCCACGCCGGCCGCGATCTGTTGATCCGCGAACTGACCCTGGACAGCCGCAACGTGCGGGCGGGCGATCTGTTTCTCGCCGTTCCTGGCGCCAAATTCGACGGTCGAGCGCACATTGCCGACGCCTTGCAGCGCGGTGCCGCAGCCGTGGCTTATGAAGTCGAAGGCGCGACAGTGCTGCCGATCACCGACGTGCCGCTGATTCCGGTCAAGGGCCTGGGGGCGCAGCTGTCGGATATCGCGGGGCGTTTTTATGGTGATCCGAGCCGTCATCTGAATCTGATCGGCGTCACCGGCACCAACGGTAAAACCAGCGTAACGCAGCTGGTCGCGCAAGCGCTGGACTTGCTCGGTCAGCATTGTGGCATCGTCGGTACCCTGGGCTCCGGTTTCCATGGCGCGCTGCAAAGCGGCCTGCACACCACCCCGAACCCGATTGCCGTGCAAGCGACCCTTGCCGACCTGAAAAAGGCCGGTGCCAAAGCCGTGGCGATGGAAGTCTCTTCCCATGGTCTGGATCAGGGGCGCGTGACGGCGTTGGCGTTCGATGTGGCAGTGATGACCAACCTGTCCCGCGATCATCTGGATTACCACGGCACCATGCAGGCCTATGGCGAAGCCAAGGCCAGGCTGTTTGCCTGGAACGATTTGAAATGCCGGGTGGTTAACCTCGATGACGATTTCGGCCGGCGACTGGCTGCCGACAAGCGCGAGTCGCGGTTGATCACCTACAGCCTGGAAGATTCCCGCGCCTACCTCTATTGCCGTGAAGCGCACTTCGACGACGAAGGCGTGCGCGCCACACTGGTCACCCCGCAGGGCCAACATTTTTTGCGCAGTACCTTGCTCGGTCGCTTCAACCTGAGCAACGTACTGGCCGCCGTGGGTGCCTTGCTCGGACTGGACTACGCCCTGGACGAAATTCTCAAGGTGTTGCCGAAACTCGAAGGCCCGGCCGGTCGCATGCAGCGGCTTGGCGGGGGTTCCCAGCCCTTGGTGGTGGTTGATTACGCCCACACGCCGGACGCGCTGGAAAAAGTCTTGATGGCCCTGCGTCCGCACGCCAAGGGCCGTTTGCTGTGCCTGTTCGGTTGCGGCGGTGATCGCGATCGCGGCAAGCGTCCGCTGATGGCCGAAGTGGTCGAGCGCCTGGCCGACGGTGTGCTGGTAACCGACGACAACCCGCGTACCGAAGACCCCGCGGTGATTTTCGATGACATCCGCGCCGGCTTCACGGCTGTGGATAAAGTCACGTTCGTCGCTGGCCGTGGCCAGGCGATCGCCCAGCTGATCGCCAGCGCTTCGGCGGATGACGTGATTGTCCTGGCTGGCAAAGGTCATGAGGACTATCAGGAAATCAATGGCGAGCGTCACGCATTCTCCGATCTGGTCGAGGCCGATCATGCCTTGACCGCGTGGGAGGTGGCCCATGCTTAAAGCCTTGAAACTGAGCCAACTGACCGATGCGCTGAACGGCCGGTTGCTGATGGCCGACGCCACCTTCGATGGCGTCAGTATCGACAGTCGCGCCATCAAGCCGGGCCAGCTGTTCATTGCCCTGACCGGTCCGCGCTTCGATGGCCATGACTATTTGAACGACGTGGCCAGCCTGGGCGCCGCCTGTGCGTTGGTCGAGCGTGAAGTCGCTGACTGCGCGCTGCCGCAACTGCTGGTTAAGGATGCCCGCCAGGCCCTGGGGCAATTGGGCGCGATGAATCGTGCCGCGTTTACCCATCCCGTGGCGGCCATCACCGGCTCCAGCGGCAAGACCACGGTCAAGGAGATGCTCGCCAGCATCCTGCGCACACGCGGTTCGGTACTGGCGACCCGCGGTAATCTGAACAATGACCTCGGCGTACCGCTGACCCTGCTCGAACTCGCGCCGGAACACACCGCAGCAGTGATCGAGCTTGGCGCTTCGCGGCTCGGCGAAATTGCCTACACCGTCGCCATGACCAAGCCCCATGTGGCCGTGCTCAACAACGCAGGAACCGCCCACGTCGGCGAGTTCGGCGGGCCGGAAAAAATCGTTGAAGCCAAGGGTGAGATCATTGTAGGGCTGGCGGCCGATGGCATCGCCGTGCTCAATCTCGACGACAAGGCGTTCGCCATCTGGAAGGCCCGCGCCGCCGGTCGCCAGGTACTGACGTTCGCCCTGAGCAATGTCAGCGCCGACTTCTTTGCCAGCGATCTTGACCGCGACGCTCGCGGCTGCCCGGCCTTCATTCTGCACAGCCCTGAAGGTGAGGAGCGGGTTCAACTGAACCTGCTCGGCACCCATAACGTCGCCAATGCCCTGGCCGCCGCAGCGGCAGCCCATGCATTGGGCGTATCGCTGTCCGGCATCGTCGCCGGCCTTGGCGCGGTGCAACCGGTCAAGGGTCGCACTGTCGCGCAACTGGCCAGCAATGGCATGCGCGTGATCGATGACACGTACAACGCGAATCCCACCTCCATGTGTGCCGCCGTTGATATACTGGCCGGCTTTTCCGGCCGCACCGTCCTGGTGCTCGGGGATATCGGCGAGTTGGGCGAGTGGGCGGAGCAGGGGCACCGCGATGTGGGCGAATACGCCCGTGGCAAGGTTTGCGCGCTTTACGCTGTCGGGCCACTGATGGCCCACGCCGTGAACGCCTTCGGTGAGCAGGCCTGGCACTTCAGCACTCAGGCTGAACTGATCAAGGCGCTCGAGGCCGAGCAAGACACAAACACCACCATTTTGATCAAAGGCTCGCGCAGCGCGGCGATGGAAAACATCGTCGCCGCTTTGTGCGGGACCCGTCTGGAGAAACATTAATGCTGCTGCTGCTAGCGGAGTATATGCAACAGTTCTACAAAGGCTTCGCGGTCTTCCAGTACCTGACCCTGCGCGGGATCCTCGGTGTGCTGACCGCGTTGGTTTTGTCGCTGTGCTATGGCCCGTGGATGATCCGTACTTTGCAGAAACGTCAGATCGGTCAATCCGTTCGTAACGACGGTCCACAATCGCACCTGTCCAAATCCGGCACCCCGACCATGGGCGGCGCGCTGATTCTTTCGTCCATCGGCGTCAGCACCTTGCTCTGGGCAGACCTGAGCAACCGTTATGTCTGGACCGTACTGCTGGTGACCTTGCTGTTTGGCGCCATCGGCTGGGTCGATGACTACCGCAAGGTGATCGAGAAGAACTCCCGTGGTCTGCCGAGTCGCTGGAAATACTTCTGGCAATCGGTGTTCGGCCTGGGGGCGGCGATCTTCCTGTTCATGACCGCCACGACGCCGGTGGAAACCACCCTGATCCTGCCGATGCTCAAGGACCACAGCATTGCGCTGGGCGCAGGCTTCATCGTCCTGACTTATTTCGTGATCGTCGGTTCGAGCAACGCGGTCAACCTGACCGATGGCCTCGACGGCCTGGCGATCATGCCGACCGTGATGGTTGGCGGCGGGCTGGGGATCTTCTGCTACCTCTCGGGTAACGTGAAGTTCGCCGAATACCTGCTGATTCCTTATGTTCCGGGCGCCGGCGAGTTGATCGTGTTCTGCGGCGCGCTGATCGGCGCGGGCCTGGGCTTCCTCTGGTTCAACACCTATCCGGCCCAGGTGTTCATGGGCGATGTTGGCGCGCTCGCGCTGGGCGCGGCCCTGGGCACTATCGCGGTGATCGTCCGTCAGGAAATCGTCCTGTTTATCATGGGCGGCGTGTTCGTGATGGAGACCCTGTCGGTCGTGATCCAGGTTGCCTCCTTCAAGCTGACCGGTCGCCGTGTGTTCCGCATGGCACCGATTCACCACCACTTTGAACTCAAGGGCTGGCCCGAGCCGCGTGTGATCGTCCGTTTCTGGATCATCACCGTGATTCTGGTACTGGTCGGCCTTGCCACCCTGAAGCTGAGGTAGAACGAGTGTCTCTGATCGCTTCTGACCACTTCCGCATCGTTGTCGGCCTCGGCAAGAGCGGCATGTCCCTGGTTCGCTTCCTGGCGAACCGGGGCACGTCGTTTGCTGTCGCCGATACGCGGGAAAATCCACCGGAACTGGCCACGCTCAAGCGTGACTATCCGCACGTGGAAGTGCGTTGTGGCGAGCTGGACGTCGAGTTCCTGTGCCGCGCCGACGAGCTCTACGTGAGCCCTGGCCTGGCGCTGGCGACCCCGGCCCTGCAGGCTGCCGCCGCCCGTGGCGTTAAATTGTCCGGCGATATCGAGCTGTTCGCGCGTAACGCGAAAGCGCCGATTGTCGCCATCAGCGGTTCCAACGCGAAAAGCACCGTCACCACCCTGGTCGGCGAGATGGCGGCAGCGGCGGGCAAACGTGTTGCTGTCGGGGGCAACCTCGGCACGCCGGCGCTGGACCTGCTCAGCGACGATGTCGAGCTGTACGTGATGGAACTGTCGAGCTTCCAGCTTGAGACCACCGATCACCTCGGTGCGGAAGTGGCGACCGTGCTCAACGTCAGCGAAGATCACATGGACCGCTACAGCGGCCTGCCGGCCTACCACCTGGCCAAGCACCGGATTTTCCGGGGTGCCCGACAGTTCGTGGTCAACCGCCAGGATGCCCTGAGCCGTCCGTTGATAGGCGAGGGCCAGCCGTGCTGGACCTTCGGCTTGAGCAAGCCCGATTTCAAGGCTTTTGGCATTCGCGAAGAAGACGGCGAGAAGTACCTGGCCTTCGAATTCCAGAACCTGATGCCGGTGCGCGAGTTGAAAATTCGCGGCGCGCATAACCAGTCCAACGCCCTGGCGGCATTGGCGCTGGGTCACGCCGTCGGCCTGCCGTTCGACGCCATGCTCGCCAGCCTGCGCACCTTCGCCGGGCTCGAACACCGCTGCCAATGGGTCCGCGACCTGGATGGCGTGAGCTACTACAACGATTCCAAAGCCACCAACGTCGGCGCCGCACTGGCCGCCATTGAAGGCCTGGGCGCGGACATCGACGGCAAACTCGTGCTGATCGCCGGTGGCGACGGCAAGGGTGCCGAGTTCAAGGACCTGCGGGCTCCGGTGGCGGTCAACTGTCGCGCCGTCATTTTGCTGGGCCGTGACGCCGACAGGATTGGTGAGGCCATTGGCGATGCCGTGCCGCTGATTCGCGTGGGTTCGCTGGTCGAAGCCGTGGAGCAATGCCGCGCCATCGCAGAACAGGGCGACGCGGTGCTGCTGTCGCCGGCCTGCGCCAGTTTCGACATGTTCAAGAACTACGAAGACCGTGGTCACCAGTTCGTCCGCGCTGTGGAGGAACTGGCATGAGCCTGAGAAACATCATCAAGCCGTATCCATCGCCGATCATCACCGGGCGCGGTATCGACCTCGATTTTCCGATGCTCGCCGGTTGCCTGGCACTGCTCGGCCTGGGGCTGGTCATGATCACGTCCGCCTCGTCGGAAGTGGCCGCAGTGCAATCGGGCAACACCCTGTACCACATGATCCGCCACCTGATTTACCTGGTGCTCGGCCTGGGGGCGTGCGTCGTCACCATGATGATTCCGATTGCCACCTGGCAACGTCTCGGCTGGTTGATGCTGCTCGGCGCCTTCGGTTTGCTGGTGATGGTGATCATCCCGGGGATCGGCCGCGAGGTGAACGGGTCGATGCGCTGGATCGGTTTCAGTTTCTTCAACGTACAGCCATCGGAAATCGCCAAGGTATTTGTCGTCATTTACCTCGCTGGTTACCTCGTGCGTCGCCAGAAAGAAGTCCGCGAAAGCTGGATGGGGTTCTTCAAGCCCTTCATCGTCCTGCTGCCCATGGCCGGTCTGTTGCTGATGGAGCCGGACTTCGGTGCCACCGTGGTCATGATGGGCGCGGCGGCCGCGATGCTGTTCCTCGGCGGGGTCGGGCTGTTCCGCTTCACCTTGATGGTGGCGCTGGCATTCGGGGCAGTGACCGTCCTGGTTCAGGCGCAACCCTACCGGATGGCCCGTCTGATTACCTTTACCGACCCCTGGGCCGACCAGTTCGGTTCCGGCTACCAGCTGACCCAGGCGCTGATCGCCTTCGGTCGCGGCGAGTGGCTGGGCGTTGGCCTGGGCAATAGCGTGCAGAAGCAGTTCTACCTGCCCGAAGCTCACACCGACTTCGTGTTCTCGGTCCTGGCCGAAGAGCTCGGCATGGTGGGTTCCCTGTGCACCGTCGCCCTGTTCGTGTTCGTGTGTGTGCGCGGCATGTACATCGGTTTGTGGGCCGAGAAAGCCAAGCAGTATTTCGCGGCGTATGTGGCCTACGGCCTGTCGTTCCTGTGGATCGGTCAGTTCCTGATCAACATCGGGGTGAATGTCGGCCTGTTGCCGACCAAAGGCCTGACCCTGCCGTTCCTCAGTTACGGCGGCAGTTCGCTGGTGATCTGCTGTGCCTGTCTCGGCTTGTTGCTGCGCATCGAGTGGGAGAGTCGAACCCATTTGGGCAGTGAAGAGATGGAGTTCCAGGAGAGCGACTTCGCCGAGGAGCCGACCCATGGGCGCTAACGTCTTGATCATGGCGGGCGGCACCGGTGGCCACGTGTTCCCGGCGCTGGCCTGTGCACGCGAGTTCCAGGCCCGGGGCTACACCGTGCATTGGCTCGGGACCCCGCGCGGCATCGAGAATGAGCTGGTGCCGCTGGCCGGTATCGAGCTGCACCGGATCGACGCCAGCGGTCTGCGGGGCAAGGGCAAGCTGTCCCTGTTCAAGGCGCCGTTCATGGTACTCAAATCCATTTGGCAGGCACGGGCGATCATTCGCCAGCTGCAGCCGGTGTGTGTGGTCGGTTTCGGTGGATTTGTGACCGGACCCGGTGGTGTTGCAGCCAAACTGGCCGGCGTGCCGGTGATCGTTCACGAGCAGAACGCCGTGGCGGGTACCGCCAATCGGTTGCTGGTGCCGTTGGCCGCCCGGGTCTGTGAAGCGTTCCCCGACACCTTTACCCTGTCGGGCAGCCGTCGGACCACCGGTAACCCGGTGCGCACCGAGTTGTTCCTCGAGACACCGCGACCCGCCCTGGCAGGTCGCAAGGCGCGTTTGCTGATCCTGGGCGGAAGCCTGGGCGCAGAACCGTTGAACAAATTGCTGCCTGAAGCCCTGTCGCAAGTCGACCCCGACCTGCGTCCGGAGGTGTTTCATCAGGCCGGCAAAAACCACGATGAAGTGACCGCAGAGCGCTATCGCGCGGCTGGCGTCGAGGCGCAAGTGCAGCCTTTCATCAAAGACATGGCCCAAGCCTATGGCTGGGCCGACCTGGTGGTATGCCGCGCAGGCGCGCTGACCATCAGTGAACTGGCCGCCGCCGGTCTGCCCTCGATGCTGGTGCCATTGCCCCATGCGATCGACGATCACCAGACCCGCAACGCCGATTATTTGGCCCGGGAAGGCGCTGCTTTCCTGATGCCACAAAGAACGACTGGCGCAGCGGATCTTGCCGCACGCCTGACAGAGGTCCTGATGCAACCACAACGACTCGCCGACATGGCCACCGCCGCCCGCCGCCTGGCCAAACCCGATGCCACCCGTAACGTGGTCGATACCTGCCTGGAGGTGGCCCATGGTTGAGAATCAGAAAGCCATGCCGCATCCGGAAATGCGCCGCATCCGTCGCATCCACTTCGTCGGTATCGGCGGCGTGGGCATGTGCGGCATTGCCGAAGTGTTGCTGAACCTGGGCTATCAAGTGTCCGGTTCCGACCTGAAGGCTTCGCCGGTGACCGAGCGTCTGGAGTCCTTTGGCGCCCAGATCTTTATCGGCCACCGTGCCGAGAACGCCGCGACCGCCGATGTGCTGGTCACCTCCAGTGCCGTGAACACGTCCAACCCGGAAGTCGCCACCGCCCTGGAGCGCCGGATTCCGGTGGTGCCGCGGGCAGAAATGCTCGCCGAGCTGATGCGTTATCGCCACGGCATCGCCGTCGCCGGTACCCACGGCAAAACCACCACCACCAGCCTGATCGCTTCGGTGTTCGCCGCCGGTGGCCTGGACCCGACATTCGTGATCGGTGGCCGTCTGAATGCAGCGGGTACCAATGCCCAGCTGGGCACCAGCCGTTACCTGATTGCCGAAGCCGATGAAAGCGACGCCAGTTTCCTGCACTTGCAGCCGTTGGTGGCCGTGGTCACCAACATCGACGCCGATCACATGGCGACCTACGACGGTGACTTCAACAAGCTGAAGAAAACCTTCGTCGAGTTCCTGCACAACCTGCCGTTCTACGGTCTGGCGGTGGTGTGCCTGGACGATCCGGTGGTGCGCGAAATCCTGCCATTGGTCAAGCGTCCGACCGTTACCTACGGCTTCGACGACGACGCCGACGTGCGCGCGATCAATGTGCGCCAGCAAGGCATGCAGACCTTCTTCACTGTGTTGCGTCCCGACCGTGAACCGCTGGATGTCTCGGTGAACATGCCGGGCAACCACAACGTGCTCAACTCGCTGGCCACCATCTGCATCGCCACTGACGAGGGCGTCAGCGACGAAGCCATCGTCCAGGGCCTGTCCGGGTTCCAGGGCGTTGGTCGCCGCTTCCAGGTCTACGGCGAACTGCCGGTAGAAGGCGGCAACGTGATGCTGGTCGACGACTACGGTCACCACCCGACCGAAGTGGCCGCGGTGATCAAGGCCGTGCGCGGAGGCTGGCCGGAGCGTCGCCTGGTGATGGTTTACCAGCCGCACCGCTACAGCCGCACTCGCGACCTGTACGACGATTTCGTCAATGTACTGGCCGATGCCAACGTCCTGCTGCTGATGGAAGTCTATCCGGCCGGCGAAGAGCCGATCCCCGGGGCCGACAGCCGCAAGCTGTGCAACAGCATCCGCCAGCGCGGTCAACTCGACCCGATCTACATCGAGCGTGGCGTCGATCTGGCGCCGCTGGTCAAGCCGCTGCTGCGTGCCGGCGACATCCTGCTGTGCCAGGGTGCCGGTGATATCGGTGGTCTCGCACCGAAATTGTTGAAGAGTCCGTTGTTCGCGGGCGCGGTTGCCGCGCCGAGCGTGGGGAAGTTGAAATGACTGCTGTTTACGCCAACCTCGTCTCCACTGTCGCGCCGAAAGACTTCGGCCGCGTCGCCGTGCTGTTCGGCGGCAAGAGTGCCGAGCGTGAGGTATCCCTGAAGTCGGGTAACGCGGTGCTCGACGCGCTGCTCAGCGCCGGTGTCGACGCATTCGGTCTCGACGTCGGCGATGACCTGCTGCAGCGCCTGATGAACGAAAAGATCGACCGCGCCTTCGTCATCCTCCACGGTCGTGGCGGTGAAGACGGCAGCATGCAGGGCCTGCTCGAATGCCTGGGCATTCCGTACACCGGTAGCGGCATCCTGGCCTCGGCACTGGCGATGGACAAGCTGCGCACCAAGCAGGTCTGGCACAGCCTCGGCATTCCGACGCCACGCCACGCGGTGCTGAGCTCTGAGGCCGATTGTATTTCGGCAGCGACGGAACTGGGCTTCCCTTTGATCGTCAAACCGGCCCATGAAGGTTCAAGTATCGGTATGGCCAAAGTGACGAGCGCGTCTGAATTGATCGACGCGTGGAAAGCGGCCAGTACCTACGATTCGCAAGTGTTGGTCGAGCAATGGATTCAAGGTCCGGAGTTCACCATCGCCACCCTGCGTGACCAGGTGTTGCCACCGATTGCCCTGGGCACGACCCACAGTTTCTACGACTACGACGCCAAGTACGTGGCATCCGATACCCAGTACCGGATCCCGTGTGGCCTCGACAGCAGCAAGGAACAAGAACTCATGGACCTCACGGCCAAAGCCTGTGAGGCGCTGGGTATCGCCGGTTGGGGCAGGGCGGACGTGATGCAGGACGCCGACGGGCAGTTCTGGTTTCTGGAAGTCAACACCGCACCGGGCATGACCGATCACAGTCTGGTGCCGATGGCCGCCCGTGCCGCCGGTCTGGATTTCCAGCAACTGGTGTTGGCGATTCTGGCGGCCAGTGTTGCCGGTAACGCTGCCATTCACGCCGCCAGTAACAACGAGCCGCGAGGTTAAGACCATGCAAGGCGCTCAGCTGAGACATCAGCCTCCCGCACCGACCGGCCGCAAGCCGGTACCGCGGGGTGCAAGCCGAATGGTGGCCAAAGAGCCGATGTCCGCGCGCCTGCCGAAAGCCAATTTTGCTTTTATCAAAAGCCTGTTCTGGCCGGTGCTGCTGGTAGCGCTGGGTTTCGGCACCTACGAAGGCGCACAGCGTTTGCTGCCGTACGCCGACCGGCCGATCAGCAAGATCGCGGTGCAGGGCGACTTGAGTTACATCAGCCAGCAAGCGGTGCAGCAGCGGATCGCCCCGTTCGTGGCGGCGAGCTTCTTCACCATCGACCTGGCGGGCATGCGCACCGAGCTGGAACAGATGCCATGGATTGCCCACGCGGAAGTACGCAGGGTATGGCCGGATCAAGTGGTGATCCGCCTGGAAGAACAACTGCCGGTGGCCCGTTGGGGCGACGAATCGCTGTTGAACAACCAGGGACAGGCGTTCACCCCGCGTGAACTGGCGAACTACGAACACCTGCCACAGCTGTTCGGCCCACAACGGGCTCAACAGAAAGTGATGCAGCAATACCAGGTGCTGAGCCAGATGCTCAGGCCGTTGGGCTTCTCGATTGCACGGCTGGAGTTGCGTGATCGAGGCAGCTGGTTCCTGACCACCGGCGCAGGCAGCGCGGGTCCGGGGATCGAACTGCTGCTGGGACGCGGCAACCAGGTGGAAAAGATGCGCCGCTTCATTGCCATCTATGACAAGACGCTCAAAGAACAGATTACGAACATTGCGCGCATCGATCTGCGCTACGCCAACGGCCTCGCTGTTGGCTGGCGGGAACCGGTAGCGCCTACGACAGCCCAACCCGCTGTCGCGAAGAATTAAGAGAGGCAGGACCCATGGCAAACGTGCAAAGCGGCAAAATGATCGTCGGTCTCGATATCGGCACCTCCAAGGTGGTGGCGCTGGTCGGCGAGGTCTCGGACGACGGCACGCTGGAAATCGTCGGGATCGGTACCCATCCGTCCCGTGGCCTGAAGAAGGGCGTGGTGGTGAACATCGAGTCCACCGTGCAGTCGATCCAGCGCGCGATCGAAGAAGCGCAGCTGATGGCCGGTTGCCGGATCCACTCGGCGTTCGTCGGCGTGGCGGGCAATCACATCCGCAGCCTGAACTCCCACGGCATCGTGGCGATTCGCGATCGCGAAGTCAGCTCCGCCGACCTTGAGCGCGTACTCGACGCCGCCCAGGCTGTGGCGATCCCGGCTGACCAGCGCGTGCTGCATACCCTGCCGCAGGATTACGTGATCGATAACCAGGAAGGCGTGCGTGAGCCGCTGGGCATGTCCGGCG
Organism: Pseudomonas silesiensis; assembly: GCF_001661075.1. NCBI lineage: Bacteria > Pseudomonadati > Pseudomonadota > Gammaproteobacteria > Pseudomonadales > Pseudomonadaceae > Pseudomonas > Pseudomonas silesiensis. Next base: position 934,183 of record NZ_CP014870.1, read on the forward strand.
TACGCCTGGAAGCCAAGGTCCACGTGGTCACCTGCGCCGTCAACGCCGCACAGAACATTGAAAAATGCGTGCGTCGCTGCGGCCTGGAAATCGACGACATCATTCTCGAGCAACTGGCTTCGGCCTACTCGGTGCTGACCGACGACGAGAAAGAGCTGGGCGTGTGCCTGGTGGACATCGGCGGCGGCACCACCGACATCGCGATCTTCACCGAAGGCGCCATCCGTCACACCGCGGTGATCCCGATTGCGGGCGACCAGGTGACCAACGACATCGCCATGGCGTTGCGCACTCCGACCCAGTACGCCGAAGAAATCAAGATTCGCTACGCCTGCGCCCTGGCCAAACTGGCCGGTGCCGGCGAAACCATCAAGGTGCCAAGCGTTGGCGACCGTCCACCGCGCGAGCTGTCCCGTCAGGCCCTGGCCGAAGTGGTCGAGCCGCGTTACGACGAGCTGTTCACGCTGATCCAGGCCGAACTGCGTCGCAGCGGCTACGAAGACCTGATCCCGGCCGGCATCGTGCTGACCGGCGGCACCTCGAAAATGGAAGGCGCGGTCGAACTGGCCGAAGAGATCTTCCACATGCCGGTCCGCCTGGGCGTGCCCCATGGCGTCAAGGGCCTGGACGACGTCGTCCGCAACCCGATCTATTCCACTGGCGTCGGCCTGTTGATGTACGGCCTGCAGAAGCAGTCCGACGGGATATCGTTCTCGGGCATCAGCAGCCGCGACAGCTACAGCAATGAAGAACCGAAAGTCGCCTTGCTCGATCGCTTCAAGAGCTGGGTACAGGGCAACTTCTAAAGATGTACCGCAGCACCGTTGTAGATACAGGCAGTAGGCGCAAAAACTAGAGAAATGAAAGGAGAGGGAAAATGTTCGAACTCGTAGACAACATCCCCGCAAGCCCGGTTATAAAAGTTATCGGTGTTGGCGGAGGCGGCGGCAACGCCGTCAACCACATGGTCAAGAGCAACATTGAAGGCGTTGAATTCATCTGCGCCAACACTGATGCCCAGGCGCTGAAAAGCATCGGCGCGCGGACCATCCTGCAACTGGGCACCGGCGTGACCAAAGGTCTCGGCGCTGGCGCCAACCCTGAAGTAGGTCGTCAGGCCGCTCTCGAAGACCGTGAGCGCATTGCCGAGGTCCTGCAGGGTACCAACATGGTGTTCATCACCACTGGCATGGGCGGCGGTACCGGTACCGGTGCTGCGCCGATCATTGCCGAAGTGGCCAAGGAAATGGGGATCCTCACCGTTGCGGTGGTGACCCGTCCGTTCCCGTTCGAAGGCCGCAAGCGCATGCAGATCGCCGACGAAGGTATCCGTCTGCTGTCTGAAAGCGTCGACTCGTTGATCACCATCCCCAACGAGAAGCTGCTGACCATCCTCGGCAAGGACGCAAGCCTCTTGTCGGCTTTCGCCAAGGCCGACGATGTACTGGCCGGTGCCGTTCGCGGTATCTCCGACATCATCAAGCGTCCGGGCATGATCAACGTCGACTTTGCCGACGTCCGTACCGTGATGAGCGAAATGGGCATGGCAATGATGGGCACTGGCTGCGCCAGCGGTCCGAACCGTGCACGCGAGGCCACCGAAGCGGCCATTCGCAACCCGTTGCTCGAAGACGTTAACCTGCAAGGTGCACGCGGCATCCTGGTGAACATCACCGCCGGTCCTGACCTGTCCCTGGGTGAGTACTCCGACGTGGGTAGCATCATCGAAGCCTTCGCTTCCGAGCACGCGATGGTCAAGGTCGGTACCGTTATCGATCCGGACATGCGCGACGAGCTGCACGTGACTGTGGTTGCCACAGGTCTGGGCGCGAAAATCGAGAAGGCTGTGAAGCTCATCGATAACACCGTGCATACCTCCATGGCTTCCCAGCCACAACAACAAGCCCCTGCACGCCAGGAACAGCCAGCGGTAAACTACCGTGATCTGGACCGTCCGACCGTCATGCGCAACCAGGCTCAGGCCGGTGCTGCGGCTGCCGCGAAGATGAATCCGCAAGACGACCTGGACTACCTGGACATTCCGGCTTTCCTGCGTCGTCAGGCCGATTGATGGAATGTATCAGGGCTATGAAGGTGATTGGTGTTCAGCAAAGGCGTGGTCTGCTATTATCGCCAGCCTTTGTTGATACCAGTTCGCAATTTGCGCTGAAGCGGCCCAAGCCATGATTAAACAACGCACACTGAAAAATATTATCCGTGCCACAGGTGTAGGCCTGCACTCCGGGGAGAAGGTATACCTGACCCTCAAGCCAGCGCCTGTCGATACCGGCATTGTGTTTTGTCGTGCCGACCTCGACCCTGTGGTGCAGATTCCTGCACGCGCGGAAAACGTTGGTGAAACCACGATGTCGACCACATTGGTCAGTGGTGACACCAAGGTGGATACGGTAGAGCACTTGCTCTCGGCCATGGCCGGCCTGGGCATCGATAACGCCTACGTCGAGCTCTCCGCGTCCGAAGTTCCGATCATGGATGGTAGCGCTGGACCTTTCGTATTCCTGATTCAGTCGGCGGGCCTGGAAGAACAGGACGCCGCCAAGAAATTCATCCGCATCCTGCGGGAAGTGACAGTGGAAGACGGCGACAAGCGCGCCACTTTCGTCCCTTTCGAAGGCTTCAAGGTGAGTTTCGAGATCGATTTTGATCACCCGGTTTTCCGTGACCGCACACAAAGTGCAAGCGTGGATTTTTCCAGCACTTCGTTCGTAAAAGAAGTCAGCCGCGCCCGTACCTTTGGTTTCATGAGTGACATCGAGTATCTGCGCAAGCACAACCTCGCACTCGGCGGCAGCGTTGAAAACGCTATTGTGGTCGACGCGGATGGTGTACTGAACGAAGACGGCCTTCGTTATGAAGACGAATTCGTCAAGCACAAGATCCTCGATGCAATTGGTGACCTCTACCTCTTGGGCAATAGCCTGATTGGTGAGTTCAAGGGCTTCAAGTCGGGACATGCATTGAACAACCAGCTGCTGCGCAAGTTGATTGAGCAGACAGATGCCTGGGAAGTCGTGACTTTCGAAGACGCCAGCACTGCACCGATCTCTTACATGCGCCCAGTTGCGGCCGTGTAAGCAAAAAACCTCTCTAGTTTTTCAAGGCTGCCTTCGGGTGGCCTTTTTTTATGCCCCGAATTGGCGGTGATCCGACGATGGGCCCCGTCGCCACCGCATCATTTCTCAGCCGGACGAAACCACCCGATTACGCCCACTTTCCTTGGCCTGATACAACGCCTTGTCCGCGGCAAACAGCAATTGCTCCAGGCTGAAGTCGCTCTTCGTGGTCCAGGTGCTGATACCAATACTGACAGTCATTGGAAACTCCGCATCCCCCGTCAACGGCAATTGCTCGACCGAACAACGGATGTGTTCGGCAATCTGCTGCGCACCCTGGCTATCGGTTTCGGCGAGAATCACCGAAAACTCCTCGCCACCATAACGGGCGACCAGATCAGCCGGCCGTCGGACATGGGCGCTGATGACCTTCGCCAGTGACCGCAACGCATCATCGCCACCCTGATGTCCGTGGCGATCGTTGAAGTCCTTGAAATGGTCGGCATCGATCATCAGCAGCGACAACGGCATGCCTGAGCGCTGGGCGCGAAACCACTCATGGCGCAGCACTTGATCCAGGGTTCGGCGGTTGGCCAGACCAGTCAAGGCGTCCGTGGCCGCCAATTGCGCAAGCTCCTGCTCGGCATTACGTCGCAGGCGCAATTCCCGGCTGAACAACCAGGTCAGCCAGAGCAGGCTCACGCATAGTGCCAAGGTCGCCAGACTGACCACCAGCGCCGTGCGTTTCCACGACGCATAGACTTCGTCGCTGGACAGGGCAACGATGACGATCAACGGCAAGTCGCCTACCTTGGAAAACGTGTACAGGCGTTTATCCTGGTAGAGGCTTGAAGTGCCGGTGAAGCTGCCGTTGCCTTCTTTGACGATACGCTGGAAGTTGGGGCGGTTGCTGAAGTCCTTGCCGATCAGCTCCTCGGCCGGACGCGGTTGCAGGGCCAGGAGAATACCGTCCTTGCTGATCAGGGTGACGGTACTGTCGCGACCGATGTTCAAACTGTTGAACAACTGATCGAAGTAGTTCAACCGCATGGCGGCTTCGGCCACGCCGAGGAATTCGCCGTGGGGGCCACTGATACGGCGGCTGAAACTGATACGCCATTCATTGTCTGCCTCTGCAGACTTGAACGGGCGGCTGATGAACATCCCCGGGGTCCGGTCATTCACATGGGACTGGAAGTATTCACGGTCGGCAAAGTTGCCCTTTCTGGGTTGCACCGAGGCCGAATCGGCAATCACGTCGCCCTGGTTATCGAGCAACAAAATGTCGCCTTTGTAGGGCGCAGCCGTGGCGCGGTCGAACAGGGCCAGGTGGCGGATAAGCGGGGATACGGATTTGAGGTCTTCACGCTGCGAGGCGGCAATCAAACCCAACAACGACAGATCGTAGAGTTGTATGTTGCGCAGGACGTCGGCGTCGATCAATTGCACGATATTGGACGCTGCGCGAGTGGCCGACAACTCGGCGTTGGCGCGTTCACGGATCAGCAGGAAGGCGACCATGCTCAGTATGGCAATCACCAACAGCAAACTGCCGAGGGTCAGAAGCCGTTCCGGTCGTGTCGAACGGATCGGGTGGTGAGGTATCGCACGGCGCACACTCATGGTTCTGACTTCTACTGATAAGGCGATAAGAAACTGCTGGTGCGAGCGTCGGTGCCGCGCGCCGGAGACCGGTAGCGTTTACAGCGCCTGTATAAATCCGAAGCAAAAAAAAGGCCAGCAAAACATGCTGGCCTTTTTGTAGCCTGAGTCAGGTAAAGGTAAACCGGTCGTCGCGGATCACTCGGTTATCGTTGCAGCAAGTGCAACGAACGGCAAAAAAAAAGCCGCTGATAGCAGCGGCTTGAAGACAACGTTTCACAGGTAAGAGCCAATGAAAGTGTCGAGGGAAACAGAGTGTTTTTTAACAATTCAGCTGTCTTTCTCCAGGCCGGTCTGGGCCCGATTGGTCGACGCCTGAGGGGCTTGCGCGGCATTCTGAGCCTTGGCCGTCATTTCGCTCTGATACTCTTCGAACGCTGCAGCCCGTGCGTTGTTTTGCGCGGCGAAAGTCTGCGACTCTTCAGCCATGGCGACCGGAGACAGGAACAACGAGGACAAAACGAAAGCGCTGGCAATACCCATTGTGTTGGACATCTTTAAAACCTTCTTGCTTGGCAAGTGCTGTTTGGTGCGGCAAAGATAAGGCGCAATGAGGCGGGGAAAAAGAGCGGATTCATGAAAGGACTGTTGCGTAAAATACAAGGATCGACTGTAGGAGCCGGCTTGTCGGCGATGGGCGTGAACGATAACGCTTGAAGCCTGACACCCCCGTGGCGCTCTCAGGTTCTTCGTCGGAACGCCGCCCGGAGCAAGCTCGCTCCTACAGGGGGGGGCGGTCAGACCGGCAAGTGGATGCCGAAGATATTCATGCCGTGATCACTGCGCACGAACACGTCCCCGCCATGCATCAGTGCAATTGCCTTGACGATCGCCAGTCCCAGGCCGTGGTTGTTGCCACTGTTGCTGCGCGAAGCATCGACCCGATAGAAACGCTCGAACAGTCGCGGCAGATGCTCGCTGGCAATCGGCGATCCCGGGTTCGCGACACCGATGCTCACCTGATGCTCCTCGGCCTCGATGCGCACCTGAATCACTTGCCCGGGCTCGGTGTGCTGCACGGCATTGCTCAGCAGATTGATCAATGCCCGGCGCAGATGCGCGATTTCGATCCGCACTTGGGCATCGCCACTGACCTGCACCTGGACCTGGGCGTCTTCGAGGATGAAATCCAGGTATTCCAGGGTCGTTGCCACTTCATCCGCCAGGGAGGTGGAGGTCAGCTTGGTGGCCTTGCTGCCCTGGTCGGCGCTGGCGAGAAACAGCATGTCATTGATGATCGAACGCAACCGTTCAAGCTCTTCGAGGTTCGATTGCAGCACTTCGAAGTAGTGTTCGGCGGAACGGCCACGGGTCAGTGCCACCTGGGTCTGGCCGATCAGGTTGGTCAGCGGCGAGCGCAGTTCGTGGGCCACGTCGGCGTTGAATGATTCCAGGCGTGAATAGGCCTGTTCGACGCGTTCGAGGGTGGAGTTGAACGAGTTGACGAACTGATTGAGCTCCGGCGGCAGTGAGGCCAGCCGCAACCGCCCGGAACGCAATGGCGGGGCCAGGCGCTGGGCTTCCTGAGACAGCTTGATCAGGGGCTTGAGGCCGATCCGCGCCACCCAATAACCAAGTGCCGAAGCCAGTAACACCCCGATGATCGCCAGGCTGATCAGGGCGATCAACAAGTGGTGCTGTGTCTGCAAAAACGTTTCGGTGTCGATGCCGATCATGAAGCGCAGTGGCGGTCGCTGATCCTTGGCGGGGAACTGGCTGACCAGCACCTTCAATGGATAAGGCTGATCCGGCAAATTAAGGTCGCGCATGCCCAGCGGCCCCAGGGCAAAGGCGCGAATCTGCGGCGTCAGGTTGCCGTATTCGTAGTGGGGGTCGCCGCTGATGATCCAGAACCTGATGCGCTTGTCTTCTTCACCCAGCAGCTTGAGCTTGTTGTTGATCTTCACCCAATGCTCCGGCGTGCCGTACCGGCCGACGGTGGATTCGAGCACGCTGTAGCGCGCGTCCAGCTCGGCTTCGGGCAACAGGCCCAGGCCTTTGTCGACCTGCTGGTACAGGGCCCAGCCGATCAACAGAAACACCAGCAGCGCCACCAGCGTAAACATCCCGCTCAAGCGCAGGGCAATGCTGTTACTGGACACCACGGCTCTCCAGCACATAACCCATGCCACGGATGGTGTGCAGCAGTTTCTCTTCGAACGGTCCGTCGAGCTTGGCTCGCAGGCGTTTGATCGCGACTTCGACCACGTTGGCGTCGCTGTCGAAATTGATGTCCCAGACCATTTCGGCAATGGCGGTTTTCGAGAGGATTTCACCTTGTCGACGGGCCAGCACACTGAGCAGCGAGAACTCCTTGGCCGTCAGATCCAGGCGGATGCCGGCGCGGGTGGCCTTGCGGCTGATCAAATCGATCCACAGGTCGGCGATGCTCACCTGCACCGGTTCATGGCCGCCGCTGCGGCGGGTCAAGGCTTGCAGGCGCGCCACCAGCTCCAGGAAGGAAAACGGTTTGCCGAGGTAATCGTCGGCGCCGTCGCGCAGGCCTCTGATGCGATCTTCCACACGCTCCCGGGCGGTGAGCATGATCACCGGGGTTTGCTTGCGCGCACGCAACGCGCGCAGTACGCCGAAGCCGTCGAGGCCCGGCAGCATGACGTCGAGGACGATGACCGCGTAGTCGCTTTCCAGCGCCAGGTGCAATCCGCCGACGCCGTCGCGCGCCAGGTCCACGGTGTACCCCTGTTCCGTCAGGCCGCGATGCAGATAGTCCGCGGTTTTTTCCTCGTCTTCGATAATCAGAACGCGCATGACCCTGCCTCAGTCTGTGGTAGCCGGCACCGCTAGTGGTGCGGGTTTGGGTCTATGGAATAGCCGCTCGAGCCACAAGTATATGACCGGAGTGGTGAACAGCGTCAGCGCCTGGCTCACCAGCAGGCCGCCGACGACCGCGATCCCCAATGGTTGGCGCAGTTCGGCGCCGGTGCCGTAACCGAGCATCAGCGGCAGGGCGCCGAGCAGGGCGGCGAGGGTGGTCATGATGATCGGCCGGAACCGGGTGAGGCAGGCCTGGTAGATCGCCTCTTCCGGAGCCAGGCCACCTTTGCGCTGGGCGTCGAGGGCGAAGTCGATCATCAGGATGCCGTTTTTCTTGACGATGCCGATCAACAGCACCAGCCCGATCAGCGCCATGATCGAAAAGTCCTGGCCCCAGATCCACAGCATGATCACCGCGCCAAGCCCCGCCGACGGCAGGGTCGAGATGATCGTCAGCGGGTGCACGAAGCTCTCGTAGAGCACGCCGAGAATGATATACACCGCCAACAGCGCCGCCAGAATCAGCCAGGGCTGGCTGGCCAGCGAACTCTGGAACGCCTGGGCCGCGCCCTGGAAATTACCGCTGATGGCCGTCGGCATGCCGATTTCGGCCTTGGCCTGATTGAGCATGATCACCGCATCGCCCAAGGCCACGCCGGGTGCCAGGTTGAACGACAGATTGGCAGCCGGGAACATGCCGTCATGGGCAATGGATAGCGGGCCGATGGTCGGCGCATCGAATTTCGCCAGTGCCGAGAGCGGCACCATCTCCCCGCTCAATGGCGAGCGCAGGTAGAAGTAGTTGAGGCTTTCGGCTTTGCCGCGTTGTTTTGTGTCCAGTTCCAGGATCACGTTGTACTGGTTGGTCTGGGTCTGGAATTCATTGATTTGCCGCTGGCCGAAGGCGTCATACAGCGCTTCGTCGACATCACTGGCAGTCAGGCCGAAACGGGCTGCCGCGCTACGATCGATGCTGATATGGGTAATGCTGCCGCCCAGTTGCAAGTCGTTGGAAATGTCGCGAAAGGCCGGGTTGCCGCGCAGTTTTTCCGTCAGGCGTTGGGTCCAGGTGCTGAGGGTCGCGCCGTCGTTGCTCTTGAGCACGTATTGGTACTGGGCGCGACTCGGGCCGGCGCTGAGGTTGATGTCCTGGCCGGCGCGAAGGTACAGCACGATGCCCGGGACTTTCATCAGTTGCGGGCGAATCCGGTCGATGAACTCGCTGGCCGAGACGTCGCGGTCGCCGCGTTTTTTCAGGGAGATCCAGAAGCGTCCGTTGGCGATGGTCTGGTTGCTGCCCGAGACGCCGACCGAGTGGGAAAAAGCTTCCACGGCCGGGTCGGCAGCGACGATTTCGGCCATCGCCAGGTGTTTTTTCACCATGTCGCCGTAGGAAATATCAGCGGCCGCCTCGGTGGTGCCGAGTACAAAACCGGTGTCCTGCACCGGGAAGAAGCCCTTCGGAATAAAAATGTAACCGCTGATGGCCAGTACCAGGGACAGGCCGAACACGCCGATCATCAACGTCTGATGGGCGAGGGCGCGGCGCAGGCCTTTTTCATACCACGCCAGCAAGCGCTCGCCGAACCCCGGCTTGTCATGGGCGCGATACACCGGCGCACGCATGAACAATGCGGCGAGGGTCGGCGCCAGGGTCAGGGACACCACCACCGAAATCATGATGGTCGAGGTCGCGGTCAGGGCAAACTCCTTGAACAGTCGCCCGACCACGCCGCCCATGAACAGCAACGGAATGAACGCCGCCACCAGCGAGACACTGATCGAGACCACGGTAAACCCAATCTCGCCGGCGCCCTTGATCGCCGCCTCGCGCATGCCGTCGCCCGCCTCCAGGTGCCGGTGGATGTTTTCCACGACCACGATCGCATCGTCGACCACAAACCCCACGGCCACTACAATCGCCACCAGCGTCAGGTTGTTCAGGCTGAAACCCATGATGTACATCAGGGCGAAACTGGCGATCAACGACACACCGAGCACGGCAGTCACGATCAAGGTCGCCGACAGCTGGCGCAGGAACATTGCCATCACCGCCACCACCAGCATGATCGCAATCAGCAAGGTGATTTCCACTTCGTGCAACGAGGCGCGGATGGTCTGGGTCCGGTCGACCAGCACCCCGACCTGGACCGAGGCGGGCAGCATGGCCTCCAGCGTCGGCAAGGCCGCCTGGATCCGGTCCACGGTCTCGACGATATTGGCGCCTGGTTGCCGGAAGATCACCAGGTTGACGCCCGGTTGGTCGCCGGCCCACGCCTGGACGTAGGCGTTTTCCGCGCCGTTGACCACTTTTGCGACATCTCTGAGATGAACCGGTGCACCGTCCTTGTAGGAAACGATGAGTTGGCTGTATTCCTCGGGGTGGAATAGCTGGTCGTTGGTGGACAGGGTCGAAATGCTCGACTCGCCGTACAACGCACCTTTGGCCAGGTTGAGGCTGGTCTGTTGCAGCGCCAGGCGAATGTCCGCCAGGGTCAGGCCGATGGCGGCGAGTTTGTCCGCCGAAGCCTGAACGCGGATGGCCGGACGCTGCTGACCGGTGATGTTGATCTGGCCTACGCCATCGATCTGGCTGATCTGACGGGAGAGCAGGGTTTCGACCAGGTCGCTGAGTTCCGTTCCGGGCATCTGGGTCGAGTTGATGCTGAGGATCAGCACCGGGCTGTCGGCCGGGTTGACCTTGCGCCAGGTGGGCAGGTTCGGCATGTCCTTGGGCAGTTTGCCGGCAGCGGTGTTGATCGCCGCCTGGACTTCCTGGGCGGCGGTGTCGATGCTTTTGTCGAGGGTGAACTGCAGGGTCAGGTTGGTCGAGCCCAGGGCGCTGCTCGAGGTCATCTGGGTCACGCCGGGGATGGCACTGAACTGCACTTCAAGCGGTGTGGCGACCGACGATGCCATGGTTTCCGGGCTGGCGCCGGGCAGTTGTGCGGCCACCTGGATGGTCGGGAATTCGGCTTCCGGCAGCGGCGCGATCGGCAACCGCGGGAAGGCGATGACACCGAGCAATACCAGGGCGAAGGTCAGCAGGATCGTCGCCACCGGATGATCGATGCACCATGCCGAAACCGAGCCGTGGCCCTTCATGGTTGCGGCTCCGACCGGACCACTTGCGGCGGCTCGGTCAGTACCTGGACCGTGGAGCCTTGCTTGAGGCGCGACTGGCCATCGCTGACCAGCACGTCGCCCGGTTTGACGCCTTTGATGATGTCCTGGCCGCTGCCTTGGTGAACCATTTGCACCTGGACGGTTTCGACTTTGTCACCGTTGACCCGGTAAACGAAATGTTGATCCAGGCCGCGTTGTACGACAGTGGGCGGCACCACCAGCGCGTCTTTATCCAGCGCTGTCTGAATCTTTACCGTCACCAGCAGGCCCGGCCAGAGTTTTTGCCCGGCGTTGTTGAATTCTGCCTTGGCGCGGATCGTTCCGGTGTTGGCGTTGATCTGGTTGTCGATCAGGGTCAGATGGCCTTCGCCCAGCAGGTTGCCGGTTTCGCCATCGGTGTCGGCGCCGATGTAGGCCTTGACCCGGGCACGCTGTGGATCGTTGATCAGGCCTTGCAGGGTCGGCAGCATTTGCTGCGGCAGGGAAAACTCCACGGCGATGGGGTCGATCTGGGTCACGGTGAACAAGCCTTGGGTGTCGCTCATGCGCAGGAAGTTGCCTTCGTCCACCGTACGAATCCCGACGCGACCGCTGACTGGGGAACGAATCTGAGTGTAGGAAAGCTGCACCTGGGCGGCGTCGATCGAGGCTTGGTTGCCCTGGGCGGTGGCCTTGAGTTGATTGACCAGGGCTTGTTGCTGGTCGTAGGTCTGCTTGGAAACACCGTCGTCGACGCTCAGCAATTTGTAGCGTTTGAGGTTGACCAGCGCGACCTGCAACTGCGCCTGGCTTTCGCCCAGTTGCGCCCGGGCCAGGTCGAGACTGGCGCGGATCGAGCGGTCGTCGATGGTCGCTAGCAGGTCGCCTTTGTTCACCAGTTGGCCTTCCTTGACCAGGATTCTGGTGAGAATGCCGTCGATCTGCGGGCGCACCACGACGCTGTGCAGGGACAATACCGAGCCAATGCCGCTGACGTAACGGGGCACATCTTTTTCGACGACGGCGACCACCCGCACGGGGATGGCGGAGGGGGCGGCCAGTTTTGCCGTGGCGGGCATGGTGAGATACCAGGTGCCCAGCGCTGCCAGGGCTATCAGCAGACCGGCGATCAAGGCGGTTTTTTTCTGAATTCGCATGCGAGTGGGGCGCCGGGCTGGGTGGTCGGAGTTTTTGTCAGGTTTATACCTTCCTTTATAAACCTGTTCGCCCGTCAGGAAGGTGACGGGTAACTGACGGCGCTGTCAGTTTGGGGTTTGGGGTGACTGTTCTGGCCATACTATGTAGGAGCGAGCTTGCTCCGGGCGGCGTTCCGACGATGGACGTTAACGATAACGCAGGCGGCCTGGATGAACGCGGTGCATGGATGTTTTTCGCGAGCAAGCTCGCTCCTACAAGGATCGTGGGGAGGTATACTGCCGCCTTTCGCGGCTCGCTGACCGGGCCCGACTCTTTTGCATTACCCGGAGCTTTCATGACTTCCCCGACACAACCGCCGGTTGCCGACGCCTCGAGCGACGACCAGGCAGACCTGCCAGACAGCGTCGACTCCAGCGCAGACAGCGACACCAAAGCCGCGATTCCTGCGTTCAAGTTCCCGTTCAAACCGGGTGAGCTGGCTGCCGCGAAGAATGCCAGCCAGCCCTGGTACAAGAATGGCGCGAAGAATGGCCATACCAAGACGCCGGGGGCGGCGCCTCCCGGGACTCGTCGTTCGATGGGCAAGCGTTAAGGTTTAAGCTCTGCGGTGTCTGGTCTGCCGCCTTCGCGGGCAAGCCCGCTCCCACAGTGATCGGGGTGAACGTGATTTCAATGCACACCACCAAATCCTGTGGGAGCGGGCTTGCCCGCGAAGGGGCCTTAACAGGCGGCACACCCCTTGAATCAAGCCGCCCGCAACGAAATAAACGCATAATTCAACGGCTCATCAGTCGCCACCTGCGCCCCAGCCTCCAGCACTTGCCCGGCGATGTCATCGCCAGACACATGGAACGTCCATTCGCTGCCCCAGTCATCCAGCGTCTTTCCAGCCACCTGGTCGATCACTGAAGCAAACGCAGCCATGTCCGGCAAATAAGCAGTAAACCCGTCACCTTTCAGTGCTGTCGTCCGAATGCCCAATAACGCGCAAATCGCATCCTTGGTCTGGATCTCATCGCGATCCGCCTGACGGGAGCGCTGGATCAGGTCCACCAACCCCTGATCGACCAATTGGCCACCCACAATCAGATCCGGCCCTTTTTCCCATGCCTCGGGCGGACATTCCTTCACCGCGGTATTCAGGGGAATGTGCGGATTGATTTCCATCGGATAGATGCGGCACACCAGCGGCCGGCGCTCGTAAATACGGCAGAGGTTATCTTCGTCAAGATTCCGGCAGGGACCGGCGTTGTAGGCGGCAAAGGTGATCGCCACGTACGCCTCTGTTCCGCCGCTTCGAACCACCACCGAACGGCGTTCGGCGTGTTCGCGTTGCTGCACGGGCAAGCCCAGGCCATTGCCCAGGAAGCCTTCCACCAGCACGATGACTTGACCGCCGTCGGCCGCCCACATCCGGGTTTCGGCCAGGGTCAGGGGGACATGGTGGTCGTTGCAGCATTTGCCGCACCCTACGCAGGAAAACGTCGTATTCATTGAGCAATCGGTCGCATATGGGGGCATGAAATGGCGACAGAAAGCCACCGTTGAGGCGGGTGTCAAAGCAAGTAATGCGCCAGTCACTGCGCCTTGGCGGCTGGGCGGATGGAGTCCCACTCGGTCACGTAGGCGGTTTTGCTTTTTTTGTTGAAAAGGCACAGCTCGGTGCCTTGCTGACCTTTCATGTGTTTTTGCGGGTATTGGCCTTGCAGCAGCAGTGCGGTGTAGCCAACCCGGTCATCGAACTGTGCGGCGTTGCCGACGGGTTTGGCATGCTTCAGGCCGCTGGCCTTGGTGCAACCGGCGAGCACGGCTTTGTCGTAGGCGGTCCAGGCGTCGGGGCTGGAGGCGTGGGCCTGGGTGGCGAGGGCGGTGAGGCAGAGGAGGGTCAGGGTGGCAGCTTTCATGGTTGAGGCATCCTTGGGTGTTGGGTTGGCCAAATGCCTGGAGTATGCCTGATGGTTTTGTATTGAATGTGTCGGCCCCTTCGCTGTAGGAGCGAGGCTTGCCCGCGAACGCGGTGTGTCAGACCGGAACCGCTTCCCGGCGGACTACGTACATCCCGGCACTTTCATACAAGCGCTGTGCCCGAAGATTGCCCTCCAACACCTTCAAATCCACAAACCCTTCCCGCCGCTGCTGAAACACGCTGAAAGCATGCAGCAGCAAAGCGCGTCCCAACCCCTGGCCCTGAGCTCGCGGATGCACCACCAGGCTCTTGATAAAGGCGCTGGTCCAGCACTGGCACACGCCAGCGATGCCCTCGGCATCCAGGGCGATAAAGCACAGGGTCGGATCGTACTCCGGGTCGGTTTCGAAACGCTGTTGCCAGACGTCAAGCGCCGACACGCGAGCGCCACCTTCCTGGTAGCCCCGTTGCATCAATTGATGCACGGCGTGCGCCAGTTCCGGGCGGTAGTCGCTCAAGACAATCCCTTGAGGCCAGATGATATCGGGCAGCGCCTCGGCAAGATTACGCCGCAGCAGAAAGCAGTATTCCTCGGCCAAGGCTCAATGACCTTGTTCGGCGACGGCTTTGGCCGCTTCGATCAGGCATTTGGTCAATTCCGGCGAGGAGAACTTGGTCAGTACCGCATTGGCCCCGGCCAGCCGGGCTTTTTCGCTGTTCATCGCACTGTTCAGCGAGGTGTGCAGCAGTACATAAAGGTGCGCGAAGTCCGGCGTTTCCCGCAGGGTGCGGGTGAAGGCATAGCCGTCCATTTCCGACATTTCGATGTCCGAGACGATCAGGTTGATCTGCTGGGCAGTGCCTTGCAGGTCCAGCAGGCAGTCGATGGCTTCCCTGGCACTGCGCGCGGTGTGGCATTGCAGCCCGAGGTTGCGCAGGGTGTGCACCGATTGCTGCAGGGCGACCTGGCTGTCATCGACCACCAGGATCCGTGCATTGCCGAGGATTTCGGCGTCTTCCATGCTCAGTTCGGTCGGGGCCATCTCGATCTGCGCCGGGGCGATGCCGTGGATGACTTTTTCGATGTCCAGCACCTGCACCAGGGTACCGTCGACCGAGGTCACGCCGGTGATGTACGAGCGCACGCCGCCGGAGCCAAAGGGGGGCGGACGGATGTCGGTGGACAGGCAGTGAACGATCTTGCTCACCGCCTGAACGTGCAGGCCCTGCTTGGAGCGGCTGACGTCGGTGACAATCAGGCAGCCGCCGTTCGGGTCTTCCAGGGGGCGCTCGCCGATAGCGCGGCTGAGGTCGATCACCGACAACGCAGTACCGCGCAAGGTGGCAATGCCTTTGACGTGGGGGTGGGATTCCGGCAGTCGGGTCAGTGGCGGGCAGGGGATGATTTCGCTGACTTTCAGCAGGTTGATCGCCATCAGCTTGCCGCTGCGCAAGGTAAACAGCAAAAGCGAAAGTGAGTCTGCGCGGGCGTTGTTGGAGGACATAAAAACCTTCTGTGGAAAAAGGTGGGGTTGGCGATCGCGGGATCGCCGACAACTATCGATGCCGGGTTATCGACTTGTCGGGGGCAGGCTTTAGTAAATTGGGTGAATGGTAGAGCCCCTTCGCGAGCAGACTCGCTCCCACAAGGATTGCGTAAAACCTGTGGGAGCGACGGTGCGACGATTAGACCTGCTCGCGAAGGGGCCATCACTTCATACCCAGTCTCTTCGCCATCCGCCCAAGGTTTGCCCGGTCCAGGCCCAGCTCCCGGGCTGCACTCGCCCAATTGTGGTGATGGCGTTCCAGGCAGGCGCTGATCAATTGGCGCTGATAATGTTCGGTGGCCTCGCGTAAATCTCCCGATACCAATGCCACGGGGACGGCGGTCGGTTGCTCGGAGGCGACTTCAACGCTGCCATCGGGTAAATCCAGATCCGCCGCACTCAAGCTGAGGATCTTCGGCCGTTCCTTGCAGTTGCCCAAGGCTTTCAGCGCACTGCGGCCGATCAAGTGCTCCAGCTCCCGCACGTTCCCTGGCCACGTATAGGCCAGCAGTGCAGCCTGGGCGTCGTTGCTCAGGCGCAGGCTGTTGAGCCCCATGCGCGAGCGGTTCTGCTCCAGAAAAAAGCCGCTGAGCAGCAACACATCGCGTCCGCGATCGCGCAGTGCCGGCACCAGCAAAGGGTAGACACTCAGTCGATGGTAAAAGTCTGCACGGTAGCGACCGCGGCGCACTTCCTCGGCCAGGTCGCGGTTGGTCGCGGCAATCAATCGCACGTCGACCTGATGCTCCTTGTCCGACCCCAGGCGCTGCAGCTGACCGCTTTGCAACACGCGCAGCAATTTGGCCTGCACCGTCAGGGACAGCTCGCCGACTTCATCGAGAAACAGCGTGCCGCCATTGGCCAGTTCGAATTTGCCGCGTCGATCGTTCATCGCGCCGGTAAACGCCCCGCGGACGTGGCCAAACAGTTCACTCTCCACCAGCGTCTCCGGCAGAGCGGCGCAGTTGAGGCTGATGATCGGCTTGTCGGCTCGGGGCGAGGCCGCGTGGATGGCTTGGGCTACGAGCTCCTTGCCGACCCCGGTTTCGCCGGTGATCAGCACGGTCAGATCGCTGCCGCCCACCAGATTGATTTCTTCCACCAACCGTTTGTGGGCCTTGCTCTGGCCGATCATCTCGCGGTTCTGCTGGCCGCTGGCCTGGCGATACACCTCGGCGCGCTGATGTTCGTCTTCGACACGATTGGCCAGGCGTTCGATGCGCTCGGCGGCGTTGACCGTGGCGGCGGCGAGGCTGGCGAAGGCTTGCAGGGCGTCCAGTT
Source organism: Pseudomonas silesiensis (assembly GCF_001661075.1). Taxonomy (NCBI): domain Bacteria; kingdom Pseudomonadati; phylum Pseudomonadota; class Gammaproteobacteria; order Pseudomonadales; family Pseudomonadaceae; genus Pseudomonas; species Pseudomonas silesiensis. The sequence goes on from NZ_CP014870.1 coordinate 950,691, forward strand.
CGATCGGTTCGAAGCGCTCGGGGTCGAGGGCGTCGAGGGTCAGCAAGCCCCAGGGGCGCTCGTCGATAAACAGCGGGCAGCCGATGCAGTCGTGGACTTCCAGATGCTCCTCGAGGCCATGAACCAGGCCGTCGTAGGGGTCGGGCAAGTCGCTGTCGGCGGCGAACCGGGTCGGCCCCGGGCTACTGAGCAAGGCTTCGAATCGCGGGTGCTCGCTGATCTTGAAACGTCGACCCAGAGTGTCGGTGCTCAACCCGTCGACAGCCAGCGGCACCAGCCATTCGCCATCAATGCGCAGCAGGGCGGCGGCATCGCAAGGCAGCAGGGCGCGCATGGCTTCGAGCAGGCGTCGATAGCGCTCGCCTTCGGGCAATTCGCGGGACAGGTCCGAGACCAGTGGCAGCAGGGCGGTCAGCAGGGATTTTGCAGTCATAGTGACTCCATGTAGTCGGTATGACTATAAGCCGGGCTGTGTCTTTTTGACTATTCTATTTTCAAATAATTGATTTATAACAAATTAATTGTTGGCATGAAAACTGATAAGTCTAGGCCATTCAATTAGAAAACCAGTCGTTCAGGAGTCATTTAATGCTTAGCGTTCAAGACCGTGCAATCGTCAAATCTACCGTGCCGTTGCTGGAAAGTGGTGGCGAAGCCTTGATCACTCACTTCTACCGCATGATGCTCTCCGAATACCCGGAGGTGCGCCCGCTGTTCAACCAGGCCCACCAGGCCAGCGGTGATCAGCCCCGTGCCCTGGCCAACGGCGTCCTGATGTATGCGCGACACATCGATCAGCTCGACCAACTGGGCGATCTGGTGGCCAAGATCATCAACAAGCACGTGGCCCTGCAGATTCTGCCGGAACACTACCCGATCGTCGGTAGCTGCCTGCTGCGCGCCATCTCCGAAGTGCTGGGTGACGAGATTGCCACGCCGCAAGTGATGGCCGCCTGGGGCGCCGCCTACGGTCAATTGGCCGACATCCTGATCGGTGCAGAAACCAGCATCTACGACCAGAAAGAACAGGCGCCCGGCGGCTGGCGCGGGGCGCGGGAATTCATCGTGGTGGCCAAGGTTGAAGAGAGCGCGGAAATCACGTCGTTCTATTTCGAGCCGGCTGACAAAGGCGCGATTCTGGCGGCAGAACCCGGCCAGTACATCGGCATGAAGCTGATCCTCGATGGCGAAGAGATCCGCCGTAACTATTCGCTGTCGGCCCTGGCCGACAAAGGCCAATACCGCATCAGCGTCAAACGTGAAGAGGGTGGGCGCGCCTCCAATCACCTGCACGATCAACTGCACGTCGGTTCCAGCATCCAGCTGTTCCCGCCATCGGGCGAGTTCACCCTGACCGCAAGCGACAAGCCGTTGGTTCTGATCAGCGGCGGCGTCGGCATCACCCCGACCCTGCCGATGCTCGAAGCCGCACTGGCGACCGAGCGCCCGGTGCACTTTATCCACTGCGCCCGCAACGGCAGCGTCCACGCCTTCCGCGACTGGATCGACGGCCTGGCCGAGCGTCATCCGCAGCTCAAGCGCTTCTATTGCTACGACGAAGATGACGGTGTCAGCCCGGCGGCGGACAAGGTCGGGCTGTTGAGCCAGGAGCAACTAAGCGAATGGTTGCCGCAGCAGCGCGACCTGGACGCTTACTTCCTCGGACCTAAAGGTTTCATGACGGCGGTCAAGCGTCACCTCAAGGCGTTGGGTGTACCGGAGAAGCAAAGCCGTTACGAGTTCTTCGGGCCGGCTTCGGCGCTGGAATAATCACTGACACCAAGAGATCGTACGATCTCTCGTAGGAGCCAGGCTTGCCGGCGAAGGCGTCCTCAAGATCGCCTTCGCCGGCAAGCCTGGCTCCTACAGGACGGCCTTCGCCGGCGAGCCTGGCTCCTACAGGACGCCTTCGCCGGCGAGCCTGGCTCCTACAGGACGCCTTCGCCGGCGAGCCTGGCTCCTACAGGACGCCTTCGCCGGCAAGCCTGGCTCCTACAGGACGCCTTCGCCGGCAAGCCTGGCTCCTACAGGACGCTTTCGCCGGCAAGCCTGGCTCCTACAGGACGTTTTCGCCGGCAAGCCTGGCTCCTACGGATGCGTATTGGTTTTCACCCCTTCAATTCCTTCAAATGCTTGTACACCGTCGCCCGCCCCATGTTCAGCACGTTCGCCACATAGTTGGAGGCGCTTTTGCCTTTGAAGGCGCCTTCGGCATGCAAGGCCAGCACCAGTTCGCGTTTGTGGTCGCGGGTGAGCAGGTTCAGGCTCAGCTGGCGCTCGCGCAGCCAGGCGTGGAGGAAGGTATTGATCCGCTCCTGCCAGTCATCGCGAAACAGTGAATCCGGCTGCGGAATCAACTTGCTCGGCGACAGGAACAGATCCAGCGCCGCCTTGGCATTCTCGAACAGTGAAATATTCAGATTGATGCACAGCACGGCCAGCGGATGACCGTCGCTGTCACGCAGCACGCTACTGAGGCTGCGAATTTTCTGGCCATCCCAATTGAGCTTTTCGTAAGGCCCGATGTTGCGTTCGCTGATGTCGTCGCTGAGCATGTCCTCCAGCGCCGAATCGTCACCGATTTCCCGTTTCGACAGGTTGTTGGCGATGTAGTCGACCTTTTGCGTGCGCAAATCGTGCAGCACCACTTCGGCATGGGGGAAGAACAGCGTGGCGATGGCGTCGGCAATCGCCCGGAAGTTGTCCAGCGGCGAACGTGCCTGCGCAGAGCCATCCAGGGCCGGATCGTGTTCGTGGGCGTTCATAGTGGAGCTCCAGGCAGCATCGGCACCCTGTGAAAACAGGGTGCTGGAAGTTTGCCGCAATCGTGGCGAGGCGTCACCTGAGGACGTCACTCAGTCCAGGCGGGCGGGGGACAGCATGGCGGCGCTCAGGCCAAAACGTGTGAGTTGCTCAGGCAAGGCTTCGCCGCGAACCAGGGCGGTGCTCGCCAGGCCCATGGCGGGCGAGGTCTGGATGCCGTAACCGCCTTGTGCCGCGACCCAGAACAGCCCGGGCACTTGCGGATCGAAGCCGGACAGCAAATCACCGTCATGTACGAAGCTGCGCAGTCCGGCCCAGGTACGGGTCGGTCGGCGGATGGTCAGGGTGGTGGCTTCTTCGATCTGATAGATGCCCATCGCGATGTCCAACTCTTCGGGCTGCACGTCGTGGGGTTCCACCGGGTCGGCGTTGGCCGGCGAGCCGAGGAACATGCCGGCGTCGGGTTTCATATAGAAGGATTCATCGAGACTGACCAGCATCGGCCAGTGGTGGATGTCCACGCCTTCGGGGCCGGCGAAGATGAAGGCCGCGCGCCGCTTCGGTTGCAGGCCCAGTGGCCTGGCGCCTGCCAGTTCACCGATCTTGTCGGCCCAGGCGCCGGCGGCGTTGATGATGATCGGAGCGCTGAACGTCTGGCCGTTGGTTTGCACCTGCCACATGCCTTCGGCATCACGGGTCAGGCTCAGCACTTCGCTGTCGGTATGCACTTCACCCTGGTTGCGGCGGATGCCGCGCAGGTAGCCCTGGTGCAAGGCATCGGTGTCGATATCACTGGCGGTCGGGTCGTAGATCGCGCCGTGGACTTTTTCCCGGCGCAGGATCGGCAGGCGCGCACAGGCTTCGTCGGCGTTGAGCAGTTGCATCTCCGGCACCGTGGCTTTGGCGCTCAGGTATTGATTGTTCAACTCGGCTGGATCGCCGGTGAAATCCACGGTCATTTCACCGCGCGGGGTCAGCAGCGGGTGCTCGCAGAAACCGGCGGGTGGGGCGTCGAAGAAATCGCGGCTGGCCTGGGTCAACGCCCGGACTTGAGGTGTGCCATAGGCGGCGGTGAACAAGGCCGCCGAACGTCCGGTGGAGTGGTAAGCCGGATGGGATTCGCGTTCGAGCACAATCACCCGGGCCTGCCGGGACAGCCAGAAGCCGGTGGAAGCGCCGGCAATCCCGCCGCCGATGATGATGTAGTCTGCCTGGCTCATGAACGTCTCCTGATGGGGCGCAAATGCCGAAAATTGTGGAGATCCCCTTGTGGGAGAGGGCTTGCTCGCGAATGCGATTTGTCAGTCGACATTATCGGTGGATGTCAGACCGCATTCGCGAGCAAGCCCGCTCCCACAGGTTTTGTGGTGTTAGTGCTGCAGGCGGTAGATGGCGTTAGCCAGCGCAATGTCTTCCAGGCCCAGGCCAATGGAGCGGAAGAACACGTGACGGTCGTAGTCCGGACGCTGGACTTTTCCGCTGAGCAGATCGGGCAGGTCGCCGACAACGGCGCCCTTGTCCCAGCCATGCCGTTCACCGGCAATCAGCATCTCGCCAGCCGAACCCGGCGTGGTCAGGCGATAGTCGCAAAACACCTGCATGTCATTGAGGCTCTGCGGCGGCACTTCATGGGCGCGCGGGGCGTTGGTGCTGATCGAGGTGATCAGCGCCGGCTTGCTCAGCTCGGAAGGGTCGATCACCGGGCCAGCAGACGAGGTGCAGAGCAGGATGACATCGGCGTCCTGGACGGCCGCTTCGCGACTGTCGACCAGGGTCAGGCGTGGGTCGAGGGCACGCAACGGTGCCAGCGCCTCGGCATTTTTGCCGCTCAGGCTCGGCGAGTAGAGGCTGATGCTCTGCCAGTCGCGCAGACCCTTGACGTAGTGCAGATGCGCCTGGGCCACTTTGCCGCTGCCGATTATCGCCAGGCGCTGCGCCTTCAGCGGCGCGAGGGCATCGACCGCCACCGCCGTCGTCGCCGCAGTGCGGGCGGTGGTCAGTTCGCCGGCATCGCACAGCAACAACGGCTGACCGGTCTGCATCGACATCAACAGCGTCCAGGCCGTTACCAATGGGCCTTCTTCGCGCACGATGTAGGGTGAAGTCTTGACCCCATAAACACCCTCCGTGGCCAGCACGCCCAGGTAGTTGATGAAGTCGCCAGCACCCTGGGGAAACTCAACCAGTTGCTGCGCCGGTTGCACCGCTTGCCCAGCGGCCAGGTCGCGGAACAACTTGCGCAGGATGTGTGGCACGTCGATCTGTGCCAGCAGCTCGCGGGCCTGGTATTGAGTGATCACGTAGGGCGTACTGGACATGGTCGGCTCCGGGAGTTGGAAGTAAACTAATTTGTCCATTATGGACTTTTAGTTATTTCGAGCAAGCGCCTTTTGTTGGAGCAAGCTCGCTCCTACAGTGATTTCGGGGCGAAAAAAAAGCGCAGTCCGTTTCCGGCTGCGCCTTTTTTCAATGCGCCGGGGTTACGGGCGCTTGCGCTCTACCGCCCGCAGCAAATGCGTCGGTGGCGTTTCACAGTTGATCTTGCGACCCAGAAGCGCCTCGATGGACGGTAGCTGGTAGGAATCGTCTTCACCGGCAAAACTGATGGATACACCGTCGGCGCCGGCGCGACCGGTACGGCCGATGCGGTGCACGTAGTCGTCCGGGACTTCCGGCAAGGTGAAGTTGATCACATGGCTGATGCCTTCGATGTGAATGCCGCGACCGGCCACGTCAGTGGCGACCAGCACGCGGATCTTGCCTTCGCGGAAACCTTCCAGGGTCTTGATGCGTTTGTGCTGCGGCACATCGCCGGACAGCTGCGCGGCATTCACGCCATCACGCACCAGGCGCTCTTCGATGCGTCGCACTTCATCCTTGCGGTTGGCGAACACCATCACCCGCTCCCAACCGTTGTCGTTGACCAGGTTGTAGAGCAGTTTGTATTTGTCGGCACCGGCCACGGCGTAGATGTGCTGTTCGACGTTTTCGCTGGCCACGTTCTGCGACTCGATCTCGACGATCGACGGATCGGTGGTCCATTGCTTGGCCAGGTTCATCACGTCTTCGGTGAAGGTCGCGGAGAACAGCAGCGTCTGACGTTCGTTCTTCGGCGGAGTCTGGCGAATGATCTGACGCACTTGTGGGATGAAACCCATGTCGAGCATCCGGTCGGCTTCATCCAGGACCATGACTTCGACCATGTCCAGGTGCACGTCGCCGCGCTGGTTGAAGTCCAGCAAACGACCCGGAGTGGCGACGAGGATGTCGCAATGACGGGCTTCGAGATGCTTGAGCTGCTTGTCGAAGTCCATGCCGCCGACAAACGTCATGACGTTGAGGCCGGTGTACTTGGTCAGGTCGGCTGCGTCCTTGGCGATCTGCACCACCAGTTCCCGGGTCGGGGCAATGATCAGCGCCCGCGGCTCGCCCATGTAGCGCTCTTTCGGCGGTGGGGTTTGCAGCAACTGGGTGATGATCGAAATCAGGAACGCGGCGGTTTTGCCGGTGCCGGTCTGGGCGCGACCGATGGCGTCTTTGCCCGCCAGGGTAAAACCAAGCACCTGCGCCTGGATCGGCGTGCAATACGGGAAGCCCAGGTCCTGGATGGCATGCATCAGTTCGGGGGCAAGTTTGAAATCGTGGAAACGGGTTTTGCCTTCCTGGGGTTCGACGGCGAAATCTTCGAGTTTCCAGGGAATGACCGGCGCTTTCGGCTTGGGTTCGCGACGGGGTTTTACAGGTTTTGCGGCTTCGCTGAGCGGTTGCTCGGCGGCGATGGCCGGGGCAGGTTGGACGGCCGGTGTGGGTACCGGCGCGTGCTTCGGTACCGCTGCGGCTGCGGTCCGACCAGGCTGATGACCGTCGGTGCGGTGGCTGGGGAGGTGAGACGGAGCGCTGGAGACTGGCGCGAGCTGCTCAGTCTCGCTTTTACCGAACATTTTCTTGAGTGCTTTGAGCACGGTCATCTCATCAATTGATTAAGGAATATACGCCGGCCAGTGTAATGCAAGAATCGGGCGCGGCGTAGGGGGATGGATCAATGGGCTGTTTTTCCCTTGAACGGTTAACGCAAACCCTCGGCGAGCCACTTGCCGATGTCGCGAATCTCCTCGGGTAACACTTCGTGACCCATTGGGTATTCCTGCCATGTCACGGTGACACCACGCTGCTTTAAATACTCGTAGGCAGTCCGGCCCATGGAGTTTTGCACCACGTCATCGTACTGGCCGTGCAAGGACAGCACGGGAATGCGCTGCTGGCTGGCGGAAAGCTCCAGTTCGTCGCTGAAGGTCGGTGCATAGGTCGAGAGGGCAAGTACGCCACCCAGTGGCCCCTGCCATTTCAAAAATGCGGTGTGCAACACCACGGCACCGCCTTGGGAGAAGCCGGCCAGGAAGATCCGCGAGGCGTCTATTCCGCCAGCGCGTTGCTCTTCGATCAAATCGAAGACCCGTTGCGCGGACGCTTCCAGCTGCTCGCGGCTGATCGCGCGCGCCGGGCTCATGGCCAATATGTCGTACCAGCTCGGCATCTCGTAACCGCCATTGATGGTGACGGCGCGGGTCGGTGCCTGGGGCAGGACGAAGCGGGTACTCAGCAGTACTTCCTGAAGCGCTTCAGCCACCGGCAGGAAGTCGTAGCGGTCGGCACCCAGGCCGTGCAGCCAGATAACGCAGGCGTCTGCGGGCTTGACGGGTTGAAGAATCAAGGGCTCGGTCATGGGTGCTCCATATATGTGCGTGCGCTCTCGATCAGTGCGAGATCCGGGGGCGCGTCTGGTTGATCAGTTAAGAAGATGTCGCAAGGCTACAAGTTTTGCTATTGACCTGTCGCTTAAACGCTTTCTCGAGCGCTCTGGTACGGGCTTTGCTATGGGGAATCGGTACAACCGATCCCGCGCCTGGCGGTAACACTATCAGTGTACTGCTGGCTGTGGGATAGCAAAAAATCCGGTGATGGATGTTCGCCAGTGGCCGCTACGGGCTTCGCGAACGTGAAAGGGCTACCGCCCGTTCGGCCGATTGGTGAGAAGTGAGAGGTCCATGCTGTGGATTTTCTCCTACTAGACTCATGGCGCAGGTCCGACGTCGGTTGACCCAAAAAAAAGCCAACATGGGTCTACAACGCCTCACAAGGGTGCGACAGGACTTACGCTCCGACACAACAAGAGCAAAACTGGAGGTTTGAATGAAGATGTTGAAATCCACCCTGGCCGTCGTGACTGCAGCCGCAGTGCTCGGCGTCAGTGGGTTCGCTCAGGCGGGTGCGACCCTGGATGCAGTGCAGAAAAAAGGTTTCGTACAGTGCGGTGTCAGTGACGGTCTGCCGGGCTTCTCGGTTCCGGACTCCACTGGCAAGATCATCGGTATCGACGCCGACGTCTGCCGCGCGGTGGCCGCTGCCGTATTCGGCGACGCGACCAAGGTCAAATTCAGCCAGTTGAACGCCAAAGAGCGCTTCACCGCGTTGCAGTCCGGCGAAATCGACGTGCTGTCGCGCAACACCACCTGGACCAGCTCCCGCGATTCGGGCATGGGCCTGGTGTTTGCCGGCGTGACTTACTACGACGGCATCGGCTTCCTGGTGAATAACAAGCTGGGCGTGAAGAGCGCCAAGGAGCTCGACGGCGCCACCATCTGCATTCAAGCCGGTACCACCACCGAGCTCAACGTTTCCGACTACTTCCGCGGCAACGGTCTGAAATACACCCCGATCACCTTCGACACCTCCGATGAAAGCGCCAAGTCGCTGGAATCCGGTCGTTGCGACGTGCTGACCTCCGACAAATCCCAGCTCTACGCACAACGCAGCAAGCTGGGCACTCCGACCGACTACGTCGTTCTGCCGGAAACCATCTCCAAGGAGCCCCTGGGCCCAGTCGTGCGTAAAGGCGACGAAGAGTGGTTCAGCATTGTGAAGTGGACCCTGTTCGCCATGCTCAACGCCGAAGAAATGGGCATCACCCAGAAAAACGTCGAAGCTGAAGCCAAAGCCACCAAGAACCCGGACGTCGCTCGTCTGCTGGGTGCTGACGGCGAATACGGCAAAGACCTGAAAGTGAAGAAAGACTGGGTCGTGCAGATCGTCAAGCAAGTGGGCAACTACGGTGAAGTGTTCGAGCGAAACCTCGGCAAGAGCACTCCGCTGGCCATCGACCGCGGGCTGAACGCCCTGTGGAACAACGGCGGCATTCAATACGCACCACCAGTGCGCTGATGGTTCTATCACCCGGTGGGCCAACCGCCGGGTGATGTTCTGTTCCATTCTTAGCGGGGCACTTCATGCAAAATTCAATCGGCGCACCAAAGCAGAGGCTCAGCCTCAGCGATCCAAAAGTGCGTGCGTGGCTATTTCAGATCATCACCATTGTCGCGGTGGTCTCGATGGGCTGGTACCTGTTCGACAATACGCAGACCAACCTTGAGCACCGGGGCATTACCTCCGGCTTCAGCTTTCTGGAGCGCAGTGCCGGTTTCGGCATCGCTCAGCACCTGATCGACTACACCGAATCGGACAGCTATGCCCGGGTGTTCGTCATCGGCCTGCTCAACACCCTGCTGGTGACCTTCATTGGCGTGATCCTGGCGACGATCCTCGGGTTCATCGTGGGTGTGTCACGGCTGTCGAAAAACTGGATCATCGCCAAGCTGGCGACGGTGTATGTCGAGGTTTTCCGTAACATTCCGCCGCTGCTGCAAATCCTGTTCTGGTACTTCGCGGTGTTCCTGACCATGCCGGGGCCGCGCAACAGCCATAACTTCGGCGACACCTTCTTCGTCAGCAGCCGCGGCCTGAACATGCCGGCGGCGTTGGCGGCGGACGGTTTCTGGCCGTTTGTGGCGAGCATTGTCGTGGCCATTGTCGCCATCGTGCTGGTGAACCGTTGGGCCACCAAACGCTTCGAAGCGACCGGCGTGCCGTTCCACAAGTTCTGGGCCAGCCTGGCGTTGTTCCTGCTGATCCCGGCGCTGTGCGCCTTGATCTTCGGTGCGCCGGTGCATTGGGAAATGCCGCAGCTCAAGGGCTTCAACTTCGTCGGCGGCTGGGTGCTAATCCCGGAACTGCTGGCGCTGACCCTGGCCCTGACCGTATACACCGCGGCGTTCATCGCCGAGATCGTGCGTTCGGGCATCAAGTCGGTCAGCCACGGCCAGACCGAAGCGGCGCACTCGTTGGGGCTGCGCAACGGCCCGACCCTGCGCAAGGTGATCATCCCGCAAGCCCTGCGCGTGATCATTCCCCCTCTGACCAGCCAATACCTGAACCTGGCGAAGAACTCCTCGCTGGCGGCCGGTATCGGTTACCCGGAAATGGTCTCGTTGTTTGCCGGTACGGTGCTGAACCAGACCGGGCAGGCGATCGAGGTGATTGCGATCACCATGAGCGTGTACCTGGCGATCAGTATCAGCATTTCCCTGCTGATGAACTGGTACAACAAGCGCATTGCGCTGATCGAGCGGTAAGGAAAAGCGCATGACGACTCATACTTTCAAACCTGACATGCCACCGCCGAACCGCAGTATCGGCGTGGTGGCGTGGATGCGCGCGAACATGTTCTCCAGCTGGCTCAACACCCTGTTGACCCTGTTCGCGTTCTATCTCATCTACCTGGTGGTCCCGCCGATCCTGAGCTGGGCGATCCTCGACGCCAACTGGGTCGGCACCAGCCAGTCCGACTGCACCAAGGACGGCGCTTGCTGGGTGTTCATCCAGCAACGCTTCGGCCAGTTCATGTATGGCTACTACCCGGTGGACCTGCGCTGGCGCGTGGACTTGACCGTGTGGCTGGCGGTGATCGGCGTGGCCCCGTTGTTCATCTCGCGCTTCCCGCGTAAAGCGGTGTACGGGCTGAGCTTTCTGGTGCTGTACCCGATCATTGCCTGGTGCCTGCTGCACGGCGGCGTGTTCGGCTTGACCCAGGTGGCGACCAGCCAGTGGGGCGGCTTGATGCTGACCCTGGTGATCGCCACCGTCGGTATTGCCGGTGCATTGCCGCTGGGGATCGTGCTGGCGCTGGGGCGGCGTTCGAACATGCCGGCAATTCGGGTAGTCTGCGTGACCTTCATCGAATTCTGGCGCGGCGTGCCGTTGATCACGGTGCTGTTCATGTCCTCGGTGATGCTGCCGTTGTTCCTGCCCGAAGGCATGAACTTCGACAAACTGCTGCGGGCGCTGATCGGCGTGATCCTGTTCCAGTCGGCTTACGTGGCCGAAGTGGTGCGTGGCGGTCTGCAAGCGATTCCCAAAGGCCAGTACGAAGCGGCGGCGGCGATGGGCCTGGGTTACTGGCGCAGCATGGGCCTGGTGATCCTGCCGCAAGCCCTGAAGCTGGTGATCCCCGGCATCGTCAACACCTTCATTGCGCTGTTCAAGGACACAAGCCTTGTGATCATCATCGGCCTGTTCGACCTGCTCAACAGTGTCAAGCAAGCCGCCGCCGATCCGAAATGGCTGGGCATGGCCACTGAAGGCTATGTGTTCGCGGCCCTGGTGTTCTGGATTTTCTGTTTTGGTATGTCCCGCTACTCCATGCATTTGGAACGTAAGCTGGACACTGGCCACAAGCGTTAGGAGCGTAATTTATGAGTGAAGCGATCAAACAGCCTGTGAGCCCTGAAGGCATTATTCAGATGCAGGGCGTGAACAAGTGGTACGGCCAGTTCCACGTGTTGAAAGACATCAACCTCAACGTCAAGCAGGGCGAGCGTATCGTGCTGTGCGGCCCGTCGGGTTCTGGCAAATCCACCACCATCCGCTGTCTCAACCGTCTGGAAGAGCACCAGCAGGGTCGTATCGTGGTCGATGGCGTGGAGCTGACCAACGACCTCAAGCAGATCGAATCGGTACGCCGTGAAGTCGGCATGGTGTTCCAGCACTTCAACCTGTTCCCGCACCTGACCATCCTGCAGAACTGCACCCTGGCGCCAATGTGGGTGCGCAAGATGCCCAAGCGCAAGGCCGAGGAAATCGCCATGCATTACCTGGAGCGCGTGCGCATTCCGGAGCAGGCGCACAAATACCCGGGGCAACTGTCCGGCGGTCAGCAGCAGCGCGTGGCGATTGCCCGGGCGCTGTGCATGAAACCGAAAATCATGCTGTTCGACGAACCGACTTCGGCGCTCGATCCGGAGATGGTGAAAGAGGTGCTCGACACAATGATCGGCCTGGCCGAAGACGGCATGACCATGCTCTGCGTGACCCACGAAATGGGCTTCGCCCGCACCGTGGCCAACCGGGTGATCTTCATGGACAAGGGTGAAATCGTCGAACAAGCGGCGCCGAACGACTTCTTCGATAACCCGCAGAATGATCGGACCAAGCTGTTCTTGAGCCAGATCCTGCATTGATCGACGTTTGGCAGTGAAATAAACCCGGACCTGTTCCGGGTTTATTTTTGCCCGCAGAACACACATCCCCTGTAGGAGCAAGCTCGCTCCTACAAAGGTTGTTCGCAGAATCCGGGTTGCCCTCGTGGACAAACCTGACTAACATGTCAGAAAAATTCATCCTATGATTGGATGAAAGGGCGAATTCCATGTCAGATATTTCTCCATTAGTTAAACGATCCCTGGTCGATCAGGCCCTGGATCAATTACGCCTGCGGATCAATCAAGGCGTCTGGACGGTCGGCCAGCGCTTGCCCACCGAGCCGGAATTGGCGACCGAGCTGGGCATCAGCCGCAACACCGTGCGCGAAGCCATGCGCGTGCTGGCGTTTTCCGGTTTGATCGAGATCCGCCAAGGCGACGGCAGCTACCTGCGGGCAGTGTTTGACCCCCTGGACACGATGAAAGCCTTGTCCCGCTGCTCTCCTGAGCAGGCGCGTGAAACCCGGCACATCCTGGAAGTCGAAGCCATCGGCCTGGCGGCGTTGCGCCGTACCGATGAAGACCTGGTGGCTTTGCGCGAAGCGTTGGGCGTCAGTGGCGGTCACTACCACGGTGATCTCGACACCTACATTGCTTGCGACCTCGTGTTCCACCGGCGTCTGGTAGATGCAGCGCACAACCCGACTCTCAGTGAGTTGTATCGCTATTTCTCGAGCATCGTCGGCGCGCATTTGCGCCAGACCCTGAACATCTCACCCCGACGCCAAGCGGTGTTCGACCTTCATGTCGAACTGCTAGATGCCGTCGAGCAACGCGACCCGGAACGGGCCAAAGCCCTGTCGAGGCAGTTGATCAATGAACCTTGAAGCCCAAAACCCCATGTCCACCCAGCAGGCCGGCAACAGCAATAAAACCGAGCGCAAGCGTACGGCGGAGCTCGAAGAGCTGTTGATCGACGCCGAGGCCGATGACGAACAGGTTCAGCAAACGCACCCGGTCCTGCGGCGGCCATGGTTGTTGTTGCTCGGCCTGATTCTGGTGGCGTTGAATTTACGTCCAGCATTGTCGAGCATGGCGCCGATACTCAGCGAGGTCTCGAAGACGCTGGGGTTATCGGCTGCCCAGGCCGGATTGCTGACGACCTTGCCAGTACTTTGCCTGGGTCTGTTCGCCCCCTTGGCGCCGGTGCTGGCACGACGTTTTGGTGCCGAGCGAGTGGTGTTGGGGATTCTTCTGATGCTGGCCGGCGGGATCATTTTGCGCAGCTCTTTCGGTGAGGTCGGCCTGTTCGCCGGCAGCGTACTGGCAGGCGCCAGCATCGGGGTGATCGGCGTGCTGCTGCCCGGCATTGTAAAACGCGACTTCCCGAAACAAGCCGGCACCATGACCGGCGTCTACACCATGGCTCTGTGCCTGGGCGCGGCCATGGCGGCTGGCGCGACCGTGCCTTTGAGCGAACATTTCGACAAAAGCTGGGCCTTGGGTCTCGGCTTCTGGGTAGTTCCAGCGTTGTTCGCAGCAATCTTCTGGTTGCCGCAAGTCAATCAGAAACACGGCGCGCATCATGTTGCCTATCGGGTCCGAGGGCTGTTGCGTGATCCGTTGGCCTGGCAAGTGACCTTATACATGGGCCTGCAATCGTCTTTGGCCTACATCGTGTTTGGCTGGCTGCCGTCGATTCTGATCGGGCGCGGCCTGACGCCAACCCAGGCTGGTCTGGTGTTGTCGGGGTCGGTGCTTATCCAGTTGATCAGCTCGCTGGCAGCACCCTGGCTGGCGACGCGTGGCAAGGATCAGCGAATGGCGATCGTGATCGTCATGGCAATGACTCTCGGCGGTTTGTTCGGTTGCCTGTATGCACCGCTCGATGGTTTGTGGGGCTGGGCGATCCTGCTGGGGTTGGGGCAAGGCGCTACGTTCAGCCTGGCATTGACCCTGATTGTGCTGCGCTCGCGGGACGCCCATGTGGCGGCCAACCTGTCGAGCATGGCCCAGGGCTTCGGTTACACCCTGGCATCCATGGGACCGTTCGCGGTCGGCATCGTGCATGACTGGACCGGTGGCTGGACCGCACTGGGCTGGATTTTCGGCGTCATCGGCTTCGGCGCGATCATTGCCGGTCTCGGTGCCGGGCGTTCGCTTTATGTGCAAGTGCAAAGCGAAAAGATCTGAGGCTGAACCCTCACTCTATTGATTAAGCGAAAATCAATGTGGGAGCGAGCTTGCTCGCGAAGACGGTGGTTCAGGCTCAGGCGATGTTGAATGTGCCGGCCTCTTCGCGAGCAAGCTCGCTCCCACAGGTTTTGTGGCTGCCGAAGATTTGCGTGGTATTCGGTATTCGAATGCCGATAGAGTTTCCACAGTTTGCAGATTATCGTGCTGGCAATCTGTCCATTTCTTGGAGTTTGCCCATGAGTGACGCCCACGCTGCTTTGATCACCCAGTTCTACCAAGCCTTCCAGCGCCTGGATGCCGAAGCCATGAGCGCTTGCTACACCGATGACGTGGTGTTCAGTGACCCGGCGTTCGGCGAGCTGCGCGGCCGTGATGCCGGTGACATGTGGCGCATGCTCACTACCCGGGCCAAGGATTTCTCCCTGACGTTCGACAACGTGCGCAGCGATGAACGCACCGGCGCTGCGCACTGGGTGGCGACCTACCTGTTCAGCCAGACCGGCAACACCGTGGTCAATGACATTCAGGCGCGTTTCGTGTTTCGCGACGGCAAGATTTGCGAGCATCACGACAGTTTTGATCTGTGGGCCTGGTCCCGTCAGGCGCTGGGATTCAAAGGGCTGCTGCTGGGCTGGACACCTGCGGTGAGAAACGCCGTTCGTGCGCAAGCGTTAAAGGGGCTAAAGGCATTCCAGGCCAGTCGCTGATAAGATCACGTCTTGTTTCCTACAAGCCTTGATCGTCACGTGAACACCTCGAGCGAATCTACCGTCATTGCCGCCGAACCGTCGCTGCCCGTCAGTAAAACCTGGTTCGTCTACCTTGTTCGCGCGGCTAATGGTTCGCTCTACTGCGGGATCAGCGACGATCCCGTCCGCCGTTTCGCCACCCACCAAAGCGGCAAAGGCGCGCGTTTCTTCCTGTCCAGCCCGGCCGTGGCATTGGTGTATACCGAAGTCTGCCGCGACAAAAGCGACGCCCTGCGGCAGGAACGGCTGATCAAAAAACTGAAAAAAAGCGCCAAGGAATGCCTGGTGGCGAGCGCGACGGCAGGCTTATCAATCTGACTGATAAGTTCCCATCAGGCAGATGGGTGGGCTGGGTGTGGATTGCGCGCTAAGCTGCGCACTCCTTACCCGTGCGGCGGAGCCGAGCATGTCCGAGTTGATTCTTCATCATTACCCGACGTCCCCTTTTTCCGAAAAGGCCCGCCTGCTGTTGGGTTTCAAGGGGCTGTCCTGGCGCTCGGTAACAATTTCGCCGGTGATGCCAAAACCCGATCTGACGGCGTTGACCGGAGGCTATCGCAAGACGCCCGTGTTGCAGGTTGGCGCTGATGTCTATTGCGACACGGCACTGATCGCCCGTCGCCTGGAACAGGAAAAAGCCCTGCCGGCGTTTTTTCCGGAAGGTCAGGAAATGATCGCTGCGACCTTCGCTGCCTGGGCTGATTCGGTGGTATTCCAACATGCGGTCAGCCTGGTGTTTCAACCGGAATCGATCGCTGTACGCTTCGGCACTATGCCACCGGAAGCGATCAAGGCGTTCATTGCCGATCGCACCGAGTTGTTCAGCGGTGGCAGCGCCACGCGCTTGTCGGCCGAGCAGGCCCGGCATCAATGGCCAACGATCATGGCACGCCTGGAGCAGCAGCTTCAGCGCGAGCAGGGCGACTTCCTGTTGGGTGAGCCATCGATCGCCGACTTTGCCCTGGCGCATCCGTTGTGGTTCCTCAAGGCGACGCCCGTCACGTCACCCTTGGTCGATGCTTATCCGGCGGTTTCGGCGTGGCTGGGACGCGTGCTGGGCTTCGGTCATGGCGCGTTCAGCGAGATGACGTCCGGAGAGGCATTGGAGATTGCGCGCAATGCCACCCCGGCGGCGTTGCCGGATGAGCAGTTCGAAGAGCCAAACGGGTTTCAGGCGGGCCAACAGGTCGTGATTGCCGCCACCGATTACGGTGTTGACCCGGTGGCCGGTGAGTTGCTGTTTGCAGGCTGCGAAGAATTGATTGTGCGTCGCGAAGACGAGCGTGGCGGCGTGGTGCATGTGCACTTTCCGCGCTTTGGATTTCGTATCGAAGCGCAATAAGCGCCAACACGGATCCCCAGTCATACACCGACCCCTGTAGGAGCGAGGCTTGCCCGCGAAGAACGATGGCGCAGTATGTCTGTTAAACCGCGTCATCGTTCTTCGCGGGCAAGCCTCGCTCCTACAGGGGGGGATGTTATTCCAGGGCGGCGAGGATCGCATCCGGGTCGTACCCGCGTATCAACGTCCCGTTCACATCGAGGATCGGAATCCCGCCGCCGCCCAATGCTTCATACGCCTTGCGCGCTTCGGCATCCTTCTCGATATCGAATTCCCTGTAGGGAATGCCTTTCTGATCAAGAAAGCGTCGGGCCAGTTTGCAGTAACCACACCATTCGGTGGCGTAGAGTACGACGTTGGCCTTGGCCTGAGTGTGCTCGGATACCACTTGTGACGGGTTGAACAGCCGCTCGATCTTGCCCCAGTTCTGGTAGACCACAACCACGAGCAGGATCAGCAGGCATTTCTTCAGGACCCCGGCCAGCATCAGTTGCGTCGCTTGAGCTGGTCGGTGAGTTGGGTCGGCAGGCCTTTGATGATCAGCGTGCCGGCCTCTTCGTCGTATTCGATCTTCGAGCCCAGCAGGTGTGCTTCGAAGCTGATCGACAGGCCTTCGGCACGGCCCGTGAAGCGGCGGAACTGGTTCAGGGTGCGTTTATCCGCCGGGATTTCCGGCGACAGACCGTAGTCCTTGTTGCGGATGTGATCGTAGAAGGCTTTCGGCCTTTCTTCGTCGATCAATTCCGAGAGCTCTTCCAGGCCCATGGGTTCGCCCATTTTTGCCTGGCTGCTGGCGTAATCGACCAGGGTTTTGGTCTTCTCGCGGGCGGACTCTTCCGGCAGGTCTTCGCTTTCGACGAAGTCGCTGAACGCCTTGAGCAAGGTGCGGGTTTCGCCCGGACCGTCGACGCCTTCCTGGCAGCCGATGAAGTCGCGGAAATACTCCGAAACCTTTTTCCCGTTCTTGCCTTTGATGAACGAAATGTACTGCCTGGACTGCTTGTTGTTCTGCCACTCGGAGACGTTGATCCGCGCCGCGAGGTGCAACTGACCCAGGTCCAGGTGCCGGGACGGGGTCACGTCCAGTTGTTCGGTCACTGCGACGCCTTCGCTGTGGTGCAGTAGGGCGATCGCCAGGTAATCGGTCATGCCCTGCTGGTAATGCGCAAACAGCACGTGGCCGCCCACAGAGAGGTTCGACTCTTCCATCAGCTTTTGCAGATGTTCCACCGCCACCCGGCTGAATGCCGTGAAATCCTTGCCGCCATCGAGGTATTCCTTCAGCCAGCCGCTGAACGGATGTGCCCCGGACTCGGCATGGAAGAAACCCCAGGCCTTGCCTTGTTTGGCGTTGTAGCTCTCGTTGAGATCGGCAAGCATGTACTCGATGGCGCTCGACTCGGGCAGTTCTTCGTTGCGGGCATGGAGAACTGCAGGTGTGCCGTCGGGTTTTTTGTCGATCAGGTGGACGATGCAATGACGGATCGGCATGGGCTTCTCGGCTGATTGAAGAGAGGAGGGCGTGCTCCCCGAAAAAGCGCCCAGTGTACCGCAACCACTGGTTATGGCGCGGCACGAAGGGCAATTCCAGCCCTCTCGACGGTGCTTATGCGGTTTTTTGCAGTTTTAGTGTAATAAAGCTGACCAATTGGGTAGCTAGAGGCGGATATTTCCCCGTCTCTGTGCTAGTTTTGCCCGGTCTTACGCGTAGTCACTGCGTTAAGCGTGCATTCAGCATTTGTCAGGTCGAACCAAACCCTGATTTCGGTATCTATAACCCCGATCCCGTGGTTATTGGCCGAGGGTGCCAGATCCAGAAGATCGGGCTCGATGGCTGACACTGCACTCTGCAATCCATATGAATTTGATAGGGAAGGAACACTACATGGCTCTTACTAAAGACCAACTGATCGCCGACATCGCTGAAGCTATCGACGCGCCAAAAACCACCGCGCGTAACGCTCTGGACCAACTGGGCCAAATCGTTGCCGATCAGCTGGAAAACGGCGGCGAAATCACCCTGCCAGGTATCGGCAAGCTGAAAGTGACTGAGCGTCCTGCCCGTACTGGCCGCAACCCTTCGACTGGCGCTGCCATCGAAATCGCTGCCAAGAAAGTGATCAAGCTGGTTGTGGCCAAAGGCCTGACCGACGCTGTCAACAAGTAAGACTTGTTGAAAAAAACCGTGCTCCGGAGCAATCCGGGCACGGTTTTTTTGTGTCTGGGATTCCTCCAAACACCGTTGATCCCTGTGGGAGCGGGCAAGCCCGCTCCCACAGGGTTTTTCGCAGCTCTGGGGATGCGAGGGGCAGCCTTTACTCAGCTCTTGCGCGCCCAACGTTCACGCCAGACTTGTTGCTCGGATTTGGTCTGGAACGTCCAGGCGACGAAACGGCTTTGTTTCTGCCCTTGCGACATTTCCACGACCTGGCTTTCCAGCACGCCAGCCTTTTTCAGCGCCGTCTGGATCGCTGGCAGGTTTGAGGCTTTCGAGACCAGGGTGCTGAACCAAAGCACTTTGTGTTGAAAATGCGCGCTCTCGGCGATCAGTTGCGTCACAAACCGTGCTTCGCCGCCTTCACACCACAATTCGGCCGACTGACCGCCAAAGTTCAGCACCGGCAGTTTGCGTTTCGGATCGGCCCGGCCCAGCGCGCGCCATTTACGCTCGCTGCCCTTGGTGGCCTCGTCCATCGACGCGTGGAACGGCGGGTTGCACATGGTCAGGTCAAAGCGTTCGCCGGGTTCGAGCAGGCCCAGCAGGATGTGCTTGGGATTACTCTGCTGGCGCAGCTGGATGGCTTTGTTCAGCCCGTTGGATTGCACGATGGCCTTGGCGGCGGCCACGGCCGTCGGGTCGATCTCCGAGCCGAGGAAGTGCCAACGGTAATCGCTGTAGCCGATCAACGGATAGACGCAGTTGGCGCCCATGCCGATATCGAGCACCTTGACCGGCGCACCCCGAGGGATCTCGCCATCGTTGACGCTGGCCAGCAGGTCGGCCAGGAAGTGCACATAATCAGCACGACCAGGGACAGGAGGGCACAGGTAGTCAGCCGGGATGTCCCAATGGGCAATGCCGTAGAACGATTTGAGCAGCGCCCGGTTGAACACCCGCACCGCGTCCGGGCTGGCGAAGTCGATGCTTTCCTTGCCGTACGGATTGATGATCACGAACTGCGCCAGTTCCGGCGTGGTCTTGATCAGCGCCGGGAAGTCGTAGCGACCCTGATGGCGGTTGCGCGGGTGCAGGCTGGCCTTCTCGCGGGGTTCCACGGCTTTGGCCGGGGTGGCGGAGTCAGGCTTCTTGCGCGCAGGTCTTGGTGTGCGGGGGGCGTTCATGGGCGTTGTCGATTCGGGTATGGCTAAAAGTGGCGGGTATTGTCCCACAGACAATGACTGCGCGGGGGATCCCGTAGGAGCGAGGCTTGCCCGCGAAGAACGATAATGCGGTATGTCTGTTTGACCGGATCGCGATCTTCGCGGGCAAGCCTCGCTCCTACAGAAAGCGGGTTTTGGTGTTTGGCGGGCATAAAAAAGGGAGGCCGTTGCGGACCTCCCTTTTTCAGTGCGATTCGCCGTTACAAACTGGCAATCCGCGCATGCTGCTCGGCCAACTTGCCCAAAGCCTGTTCGGCTTCAGCCAGTTTGGCGCGTTCCTTGTCGATCACTTCGGCCGGGGCCTTGTCGACGAAGCCGGCATTGGACAGCTTGCCGCCCACGCGCTGGACTTCGCCCTGCAGACGCAGGATTTCCTTGTCCAGACGTGCCAGTTCGGCGTCCTTGTCGATCAGGCCGGCCATCGGCACCAGCACTTCCATCTCGCCAACCAGAGCGGTGGCGGACAGCGGTGCTTCTTCGCCAGCCTGGAGAACGGTGATCGACTCCAGACGCGCCAGCTTCTTCAGCAGCGCTTCGTTCTCGGTGAGGCGACGCTGATCTTCGGCACTGACGTTTTTCAGGAACAGGTTCAGCGGCTTGCCCGGGCCGATGTTCATTTCGCCACGGATGTTACGCGTGCCGAGCATCAGGCCCTTGAGCCATTCGATGTCGTCTTCGGCGCCCTGATCGATGCGCTCTTCATTGGCCACTGGCCAAGGTTGCAACATGATCGTCTTGCCTTCGATACCGGCCAGCGGCGCGACGCGCTGCCAGATTTCTTCGGTGATGAACGGCATGAACGGGTGCGCCAGGCGCAGCGCGACTTCCAATACCCGAACCAGCGTGCGACGCGTACCGCGCTGGCGTTCGACCGGTGCGTTTTCGTCCCACAGCACAGGCTTGGACAGTTCCAGGTACCAGTCGCAATACTGGTTCCAGATGAACTCGTACAAGGCTTGGGCGGCCAGATCGAAACGGAACTGATCGAGCTGACGGGTCACTTCGGCTTCGGTGCGTTGCAGCTGCGAGATGATCCAGCGATCCGCCAGGGACAGTTCAAAGGCTTCGCCGTTCTGGCCGCAGTCTTCGCCCTTGTCCAGCACGTAGCGCGCGGCGTTCCAGATCTTGTTGCAGAAGTTGCGATAGCCTTCGACGCGGCCCATGTCGAACTTGATGTCGCGGCCGGTGGAGGCCAGCGAGCAGAACGTGAAGCGCAAGGCGTCGGTGCCATAACTGGCGATGCCGTCGGCGAACTCGTCGCGGGTCTGCTTCTCGATCTTCTTCGCCAGCTTCGGCTGCATCATGCCCGAGGTGCGTTTCTGCACCAGGTCTTCGAGTTCGATGCCGTCGATGATGTCCAGCGGGTCCAGGACGTTGCCCTTGGACTTGGACATCTTCTGGCCTTGGCCATCACGCACCAGGCCATGAACATAAACGGTCTTGAACGGAACCTGTGGCGTGCCGTCTTCGTTTTTCACCAGGTGCATGGTGAGCATGATCATCCGGGCAACCCAGAAGAAAATGATGTCGAAACCGGTCACCAGCACGTCGGTGGAGTGGAATTTTTTCAGGAATTCGGTCTGCTCCGGCCAGCCGAGGGTGGAGAAGGTCCACAGCCCCGAACTGAACCAGGTGTCGAGAACGTCGTTGTCCTGTTGCAGCGCAACGTCCGGGCCGAGGTTGTTCTTGGCACGCACTTCGGCTTCGTCGCGACCGACATAGACCTTGCCCGACTCGTCGTACCAGGCCGGAATCCGGTGGCCCCACCACAGCTGACGGCTGATGCACCAGTCCTGGATGTCGCGCATCCACGAGAAGTACATGTTTTCGTATTGCTTGGGCACGAACTGAATGCGGCCATCTTCAACCGCAGCAATGGCCGGCTCGGCCAATGGCTTGGTCGAAACGTACCACTGGTCGGTCAGCCACGGCTCGATGATGGTGCCGGAGCGGTCGCCTTTGGGCACTTTCAGGCCGTGATCGTCGACGCTGACCAGCAGGCCGGCGGCTTCGAATGCAGCCACGATCTGCTTGCGCGCTTCGAAACGGTCCAGGCCGGCGTATTCGGCTGGAAGCTTGCCGTCGACTTCGGTGTTCAGCGTGCCGTCCAGGTTGAACACCTGGGCTGCAGGCAGAACATTGGCGTTTTTGTCGAAGATGTTCAGCAGCGGCAGATTGTGGCGCTTGCCGACTTCGTAGTCGTTGAAATCGTGGGCCGGGGTGATTTTCACGCAACCGGTGCCGAATTCAGGATCGCAGTAATCGTCGGCGATGATCGGGATGCGGCGGCCGACCAGCGGCAGCTCGACAAATTGGCCGATCAGGGCTTTGTAGCGTTCATCGTTCGGGTTAACGGCCACGGCGGCATCGCCGAGCATGGTTTCCGGGCGAGTGGTCGCGACGATCAGGTAATCCTTGCCTTCAGCGGTCTTGGCGCCGTCCGCCAGCGGGTACTTCAGGTTCCACAGGAAACCTTTCTCGTCGTGGTTTTCCACTTCGAGGTCGGAAATCGCCGTGTGCAACTTGGTGTCCCAGTTGACCAGACGCTTGCCGCGGTAGATCAGGCCGTCTTCGTGCAGGCGCACGAACGCTTCTTTAACCGCTTCCGAGAGACCGTCGTCCATGGTGAAGCGCTCGCGGCTCCAGTCCACGGACGAGCCGAGGCGGCGGATCTGACGGCTGATGTTGCCGCCGGACTGATCCTTCCATTCCCAGACTTTCTCGAGGAATTTTTCACGGCCCAGGTCGTGACGGTTCTGGCCCTGGGCTTCGAGTTGACGCTCCACCAGCATTTGCGTGGCGATGCCGGCGTGGTCCGTGCCCGGCTGCCACAGGGTGTTGCGACCCTGCATGCGGCGGAAACGGATCAGGGCGTCCATGATCGCGTTGTTGAAGCCATGCCCCATGTGCAGGCTGCCGGTGACGTTCGGCGGCGGGATCATGATGGTGTAGGACTCGCCCGCGCCTTGCGGGGCGAAGTAATTCTCTGACTCCCAGGTGTTGTACCAGGAAGCTTCAATGGCGTGCGGCTGGTAGGTCTTATCCATGCGCGGCGGGACCCTATTGGCATTTATTCAGGAAAAGCCGGCAAGTATAGCGGGGCATGGGGCAGAGGGCGAGTTGATCACGGGATGAGCTGACTATCAGCCATTGCACAAAAACAATGTGGGAGCCGGGCTTGCTCGCGAAGGCAGCCTGTCATCCAACACAAATGTTGAATGTTACTGCCTCTTCGCGAGCAAGCCCGCTCCCACATTGGAATGGTGGTGTCTATTCGTACTGGCTGAGAAGCCGATCCATCCGCGCGGCGAGCCGGCGTTTGATTTCGGTTTCGATGTGCGGGGCGAAGTCGTCGATCACGTCTTGCATGATCAGCATGGCGGCGGAGCGCAGTTCGCCGTCCAGATGCAGCAGGGCGTCCGGGCCTTTATTGGCCTCAGGTGCAGGCTCGGCGGCAGGGGTGGGTGGTGTCGGTTCGATCGTAGGCTGGGAAGCGCTGACCGCATCGAACAACATCGGAATCTGTTCCTGATCATCGTCCTCGACCGTATCGGTCAGCAGGGGCGGTTGCAGGTTATCGTCGCCGAGCAGTTGCCGGATCGACTCGAGGTCGTCCAGCAGGTGCGCGGACTGTTGCTGTTTTGGAGTGTCCATCGGAATGCTCAGAGTCGCTGTAGACGGTGATCTTGCAGAGGATAGCCCTGTTCGCGGTAGAAGCGGAAACTCTCCCGCGCGGCCTGACGAATCGTCGGATCTTCAACCACCACTTCCGCCACGCGGGCGAATTGCCCGGCGAAGGTCGGGACTTTCAGGTCGAGGTTGACCAGCAGGTCCTGATGCGGACCGCAGTCATCGCCCAGGCCTAGCACAATCACCCCCTCCGGCTCGCTTTCGGCGGGACCGTGAGGCACGAAGCTTTCGCCCTTGAAAGCCCACAGGCGCGCATCGAGAGCGTCACGCTGGGCGGCATCGCTGCAATGCAGGTAGATGCGGTGGCCCATGCGCCAGGCTTTCTCGGTGAGCTTGCAGGCGAAATCCAGCCGCGCCGAAGGATCGGCGCTGGGCAGGATATAGAAGTCGACTTTGGTCATTGCGGTTCCTGGAATCAACTTCCGCGGAATCTGTAGGAGCGAGCTTGCTCGCGAAGGTCGTCAACGATTACGCGGGAAACCAGGTTAATCGCGGCGATCTTGAGTTTTTCGCGAGCAAGCTCGCTCCTACAGTGGTCAGTGAGCGATATTTAGGCTTTGGCGCGGTCCAGCAGGTATTGGGTCAGCAGTGGGACCGGACGGCCAGTGGCGCCCTTGTCCTTGCCGCCGCTGGTCCACGCGGTGCCGGCGATGTCCAGGTGCGCCCAGTTCAGGTTCTTGGTGAAGCGCGACAGGAAGCAGGCCGCAGTGATGGTGCCGGCTTTCGGACCGCCAATGTTGGCGATGTCGGCGAACGGGCTGTCCAGCTGTTCCTGGTACTCATCGAACAGCGGCAGCTGCCAGGCGCGGTCGTCGGCGGACTGGCCGGCGCGCAACAGTTGGCCGATCAGTTCGTCGTTGTTGCCCAGCAGGCCCGAGGCATGGGAGCCCAGTGCGACGACGCAAGCGCCGGTCAGGGTGGCAATGTCGATGACCGCTTGCGGCTTGAAGCGCTCGGAGTAGGTCAGGGCATCGCACAGCACCAGACGGCCTTCGGCGTCGGTGTTGAGGATTTCCACGGTCTGGCCGCTCATGGTGGTGACAATGTCGCCAGGGCGTGCAGCGTTGCCGCTCGGCATGTTCTCGGCGCAGGCCAGGATGCACACCAGGTTGATCGGCAGTTTCAGTTCGAGCACGGCACGCAGGGTGCCGAAGACGCTGGCGGCGCCGCCCATGTCGTACTTCATTTCATCCATGCCGGCGCCGGGTTTCAGGCTGATGCCGCCGGTGTCGAAGGTGATGCCTTTGCCGACCAGTGCGTACGGCTTCTCGGATTTCTTGCCGCCGTTGTACTGCATGACGATCAGGCGCGGTGGCTGGGCACTGCCCTGGCCAACGGCATAGAACGAACCCATGCCCAGGTCCTTGATCTTTTTCTCATCGAGGACTTCGACTTTCAGGCTCTTGAACTCCTTGCCCAGGTTCTTCGCCTGTTCACCGAGGAAGGTCGGGTGGCAAATGTTCGGCGGCAGGTTGCCCAGGTTGCGGGTAAACGCCATGCCATTGGCGATGGCGGTGGCATGGGCCACGGCGCGCTCGACTTCAGCCTGTGCTGCCTTGATGGTCACCAGGGTGACTTTCTTCAGGGTGCGGGGCTCGGCTTTCTGGCTCTTGAACTGATCGAAAGTGTATTCGCCGTCCACCAGGGTTTCGGCCAGCAGGCGGGTCTTGCCGTAGCTGTCGCGACCCTTGACCACGATTTCATCCAGGGCGAGCACGGCATCGTTGCCGCCCAGGCCCTTGAGAGTGTTGAGGATGCCGGCGACGATTTTGCGGAACGGGCGGTCGCCCAACTCGTCGTCCTTGCCGACACCTACCAGCAACACACGCTCGGCCTTGAGGTTCGGCACGCTGTGCAGCAACAGGCTCTGACCGACTTTGCCGGCCAGATCGCCACGCTTGAGCACCGTACTGATGGCGCCGCCGCTCAGTTCGTCGAGTTGGCGGGCAGTGGCGCCGAGTTTGCGGTCTTCGCCGACGGCGACCACCAGAGTGGCGGTCTTCAACGTTTCTGGGCTAACGCTTTTTACAACCAGTTCCATGTCCGGGTCCCTGAATGAATGGTCAACAACGCAAGCGTAAGAACTTGCTTATAAATAGAAAGACGCAAGACGCGGTCTGCGACAAAGGCCGCAGTTTGAACCTCGCCGCCTGCGCCTGACAACCCTCGGCCGTACGATTGTAGGAGCGAGCCTGCTCGCGAAAAACCCGAGACCACCGGGGGTATCAGGCTACCCGCGTTATCGTTGACGTCCATCGCGAGCGAGCTCGCTCCTACACGCACCCTGCGCCATTGCGCAGTGACAGGCGCACCCAATCACAGGATAATGCGCCAACTTTTTCGGCGGCTCTGCCCTGCGGGCCGTCTGATACGTTTGCTTGTTTGGCCGCCTTAGCCTGACAACCCTGGAGTGTCTGGTTTGATTGTCTTTCGTTATCTGTCCCGAGAAGTCCTGTTGACCTTGAGCGCCGTCAGTGCGGTGCTGCTGGTCATCATCATGAGTGGACGCTTCATCAAATACCTCGCCCAGGCGGCTGCCGGCCTCCTGGATCCGGGCTCGCTGTTTCTGATCATGGGTTTTCGCCTGCCGGGTTTTTTGCAGTTGATTCTGCCGTTGGGCCTGTTCCTCGGGATTCTGCTGGCCTACGGTCGGTTGTACCTTGAAAGCGAAATGACCGTACTGTCGGCCACCGGCATGAGCCAGCAGCGGCTGTTGGCCATGACGATGTTTCCGGCCACCCTGGTGGCATTGGTGGTGGCGTGGCTAAGCCTGAGCCTGGCGCCGCAAGGGGCCAATCAGTTCCAGTTGCTGCTGAACAAGCAGGATGCCCTGACCGAGTTCGACACCCTTGAGCCCGGCCGTTTCCAGGCGCTGCGTGACGGAACGCGGGTGACCTACACCGAAAAGCTGTCGGATGACCGCATCAACCTGGGCGGCGTCTTCATTTCGCAGAAGAACGTCTCCGCGGACGAAAAGAAGGATCGCGGGATTTCCGTGCTGGTGGCCGAGAACGGGCGCCAGGAAATCCGCGCCGACGGCAACCGCTACCTGATTCTCGAAAACGGCTATCGCTATGACGGTAATCCGGGTCAGGCCGACTACCGGGCGATCAAATATGAGGAGTACGGTGTATTGCTGCCCAAGCCGGACGTCAGCGATGAAGTCACCGACCGTGACGCGATGCCCACCGGCTCCCTGCTGGGCAGTGACGATATCCGTTCCCGCACCGAATTGCAGTGGCGCCTGTCCTTGCCGCTGCTGGTGTTCATCGTGACCCTGATGGCCGTTCCACTGTCCCGGGTCAACCCGCGCCAGGGCCGCTTCCTCAAGCTGTTGCCGGCGATTCTGCTTTATATGGCTTACCTGTCGATCCTGATTGCCGCCCGCGGGGCCCTGGAGAAGGGCAAGATCCCGCCGGCGCTGGGGTTGTGGTGGGTGCATGCGATCTTCCTGGTCATCGGCCTGGGCCTGCTCTATTGGGAGCCACTGCGCTTGAAAATGGCGAGTCGCCGCAGCGCGCTGGAGGTGGCCCGTGGTTAAGCTCGATCGCTACATCGGCAGCAGCGTGTTCATGGCAATCCTGGCCGTACTGGGGATCATTCTCGGTCTGGCGACGCTGTTTGCCTTTATCGACGAGATGAGCGACGTCAGCGATACCTACACCCTGGTCGATGTGTTGAGTTACGTCCTGCTGACCGCGCCACGCCGTCTTTACGACATGTTGCCGATGGCGGCGCTGATCGGTTGCCTGATCGGCCTCGGCAGCCTGGCCAGTCACAGCGAACTGACGATCATGCGCGCGGCAGGCGTGTCGGTCGGGCGGATCGTCTGGGCGGTCATGAAGCCGATGCTGGTGCTGATGGTCGCGGGACTGCTGATTGGCGAATACGTCGCCCCGGCAACGGAAGTCACTGCCCAGGCCAATCGCTCCCTGGCCCAGGGCAGCGGCGATGCGCAAAGCGCCAAGCATGGTCTGTGGCACCGCCAGGGTGACGAGTTCATCCATGTCAACTCGGTGCAGCCCAACGGCCTGTTGTATGGCGTGACCCGTTATCGCTTCGATGATCAACGCCACATATTGTCTTCGAGCTTCGCCAAACGTGCGGAATTCGACAAGGATCACTGGCAGTTGAGCGACGTCACGACCACGCTGTTCCATGAAAAGAGCACCGAAGTGGTGACGACCCCGGTCGAGCGCTGGAACGTGGCACTGAGCCCGCAATTGCTCAGTACCGTGGTGATGTCCCCCGATTCGCTGTCGATCACCGGCCTGTGGGGTTATATCCACTACCTGGCTGACCAGGGGCTGAGCAATGGTCGTTATTGGCTGGCATTTTGGGTCAAGGTGTTGCAGCCGCTGGTCACCGCGGCCCTGGTACTGATGGCGATTTCCTTCATCTTCGGTCCGTTGCGTTCGGTGACCCTCGGTCAGCGGGTGTTCACGGGTGTGCTGGTGGGCTTTACCTTCCGTATCGTCCAGGATCTGCTGGGGCCTTCGAGCCTGGTGTTCGGTTTTCCGCCACTGCTTGCGGTGCTGTTGCCGGCCAGTATCTGCGCCCTCGCCGGGCTCTGGTTGCTGCGCCGGGCCGGTTGATTACGGGGATTTCCCGTTCCGGTCGATGACAAGAAAACGCCCCTGCCCCATGGCCGGGGCGTTTTTGTACATGCCGTCTGACCTGCAAACGTGACGCTTGCGCCGTGGATCAGGTACAATTCCCGGCTATTTTTCGGCGGGCTATGCCTGCAGCCTTTTTGAGTGTTGATCCGTGAGTGATTTGAGTCATATCCGCAATTTCTCCATCATCGCCCACATTGACCATGGCAAGTCGACGCTGGCCGATCGCTTCATCCAGATGTGCGGCGGCCTTGCCGAGCGCGAAATGGAAGCCCAGGTGCTGGACTCCATGGACCTGGAACGTGAACGCGGGATCACCATCAAGGCCCACAGCGTCACTCTGTATTACACCGCTCGCGATGGCATCAAGTATCAGCTGAACTTCATCGACACCCCGGGCCACGTCGACTTCACCTACGAAGTCAGCCGCTCGCTGGCGGCCTGTGAAGGTGCGTTGCTGGTGGTCGATGCCGGTCAGGGCGTTGAAGCGCAATCGGTAGCCAACTGCTACACGGCGATAGAGCAGGGCCTGGAAGTCATGCCGGTGCTGAACAAGATCGACCTGCCGCAGGCCGATCCGGACCGCGTCAAGGAAGAAATCGAGAAGATCATCGGCATCGACGCTACCGATGCGGTCGAGTGCAGCGCCAAGACCGGCCTGGGCGTCGACGAAGTGCTCGAGCGCCTGGTTCACACCATTCCCGCGCCGACCGGCAACTACGAAGATCCGCTGCAAGCGTTGATCATCGACTCCTGGTTCGACAACTACCTGGGCGTTGTGTCCCTGGTTCGCGTGCGCCACGGTCGTGTGAAGAAGGGTGACAAGATCCTGGTCAAGTCCACCGGCAAGATCCACCTGGTGGACAGCGTCGGTGTGTTCAACCCGAAACACACCGCCACCGTCGACCTGAAGGCTGGCGAAGTGGGCTTCATCATCGCCGGCATCAAGGACATTCACGGTGCACCGGTGGGTGACACCCTGACCCTGAGCTCCACCCCCGACGTTGACGTGCTGCCCGGCTTCAAACGCATTCAGCCGCAGGTTTACGCCGGTCTGTTCCCGGTCAGCTCCGACGACTTCGAAGATTTCCGTGAAGCCCTGCAAAAGCTCACGCTCAACGACTCGTCCCTGCAGTACACCCCGGAAAGCTCCGACGCCCTGGGCTTCGGCTTCCGTTGCGGGTTCCTCGGCATGCTGCACATGGAAATCATCCAGGAGCGCCTCGAGCGCGAGTACGACCTGGACCTGATCACCACGGCGCCGACAGTGATTTTCGAGCTGTTGCTCAAGACCGGCGAAACGATTTACGTCGACAACCCGTCCAAACTTCCGGACCTGTCCTCGATCGAAGACATGCGTGAGCCGATCGTGCGGGCCAACATTCTTGTGCCGCAAGAGCACCTGGGCAACGTCATTACCCTGTGCATCGAAAAGCGTGGCGTGCAGCACGACATGCTGTTCCTCGGTACCCAGGTTCAGGTGACCTACGATCTGCCGATGAACGAAGTGGTGCTGGACTTCTTCGACCGTCTGAAGTCAACCAGCCGTGGCTATGCTTCGCTGGACTACCATTTCGACCGTTATCAATCGGCTAATCTGGTGAAACTGGATGTGCTGATCAACGGTGACAAGGTCGACGCCCTGGCGCTGATCGTGCACAAGGATAATGCGCACTACAAAGGTCGCCAGTTGACCGAGAAGATGAAAGAACTGATTCCACGCCAGATGTTCGACGTCGCGATCCAGGCTGCCATTGGCGGGCAGATCATTGCGCGGACCTCTGTCAAGGCGCTCAGAAAGAACGTATTGGCCAAATGCTACGGCGGTGACGTTAGCCGTAAGAAAAAGCTGCTTGAAAAGCAAAAGGCCGGTAAGAAACGCATGAAGCAAGTCGGTAACGTGGAAATTCCACAAGAAGCCTTCCTTGCAGTGCTCAGGTTGGATAGTTAGGTCCTATGTCACTAAATTTCCCGCTGTTGCTGGTCATCGCCGTGTTCGTCTGCGGCCTGTTGGCGTTGCTCGATCTGGTTTTCCTGGCGCCGCGTCGGCGTGCCGCCATTACCTCCTATCAGGGCAGCGTCAGTCAGCCTGATGGGGTGGTGGTCGAGAAACTGAACAAAGAGCCGCTGCTGGTCGAATACGGCAAGTCGTTCTTCCCGGTGTTGTTCATCGTGCTGGTACTGCGTTCGTTCCTGGTGGAACCGTTCCAGATTCCTTCCGGCTCGATGAAACCGACCCTGGACGTTGGCGACTTCATTCTGGTGAACAAGTTTTCTTACGGGATCCGCTTGCCGGTGATCGACAAGAAAGTCATCGAAGTCGGTGATCCGCAGCGCGGCGATGTGATGGTGTTCCGCTTCCCGAGCGATCCGAGCGTCAACTACATCAAGCGCGTCGTGGGCCTGCCGGGTGACCAGATTCGCTATACCGCCGACAAGCGTCTGTTCGTCAACGGCGAGTCGATTGCCGAGCAACTGGTTGGTTCCGAGCCGGGCACGCTGGGCAGCGCCGAGCTCTACAAGGAAAAACTCGGCGTCGCCGAACATCTGATCCGCAAGGAGATGAGCCGCTACCGCGCAGCTCCGGACCGTTCGTGGACCGTGCCCGCCGGGCACTACTTCATGATGGGCGACAACCGCGACAACTCGAACGACAGTCGCTTCTGGGATGATCCGAGCATTCCCAAGGATCTGCTGGGCATGGTTCCCGACAAGAATATCGTCGGCAAGGCCTTTGCAGTCTGGATGAGCTGGCCGGAACCCAAACTCAGTCACCTGCCGAATTTCTCGCGGGTCGGGCTGATCAAGTAATCAAACACGGCGCTGTTGAACACAGCGCCGAATGCATTTCTGGAACCGGCACAATGGGTGCCAGATGCATGAAAACAATGATATTCAGGACGTAATTTTTGAACACAGCGTTAATTGTCCCAAGCCTGCGCCGCACCACGGCGATGGCGGTGGAATCCAGCCACGAACTCAGCGTGGGTAAACCGTGAGCGTCTCCTTAAGCCGTCTCGAGCGTCAGCTCGGCTACACCTTCAAGGACCAGGAACTGATGGTCCTGGCCCTGACTCACCGCAGCTTTGCCGGGCGCAATAACGAACGTCTGGAATTCCTCGGTGATGCCATCCTCAATTTCGTCGCCGGCGAGGCGCTGTTCGATCGCTTCCCGCTGGCCCGCGAAGGCCAGCTGTCGCGTTTGCGCGCCCGCCTGGTGAAAGGCGAGACCCTGGCCGTACTGGCCCGCGGTTTCGATCTGGGCGAATACCTGCGCCTGGGTTCCGGCGAGTTGAAAAGCGGCGGTTTCCGTCGCGAGTCGATTCTGGCCGATGCCCTTGAAGCGCTGATTGGCGCGATCTACCTGGACGCCGGCATGGACATGGCGCGCGAACGCGTGCTGGCCTGGCTGGCCGGGGAGTTCGAAGGCCTGACGCTGGTCGACACCAACAAAGATCCGAAAACCCGCCTGCAGGAATTCCTGCAGTCCCGGGGTTGTGAGCTGCCGCGTTACGAAGTGGTGGATATCCAGGGTGAGCCGCATTGCCGGACGTTCTTCGTCGAATGTGAAATCACCTTACTGAATGAAAAAAGCCGAGGTCAGGGTGTGAGTCGTCGTATTGCCGAACAGGTAGCGGCCGCCGCAGCACTGATTGCCCTGGGTGTGGAGAATGGCAATGACTGATTCAACCGCAACACGCTGTGGCTATGTTGCCATCGTCGGCCGTCCCAACGTGGGCAAGTCCACGCTGCTGAACCACATCCTCGGCCAGAAGCTCGCGATCACCTCGCGCAAGCCGCAGACCACCCGCCACAACATGCTCGGTATCAAGACCGAAGGCGACGTGCAAGCGATCTACGTCGACACCCCGGGCATGCACAAGGGTGGCGAGAAGGCCCTGAACCGCTACATGAACAAGACCGCTTCGGCGGCGTTGAAAGACGTCGACGTGGTGATCTTCGTGGTTGACCGCACCAAGTGGACCGACGAAGACCAGATGGTCCTCGAGCGCGTCCAGTACGTGACCGGCCCGCTGATCGTCGCGTTGAACAAGACCGATCGCATCGAAGACAAATCCGAGCTGATGCCGCACCTGACCTGGTTGCAGGAACAGCTGCCGAACGCGCAGATCATGCCGATCTCGGCCCAGCACGGGCACAACCTCGACGCGCTGGAGCGGGTAATTGCCGGTTACCTGCCGGAGAACGATCACTTCTTCCCCGAAGATCAGATCACCGACCGCAGCAGTCGCTTCCTCGCCGCTGAGCTGGTGCGCGAGAAAATCATGCGCCAGTTGGGCGCTGAGCTGCCGTACCAGATCACCGTGGAAATCGAAGAGTTCAAGCAGCAGGGGAAAACCCTGCACATCCATGCGTTGATCCTCGTCGAGCGTGACGGCCAGAAGAAGATCATCATTGGCGACAAGGGCGAGCGCATCAAGCGCATCGGCACCGAGGCGCGCAAGGACATGGAGCTGCTGTTCGACTCCAAGATCATGCTTAACCTGTGGGTCAAGGTGAAAGGCGGCTGGTCCGACGACGAGCGCGCGTTGCGTTCGCTGGGTTACGGCGACCTGTAAATCGTCTGGCAGCACATAGATCCACTGTGGGAGCGGGCTTGCTCGCGAAGAGGATGTAACATTCAGCATTGATGTTGACTGTCACACCGCCTTCGCGAGCAAGCCCGCTCCCACATTGGTTTTGGGTTGTCTGAAAAACTGCAATCCTTCATCGAGAGCTTTATGTCCCAGCCTCCCAGCCAGCCCGCCTTCGTGCTCCACAGTCGCGCCTACCGCGAAAACAGCGCGCTGGTGGACTTTCTCACGCCGCAAGGGCGGCTGCGGGCGGTGTTGCGCAGTGCGCGGGGCAAGGCGGGGACACTGGCGCGGCCGTTCGTGCCACTGGAAGTCGAATTCCGGGGGAGGGGGGAGCTGAAGAACGTCGGGCGCATGGAAAGTGCTGGCGTTTCCACCTGGCTCATTGGTGAGGCGTTGTTCAGTGGCCTCTATCTCAACGAACTGTTGATTCGCCTGTTGCCCGCAGAAGACCCCCATCCCGCCGTCTTCGATCACTACGCCGCCACCTTGCTCGCCCTGGCCGAAGGCCGTCCGCTGGAGCCGCTGCTGCGATCCTTCGAATGGCGGCTGCTGGATGACTTGGGTTACGGCTTCGCCTTGACCACCGATATCCATGGCGAACCCATTGCGCCGGACGGCCTCTACCGCTTGCAGGTCGATGCCGGCCTGGAGCGGGTCTATCTGTTGCAACCCGGTCTGTTCAACGGCACCGAACTGCTGGCCATGGCCGACGCCGACTGGTCCGCGCCCGGCGCGTTGTCCGCGGCCAAACGCTTGATGCGTCAGGCGCTGGCCGTGCATCTGGGCGGCCGTCCATTAGTCAGTCGCGAGCTGTTTCGCAAGCCGTAGAGTCTGTTGACGCCTTCTGGCGATCGTGACGAGCGTCCGCTCTGCGCAGGGCCGCGTTGCTCGAAACTTGTTTGGAGCAACCGATACGACCGCCACCAAACGTCAACAGACCCTGGCTCCCCGTGTATGCTGTGCACCGAACTTTCCCTTCTTCAGGAGCGCTTCCGTGACCACCAGCAATCGCATTCTTCTTGGCGTGAACATCGACCACGTTGCCACCCTGCGCCAGGCCCGGGGCACTCGTTACCCGGATCCGGTCAAGGCAGCACTCGACGCCGAAGAGGCGGGCGCCGACGGCATCACCGTGCACCTGCGTGAAGACCGCCGGCACATCCAGGAGCGCGACGTGCTGCTGCTCAAGGACGTGCTGCAAACCCGCATGAACTTCGAAATGGGCGTCACCGAAGAAATGATGGCGTTCGCCGAGCGCATCCGCCCGGCCCACATTTGCCTGGTCCCGGAAACCCGCCAGGAACTGACCACCGAAGGCGGTCTGGACGTGGCGGGGCAGGAAGCACGGATCAAGGCGGCGGTGGATCGCCTGGCGAAGATCGGCTGTGAAGTGTCGCTGTTCATCGATGCGGACGAGCGGCAGATCGAAGCGTCCCGTCGTGTAGGGGCACCGGCCATCGAGTTGCACACTGGTCGTTACGCGGATGCCGAGACGCCGACGCAAGTGGCTGAAGAGCTCAAGCGTGTGGCCGATGGCGTGGCGTTTGGTCTGGCCCAGGGCCTGATCGTCAATGCCGGCCACGGTCTGCACTACCACAACGTTGAAGCTGTGGCGGCGATCAAAGGCATCAATGAACTGAACATCGGCCATGCGCTGGTGGCCCATGCGTTGTTTGTCGGGTTCAAGTCGGCTGTGTCGGAAATGAAAGCGCTGATCCTGGCCGCCGCACTAAAGGGTTGAGATCGGCGGTGCTGCCTTCGCGGGCAAGCCTCGCTCCTACAGGTTTGCGTCGACCCGCAATTGTGTGTTCGACGCAGATCCGTAGGAGCGAGGCTTGCCCGCGAAGGCGTCCTCGAAAACACCGGAAATCTAGAGCTGCGGGGTTTCCTGGTTCGGCTTGGTCTTGTCGACCCCCGGCACATGCAGGCTGCCCTCGGCGACCTGGTCGCCTTCAAGCTGCGGCTGCGTGACCCAGGTCAGGATGTCGTAATAACGACGGATGTTCGCCACAAAGTGCACCGGCTCTCCACCCCGGGCGTAGCCGTAGCGGGTTTTGCTGTACCACTTCTTCTCGGACAGCCGCGGCAGGATTTTCTTCACGTCCAGCCACTTGTCCGGGTTAAGCCCTTCCTTGGCCGCCAGTTTGCGCGCGTCATCCAGGTGGCCGCTGCCAACGTTGTAGGCCGCCAGGGCAAACCAGGTGCGATCCGGTTCCTGGATCGAATCGTCCAGCTGTTCCTTCATGTAGGCCAGGTACTTGGCGCCGCCCATGATGCTCTGTTTGGGGTCGAGGCGATTGGACACGCCCATGGCTTGTGCGGTGTTCTGGGTCAGCATCATCAGCCCGCGCACGCCGGTCTTGGAGGTGACGGCCGCTTGCCACAGGGATTCCTGATAACCGACCGCGGCCAGCAGGCGCCAGTCGACTTTCTCTTTCTTGGCGTACGCCTTGAAGTGCTGTTCGTACTTGGGCAGCCGTTGCTGCAAGTGCTGGGCGAAGGTGTAGGCGCCCACGTAGCCGAGTACATCCACATGCCCGTAATAGCGGTCCTTGAGGCGTTGCAGGGTGCCGTTCTTCTTCACCTTGTCGAGGTAGCTGTTGATCTCGTTCAGCAGGCTGTTGTCGTCGCCAGCCGCTACGGCCCAGCTCTGGTTGCTGGCATTGCCGAGATCGAAGGCCACTCGCACGTTGGGGAAGTAGACCTGGTTCATCGCGACTTCGTTGGAGTCGACCAGGGTCAGGTCGATCTGATCTTCGTCCACCATGCGCAGCAGGTCGACGACTTCAACGGCGTCGGACTCTTCGTATTCGATGCGGGGGTATTTCTTTTTCAGTTCCGCCAGCTGCTCGGCGTGGGTGCTGCCCTTGAGCACCATGATCTTCTTGCCCACCAGATCCTTCGCATCGGTTGGCCGCGATTGGCCGTTGCGATAGATGATCTGAGGGGTGACTTCCAGGTAGGAGTGGGAAAACCGCACCTGCTTCTTGCGCTGCTCGCTGGCGACCAGGCCGGCGGCAGCCAGCACCGGGCCGTTGGGCTTGCCCACCTGGTTGAACAGGTCGTCGAGGTTGTCGGCGGTTTCGATCTTGAGTTCGACCCCCAGATCGTCGGCGAAGCGCTTCACCAGCTCGTATTCGAAGCCGGTTTCACCGTTGCGATCCTGAAAGTAGGTGGCCGGGCTGTTTCGGGTAACCACCCGCAGCACGCCATCCTCCTTTACGCGCTCGAGTGTGTTGGGTTTATCAACACAGCCACTGAGCATCAGGAAGAGACCGGTTGCGATCAGCCATTTGGCGTACCGCGGACGCAAAGCCGTTGGGGAAAACATCTGCGCAGTATACGCAAAGGACCACGAGCGCCATATCTCGACAGCGAAGGGCTTGTCTGTTAGAGGGCGAAAAACTTGTCCTGGGCCCGCTGGAATGGGCTTGTACGGCACTTTATGACACAAAAAATAAGCCGTGGCGCCATTCCCCAAGTGCCCGGGTCGCGGCCCCGGGCAGGCGGCCCGACGTCTGGATACAGCCGTGCGTACCGTTTCGAGTGATGTCGCGGCCCGTTTAGGCTAGAATGCACGGCCTCAAAGCACACCCCTTCCCGAGGCTGTCCCGAAGATGTTGATCCTGCGCGGCGCTCCTGCCCTTTCTGCCTTTCGCCACAGCAAACTCCTTGAGCAACTGAGCCAGAAGGTTCCGGCTGTCAGTGGCTTGTATGCTGAATTCGCTCACTTCGCCGAAGTTACCGGCGTCCTGACCGGCGACGAACAGCAGGTGCTTGCGCGCCTTCTGAAGTACGGCCCAAGCGTTCCAGTACAAGAGCCAACCGGTCGTCTGTTTCTGGTGTTGCCACGTTTTGGCACTATCTCGCCGTGGTCCAGTAAAGCCAGCGACATCGCCCGCAACTGTGGGCTGAGCAAGATCCAGCGTCTGGAACGCGGCATCGCGTTCTACGTCGCCGGCCAGTTCAGCGAGTCTGAAGCGCAACTGATTTCCGATGCGCTGCACGACCGCATGACCCAGATCGTCCTCGCCAGCCTTGAACAGGCTGCCGGCCTGTTCAGCCACGCCGAGCCCAAGCCCCTGACCGCGATCGACGTGCTGGGTGGCGGCCGCGCCGCGCTGGAAAAAGCCAACACCGAGCTGGGCCTGGCCCTGGCCGAAGACGAGATCGACTACCTGGTCAACGCCTTCGTCGGCTTGAAGCGCAACCCGCACGATATCGAACTGATGATGTTCGCCCAGGCGAACTCCGAGCACTGCCGTCACAAGATCTTCAACGCCAGTTGGGACATCGACGGTCAGAGCCAGGAAAAAAGCCTGTTCGGCATGATCAAGAACACCTACGTGATGCACAGCGAAGGCGTGCTGTCCGCTTACAAGGACAACGCTTCGGTGATCGTCGGCAACGTCGCCGGCCGATTCTTCCCGGACCCTGAAACCCGCCAGTACGGCGCGGTGCAGGAACCGGTGCACATCCTGATGAAAGTCGAAACCCACAACCACCCGACCGCGATCGCCCCGTTCCCGGGCGCGTCCACCGGTAGCGGTGGCGAGATCCGCGACGAAGGCGCCACCGGTCGCGGCGCCAAGCCCAAGGCTGGCCTGACCGGTTTCACCGTGTCCAACCTGCAGATCCCGGGCTTCGAGCAGCCGTGGGAAGTGCCGTACGGCAAGCCTGAGCGCATCGTGACCGCGCTGGACATCATGATCGAAGGCCCACTGGGGGGCGCCGCGTTCAACAACGAATTCGGCCGTCCGGCCCTGACCGGTTACTTCCGTACCTTCGAACAGTCGATCACCACCCCCCGTGGCGACGAGGTTCGTGGTTACCACAAGCCGATCATGCTGGCCGGCGGCATGGGTAACATCCGTGCCGAACACGTGCAGAAAGGCGAGATCACCGTCGGCTCCAAGCTGATTGTGCTCGGCGGCCCGGCGATGCTGATCGGCCTGGGCGGCGGCGCGGCTTCCTCCATGGCCACCGGCACCAGCTCTGCAGACCTGGACTTCGCTTCCGTACAGCGCGAAAACCCGGAGATGGAGCGTCGCTGCCAGGAAGTCATCGACCGTTGCTGGCAGTTGGGCGACAAAAACCCGATCAGCTTCATCCACGACGTCGGCGCGGGCGGTCTGTCCAACGCCTTCCCGGAACTGGTCAACGACGGCAACCGTGGCGGTCGCTTCGAACTGCGCAACATTCCAAACGACGAGCCGGGCATGGCCCCGCACGAAATCTGGAGTAACGAATCCCAGGAACGTTACGTTCTGGCGGTGGGACCTGCGGACTTCGAACGCTTCCAGGCGATCTGCGAGCGCGAGCGCTGCCCGTTTGCCGTGGTTGGCGAAGCCACTGCCGAACCACAGCTTACGGTCACGGATAGCCACTTCGGCAACAGCCCGGTGGACATGCCACTCGAAGTGCTGCTGGGCAAAGCCCCGCGCATGCACCGTTCGGCCGTTCGCGAAAACGAGCTTGGCGACGATTTCGATCCGTCGACCCTGGAGATTGCCGACTGCGTAGAGCGCGTTCTGCATCACCCGGCCGTGGCCAGCAAAAGCTTCCTGATCACCATCGGCGACCGCACCATCACCGGCCTCGTGGCCCGTGACCAGATGGTCGGCCCATGGCAGGTTCCGGTAGCCGACGTTGCCGTCACCGCCACCAGCTTCGACGTCTACACCGGCGAAGCCATGGCCATGGGCGAGCGCACTCCGCTCGCGCTGCTGGACGCCCCGGCGTCTGGCCGCATGGCCATCGGCGAAACCCTGACCAACATCGCCGCTTCGCGCATCAACAAGATCTCCGACATCAAGCTGTCGGCGAACTGGATGTCCGCGGCCGGTCACCCGGGCGAAGACGCGCGCCTGTACGACACCGTGAAAGCGGTCGGCATGGAACTGTGCCCGGACCTGGGCATTACCATTCCGGTGGGCAAGGACTCCATGTCCATGGCCACGCGCTGGAACGATAATGGCGAAGACAAGACCGTGACCTCGCCGATGTCCCTGATCGTGACCGGTTTCGCGCCAGTGGCTGACATCCGTCAGACCCTGACCCCGGAACTGCGCATGGACAAGGGCACCACCGACCTGATCCTGATCGACCTGGGCCGTGGCCAGAACCGCATGGGCGCCTCGATCCTGGCCCAGGTTCACGGCAAGCTCGGCTCGCAAGCGCCGGATGTCGATGATGCCGAAGACCTCAAAGCCTTCTTCGCCGTGATCCAGGGCCTGAACGCCGACGGTCACCTGCTGGCGTACCACGACCGTTCCGACGGTGGTCTGCTGACCAGCGTGGTGGAAATGGCCTTCGCCGGCCATTGCGGTCTGAGCCTGAACCTCGACGGTCTGGCAGAAACCTCCGCCGACATCGCTGCAATCCTGTTCAACGAAGAGCTGGGCGCCGTGATCCAGGTTCGCCAGGATGCTACCCCGGACATCCTCGCGCAGTTCAGCGCTGCCGGTTTGGGCGAGTGCGTGTCGGTGATCGGTCAGCCGATGAACAACGGCCAGATCAACATCACCTTCAACGGCGAAACCGTATTCGAAGGCCAGCGTCGTCTGCTGCAACGTCAGTGGGCTGAAACCAGCTACCAGATCCAGCGTCTGCGCGATAATGCCGACTGCGCCGAACAAGAGTTCGACGTGCTGCTGGAAGAAGACAACCCGGGCCTGAGCGTCAAGCTCAGCTACGACGTCAATCAGGACGTCGCCGCGCCATACATCAAGAAAGGCATCCGCCCACAGGTTGCCGTGCTGCGTGAGCAGGGCGTCAACGGTCAGGTGGAAATGGCGGCTGCGTTCGACCGTGCCGGTTTCAACGCGATCGACGTGCACATGAGCGACATTCTGGCCGGCCGCGTCGACCTGAACGAGTTCAAGGGACTGGTCGCTTGCGGCGGTTTCTCCTACGGCGACGTATTGGGTGCCGGTGAAGGCTGGGCCAAGTCCGCGCTGTTCAACAGCCGTGCTCGCGATGCCTTCCAGGGCTTCTTCGAACGCAACGACAGCTTTACCCTCGGCGTGTGCAACGGTTGCCAGATGATGTCCAACCTGCACGAGCTGATCCCGGGCAGCGAGTTCTGGCCGCACTTCGTACGCAACCGCTCCGAGCAGTTCGAAGCGCGCGTGGCGATGGTTCAGGTCCAGGAATCGAATTCGATCTTCCTGCAGGGCATGGCCGGTTCGCGCATGCCGATCGCCATCGCTCACGGTGAAGGTCATGCCGAGTTCGCCAGCGAAGAAGCGTTGCTGGAAGCCGATCTGTCGGGTTGCGTGGCGATGCGTTTCGTCGACAACCACGGCAAGGTCACCGAAAGCTACCCGGCCAACCCGAACGGTTCGCCGCGCGGGATCACCGGGCTGACCAGCCGTGACGGTCGCGTCACGATCATGATGCCGCACCCGGAGCGGGTATTCCGTGCGGTGCAGAACTCGTGGCGCTCGGAAGACTGGAACGAAGACGCACCTTGGATGCGTATGTTCCGTAACGCTCGCGTCTGGGTTAACTAAGCGCCGTGTACAAGCTCGGCTTTTTTGTTCCCGACAGTCATGTTGAGGTGGTCAAGGACGCCCTGTTCGCTGCCGGCGGTGGGCGGATTGGCGACTATGACCACTGTGCGTGGCAGGTGCTTGGGACTGGTCAGTTTCGGCCTTTGGATGGCAGTCAGCCGTTCATTGGCGAAGCTGGGCAGGTCGAGCAGGTCGAGGAATGGAAAGTTGAGCTGGTGGTGGCGGATGAGTTGATCGTGGCCGTGGTGGCTGCGCTGAAACTCAGCCACCCCTATGAGACGCCGGCTTATGAGGTGTGGCGGTTGGAGGATTTCTGATCTTTTGGCTGCTGAAATGAGAAACCCGCTGAGAGTGATCTCAGCGGGTTTTTTATTGCCTTGAATTTTTCGCGGCCCTACGCTCCGCGGAGCGGCACCTTTGGCAGCTAAGGGCGAATCTCGATCATCGTGCCATCCGGCACCAGGCCCCAGACCTCGCGCATGTCCATGTTGCGCATGGCGATGCAGCCGTCGGTCCAGTCCAGGGTGTGGAACAG
This sequence comes from Pseudomonas silesiensis, assembly GCF_001661075.1. Classification (NCBI taxonomy): domain Bacteria; kingdom Pseudomonadati; phylum Pseudomonadota; class Gammaproteobacteria; order Pseudomonadales; family Pseudomonadaceae; genus Pseudomonas; species Pseudomonas silesiensis. The sequence continues at coordinate 991,386 of NZ_CP014870.1, forward strand.
GTCTTCGGGGTTGTCTTCGGTGTCCGGGGTGCCGTGGATCATGATCATGCCGCCGGGCTCGACGCCTTCGCGACGAGAGCGGGCGGCGTCGCTGATGTTCGGGTAGGAAATGTGCATCGACAGATTGAAACGGTCGCTGGTCTTGCGCCAGTCCAGCCAGTAAAAACCTTCAGGCGTGCGTTTATCGCCTTCCATGAGTTTCGGACCAACGGGTCTTTTTCCCAATGAAATGCGATAGGTCTTGAGCGGCTTGCCGTCGTTGATCAATTGCAGTTGGTGGGCGGACTTGAGAACCAGGACTTTTTCGACGACTTTGCCGTCCAGGGTTTCCGCTGTGGAGGCCTGGGAAACAGTGATGAACGACAAACAAAACACGGCAAGCAACCAGCGCATTGAAACGATATCCCTGAAAGGTGTCGCGACTATTTTATTTATAGAAGGTTTTTTAACGGATGGCAGGTTGAACGAGCGGCGGGATCGATTCCGACCGCACGGGGTAGGTCTCGATCCGTCGGTCTGCGAAATAGCATTCTAGGGTACGGCCTACCGTACGGAAAGCCAGCTCGGACCAAGGGATGTCGGCCTCCTCGAACAGTGCCACTTCCAGGCTTTCGGGGCCGGCGGAAAAATCCAGATCCACCAGCTCCGCACGAAAGAACACGTGCACCTGACTGATGTGCGGCACGTCGATCAAGGTATAGATGCTCAGGTTGCGTACCCGGGCACACGCCTCTTCAGCGGTCTCGCGAATCGCCGCCTGCTCGATGGTTTCGCCGTTCTCCATGAAGCCTGCGGGCAGGGTCCAGTAACCGAGTCGTGGCTCGATGGCGCGTCGGCACAACAACACCTTCGTGCCCCAGACCGGTACGCAACCGGCGACGATATTGGGGTTCTGGTAATGAATCGTGTGACAGCTGTCGCAGACATATCGCAGGCGCGAATCGCCTTCTGGAATGCGCTGGATCACCGGGTTGCCGCACTGACTGCAAAATTTCATGCTTGGGTTCCTGAATGCTGCGCCTATCTTGGCGTGCGGCGGTGTCAGTCGGCAAGTTGTCGTTTAGCGACATGCAGCGGTTATGGGGTTGGGCGGCCGGTTCGATTGGTGCATGATGCAAGGTAGCGAATAAGTCGAGAAGCCTCATGCTGGACGAGCTATTGCATCGAGTAAGCAACCACATCCCACGCACACTGGAAACCGACAAGCGTTTTCCCGAGGCCGCGGTCCTGGTGCCCATCACTCGCAGTGATGAACCGGAACTGGTTCTGACCCTGCGCGCCAGCGGGCTGTCGACCCATGGCGGTGAAGTCGCTTTCCCCGGTGGTCGCCGCGACCCCGAAGACCCTGACCTTGTGTTCACCGCCCTGCGCGAAGCCGAAGAAGAAATCGGCCTGCCACCGGGGCTGGTCGAAGTGATCGGCCCGCTGAGTCCCCTGATCTCCCTGCACGGCATCAACGTCACACCCTATGTCGGGGTGATTCCGGACTTCGTCGACTATCAGGCCAACGACGCCGAGATTGCCGCAGTGTTCAGCGTACCCCTGGAATTCTTCCGCAAGGATCCTCGCGAACATACCCATCGCATCGATTACCAGGGCCGCAGTTGGTACGTGCCGAGTTATCGTTATGGCGAATACAAGATCTGGGGTCTGACCGCGATCATGATCGTCGAGTTGATCAACCTGCTTTATGACGCCAGAATCAGTCTGCACCAACCACCCAAGCGTTTTACCGACACCTGAAGCCATCGTTCGAAATGGCCGAACCTTTTTTTCAAGTGAGCCTGCCTGAGCCTCGAGGGAACATAGATGAAATATCGCTTGGGCGACGCCCGCGTCGAAACCCATCCACAGAGCTGGATCGCACCCAGCGCCGTGCTGGTCGGCAAGGTCAGGCTGGAAGAGGGCGCCAACGTCTGGTTCAACGCCGTGCTGCGTGGCGACAACGAATTGATCCTGATCGGCAAGAACAGCAACGTCCAGGATGGCACGGTGATGCACACCGACATGGGCTACCCGCTGACCATCGGCACCGGCGTGACCATCGGCCACAACGCCATGCTCCACGGTTGCACGGTCGGTGATTACAGCCTGATCGGGATTAACGCAGTGATTCTCAACGGCGCGAAAATCGGCAAGAACTGCATCATCGGCGCCAACTCGCTGATTGGTGAAGGCAAGGAAATTCCGGACGGCTCGCTGGTCATGGGGTCGCCCGGCAAGGTGGTGCGCGAGTTGACCGACGCACAGAAGAAGATGCTGGAAGCCAGTGCCGCCCACTATGTGCATAACGCCCAGCGTTACGCCCGCGATCTGGCAGAGCAGGAACAATGAACACCCCCGAACGCCCGGTCCGCTCGCCTTGTGTGAATATCTGTGCACTGGACGACGATGACATCTGCACTGGCTGTCAGCGCACGGTGGAAGAGATCACGCGCTGGAGCCGGATGGACAACGAGGAGCGGCGCAGGGTGCTGGGGCTGTGCCATGAGCGGGCCAAATCCAGTGGGATCCTCTGGATGCTGCCTGCGAAATCCGATTCCTGACCACTGTGTAGGAGCGAGCTTGCTCGCGATGGACTCAAGAGCGCCGCGTTTAACCAGTAAACACGCGTTATCGTTAACGACCATCGCGAGCAAGCTCGCTCCTACATGTCATCAGGCCGTCGCCGGCTGAAGCCAAACCCTGCGGTTCATGTAAAATGTCGGGCTTTCTTCCCATGGGAAGCGCGCAGGCTCTTACAGGTCAATCACGCCGCGACCCTCGATGATCCGCTCCATAGAGGACCTGAGATGACCCGTATCGGAACTCCACTGTCGCCCACCGCGACCCGCGTTTTGTTGTGTGGCTGTGGTGAGCTGGGCAAGGAAGTGGTGATCGAGCTGCAACGCCTGGGCGTAGAAGTGATTGCCGTGGATCGCTACGCCAACGCGCCGGCCATGCAGGTTGCCCATCGCAGCCACGTGATCAACATGCTCGACGGCGCTGCCCTGCGTGCCGTGATCGAGGCCGAGCAGCCGCACTTCATCGTGCCGGAAATCGAAGCCATCGCCACCGCGACCCTGGTCGAGCTTGAAGCGCAAGGTTTCACCGTGATCCCGACGGCGCGTGCCACGCAGCTGACCATGAACCGCGAAGGTATCCGTCGCCTGGCCGCCGAAGAGCTGGACTTGCCGACCTCGCCGTACCACTTTGCCGACACCTTCGAAGATTACAGCAAGGCCATCGAAGACCTGGGTTTCCCCTGTGTGGTCAAGCCGGTGATGAGTTCCTCGGGCAAGGGCCAGAGCCTGTTGCGCAGCGCCGATGACGTGAAAACCGCGTGGGATTACGCGCAAGAAGGCGGCCGCGCCGGTAAAGGTCGGGTGATCATCGAGGGCTTCATCGACTTCGACTACGAAATCACCCTGTTGACCGTGCGTCACGTCGGCGGCACGACGTTCTGCGCACCCGTCGGCCATCGTCAGGAGAAGGGCGACTACCAGGAATCCTGGCAGCCACAGGCCATGAGCCCGGTGGCCCTGGCGCAATCCCAGCACGTGGCCAAGGCGGTCACCGAGGCCTTGGGTGGCCGTGGCCTGTTTGGCGTCGAGCTGTTCATCAAGGGCGATCAGGTGTGGTTCAGCGAAGTGTCGCCACGTCCCCATGACACCGGTCTGGTAACCCTGATTTCCCAGGACCTGTCGCAGTTCGCCCTGCATGCTCGGGCGATCCTGGGCCTGCCGATTCCGTTGATCCGTCAGTTCGGGCCTTCGGCTTCGGCGGTGATCCTGGTGGAAGGGCAATCGACCCAGACCGCTTTCGCCAACCTGGGCGCTGCTTTGAGCGAGCCGGATACGGCGTTGCGCCTGTTTGGCAAGCCTGAGGTCAATGGCCAGCGGCGGATGGGGGTGGCGTTGGCGCGGGATGAGTCGATCGAGGCGGCTCGTGCCAAGGCGACCCGCGCTTCCCAGGCTGTCGTGGTCGAGCTCTAAACCGAGGCGCGGCTATCGCGAGCAAGCTCGCTCCCACAGGGTTTTCGGCTGGTCACAAGTTTTGTGTACACCCGAGCACCCTGTGGGAGCGGGCTTGCTCCGGGCGGCGATCCGACGATGGCGGTCTGTCAGGCAACCCTGTTCAGATCGTTGTTGCGCGTCTCCTTAAGGCACAGCACCGCAATCAAACTCAACACCGCCGCCCCCGACACATACCCGCCGACATAACTCAAACCCCCCATCTCCACCAGTTTCTGCGCAAAGAACGGCGCCGCCGAAGCCCCGACGATCCCGCCCAGGTTGTAGGCCGCCGACGCCCCGGTATAGCGCACGTGGGTCGGAAACAGCTCTGGCAGCAGCGCCCCCATTGGCGCGAAGGTCACGCCCATCAGAAACAGCTCGATGCACAGGAACAACGCCACGCTCCACGTCGATCCCTGGGTCAGCAGCGGTTCCATCAGGAATCCGGACAGAATCGCCAGCACGCCGCCAATGATCAGCACCGGTTTGCGCCCGTAACGGTCACTGGCCAAGGCCGACAACGGCGTAGCCGCGGCCATGAACAGGACGGCGAAGCACAACAGCGCGAGGAAGGTTTCGCGGGTGTAGCCGAGTGTCGACACGCCATAGCTCAACGAAAACACGGTCGAGATGTAGAACAGCGCGTAACAAACCACCATCGACCCGGCACCCAGCAGCATGGGCGCCCAGTATTGGCTGAACAGTTCCACCAACGGGATCTTCACCCGTTCCTGGCGCGCCATGGCATTGGCGAACACCGGTGTTTCGTGGAGCTTGAGGCGCACGTACAGGCCGACCATCACCAGCGCGGCGCTGAGCAGGAACGGGATCCGCCAGCCCCACGAGCGGAACTGTTCGTCGTCCAGGGTCATGGCGAGGGTCAGGAACAGTCCGTTGGCCGCGAGAAAACCGATCGAAGGGCCCAGCTGCGGGAACATGCCGAACCAGGCGCGCTTGCCTTTGGGGGCGTTCTCCGTCGCCAGCAGCGCTGCGCCGCCCCATTCACCGCCCAGCCCCAGGCCTTGGCCGAAGCGCAATACGCACAGCAGGATCGGCGCCCAGGCCCCGATGCTGTCGTAACCCGGCAGCACGCCGATCAGGGTGGTGCATACGCCCATCAGCAGCAGGGAGGCTACCAGGGTCGATTTGCGCCCGATGCGGTCTCCGAAGTGGCCGAACAGCGCCGAGCCCAGCGGTCGGGCAAGGAACGCAATGCCGAAGGTGAGGAACGCCGACAGCATCTGCGCGGTGCCGGAGGTCTGCGGAAAGAACACCGGGCCGATCACCAGCGCTGCCGCAGTGGCATAGACGTAGAAGTCGTAGAACTCGATGGCGGTACCGATGAAGCTCGCGGTGGCCACCCGGGTGGCGGAGTTCGTCGGTTGTGCGGGCGTGCTGTCGTTATAAGTCGTGCTGGTCGTCATGCGGTAATCCCTGACAGTCATGTGCTCCAGTGGAGCGAATTATTATGGTCGAACACCCAGGGATGTGGGTTTAACGCAGAGTGCGGGTAGCACAGGGGTAGGGCGGGGCTTGGGTAAGCGGTTCGATTATAGGAAGGAGGCTAACGATCAAACAAGGGGCCAACGGTTCACGATGGCATTGTGGCGGTGCGGCGATCCGACAAGCCCCCTGGCCACAGGGATTGTGTCTGGCTCTAGATGACGGCTGGAACCAAAGTGGTATGCCAGATCAACACGCGTGTAACGCGGTTGTCCTCGGTTTCGAGGATTTCCAGCCGATACCGCCCGATCTTCAGGCACACCGCGCTTTCCGGAATCGTCTCCAGCGCTTCGGTGACCAACCCGTTCAGGGTTTTCGGTCCATCGCTGGGCAGGTGCCAGCCCAGGCTCTTGTTCAGGTCGCGAATCGACGCCGCGCCATCGATCACCAGTCGCCCATCGGCCTGGGGATGGATATGCGGGTTATCCAGGCTGTGCTGGCTTTCGAACTCACCGACGATTTCTTCGAGAATGTCTTCCAGTGTCACGATGCCGAGCACTTCGCCGTACTCGTCGACCACCATGCCCAGGCGTCGCTGCTGTTTATGGAAATTGAGCAGCTGCAACTGCAGCGGTGTGCTTTCGGGCACGAAGTACGGCTCGTGACTGGCCGCCAGCAGCGATTCCATGGTCAGGCTGCCGTCGGGCAACAGGTGCCGGATCTGGCGGGTATTGAGCACCGCTTCGACCTGGTTGATGTCGCTGTGGAACACCGGCAGGCGCGTGCGCTTGTTGTGGCGCAGTTGTTCGATGATGTCCGAAAGGGGGTCGTCGAGGTTGATCCCGTCGACATCGCTGCGCGGCACCAGAATGTCGTTGACCGTGATGTTGTCCAGCGCGTGGATGCCTGACAACGGATGCGGACGACAGACTGGCTGGTCGTGATCGTCGCGCCGCTCCCGCTGCGCCTCGTCTTCACTGTGTTGCACCACTTTGGCTTTGCGGGCGAACGGCCGCATCAGTAATTGGCTGATGCCGTTGAGCAGCCAGGCGGCGGGGTAGATGATTTTCAGCGGCGCGCGGAGCAAGGTGTTGCCCAGGGCCAGGATCGCGTCCGGGTAGCGAACGGCGAGGGAGCGTGGCAGGTAGTCGGCGAACACCAGCAGGACCGCGCCGGCCCCGACGCACGCGGCCCATGGACCGTTTTCAGCCCAGGTAAAAATCGCCAGCAACGTGCTGATGACCACCACGAGCGCGCGGCATAGGGTGTTGCACAGGATCAGGCTGTTCAGCGGGAAACTCAGTTTCGCCACGGGTTTGTCACTGGAGCGCGAAGCGGTGCGCTGGGCAAGCAAGTGTTGCTGTGCCGCTTCGATGGCGGTAAACAGCCCCGACCATAAAATCAGCAGGGCCATGACTGCGAGCATCGGCCCTATGGGCAATTCGTCCATTAATGCGGCCCGTCAGATGTGCAGGATGTATTCGCGGACCAGCTTGCTGCCGAAGTACGCCAGCATCAGCAGGCAGAAACCGGCGAGGGTCCAGCGAATGGCCTTGTGTCCGCGCCAGCCCAGGCGGGTGCGACCCCAGAGCAGCACGCTGAAGACGATCCAGGCCAGGCACGCCAGCAAGGTCTTGTGCACCAGGTGCTGGGCGAACAGGTTGTCGACGAACAGCCAGCCGGAGATCAGCGACAACGACAACAGGGTCCAGCCAGCCCAGAGGAAGCCGAACAGCAGGCTTTCCATGGTTTGCAGTGGCGGGAAGTTCTTGATCAGTCCGGACGGGTGCTTGTGCTTGAGTTGATGGTCCTGGACCAGCAACAGCAACGCCTGGAACACCGCAATGGTGAACATGCCGTAGGCGAGGATCGACAGCAGGATGTGGGCGAGGATGCCTGGCTCCTCGTCGATGATCTGCACCGTGCCGGCGGGGGCGATCTGCGAGAGGATCACGGTGGCGAGGCCCAGCGGGAACAGCAATATCAGCAGGTTCTCCACCGGAATCCGCGAGCAGGCCAGCAGTGTCAGGGCAATGACCGCCGCGGCGATCAGGCTGGCGGCGCTGAAAAAATCCAGGCCCAGGCCGATCGGCGTCAACAGATGGGTGAACAGGCTGGCACTGTGAGCCAGCACGGCCAGCACGCCGAGCGTGACCAGCAGGCGCTTGTTGGCCTTGGCGCCGGTGGCCAGACGAGTGCCCTGATAGAGGGTCGCAGCGGCGTATAAGCAGGCGGCGGCGAGGGTGGTAAGCAAACTGGGTGACAAGGGGAGCATAAATCCTGTTAGGCAAGCCCGAAAGGCGCTGAGTTTGGCATAGAAACCACACGGCACGAAAGTGCGAGGTGTCCGCCAGACGCAGTCTTCGCTATAATCCGCGACCTGCCCACGCCGCAGGCTCGCCGAGCACATGTTTAATCCGGTCTGGGCCGCCATTATCCCGGTCTACACAGGGCCTGAAAGGATCGCGCAATGTTTGAAAACTTAACCGACCGTCTCTCGCAGACGCTGCGCCATGTCACCGGCAAGGCCAAGCTGACCGAGGACAACATCAAAGACACCCTGCGTGAAGTGCGCATGGCGTTGCTCGAAGCCGATGTCGCCTTGCCGGTGGTCAAAGACTTCGTCAACTCGGTCAAGGAACGCGCCGTCGGTACCGAGGTGTCGCGCAGCCTGACGCCGGGCCAGGCCTTCGTGAAGATTGTCCAGGCCGAACTCGAAAGCCTGATGGGCGCAGCCAACGAAGACTTGAACCTGAGCGCCGTTCCGCCAGCGGTCATTCTGATGGCCGGTCTGCAGGGTGCGGGTAAAACCACCACCGCCGGCAAGCTCGCGCGCTTCCTTAAAGAGCGCAAGAAGAAGTCGGTCATGGTCGTGTCCGCGGACGTTTACCGTCCTGCGGCGATCAAGCAGCTGGAAATGCTTGCCGGTGAAGTCGGCGTGACCTTCTTCCCGTCCGACCTGAGCCAGAAGCCGGTCGAGATCGCGCAAGCGGCCATTAAAGAAGCCAAGCTGAAATTCATCGACGTGGTCATCGTCGATACCGCCGGTCGCCTGCACATCGATGAAGAGATGATGGGCGAGATCAAGGCGCTGCATGCCGCGATCAACCCGGTCGAAACCCTGTTCGTGGTCGATGCCATGACCGGCCAGGATGCCGCCAACACGGCCAAGGCCTTTGGTGACGCGCTGCCCCTGACCGGTGTGATCCTGACCAAGGTCGACGGCGACGCCCGTGGCGGTGCCGCCCTGTCGGTGCGTGCCATCACCGGCAAGCCGATCAAGTTCATCGGTATGGGCGAGAAGAGCGAAGCGCTCGATCCGTTCCACCCTGAGCGTATCGCCTCGCGCATCCTTGGCATGGGCGACGTGCTCAGCCTGATCGAGCAGGCCGAGCAGACCCTCGACAAGGACAAGGCCGACAAGCTGGCCAAGAAGCTGAAGAAGGGGAAGGGCTTCGACCTCGAAGACTTCCGCGATCAGCTGCAACAGATGAAAAACATGGGCGGCCTCGGCGGCCTCATGGACAAACTGCCGAACATCGGCGGGGTGAACCTGGCGCAAATGGGCAATGCCCAGGGTGCGGCAGAAAAGCAATTCAAGCAGATGGAAGCCATCATCAATTCCATGACCCCGGCCGAGCGCCGCGACCCTGAGCTGATCAGCGGTTCGCGCAAACGCCGGATCGCCATGGGTTCCGGCACCCAGGTGCAGGACATCGGTCGCTTGATCAAGCAGCACAAGCAGATGCAGAAGATGATGAAGAAATTCTCCGCGAAAGGCGGAATGGCCAAAATGATGCGTGGCATGGGCGGTATGTTGCCCGGCGGCGGTATGCCCAAGATGTAAAGAATCCGCGCCGTCAGAGATGTCGGCGCAGTACCACAGAAATGTGGGATCTCCAGCAAACCCGCACTTGGCGGGAGCTGACTGGCCGTTTTCAACGACGGCTCTATAGCAAATCTGGATGGCGACCGAAAGGCCGCCGGAAAAAGACATTTGCAAAAGTCCGGATATTCCTTAGAATATGCGGCCTTTCGGGCACCTATGCCCGCTGTGCCTTTAGATTTGCAGCACCGACTACAGGAACGATGTTCACATGCTAACAATCCGTCTTGCCCTTGGCGGCTCCAAAAAGCGCCCGTTTTACCACTTGACCGTAACCGACAGCCGCAACCCGCGCGACGGTTCGCACAAGGAACAGGTTGGTTTCTTCAACCCTGTTGCTCGTGGTCAAGAAGTCCGTCTGTCCGTGAACCAAGAGCGCGTAGCCTACTGGCTGAGCGTTGGTGCACAACCTTCTGAGCGTGTTGCTCAGTTGTTGAAGGAATCTGCTAAGGCTGCGGCCTGAGCAATATGAACGCGACGCCAGCTGTTGCTGATGATTTGATCGTTATCGGCAAGATTTATTCTGTTCACGGCGTTCGCGGCGAAGTGAAGGTGTATTCCTTTACTGATCCGACTGAAAACCTGTTGCAGTACAAAACCTGGACGCTCAAGCGCGAAGGTAGTGTGAAACAGGTCGAGCTGGTCAGCGGACGTGGGAACGACAAGTTCCTGGTCGCAAAGCTCAAGGGTCTCGATGATCGTGAAGAAGCGCGTCTTCTGGCCGGTTATGAGATCTGCGTGCCACGCAACCTGTTCCCTGAATTGACCGACGGCGAGTACTACTGGTACCAGCTGGAAGGTCTGAAGGTTATTGATCAACTCGGGCAATTGCTCGGGAAAATCGATCATCTTCTGGAAACCGGCGCCAATGATGTAATGGTGGTCAAGCCTTGCGCTGGCAGCCTGGATGATCGCGAACGCCTGTTGCCCTATACGGAGCAATGCGTGTTGGCTGTCGACCTGGCCGCAGGCGAGATGAAGGTGGAATGGGATGCGGACTTCTAAACGTGGCTAACCTGCGCGTAGAAGTGATCAGTTTGTTTCCCGAGATGTTCTCCGCCATCAGCGAGTACGGCATCACCAGTCGTGCGGTGAAACAGGGGCTGTTGCAGCTCACCTGTTGGAATCCGCGAGACTACACGACGGATCGACATCACACTGTGGACGATCGCCCATTTGGCGGTGGTCCGGGCATGGTGATGAAGATCAAGCCCCTGGAAGATGCTCTGGTTCAGGCCAAGGCAGCAGCCGGGGAGGCGGCGAAGGTGATTTACCTGTCCCCCCAAGGCCGTCAACTGACTCAGTCGGCGGTACGCGAGTTGGCGAATCTGGATGCATTGATCCTGATTGCCGGCCGCTATGAAGGCATTGACGAGCGTTTTATTGAAGCTCATGTCGATGAAGAGTGGTCGATTGGCGACTATGTACTGTCTGGCGGTGAGCTGCCGGCGATGGTCCTGATCGATGCGGTTACACGACTGCTGCCTGGAGCTTTAGGGCATGCGGACTCCGCCGAGGAAGATTCCTTTACGGATGGTTTGCTGGATTGCCCGCACTACACCCGACCGGAGGTGTATGCGGATCAGCGTGTTCCCGACGTATTGCTAAGTGGCAATCACGCGCATATCCGGCGTTGGCGTTTACAGCAGTCCCTTGGTCGGACCTTTGAACGACGCGCCGATCTTCTGGAAAGCCGCTCGCTTTCTGGAGAAGAGAAGAAGCTGCTCGAGGAATACATCCGCGAGCGGGACGATAGTTAACAACGTATCGATGGTAAATCCGACGATTTACCTTAGGAGCACAGCATGACTAACAAAATCATCCTTGCACTCGAAGCAGAGCAGATGACCAAAGAGATCCCTACCTTTGCCCCGGGCGACACCATTGTCGTTCAGGTGAAAGTGAAGGAAGGCGACCGTTCGCGTCTGCAAGCGTTCGAAGGTGTTGTTATCGCCAAGCGTAACCGCGGCGTAAACAGTGCTTTCACCGTGCGTAAAATCTCCAACGGTGTTGGCGTAGAGCGTACTTTCCAGACCTACAGCCCGCAAATCGACAGCATGGCCGTTAAACGTCGCGGTGACGTACGTAAAGCCAAGCTGTACTACCTGCGTGACCTGTCCGGTAAAGCAGCTCGCATCAAGGAAAAACTGTCTTAAGTCCAGACAGCTTCCGATGCAGAAAAAAGCAGCCTACGGGCTGCTTTTTTGTTGTCCGCGATTTACCCGATACAAACCTGACCTGTAGGAGCGAGGCCTGCCCGCGAAGACGTCATATCAGCCAGCATAAATGTTGAATGTAAGTCCGTCTTCGCGGGCAAGCCTCGCTCCTACAAGAGATCACGCCATCACCCAATCAATTGCATCAGGCTCTATAAAGCCGCAGCAGGCTATGAAAGACTTGCCATCAGTTTTCCAGTCGCCTGAGCCCCTATGCCCGCCATCGATCACCCCCTGATAGACCAGTTTCTCGACGCCCTGTGGCTGGAAAAGGGTCTTTCCGATAACACCCGCGACGCCTATCGCAGCGACCTGGCCTTGTTCAACGGCTGGTTACAAGAGAAAGGACTGGAGCTGATCGACGCCGGCCGCGAATTGATCCTCGATCACCTTGCCTGGCGCCTGGAACAAAACTACAAACCCCGTTCAACTGCACGATTTCTCTCCGGCGTGCGTGGGTTTTATCGCTATTTATTGCGGGAAAAGTTAATCGCTACCGATCCGACCTTGCGCGTCGATATGCCTCAGCTTGGCAGGCCTTTACCCAAATCCTTGTCGGAAGCCGATGTGGAGGCGCTGCTCAAGGCGCCGGACTTGAGCGAAGCGATCGGTCAGCGTGATCGCGCCATGCTTGAAGTGCTTTATGCCTGTGGTTTGCGAGTCACCGAGCTGATCAGCCTGACCCTGGAGCAGGTCAACCTGCGCCAGGGGGTGCTGCGGGTGATGGGCAAGGGCAGCAAGGAACGGCTGGTGCCGATGGGCGAGGAGGCGATCGTCTGGGTCGAGCGCTACATGCGCGATGGTCGCAACGAACTGCTGGGTGGGCGCCCGAGCGATGTCATGTTCCCCAGCCAGCGCGGCGAACAGATGACCCGCCAGACCTTCTGGCACCGTATCAAGCATCAGGCCAAGGTCGCCGGGATCGGCAAGTCGCTGTCGCCGCACACGTTGCGCCATGCCTTCGCCACGCACCTGCTTAACCACGGCGCCGACTTGCGAGTGGTGCAAATGCTGCTGGGGCACAGCGATCTATCTACCACGCAGATCTACACTCACGTTGCCCGTGCGCGCCTGCAAGACCTGCACGCCAAACACCACCCGCGCGGCTGAACACGGTTCCTGTGGGAGCGGGCTTGCCCGCGATTGCGGTGTGTCAGTAAAAGTTGTGTCGACTGACATTCCGCAATCGCGGGCAAGCCCGCTCCCACAGTGAATTGTGTTGTCCCAATGTCTTGCGTCAGGCGCATTCGGCCGCAGGGGCCTTATGTGGTAGGCTTTGCCGGTTTGCACGATGGGCGATTATGACCCGGTGTTTCGGCACGGGCGTTCTGATCGTCCCATTTGTCCGCCCTCAGGAGTTCTCATGCGTCTGACCCAGATTTTCGCCGCCGCAGCCATTGCGTTGGTCAGCACCTTTGCCGTCGCCGATGATGCGGCCGACAAAGCCATTCGTAAAAGCCTGGAAAACCTCCAGCTCGAAGTTCCGGTAGAAAGCATCTCCGCCAGTCCTCTGCCCGGCCTCTACGAAGTCAGACTCAAAGGCAGCCGCGTACTGTACGCCAGTGCCGACGGCCAATACGTGGTTCAGGGCTACATGTTCCAGCTCAAGGACGGCAAGCCGGTCAACCTGACCGAGAAGACCGAACGCCTTGGCGTTTCCAAACTGGTCAACGCGATCCCGGTAGCGGAAACCGTGGTGTACCCGGCGATCGGCGAAACCAAATCGCACATCACCGTGTTCACCGACACCACGTGCCCGTACTGCCACAAGCTGCACGCCGAAGTGCCTGAGCTGAACAAGCGCGGCATCGAAGTGCGTTACGTGGCGTTTCCACGTCAGGGCCTGGGCTCGCCGGGTGACGAACAGCTGCAGGCGGTCTGGTGCTCGAAAGACAAGAAAGCCGCCATGGACAAAATGTCCGATGGCAAGGAAATCAAGGCCGCCAAGTGCGATAACCCGGTTTCCAAACAGTTCGCCCTGGGTCAGTCGATCGGCGTGAACGGTACACCGGCCATCGTTTTGGCTGATGGCCAGGTCATTCCGGGCTACCAGCCCGCGCCACAAGTCGCCAAACTGGCACTGGGTGCGAAATAAGGTTCGTTGTCAGCCTTTGACGATCATGGTCGGGCGGTCAATCGCCTGGCCATCAATAGAGAGCCGCGAATATGCGGTTGTTTTCACGGCCGGCCTCGAGTCGGCCGTTTTATGGGGAGTTCACAGTGAAACCGGTCAAAGTAGGCATCTGTGGGTTAGGGACCGTCGGTGGCGGTACCTTCAACGTACTTCAGCGCAACGCCGAGGAAATTGCTCGTCGTGCCGGGCGTGGAATCGAAGTGGCACAAATTGCCATGCGCACGCCAAAGCCTCAGTTCCAGACGACCGGTATTGCGATTACCAACGATGTGTTCGAAGTGGCCACGAACCCTGAGATCGACATCGTCATAGAGCTGGTGGGCGGCTACACCGTTGCCCGCGAGCTGGTACTCAAGGCCATCGAGAATGGCAAGCATGTGGTCACCGCGAACAAGGCACTGATCGCCGTTCACGGTAATGAAATTTTCGCCAAGGCTCGCGAGAAGGGCGTCATCGTGGCGTTCGAAGCGGCCGTGGCCGGTGGCATCCCGGTGATCAAGGCGATCCGTGAAGGCCTGTCCGCCAACCGCATCAACTGGGTTGCCGGGATCATCAACGGCACCGGCAACTTCATCCTCACCGAAATGCGTGAGAAGGGTCGCACCTTCGAAGACGTACTCGCCGAGGCGCAAGCCCTGGGTTACGCCGAAGCGGATCCGACCTTCGACGTCGAAGGCATCGATGCAGCCCACAAGCTGACGATCCTGGCGTCCATTGCGTTCGGTATTCCGCTGCAATTCGACAAGGCTTACACCGAAGGCATCACCAGACTGACCACCGCTGACGTGAATTACGCCGAAGCGCTAGGCTATCGCATCAAGCACCTGGGCGTGGCGCGCAGCACCGCGGCCGGCATCGAGTTGCGTGTGCATCCGACGCTGATCCCGGCCGATCGCCTGCTCGCCAACGTCAACGGCGTGATGAACGCGGTGATGGTCAACGGTGACGCCGCCGGTTCGACCCTGTTCTACGGCGCGGGCGCCGGCATGGAGCCGACCGCTTCGTCGGTGATCGCGGACCTGGTGGACGTGGTTCGCGCCATGACCTCCGACCCGGAAAACCGCGTGCCGCACCTGGCTTTCCAGCCGGATTCGCTGTCGGCGCACCCGATCCTGCCGATCGAAGCCTGCAAGAGTGCCTACTACCTGCGTATCCAGGCCAAGGATCATCCTGGCGTGCTGGCCCAGGTGGCGAGCATCCTCTCGGAACGTGGCATCAACATCGAATCGATCATGCAGAAGGAAGTCGAAGAACACGACGGCCTGGTGCCAATGATCATGCTGACGCACCGTGTGCTGGAACAGCACATGAACGACGCGATCACCGCCCTGGAGACCTTGGAAGGCGTGGTCGGCCCGGTCGTACGGATCCGCGTCGAGCACCTGAACTAAGCCGTTATCGTTCACCGGGCCCGCACGCGGGCCCGGCATTGCGAACACTGTCTATTGGAGCCAGTCATGCGTTATATCAGTACCCGCGGCCAGGCACCGGCCCTGAATTTCGAAGATGTCCTGCTGGCCGGTCTCGCCACCGACGGCGGTCTGTACGTCCCGGAAAACCTGCCACGTTTCACCCAGGAAGAAATCGCTTCCTGGGCCGGCCTGCCGTATCACGAGCTGGCCTTCCGGGTGATGCGCCCATTCGTGGCGGGCAGCATTCCAGATGCCGATTTCAAAAAGATCCTTGAAGAAACATACGGTGTGTTCTCCCACAGCGCCGTAGCGCCACTGCGCCAGCTGAACGGCAACGAATGGGTGTTGGAGCTGTTCCACGGCCCGACCCTGGCGTTCAAGGACTTCGCCCTGCAACTGCTCGGTCGTCTGCTGGACTACGTGCTGGAAAAACGCGGCGAGCGCGTGGTGATCGTCGGGGCCACCTCCGGTGACACCGGTTCGGCCGCCATCGAAGGCTGCAAGCACTGCGAAAACGTCGACATCTTCATCCTGCACCCGCACAACCGCGTGTCCGAAGTGCAACGCCGCCAGATGACCACCATTTTTGGTGAGAACATCCACAACATCGCCATCGAAGGCAACTTCGATGACTGCCAGGAAATGGTCAAGGCCAGCTTCGCCGACCAGAGCTTCCTCAAAGGCACGCGCCTGGTGGCGGTGAACTCGATCAACTGGGCGCGGATCATGGCCCAGATCGTCTATTACTTCCACGCAGCCCTGCAGTTGGGCGGCCCGGCACGCTCGGTATCGTTCTCGGTACCCACCGGCAACTTCGGCGATATCTTCGCCGGTTACCTGGCCCGCAACATGGGCCTGCCGATCAACCAGTTGATCGTCGCCACCAACCGCAACGACATCCTGCACCGCTTCATGAGCGGCAATCAGTACGTCAAGGAGACCCTGCACGCCACGCTGTCGCCGTCCATGGACATCATGGTGTCGTCGAACTTCGAACGTCTGCTGTTCGACCTGCACGGTCGCAACGGTGCGGCGATTGCCGGCCTGATGGACAACTTCAAGCAAGGTGGCGGTTTCAGCGTCGAACAGGAACGCTGGACCGAGGCCCGCAAGCTGTTCGACTCCCTGGCCGTGGACGACGCACAAACCTGCGAAACCATCGCTGAAGTCTACGAACAGACGGGTGAACTGCTGGATCCGCACACGGCCATTGGCGTCAAGGCCGCACGCGAATGCCGTCGCAGCCTGGATATTCCGATGGTCATCCTGGGCACGGCCCACCCGGTCAAGTTCCCGGACGCCGTGAAAAAAGCCGGTGTAGGAAAAGCGCTTGAACTGCCTGTGCATCTTGCTGATTTGTTTGAGCGAGATGAGCGCTGCACGGTATTGCCAAATGACCTGAAAGCCGTGCAGGCCTTTGTCAGTCAGCATGGCAACCGCGGCAAGCCCCTGTAACCGGCATAAGCTGTCACACATTGAAGCCCGTCTCCTGACGGGCTTTCTCGTTTTCGGATGTCACACTTGTCGTATGTCGAATATGAGGAATCGCCCTTCAAGGACGGGCGATTCGATGAACAAGGAAGTGACAATGCCATTTTTCAAAGGATTGAAACCCGCCGCCTGTTGGATGTTTTTACTTGGCGCCATGGGCATCGCGCATTGGGTGATGGCGGCGCATTCGGCGACACCTGAACCCAGGGGCGCAGTCGCTGGCGCGACGCTAAGACTCAACGCTCAGGAACTGCAATGGATCGCCGAGCACCCGCGAGTCATTGTCGCGTCGAAGCAGTATCCGCTGTACCTGTTCAAGGATGAGCAGGGTCAATGGAGCGGGCTGTACGAAGATGTACTCACACGCATCAGCGCCATGACCGGGCTGCAATTTGAGCATAAAGAAACCTTTTCCACCGAGCAGATGCTGGAGCAACTGGCAAGCGGCGCGGCGAACTTGAGTACGACGTTGTCGATGAATGACGAGCGCAAGGGGTTTCTGGATTTCAGTCACGCGTTCGGTGGCGCAGGTTGGGTATTGATCGGGCGGGCTGGGGAGCCGCCATTGAAATCCCTGGAGCAACTGTCGAGGCGAGTGGTGGTGCTGCCGGCCCGGCACGCCCTCGAATCGATGATTCGCCGTGACTATCCAGCCATCCATTTGCATTCGGTCAAGACCTACGCCGAGGCCCGGGCGCTGGTGGAAATCGGTGAGGCCGATGCCACCATTTACTCCGAGATCGGAGCGCATGTTTACCCGTCGGGACAGCTCAGGGTCGGGAATGTGGTGGAGGGCAAATGGGACGCCGATTACCTGGCGCTAGGCAAAGGCCAGCCGCAATTGTTGGGCATTCTCAACAAGGCGCTTGAAGCGTTTGCGCCTGCGGAATTGCGCGCCATTCGCCTGAAATGGGCCAGTGGAAGTGCTTCGTTGCAAGCGCCCGCTCCATGGCAACCACTGACTACCTGGGGTTGTGGGGGCGGGGTGGCAATCGGCATTTTCGCTTTTTCGATACTTTGGCGCCGTCGGCTCAAGGCCATGACCCGGCAGCGTCTGGCGGCCGAAACAGACCTGCGTGACCAACTGGCCTTTCAACTTGCGTTGATGGACACCATGCCCGATCCGATGTTTGTTCGGGATCTGGAAGGCCGGTTGGTCATGTGCAACAAAAGTTATGAGGAAAGTTTGTCGACTCGTTTCGACCAGGTCCAGGGACGGCAGTTGATCGAACTCGATATCTTGCCCAGGGAGACTGCCGAACTGCTGCATGCCGAGGTCATGGCACAGCTGGGTACTCGCAAGTCGAGCTTTTGTGAGCGTCGGTTGCTGTTCAAGAGTGGGCCCAGGGATATTTACCAGTGGGCGGTGCCATTCTACAGCGCAGACGGAACATTGCGCGGCCTGCTGGGTGGGTGGAGCGATATCGGCAAGTGCAAGAAGCAGGCGTGAAGGATTTGCCGCCTCTGTTTTATCTTTGTCATCTTCGCCGTGCATGCTCCATCGACCAGAGACGCCGATGCTCTGCAATCGGCATCCAGAACTTTCCTCCAGGGCCCGCGGTCATTTACAGTGGACACGCCCCAGGCACTTTGTTTTCGGACTATTGAGTGGTGATCGAGATGGAAAGTATCAGTCTATTGCTCGGTGAGGCTCTGAGCCCGTATCAGGTAAGGTTGACCCCGTCGGGACCCCAGGGCGCATGCCTGGTGACTCTGAAAAATTCGACTGGCGCCATTGTGGTCGAACGGGAATTCAACCAGGCACAGTTGACCGATAAGCGGCTGCTGACGGATGTGGTCGACGGATTGCATCGCGATGTGCTGATTGCCGAAGGGCGTCTGGAGCCCTGCGTGATCGCAGCGTTACGCAATGCTGCTCAGGGTAAGCCCCTGGCCAGCCGAAAATGAAATTGTCCTTTGTGGGAACCTTCCTGCTCCAAGGTCGGTCAGATCATGTAACAGCAGGATCAAGCATTGTGCTCCGGTGCTTGTAGCTTGCTGTTACTGGTCTTTATGTAGGCCACGTTTAACCCCGAGTCGTCTCCCCACTTCTCGGGGTTTCTTTTTGTCCACGATTTGTCATGGCCCGGCCTGCTGGCTGAAAAATGCCCTGCTGGCTTCCAGGTAATCGCTGCGACTGTCCGGGTCCAGCCAGGCGGCATAGGCCTGGCTCAGGCGCTCGTGGGGCAGGTCGCGCAGCACCTGGTTGATCTCGATGATGGCCTGTCGGCCCTGAGGGGTGTCAGTACAGCCGATGTAACCGGACAGGTACTTGCCTGTGCCGCGGATCGGGTAGAACTGCAAGTCATCTTCCGCGATCCCTTGCTGGCGGGCCTGGTAGCGGATCTCCGAGCGGTACCCCAACAACAGTCGCAAGCGTCCCAGGCGTTGCATCTGCAACAGGCTGCCCAACGCGTCGTTGCCATAGTGGAGCGTCAGCGCATGGGCGGGTGCCTGTTTGAGCAGTGCATCGAGATACTCGCCATAGTTGCGCTCGGCAATGATTCCCAGCTTCTCGCCACCACTGGCCAGCAGAGCCGCCAGGTCCACTTCGCCGTCCTGGATAAAAGGCGTCAGCAGCTGCCGATCGACGCGCCGCACTGCCAGGCCATTGCTGATGGCCCGAAAGACCGGGATGGAAAACGCCATCCAGCTGGCGCGTTCCTGGCTCCAGTTCAGCGCCGCATCGCACGTGAGGGAGGGCTCGTGGAGCATTTGCAAGCCGCGAGCACGATTGACCCGCATCAGAGTGTGTTGGTATTGCGGCATGCGAGCGATCAGCAACGGCAACAGTTGATCGATGACACCCTGGCCCTTTTCCGGACCTTCGAAAATCATCAGCGGCGGAAGATCGCGCAACAGCCAGACCAGGGTTTCCTTGGGCTGCGCCCACGTCGACTGAGCCTGACTGGCGAGCAAGATGAAAACCGCCACTGCGCACAGCGTTCGTGCGCCGCACAACCGGCAGCGGTCGATGAGTCGCGCAGGCAGGCGCTGCAGCCTAAATGGCGCCGTCTTCACGCAGCTTTGCGATCTGTTCCTTGTCGTAACCAAGGTCGTCCAGTACCTGCGCATTGTGTTCGCCCAACTGCGGCCCGACCCATTCGGATGTGCCAGGTGTCTCTGAGAGTTTCGGCACGATCCCCGGCATCTTGAAATCCTTGCCGTCCGGCAGCTTGGCCTTGAGGAACATTTCCCTGGCCAGGTACTGCGGATCGCTGAACATGTCTTCGGCACTGAAGATCCGACTGGCCGGTACCTCGGCCTGATTCAACTGCTCGATGATGGCATCCAGCGGCAGTGAATTGACCCAGCGATCAATCACCCCGTAAATCTCGTCGCGACGGCTATCGCGCCCATCGTTGCTGGCCAATTGCGGGTCGTTGGCCAGGTCTTCCCGGCCGATGAGCAGCATGAAGCGCTTGAAAATGGCATCGCCGTTGGCACCGATCTGCACGTGCTTGCCGTCGGCGCTGGTATGGATCGAAGAGGGCGTGATACCGGGCATGATGTTGCCGGTGCGTTCGCGGATGAAACCGAACACGTCGAACTCCGGGACCATGCTTTCCATCATGGCGAAGATCGCTTCATACAGCGCGACATCGACCACTTGGCCCAGGCCGCCGTTGACCTCGCGATGTCGCAGGGCCATCAGCGCGCCAATCACGCCCCAGAGTGCGGCAATCGAATCGCCGATGGAGATACCGGTGCGCACCGGTGGTCGGTCTTCAAAACCGGTGATGTAGCGCAGGCCGCCCATGGATTCACCGACGGCGCCAAATCCTGGCTGATCCTTCATCGGTCCGGTCTGACCGAATCCCGATAGACGCACCATCACCAGTTTCGGGTTCAGTGCGTGCAGGACGTCCCAGCCCAGGCCGAGTTTTTCCAGGACGCCCGGGCGAAAATTCTCGATCAGAATGTCCGCTTCGCCGAGCAGCTTCTTCAAAATCGCCAGACCGTCGGGATGCTTGAGGTTCAGCGTCAGGGACTTCTTGTTGCGGGCCTGAACGAACCACCACAACGAGGTGCCTTCGTACAGCTTGCGCCATTTGCGCAAGGGGTCGCCACCGTCCGGGGATTCAATCTTGATCACTTCGGCACCGAATTCACCACAAATGCGCGAGGCAAACGGCCCGGCGATCAATGTGCCCAATTCGATGACTTTCAGACCTGAGAGCGGTTTGGCGGTAAACGGCATGCTGGATCCTGTAG
Source organism: Pseudomonas silesiensis (assembly GCF_001661075.1). NCBI lineage: Bacteria > Pseudomonadati > Pseudomonadota > Gammaproteobacteria > Pseudomonadales > Pseudomonadaceae > Pseudomonas > Pseudomonas silesiensis. The sequence continues at coordinate 1,012,178 of NZ_CP014870.1, forward strand.
GACATAGGCTTAACGGGTACAGCGTTTTAGCATAGCCCGGCGTCAGCCGCCCAAGGTTGATTCGCCTTCAATTCGTTGATTGCCTGTCGCATCGGTTAGACTTGCCGCCTTTCCACGTATCAAGAAGCCCGTTCATGGCCCAGCCGTCCACGACCTACAAGTTTGAACTGAACCTCACCGACCTCGACCGCAGCATCTACGAGAGCGTGAAGCAGACCATCGCCCGTCACCCGTCGGAAACCGAAGAACGCATGACCGTGCGACTGCTGGCCTACGCCTTCTGGTACAACGAGCAGCTGTCGTTTGGTCGCGGCCTGTCAGACGTCGATGAACCAGCCTTGTGGGAAAAGAGCCTGGATGACCGTGTCCTGCACTGGATCGAAGTCGGCCAGCCAGACGCCGATCGCCTGACCTGGTGCTCGCGCCGCACCGAACGCACCAGCCTGCTGGCCTATGGCAGCCTGCGCGTCTGGGAAACAAAAGTGATCCCGGCGATCAAGAACCTGAAAAACGTGCACATTGCCGCGGTCCCCCAGGACGTCCTGGAGACCTTGGCCAAAGACATGCCACGCGTCATCAAGTGGGATGTGATGATCAGCGAAGGGACGATTTTCGTCACCGACGACCGTGGTCAGCACGAAGTGCAGCTGCAGTGGCTGAGCGGCGAACGCGGCTGATCGATCACCGCGGCATCGCTTCACCCGGTTTTGTCCCACCTATCCAAGAGAAGCACCTGTCACCCCATGCGCATCGAACCTCGCCTGTTGCCCGACCCCCTGCCATTCCTCGGTGATCTGCCACCGCTGTTGACCCGCCTGTACGCGGCGCGGGGCGTGCAGTGCGAAGCCGAACTGGACAAGAGCCTGGCGCGGCTGATTCCGTTCCAGCGGCTGAAGGGCATAGAGGGTGCGGTGGATTTGCTGGTCGCGGCGCTGGAGCAGCGTCAGCGGATTCTGATCGTCGGTGACTTCGACGCCGATGGGGCGACGGCCAGTACCGTGGGCATGCTGGGGTTGCAGCTGTTGGGTGCGGCTCATGTCGACTACCTGGTGCCGAACCGGTTCGAATACGGTTACGGCCTGACCCCGGAAATCGTCGAAGTCGCACTGACCCGCGACCCTCAACTGCTGATTACCGTGGATAACGGTATCTCCAGCGTCGAAGGCGTGGCGGCGGCGAAGAAGGCCGGGCTCAAGGTCCTGGTTACCGATCACCACTTGCCCGGCGACGAGCTGCCGCTGGCCGATGCCATCGTCAATCCCAACCAGCCGGGTTGCGAGTTCCCGAGCAAGGCGCTGGCCGGGGTCGGGGTGATTTTCTATGTATTGATGGCCTTGCGTGCGCGTCTGCGCAGCCTGGGCCGGTACGAGACCACGCCGCAGCCGAATATCGGCGAATTGCTGGATCTGGTGGCCCTCGGCAGTGTCGCCGACGTGGTGCCGCTGGATGCCAACAACCGGATTCTCGTGCACCAGGGCCTGGAGCGCATTCGCGCCGGACGTGCCCGACCGGGGATCAAGGCGATCCTCGAAGTGGCCAAGCGTGACCCTGCGCGCATTACCTCTACCGATCTGGGGTTTATTGTCGGGCCACGGCTGAACGCGGCCGGGCGACTGGATGACATGAGCCTGGGCATTGAATGCCTGCTCACCGAAGACGTCGGGCTTGCCCGGGAAATGGCAGCACAGCTCGACGGCATGAACCAGGATCGCAAATCCATCGAGCAAGGCATGCAGCGTGAGGCCCTGGCCCAGCTCAAGGATTTGCCGGTGGAATCGATGCCGTTCGGTCTGTGCCTGTTCGATCCCGAGTGGCACCAGGGCGTCATCGGTATCCTCGCCTCGCGTATGAAAGAGCGCTATTTTCGTCCGACCATCGCCTTTGCCGATGCGGGCGATGGCCTGCTCAAGGGCTCGGGGCGTTCGGTCCAGGGTTTTCATATTCGCGACGCCTTGAGCGTGGTCGCGGCGCAGCATCCGAATCTGATCAGCAAATACGGCGGCCACGCCATGGCGGCTGGCCTGACGTTGCCGGAAGCTAATTTTCCGTTGTTCGCCGAAGCCTTCGATGCCGAAGTCCGTCGGCAATTGCGCGAAGAGGACCTGACCGGCCGGCTGCTGTCCGACGGCACCCTGGCCGTCGAGGAATTTCACCTGGAACTGGCCCGTGCCTTGCGGCATGCCGGACCTTGGGGGCAGCACTTTCCCGAGCCGTTGTTTCATGGGGTGTTCCAGTTGGTCGAGCAGCGCGTCGTCGGCGAGCGGCACCTCAAGGTGGTGCTGAGAAGCGAATGTGGCTCGGTGAAACTTGATGGTATTGCCTTTGGCATCGACCGCGACATCTGGCCGAATCCGACCATCAAATGGGTGGAATTGGCCTACAAGCTCGACCTCAACGAGTTTCGCGGGAATGAGACGGTGCAGTTGATGATTGCCCACATCGAACCGCGCTGAGCCATTCGCTGTAGGAGCGAGGCTTGCCCGCGAAGGCGATCTTCCAGACACCAATCCATCTCAAACCTCCCTCATCCCCCGATGTCGACTAGGCTCTAAGCACTGCTTGATAATCCTTGTGACGTCTTGTCGAATTTTTTACCCGCGGGGGCGGGTGCTGCAGCTTTTTTTCCTGTCACTCGTCGACTTTCAAACAGAACCCTGGAGCCTGCCCACTGATTCGAGAGGTGCCCCATGAGTCTGCTGCTTGAACCCTACACCATTCGCCAATTGACCCTGCTCAACCGCATTGCGGTCTCGCCGATGTGCCAGTACTCGAGCGTCAATGGCCTGGCCAATGACTGGCACCTGGTCCACCTTGGCAGCCGCGCTGTCGGGGGCGCCGGTCTGGTGTTTACCGAAGCCACGGCGGTCACTGCCGATGGGCGGATCACCGCCGATGACCTCGGTCTGTGGAGCGACGAACAGATCGAACCCCTGCAACGTATCACCCGCTTCATCACCGCTCAGGGCGCCGTCGCCGGCATTCAACTGGCCCACGCCGGGCGCAAGGCCAGCACTTACAGGCCTTGGCTGGGCAAGCATGGCAGCGTCAAACCCGATGACGGAGGCTGGGTTCCGGTCGGTCCTTCACCAATCGCTTTCGATCCACAGCACACCCAACCCAGGCAGCTTGATGAAGGCCAGATCGCCGACGTCATCCAGGCCTTTGTCGAGTCGGCCAAAAGAGCGCTGACCGCCGGTTTCAAAGTGGTGGAAATACACGCCGCCCACGGTTATCTGTTGCACCAGTTCCTGTCGCCCCTGAGCAATCAGCGACGGGATCAATATGGCGGTTCGTTCGAAAATAGAATCCGGTTGGTGCTGCAAGTCACCGAGGCGGTGCGTGCGGTATGGCCCGAGGAGCTGCCGCTGTTTGTGCGGGTGTCGGCCACCGATTGGGTGGAAGACGGCTGGAACCCTGATGAAACCGTCGAACTGGCACGGCGCCTTCACGCGTTGGGCGTGGACCTGATTGACGTGTCGTCAGGTGGTACAGCGGTCAACGCCGAAATTCCCACAGGGCCGGGTTATCAGACCCGCTTCGCCGAACGTGTGCGCAAGGAGTCAGGCATTGCCACCGGCACGGTAGGCATGATTACCGAACCCGCACAGGCCGAGCACATATTGCGTACCTGCCAGGCCGACATCATCTTCCTGGCTCGGGAACTGCTGCGCGATCCGTACTGGCCACTGCATGCCGATGACGACCTGGGTGGGCGCAAGGCCATCTGGCCGGCGCAGTATCAGCGGGCAACCCATCGGGAGCAGCCGATCCATGAGTCGGATTTGCGTGATTGAGTGAGGCTGTAGAAACAAAAAAGCCCCGGTCGTGTTGATCGGGGCTTTTGTGTTTCTTTGCCGGGATATTTACTGCCTGTTCAGCCGCCTTCGCGGGCAAGTCGAATCGTCGCACCGCCGCTCCCACAGTTGATCGTCGTCGCACGCAAAACCTGCGTCTTATGGAGATCCAATGTGGGAGCGGGCTTGCCCGCGAAGGGGCCGGCTCAGCCAACCCCTTCCTGTCAGGTGTACTTACGCTTCTCCGGCGCCGGCGGGAAGTACTGGTACAACCAGGTTTCACTCAAGGTCCGGTCATTGGTGCGAATGAACAACCGCAGCTCCACCGGCGCCACGCTGTCGTTGGTCGGGTACCAGTCGAACGTGATTCGATAGCCCTTGATGGCATCCAGCACCAGCACGTTGAAATCTTTCACCTCGCCGTTCGAGCAGGTCACCACGGGCTCGATCCCCGCACCCTCCGGCAAGCGATCAAGACCGCCGCCCGTGAAGTCCACGGCAAACCGTCGCGCCCAGACTTCCGGGTAATGCTCGCCAGGCGCCCAGCCTTCGATGAAGCCGCCCATGCCCGAACGGGTCGCATTGACCCGCGCCAGCGGCGTACTCACCGGTGGCAATGCGCTCCAGTAGAGCTTGTAGCCGTAGTTCAGTGAATCGCCAGCGGCCACCGGTTTTTTCGGGGTCCAGAAGGCGACGATGTTATCCAGGGTTTCGCCGGTCGTAGGAATTTCCAACAGATCGATCGAGCCTTCGCCCCACGCAGTCGTAGGTTCTACCCACAGGCTTGGGCGCTTGCTGTACCAGTCGACGGTATCCTGGTAATTGGCGAACTCGTGATCGGTCTGCACCAGGCCGAAACCTTTTGGATCGGTGTCGGCGAAGGCGTTGAATTGCAGGGTGGCCGGGTTGTTCAGGGGACGGCAGATCCACTCGCCATTACCACGCCACATCGCCAGGCGATCGGAGTCGTGGATTTGCGGATGAATGGTGTCGCACATGCGGCGCTCATGGGTGCCACAACTGAACATGCTGGTCATCGGCGCGATGCCCAGCTGTTCGATGGCGGTGCGCGCATTGATGTGAGCATCGATGGCCATCACCACGCGTTCGGCCTGGCAATCGATGTCGAAACGGTAGGCGCCGGTGGCGCTCGGCGAATCCAGCAGCGCATAGACCACGAAACGGGTGCTGTCCTTGCCCGGCGTCTCGAACCAGAACTTGGTGAAGTCCGGGAATTCCTCGCGCTTTTTGGCATAGGTATCGATCGCCAGGCCGCGGGCCGACAGACCGTACTGGCCAGAGGCATCTACCGCACGGAAATAACTGGCGCCGAGGAAGGACAACACGTCGTGCCTGTCCAGTTCCGGGGCCTTGAACAGCTTGAACCCGGAAAAGCCCAGGTCACCGGTCAGTTGCTTGGTGTCGACCGTGGTTTTTTCATAGTTGAACAGGTTCGGGCGGAAATGCACCTCGCGCGACTGACGCGTCTTGGGGTCGACGCTGTACATGCGCACCGGCTGTTTGAAACCCATGCCGACGTGGAAAAACTGCACATCCAGTTGACCCTTCAGGTCTTTCCACAGGGAGTGGTTGCCGTCGTAGCGGATCGCGTTGAAGTTCTGCGGGGTCATGGTCGCCAGGGTCGGCGGCAATACCTGTTTGGTGTCCTGATAGCGGCTACCGGCGAGTTGCTTGGCCTGGATTTTCAGGGCTTCGAAGTCGAACGCCTGAGCCTCGCCATCGGCCGTTCCGTTTCCGGCCCAGGCTCGAGCGGCCAGCAGGCCGGAGGCTGATAAACCGGTGTAAGCCGCGATGGCCATGGACGCTTTGAGCAAATTCCTGCGGTGCATAAGTACAACCTGTCGTGAACAATCCCGCACCGTTCCTGGCACATTGGATCAAAAATGGAGGTTCGGACATGCCTTCGGCCAAACGCAACGGAGTTTAAACAGATGCCAAATAGCTTAAACCGTTCGGTCGCAGAGGAAAAATGATTGATGGCCTGACAATGGCGCAGTAAGTGAAACAAGACATGTCAGTAAAAATGTCTGACAGCGATTTCTGATTTATAGGGCATTTCTGCTTTTTTCGATTAATTACTCTAAAAATCGCTTTTCAGTCCGGATAACTTCCTATTCTATGGACATGACCGGTTTCTGCCCTCAGGCCGGTGGGATTCAGTTGGCACCAGGTGACCGCTGAAAAAGGGTAGGGCGATGCGGCTTTTCAAGTTTTCTCTGACGTATAGAAGGACATCGTCCATGTCGAAAGTACAAGGCATCACCGAACTGTTGGGAATCTTTCCGTGCCTGGTCTCCGGGCGGAGGAGGCGTCGACTCAATTCCGAGGAGATGAAACTGGTTGAGCGCTATCGCGAGTTGTCTGAGAGCGACCGGATTGCCATGCGCTATCTGGTGGACGCGATGCGCAGTGTTTCGCGGTTTTGAGCAGGTAGTGGATTGGGCCGTGGCACTGGTGCCACGGCCGGATCCTCTCATTGACCGGTGTTCAGGTAGCTATCATGTCGACAATCAAGAGCAATGAAGGCCAAGTCACGATTCCCGAGCCAATTCGGGAGGAAGAAGACAAGGCGGGTGAGGCCGGTGTCTCTGATCGGTTCGAGGCCGTTCGGGGTAAAGCTGATATCAAAGGACGAACCGACGATTTGATGACGTTACTGCGAAGTGAAGACTGATGATGTGGGTCGACGCCGCTGAACGGTGTCTTCCTTGAACCAGCGTTGAGGCTATCGCGAGCAAGCTTGCTCCTACGGGTTGGTGGCGTTCAGATGATTGGATACGCCATAAACCTGGAGCGAGACTTGCCCGCGACGCTTTTAATGCTTGAACATCACATGCCGCACCACCGTGTAGTCCTCCAGCCCATACAAGGACATGTCCTTGCCATACCCCGACAACTTCTGCCCGCCATGGGGCATTTCGCTGACCAGCATGAAGTGCGTGTTCACCCAGGTGCAGCCGTAGTGCAAGCGGGCCGACAGGCGATGTGCGCGACCGACGTCCGAGGTCCAGAGCGACGACGCCAGGCCGTAGTCCGAATCGTTGGCCCAGCCCAGCACCTGCGCCTCATCGGTGAATCGGGTCACCGACACCACCGGCCCGAACACTTCGCGGCGGACGATCTCGTCGTCCTGTTGCGCATCGGCCAGCACCGTCGGCTCGAAGAAGTAGCCATCGCCTTCCACCGCCTTGCCCCCGGTGATCAAGCGGATATGCGGCTGTGCCACGGCACGTGCAACGAATCCGGCCACGCGGTCGCGATGCTGCGCGGTGATCAGCGGGCCCAGCTCGGTCGACGGATCATCCTGCACGCCATACTTGATGCTGCTGACCGCCGCGCCGAGTTTCTCGACGAAGCTGTCGTAAATGCCTTCCTGCGCATAGATGCGGCACGCGGCGGTGCAGTCCTGGCCGGCGTTGTAGAAGCCGAAGGTGCGAATGCCTTCCACGGCGGCGTCGATGTCGGCATCGTCGAAGATGATCACCGGCGCCTTGCCGCCCAGCTCCATGTGCAGGCGTTTGACGCTGTCGGCGGTGCTGGAAATGATGTTGGAGCCCGTCGCGATCGAGCCGGTCAGCGACACCATGCGCACTTTCGGATGATTGACCAGCGGTCCGCCGACCGTAGGGCCACGGCCGAACACCAGATTGAGCACACCGGCCGGTAAAATTTCCGACGCCAGTTGCGCCAGACGCATCGCAGTCAGCGGGGTTTGTTCCGACGGCTTGAGCACCACGGTATTACCGGCGGCCAAGGCTGGGGCGATTTTCCAGGCGACCATCATCAGCGGGTAGTTCCACGGTGCAATGGAGGCGATCACGCCCACGGGGTCGCGACGGATCATCGAGGTGTGCCCGGCCAGGTACTCACCCCCGGCCGAACCGCTCAGGCAACGGCTGGCGCCGGCGAAGAAACGGAACACGTCGGCAATCGCCGGGATCTCGTCGTTCAGCGCGGCGCTGTAAGGTTTGCCGCAGTTGTCCGATTCCAGTTTGGCCAGCTCTTCGCCATGGGCTTCAATGGCGTCGGCGAGTTTGAGCAGCAGCAGCGAGCGTTCCTTCGGCGTGGTCTGCGACCAGCTTTCGAAGGCGCTGTCGGCGGCGCGCACGGCGGCATCGACCTGGGCTTCGCTGGCTTCGTTGATATCCACCAGTACCCGGCCCAGCGCCGGGTTGAACACCGGTTGGGCCGGGCCTTCGCCATCGATCAGTTGGCCGTTGATCAGGAGTTGGGTTTGCATGGCATTGTCCTCCTCGAATCCATTGATTTTCTATCGGAACCGAATCCTTGTAGGAGCGAGGCTTGCCCGCGAAGGCGGTGTGTCAGCCCACATCAATGTTGAATGTGATGGCCTCTTCGCGGGCAAGCCTCGCTCTACAGGGATCGGTTCGGGAAATGAGTTGTCAGTCATTTCCCTCCGCTACCGGCCACACTCTCCCCGCCACGGGTCAAGTAATACGCGCCGAGAATCGGCAGCATGGTCACCATCATCACCAGCATCGCGACGACGTTGGTCACCGGCACGTCCCGCGGGCGGCTGAGCTGGTTGAGCAGCCACAGCGGCAAGGTGCGTTCATGGCCGGCGGTAAAGGTGGTGACGATGATCTCGTCGAACGACAGCGCAAACGCGAGCATGCCACCGGCCAGCAACGCCGAGCCGAGGTTCGGCAGGATGATGTAGCGGAAGGTCTGCCAACCGTCGGCGCCGAGGTCCATCGAGGCTTCGATCAAACTGTGCGAGGTGCGGCGCAACCGGGCGATGACGTTGTTGTAGACGATCACCACGCAGAAGGTCGCGTGACCGACGATGATGGTGAACATCCCCGGCTCGATGCCCAGCGTCTTGAACGTCGCCAATAGCGCGATACCGGTGATGATCCCCGGCAACGCGATCGGCAGGATCAGCATCAGCGAGATGCCCTGCTTGCCGAAGAAGTCCCGGCGGTACAACGCCGCCGACGCCAGCGTGCCAAGGACCAGTGCAATAAGTGTAGCAACGGCCGCAATCTGCAATGACAGCTTGATCGCTTCCAGCACGTCGGGCCGCGAGAACGCCACGCCGATCCATTTCAGGGTGAAACCCCTGGGCGGAAAACTGAACGCCGCGTCTTCGGTGTTGAAGGCGTACAGGAAGATGATCAGGATCGGGAAGTGCAAGAACACCAACCCGCCCCAGGCTGCGATGCGCAGTCCTGAAGAAGCCTTTTCAGAGTGCATCGAAAGCCCCCAGTCGCTTGACGATTGACAGGTAGATGGCGATCAGCACGATCGGCACCAGCGTGAACGCCGCGGCCATGGGCATGTTGCCGATCGCGCCTTGCTGGGCGTACACCATGCTGCCCACGAAGTAACCCGGCGGGCCCACCAGTTGCGGCACGATGAAATCGCCCAGGGTCAGGGAAAAGGTGAAGATGGACCCGGCGGCAATGCCCGGAACCGACAGTGGCAACGTCACCTGCATGAAGGTCTGGCGCGGGGTTGCCCCGAGGTCGGCCGAGGCTTGCAACAGCGACGGCGGCAGACGCTCAAGGGAGGCCTGGATCGGCAGGATCATGAACGGCAGCCAGATGTAGACGAATACCATGAAACGCCCCAGGTGCGAGGTCGACAAGGTGCTGCCGCCCACGCCCGGGATGCCCAGCACCCATTGCAACACCGGCTCCAGCCCCAGGTGTTGAACGAACCACTGTGCGACGCCGCCCTTGGCCAGCAGCAAAGTCCAGGCATACGCCTTGACGATATAGCTGGCCCACATCGGCATCATCACCGCGATGTAGAAAAACGCCTTGGTCTTGCCGGTGGTGTAGCGGGCCATGTAGTAGGCAATCGGGAAGGCCACGACGGCGCTGGCAATCGATACAACGACGGCCATGCTCAGGGTGCGCACGATGATGTCGAAGTTCGACGGCTGGAACAGCGCTGCGAAATTCGCCAGGGTCAGCTCGGGCGTAACCGCCATGGTGAAGTCGTCGAAGGTGTAGAAACCTTGCCACAGCAGCACCAGCAGCGAACCGAGGTAGATGGCGCCGAACCACAGCAGTGGCGGTATCAGCAGCATCGACAGATACAGGTTGGGTCGGCGATACAGCAGGTTGGTAAACCTGCGCAACGGCGAACCGTCGGCCGGGGATTGCGCACCCGTCACGTTATTCAATTCACACCCCGCCGACAACGTTGTCGTGCAGTGCCACCATGGCTTCTCGCGCCCAGCGGGCACTGACGCGTTGCCCTGTCTGATGCCGGGCGCCGACGTCCAGCCATTGGTCGTTGGCCTGGCTGATGTTGAGGGTCTGGCCGTTTTCCAGCTTCAGTTCATAGCGGGTGGCGCTGCCTTGGTACTGGATATCGTGCAGCAAACCGCTGACTTCGATCTCGTGGCTGGCCAGCGGACCCTCGGCGAAACGCACGTGTTCCGGTCGTATCGAAAATGGCTGTGGATGGCCGCTCAACCGTTGCGCCAGGTCACCGCGAATCACGTTCGAGGTGCCAACGAATTCAGCTACAAACGTGGTCGCCGGTTTCATGTACAGGTTGCGTGGCGTGTCGACCTGCTCGATGCGGCCCTTGTTGAACACGGCCACGCGGTCCGACATCGACAGCGCTTCGGTCTGATCATGGGTGACGAAGATGAAGGTAATGCCGAGCTGGCGTTGCAGCTTCTTCAACTCGCCCTGCATTTGCTCGCGCAGCTTGAGGTCGAGCGCACCCAGGGGTTCGTCGAGCAGCAGCACCCGAGGGCGATTGACCAGCGCACGGGCCAGGGCCACACGCTGGCGTTGTCCGCCGGACAGTTGCACCGGTTTGCGCTCGCCGTAGCCGCCCAGGGCGACCATGGCGAGGGCTTCGTCGGCACGTTTGCGCCGTTCGGACTTGCCCACGCCTTTGACTTTCAAGCCATAAGCGACGTTGTCGAGGACGTTCATGTGCGGGAACAGCGCGTAATCCTGGAAGACGGTGTTGACGTCACGCTGATAGGGCGGCAGCCCGGCGGCCTCGACACCATGGATACGAATGGAGCCTGCGCTTGGCTGTTCGAAACCAGCGATCAGGCGCAGACAGGTGGTTTTGCCCGAGCCGGAAGGGCCCAGCATGGAGAAAAACTCGCCGTCCTGGATATCGATGGAAACCCGGTCAACGGCTTTGACTTCGCCGAACTGACGGGAAACGTTGGTGAACTGGACTGCAAGCGTCATGGTGCGATGCTCCGGGAATCTGAATCTTAAAAGCATCGCGAGCAAGTCGGATCGCCGCACCGTCGCTCCCACAGGTTCGCGGTGAAATTTGTGGGAGCGACTGTGCGGCGATCCGACTTGATCGCGAAGAGAGCTTAACGACCGCCCATGATCGCAATGTAATCCTGGGTCCAGCGGCTGTACGGCACGAACTTGCCGCCTTCGGCCTGCGGGGTTTTCCAGAAGGCAATCTTCTCGAATTGGTCAAAGCCGTTGTTCTTGCAACCTTCGGCACCGAGCAATTCGCTCTCATTGCACGCGGCCGGAACCGCCGGCAGCGAACCGAACCATGCCGCGAGGTCACCCTGGACTTTAGGTTGCAGCGACCAGTCCATCCACTTGTAGGCACAATTGGGATGCTTGGCCTCGGCGTGCAGCATGGTGGTGTCCGCCCAGCCCGTGGCACCCTCCTTGGGAATAACCGAGGCAACCGGCTGCTTGTCCGCCACCAGGCCATTGACCATGTAGCCCCAGGTGCTGGATGCCACGACGCCTTCGTTCTTGACGTCGCTCATCTGCACGGTTGCGTCATGCCAGTAGCGGTGGATCAGCGGCTGTTGCTTGCGCAGCAGGTCCAGTGCCGCCTTGTATTGCGCTTCGTTGAGCAGATACGGGTCCTTGATCCCCAGTTCCGGCTGTTTCGTCTTGAGGTAGAGCGCCGCATCGGCGATGTAGATCGGACCATCGTAGGCCTGGACCCGGCCCTTGTTGGACTTGCCGTCCGGCAACGTCTGTTCCTCGAACACCACACTCCAGCTGTCGGGGGCTGTCTTGAACACGTTGGTGTTGTACATCAATACGTTCGGACCCCATTGGTACGGGGTACCGTAGGTCTTTTTATCGACGACATACCACGGGCCATCCTTGAGACGAGGGTCGATGTTCTTCCAGTTCGCAATCAACGCCGTGTTGATCGGCTGCACACGCTTGCCGGCGACCAGGCGCAGGGACGCATCACCCGACGCGGTGACCAGGTCGTAACCGCCCTTGGTCATCAGGCTGACCATCTCATCGGAAGTGGCGGCCGTCTTGACGTTGACCTTGCACCCGGTTTCCTTCTCGAAACCGGTCACCCAGTCGTAGGCCTTGTCGCTCTCGCCACGTTCGATGTAGCCAGGCCAGGCCACGATATCCAGCTGGCCTTCGCCAGCACCGACGGCCTTCAGCGGTTCGGCCGCCTGGATGCTGGCACTGGTCAGCAGCGCGGTGGTGATTGCACTGAGCAGTGCGGTCTTGTGCACGAACATGGTGTTTCCCTCTTCTTTAATTATGGTCGGGTCGGTTTCTGAACGTGGTGGGGCCAATGGCGGTACGGCTAATTGTTAGCGTAGTGCGCTTTTATCAATGCGGTCCGTGGCAAGCCGGATTGCCGCACAACACGGTGGCCTGGCGGCGATTCACCGGGCACATCCTTGCGGCAGCCGGTGCGCTTGACGCCGCGCTGGATCAAGCAACATCTGGAAGCACTCTCGCGGACGGGTTTGGGGCACTTTCCATCTAGTCTGGTGGCCTTATTGATCCGGATAACCCCTTTTTGGAGGCGGAACATGAACACCCGTGGATTGCTCGATCAGCTACTCAAGTCCGGCCAGGATCTGTTGCAGAAAAAGAATGGCGGCTCGCAGAACAAATCGTCTGCCGGTGGGCTGGGCGGTTTGCTCGGCGGTGCCGGTGGCTCGGGCGGCCTGGGCGGGATGCTCTCCGGCGCTGGCGGTGGTGCCCTGGCAGCCGGGGCCATGGGTCTGCTGCTGGGTAACAAGAAGGTGCGCAAGGTTGGCGGCAAGGTCGCGATCTACGGCGGCCTGGCGGCGCTGGGCGTGATTGCCTACAAGGCGTTTGGCAATTGGCAGGCCCAGCAGGGCACTGCATCGAACACCGAACCCCAAACCATCGACCGCTTGCCTGCCGCCCAGGTCGAGCAGCACAGCCAGGCGATCCTCAAGGCATTGGTGGCGGCGGCCAAGGCCGACGGCCACGTCGATGCACGGGAGCGCGAATTGATCGAAGGCGAGTTCACCAAACTCGACAACGATCAGGAACTGCAGCACTGGCTGCACGCCGAACTCAACAAACCTCTCGATCCCGCCGACGTCGCACGGGCCGCCAGCACCCCGGAAATGGCCGCCGAGATGTACATCGCCAGTGTGATGCTGGTGGACGAGGAGAACTTCATGGAGAAGTCCTACCTGGATGAACTGGCGCGTCAGCTGAAGCTGGAACCGGGGTTGAAGGCCGAACTGGAGAAGCAGGTGCGCCAGGCTTCGACTCCGGTGTAAGACTTCAAACCGCCTTCGCGGGCAAGCCTCGCTCCTACGGGTGATCGTTGAGCACACCAATGTGGTTCGACTCGAAACCGTAGGAGCGAGGCTTGCCCGCGAAGGCGTCTTCGGCTGCCCCGGATTCTAACTGGCAATCCGGGCCACCTGTCTTTCCAACCCCGCGCAATTCCCCATTCAGAGCCAATCCCGCCACTTTCCCGCCAGAATGAGATACAGCGCTCAACCGTTTTAATAATGAAACACCTCCCTCGGCTATACTCCGCAGCATTTGGAAATACCTCGAGGACTGACTGTGAAGAACTGGACGTTGCGCCAACGGATCTTGGCGAGCTTTGCGGTAATTATCGCCATCATGCTGCTGATGGTCGTCGTCTCTTATTCCCGTTTACTGTCGATTGAGTCCAGCGAGAACGTTGTGCGCTCGGACAGTGTTCCCGGGATTCACTACAGCTCCCTGATTCGCGGTGCCTGGGTCGATGATTACGTGCTGACCCAGCAACTGATCGGACTGGGTGGCGGTCGAGGCATGACCCAGGCTGACAAGGATATGTACGAGGGAATCGAGGAAAGGCTGCAAACCTCGATGGCCAGCTACCGGAGTACGATTTTCGAGAAAGATGATCAGGCAAGATTCGACGAGTTTGAAAAGATTCACGATCAATATGACAAGCTGCTCGAAGAGGTCCTCGATGCCTACCAGCAAAACGACATCGAACAGGCCCGTCGCATACTCACCGAACAGATGACCCCCGCATGGGATGCCGGCCGTAAACTGCTGGATAATCTCATTGAATTCAACAGGGAGGCGGCTGAGGCGGCCACGGACTCGATCATTTCATCGGTAGCGGTGGCGAAGCTGATCATGGGCGTTTCGTTGCTGGTTGCAGTCATTATTGCCGGGGTGTGTGGTCTTTTGTTGATGCGCGCGATCATGGCGCCGATGAACCGGATCGTCGAAATTCTCGAAATCATGCGCACCGGTGATCTCAGCAACCGCCTGAACCTTGCGCGCAAGGACGAATTTGGTGTGGTGGAAACCGGCTTCAACGACATGATGGCCGAGCTGACGTCCCTGGTATCCCAGGCTCAGCGCTCGTCGGTGCAGGTCACCACGTCGGTCACCGAGATCGCTGCCACCTCCAAGCAACAGCAAGCGACGGCCACCGAAACCGCCGCCACCACCACCGAAATCGGCGCAACGTCCCGCGAGATTGCTGCCACGTCGCGTGATCTGGTGCGCACGATGACTGAAGTGTCCACCGCCGCCGATCAGGCCTCGGTGCTCGCCGGTTCCGGGCAGCAAGGGTTGGCGCGGATGGAAGAGACCATGCACTCGGTCATGGGCGCGGCCGATCTGGTCAACGCCAAGCTCGCGATCCTCAATGAGAAGGCCGGCAACATCAACCAGGTGGTGGTGACCATTGTCAAAGTCGCCGACCAGACCAATCTCCTTTCTCTCAACGCCGCCATCGAGGCTGAAAAAGCCGGTGAATATGGCCGCGGGTTTGCCGTGGTCGCCACCGAAGTGCGGCGTCTGGCGGACCAGACCGCTGTGGCCACGTACGACATCGAACAAATGGTGCGCGAGATCCAGTCGGCGGTGTCGGCCGGGGTCATGGGCATGGACAAGTTCTCTGAAGAAGTGCGCCGTGGCATGTCCGAAGTGCAGCAAATCGGAGAGCAGTTATCGCAGATCATTCATCAGGTCCAGGCATTGGCGCCGCGGGTGTTGATGGTCAACGAAGGCATGCAGGCCCAGGCCACGGGCGCGGAACAAATCAACCATGCGCTGGTGCAGCTGGGCGATGCCAGCAGCCAGACCGTCGAGTCCCTGCGCCAGGCCAGTTTTGCCATCGACGAACTGAGCCAGGTCGCCGTAGGGCTGCGTAGCGGCGTTTCGCGATTCAAAGTCTGATGAGCGAACCCACGGCTAAACGCACCGCCGTGAAGCCGGCGCTGCAATCATTGTTCCTGGTGTTCCGCATCGGCAACGAGCGCTTTGCCTTGCAGGCCATCGAGGTGGCGGAAGTGCTGCCGTGCCTGCCATTGAAGCCGATTCCCCGCGCGCCGGACTGGGTGGCGGGGGTGTTCGCCTATCGCGGTGCGGTGGTGCCGGTGATCGACCTCAGTGCACTGACCTTCGGGCATCCTGCCCAGGCTCGCACCAGCACACGCCTGGTGCTGGTCAATTACCGCCCGGGTGAAAACGCTGAGGCGCAATTGCTCGGGCTGATTCTGGAACAGGCCACCGATACCTTGCGTTGCAACCCGGCAGACTTTCAACCTTATGGCCTCGATAACCGCCAGGCGCCATACCTCGGGCCGGTGCGCGAAGATGCCCAGGGTTTGCTGCAGTGGGTGCGGGTCGCCGATCTGCTGGACGAGCAGGTTCGCGCGCTGCTGTTTCCGGCGCAGCCGGTGGACCTGGCGCTGATTGAGGAGCGACCATGAGCAGCGACCAGCGGTTTTTCGATTTCCTCAAAGAGCGCATCGGTCTCGACGTGAGCTCGGTGGGACCAGCGATCATCGAGCGCGCGGTGCGTCAGCGCAGCGCGGCGTCCAAGGCGCTGACGGCCGATGAGTACTGGCATATTTTGCAAGGCTCGCGGGACGAGCAGCAGGCGCTGATCGAAGCGGTGATCGTCCCCGAGACCTGGTTTTTCCGTTACCCGGAATCCTTCACCACCCTGGCGAAACTGGCTGCCAGGCGTCTGAGCGACATCAACAACATGCGCGCGTTGCGAATTCTCAGCCTGCCATGTTCCACCGGGGAAGAACCCTATTCCATCGCCATGGCGTTGCTCGATGCCGGGTTCCAGCCGCATCAGTTCAAAGTCGAAGGCATGGACGTCAGCCCGTTGTCGGTGGAAAAAGCCCGGCGCGCGCTGTACGGCAAGAATTCGTTCCGGGGTCAGGATATTGCGTTTCGCGATCGGCATTTCACCGCCGAAGACGAGGGCTATCGCCTCAGCGGGCGAGTGCTTGAGCAAGTGCGTTTGCAGGTCGGCAATCTGCTGGATCCGACGTTGCTGACCAACGAACCCCCTTATGACTTTGTGTTTTGCCGCAACCTCTTGATCTATTTCGATCAGCCGACCCAGCAGCAAGTATTCGAAGTGCTCAAGCGCCTGACCCATGTGCATGGCGTGCTGTTTATCGGCCCGGCCGAGGGCAGTTTGCTCGGCCGTTTCGGCATGCGTTCGATCGGCATCGCGCAGTCCTTTGCGTTCAGTCGCCAGAATGCACCGCAGCCTGTGCCCATTGCCACGTTCGTGCCGACGCCTTTGCCGGTGCGCCAACCGGTGCGCAGCATGACACCGCCGCCTGTTCGAAGTCGGCCTTTCGCAACGGTGACGCCGTTGCCTGCCCCGACGAAAGCCGCCAACCCGGACGCCGCCGCGCTGCTGGCGAACATTGCCGCGCTGGCCAACGAAGGCAAGAGCGCCGAAGCACGCGCCGCGTGCGATCGCTATTTACGCAGTCACGAGCCAGTAGCCCAGGTCTTTTACTGGCTGGGCTTGCTCAGCGATGTCACCGGCAGAGTCCTGGAGGCCCAGGGCTTTTATCGCAAGGCCTTGTACCTCGAACCGCAACATCCCGACGCGCTGATGCACCTGGCCGCCTTGCTGCAATCCCAGGGCGACACGGCGGGTGCCCGACGATTGCAGGCCCGCGCCGCCCGCAGCGAGCGCGCCGCAGACAGTGAGCGTAAACGATGAACGCCGCCGACACCTTTAGCCTCACCCATGAAGATGCCCAGGCCATCGACGACTGCTGGAACCGCATCGGTATCCATGGCGACAAGTCCTGCCCGCTGCTGAGCGAACACATTCACTGCCGCAACTGCGCGGTGTATTCAGCCGCCGCGACGCGCCTGCTCGACCGCTATGCGTTGCAGCAGGAAGATCGAGGGCAAGTTTCGACAGTGGCCGAGAGCGAGGTGAAAACCCGTTCGCTGTTGATGTTTCGTCTTGGCGAAGAATGGCTGGGCCTGGCCACCCGCAGCCTGGTGGAAGTGGCGCCAATGCAAGCGATTCACTCCTTGCCGCACCAGCGTTCCCGAGCCTTGCTTGGCGTGGCCAACGTGCGCGGTGCCCTGGTGGCATGCCTGTCCCTGGTCGAACTGCTCGGCCTCGATGGGACGGGTAGCGTGGCGTCCGGCACGCGGGTCATGCCGCGGATGCTGATTATCGCCGCCCATGGCGGGCCGGTGGTGGTGCCGGTGGATGAAGTGGACGGCATTCATGCCATCGATGAAAACATCCTCGAGGCAGCCTCGCGCTCGGGTACCCAGGCCAGCGCCAAATACACCCGTGGTGTGTTGCCATTCAAGGGACGCAGCCTGCGTTGGCTGGATGAAGAGCAACTGCTGTCCGCCGTGACCCGGAGCCTTACATGACCCCAGAGCAATTGCGCGACTCCTCGTTGCTGGAGCTGTTCAGCCTGGAAGCCGAAGCCCAGACCCAAGTGCTGAGCGCAGGCCTGCTGGCGCTGGAGCGCGATCCGACCCAGGCCGATCATCTCGAATCGTGCATGCGCGCGGCGCATTCGCTCAAGGGCGCCGCGCGGATCGTCGGTGTCGATGCCGGCGTCAGCGTGGCCCATGTGATGGAAGATTGCCTGGTCAGCGCCCAGGAAGGGCACCTGTACCTGCGCCCCGAGCACATCGATGCGTTGTTGCAAGGCACCGATCTGCTGATGCGCATCGCAACGCCCGACAACAATCCGGGCCCTGCGGATATCGAGGCCTATGTCGCCTTGATGGCTCGTTTGCTGGATCCGCTGGCGCTTGCCGCGCCGATCAGTACCCCCATCGCGCCGTTCATGGCCGAGGATCTGCTGCAAGCCACCGGGGTTGAGCTGACGATGCCGGTGCTGGACGTCGAACCGCCCACCGGCGCACCCGTCGAGCCAGCGTCCAGGGCCAGACGCTCCACCGATACCGGTGAGCGAGTCCTGCGGGTCACTGCCGAGCGTTTGAACAGCCTGCTTGACCTGTCGAGCAAATCCCTGGTGGAAACCCTGCGGCTCAAGCCGCACCTGGCTACCATGCAGCGGCTCAAGCGCCTGCAGAACAACGGCCTGCGGGCCCTGGAAAACCTCAACGTCCAGCTCAAGGAGCATGCCTTGAGCCTGGAGGCGCGGGAGGCCCTCGACGCTGCCCGTCGGTTGTTGGCCGAATCCCAGCAATTGCTGGTGGAAAAAAACGCCGAGCTGGATGAGTTCGCCTGGCAGGCCAGTCAACGGGCGCAAGTCTTGTACGACACGGCGCTGGCCTGTCGCATGCGCCCGTTTGCCGATGTGTTGAGCGGGCAAGCGCGGATGGTCCGCGACCTTGGCCGTAGCCTGGGCAAGCAGGTGCGGCTGGAGATCGAGGGCGAAAAAACCCAGGTCGATCGCGATGTGCTGGAAAAACTCGAAGCGCCGCTGACGCACCTGCTGCGCAACGCCGTGGATCACGGCATCGAATCCCCGGAACAGCGCCTGCTGGCCGGCAAACCGGCTGAAGGCTTGATCCGTTTGCGCGCCTCGCATCAGGCCGGACTGCTGGTGCTGGAGTTGAGCGATGACGGTAATGGTGTCGATCTGGAAAAGGTCCGGCGCAGCATCATCGAGCGGCAATTGTCCCCGGCTGAAACAGCTGCGCAGTTGAGCGAAGAGGAACTGCTGACATTCCTGTTCCTGCCGGGTTTCAGCTTGCGGGACACGGTCACCGAAATCTCCGGACGCGGGGTCGGGCTGGACGCGGTGCAACACATGGTCCGGCAATTGCGCGGCGCGGTCGTGCTGGAGCAAGCGGTGGGCGAGGGCAGCCATTTCCACCTCGAAGTGCCGCTGACCCTGTCGGTGGTGCGCAGCCTGGTGGTGGAAGTCGGTGACGAAGCCTATGCGTTTCCACTGGCCCACATCGAGCGCATGTGCGACCTGGAGCCGGCGGACATCGTGCAGGTCGAAGGCCGTCAGCACTTCTGGTACGAGGGCCGGCACGTCGGGCTGGTCGCCGCCAGCCAGCTCTTGCAGCGTCCGGTGAGCGCGCACAGTCAGCAGACCCTCAAAGTGGTGGTCATTCGTGAGCGCGAGGCGATTTATGGTGTGGCCGTCGAGCGTTTTATCGGTGAGCGGACGCTGGTCGTATTACCGCTGGACGAACGCCTGGGCAAGGTGCAGGACATTTCCGCCGGGGCCTTGCTCGACGACGGTTCGGTGGTGTTGATCGTCGACGTCGAAGACATGCTGCGCTCGGTCGACAAACTGCTCAACACCGGGCGCCTGGAGCGTATAGCGCGCCAGGGCAGCCAGGTCGTCGAAGCCGCTCGCAAACGGATCCTGGTGGTCGACGACTCGCTGACCGTTCGCGAGCTGCAACGCAAACTGTTGCTCAATCGCGGGTATGACGTGGCCGTGGCGGTGGACGGCATGGATGGCTGGAACGCCCTGCGTTCGGAGGATTTCGATCTGCTGATCACCGACATCGATATGCCGCGCATGGATGGCATCGAGCTGGTGTCCCTGTTGCGCCGGGACAATCGCCTGCAATCCCTGCCGGTCATGGTGGTGTCCTATAAGGATCGTGAAGAGGACCGCCGTCGTGGACTGGACGCCGGAGCCGACTATTATCTAGCCAAAGCCAGTTTTCATGACGACGCCCTGCTTGATGCAGTGGTTGAGCTTATAGGAGGAGCGCGGGCATGAAGATAGCGATCGTCAACGACATGCCCATGGCGGTGGAGGCCCTGCGCCGCGCCCTGGCGTTCGAGCCGGCACACGAGGTGGTCTGGGTCGCCGGCGATGGGGCCGAGGCAGTGCAACGCTGCGCTGAATTCACCCCGGATCTGATCCTGATGGACCTGATCATGCCGGTGATGGACGGCGTGGAAGCGACCCGGCGAATCATGGCCGCGACCCCTTGCGCGATCGTCATCGTCACGGTCGACCGCCAGCAGAATGTGCATCGAGTGTTCGAGGCCATGGGCCACGGCGCGCTGGATGTCGTCGACACGCCGGCATTGGGTGCGGGTAACCCGCAGGATGCGGCCGCACCGTTGCTGCGCAAGATCATCAACATTGGCTGGCTGATCGGTGACCGGGGCAATCGAGAGCGCGCGGCTCCGAGCCCCTTGCGCAACTCGGCTTCGCGTCAGCGGCTGATCGCCATTGGGTCGTCCGCGGGCGGGCCGGCGGCGCTGGAAGTATTGCTCAAGGGCCTGCCGCAGAATTTTTCGGCGGCTATCGTGCTGGTGCAGCATGTCGACCAGGTATTCGCCGCCGGCATGGCCGAATGGCTGAGCAGCGCCAGCGGCCTGAACGTGCGCCTGGCCCAGGAAGGCGAGCCGCCGCAGCCCGGTACGGTGTTGCTCGCCGGCACCAATCACCATATCCGCTTGTTGAAAAACGGCACGCTGGCCTACACCGCCGAACCGGTCAACGAGATCTATCGGCCCTCGATCGATGTGTTTTTCGAGAGCGTTGCCCAGTACTGGAGCGGCGATGCCGTGGGAGTTTTGTTAACCGGAATGGGACGCGATGGCGCGCAGGGGCTTAAACTCATGCGCCAACAGGGCTACCTGACCATCGCTCAAGACCAAATCAGCAGTGCGGTGTATGGCATGCCGAAGGCAGCGGCCGCCATCGACGCTGCCGTGGAAATTCGTCCACTGGACAAGATCGCGCCACGATTGCTGGAAATCTTCGGCAAATGACTCTCTTTAACAGCAATCCCGGCCCAGGCAGTACTCAGGTGACCGCACATGAATGACTTACAGCTCGACGGCTTCAAAACCGACGAAAACGCCGCCATGGTGTTGTTGGTGGACGATCAGGCGATGATCGGCGAAGCCGTGCGCCGTGGCTTGTCGAATGAAGAAAATATCGACTTTCACTTTTGCGCCGATCCGCACCAGGCTATCGCCCAGGCGATTCGCATCAAGCCGACGGTGATCCTGCAGGACCTGGTGATGCCCGGTCTCGATGGCCTGAGCCTGGTGCGCGAATACCGCAATCACCCGGCAACCAAGGACATACCGATCATTGTCCTGTCGACCAAGGAAGACCCGCTGATCAAGAGCGCGGCCTTTGCGGCCGGGGCCAACGATTACCTGGTCAAGCTGCCGGACAATATCGAGCTGGTCGCGCGCATCCGCTATCACTCCCGTTCCTACATGACCCTGCTGCAGCGCGACGCGGCGTACCGGGCGCTGCGGGTCAGCCAGCAGCAGTTGCTCGACACCAACCTGGTGCTGCAACGATTGATGAACTCCGACGGCCTGACCGGGCTGTCGAACCGCCGGCATTTCGATGAATACCTGGAACTGGAGTGGCGACGCTCGCTGCGCGACCAGAGTCAACTGTCGTTGCTGATGATCGATGTCGACTACTTCAAATCCTACAACGACAGCTTCGGCCACCTGGACGGCGATGAAGCCCTGCGCAAGGTCGCCACGGCGATCCGTGACGCCAGCGCCCGACCGTCGGACCTGCCGGCCCGTTACGGCGGCGAAGAGTTCGCCCTGGTCCTGCCCAACACATCGCCGGGCGGCGCGCGGCTGGTGGCGGAAAAACTCCGCCAGTCGGTGGCGGCACTGAAGATTCCGCACATTTCCCCTGTCGAAGGTTCGAGCCTGACCATCAGCATCGGCCTGTCGACCATGACCCCAAAGCAGGGCGGCGACTGCCGTCAATTGATCCTGGCGGCGGACAAGGGGCTGTACCTGGCGAAGAACAATGGGCGTAATCAGGTGGGGATTGAATAAACCATAGGGTTCATTCGCCGCTAAAGCCGCCAGGCGGGCTGCCTTGACAGCCTGTTTACGGTATACTCGCCGGCTTTCAAAAGTTCGCCAACGAGTGCTGCCCGCCATGGAAATCAACCCGATCCTTAACAGTATCAAGGACCTGTCCGAGCGCTCCGAAACTATTCGGGGGTATCTTTGACTACGATCAAAAGCATGAGCGTCTGACTGAAGTCAATCGCGAGCTTGAAGATCCGTCTGTCTGGAACAACCCGTCGTACGCTCAGGAACTGGGCCGCGAGCGCTCCCTGCTGGCTCAGATCGTCGAAACCCTCGACGAAATGCACAGTGGCCTGGCCGATGCCAAGGACCTGTTGCTGATGTCCGCCGAAGAAGAAGACCAGGCCGCCGTCGATGACGTCGCTGCCGAAGTCGAGCGTCTGCGCGAGTCCCTGGAAAAACTCGAATTCCGTCGCATGTTCAGCGGCGAGATGGATGCCAACAACGCCTATCTGGACATCCAGGCCGGCTCCGGCGGTACCGAGGCCCAGGACTGGGCCAACATCCTGCTGCGCATGTACCTGCGCTGGGCCGACAAGCGCGGCTTCGACGCGACCATCATGGAGCTGTCCGCCGGTGAAGTTGCCGGGATCAAGGGCGCTACCGTGCACATCAAGGGCGAATACGCCTTTGGCTGGCTGCGCACCGAAATCGGTGTGCACCGTCTGGTGCGCAAGAGCCCGTTCGACTCCGGCAACCGTCGCCACACCTCGTTCTCGGCCGTGTTCGTATCGCCGGAAATCGATGACAACATCGAAATCGACATCAACCCGTCGGACCTGCGCATCGATACCTACCGCTCCTCCGGCGCCGGTGGTCAGCACGTAAACACCACCGACTCGGCCGTACGTATCACCCACGTACCGTCCAACACCGTGGTCAGCTGCCAGAACGAACGTTCCCAGCACGCCAACAAAGACACCGCGATGAAAATGTTGCGGGCGCGCTTGTACGAGCAGGAAGTGCAGAAACGCAACGCGGCCTCGCAAGCCCTGGAAGACACCAAGTCGGACATCGGCTGGGGTC
Source organism: Pseudomonas silesiensis (assembly GCF_001661075.1). NCBI lineage: Bacteria > Pseudomonadati > Pseudomonadota > Gammaproteobacteria > Pseudomonadales > Pseudomonadaceae > Pseudomonas > Pseudomonas silesiensis. The sequence goes on from NZ_CP014870.1 coordinate 1,035,319, forward strand.
ACCAGATTCGCTCCTACGTACTCGATGCGTCGCGGATCAAGGATTTGCGCACCAACATCGAACGCAGCGACTGTGACAAGGTGCTCGACGGCGACATCGACGACTACCTGATAGCCAGCTTGAAACAAGGGCTGTAAAGGCACGCGCTACAGGGTCAATACGCCCCTGTAGGAGCGAGGCTTGCCCGCGAACCCTGCCGCCAGGCAGGGGCAACGAACCCGTGATGGAATATTTAAAGACATGAGCGACCTAGAAATCGACCAGGCCCTGCAACAGGAAGAAAACTCCCTGATCGCCCTGCGCAAGGAAAAGCTGGCTGCCGAGCGTGCCAAGGGCAATGCCTTCCCGAACGACTTCCGCCGCGACAACTACTGCGAAGACTTGCAGAAGCAATACGTGGACAAGACCAAGGAAGAGCTGGCTGAGGCTGCAATCCCGGTCAAGGTTGCCGGTCGCATCATGCTCAACCGTGGCTCGTTCATGGTGATCCAGGACATGACCGGTCGCATCCAGGTTTACGTCAACCGTAAAACCCTGTCGGAAGAAACCCTGGCCTCGGTGAAAACCTGGGACATGGGCGACATCATCGCCGCTGAAGGTACCCTGGCCCGCTCCGGCAAAGGCGACCTGTACGTCGAAATGACCCACGTGCGCCTGCTGACCAAATCCCTGCGTCCGCTGCCGGACAAGCACCACGGCCTGACCGACACCGAGCAGCGCTATCGCCAGCGTTACGTTGACCTGATCGTCAACGAAGAGGTGCGCCAGACCTTCCGCGTGCGTTCGCAAGTGATTGCGCACATCCGCAGCTTCCTGATGCAGCGTGACTTCCTCGAAGTCGAAACCCCGATGCTGCAGACCATTCCGGGTGGCGCGGCGGCCAAGCCTTTCGAAACTCACCACAACGCCCTGGACATGGAAATGTTCCTGCGTATCGCGCCGGAGCTGTACCTCAAGCGCCTGGTTGTCGGTGGTTTCGAGAAGGTGTTCGAGATCAACCGCAACTTCCGCAACGAAGGTGTTTCGACTCGTCACAACCCTGAATTCACCATGTTGGAGTTCTACCAGGCCTACGCCGACTACGAAGACAACATGGACCTGACCGAAGAACTGTTCCGCGAGCTGGCGCAGCTGGTCCTGGGCAGCACCGACGTGCCTTACGGCGACAAAGTGTTCCACTTCGGCGAACCCTTCGTGCGCCTGTCGGTGTTCGACTCGATCCTCAAGTACAACCCTGAGTTGACCGCTGACGACCTGAACGACATCGACAAGGCCCGCGCCATCGCCAAGAAGGCCGGCGCCAAGGTGCTGGGCTTCGAAGGTCTGGGCAAGCTGCAGGTGATGATTTTCGAAGAGTTGGTCGAGCACAAGCTGGAGCAGCCGCACTTCATCACCCAGTACCCGTTCGAAGTGTCGCCGCTGGCTCGTCGTAACGACGAGAACCCGAACGTCACCGACCGCTTCGAGTTGTTCATCGGTGGTCGTGAAATCGCCAACGCCTACTCCGAGTTGAACGACGCGGAAGACCAGGCCGAGCGTTTCATGGCCCAGGTGGCCGACAAGGATGCGGGCGACGACGAAGCCATGCATTACGACGCCGACTTCGTTCGCGCGCTGGAGTACGGCATGCCGCCAACGGCCGGTGAAGGCATCGGCATCGACCGCCTGGTGATGCTGCTGACCAACTCCCCGTCGATCCGCGACGTGATCCTGTTCCCGCACATGCGGCCGCAAGCGTAAGTGTTTCAAATAAAAAGCCGCCTGAAATAGGCGGCTTTTTATTGCCTGTCTGGTACAAACGTATCAAATGGTTACTTTTGAAGTAAGAGAGGAATTGCTGTCGTGAACCGTGCAATGGCTCAAGAGGGTGCAGCGGGTATCGCCACTGCGGTCGCTGAAAGTGTTCAGTACCAGGGTCGCAAGGCCAGCCGACAGGGCAGCGAGCAGCGTCGACAGGACATTCTCGATGCGGCGATGCGCATTGTCGTGCGCGATGGCGTGCGGGCCGTAAGGCACCGTGCGGTGGCGGCCGAGGCCGGTGTGCCGCTGTCGGCCACCACTTACTATTTCAAGGATATCGATGACCTGCTCACCGATACCTTTGCCCAATACGTGGAGCGCAGCGCGGCATTCATGGCCAAGTTGTGGGCCAACAATGAAGGTCTGCTGCGGGAGATGGTCGCCTACGGCGATGGCAGTGCCGAGTCCCGCTCGCAACTGGCAGACGACATTGCGCGGCTGACGTCCGACTATGTTCACCGTCAATTGCAGAACCGTCGCGAACACTTGATGGCCGAGCAGGCATTCCGCCAGGAGGCGCTGTTGAACCCGCGCCTGGCGCAGCTGGTGCGCTCGCACCAGCAAATCCTGCTGCAGGGCACCTGCCACTTTTTCGAAGTATTGGGTTCCCGCGAGCCACAACAGGATGCCAAAGTGTTGACGGCGATTATCGGACGGATGGAATATCAGGGCCTGCTCAACGACGCCGAGCCTGCCGCCGAAGCCGAAATGCTCGGAATCCTCACACGCTACATGCACCTGGTATTGGCGTCGGTTTAATCCCCGGGCGGACGACTCAACCCTGTAGGAGCGAGGCTTGCCCGCGAAAGCGGTATAACCTTCAACAGTGTGTTGACTGACACAACGCCTTCGCGGGCAAGCCTCGCTCCTACAGGGTCGGTGACCATTTGGGGCGGTGTGTTCATAGGGAGTGTTGAATGAAAACCTGGCGTGTCGTTGTGATCGCCTTGTCGTTCCTGCTGCTCAGTGGCTGTCTGGTGACCTTCAGGGAACCTCTGCCCGCCAGCGAGCCCGCGCCCAAGGGGTTGCTTGGCAAATGGACCAGCACCAACGCCTGGGGCGAACCGATGAACCTGGAATTGACACGCATCAGTGGCAATCGCTATCAGGCGGTCAGTTACTTCAAGGCCAAGCCCAAGGAGCGCGAAGCCTATCCCTTCACGATGTCGCGCCATGGCAGTCGCTGGTATCTGTCAGCGAAGGTGCCGGCACAGTTCGGCGGACATTTCATCATCGCCGGATTTGAACTCACCGATAAGCAGGAACTGGTGGTCTACAACCTCGACCTCGAGCAGATCAACCAGGCCCTGGGGCAGAATGTCCTCAGCGGCGAAGGCTTCCAGACTGACGATGGCGATGGCGTGCTGATCAACACTGGCATGGACCAGGTGTTCGCCTACCTCGACGATCCGGCCAATTCCGATGTGTTCGTCGAAGCGGTGCGTTACCAGCGCCTGGCCAAAGCCAAAGCTGCAGTCAAATAAATCCAGCACGTAACGGTTTTTCTACAGGAGTTCCGGGTGGACGATTACCAGCAGTCGATACGCATTTTATCCGATCGCATTGTGCTGGCGCAGACGCCCATTCGCGTCCTCGATGCGGTGAAGTGGGACGACACCATTCGCAAGGGTTTCCTCAAGGCCAAGGGCAAGGAAATGCCGGCGGTGGACCGCGATTATTACTTGAACCGGCCGCTGGCCTTCGACTCCAGCAAAGTGAAGCTGGAATTTCAGAACATCGAGCGCGACATCACCCGTCAGCTCGGCCAGTTCAACCCGGTTGGCCAGATCATGCGCCGCATGTGCAAGGAATACCGCATGGTGGTGCGCATGCTCGAAGCGCGTGGCACCGAGGATTTCGGCCTGATTTCCCAGGAACTGTACGGCGCCGCGTCCGATGCGTTCCACGCGGGTGACCCGACCCTGTCCGACCTGGGCCTGATGCTTTCCGATTACCTGAACAACATCGACGGCCGCGGCGACCTGAAGGACGAGCCGAAGCTCCTCACCGCCAAGGACGCCGTGGATTTATTGCAAACCCGGTTGAGCAAGGTATTTGGCGAGGCCGAGGACACCATTCGGGTGTTCGAGTCCGACGGTATCGTGGCCGATGCGGCGGCCGGCGCCGACTACATCAAGATCCGCACCGATGCGATGTTCAACGAGCGTGACGTGCGCGCCCTGGAAGTCCACGAAGGGCTGGTGCATGTGGGCACCACGCTCAATGGCTTGAACCAGCCGATCTGCACCTTCCTGTCCAAGGGGCCGCCTTCATCGACCGTGACCCAGGAAGGCCTGGCGATCCTGATGGAAATCATCACCTTCGCCTCCTACCCCAGTCGCCTGCGCAAACTCACCAATCGCACCCGCGCCATTCATATGGTGGAGGAGGGTGCCGACTTCCTGCAGATCTTCGAGTTCTTCCGCGAGCAGGGGTTCGAAATGGCCGAGAGTTATGGCAACGCCAGTCGCGTATTCCGGGGTTCGGTGCCGACCGGCCTGCCATTTACCAAAGACTTGTCCTACCTCAAGGGCTTTATCATGGTCTACAACTACATTCAGTTGGCCGTGCGTAAAGGCAAGCTGGAGCAGATACCGCTGTTGTTTTGCGGCAAGACCACGCTGGAAGACATGCGTACCCTGCGCCAGTTGGTGGATGAAGGCCTGGTCGTACCGCCCAAGTACCTGCCGGAACAGTTCCGTGACATGAACGCGCTGTCGGCGTGGATGTGCTTCTCCAACTTCCTCAATCACCTGAGCCTGGACCGGATCGAGGCGGATTACTCCAATATCCTCTAAGGCTGACGACATTCCCTGTGGGAGCGAGCTTGCTCGCGATAGCGGTGTGAAAGACGACATCAATGTTGAATGTCGAGCCGCCATCGCGAGCAAGCTCGCTCCCACAGGTCACTCATTTGCCGCAGGATCGTATTCCAACTTATTTCTGCGAGGTTTCATCGGATGAGAATCCTCGGCTTCATCTGCCTTCTCCTGACCTTGAGCGGTTGCAGCTCCCTGCTGTTCTACCCCGAGCCAGGCCAGCTGTTCACTCCGGAAAAAGCCAAACTCGAATTCCGCGACGTCACCCTGACCACCGCTGACGACGTCAGGCTGCACGGCTGGTGGCTGCCAGCGAAAACAGGCGTCGAGGTCAAGGGCACGGTGCTGCACCTGCATGGCAACGGCGGCAATCTGCCCATGCACCTTGGGGGCAGTTGGTGGCTGCCGAAGCAGGGCTATCAAGTACTGCTGGTGGACTATCGCGGTTACGGCCTGTCCGAAGGTGAGCCGTCGCTACCGGCGATCTACCAGGACATCGATGCCGCGTTCAAATGGCTCGACCAGGCCCCCGAGGTCCGGGGCAAGCCGCTGATCCTGCTGGGCCAGAGCCTTGGCGGTTCGATGGCCGTGCATTACCTGGTCCAGCACCCCGAACGCCAGAAACAACTCAAGGCCGTGGTCCTCGATGGCGTGCCCGCCAGTTACCGCAGCGTCGGCCGGTTCGCCCTGAGCAACTCATGGTTGTTCTGGCCGTTCCAGGTGCCGCTGTCGTGGCTGGTGCCGGACGGCGACAGCGCCATCCACTCGATGGCACAGCTCAATGGTGTACCGAAATTGATCTACCACAGCATCGACGATCCGATCGTGCCTCTTTCCAACGGCATCCGTCTGTATCAAGCTGCGCCGCCGCCCCGGGTGCTGCAACTGACCCGAGGTGGACATGTGCAGACGTTCGCCGACCCGGTCTGGCGCAAAGTCATGCTGCGCTACCTCGACGATCCGCAGCATTTCAACGGCCTGCGCCGCCTGGGCGAGACACCGAATTACCCGGCAGCCCCGAATTCCGAAGATGAACCACCAGAGAGTCCGCAATGAGTGAAGAACGTAACGCCATCCCGCTGATCATCACCGGTATCTGCAGCATCCTCGGCACCGTCGGTGCCCTGTGGTGGTATGGCTACCTGCACTTTGCCAAACCGGAAGACGCGCTGCTGCTCAGCGACTTCACCCTGCTCAAGACCGTGCCCGGCGAAGACTACAAGGTCTCCCTGGAACCGGCTGCGCAAGTGGCCCAATGCATCGATGGCGTGCTGGTGATGTTCGACACTGAACAGAAAGGCCTGAGTGGTGTGTTGGTCAACAACAAGAAGAAGGCCGTGCGCTGCATCGGGCAGGAAACCCCGCAGAAGCTGGAACCGTAGCGCGCCCACCTGTAGGAGCGAGCGGAGCGGCAATCCGACTTGCCCGCGAAGAACGATAACGCGGTATAGCTCAAAGACCGGGTTGCCCTCTTCGCGAGCAAGCTTCGCTCCTACGAAAAGCAAAACAAAAAGCCCCGCCTGATCGAATCCGGCGGGGCTTTTCGTTACAGCAGATTCAGCTTAGTTCGAGCTGACCGCCGAACGCGGGATCACCGGCTGGTTGTCGTTGGAAATGGTCACTTCCACCCGACGGTTCATTGCACGACCCGACACGCTGCCGTTTTCAGCGACCGGGTATTCCTTGCCATAACCCTGGGCAACGATGCGCGCTGGATCAACGCCCATTTTCACCAAGGCCATGCGCACGGAACCGGCGCGGCGCTCGGACAGCGACTGGTTGTGCGAAGCCGTGCCGGTGCTGTCGGTGTAACCTTCGACAATCGCTTTACGGTCCGGGTTTTCCTGAAGGAACTGCGCCAGTTTGTTGATGTTGACCAGGCCGCTGGATTTCAGGTCAGCCCGATCGGTGGCGAACAGCACATCACCGAAGGTCACCAGGGTGCCGCGATCGGTCTGTTTGGCGTTCAGGCTGTCCTGCAGCTGTTTGATCTGCTGGTCGCGGGCATCCAGGCGGGCCTGGGCACGTTGCGCAGAAGCGTTTTTCAGGTTGGCTTCAGCGGTGCGCAGGGCGATGGTCTGCTTCGCTACTTCGACACGCTGGTTGGTCAAATAGGCAAGCTGGTCGACCTTGGCCTGGTCTTCCTTGTCCATGTAGGCCTTGTCAGCCTTGTCCAGATAGTCGCTGGCGTCTTTGGTTTCCAGTGCCGCCACTTTGCTCGCTTGCGGGTTGGCTTGCAGGCCGCTGTAGTTGGTGCGGGCCTGTTCCAGGTTAGCGTTGGGCGGCGTGGAGCAGGCAGCCAGTGCAACACTTGCAGCCAGCAGGGCAGGGATCATCAATTGTTTACGCATAATGGTTTCGTCCTTTTAGTCGAGAAGAAGTACGTCGTGCCGCGCCGCTTATTGCACGGTGCGCTGGCTTTCCTGACGCATTTCCTGAACCCCTTTCTGAGAGTCCTTCACAGCCTGATCGGCTTTCATCGCCTGGGCTTTGCGCTCTGCTACGCGAGCGTCCCACTCGGCCTGTTCGGCCAGGATCTTGGCCTCGTCATACTTTTTGTCGTGCATGGCGATTTCGGCTTGCTTGAGCTTGTCCTGGGCGGACTTCATTTCCACGGCGGCGAATTCGGTACCGCCAGCACTGACTGCACCATTCACGGCGGATTCGGTTACGGCAAATTGTTCGGTCGGCGGGTTACCGGCGCAACCGGCCAGGACCAGGCTGCTGCCGATCGCCAGTGCGGCCAGTTTCAGCCTGCGCAGGGGGGTAGACGGGGATTGGGCAGTTCGGGTCTTCATGGTCTTCAACTCCATTGGAATAACTCCTGAAAAACGTAAAAATCCATCCTGGGCAAGGAGCCGCAACCGACAATTTCCGAGGTGTTCTGACACGGCCGTCCCAGGCGTGGTTACTGGGTGTGACCCGAGGCGTTTTTCAAAAGTTCAAAGAAGATGGCCCATCGCCCGAAAAAATATTGACCGGGCGGACAAGGCTCTGGGTCGGGAACTTTGGCGATCCGGGGCGGTATTCCCCGACCGTTTTGTAGGAGCGAGCTTGCTCCGGGCGGCGTTCCGACGATGGACGTAAACGATAGCGCGTTTATTCTGAATGCACGCGTCGCCTTCAAGACCATCGCGAGCAAGCTCGCTCCTACAGGTCCAGGTCCAGGTATCAGGCTGATCAGTGTTTTGGTTTGTCACTACCGCTCGACAAATCCTGCAAATGCCGACGGGACAACGCGAGAAAACGCGGCGTTGGCCCCACGTCTTCGTACAACGGATCACCTTCTTCATCAGTGGCCACGACGGTCGAGCCCTTCACGTAGGGGAAGCTTTTCTCCAGCTCTTCCAGGGCCGCGCCGATCAGCTCGCCGAGCAGTTCTTCGGGATGCCGCTTGGGGTACATCTCGACGATCGCAGCCAGGCGCGCGGCAGCCTCCACATCCAGATGAATCTTGTAGCCGGTGTCGGTCAGGCGACCCTTGGCGTTTTCTTCCCAATGCTGGGCAAGCTCGCGGATTTTCATAGTGACCTCATTGCGCGCCTGCTCATGGCAGGCAGGGTGAGTGCCGGCTTTGGCCGACGGCAGCCGTTGTACGGCTTACTCTTCAGATTAGCTATAACGCTCAAGGTTTAAAGTCCCTTCGTCGTCTTGCTTGTAAGAAGCTGTCTGGAGCGGCACTCTTAAAGATCTTAGCCGCCCGGATTTCTTGCTGGAGAACTGCTGATGACCGATATCGATGCACGCTTGCGCGAGGACGTTCACCTGTTGGGTGAACTGTTGGGCAACACCATTCGTGAACAGTACGGGGACGGCTTTCTCGATAAGATCGAGCAGATCCGCAAGGGCGCCAAGGCCGACCGTCGCGGGTCGATGGATGCCGAGCTGAGCGCGAGCCTCGACCAATTGAGCGAAGACGAATTGCTTCCGGTCGCGCGGGCGTTCAACCAGTTTCTCAACCTGGCCAATATCGCCGAGCAATATCAGCTGATTCACCGTCGCGAAGAATCGCAGCCCGCACCGTTCGAAGCGCGGGTGCTGCCGGAGCTGCTGGCGCGTCTGCGCGCCGAAGGTCATGGCGCCGAATCCCTGGCCCGACAGCTGGGCCGGCTGGAGATCGAACTGGTCCTCACGGCTCACCCGACCGAAGTGGCGCGGCGCACGCTGATCCAGAAATACGACGCCATCGCCGCGCAACTGGCCGCCCAGGACCATCGCGACCTGACCAGTGCCGAGCGCGAGCAGATCCACGCGAAGTTGCAGCGCCTGATCGCCGAAGCCTGGCACACCGAAGAAATCCGCCGCACCCGACCGACACCCGTGGATGAGGCCAAGTGGGGCTTCGCGGTGATCGAACATTCGCTGTGGCAGGCGATTCCCAATTATTTGCGCAAGGCGGACCAGGCCCTGCAGGCTGCCACCGGCCTGCACCTGCCGCTGGAGGCGGCGCCGATCCGCTTTGCCTCGTGGATGGGCGGCGACCGGGACGGCAACCCCAATGTGACCGCTGCCGTGACCCGTGAAGTCCTGCTACTGGCGCGCTGGATGGCCGCTGACTTGTACGTGCGCGATGTCGATCACCTGGCTGCCGAGTTGTCGATGCAGCAAGCCAGCGATGCCCTCAAAGCCAAAGCCGGGGACAGCGCCGAACCTTATCGCGCCGTGCTCAAACAGCTGCGCGAACGCCTGCGCGCCACCCGTAACTGGGCCCACGCGTCCTTGACCGCGACCACGCCGGCACCGGCCAATGTACTGCAAAACAACCGCGAACTGCTCGATCCGCTGGAGCTGTGCTACCACTCGCTGCACGAATGCGGCATGGGTGTGATCGCCGACGGCCCGTTGCTCGACTGTTTGCGCCGGGCCGTGACCTTCGGCCTGTTCCTGGTGCGCCTGGATGTGCGTCAGGACTCGACCCGACACTCGGCGGCGATGACCGAAATCACAGACTACCTCGGTCTCGGTCGCTACGAAGACTGGAGCGAGGAAGAGCGCATCGCTTTCCTGATGCGCGAACTCAGCAATCGTCGACCGTTGCTGCCGGCGTACTTCAAGCCGTCCGCCGACACCGCCGAAGTGCTGGCGACCTGCCGGGAAATCGCCTCGGCACCCGGGGACTCACTCGGCTCCTATGTGATTTCCATGGCGGGTGCCGCTTCCGACGTGCTGGCGGTGCAGCTGCTGCTCAAGGAGGCCGGCGTATTGCGGCCAATGCGTGTCGTGCCCTTGTTCGAAACCCTCGCCGACCTCGATAACGCCGGCCCGGTCATTGAAAAGCTGTTGCTGCTGCCGGGCTACCGCGCGCGCCTGCAAGGGCCGCAGGAAGTGATGATCGGGTATTCCGACTCGGCCAAGGACGCCGGCACCACGGCGGCGGCCTGGGCGCAGTATCGGGCGCAGGAGCGTCTGGTCGATATCTGCCGCGAGCAGCAAGTGGAGCTGCTGTTATTCCACGGTCGCGGCGGCACCGTGGGGCGCGGTGGCGGTCCGGCTCACGCGGCGATCCTGTCGCAGCCGCCAGGTTCGGTGGCGGGGCGTTTCCGCACCACCGAGCAGGGGGAAATGATTCGTTTCAAATTTGGCCTGCCGGACATCGCCGAGCAGAACCTCAACCTGTACCTGGCCGCCGTGCTGGAAGCGACCTTGCTGCCGCCGCCACCCCCGACACCCGAGTGGCGGCACTTGATGGACGAACTGGCCGCCGATGGCGTCCGGGCCTACCGCGCCGTGGTGCGGGAGAATCCGCAGTTCGTCGAGTATTTCCGCCAGTCCACCCCGGAACAGGAGCTGGGGCGCTTGCCGTTGGGCAGCCGTCCGGCCAAGCGCCGCGCGGGCGGGATCGAAAGCCTGCGGGCGATCCCGTGGATCTTCGGCTGGACCCAGACACGCCTGATGCTGCCGGCCTGGCTCGGCTGGGAAGCCGCCCTGAGCAAGGCGCTGGAGCGCGGCGAAGGCGAGCTGCTGGGACAGATGCGCGAGCAGTGGCCGTTCTTCCGCACCCGCATCGATATGCTGGAAATGGTCCTGGCCAAGGCCGATAGCGATATCGCCCGGTCCTACGATGAGCGTCTGGTCGAGCCGGATCTGCTGCCTTTGGGTGCGCATTTACGCGACCTATTGTCGCAGGCGTGCTCAGTGGTCCTGGGGCTGACCGGTCAGTCTCAGCTGCTGGCACATAGCCCAGCCACCCTCGAATTCATCCGCTTGCGCAACACTTACCTCGATCCGCTTCATCTATTGCAGGCCGAATTATTGGCCCGCTCCAGGCAACAGGAAGTGGCGCAGGACAGCCCGGTAGAACAGGCGCTGCTGGTGTCTGTGGCGGGGATTGCCGCCGGATTGCGCAATACCGGCTAAGGTTTTTGCCGTGGGTCCGGGCACTCGATGCGGGCATCGGGTGCCTGCCGGCGCAGGGCTTAAAAGTGCTGCCAGGCGACAGTTAATGATGGGGTTGCGACTAGGGGTACCCCGTCGCAAAGGTCACGTCAGGCGCGGGTTTCTCCGACTTTTGGCGGCTTGTGTGGTCAGGGCCTGCTGTGTATCTTGATCAGCCTTCGGCCGTTTGGGCGGTCACGATCCTTTTTTTGAGATTGGCCCCACGAGGCGAATCTGACGTTATCTGTATCTATAAAAAATTGAGGAGCACATCGATGCGCGTCATTCTGCTGGGAGCTCCCGGGGCCGGTAAAGGTACTCAGGCTAAGTTCATCACCGAGAAATTCGGCATTCCGCAAATCTCCACTGGCGACATGCTGCGTGCCGCGGTCAAGGCCGGTACCGAACTGGGCCTGATCGCCAAGAGCGTCATGGACAGCGGTGGTCTGGTTTCCGATGACCTGATCATCAATCTGGTCAAGGAACGCATCAGCCAGGCCGATTGCGCCAACGGTTTCCTGTTCGACGGTTTCCCGCGCACCATTCCCCAGGCTGAAGCCCTGGTGAAGGCTGGCGTCGAGCTGGATCACGTGGTCGAAATCGCCGTCGACGACGAAGAGATCGTGCAGCGTATCGCCGGGCGTCGCGTCCACGAGGCCAGCGGTCGCGTGTACCACACCGTCTACAACCCGCCGAAAGTCGAAGGTGTTGACGATCTCACCGGTGAAGCACTGGTGCAGCGCAAGGACGACACTGAAGAAACCGTGCGTCATCGCCTGTCGGTCTACCACTCGCAGACCAAGCCGCTGGTAGCTTTCTACCAGAATCTGGCCGCTGATCAGGGCAAGCCGAAATACAGCCACATTGCTGGCGTCGGTTCGGTTGAATCGATCACCGGCAAGGTGCTTGAAGCGCTGAGCTGAACATTGCCTGATCTTCTACGGCCCGCTTGCGGGCCGTAGTTGTTTATACTGGCGCACTTTTTCTGACCTCTCTTACGGAAACATCGATGAGCACCTTGCTGGCCCTGGACACCGCGACTGAAGCTTGCTCCGTTGCCTTGCTGCATGACGGCAAGGTCACGAGCCATTACGAGGTGATCCCGCGCCTGCATGCGCAGAAGCTGTTGCCGATGATTCAGCAGTTGCTGGCCGAGGCGGGGACTAGCTTGCAGGCGGTCGATGCCATCGCTTTCGGTCGCGGCCCGGGTGCTTTTACCGGCGTGCGGATCGCCATCGGCGTGGTACAGGGACTGGCGTTTGCGCTGGATCGCCCGGTGTTGCCGGTGTCGAACCTGGCAGTGCTGGCACAACGAGCGTATCGCGAACACGGCGTCAGCCAGGTTGCAGCGGCTATCGATGCGCGGATGGATGAGGTGTATTGGGGCTGCTACCGCGAGACGGCAGGGGAGATGCGCCTGGTGGGTAATGAGGCGGTGTTGCCGCCGGAAGCGGCAGCGCTGCCGGCCGATGCCAGCGGTGAATGGTTTGGCGCGGGCACCGGCTGGGGTTATGCCGAGCGCATTGCGGTCAACCTGACCGGGCAGGATGCGGGCATGCTGCCTCATGCTGAAGACCTGCTGACCCTGGCGCGATTTGCCTGGGAGCGGGGTGAGGCGATTGTGGCGGATGAGGCGCAGCCGGTGTATTTGCGCGATAAAGTGGCGACGCCCAAGGCCCGGTAATATCCCGGACCGAGTCGGTCCAATCGCGAGCAAGCTCGCTCCTACAGGGCGAGACTGCGCAACGCCACCAATCGTCGTTTTCTGCCCGGCTTGTTAAACCTTTCGTCGTTTCTGTGTTCTAGTTATCACTCGGCTGTTTGCGAAGTGGATTGTGCGCCACTAAACTGCCATCATCGATACCGAGCCCCGCAATCATGCGTATAGACGGCCTTTCCTCCCAGTCCTACCCCATCAAGCGCCAGCCTCGCAAAGGCCGCGTAGTGGAGGACGAATCCGTCGATATCGACGGTGAGCTGGAATTTCCGTCCGAAGAGCAACTGGCCGCCCGCGCCGCCAAAGCCTCAGCGCAACGCTTGAGCAATCTACCTGCCCGTCAGCAAGACATGGTTTACCACCGCGCCATGAGCAAAACCGTATCCATGGCCTTGGCCAGCTACCTGAGCACGGCCGGTTTTGTCGAGTGGGATGCGGATGTGCTGGGTCTCGACCTGTACGTCTGATGGTGCTGCCTTACTACCTCGGCTGCCCGTCCTGGAGTGAAAACGCCTGGCGCGACTATCTCTATCCGCAAGACGCCAGGCCCGCCGAATTTCTGAATCTGTATGCCCAGGTGTTCAACGCCGTGGAAGGCAACACGACCTTCTACGCCAGCCCCTCTGCCGCCACTGTGCAGCGCTGGGCCGACACCATGCCCGAACACTTTCGCTTCACCGCCAAGTTCCCCGGCGACATCAGTCACAGCGGCGACCTGCGGGAACAACTGACGGCAGCCGAAACCTTCCTGCAATTGCTCCGCCCCTTGGGTGATCGTGTTTCGCCGTTGTGGCTGCAATTGTCGAAAAGCTTCACACCGCAACGACTGTCGGAGCTGGCCGGTTTTATCGATGCCATGGACCGACCCCTGGCAGTCGAAGTGCGGCATGACGAATTTTTCGCCAAAGGCGATGCCGAGCGCAGGCTCAATCGCCTGCTGCGGGATCGTGGCGTCGAGCGTATCTGCCTCGATTCGCGCGCGCTGTTCAGCTGCACCTCGACCGCCCCGTCAGTGCTCCACGCCCAAGCGAAAAAGCCCCGGGTTCCGCCACGTCCAGCGGCCTTTACCCAATGCCCGCAGGTACGCTTCATCGGCCATCCGCAACTGGAAGCCAATGATCCGTTCCTGGTGCCCTGGGTCGAGAAAATTGCCCTGTGGATCGAAGAAGGCCGCACGCCTTATATTTTCCTGCACACCGCCGACAATCTGCTGGCAGCCAGGCTCGCTCAGCGTTTCCATGCGCAACTGATGCTGCGTTTGCCTGGCCTGGCGCCGCTGCCTGAGCTATACAGAGAGCCCGCCGCGGAGCAACTTGGCCTGCTCTGAAGCGGATTTTTTACTCTTCCCGGGAGCCTGCCAATGAATGCGCAAACCCTTCGAGCCCAGGCGTTCAAAGCCCTGCATGAACGCGACGGCGCTTTTGTCATTCCCAACCCGTGGGACGCCGGCTCGGCGATCATGCTCGCCAGCCTTGGTTTCGAGGCGCTGGCGACCACCAGCGCCGGTTATGCCTTTTCCCAGGGCCGTCCCGATGGCGGGCTGACCCTGGACCAGACCCTGGCGAACGTTCAGGCCATAGTCGCCGCCACCCCGCTGCCGGTTGCGGTGGATCTGGAAAACGGATTCGCCGACGATCCTGTCGAATGCGCCCAAAGTCTCTTGCGGGCCGCCGCAGCAGGCGCTGTCGGTGGTTCGATCGAAGATGCCACGGGACGCGAAGACGGCCCGATCTATTGCTTCGACCATGCAGTCGCCCGCATCGAAGCCGCGGTCGCCGCCGCCCGCAGTCTGCCTTTCCCGTTCACGCTGACGGCCCGGGCGGAAAACTTTCTGCACGGCAATCCCGATCTGGACGACACGATCCGCCGGCTGCAGGCGTTTGCCGACGCCGGCGCCGACGTGCTCTATGCGCCGGGCCTGCGCAGCGCCGAGGAGGTATTGGCGGTGGTGCGTGCGGTAGCGCCGAAACCGGTCAACGTCTTGATGTCCGGCGGGCTCAAGTTGACGGTCGAACAATTGAGCCAGATGGGCGTCAAGCGGATCAGCGTGGGTTCGGCGCTGGCCCTGGCGGCGTATGGTGAATTCTTTCGTGCCGCGCAAGAGATCCGGCAGTCGGGCACCTTCGGGTTCACGTCGCGCTCCATGCCGTTCCAGCAGGCCAATCAATTGTTCAAAGGCTGAAAATGCCGGTGCTGCGGGTGGTGTTCGTGCTGTTGTTGATCATCGGCGCGGCGGCAGCGGTGAGCGTCTGGCGTGGCTGGATCACGCCGCCGCCGCAATGGAACCCCTGGGCGCCGCTGGATGTGAAGGCTGCACCCAATTTTCTGACGCGGTACAAGCTGATGCGACTGCGCGATGATCCGCAGCTGTGCGATCAGGCCCTGGGCAGCTCCGGATTGCGCGTGTCCCGCCAGGCCGACAGCTCAGGCGCGACCTGCCCGCTGATCAACACCCTGCGTGTGCAAGGCGGCGAAGTGGCCCTGAGCAGCAGTTTTCTCGCCAGTTGTCGCCTGGCGGTGTCTTTCGCCCTGTTCGAGCATCACGCGTTGCAACCCGCGGCACAGGCGGTCTATGGCCAACCTGTGACCCGCGTCGAGCATCTGGGCAGCTTTGCCTGTCGCAACGTTTACGGTCGCGAAAACGGCAGGCGCAGCCAGCATGCCAGCGCCAATGCGCTCGATATCGCCGGTTTCCGCCTGGCCGATGGCCGCTCTATCAGCGTGCTCAAGGATTGGCCGAAGGATAATCGGGACGCACGGTTTTTACGTCTGGTCCGCGATGGCGCCTGCGACATGTTCAATGGCGTATTGAGCCCGGACTACAACGCCGCCCATCGCGATCACTTTCACCTGGATGTCGGGCCATGGAGCGTATGTCGCTGAGTTTCAGGCGGCGATACGCAGGTTCTGCAACACGATCGGGCGCGCCCAGCCGGTATCGAAATCGAAGTCTTTCTGTTGCTCCAGCCGCTCTTCTGGCGAGAACGGCGGGAAGGGCTTGTCCAGCAGATGAAGTTCGAACTCGGCGATCGGCAAATGCAGGGCACGCGCTTGTGGTGCCGGGCCGGCTGGCGGCACAGGCTGACCGGCGGCCAGCACGATCGGGCGCACCCAACTGCTTTCGAAGTCCTGCTGTTGCTGCTGCGCGCGGATTTCCTCCGGCGGGAAGGGTGGGGAAGGTGCGTCCAACAGCTCTATTTCGAACTCGGCAATCGGCAGGAACAACGGCTCGGGCGGGCTTACTTTGTTGTCCTTAACCTCACATTCGCGCTGCGAAACGATGTGCGCCAGCAGATCGCTGCCAACGGTGGGTTCGACCGGGCTGTCGAGATCGACCGGTGGAAAGTTGAGCGACTCTGGCAACACCTCGCCCGACTGTTCGGCCAGTGCCCGGGCAAAAAAATCCTGCCACAGGTGACTGACACCGCTCAGTGCCTGGGTATTTTGCCGACTGTAATCGCCGTAGGGCGAGATAAAGCCGGTAATGGAGGGTTGAAAGTCTGACATTTCTCTCGGTCGACGCTCAGCTCTGGCAAAATGCTCGATAGTGTTGTTATCGGCCGTTTTTGCCGATCATTAATTTTTCGAGCGTGTTTCCCCATGATTGAGCAACCTGCGGCCTGCCGCATCCACGTCGAGGCTTCGACCCCGGCCTTTCAGCCACAGGCCGAACAATGGGCCGAGCGCCTGGGCTTGCCGATGCAGGTGGCGGACGCCGAATTTGCCTTGCAGGTGGGCGAGCAGGGTTTGCAGTTGCAACAACTGGGTGCCGATGCGCCGGGACCGGTGCGGGTGGACTTTGTCGAGGGCGGCGCGGCCCACCGTCGGTTGTTCGGTGGCGGCACGGGGCAGATGATCGCCAAGGCGGTGGGCATTGCCCAGGGCGTGCGTCCGCGGGTGCTGGATGCCACGGCAGGGTTGGGCAAGGATGCGTTCGTGCTGGCGAGCCTGGGCTGCGAGATGAACCTGATCGAGCGTCAGCCATTGATCGGCGCCTTGCTGGAAGATGGCCTGGCCCGTGGCGCGGAGGATTTCGACGTGGCGCCGATCGTGGCGCGGATGAGATTGCTCAAGGGTAATTCGATCGAAGTGATGCGCAACTGGGAAGGGGAGCCGCCCCAGGTGATCTACCTCGACCCGATGTTTCCCCATCGTGAGAAAACGGCGTTGGTGAAGAAGGAAATGCGTTTGTTCCGACCGTTGGTGGGGGATGATCCCGATGCGCCGGCGCTGCTTGAAGCGGCCCTGGCGCTGGCCAGTCACCGGGTGGTGGTCAAGCGCCCACGCAAGGCGCCGTGCATTGCGGGGCCGAAGCCGAGTCATGCGCTGGACGGGAAATCCAGTCGGTATGACATTTATCCGAAGAAAGCGCTCAAATCCTGAGACCGCGTCGCCTCCTTCGCGAGCAAGCCCGCTCCCACAGTTGATCTCTGCGGTTCACAAAATAGGTGTTCACCGCAGATCCAATGTGGGAGCGGGCTTGCTCGCGAAGGCGCCGGACCAGACACCCAAAAACTATCAGACAGCTTCCCGCCGATAAGCCCGCATAAACAACCCCACCACTTCCCGCACATGGCTCTCGGCCACATCCCCGGTCAACGGCTCGCCACACCCATACAACAAGCGAAAATTCCCCGCTCCCTTGAGCAGGCAGAAAAAGTGCTCGGCTGCATTGCGCGGCTTGTCGATGCTCAGCGCACCGCTCTGATCAACCTTGCTCAGCAATCGCTCCATCCCATGCAGCACGCGCTCCGGCCCGGCCTCGAAGAAAATCTGCGAGAGCTTCGGGTCCTGGCTGCCCAGGGTCATCATCAGCCGGTGCAGGTTCACCGATTCGTCGCTGTTGATCAGCTGATGAAAGCCACGCGCGATGTTCAACAACACCGTTTCTACCGCGACGCCGTCCGGCAATTCGAAAAACAGCGTCGGCAATTGCTCTTCGCACTTGGCGACCACTGCGGCGGAGAACAGCGTCTCCTTGTCGTTGAAATGGCTGTAGACCGTCAGCTTCGACACACCGGCTTCGGCCGCGACCGCGTCCATGCTGGTGTTGGCATAGCCATTACTCAGAAACAGAATTTTCGCCGCTTCGAGGATCGCCTGGCGCTTGGCCAGATCCTTGGGGCGGCCCGGCCCGTTGGCTGCTGAAAGAGTGTTCGACATATTCGCTTTTAATACTGGACTGGTGAGTTTGCTATTAATAACATACTGGTCAGTATAATTATTCCAAGCACCATTAGCGAAAGGTCCTTCACCATGTTCCGCTATGCCTTGCCCTTCGCGTTGCCGGTCAGTCTGGCGTTTTTCTTGTCTGCGTGCGGTCACGAAGAGGCGCCTCAAGTCACCGTCCGCCCGGCCCTGGTGGTGCAGCCAGAGCCGTCGGCCCGGACGATGGAAAGCTTTCCCGGTGAAGTCCGTGCGCGTTTCGAGCCGGAGCTGGCGTTTCGCATTGGCGGCAAAGTCAGCCGACGACTGGTCGAGGAAGGGCAGCGGGTCAAGGCTGACCAACCGCTGGCGGAGCTCGATCCTCAGGACGTGCGCCTGCAACTGGAGGCCACCCGCGCCCAGGTCGCCGCCGCCGAAGCCAATCTGAACCTGGTGCGTGCCGAGCGCGATCGCTACAAGACCCTGATGGATCGGCAGATGGTCAGTCGTTCGCAATACGACAATGCCGAAAACCTGTTCCGCTCTGGTGAAGCCCGCCTGAAGCAGATCAAGGCCGAGTTCAATGTCTCGACCAACCAGGCCAGCTACGCGGTGCTGCGCGCACCCCAGGATGGTGTGGTGGCCAAGCGTGCGGTGGAAGTCGGGCAAGTCGTGGCGGCGGGACAAACCGTGTTTACCCTGGCCACCGATGGCGAGCGCGAAGTCTCGATCAGTCTCCCGGAACAGGGCTTCGGCCGGTTCAAGGTCGGCCAGCCGGTGTCGGTGGAACTCTGGACCCAACCCGATCAACGTTTCGCCGGGCGCATCCGTGAGTTATCCCCGGCAGCCGATCCGAAATCCCGTACCTTCGCCGCGCGCATCTCATTCACTGAAGGCAAGGTTCCCGCCGAACTCGGCCAAAGTGCCCGGGTGTTCGTACAGGCCGCCGACGTGGTTACGCTGTCCGTACCGCTTTCGGCGCTGACCGCGGAGAACGGCGCGACCTACGTCTGGGTCGTCGGTGCCAACAACACCTTGAAGAAAACCCCGGTGCGCATCGGTGCTTTCGGCGAGAAAACCGTGCCTGTGCTCGAAGGCTTGAAAGCCAGTGACTGGGTAGTGGCGGCCGGTGTCCATGTGCTGCTCGAAGGGCAGCAGGTGCGCCCCGTGGATCGTTCCAACCGCGTGGTCAATCTGGCGGACAAGGAGTAGTCCCGATGGGTTTCAATCTCTCCGCATGGGCGTTGCGTAATCGCCAGATCGTCCTGTTCCTGATGCTGTTGCTGGCGGTCGTGGGGGCACTTTCCTACACCAAGCTCGGCCAAAGCGAAGACCCGCCGTTCACCTTCAAGGCCATGGTGATCCGCACGCTCTGGCCAGGGGCGACGGCGCAGGAAGTGTCGCGCCAGGTCACCGAGCGCATTGAAAAGAAGCTGATGGAAACCGGCGAGTACGAGCGCATCGTCTCGTTTTCCCGCCCAGGCGAGTCCCAGGTGACGTTCATTGCCCGGGACTCCATGCATTCGGTGGACATTCCCGAGCTCTGGTACCAGGTCCGCAAGAAGACCAACGACATCCGCCACACCCTGCCACCGGGCGTTCAGGGACCCTTCTTCAACGATGAATTCGGCACGACATTCGGCAACATCTACGCCCTGACCGGCGACGGATTCGACTACGCGGTACTCAAGGATTACGCCGACCGCATCCAGATCCAGCTGCAACGGGTCAAGGACGTGGGCAAGGTCGATCTGCTCGGCCTGCAGGACGAGAAGATCTGGATCGAACTCTCCAACGTCAAGCTCGCCACCCTCGGCCTGCCCCTGGCGGCAGTGCAGCAAGCGCTCGAGGAGCAGAACGCGGTGTCCACCGCCGGCTTCTTCGAAACCACCAGCGAGCGCTTGCAGCTACGGGTTTCGGGGAATTTCCAGACAGTCGACGAGATCAAGAACTTCCCGATCCGCGTCGGCGACCGCACCTTCCGGATCGCCGATGTAGCGAATGTTCGGCGTGGTTTCAACGATCCACCCGCGCCGCGCATGCGCTTCATGGCCGAAGATGCCATCGGACTGGCCGTGGCCATGAAGGAGGGTGGCGACATTCTGGTGCTGGGCAAGGCGCTGGAAGTCGAGTTCGCCAGGATCCAGAAAAACCTTCCGGCCGGCATGCAGTTGCGCAAGGTCTCCGACCAGCCCGCGGCGGTGAAAACCGGGGTCGGCGAGTTCGTTCAAGTACTGGTGGAAGCCCTGGCCATCGTGCTGTTGGTGAGCTTCTTCTCCCTCGGCGTGCGTACCGGCATGGTGGTCGCCCTGGCGATTCCGCTGGTGTTGGCCATGACCTTCGCCTGCATGTATTACCTCGGCATCGGCCTGCACAAAATCTCCCTCGGCGCGCTGGTGCTGGCGCTGGGGCTGCTGGTGGACGACGCGATCATCGCCGTGGAAATGATGGCGATCAAAATGGAGCAGGGCTTCGACCGGATCAAGGCCGCCAGCTATGCCTGGACCAGTACCGCGTTCCCGATGCTCACCGGCACGCTGATCACCGCGGCCGGCTTCCTGCCGATTGCCACTGCGCAATCGGGCACCGGCGAATACACCCGCTCGATCTTCCAGGTGGTGACCATTGCCTTGCTGGCGTCGTGGATCGCCGCGGTGGTGTTCGTGCCCTATCTGGGGGAGAAACTCCTGCCGGACCTGGCGAAAATTCATGCGGCCAAACACGGGACCGGCGACGGCCAGGCCGACCCCTACGGTACGCCGTTCTATCAGCGGGTCAGGCGCTTGGTGGAGTGGTGCGTGCGCTGGCGCAAGACCGTGATCCTGCTGACCGTGGTCTTGTTCATCGGCTCCATCGTGCTGTTCCGCTTTGTTCCACAGCAGTTTTTCCCGGCGTCCGGGCGTCTTGAGTTGATGGTCGACCTGAAACTGGCCGAAGGCGCTTCCCTGAGCAACACCGCCGACGAGGTCAAGCGCCTTGAAGCGCTGCTGAAGGATCATGTGGGTATCGACAACTACGTGGCCTACGTCGGCACCGGTTCGCCGCGTTTTTACCTGCCGCTGGATCAGCAACTGCCGGCGGCGAGCTTCGCCCAGTTTGTCGTCCTGGCCAAGACCATCGAGGACCGCGAACCCCTGCGTACCTGGCTGATCGAAACCCTCAACGAACAATTCCCGGCCCTGCGCTCGCGGGTCACACGTCTGGAGAACGGCCCGCCGGTAGGCTATCCGGTGCAGTTCCGGGTCACTGGCGAGCACATCGATGAAGTCCGTGCGCTGGCGCGCAAAGTCGCGGCCAAGGTTCGCGAGAACCCCCACGTGGTCAACGTCCACCTGGACTGGGAAGAGCCGAGCAAAGTCGTGTACCTGAACATCGATCAGGACCGCGCCCGGGCACTTGGCGTGAGCACGGCAAACCTGTCGAGGTTCCTGCAAAGCTCCCTGACCGGTTCCAGCGTCAGCCAGTACCGTGAAGACAACGAATTGATCGAGATCCTGCTGCGCGGCACCGTGCACGAACGCACCGAACTGTCGTTGCTGCCGAGCCTGGCGGTGCCGACCGACAACGGCCGCAGCGTGGCGCTGTCGCAGATCGCCACCCTGGAATACGGCTTCGAGGAAGGCATCATCTGGCACCGTAACCGCCTGCCCAATGTGACAGTCCGCGCCGATATCTATGGCAAGGAACAGCCGGCGACCCTGGTGCAGCAGATCATGCCGACCCTCGATCCGATCCGCGCCGAATTGCCGGACGGCTATCTGCTGGACGTCGGCGGCACCGTGGAAGATTCGGCCCGGGGGCAGAATTCGGTGAAGGCTGGGGTGCCGTTGTTCATTGTGGTGGTGCTGACCTTGCTGATGCTGCAACTGCGCAGTTTCTCGCGCACGGTGATGGTGTTTCTCACCGCGCCGCTGGGGTTGATCGGGGTGACTTTGTTTCTGATGGTGTTTCGTCAGCCGTTTGGTTTCGTTGCCATGCTGGGGACTATCGCCTTGTCCGGGATGATCATGCGTAATTCGGTGATTCTGGTGGATCAGATCGAGCAGGATATCGCTGCCGGGCTCAAGCCTTGGCAAGCGATTATCGAAGCCACGGTGCGGCGGTTCCGGCCGATTGTGTTGACGGCGTTGGCGGCGGTGCTGGCGATGATTCCGTTGTCACGCAGTGTGTTTTTCGGGCCGATGGCGGTGGCGATCATGGGGGGGTTGATTGTGGCTACGGCGCTGACGTTGTTGTTTCTTCCTGCGCTTTATGCGGCCTGGTTCAGGGTCAGGGAGGAGTCGGTTTGATTTTTTGGACTTGGCGGCCTTCGGGCCGACCAGGTTGTTGGTGGGTGAGTACATATCCGTTGCTGCGGTAACGGCCGCTTATGGTTTCGCCCTTACGGCGAGTCACTTGGAAAAGCCCCAAGTAACCAAGGGCTCTTGCCCCTTTCGTTCGGTGCCTCGCCTAGGCTCGGCATGCCCTCGCTCCGGTCCTGCTCCGTGGGCCCGCCGCGATCGGCCATCCATGGCCGTGCGCGGCTAACCCGGCATCCATGCCGGGTTGCCCACTACGCAGAACCTCCACTCGGCCTCTCGATGGGGCGGTGCGTCAAGATCAAAAGCTGCAGGCGAGCTAACGCTCGGCCTGATGAGTGGTGGAGAGCGTCGGTGTACGCCGATCATTGTAGGAGCGAGCTTGCTCCGGGCGGCGTTCCGACGATGGTCGTTAACGATAACGCGTGTTTACTGGTTAAACGCGGCGCTCTTGAGTCCATCGCGAGCAAGCTCGCTCCTACAATTTCCTGACCGGCATTGAGGCTTGCCCGCCGCACTGATTTTCCGGATGTACACGAGCCCCCTGTAGGAGCGAGGCTTGCCCGCGAAGACGGCCTGCCAGCCAACCTGATTTTACGAATGTACCCAGAACCCTTGTGGGAGCTGGCTTGCCTGCGAAGGCGGCCTGCCAGCCAACCTGATTTCAGAAATGTATCATCTCGATCCGCAGCAGTAGCACAACCAAAAAGCCCGCTGAACCTGTGGAGGCCGGCGGGCTTTTTGTGAATGATCGTCGTCTGAGACCGGCCGAGACATGGTCATCCCGAGCGATCTTTGCAAACGCACCTGTCTCAGATTTATCTGATATTGAGACCAGGGAAGCAAAATGCTGTGCTCAGGACTCAGTTTCATCAGTTTTTGAGACAGCGCCGATGAAAAAACGCCACTCTGAAGGGTACAAGATGGGGCCGCGAGTGGGTGTTCTTCCTGCGGCCTGCAACGACAACCTGAATCATTGTGGGATCGAGCTTGCTCCGGGCGGCGTTCCGACGATGGAGGTCAACGATAACGCGTGCAATCTGGATCAGCGCGTCGCCCTCGAGTCCTTCGCGAGGCCGGTCTCACTCCCACAGGTGTTGTGTTGAAACCTAGAGCGTACCGAACACTTTCTTCGCCAAACTGGTCGCCGCCGCCGCAGGGTTCTGGCGAAGGGTTTCTTCCTGTTTTCCAATCATCTCGAACAAACCGTTCAACGCCTGCTCGGTGACATAGCTTTCGATGTTGGCATTCTTTGCATCCAGCACGCCCAGCGTTGCAGCCTGGCCCGCGAACGAGTTGTACTGTTTGGCCAGTCCAACCTGGTCGGTGGCTTGCTTGACGATCGGCAGGAACTTGACACGGATCTGTTCGCGGCTGGTTTTGCTCAGGTACTGCGTGGCCGAGTCATTGCCGCCGCTAAGAATGTCCTTGGCATCGGTCACGCTCATTTTTTTCACTGCATCGACCAGGATCGGCTGGGCCTGGGTGACGGCGGATTCAGCGGCCTTGTTCATGCTGGTTTCCAGTTGATCGACCTGGGCGCCCATGCCGAACTGTTTCATTTTGCTGGCGACTTTTCCCAGTTTGCCGGGCAGTTCGATTTTCACCTCCGGGTTGTTGCTGAAGCCACCAGGCGTACCGAGCTGCTTCACGGCCAGTTGCGCGCCCTGGGTCAGGGCATCTTTCAGGCCGCCGGTGGCGTCCTTTTGCGACAGGTCGCTGAGCGACAGCGCGAAGGCGCTGGCGCAGAACATCAAGCCTGCGCACAGGCCGGCGAGATGAAAAGTAGGGCGGAGCATGGTGGCTTCCTTGTTGGAATAAATTAGCGGACGGCGTGAACGCGGATTTTCATCGACTGCGGGTCGCTGCCATCAAGCTGTACGACGTGTTGTTCGGTAGTGGTATACATCAGTTTGCCATTCACCTCGATCCGCGCGCTGACCGAATAACGATTGCCGGGTTTGACCTGTGCCGGATCGTAGCTCAGATGAAACGGCAGCGGCACCTGACCTTCGACCGGTCCTTCCTGTTCGCCAAGGACCACGGCGGGGGCGTCGGCCAGGGAAACGTCCTGCAGGCTGACGCTCAAGGTGGCGTTCGGCGGCAGGGCGATGCGTTGCAGGTAGTACACTTCGCCGTTCAGCTGGGGTTCAGCGGCAGGTTGTATCAACTGACAGGCACCCAGCAGGGTGGCGACGGCCAATAGAGAAAGTTTTTTCATCGCAGAGCTCCATATTTAAGGTGTCGCCATAAGCCTTGGCGCCTGAGGGAATTTAGTCGGTCTTCGCCACAAGCGCGACCTGATCCTCCGCATCTTCACTGCGATGCAACGCCGCCTGACGGATCGACAAGCGAATCTCCGCCGACAATACCCGCTTCGCCGCGCCTTCGGCCAGCGGACGTAGCTGTTTTTTCGGGGGGAGGGGGCGACTGGATCAG
This sequence comes from Pseudomonas silesiensis, assembly GCF_001661075.1. NCBI lineage: Bacteria > Pseudomonadati > Pseudomonadota > Gammaproteobacteria > Pseudomonadales > Pseudomonadaceae > Pseudomonas > Pseudomonas silesiensis. The sequence goes on from NZ_CP014870.1 coordinate 1,059,912, forward strand.
GGCAATAATTGCGCTTGAATGCTATTCAAGCGCAATTATCTTTGGAAAGATTTTAAACAAGCTCTCTCGGGTTGTAATCCATGAATACACTCGCTGATGGAGTCGTGTTGCTCAAATCTACCGGATAGTATTGACGAGCAGTATGAGTTACGGCGCTCAGAGAATTGATTTCAGCGTAAATACCGTATTCCTCGTTTTGGTCGATTTGCAGTGGATCAAAGTGCATTTTAAACGTAACGGCTTGATCATTACCTGTGCGTACAAGCGAGATTCGTTGCTTTTCTACCACTTCTTTGGAGTTTATGTTTACCAGTACGACTTTGAGCGCAGTGTTGGCGAAGATTTGATCTGCTTTCAAATACACTTCACCGTGTACGTAGATGTTGTCGGTTTTGCTCATTTCTAATATCCTTATTTGAACGCCATGAATGAAGTGGAATAATGGCACCTATGCCATGACGTAAGCGGAATTTGCGCTAAGCGTCGATCCGAACGGTTTTGAATTCAGCCACCGAAAGCCGGGGCTTGAACAGTTTCGGGCATCAGAACCAGTTTCGCGGGTTTAATCCCCAGCGACAGTTGGCGCTGGCTGTAGGTCTCGAATGAGCCAGTCAGTGCGTACAGTTGGCCTGGTTTGATCACGGATGGGTCATAACGCAGGTAGAAGGGGGTGATTTGCTTCGTCAGGCTTACGCTCTCACTAACAACAACCTCACGGTTATCATCGGTAGTCAGCTTCACAAACAGTTTTGAATCCTCAGGGTAACCAATCCGGGGCATCCAGAATTTTTCGACAGCGATATAGCCCACAGGACTCAAGTGAATGTCGGTATCGTGATCGCCTCCAGCCCACCAGAAATCCTGTTCCAGATCCAGTAACAGTGCGGTCCCTTGATGGGCGATTTTTACATCAATGGAAAAGCGACTCCCGATGTTAACCAGATCTGAATCGACAATGACCGAGAAGTTGATGGGGCGCTTCGATGGTAGTGTGTTGCTACCCCACTTGCTGTGAAGTCTGGGCGCATCCCTGTTGGTAATGTTTTGTATTCTTATGCTTATTTCGCAGTCCTCCGGTAGTTCAAAGTCTGGAGGGAAGTGCAAAAGTGCATTGATGGTATGTTGGGTCATCATGATTTCCTTATCATGTCTCGGATTGGCTTGAAAGTTTGAATGGCGACAGTGGTTAATGGTTGACGCGGCTGACCAGAATTTTCTGACCTTTCACGTGGTCTACGCCCAGTTCCACCGAGTGACGCTCAGCGGTGATAAAGACCAGCTTGCCGTCAGTCTTGATACTCGCGCTAATTGCATAGCTGTGGCCGGGTAGGACATCTGCCATGGGGTACACGAGATTAAATCCAAGCCCTGCAGTTTCTGCATGAGGAGTGACTTGGTGGGCAAGTTCTTTGGCCGAGGCATCAGCCAGAGAGACATCCAGCAGGCTGACGTAGAGGGTCGAGTTTGGCAGTAATGCAATCTTTTCGAGATAGTGCACGGTACCGCCGATGGTCTTTACGGGTTCGTTGCTCATGTTGATTTCCTTATCGATTATATCGAAATTGACGAGCGCTGAGCTTATCGTCAGAGCTGTCGAACTTTCCGTAGGAGGCTTCGTTAATTCAGGTGCGAATTGATGACGGGATAGACCAGAAGCATCCTTGCTTCTGACAATGTTGACGGCTCAGACGCGCTCGACAATATCCGCCGCATCTTCACTGCGATGCAGCGCCACCTGACGGATCGATAAACGAATCTCCGCCGGCAATACCCGCTTCGCCGCGCCTTCGGCCAACTCGCCGAGCAGTTCGTGGTAGCCCAGCTTGCCGGCTTCATCGCGCTTGAGCACGTCGAGGTCCAGCAGGGTCTGGATGAAGTGGCGGAACAGGCTCTTGTCGAAGAATTCCGGAGCGTTCAGGCCATGGAGGATCGACAGGCGCTGTGCCATGACCGTGCACAGGTCCTCCAGCTCTTCGGCAGTGATGCTGTGTTGGCCGCTGTTGAGGAGCAGGGATACGGTCATGTAGAAGCGTTGCAGGGTCTGGGCGATGCTTTTCGACAGCAGTGTCAGCAGCACGAAATGTCGCGAACTCGGTGCCGGACGCAGGTAGACGTCGTTCTCGAACCGCAGCAGGCCTTGCTCGACGAACGCCTCGAGCCACTGATCGATCACCGCATCCAGTTCGTCCAGCGGCCAGCGAATGAACAGCTCCGCTTGCAGGTACGGATACAGCGCCCGGGTGTAGCGCAGGATCTGATCGCGGCTCATGCGCGATGCGCTCTGGAAGAAGCTCGCCAGCAGTGATGGCAACGCGAAAATGTGCAGCACGTTGTTGCGGTAGTAGGTCATCAGGACGGCGTTCTGCTCGTCCAGATACAGAATCTTGCCCAGGGCATCGCTCTGCTCGGACAGCAGGTCCATGTCCTTCACGTGCTCGATCAGCGCTCGGCCGTCACCTTCCGGCAGGGTGGTGTGCGGCGAGTAGGGGACTTTGCGCAGCAGTGCCAGATACAGGTCGAGTACCCGCGCCATGGCGCGATCGTCCAGGGCCAGGCGGCTGGTGGACAACAGCGCCAGAGCGACCAGATTGACTGGGTTGATCGCTGCCGCTTCGTTCAGATGCTGCGCGACTTTCTCGCCGAGACGGTGGGTGGTTTCGTTGAGCCAGGCCGGTTTGAACTGCGGACCAAGCGCCTGCTGGCGCCAGTCGGGCTGTTCGCTGTCGAGGAATTCCGTCAGTTTGATCGGCTCGCCGAAGTTTACCGCTACCTGGCCGAAACGCTGCTTGAGCGCCCCGATGACTTTGAAAATGTCGAAGATCGATTCTTTCTTCTTGCTCGCGCCACGCAGCTCGCCGAGATAGGTCCGGCCTTCCAGTACGCGCTCGTAACCGATGTACACCGGAATGAACACGATGGGCATCCGCGATGAGCGCAGGAAGCTGCGCAGGGTGATCGCGAGCATCCCGGTTTTCGGCTGCAGCATGCGCCCGGTGCGCGAGCGGCCGCCCTCGACGAAGTACTCGACCGGGAAGCCTTTGGTGAACAGGGTGTGCAGGTATTCGTTGAACACCGAGGTGTACAGCGGATTGCCCTTGAAGGTGCGGCGCATGAAGAACGCACCGCCACGGCGCAACAGCCCGCCGATCAGCGGCATGTTGAGGTTGATCCCGGCGGCGATGTGCGGCGGGGTCAGGCCGTTGCGGAACAGCAGATAGGACAGCAGCAGATAGTCGATATGGCTGCGATGGCATGGCACGTAGATCACTTCGTGACCCTGGGCGACCTGCTGTACGCCTTCGATATTGTTGACCTTGATCCCGTCGTAGATCTTGTTCCAGAACCAGCTCAGCACCACTTCCAGAAAGCGGATCGCGGTGTAGGTGTAGTCCGAGGCGATCTCGTTGCCATAGCGCAGGGCCTGGGCCTTGGCTTTCTCCGGGGAGATGTTTTCGCGTTCGGCTTCGTCGAGGATCGCTTGCCTGACCAATGGCTGATTGAGCAGACCCTTGACCAGGTTGCGCCGGTGGGAAATGTCCGGGCCGATAACGGCGGCTTTGAGGTTGCGGAAATGCACCCGCAGAATCCGCTGGGCCATGCGCACCGTACGCTCGTGGCCCTTGTTGTGATCGATCAGTTCGCGCAGGTGGATCGGCGCCGAAAACTGCACGCGGGTCTTGCGTCCCAGCACGATGATGCTGAGCAACCGACGCAGGCGGCCGGTGACCGCCCAGCTGTCGGCGAACAGCAGTTTCCAAGGGCTTGATTCGCTGTCCGGCGACTGACCCCAGAACACGCTGACCGGAATGATTTGTGCGTCTTCGGCGGCGTTCTGGCTCAGGGCGCTGACCAGGCGGGTGAGGGTAGGTGGCGCCCCGCGTTTGTCTTGGCGTCCTAGCCAGTCGGGCGCTGGCGTCAGGTAGAAAAACGCCGCCGGTTCCACCAGGTAGCCCACCGAGACCGGCAGCACCGGGCGCGGCAGACCGGCCTTGCCGCACTCGGTATCGAGCACGGCGAGGTCGGTCAGCGAAGGATCTTGCAGGACGTAGAACACCGGACGGCTGCGGTCGAGGTTGAGGGAGAGCGAGGACTGGTTGATCGTCTCCGAGCGAACCCAGAGGTACAAGAGTCGGCGCAAGGTGCCAAACACAAGACGGCGGAGCGGGGAGCGGGTCATACGGCTTCTGCGTGAGTGGTTGAAACCGAGCAAATGCTCGGGCGGCCGATAGTGTGCCGTATTCGCCGAAAATCGGCAAAAAAGCGGCTAAGTAAAGTTGAGTTGAGAGATTTCGCGACTGTCATATACTCGGCCGCTCAACAATAAAAAGAAGGGGACTGTTTTATGGCTACGCGCGAAACCGGCAATGTGAAGTGGTTCAACGATGCCAAGGGGTATGGCTTCATCCAGCGCGAGGACGGGGTGGATGTGTTCGTGCACTACCGTGCGATCCGCGGGGAGGGGCATCGCTCGCTGGCGGAGGGTCAGCAGGTTGAGTATGCGGTGGTGACGGGTGAGAAGGGGTTGCAGGCTGAGGATGTGGTGGGGCTGTAAATCCGATCCACAGATCACCCAAAACCAATGTGGGAGCGAGCTTGCTCGCGATAGCGAACTGACATTCAACATTGATGTTGACTGAAAGGGCCTCATCGCGAGCAAGCTCGCTCCCACAGGTTTTGTGTACAGCTTTTACGCGGTTTTCCAGGTGATTTCTTCTTCACCGTCGGCGCTGATGCGCATCCAGCGGTCCGCCGTTTCTTCACCTTCTTCTTCGACCCACGTCCCCGGCGCGCAACGCACTTCGACGTTCAGCGCGACAAACGCGGCGCGGGCGCAGGCGATGTCGTCTTCCCACGGGGTCTGGTCGCTTTCCAGAAACAGGCTGTTCCATTTGCCGACAGCTTTCGGCAGCCAGGTCACCGGCACATTGCCGGCCTTGCACTTGTAGGTCTGGCCTTTCTGAACCCAATCGGTGCATGGGCCTAAAGCCGCGCCGAGCCAGGCCGCGATGGCCTTGTAGTCGACGTCGGCGTCTTTCAGGTAAATCTCGATATCGGGTTGGCGCATGGATGTCCTCACTGCGGGTCTGAAAAATCCATTCGCGGATTTAGCCGGCCTCGAGCCGTTGCTCAAGACCAAAATTATTGAAGTACGAAGTAATCGTAGCGCATCGAAACAGTGACCTCGAAAGGCGCCACTTGCTCAATGACCGCCGCCCGGCGTTCGGCACTGGCGCGCCAGCCGTGAGGTGTCATCGCCAGCAGGTTCGCGCGATCCTGACCCTTTTCCAGGGTCAGTTTGAACTCCAGTGTTTCACTGTGTTGAAGCGTCATGCCTTCCGGCACCAGGGCCAGATGCTTGTCATCCGTGTACTCACGGACTTCGTCGTACAGCCGCTCGCGCAATTCCATCAGATGGCCGCTGGTCGGTCCGACCTTCATCAAGCCGCCGCCGGAGCTGAGCAGGCGCTTGGCTTCCGCCCAGTCCAGCGGGCTGAAGACGCTGGCGAGAAACTGGCAACTGCCAGAGGCCAACGGCACCCGGGCCATGCTGGCGATCAACCAGGTCAACTGCGGGTTGCGCTTGCAAGCGCGTTTGACCGCTTCCCGGGAAATGTCCAGCGCATAACCATCGGCATTGGGCAACGCCTCGGCGATTTGCGCGGTGTAGTAACCCTCGCCACAGCCGATGTCCAGCCAGCGCTGCGGCGCGTACCCGGCAGCCAGTTCCGCCAGACGCCTGGCCACCGGCGCGTAATGGCCGGCATTCAAGAAGTCGCGGCGGGCTTCGACCATCGCCAGGTTGTCCCCGGGGTCGCGGCTGTTCTTGTGCTGCACCGGCAACAGGTTCAGGTAACCCTGGCGCGCGCGGTCGAAACGATGCCCGGCGGGGCAGGCCACGCCGTTGTCCACCGCATTCAGCGGTTCGCTGCAGATCGGGCAGGCCAGCATCAGGCGAGCAACTTGATCAGGGTCTGGTAGTAAATGTCGGTCAGCACGTCGAGGTCGGCAGCCAGCACGCGTTCGTTGACCTGATGGATCGTTGCGTTGACCGGGCCCAGTTCAACCACTTGTGTGCCCATGGTCGCGATGAAACGCCCATCGGAGGTGCCACCGCTGGTAGAGGCTTTGGTTTCGCGACCGGTGACGTCCTTGATGCTCGATGCGACGGCATCCAGCAACGCGCCCGGCTCGGTCAGGAACGGCAGGCCGGACAGGGCCCAGTCGATGTGCCAGTCCAGGCCATGCTTGTCGAGGATGTAGGCAACGCGCTTTTGCAGGCCTTCGACGGTCGACTCGGTGGAGAAGCGGAAGTTGAACACGGCCACCAGGTCACCGGGGATCACGTTGGTCGCGCCGGTGCCGGAATTGACGTTGGAGATCTGGAAGCTGGTCGGCGGGAAGAAATCGTTGCCGTGGTCCCAGTGCTCGGCAGCCAGTTCTGCCAGCGCGGGCGCGGCGAGGTGGATCGGGTTCTTCGCCAGGTGTGGATACGCCACGTGACCTTGAATCCCGCGCACGGTCAGTTTGGCGCCGAGGGAGCCGCGACGACCGTTTTTGACCACGTCACCGACCAGTGTGGTGCTCGACGGTTCGCCGACAATGCACCAGTCCAGGCGTTCCTTGCGGGCAGCGAGGCGTTCGACCACCGCCTTGGTGCCGTGATGCGCCGGGCCTTCTTCGTCGCTGGTGATCAGGAAAGCGACCTTGCCCTTGTGATCCGGGTAGTCGGCGACGAAACGCTCGGCTGCCACGGTCATGGCGGCGAGGCTGCCTTTCATGTCCGCCGCGCCACGGCCGCAAAGCATGCCGTGTTCGTCGATCAGTGCGTTGAACGGGTCGATCTGCCAGGCGGTGACCGGGCCGGTCGGGACGACGTCGGTATGGCCGGCGAAGCACAGCACCGGGCCGTCGTGTTTGCCGTGGGTCGCCCAGAAGTTATCCACATCTTCGATGCGCATGGGTTCGAGCGCAAAACCGGCATCGCCCAGGCGCTGCATCATCTGCTTCTGACAATCGGCGTCGACCGGCGTCACGGAGGGACGGCGGATCAGGTCGATGGCGAGTTGAAGGGTCGGCGAAAGGTCGGCGTGGGCCGTCATGGAAAACTCCGGAAGCTCTATTTGTAGGAGCGAGCGATGCGGCGACCCGACTTGCCCGCGAAGAACGATGATGAGGTGTATCTGTTACACCGAGTCGCTTCATTCGCGGGCAAGCCTCGCTCCTACAGGGGATGAGGCAGGCGCGCAAAATGGCGGTTATCTTAAAGCAAAACGGCAGCCATTGGCCGCCGTTTAGTGCATCCGCAGCGATTTAGACCGCTGGTAGCGGCTCGGCTTCGACCGAAGGTTTGGGCAGCGAAGACAGGAACGCCATGATCAGCGCCGCCAGGTACGGCAGCGACTGCACCAGCAGCATGGCCACCCAGAAGCGCATGTCGTTGCTCGGCATGCCATTCACCAGGTAAATCCCCAGCGCCGCACCCCACAACAGCAGCATGATGAACACTTCTTCCCGCGCTTCCGAAATCGCCACCCAGAAGCCGTGGTTATCGGCGTTTTTCGGGGTGCGGAAGAACGGAATGCTGCTGGTGAAGAAACCGTACAGCACCGCCTTGGCGATGGTGTGCGACAACGCCAGCCCGGCCAGTGCCGCGCAGAACGCATCCTTGAGGTTAACCCCCACCGCACGACGGTAGAGGAAGATGATCTTGCCGACCTTGAACACGAACAGCGCCAATGGCGGGATCGCGAAAATCAGCAACGGCGGATCGACCCGTTGCGGCACGATGATCATCGCCGCCGACCACAACAGTGCGCCAACGGTGAAGAAGATGTTCATGCCGTCCGCGACCCACGGCAACCAGCCCGCGAGGAAGTGGTAACGCTGGCCACGGGTCAGTTCGGTGTCCTTGCCGCGCAACAGGCTGGCGGTGTGACGCTTGATGATCTGAATCGCGCCATAGGCCCAGCGGAACCGCTGTTTCTTGAAGTCGATAAAGGTATCGGGCATCAGGCCTTTGCCGTAGCTGGTGTGGTAATACGCCGCCGACAGGCCTTTTTCGAATACGCGCAGGCCCAGCTCCGCGTCTTCACAGATGCACCAGTCCGCCCAGCCGAGCTCCTCGAGCACCGAGCGCCGGGTCATGGTCATGGTGCCGTGCTGGATGATCGCGTCACGGTCGTTGCGGGTGACCATGCCAATGTGGAAGAAGCCTTTGTATTCGGCGTAGCAGAGCTTCTTGAAGGTGCTTTCGTTCTGGTCGCGGTAATCCTGTGGCGATTGCACCACGGCGATTTTCGGATCGGCGAAGTGCGGCACCATGTGCTTGAGCCAGTTCGGGTCGACGCAGTAGTCCGAGTCGATCACCGCAATCACTTCGGCATCCTTGGCGGTATGCGGAATCAGGTAATTCAGCGCGCCGCCCTTGAAGCCGGCCAAGGGTGCGACGTGGAAGAACTTGAAGCGCGGGCCGAGGGTTTCGCAATAGGCCTGCACCGGCTCCCAGACCGCCGGGTCCTTGGTGTTGTTGTCGATGATCAGGACTTCGAAGTCCGGGTAATCGAGGTTGGCCAGGGCGTTGAGGGTCTGTTTGACCATCTCCGGCGGCTCGTTGTAGCAAGGCACGTGAATCGAGACTTTCGGTCGATAGTCCGAATCACCCACTACCGGCAGGAATTCGCGCCGACGCTTGTGGGTCCAGACCGCTTCGGCCAGTTCGTGGGCCTCGGTCAGCAGCACGATAAACACCCCGAGCGCGCCGAGGGCGAGCAGGAAGCCTATCGTCAGGCTGAACCAGGTGCTGTATTGCAGGCTGTAGTCATAACCGATCCACACCAGCACCGAACCGCAGAGGAACGCGATGAAGGTCAGGAAGGTGCGGCCGCGTTGACGCAGGGCCGAGCCGTCGATCATCAGCAGGGTCAGGGACAGCAGGGCCAACACCACCGAACCGACAGCCAGCACCCGCCATTGCGGAATCGCGACGACCGGGCCTTCGAAGTTGAATTTCTGCTGGCGTGCGGCGTTGAAAACGCCCCAGTAAGCGCCCACCGAACCTTCGTCACTGGCCTTCCACGGTTGGTCAAACGCTTCGATCACGAAGTAGTTGAAACTCTGGCGGTTGAGCTTGTTGACCAGTGTGCGCAGGTAGATCGCCTGGTCTGCCGGTGACGCATCGGCGCCACCGCGCATACGGCCGTTGCTCGGCCAGCCGACTTCCGACAGCAGCAGCGGTTTTTTCGGGAACATCTTTTTCAGGTCGCGGGCGCGGTCGAGCACGAACTGCCCGGACTGCTCCATCGGCACGTGTTCCCAGTACGGCAGCACGTGCGCGGCGATCAGGTCGACGTGCTTGGCCAGGCTGGGATTTTCTTTCCAGACGTGCCATTGCTCGGAAGTGGTCACTGGCACTTTCACCGCCGCGCGTACGCGATCGAGAATAATGCTGAGCTCCGGGGCGGTAATTTCCTTACGGAAGATCGCCTCGTTGCCTACAACCACCCGGACCACACTGCGCGAACTGTTGGCGATTTCGATCGCACGCGTGATCTCGCGCTCGTTACGCTCCTCGTCCGGGCTGATCCAGATGCCGAGGGTGACCCTCAGGCCGAATTCTTCTGCCAGTTTTGGAATGTTTTCCAGGGTGCCATCGACCGAGTACGTACGGATGTTGTCCGTCAGCTTGCTCAGGATCTCCAGATCCCGACGCATATCATCGTCGGTCGGGTACTGCTCTTTCTGAGGGTACTGGCCTTGCTGGAAGGGCGAGTACGAAAAACCCGAGATCTGTTCGGGCCAGTCGGGGGCGGTGACCGGGCGATTGATCAGCGCCCAGAAGCCAGTAAACAAGGCAGCGATGGCGAGCACCACCACCAGGTTGAGTCCAAATTTACGCGATGACATAGCTATTTCGGGTTCCAAAAGGCTGTGGAACTAAGGACCGGTCGGCGGGAGCCAAGGGGCGCGCATCCTACACCGGGCGTTCCTCGAGCGTACAGCTGCCAAGGAAACGCCCTACATTTGGCAATCCAACTCGACTTAAGTTCTTTCGTTGGCCTTCGTAGGTTAATTCCTGGTTCTGCGTAGCCTGATTGAAGCAACCGGGACACCGTTCATAGTTCAAAGATGCTCTTGGCCGTCTTCGGCCCTATAATGCGCGCCGGTTTTTGGGGTAATGGTCATGAGTACAGAAGATCCGCGGTTTGCTGGCATCGCCCGCTTGTATGGCATCGAGGGCCTGGAGCGCTTGCGCGCGGCCCATGTGGCGATCGTCGGCGTCGGCGGCGTCGGCTCCTGGGCGGCGGAAGCCGTTGCCCGGTGTGGCGTGGGCGAAATTTCGCTGTTCGACCTGGACGATGTCTGTGTCAGTAACGCCAATCGTCAGCTGCACGCGCTGGACAGCACCGTCGGCAAGCCCAAGGTCGAGGTGATGGCCGAGCGCCTGCGCGGGATCAACCCGGACTGCACGGTGCACGCGGTGGCGGATTTCGTCACCCGCGACACCATGGCTGAGTACATCACGCCGAACATCGACTGCGTGATCGACTGCATCGACAGCGTGAATGCCAAGGCGGCGCTGATCGCCTGGTGCAAACGGCGCAAGATCCAGATCATCACCACCGGCGGCGCGGGCGGGCAGATCGACCCGACGCTGATCCAGGTGTGCGACCTGAATCGCACCTTCAATGACCCGCTGGCCTCGAAAGTACGCTCGACCCTGCGCCGCGATTACAACTTCTCCCGCACCGTGACCCGCCATTACAGCGTGCCCTGCGTGTTTTCCACCGAACAGCTGCGCTACCCAAAGCCGGATGGCAGCATTTGCCTGCAGAAAAGTTTTGTCGGCGATGGCGTGAAGCTCGACTGCGCCGGCGGGTTTGGCGCGGTGATGATGGTGACGGCGACGTTCGGGATGGTGGCGGCGACCAAGGCTGTGGATAAGATTGTGGCTGGGGTGCGGCGGCCGGCGGATCGGGTTAAGCCTGAAGTTTAACTGTTGTGGCTGATGGCCTCTTCGTCGGAACGCCGCCCGGAGCAAGCCCGCTCCCACAGGATTCGGCTCGTACGCAAATTCCATGTACATCCAGGCCCCTGTGGGAGCGGGCTTGCCCGCAATGGCGATTAACCGGCCAACTCATTCATTCGCTGGAGCACGGCGTTCAGGCCATTGCTCCGCGAGGGAGACAGTTGCCGTGACAGCCCCAGCTGACTGAACCACTCCGGCAAATCCACCTGCTTCAACTCAGCCGCGGACAACCCATTGACCCGCGCCAGCAACAACGCCACCAACCCGCGAATCAACCGCGCATCGCTGCTCGCGGCGAACTGCCAATGCCCATCCTGCAACGCGCCCACCAGCCAGACCTGACTTTCACAGCCATGCACCCGGTTGGCTTCGACCTTGTCCACATCGCTCAGCACGGGCAGACGATCGCCCCACTGCATCAGCAGCCGCGCCCGTTGTTCCCATCCGGCGGCAGCCTGGAAGGTTTCGAGCGCAATGACGGCATCGGCCGGCAGACTCATCGCAACAACTCCAGCGCCTGATCCAGCGCTTCAAAGAACCGCTCCAGGTCTTCGGAGTCGTTGTACAGCGCCAACGACACCCGAATCGCCCCGGCCAGTTCCAGGCTTTTCAGCAGCGGCATAGCACAGTGATGGCCCGCACGTACGGCAATCCCCTGTTCCGTCAGCAGATGTGCCAGATCGGAGTTATGCACACCCTCGACCACAAAACTGACCAGCGCCAACTGCGGTTTGCCCAGCAGGCGGATGCCGGTGCGCGCCTCCAGGCCTTTGAGCAAATAGTCATGCAGGGCCGCTTCGTGGGCGGACACGGCTGCCTGATCGAGCCCGGCCAGGTAATCCAGGGTCGCCCCCAGGCCAATCACGCCGGCAATCGGCGGCGTACCCGCTTCAAAACCCAGTGGGGCCGGGCGGAAGCGGGCGTCGTGATAATTGGCATCCATCACCATTTCACCGCCAAACTGCCAGTGGCGCAGCTGCTCCAGCGCCTTATCGCGTCCGAACAGCACGCCGAGGCCCTCGGGGCCGTAGAGCTTATGGCTGGAAAACACATAGAAGTCGCAACCCAGCGCCTGCACGTCATGTCGACCATGGACGACGCCTTGGGCGCCATCGATCACGGTCAAGGCGTCATGCGCCTGCGCCATCTTCAGCAATGCGGGCAACGGTTGCCAGGCCCCGAGCACGTTGGACAGCTGACTGACTGCCAGCAGGCGCGTACGCGGGCCGATCAGCCGAGCGGCGGTATCGAGATCGATCAAACCATCGCCATCCAACGGCAAGATCACCAGCTTCAGGTCGCGACGGTGGGCCAGTTGCTGCCATGGCAACAAATTGGCGTGATGCTCCAGGGCGCTGATGACGATTTCATCGCCCGGATTGAACAGGTGTTCCAGGCCATAGGCCAGGAGATTCAGCGCGGATGTCGCGCCGTGGGTAAAGATGATCTGCCCGCAATCGCCGGCATTGAGCCATTGGGCGACTTTGCGGCGGCTGTCCTCGAACGCCTGGGTGGCGTGGGCGCCGGGCAAGTGTTGCGCCCGATGCACGTTGGCCGCGCCGTTGGCGTAGTAATGCGCCAGGGCATCGAGCAGGGCTTGGGGTTTTTGCGTGGTGGCGGCGTTGTCCAGATAGGTCTGGTCTTGCCGTTGCAGAGCGGCGATGGCCGGAAAATCGGCGCGCCAGGGAGAGGGAATCATCATGCTGTCGAGCCCTGTTGAACATGGGCGGGTGTACGCCTTACCTATTGTAGGAGCGAGGCTTGCCCGCGAAGGGGCCCTTGAGGCCGCCAAAAGCTTCGCGAGCAAGCTTCGCTCCTACAGGTGATCGTGTGCCGTTGCCGGCAGCAACGCGGCTTAGTTGTGAGCGTGCAGCGCTTCGTTCAGTTCGATGGCCGATTTGTGGGTTTTGCATTCCACGGCACCGGTCTGCGAATTGCGGCGGAACAGCAGGTCCGATTGGCCGGCCAGTTCACGGGCTTTCACCACTTTCACCAGCGCGTTGTTCTCATCCAGCAATGCCACCTTGGTCCCGGCGGTGATGTACAGGCCCGATTCAACGGTGTTGCGGTCGCCCAACGGGATACCGATACCGGCGTTGGCGCCGATCAGGCAGCCTTCGCCGACCTTGATCACGATGTTGCCGCCGCCCGACAGGGTGCCCATGGTCGAGCAACCGCCGCCCAGGTCCGAGCCCTTGCCAACGAATACGCCTGCGGAGACACGACCTTCGATCATGCCCGGGCCTTCGGTGCCCGCGTTGAAGTTGATGAAGCCTTCGTGCATCACGGTGGTGCCTTCGCCGACATAGGCGCCCAGGCGCAGACGTGCCGCATCCGCGATGCGCACACCGGCCGGTACCACGTAGTCGGTCATTTTCGGGAACTTGTCCACCGAGAACACTTCCAGCAGCTCGCCACGCAGGCGGGCTTCGAGTTGACGTTCGGCCAGTTCGCCAAGATCGATGGCGCCCTGGCTGGTCCACGCCACGTTCGGCAGCAAGGGGAAAATCCCGGCGAGGTTCAAACCATGCGGCTTGACCAGGCGGTGGGACAGCAAGTGCAGTTTGAGGTAGGCCTCAGGCGTGGAAGACAGTTGCGCATCTTCGGCCAGGACGGTCGCGACCAGCGGCTTGTGGCTTTCGGCCAGACGGGTGAGCAGGGCGGCCTGCACAGCATCGACGCCTTTGAGCGCGTCGGCCAGTTGCGACGCCTGGGCGACGCTGAAGGTGATGGCCTGGTTGCCTTCGGTGTAGCCCAGGATTGGCGCGATGGCGGCCACCAGTTCGGCCGACGGATTGAGCAGTGGCTGCGCGTAAAACACTTCCAGCCATGCGCCTTGACGGTTTTGAGTGCCGACACCAAAGGCCAGGCTGAACAGGGTAGTGGACATGTAAATACCTCTAACAAAATTGAACGGGCTGCCTTACTTGAGCGCTGCCGCGTAGATATCTGGCTTGAAGCCAATCAGGGTTCGGTCACCGAGATCGAGCACCGGGCGCTTGATCATCGAGGGTTGTGCGAGCATCAGTTCGATGGCTTTGCGCTGGTCGAGATCGGCTTTGCGTTCGTCGTCGAGCTTGCGAAAGGTCGTGCCTGCACGGTTCAACACCACTTGCCAGCCGTGCTCGTCGCACCATTGGGTCAGGTGTTCACGGTCGATTCCGGCCGTTTTGTAATCATGGAAGTCATAGCTGACAGCGTGTTCATCGAGCCAGGTGCGCGCCTTTTTCATGGTGTCACAGGCTTTGATGCCGAAAAGGTGCAACGTTTTACTTGAAACGGTCAAGGAATCGCCCCCTTTACAGGTGCTGGAAAATAAAAGGTGAAGGATTATGCCATGACCCTTGAGTTAAAACGCAAAACCCTGTGGGGGCGTGACGGCACCGGCTGGCGATCCGACGAAGGCGGTGGGTCCATCAACCTTGATGTTGGATGATACATCGCTTTCGCCGGATCACCGCCCCGGAGCAAGCTCGCTCCCGCAGGGGCGTGCCGGTGTGCGGCATTGGCGTGATGGGCAGGTAAACAATCCAGACAGCACGTCATTACCGGATGGGTGATAACGTGCTCGGAAAGTATTGGGAGATCTGGAGTTTGAGGGAAGCCAGCCTGGGAGATCTAAAATAAGCGATATAGACTGGGTTTACCGCAGCGGATAGATTTTGTTTATGTTGATCTTGTCCTGGTCACTTAATTTTGTATTTGCGCCAACGTGCCAGTCTCCATCGGTGAGGAAGTTTTCTACGCTATAGTGCATGATGGAATATTTGTCATAGTTTCCCAGGAAAATGTCGGCGTCGGTTTCTAAATCAAAAATATTGTGATCAATTTGTTCTCTGCTCCACCCAATAACATTGCTGTAGTACTCATATACTTTTCCCCGGTTCCAGGGGATATTTGCCTGGGGGTGCAAGTGTGCGTGATGCAAACCTAATGCGTGGCCGAACTCGTGAAGAACGTGGGGGCGAAAGACCATGTTCGGGTGATCTATCCCAATGACGAGTGTGGGTTCGTCCGGCTTCTCCAGTAACGCATCTGTCCCGAGTGTGGACCAGCTGTCCTTGCCCTTCATGTCAATCCGTATTTCCCCGCCAGATTCAACGAATTCGAAAGCCAGACCGACATAAGGTTCCCACTCGCGAATGTTTCGTTCTGCGTCATATTTCATATCATCGCGTAAACCTGGCATGAACGAAATAGTAATGGTTTTTCCATTTTTCCAGAACTTGCTGTAGTAACCAACCGAGCGTTTTTGGCGCCGTCCGGGCAAAGTGTTGGCGACGTTTCTGGCGTTTTCCTTGACAGCCGCAGCACGAGAGTCTTGCACATTTAGCGGCTTTTTCATTCGCACAAAGATAGGAGTCTGCATAAGTAACATCCATGTTTTTATAACGTTATATTTATCCGTCAGGATAAAAGGTTTATGGAGTATGAATATAATATGCTTGAGCGCTTGAGAGTGAGCGTTGTTGTAACCGGATAATGGATTAGAGTCCCGCCGCCGCATTGCGCAGGGCGGGACATATTTGTTTACCGTTTCGCGGTGATGAAAGCGCGAATCCGTTCCGCTGCTTCGACGCACTCCGCCAGCGGCGCGACCAGTGCCATCCGCACACGGCCGGCTCCCGGGTTGACGCCACCCACCTCACGGGACAGATAAGAACCCGGCACCACGGTCACGTGTTCTTCGACAAACAGATCACGGCAGAAGGCCTCGTCATCGCCTGCAACATTCGGCCACAAATAGAAGCCGCCATCCGGGCGTTGCACATCCATCACCGGGCTGAGGATGTCCAGCACGGCGTCATATTTTTCGCGATACAACGCCCGGTTGGCGCGCACATGCACTTCGTCATTCCAGGCGGCAACGCTGGCCAGTTGGGTCTGAACCGGCATCGCACAACCATGGTAGGTGCGATACAGCAGGAAGCCCTTGAGAATGTCGGCATCACCGGCGACGAAGCCCGAACGCAGGCCCGGCAGGTTGGAGCGCTTGGACAGGCTGTGGAACACCACGCAGCGCTTGAAATCCTTGCGGCCCAATTCCACGCAGGCCGTGAGCAGGCCGGCCGGCGGGGTCTGTTCGTCGAAGTACAGTTCGCTGTAGCACTCGTCCGCGGCGATGACGAAGTCGTATTCGTCGGCCAGGGCGATCAGTTTTTTCAGGGTTTCAACCGGGATCAAGGCGCCGGTCGGGTTGCCCGGCGAGCACAGGAACAGGATCTGGCAGCGTTTCCAGATGTCCGGCGACACGGCGTCGAAGTCGGGGTTGAAGCCGTTTTCATCCAGGCATGGCAGGTAATGCGGCTTTGCGCCGGCGAGGAATGCCGCGCCTTCGTAGATCTGATAGAAGGGATTCGGGCTGACGACCAGGGCATCGTCGCCACGGTTGACCACGGTCTGGGTGAAGGCAAACAGCGCTTCGCGGGTGCCATTGACCGGCAGTACGTTGCGCGCCGGGTCGAGCCAGCCGTTCGGGACGCCGAAGCGACGTTCGCACCAGGCCGCGATGGCCTCGCGCAGGGCGGGGATGCCCAGGGTGGTCGGGTAGACGGCCATTTGATCCAGGTTGCCGGCCAGGGCTTCGGCGACAAAGCTTGGCGAACGGTGCTTCGGCTCGCCGATGGACAGCGCGATAGGGCGCTTGTCCGGGTTTGGCGTGACGCTGCCGAGCAGGGCGCGGAGCTTCTCGAACGGGTAGGGCTGCAACTGGTTCAGAGCGTTGTTCATCGATGGATCTCGTTCGGTTTGGGAGCGGCGCTGCCCCCTGTAGGAGCGAGCTTGCTCGCGATGGTCGTCAACGGTAACGCGTGCTTGCCAGGACAACGCGGCGTATTTGAATCCATCGCGAGCAAGCTCGTTCCTACAAAAGGGCGGACCGTTGTTGATTCAGATACTCAAGCGCGACAGTTTGATTTCGGATTCCTGATTGACCGTCAGCTGTTCGACGATCGCATCCTGCAACCGGCTGCACAGCAAGGGGTCGGACAACGGATGGTTGTTCGCATCGGTGATGAAGAACACGTCTTCCACGCGCTCACCCAGTGTGGCGATCTTGGCGTTCTGCAGCGACAGGTCGAATTCCAGGAAGATCGTGCCGATCCGCGCGAGCAAGCCCGGGCGATCCGGGGCGCTGAGCTCCAGTACGGTGACCGGGCGCTGGGCGTCGTTGTGGATCGTCACCTGCGGCGCAAACGCGAAGTGCTTGAGCTGGCGCGGCACCCGACGCTGAATGATGGTCGGGTAGTCGTCCGGATTGCGCAGGGCTTCGGTCAGGCCATCGCGGATCTGTTTGACCCGCGCCGGATTATCGCCGATCGAGTCGCCGTCGGTGTCGAGCACGATATAGGTGTCGAGGGTGAACTGGCTGCTGGAAGTGATGACCCGGGCGTCGTGGATGTTCAGGTTGAGCTGGTCCATCGCGGCCACGGTCACGGCGAAGAAATCGTGCTGGTCGGGTGCGTAGATGAAGATCTGCGTGCCGCCCTCGAACTCGCGCTGGGTGGTTTCCTTGATCAGCACCAGTGGCCCGCCGTCGGCCGGCTGCTGGAGGATCGCATCACTGTGCCAGGCCACATCGCCGGCGGTGTGACGCAGGAAGTAGTCGTCGCCCAGTTGCGACCAGAGTTGTTCCACGTCGTCCGGGTCGGTGCCGCCGCGCACCAGGATGTCCAGGGCGGCGCTTTGGGTCTGGCGGATCTGTTCTTCGCGGTCCACCGGGTTTTCCAGGCCGCGGCGCAAGGCGCGCTTGGTCTCGGTATAGAGCTGGCGCAACAGGCTGGCGCGCCAGGAGTTCCATAGCGTCGGATTGGTGGCGTTGATGTCGGCGACGGTCAGTACGTACAGATAATCGAGGTGGGTTTCGTCGCCGACGGTCTGCGCGAAATCGTGAATCACCTGCGGGTCGGACAAGTCCTTGCGCTGGGCAGTGGTCGACATCAGCAAATGGTTCTGCACCAGCCAGACGATCAGGCGGCTGTCCCACACCGGCAACTGGTGGCGCTGGCAAAAGGCTTCGGCATCCACCGCGCCGATTTCCGAATGATCACCATGCCGGCCCTTGCCGATGTCGTGGTACAGCCCCGCCAGATAGATCAGCTCCGGCTTGGGCAGCTTGCCCATGAGTTTGCTGGCCAGCGGGAATTTTTCCGACACCTGGGTGTACTGCAACTTACGCAGGTGCTTGATCAGGTTCAGGGTGTGAGCGTCGACCGTATAGATGTGAAACAGGTCGTGCTGCATCTGCCCGACAATGAAGCCGAACTCCGGCAAGTACCGCCCTAGGATGCCGTAACGGTTCATCCGGCGCAGGTTGCGATGGATGCCGATCTTGCACTTGAACAGCTCGATGAACAGGCTGGTGTTGCGAATATCGTTGCGGAAGTCGTCGTCGATCAGGTGCCGGCACTCGCGCAGCAGGCGAATGGTGTCGGCGCGCACACCTTTTATTTCCGGCTGTTGTGCCATCAGCACGAAGATTTCGAGCATGGCGAACGGCGTACGGCGGAACACGTTGTCGTTACGTGCTTCGATGTAGCCATCATGCAACTGGAAGCGCGAGTTGATCGGCTGCGGCGGCGCTTCGTCTTCCGGGGCGAGGATGACTTCTTCGAAGTGCTGGATGATCAGGTCGCTGAGCTGGGCAATGCTCATCACCACCCGATAATACTGTTGCATGAAGTTTTCAATGGCTTGCTTGGCGTCATCGCCTTTGAAACCCAGCAGCCCGGCAATGGAGCGCTGGTGATCGAACAGCAAGCGGTCTTCGCTGCGGCCGGCGAGCATGTGCAACGCATAACGCACCTTCCACAGAAATTCCTGGGAGGAGGCCAGCAGGGCATTTTCGCTCTCGACCAGGAACCCTTCCCCGGCCAGCGCCCGCAGGTTCAGGGTGCCGTACTCGCGGCGGGCCATCCAGAGAATCGTCTGGATATCCCGCAGTCCACCGGGGGACCCTTTGACGTTGGGTTCCAGGTTGTACTCGGTGTCGTTGTACTTGTGATGCCGGGCCTTCTGCTCGGCGCGCTTGGCCAGGAAGAAGTCCTTGCTCGGCCACATGTGCGCGGTGCTGGTGACGTCCAGCATGCGCTGGCGCAGGCGCTCTGGGCCGCAAATGGTACGGCTTTCCATCAGGTTGGTGACGACCGTAAGGTCGGCGCGGGCCTCGACGGCACATTCGTCCACCGAGCGAACGCTCTGGCCGACTTCCAGGCCGATGTCCCACAGCAGCGTCAGAAAACGCTCGATGGAATCACGAAAAATTTCATGATCGGCGCTGTCGAGCAGGATCAGCAGATCGATATCGGAAAAGGGGTGCAGCTCACCACGACCGTAGCCACCGACCGCGACCAGGGCGATGTCGGCGTCTTCGCTCCAGTCGAACTGCTCCCAGGCCTTTTGCAGGATGTTATCGACGAACCAGGCGCGATCCTCGATCAGCCGGCGGATCTCGCGGCCGTCGCGAAAGCGCCCGTCGAGCACCTCGCGGGCCTGGCGGATCGCCTTCTTGAAGGCCGCGATCGGGCTGGCCTTCAGGGCCAGTTCCGCCTGGAACTGGCCTCGGTCGAAGAGTTCTGGGTCCACCTGCGGCATCGATTGGCTTTCCTGTCTATAAAAAGGCTGGGAGCTGCGCGGCCCGGATCAGGCCGAAACGCGTGGGATGGTGTCGTCGGCGCGCAAGGTGAAGATCTCGTAACCGGTTTCGGTCACCACCAGGGTGTGTTCCCACTGTGCCGAAAGCTTGCGGTCCTTGGTGATCGCGGTCCAGCCGTCGCCCAGCACCTTGGTGTCGGCCTTGCCCTGGTTGATCATCGGCTCGATGGTGAAGGTCATGCCGGCCTTGAGTTCCATGCCGGTGCCGGCACGACCGTAGTGCAGGATCTGCGGTTCTTCATGGAAGACCTTGCCGATGCCGTGACCGCAGAACTCGCGAACCACCGAGAAACCGTTCTTTTCCGCGTGTTTCTGGATGATTTCACCGATGTCGCCCAGGCGGCAGCCGGGTTTGACGATTTCGATGGCTTTGTACATGCATTCCTGGGTGACTTGCGACAGACGCTCGGCCCAGACCGGCACGGTGCCGACGTGGAACATGCGACTGGTGTCGCCGTGGTAGCCGTCCTTGATCACGGTGACGTCGATGTTCAGGGTGTCGCCATCCTTCAACGGCTTCTCGTTCGGAATGCCATGGCAGACCACGTGGTTGATCGAGGTGCAGATCGACTTCGGGTAGCCCTTGTAATTGAGCGGGGCAGGGATGGCCTGCTGCTCATTGACGATGTAGTCGTGGCAGATGCGGTCCAGCTCTTCGGTCGTGACGCCCGGTTTGACATATTCGGCAATCATTTCCAGCACGTCGGCGGCCAGTTTGCCGGCGACACGCATTTTCGCGATGTCCTCCGGGGTTTTCAGGGTGACGGTCATACAGGCTCTCTCTGCGCTCGATGGCGCTTGCTAAAACAAAATGGGCGTTGCGCGATCGAATCTCGCGGCCCCGAAAAACCCGATTCTATCAGACGAACAGGGCAAATCTGCGCCTCTGTGCGTCGCTTCTCTCTATAGAAGGGTGCATTGCCGGCGAAATTCCAGAGCCCGCAATAAAAGGCCTGGCCGGGATTTCAGAATCCGGGTTCCGTTTTTTTGCACCTTGTGGTATAAAATGCGCCGCTTTCCGGGGATCCCCTGAAAAGCCTAAATCCACACACGTGTCGACACGATGACCTGGGTGCCGCAAGCGAAATGCTGGTGGTTGGTCATTGGGATACGTGGAGGCCAAACCCGACTTATTAAGGAACTATCATGTCCCAAGTCAACATGCGCGATATGCTGAAGGCCGGTGTGCACTTCGGTCACCAGACCCGTTACTGGAACCCGAAAATGGGCAAGTACATTTTCGGCGCGCGTAACAAGATCCACATTATCAACCTTGAAAAAACCCTGCCAATGTTCAACGAAGCTCTGACTTTCGTAGAGCGTCTGGCCCAGGGCAAAAACAAGATCCTGTTCGTCGGCACCAAGCGTTCCGCTGGCAAGATCGTTGCTGAAGAAGCAGCACGTTGCGGTTCGCCGTACGTCGATCACCGCTGGTTGGGCGGCATGCTGACCAACTTCAAAACCATCCGTGCTTCCATCAAGCGTCTGCGTGACCTTGAAGTGCAAGCCGAAGACGGTACTTTCGCCAAGCTGACCAAGAAAGAAGCGCTGATGCGCACTCGCGATCTTGAGAAGCTCGATCGTTCCCTGGGTGGTATCAAGGACATGGGCGGTCTGCCAGACGCTCTGTTCGTTATCGACGTTGATCACGAGCGCATCGCGATCACCGAAGCCAACAAGCTGGGCATCCCTGTTATCGGCGTAGTCGATACCAACAGCAGCCCGGAAGGCGTTGACTACATCATCCCAGGCAACGATGACGCAATCCGCGCTATCCAGCTGTACATGGGTTCGATGGCTGACGCAGTCATCCGTGGTCGCAACCACGTTGCTGGCGGTACCGAGCAGTTCGTTGAAGAAGCTCCGGCAGCTGCAGCTGAGTAATTGACGCCCCTGGCGTTGACTCAGTAAGCAAAAAGGGGGCTTGGCCCCCTTTTTGCCACCTCGAAAACCGTTTGTCGGCCCCGCGCTTGCAGAGCTGTAACGTGCAGCGGCTTACAACGGTGGTTCGGGAAGAATTGATCGCCCGTTCGATCGGGTGGAATGGTTGAAAACCTATCCAAGAGGATTTTGAAATGGCAGAGATTACTGCAGCGTTGGTCAAAGAACTGCGTGAGCGTACCGGCGAAGGCATGATGGATTGCAAAAAGGCCTTGACCAAGGCCGGCGGCGACATCGAAAAAGCCATTGATGACATGCGTGCTTCGGGCGCCATCAAGGCTGCCAAAAAAGCTGGCAACGTTGCCGCTGAAGGCGCGATCGCTCTTAAAGAAGACGGTAAATCCGCCGTTCTGCTGGAAGTGAACTCGCAGACCGACTTCCTGGCTCTGCAGGACGACTTCAAGGCATTTGTTGCTGCAAGCGTTGAAAAAGCGTTCGCCGACAAGCTGACTGACGTCGCTCCGCTGATCGAAGCTCAAGAAGCCGATCGCCTGGTTCTGGTCGGCAAGGTTGGCGAAAACGTCAACATCCGTCGCCTGGCACTCGTTGAAGGTGATGTTGTTGGTGGTTACCTGCACGGCAACAAGATCGGTGTTGCGGTTGTCCTGAAGGGCGGCAGCGTTGAGCTGGCCAAAGACATCGCCATGCACGTAGCGGCGACCAACCCTGAATTCCTGCTGCCATCGGAAGTTTCCGCTGAAGCGGTCGAGCGTGAGAAGGGCGTGTTCCTGACCCTCAACGCTGACAAGATCGCCGGCAAGCCGGAAAACATCGTTGAAAACATGGTCAAGGGCCGCATCAGCAAGTTCCTGGCTGAAGCGAGCCTGGTTGAGCAGGCGTTCGTCAAGAACCCTGAAATCAAGGTCGGCGAACTGGCCAAGAAAGCCGGTGCAGAAATCGTTTCCTTCACCTACTTCAAAGTAGGCGAAGGCATCGAGAAGCCGGTCGACAACTTCGCTGAAGAAGTTGCTGCCCAGCTGGCTGCCGCCAAGCAATAAGACAGTTTTCAACTGTCGCCCTGAAGAGGCTGCCCGCTCACGCGCGCAGCCTCTTTTCAGATGGGGTACCAAATTTTTATTGGTTTCCCTTTGGAACTGGCTTACAAAGCCATGTTCCGATGGCGCTGAAGCAGCGCCAAGCAAGAGTGAACAGCCAGCTGTAAACAGCTCGCAAAGAATTTTTTAAAATACGCCGCAGGAGAGATTCGCAATGGCTCAGCAGGGCAGTGGTCATCAGGCTCGCTATAAACGCATTCTACTCAAGCTTAGCGGCGAGGCCTTGATGGGCTCGGAAGAGTTCGGGATCGATCCGAAAGTCCTGGATCGCATGGCGCTGGAAGTCGGCCAACTGGTCGGCATCGGTGTTCAGGTCGGTCTGGTCATCGGTGGTGGTAACCTGTTTCGCGGTGCGGCGCTGAGCGCGGCCGGCATGGATCGGGTCACTGGTGACCACATGGGCATGCTGGCGACTGTGATGAACGCGCTGGCCATGCGTGATGCGCTGGAGCGTGCCAATATCTCGGCCATCGTGATGTCGGCCATTTCCATGGTCGGTGTGACCGATCACTATGATCGCCGCAAAGCCATGCGCCACCTGAACGCCAAGGAAGTTGTGATTTTCGCGGCGGGTACGGGTAACCCGTTCTTCACCACGGATTCGGCAGCCTGCCTGCGCGCAATCGAAATCGATGCCGATGTGGTACTCAAGGCGACCAAGGTCGATGGCGTCTACACCGCGGATCCATTCAAGGACCCGCATGCCGAGAAGTTCGATCATCTGACTTACGATGAAGTGCTGGATCGCAAGCTGGGCGTGATGGATCTGACGGCCATTTGCCTGTGCCGCGACCATAAAATGCCGTTGCGCGTATTTAACATGAACAAGCCCGGCGCCCTGCTGAACATCGTGCACGGCGGCGCTGAAGGGACCCTGATCGAGGAAGGCCAACAATGATCAACGAAATCAAGAAAGACGCTCAAGAGCGCATGAAAAAGTCCGTGGAATCGCTGGCGCACAACTTCGGCCGTATTCGTACCGGCCAGGCGCACCCGAGCATTCTTGAAGGCGTGATGGTGCCGTATTACGGTTCCGATACGCCGATCAAGCAGGTGGCGAACATCACCGTCAAGGACGCCCGTACCCTGCAAGTCGTTGCCTTTGAGCGCAACATGCTGGGTGCAGTCGACAAAGCCATCGGCAGCGCCGGCCTGAACCTCAACCCGACCAACCTGGGTGAGTTGCTGCTGATCTCCATGCCGGCCCTGACCGAAGAAACCCGCAAGGGCTTCACCAAGCAGGCGCGCGATGTCGCTGAAGACGCTCGTGTTGCGGTGCGCAACATCCGTCGTGATGCGAATAGCCAGCTCAAGGATCTGGTCAAGGAGAAAGAAATCAGCGAAGACGAAGAGCGCCGCGCCACGGGTGAGATCGATGATCTGACCAAGAAGTACGTGGCTGAAATCGACGCGAATCTGGCGCAGAAAGAAAAAGACCTGATGGCCGTATAAGGGTCGCGTTGTCATGGATAAGATCAAGCAGAGTGCGCCGACTGCGGTGCCGCGCCATGTCGCGATCATCATGGATGGTAACAATCGTTGGGCGAAAAAGCGCTTTATGCCGGGTGTCGCCGGGCATAAAGCGGGTGTGGATGCCGTTCGGGCAGTGATCGAGGTGTGTGCCGAGGCCAAGGTCGAGGTGCTGACACTGTTCGCCTTCTCCAGTGAGAACTGGCAGCGTCCGGCGGACGAGGTCAGCGCCTTGATGGATCTGTTCTTCAGGGCGCTGCGACGTGAAGCCAAGCGCCTGAACGAGAACGACATCAGTTTGCGCATCATTGGCGACCGGTCTCGCTTTCATCCGGAGCTGCAGGCTGCCATGCGCGAGGCCGAGGCCATGACGGCGGGTGGCAATGGCTTGATCCTGCAGATCGCCGCCAACTACGGCGGTCAGTGGGATATCGCGCAAGCCGCGCAGCGTCTGGCGCGGGAAGTTCAGGCCGGGCATCTGCGTCCGGAAGACATCACCCCGCAACTGTTGCAGACCTGTCTGGTCACCGGCGACCAGCCGTTGCCGGACTTGTGCATCCGTACCGGTGGCGAACACCGCATCAGTAACTTCCTGCTGTGGCAACTGGCTTACGCCGAGTTGTACTTTTCCGACCTGTTCTGGCCGGACTTCAAACACGATGCCATGCGCAGCGCGCTGGCCGATTACGCTTCTCGTCAGCGCCGCTTCGGTAAAACGAGCGAGCAGGTCGAGTCTGGAGCCCGGGTTTAATGCTTAAACAACGAATCATCACTGCACTGATCCTGCTACCGATCGCGTTGTGCGGGTTTTTCCTGCTTGAAGGCTTCGGGTTTGCGCTGTTCATCGGGCTGGTCGTGACCCTGGGGGCCTGGGAGTGGGCGCGCCTGGCAGGCTTCACCGAGCAGCCGATCCGCGTCGCCTATGCGGTGGTGGTCGCGTTGATGCTGTTTGTCATGTACATCTTGCCGGGGCTGGCGCCGTGGGTGTTGGGCGCTTCGGTGCTCTGGTGGGGTGTTGCGACCTGGCTGGTACTGACCTACCCGCGCTCCAGCCCGCATTGGGCCAGTGCCGCCTGCAAGCTGGCGATCGGTCTGCTGATTTTGTTGCCGGCCTGGCAAGGGCTGGTTCAGATCAAGCAGCAACCCTTGGGTAACTGGCTGATCATGGCGGTGATGGTGCTGGTGTGGGGCGCCGATATCGGTGCTTACTTTTCCGGCCGCGCTTTCGGCAAGCGCAAGCTGGCCCCCCAGGTCAGTCCCGGCAAAAGCTGGGAAGGCGTGTATGGCGGGTTGGCGGCGAGCCTGGTGATCACGGCAATCGTCGGGATCGTTCGCGACTGGAGTTTCGCGCAGATGCTGATCGCTCTGATCTGCGCCGCAGTGATCGTGTTTATCTCGGTGGTGGGTGACCTCACCGAAAGCATGTTCAAGCGTCAATCCGGGATCAAGGACAGCAGCAACCTGCTGCCGGGTCACGGCGGTGTGCTCGATCGCATAGACAGTCTTACGGCGGCGATTCCAGTGTTTGCCGTGTTGCTGTGGATGGCTGCACCGTGAGCCGCCCACAGCAGATTACCGTGCTGGGGGCGACCGGCTCGATCGGTTTGAGCACGCTCGACGTCATCGCGCGTCACCCTGAGCGTTATCAGGTGTTTGCCTTGAGCGGCTACACCCGCTTGAGTGAGCTGCGGGCGCTGTGTGTGCGTCATGCGCCGCGGTTTGCCGTGGTGCCTGAAGCGAGCGCTGCCCGAGGCTTGCAGGACGACTTGCATGCGGCTGGCTTGTCGACCCGCGTGCTGGTGGGGGAGGAGGGGTTGTGCCACGTGGTGGCCGACCCTGAAGTCGACGCCGTGATGGCAGCTATCGTTGGCGCGGCGGGCTTACGTCCGACCCTGGCGGCGGTCGAGGCCGGCAAGAAAATCCTCCTGGCCAACAAAGAAGCGCTGGTGATGTCCGGTGCACTGTTCATGCAGGCCGTGCGTAAAAGCGGTTCGGTCCTGCTGCCGATCGACAGTGAGCACAACGCGATTTTCCAGTGCATGCCAGGGGATTTTGCCCGTGGCCTTGGGGCTGTCGGCGTGCGTCGGATTTTACTGACCGCCTCGGGCGGTCCGTTCCGGCAGACGCCGATGGCTGAGCTGGTGCATGTGACCCCCGATCAGGCGTGTGCCCATCCGAACTGGTCCATGGGGCGCAAGATTTCGGTGGATTCGGCCAGCATGATGAACAAGGGGCTCGAGTTGATCGAGGCCTGCTGGCTGTTCGATGCGAAGCCGTCCCAGGTCGAGGTGGTGATTCATCCACAGAGCGTGATTCACTCGCTGGTCGATTACATCGATGGTTCGGTGCTGGCCCAACTGGGCAATCCGGACATGCGTACGCCCATCGCCAATGCGCTGGCCTGGCCAGAGCGGATCGACTCGGGCGTACCGCCGCTGGATCTGTTTGCCATCGCGCGCCTGGATTTCCAGGCCCCCGATGAAGATCGTTTTCCGTGCCTGCGCCTTGCGCGCCAGGCGGCCGAAGCGGGTAACAGTGCGCCGGCCATGCTCAATGCGGCAAATGAAGTGGCAGTCGCGGCCTTTCTCGACGGACGGGTTCGTTACCCGGAAATCGCGAGTATCATCGAGGAAGTGTTGAATCTCGAACCGGTGGTTGCGGTGGACGATCTCGACGCGGTGTTCACGGCGGACACCAAGGCCCGTGTGCTGGCCGGGCAATGGTTGAGTCGTCACGGGCGGTAAGTGCTGCAATACGTTGGCCCATGCAGCAACGAACAGGATTGCGGAGAAAGTAGATGAGCGCGCTCTATATGATTGTCGGCACCCTGATAGCCTTGGGTGTGCTGGTCACCTTCCACGAATTCGGCCATTTCTGGGTCGCACGTCGCTGTGGGGTCAAAGTGCTGCGTTTTTCCGTGGGCTTCGGCATGCCACTGCTGCGCTGGCACGACAAGCAAGGCACTGAGTTCGTGGTCGCCGCCATCCCGCTGGGCGGCTATGTGAAGATGCTGGATGAGCGCGAAGGCGAAGTGCCTGCCGATCAGATCGAGCAATCGTTCAATCGCAAATCGGTTCGTCAGCGCATTGCTATCGTCGCGGCCGGTCCGATAGCCAACTTTATTCTGGCGATGTTTTTTTTCTGGGTGGTCGCCATGCTCGGCAGCGAGCAGGTGCGACCTGTCATCGGTGCCGTCGAGTCCGGCAGTATCGCCGCCAAGGCCGGTCTGAGCGCCGGTCAGGAAATCATTTCCATCGATGGCGAGCCTACGTCCGGCTGGGCGGCGGTCAACCTGCAGCTGGTGCGTCGCCTGGGCGAGAGCGGTTCCCTGCAGCTGCTGGTTCGCGAACAGGGCTCCACGGCGGAATCGCCGCGGGAGCTGGCGCTGGACAAATGGCTCAAGGGGGCCGATGAGCCGGACCCGATTCGCTCGCTGGGTATCCGTCCCTGGCGTCCGGCCCTGCCGCCGGTGCTGGCCGAACTCGATCCGAAAGGCCCGGCCCAGGCTGCTGGCCTGAAGACCGGCGATCGATTGCTCGCCCTGGACGGCAAGGCTCTGGATGACTGGCAGCAAGTGGTCGATATCGTCCGCCTGCGCCCCGATAGCAAAATCGTCCTGCGCATCGAGCGCGACGCTGCTCAACTCGACGTCCCGGTGACGCTGGCGGCGCGTGGCGAGAAGAAGGCACCCAGTGGTTACCTGGGGGCCGGGGTAAAAGCAGTCGACTGGCCGCCCGAGATGATTCGCGAGGTCAGTTACGGTCCGGTGGCAGCAATCGGGGAGGGTGCTCGACGCACCTGGACCATGAGTGTGCTGACCCTCGATTCGCTCAAGAAAATGTTGTTCGGCGAGCTCTCGGTAAAAAACTTGAGTGGACCGATAACCATTGCTAAAGTGGCGGGCGCTTCTGCCCAGTCGGGTGTCGCTGATTTCCTGAATTTCCTTGCTTATCTGAGTATTAGCCTGGGGGTTCTGAATTTGTTGCCTATTCCTGTACTGGATGGGGGGCATCTGTTGTTTTATCTGATCGAGTTGGTGCGTGGTCGCCCCTTGTCGGATCGGGTGCAGGGTTGGGGGATACAGATCGGTATCAGTTTGGTGGTCGGGGTAATGTTGCTTGCTCTGGTCAATGATCTGGGTCGACTGTAACGCTTCGCTGAATTGCGAATCTGCCGCGTTTTGCGGCAGTTTGTTTATTGCCAGTTGGAATAAGAAAGGACTTCATGAAACGTCTGCTGCTAACTGCGGTTCTCTCCGTATTGATGATCGCCGAAGTTCACGCCGAGTCCTTCACCATCTCTGATATTCGCGTCAATGGCCTCCAGCGGGTCTCCGCGGGTAGTGTCTTTGGTGCCTTGCCGTTGAACGTCGGTGAAAAGGCGGACGATCGTCGCCTGGTGGAATCCACTCGTGCATTGTTCAAAACCGGTTTCTTCCAGGATATCCAGTTGGGTCGCGACGGCAACGTCCTGGTCATTACTGTAGTCGAGCGTCCCTCGGTTGCCAGTATCGAGATCGAGGGCAACAAGGCGATCTCCACTGAAGACCTGATGAAGGGCCTCAAACAATCCGGTCTGGCCGAAGGCGAGATCTTCCAGCGCGCCACCCTCGAAGGTGTACGTAACGAACTGCAGCGCCAGTATGTCGCCCAGGGTCGCTACTCGGCCTCCGTCGACACCGAAGTGGTGCCGCAGCCGCGTAACCGCGTTGCGCTGAAGGTCAACATCAACGAAGGCACCGTCGCGGCTATCCAGCATATCAACGTGGTGGGCAACACGGTTTTTGCCGACGAAGACCTGATCGACCTGTTCGAACTCAAGACCAGCAACTGGTTGTCGTTCTTCAAGAACGACGACAAGTACGCCCGAGAAAAACTGTCCGGTGACCTGGAACGTCTGCGTTCCTACTACCTGGATCGTGGCTATATCAACATGGATATCGCTTCGACCCAGGTGTCCATCACCCCGGACAAGAAACACGTCTATATCACCGTCAACGTCAACGAAGGCGAGAAGTACACCGTTCGTGACGTCAAGCTGAGCGGCGACCTGAAAGTCCCTGAAGACCAGGTCAAGTCCCTGTTGCTGGTGCAGAAAGGCCAGGTGTTCTCGCGCAAGCTGATGACCACCACGTCGGAACTGATCACCCGCCGCCTGGGTAACGAGGGTTACACCTTCGCCAACGTCAACGGCGTGCCTCAGCCTCACGATGACGACCACACGGTAGACATCACGTTCGCCGTCGATCCGGGCAAGCGTGCCTACGTCAACCGTATCAACTTCCGTGGCAACACCAAGTCCGAAGACGAAGTGCTGCGCCGTGAAATGCGTCAGATGGAAGGCGGCTGGGCTTCGACCTACCTGATCGACCAATCCAAGACCCGTCTTGAGCGCCTGGGCTTCTTCAAGGAAGTCAACGTCGAAACGCCGGCCGTGCCGGGCGTCGATGACCAGGTCGATGTGAACTACAGCGTTGAAGAACAGGCTTCCGGTTCGATTACCGCCAGTGTCGGTTTCGCCCAGAGCGCCGGTCTGATCCTCGGTGGTTCGATCACCCAGAACAACTTCCTGGGTACCGGTAACAAGGTCAGCGTCGGTTTGACCCGCAGTGAATACCAGAGCCGCTATAACTTCGGTTATGTCGACCCGTACTGGACTGCCGATGGCGTGAGCCTGGGTTACAACGCGTTCTATCGCACCACCGACTACGACGACCTCGACGTCGACGTTGCCAGCTACGCCGTGGACAGCCTGGGTGCTGGCGTGAGCGTCGGCTACCCGATCAGCGAAACGTCGCGCCTGACCTTTGGTCTTACTGCGCAACAAGACAAGATCAAGACCGGCGTCTACACCGTTGACGAGATCTTCGACTTCGTTAACAAGGAAGGCGACAACTACCTGAACTTCAAGGCTTCGGCCGGCTGGTCCGAGTCCACCCTGAACAAGGGCGTACTCGCCACCCGTGGCCGTTCCCAGAGCCTGGTGCTGGAAACCACCACGCCTGGCAGCGACCTGTCGTTCTTCAAGCTCGATTACCGTGGCCAGGTGTTCCAGCCATTGAGCGAAAACTACACCATGCGCCTGCACACCGAATTGGGTTATGGCGACGGCTACGGTTCGACCGATGGCTTGCCATTCTATGAAAACTACTATGCTGGTGGTTTCAACTCGGTTCGTGGCTTCAAGGACAGCACCCTGGGTCCGCGCAGTACGCCTAGTCGTGGTACGAACCCGGGTACATTGGCCGATCCAGACCAGGATCCGCTGCCGTTTGGTGGTAACGTCCTGATCCAGGGCGGTGTGGAGCTGCTGTTCCCTCTGCCGTTCGTCAAGGATCAGCGCTCGCTGCGTACGTCGGTATTCTGGGATGTGGGTAACGTCTTCGACTCGAAGTGCGAAGACACCACCAACGCCAACGGTTCGTCGTCCAATACCAAGTGCAACGATATCAGTCTGAGCAACATGGCCAGTTCCGTCGGTGTCGGCGTGACCTGGGTCACCGCACTGGGTCCGCTGAGTTTCGCGTTGGCCATGCCGGTCAAGAAACCTGATGACGCTGAGACTCAAGTGTTCCAATTCTCCCTCGGCCAGACGTTCTAAGCGTCTGACCCAAGATAACGACAATGGATTTTGTAGGAGTGCATCGTGCGTAAGTTGACTCAATTGGTTCTCCTGGCGACCGTACTGGTAGCAGGTCCGGCTTTTGCCGACATGAAAATCGCCGTTCTGAACTATCAGATGGCACTGCTGGAATCCAACGCAGCCAAGAAGTACGCGGTGGATGCAGAGAAAAAATTCGGCCCTCAGCTGACCAAGCTCAAGACGCTGGAAAGCAGTGCCAAAGGCATTCAGGATCGTCTGATGGCGGGCGGCGACAAGATGCAGCAGGGCGAGCGTGAACGCCTGGAACTCGAATTCAAGCAAAAGGCCCGTGATTTCCAGTTCCAGTCCAAGGAGCTGAACGAAGCCAAGGCCGTCGCCGACCGTGAAATGCTGAAGCAGCTCAAGCCGAAACTGGACAGTGCTGTGGAAGAAGTCATCAAGAAAGGTGCTTTTGACCTGGTCTTCGAGCGTGGCGCAGTGATTGATGTCAAGCCTCAGTACGACATCACTCGCCAGGTTATCGAGCGCATGAATCAGCTGAAGTAATCCATGACAGCGACCATAAAACTCGGTCAGCTGGCCGAGTTCCTCGGCGCCACCCTGAGTGGCGACGCGGAGAAGGAAATTACTGGGCTAGCCACTTTGCAAGAGGCTGGCCCAGCTCAGTTGAGCTTTCTGGCAAACCCTCAATACCGCAAATACCTGGCTGACAGCCGGGCCGCAGCGGTGTTGCTGAAGGCCGCCGATGCTGAAGGTTTCGTCGGTGATGCACTGGTGGTGGCCGATCCGTACCTGGCCTATGCCCGTATTTCCCACCTGTTCGATCCCAAGCCTAAAGCGGTAGCCGGGATTCACCCGACGGCGGTCGTGGCGGTGGATGCGGTGGTCGATCCGGCGGCGAGTATCGGGGCCTTTGCCGTGATCGAAAGCGCGGCCCGCATTGCCGCCGGCGTGACCGTAGGCGCCCATTGCTTTGTCGGCGCCCGCAGCGAGATTGGTGAAGGCGGTTGGCTGGCCCCGCGGGTCACGCTGTATCACGACGTGCGCATCGGCAAGCGGGTGGTGATTCAATCCGGCGCCGTGCTCGG
The DNA here is from genome assembly GCF_001661075.1 of Pseudomonas silesiensis. Classification (NCBI taxonomy): domain Bacteria; kingdom Pseudomonadati; phylum Pseudomonadota; class Gammaproteobacteria; order Pseudomonadales; family Pseudomonadaceae; genus Pseudomonas; species Pseudomonas silesiensis. The sequence continues at coordinate 1,091,747 of NZ_CP014870.1, forward strand.
GGGTGAAGGCTTCGGGTTTGCCAACGAGAAAGGTGTCTGGCAGAAAATCGCCCAGATCGGCGGCGTGTTGGTCGGCGATGATGTAGAGATCGGCGTGAACACTGCTGTCGATCGCGGTGCATTGGCCGATACTGTCATCGGCAACGGCGTCAAGCTCGACAATCAGATTCAGATCGCCCACAACGTCCAGATCGGTGATCACACCGCCATGGCGGCGTGCGTGGGGATCTCCGGCAGCAGCAAAATCGGCAAGCATTGCATGCTCGCCGGTGGTGTGGGGCTGGTGGGGCATATCGAAATCTGCGACAACGTTTTCATCACCGGGATGACCATGGTGACCCACTCGATTACCGAACCGGGTTCCTATTCTTCCGGTACGGCCATGCAGCCGGCTGCCGAGTGGCGCAAAAGCGCGGCACGCCTGCGTCAGCTCGATGACATCGCGCGGCGGCTGCGACAGCTGGAAAAGCGAGTAGGGGAAGTGACCCCTGACGATAATGCTTCATCAGATGGCTGATACCATTTCCATATCAAGGGTGCACAGCCGCTAGACGGCCTCCTTGATTTGCTAGAGGAATGCGCGTCAGTCGCGCGCTCCCAATCTTTACATAGGCTTCCCCCCGAAATGATGGACATCAACGAGATTCGCGAATACCTGCCTCACCGTTACCCGTTCCTGCTGGTGGACCGGGTCGTGGATCTGGATGTGGAAGGCAAGCGCATTCGCGCCTACAAGAATGTCAGCATCAACGAACCTTTCTTCAACGGTCACTTCCCTGCGCATCCAATCATGCCGGGCGTATTGATCATCGAAGCAATGGCTCAGGCTGCCGGGATCCTTGGCTTCAAAATGCTCGACGTGAAACCTGCCGATGGCACGCTCTATTACTTTGTCGGCTCCGACAAGCTGCGCTTCCGCCAGCCGGTCTTGCCGGGTGATCAGCTGATCCTGGAAGCCAGGTTCCTGAGCTGCAAGCGCCAGATCTGGAAGTTCGAGTGCCAGGCTTCGGTCGATGGCAAGCCAGTCTGCTCCGCTGAAATCATCTGCGCGGAACGCAAACTATGAGTTTGATTGACCCTCGCGCAATCATCGATCCGTTGGCCATCCTGGCCGACGACGTCGAGGTCGGCCCCTGGTCGATCATCGGCGCAGGTGTGGAAATCGGCGAGGGGACAGTGATCGGGCCGCATGTGATTCTCAAAGGTCCGACCCGAATCGGTAAGCACAACCGCATCTACCAGTTTTCTTCGGTAGGCGAGGACACGCCCGATCTGAAATACAAAGGTGAAGAGACTCGCCTGGTTATCGGTGACCACAACGTCATCCGCGAAGGCGTGACCATTCACCGCGGAACGGTCCAGGACCGTTCGGAAACGACCCTGGGTGATCACAACCTGATCATGGCCTATGCCCACATCGGCCACGACAGCGTCATCGGCAACCACTGCATCCTGGTCAACAACACCGCATTGGCGGGCCATGTGCACGTCAAGGACTGGGCGATCCTGTCCGGTTTTACCCTGGTGCATCAGTATTGCCACATCGGCGCCCACAGTTTTTCCGGCATGGGTACCGCCATCGGCAAGGACGTGCCAGCGTACGTCACGGTGTTCGGCAACCCGGCCGAAGCGCGCAGCATGAACTTCGAGGGCATGCGCCGTCGTGGTTTCAGCGAAGACGCCATCCACGCCTTGCGTCGTGCCTACAAGGTGGTTTACCGCCAGGGCCTGACGGTGGAACAGGCGCTCGCCGAACTGACCGAACCTTCGGCGCAGTTTCCGGAAGTCGCGGTATTTCGTGATTCCATCCAGTCTTCGACCCGCGGCATCACGCGTTAATCATGGCTAATCTGCGTATAGCGCTGGTGGCCGGTGAGGCTTCCGGCGACATTCTGGGTGCCGGTCTGATGCGAGCGCTCAAGGCTCGGCATCCGGCGGTTGAGTTTATCGGGGTCGGTGGCCCGTTGATGCAGGCTGAAGGCCTGACCTCGTATTTCCCGATGGAACGTCTTTCCGTGATGGGCCTGGTGGAAGTGCTGGGCCGCTTGCGTGAGTTGCTCAAGCGCCGCAAGAAGCTGATCGCCGACCTCATCGCCGAAAAGCCAGATGTGTTCATCGGCATCGATGCCCCGGACTTCACCCTCAACATCGAACTCAAGCTGCGTCAGGCCGGGATCAAGACCGTGCATTACGTCAGCCCGTCGGTCTGGGCCTGGCGGCAGAAGCGGGTGCTGAAGATCCGCGAAGGTTGCGACCTGATGCTGACGCTGTTCCCGTTCGAGGCGAAATTCTACGAAGAGAAGGGCGTACCGGTACGGTTCGTCGGGCACTCCCTGGCCGATGCGATCCCGCTCGAAGCGGATCGCGCCGCCGCACGTGCCGAACTCGGCCTGCCGGACGGACCGCTGGTCGCACTGATGCCCGGCAGTCGCGGTGGCGAAGTGGGGCGTCTCGGTGCGTTGTTCCTCGATACCGCCCAGCGCCTGCGCGCCCTACGCCCTGGTCTGCGCTTTGTCATGCCTTGCGCCAGCCCCGAGCGGCGCAAGCAGCTCGAGGAATTGCTGGTCGGTCGCGATCTGCCATTGACCTTGCTCGACGGCAAATCCCATCTGGCCCTGGCGGCCTGCGACGCCGTGCTGATTGCCTCCGGAACGGCGACCCTTGAAGCCTTGCTGTACAAGCGGCCGATGGTGGTTGCCTATCGCCTGGCACCGCTGACGTTCTGGATTCTCAAGCGGATGGTGAAAAGCCCGTACGTGTCCTTGCCGAACCTGCTGGCCCAGCGCCTGCTGGTGCCCGAGCTGTTGCAGGACGATGCGACGGTCGAAGCGCTGGCCCAGACCCTGTCGCCGCTGATCGAGGGTGGCGAAGAGCAGACCCGCGGTTTCGATGAAATTCACCGGACCCTTCGTCTGGATGCCTCCAACCAGGCTGCGGATGCAGTGCTGAACCTGATCGGTCACGTACAATGAAAAAAACAAGCATGCAAATGGGGCTGGATTTCAACTTGGTCGCTGAAGTCGAAGAATTGGTTGCCGGCGTCGACGAAGTCGGTCGCGGCCCGCTCTGTGGCGCCGTGGTGACTGCTGCGGTGATCCTCGATCCGAGCCGACCGATTCTGGGGCTGAACGACTCGAAGAAACTGACCGAGGCCCGCCGCGAAAAGCTTTATGACGAAATCTGCGAAAAAGCCCTGAGCTGGTGCATCGCCCGCGCCGAAGTCGAAGAAATCGACCAGTTGAACATCCTTCACGCTACCATGCTGGCCATGCAGCGCGCCGTCGAGGGCCTGCACATCACGCCAAGGCTGGCGATGATCGACGGCAACCGTTGCCCGAAACTGTCGATGCGCGCCGAAGCGGTGATTCAGGGTGACGGCCTGGTACCGGCCATCGCCGCGGCATCGATCCTGGCCAAGGTCAGTCGCGACCGTGAAATGGCTGCTTTCGAATTGGTTTACCCGGGGTATGGCATCGGCGGCCATAAAGGCTATCCGACCCCCGTTCATCTGGAAGCCCTGGCCCGCCTGGGTCCGACGCCCATCCACCGGCGCTCGTTCGCCCCGGTTCGCCTGGCTTACGAGGCGCGGGCACACCTGATCGTGAGTTAGTCGCAAGGCTGATGTTTTTTCCAAGGCCCGGTACAATCCGGGCCTTGTTGTCTTTACGTTTACAGACAGGATCACTATGCCGGCTTCATTCGTTCACCTACGCCTGCACACTGAATATTCCCTGGTCGACGGTCTGGTGCGGATCAAGCCGCTGGTCAAGACCCTGGTCGGCATGAACATGCCTGCCGTAGCGGTCACCGACCAGAACAACATGTGTTCCCTGGTCAAGTTCTATAAGGCGGCCATGGGCGCGGGGATCAAGCCGATCTGCGGCGCCGACCTGTGGCTGTCGAACAAGGATCCGGATAACGCCCTGAGCCGGATCAGCCTGCTGGCGATGAATGCCGTGGGTTATCGCAACCTGACCGAACTGATCTCCCGCGGCTTCATCGACGGCCAGCGCAATGGCTCGGTCATCATCGAGCGCGAGTGGGTGGCCGAAGCCAGCGAAGGCTTGATCATGCTGTCGGCGGCGAAAGAAGGCGAGATCGGCCTGGCAATGCTCAGCGGCAACCCGGCTGAGGCGGAAAACCTGGCGCGCGAATGGATGGCGGTGTTCCCGGATCGTTTCTACCTGGAAATCCAGCGCACCAACCGTCCCAACGATGAAGAGCAACTGCACGGCGCCGTGGCCCTGGCCGAGAAAATCGGTGCGCCGCTGGTGGCGACCAACGACGTGCGCTTCATCAAGCAGGAAGACTTCGCCGCCCACGAAACCCGTGTCTGCATCGGTGAAGGCCGCGCCCTCGACGATCCGCGACGTTCCAAGAATTACAGCGATCAGCAATACCTCAAAAGCGCCGAGGAAATGGCCGAGCTGTTCAGCGACATTCCCGAGGCGCTGGCCAACACCGTTGAGATCGCCAAGCGCTGCAACATCGAAGTGAAACTGGGCAAGCACTTCCTGCCCAACTTCCCGATTCCCGATGGCATGACCATCGACGAGTACTTCCGCAAGGTTTCCTTCGATGGCCTGGAAGATCGCCTCAGCGTTCTGCTGCCCAAGGACACCACCGAAGACTACGAAGCCAAGCGTCAGGTCTATGTCGACCGGTTGAATTTCGAGCTGGATATCATCATCCAGATGGGCTTCCCCGGTTACTTCCTGATCGTGATGGACTTCATCCAGTGGGCCAAGAGCAACGGCGTACCGGTGGGTCCGGGTCGGGGGTCGGGTGCCGGGTCGCTGGTGGCCTATGTGCAGAAGATCACCGACCTCGATCCGCTGGAATATGACCTGCTGTTCGAACGTTTCCTTAACCCGGAACGGGTATCGATGCCCGACTTCGACGTCGACTTCTGCATGGATGGCCGTGACCGCGTGATCGACTACGTGGCCGAGAAATACGGGCGCAACGCGGTCAGCCAGATCATCACCTTCGGTTCCATGGCGGCCAAGGCCGTGGTCCGTGACGTTGCGCGGGTGCAGGGCAAGTCCTACGGCCTGGCGGATCGCCTGTCGAAGATGATTCCGTTCGAAGTCGGCATGACCCTGGAAAAGGCCTACGAACAGGAAGAAATCCTGCGGGACTTCATCAAGGTCGATGAAGAAGCCGCGGAAATCTGGGAAATGGCGCGCAAGCTCGAAGGCGTTGTGCGTAACGTCGGCAAGCACGCCGGTGGTGTGGTGATCGCGCCGACCAAGCTGACTGACTTTTCGCCGATTTATTGCGATGAGGCCGGTGACGGTCTGGTGACCCAGTTCGACAAGGACGACGTTGAAGCCGCGGGCCTGGTGAAGTTCGACTTCCTCGGTCTGCGAACCCTGACGGTCATCGACTGGGCGCTGAAAACCATCAACCGCGACCGCGCCAAGGTCGATGAGCCGCCGCTGGACATCGCGTTCATCCCGCTGGATGACAAGCCGACCTACCAGCTGCTGCAAAAGGCCGAAACCACCGCGGTGTTCCAGCTCGAGTCCCGCGGCATGAAGGAGCTGATCAAAAAGCTCAAGCCCGACTGCCTGGAAGACTTGATCGCACTGGTGGCCCTGTTCCGTCCGGGGCCGCTGCAATCGGGCATGGTGGACGACTTCATCAACCGTAAGCACGGTCGCGCCGAACTCGCGTACCCGCACTCGGATTACCAGTACGAAGGCCTGAAGCCGGTGCTGGCGCCGACTTACGGCATCATCCTGTATCAGGAACAGGTGATGCAGATTGCCCAGGTCATGGCCGGTTACACCCTCGGCGGTGCGGATATGCTGCGCCGGGCCATGGGTAAGAAAAAACCCGAAGAAATGGCCAAGCAGCGCGGCGGCTTCATTGAAGGTTGCAAGACCAACAATATCGAGGCGGACCTGGCCGGTAACATTTTCGACCTGGTGGAAAAATTCGCCGGTTACGGCTTCAACAAATCCCACTCCGCCGCCTATGGCCTGGTGTCGTACCAGACCGCGTGGCTGAAGACGCACTACCCGGCGCCGTTCATGGCCGCGGTACTGTCGGCGGATATGCACAACACCGACAAGGTCGTGACCTTGATCGAAGAAATTCGCACCATGAAGCTGCGCCTCGACGCGCCGGATGTGAATACTTCGGAGTTCAAGTTCACGGTGAATGACGAAGGCCGAATTATTTACGGCCTCGGCGCGATCAAAGGTGTGGGCGAAGGTCCGGTGGAAGCCATCACCGAGGCGCGTCAGGAAGGTCCGTTCAAGGATCTGTTCGATTTCTGCGCCCGTGTCGATCTCAAACGTATCAACAAGCGCACCCTGGACGGTTTGATCCGCAGCGGTGCGCTGGATCGTCTGGGGCCTTACTTCCATGACGAGCAGAAAGCCTATCAGGCCAATATCGACCGCAACCGGGCGGTCTTGCTGAACGCCATGGAAGGGGCGATCAAAGCGGCCGAACAAACCGCGCGCACCCACGATAGCGGTCATGTCGACCTGTTTGGCGGGCTGTTCGTCGAGGCAGATGCCGATGTCTATGCCAATCACCGCAAGGCCAAGGAGCTGACCCTCAAGGAACGCCTCAAAGGGGAGAAAGATACCCTCGGCCTGTACCTGACCGGTCACCCGATCGACGAATACGAAGGCGAGATCCGCCGTTTCGCCCGTCAGCGCATCATCGACCTGAAACCGGCCCGGGATACCCAGACGGTCGCGGGCATGATCATCGCCCTTCGCGTGATGAAGAACAAAAAGGGCGACAAGATGGGGTTCATTACCCTGGACGACCGCTCTGGCCGGATCGAAGCTTCGCTGTTCGCCGACGCATTCCACTCCGCGCAATCGCTGCTGCAGACCGACGCGATGGTGGTGGTCGAAGGCGAAGTCAGCAACGACGACTTCTCCGGTGGCCTGCGCCTGCGGGTCAAGCGGGTGATGAGCATGGAAGATGCCCGCACCAACCTGGCCGAAAGCCTGCGCCTGAAACTGCAGACCAAGGACCTCAAGGGCGATCAGCTGCGTTGGCTGGGCGAGCTGTTCAAGCGTCACCGTGGTGCGTGCCCGATCACCATGGAATATACGAGTCCCGATGCGAAGGCCTTGCTGCAGTTCGGCGAGACCTGGCGAATCGACCCGGCGGATGCCTTGATTCAAGCCCTGCGTGACCAGTTCGGGCGAGACAACGTCTTCCTCCAATACCGTTGACGGTCAGGCCCTATAGTTAGGGCCTGATCTCGACCTGAATTTTTAATCTCGACCTGAACGCGCCTCTCCCTTAAGGTAGGGCGCGAATAGACAACCGGCCGGCCCAAGCTCTCTTGGATGTCGACCCAAGACGGACGCCTATGAACCCGAATTTTCTAGATTTCGAACAGCCGATCGCCGACCTGCAAGCCAAGATCGAAGAGTTGCGCTTGGTCGGTAATGACAATTCGCTGAATATCGGCGATGAGATCTCCCGCCTGCAGGACAAAAGCAGCACGCTGACCGAAGACATCTTCGGCAAGCTGACCAGCTGGCAGATCGCACGTCTGGCGCGTCACCCGAAACGTCCCTATACCCTGGACTACATCGAACACATCTTCACCGAGTTCGACGAGCTGCACGGCGACCGTCACTTCTCCGACGACGCTGCGATCGTGGGCGGCATTGCCCGTCTGGACGACCAGCCGGTGATGATCATCGGGCACCAGAAAGGCCGGGAAGTGCGCGAGAAAGTTCGCCGCAACTTCGGCATGCCGCGTCCGGAAGGCTACCGCAAGGCGTGCCGCCTGATGGAAATGGCCGAACGCTTCAAAATGCCGATCCTGACCTTCATCGACACCCCGGGCGCTTACCCGGGTATCGACGCCGAAGAGCGCAACCAGAGCGAAGCGATCGCCTGGAACCTGCGTGTCATGGCGCGCCTGAAAACCCCGATCATCGCCACCGTGATCGGCGAGGGCGGTTCCGGCGGTGCGTTGGCGATCGGCGTGTGCGATCAGTTGAACATGCTGCAGTACTCGACCTACGCGGTTATTTCGCCGGAAGGTTGCGCTTCGATTCTGTGGAAAACCGCAGAAAAAGCCCCGGATGCCGCTGAAGCCATGGGCATCACCGCCGAGCGCCTCAAGGGCCTGGGCATCGTGGATAAAGTGATCGGCGAGCCGTTGGGCGGCGCCCACCGTGATCCGGTCAAGGCGGCAGCCTCGATCCGTGCCGAGCTGAGCTCGCAACTGTCGATGCTGAAGAAATTCGATAACGAAGCGCTGCTGGCCCGCCGTTATGAGCGTCTGATGAGTTACGGTCTGTAACTGGGCGCCGCTTCTGCCAACGATGCAAAACACTGTGGGAGCGAGCTTGCTCGCGATGACGGTATAACAGTCAACGAATAGGTTGAACGTTAAGCCGCTATCGCGAGCAAGCTCGCTCCCACATTTGATTTGTGCAAGGTGATGGATATGAGTCAGTCCAATATTGATCTGCACACCAGACTCATGCTGAATCTCGCACCTTGGCGCAACGCCACCACCTGGCGCATCGCCTTCTCTGGCGGCCTCGACTCCACCGTCCTGCTGCACCTGCTCGCCCTGCTCGCAAAAACCGAATCCCTGCCCGTGCTAAGCGCCATCCACGTCCACCACGGCCTTCAGGCTGCGGCCGATGCGTGGCCGGCTCATTGCCAGTCCGTCTGTGATGCGCTAGGTGTGCCGCTAGAGGTGGTTCGCGTCCAGGTTCAGCCCGGCGCCAGCCTTGAGCGTGCCGCCCGGGATGCGCGATATGGGGTGTTCGTCGAGGTCACTCAGGCCAATGAAGTGCTGCTGACCGCCCAGCACCGTGACGATCAGGCGGAAACCCTGTTGTTTCGGCTGTTGCGTGGCGCAGGGGTGAGGGGGCTGGCGGGGATGCCACTTCAGCGTTCGCTGGGCAAAGGTCATCTGCTTCGTCCATTGCTGGGTGTCTCGCGGGCAGAATTGGAGGCCTACGCCGCCGAACATCGGCTGAGCTGGATTGAAGATCCCTCGAACCAGGACCGGCAATACTCGCGCAATTACCTGCGCCATCAGGTGGTCCCGGTATTGACCGAGCGCTGGCCGCAAGCGGTGGCGACCATGGCCCGCAGCGCCGCGCATCTGAGTGAGGCGCAGGCATTGCTCGATGAGCTGGCGCAAATCGATCTTGCCAGTGCGAGCGCGGTCAGTGAATTCGATTGGCTGGGCTTGCCGTCCCTGGAGCTGGCGCCGCTGGCAGCACTCTCTGCCGCTCGCCAGCGAAATGCAGTGCGTCACTGGCTCGCGGCGCTGACGCGTCTGCCGGACAGCGACCACTGGTCGGGTTGGGACGATTTGCGTGATGCGACCGGAGATGCTCGTCCGGTCTGGCGCTTGGCGGACGGCGAACTCCATCGGGCCGGAGGCCGCATCTGGTGGCTGTCGGGACACTGGCTTGGCACTCCGCCCGCCGCCGGAACCTGGCCCGACCCCTCGCTTCCGCTGGCGTTGCCGGGCAACGGGGAACTCAGGCTCACTGGCCAAACTCCCGATGGGCCGCTGCAGATCCGCTATCGTGAAGGGGGAGAAATCATGCATCTGCCTGATCGCGGTCACCGTGACTTGAAGCGTTTGCTCAACGAACGCGGCGTCCCGAACTTCGCCCGTGGCAGATTGCCGCTGCTGTACCAGGGCGAGCAATTGCTGGCGGTGGCGAACCTGCGGGGCCTGAACGGCAGCGCCAGGGACGGCTGGCATTTACATTGGCAGCCACCACCTGCGATCAAGGTTTGAGCTGAAAGGGGCTTTCCGGTAGACTACGCTCCCTTCTTGATACAACTTCTGTGGATTCGCCTGAATTGCAGGAGTTGCCGATTACCAAGCAGTCTTTGCTGGGCGATTCCAAAAAATGTGTAGCGAGCAACGTACCGGTGTTCCACCTTCCGGTCTGTACCAACGCGGCGGTTTTTTCGAAGGTTGCACTGTGATTGATGCAGGTGATCGGGGGCTTCGGCCTTCCTTCGCTTTCCCCGGCGGCTCGGACCGCTTTAACGCAGACTTCTAGGGTTTTTCATGACGCGCTACATATTCGTCACGGGCGGTGTTGTTTCTTCATTGGGGAAAGGCATCGCATCGGCTTCATTGGCGGCCATCCTGGAGGCGCGGGGACTTAAGGTCACCATGCTGAAGCTGGACCCGTACATCAACGTTGACCCGGGCACCATGAGCCCGTTCCAGCACGGTGAAGTGTTCGTCACCCACGACGGCGCCGAGACTGACCTGGACCTGGGCCACTACGAGCGGTTCATCCGCACGACCATGACCCAGAACAACAACTTCACCACCGGCCGTGTCTACGAGCACGTCCTGCGCAAAGAGCGCCGTGGTGATTACCTGGGCGCCACCATCCAGGTGATCCCGCACATCACCGACGAAATCAAGCGCCGGATCATCAAGGGCGCTGGCGATGCCGACGTGGCCATGGTCGAGATCGGTGGCACCGTGGGTGACATCGAATCGCAACCGTTCCTCGAAGCGATCCGTCAATTGCGTTTCGAAGTCGGCGCCAAGCGCGCGATGCTGATGCACCTGACGCTGGTGCCGTACATCGCCACCGCTGGCGAAACCAAAACCAAGCCGACCCAGCACTCGGTCAAGGAACTGCGTTCCATCGGCCTGCAACCGGACGTGCTGGTGTGCCGTTCCGATCACCCGATCGACCTGTCCTCGCGCCGCAAGATCGCGCAGTTCACCAACGTTGAAGAACGTGCGGTGATCGCCTTGGAAGATGCCGACACCATCTACAAGATCCCGGGCATCCTGCACGCCCAGGGCCTGGATGATTTCGTCGTCGAGCGTTTCGGCCTGCAATGTGGCGGCGCCGATCTGTCCGAGTGGGAAGCCGTGGTCGACGCCAAGCTCAACCCCGAGCACGAAGTCACCATCGCCATGGTCGGCAAGTACATGGAGCTGTTGGACGCCTACAAGTCGCTGATCGAAGCGATGAGTCACGCCGGCATCAGCAACCGCACCAAGGTCAACCTGCGCTACATCGATTCCGAAGACATCGAAAACCAGGGCACTGCGCTGCTGGAAGGTGTCGACGCGATCCTCGTACCGGGCGGCTTCGGTCTGCGCGGCGTGGAAGGCAAGATCACTGCCGTTCAATTCGCTCGCGAAAACAAGGTGCCGTACCTGGGTATCTGCCTGGGCATGCAAGTGGCCGTCATCGAGTTCGCACGTAACGTGCTGGGCTGGAAAGACGCCAACTCCACCGAGTTCGATCGTGCCAGCGGTCACCCGGTCGTGGGCCTGATCACCGAGTGGGAAGATGCCACCGGCGCTGTCGAAACCCGTACCGAAGCGTCCGACCTGGGCGGCACCATGCGCCTGGGCGCACAGGATTGCCTGCTCGAAGCCGGCTCCCTGGTGCACGACTGCTACGCCAAGGACGTGATCGTCGAGCGTCACCGTCATCGCTATGAAGTGAACAACAACCTGCTGCCGCAACTGATCGAAGCCGGTCTGAAGATCTCCGGTCGTTCCGGTGATGGCGCGCTGGTCGAAGTGGTCGAAGCCCCGGATCATCCGTGGTTCGTCGCTTGCCAGTTCCACCCTGAGTTCACCTCGACACCACGCGACGGTCACCCGTTGTTCAGCGGTTTCGTTAAAGCAGCTTTGGTCCAACACCAGAAGAAGGCGTAATTCCAATGGCGCAGAAGATCATCCGCGTAGGCGATATCGAGATTGGCAACGACAAGCCAATGGTGCTGTTCGGTGGCATGAACGTGCTGGAAAGCCGTGACATGGCGATGCAGGTCTGCGAAGAGTACGTGAAGGTCACCGAAAAGCTCGGTATCCCTTACGTGTTCAAGGCCAGCTTCGACAAGGCCAACCGTTCCTCCGTGACCTCTTACCGTGGCCCCGGCCTGGAAGAGGGCATGCGTATTTTCCAGGACATCAAGCAAGCGTTCGGCGTGCCGATCATCACCGACGTCCACGAGCCTGACCAGGCCGCGGTCGTCGCTGAAGTCTGCGATATCATCCAGCTGCCGGCCTTCCTGTCGCGCCAGACCGACCTGGTGGTCGCGATGGCCAAGACCGGCGCGGTGATCAATATCAAGAAAGCCCAGTTCCTCGCGCCTCAGGAAATGAAACACATCCTGAGCAAATGCGTGGAAGCGGGTAACGATCAGTTGATCCTCTGCGAACGCGGATCGAGCTTCGGCTACAACAACCTGGTCGTCGACATGCTCGGCTTCGGCATCATGAAGCAGTTCGAATACCCGGTGTTCTTCGACGTGACCCACGCGTTGCAGATGCCGGGTGCTCGCTCCGATTCTGCCGGTGGTCGCCGCGCCCAGGTGCTCGATCTGGCGAAAGCCGGGATCAGCCAGTCGCTGGCCGGCTTGTTCCTCGAAGCCCACCCGGACCCGGACAACGCCAAATGCGACGGCCCTTGCGCCTTGCGTCTGGACAAGCTGGAGCCATTCCTGGCCCAGCTCAAAGCTTTGGACGAACTGGTGAAGAGTTTTCCGACGGTAGAAACCGCGTAATCCTCATTTCTCCGGTAAAGTACCGCACGAATTAATGCTCAGGCCCTCGGGCCTGGGCCTTATCGTCCGCAAGCCTGCCCGCTGCACATCACTTGCCGGCGATACAAGATTTCCTTCAGCTGCGTCGTTTTCGTCAACTTTGGAGTGTTTACAACAATGGCAAAAATCGTCGACATCAAAGGTCGTGAAGTTCTCGACTCCCGTGGCAACCCCACCGTCGAAGCGGACGTGCTTCTCGATAACGGCATCATCGGTAGCGCTTGCGCGCCGTCCGGTGCTTCCACTGGCTCGCGTGAAGCGCTCGAGCTGCGTGATGGCGACAAGAGCCGTTACCTGGGCAAGGGCGTGCTCAAAGCCGTCGCCAACATCAACGGTCCGATCCGCGACCTGTTGAAAGGTGCAGATCCAAGCGACCAAAAGGCGCTGGATCACGCGATGATCAAGCTCGACGGCACCGAAAACAAAGGTTCCCTGGGCGCCAACGCGATCCTCGCCGTTTCCCTGGCAGCCGCCAAGGCCGCCGCACAGGATCAGGATCTGCCGCTGTACGCTCACATCGCCAACCTGAACGGCACTCCGGGTGTCTACTCGATGCCGGTTCCGATGATGAACATCATCAACGGTGGCGAGCACGCCGATAACAACGTCGACATCCAGGAATTCATGGTTCAGCCGGTTGGCGCCAAGTCTTTCTCGGAAGGTCTGCGCATGGGCACCGAGATTTTCCATCACCTGAAAGCTGTTCTGAAGGCCCGTGGCCTGAGCACTGCTGTTGGTGACGAAGGTGGTTTCGCACCAAACCTGGCCTCCAACGAAGACGCTTTGAAAGTGATCTCCGAAGCCGTGGCCAACGCCGGTTACAAGCTGGGCACCGACGTGACCCTGGCCCTGGACTGCGCGGCGAGCGAATTCTACGAAGACGGTAAATACAACCTGTCCGGCGAAGGCCAGGTATTCACCGCTGAAGGTTTCGCCGACTACCTCAAAGGCCTGACCGAGCGCTACCCGATCATCTCGATCGAAGACGGCCTGGACGAGTCCGACTGGGCTGGCTGGAAAATCCTCACGGACAAGATCGGCGAGAAAGTTCAGCTGGTGGGCGACGACCTGTTCGTGACCAACACCAAGATCCTGAAAGAAGGCATCGATAAAAAGATCGCCAACTCGATCCTGATCAAGTTCAACCAGATCGGCACCCTGACCGAAACTCTGGAGGCCATCCAGATGGCCAAGGCTGCGGGCTACACTGCCGTGATCTCGCACCGCTCCGGCGAAACCGAAGATTCGACCATTGCCGACCTGGCAGTGGGTACTTCGGCTGGCCAGATCAAGACCGGTTCCCTGTGCCGTTCCGATCGCGTTTCCAAGTACAACCAACTGCTGCGTATCGAAGAGCAGTTGAATGGCAAAGCCAAGTACAACGGTCGCAGCGAATTCCGCGGCTGATTGCTAAATAGTAAAAAGACAACGGATTGTGTCTAAAAAGTCGCAACAGCGATGGATTTGCCACTAATCTGATGCCTTATCAGCACAAGCCTGGGTCTTCCAGGCTTCGTGCTATCAGCAGCTTCAAAGTTTTTGGCATGGCTGTCTTTTTTCACTGGATACCCGATATTCGATGCGCAGTCCCAATTGGTTGTTCCTCGTCTTGCTCCTGCTGCTGGCTGGCCTGCAATACCGCCTGTGGGTGGGTAACGGCAGCCTGGCGCAAGTGGCCGAGCTGACTCAGCAGATCGCTGATCAACATGCCGAGAACGAGGGCCTGCTTGAGCGCAATCGGGTGATGGACGCTGAAGTCAGCGAGTTGAAAAAGGGCATGGAGACCGTTGAAGAGCGGGCTCGCCATGAGTTGGGCATGGTCAAGGACGGTGAAACCCTTTACCAGCTGGCGCAATGAACCTCTCGTTACCGGCCTTCTGGGCCGTGATTCCTGCCGCGGGCGTCGGTGCCCGTATGGCCGCGGACCGTCCCAAGCAATATTTGCAACTGGGCGGGCGCACTATTCTCGAACACAGCCTCGGCTGTTTCCTTGACCATCCTGGCTTGAAAGGCCTGGTGGTCAGTCTTGCTATTGATGACCCTTATTGGCCGAATCTGGCGTGTGCTGGCGATTCGCGTATTCAGCGAGTTGAAGGGGGCGCCGAGCGTTCCGGCTCGGTACTCAATGCGTTGCTGCATTTGCATGCCCAGGGCGCTGACGATGAGGATTGGGTGTTGGTGCACGATGCAGCGCGGCCCAATCTGAGCCGTGATGATCTGGACAAGTTGCTGGCTGAACTGGCTGACGATCCGGTTGGTGGGCTGCTGGCGGTGCCGGCGCGCGATACCCTCAAACGGGTCGACAAGCTCGGTCGTGTAGTGGAAACCGTGGATCGCAGTGTGATCTGGCAAGCGTATACACCGCAGATGTTTCGCCTGGGGGCGTTGCATCGGGCGTTGGCCGACAGTCTGGTGGCGGATGCGGTCATCACCGATGAGGCTTCGGCGATGGAGTGGGCAGGTCTGGCGCCGCGGCTGATTGAAGGGCGGTCCGATAACCTGAAAGTCACTCGGCCCGAAGACCTTGAATGGTTGAGACAGCGCTGGGCTAATCGTCACTGATTGACTTTGGTACTGTGTTGCCCCAATCGCGAGCAAGCTCGCGATAGCGATGCTCCAGGCAACCAACATCTTGCTGACACTGCGCCGGATCTTCTAACTCCGATACTCCGGCCGCTCAGCCAACCCTCCCTTCAAATAATCCACCAACTTGCGCACCTTCGGCGACAGATGCCGCTGCTGCGGATAAAGCGCCCATACCGCCGTGTTCGGCGGCTGATGCGCTTCCAGCAACGAAATCAACGCACCGCTTTTCAAATGCTCCAGCACGTAGTAATCCGGCAACTGGCACAACCCGACACCCTGTAACGCCGCATCCAGTACCGCTTGCCCACTGTTGCAACGCCAGTTTCCCTGTACCCGCTGGGAAAATTCCCGCCCGTTCTGTTCCAGTTGCCAAATGTCCGAACTGCCGATGAGGCAATTGTGGCGACTCAGTTCCGACAAACTGTGTGGGCGACCATACCGTTCCACGTAGGACGGTGATGCGCACAAGTACATTCGCCGTGGTGCCAGCCGTGCCGCCACCAGCCGGGAGTCCTGCAAGCGACCCAGACGGATCGCCAGGTCCAGGCCCTCGTGCACCAGGTCGAGTTGGCGGTTGCTCAGTTCGATGTCGATACGCAGTTGCGGGTAAAGCCCCATGAAGCGCGTGACCAGCGGCACGATGAAGCGTTCGCCGTACGCCACGGCGCAGGTCATGCGCAGCATCCCTTTAGGCTCACTGGTCAGATCACCGACCGCTCGCAGTGCTTCTTCGCGACCATCCTGCAAACGTTGGCAATGCTGCAGGAAGGTTTGCCCGGCCTCGGTCAGGGTGACCCGGCGGGTACTGCGATAAAGCAGCCGCGTCTGAAGGCGTTCTTCGAGGCGTACGATTTGTCGACTGATGTGAGAGGAAGAAACCCCAAGACGTTCCGCAGCAGCCGTGAACTGACTGCACTCGGCGACTGCGACGAATTCGTCGATCCCTTCCCAGCGATTTTCCGACATCAAGGATTATCCCTGTATGGCAATAATGTTTTGCTTTTGTCCGGATTATTCACCGTAGAGCGCTGTATTACACTCCTTGTCTCGTTTTTATTCACTGGAGAATGCACATGATCAAGTCGCGAGCTGCCGTAGCCTTCGAGGCCAAGAAACCCCTCGAGATCGTCGAAGTCGATGTCGCCATGCCCAAGGCCGGTGAAGTGTTGCTGCGGGTGGTTGCTTCCGGTGTCTGCCATACCGATGCGTACACGCTGTCCGGCGCCGACCCGGAAGGCATCTTCCCGTCGATCCTCGGCCACGAAGGTGGCGCGGTGGTGGAAGCCATCGGCGAGGGCGTGACCTCCGTGGCGGTGGGTGATCACGTGATCCCGCTGTACACCCCGGAATGCCGCCAGTGCAAATTCTGCCTGTCGGGCAAGACCAACCTGTGCCAGGCCATTCGCGCCACCCAAGGCAAAGGCCTGATGCCGGATGGCACCTCGCGCTTTTCCTACAAAGGCCAGCCAATTTTCCACTACATGGGTACTTCGACATTTTCCGAATACACCGTGTTGCCGGAAATCTCCGTCGCCAAAATTCCTAAAGAAGCGCCACTGGAAAAAGTCTGCCTGCTGGGCTGCGGTGTCACCACCGGCATCGGCGCAGTTCTCAACACGGCCAAGGTAAAACCAGGTGACACCGTCGCCATTTTCGGCCTCGGCGGCATCGGTCTGTCGGCGGTCATCGGCGCGGTAAAAGCCAAGGCTGCACGGATCATCGCGATCGACATCAACCCGGCCAAATTCGAGATCGCCAAACAGCTGGGTGCAACCGATTGTGTGAACCCGAAAGACTTCGATCGTCCGATCCAGGAAGTCATCGTCGACATGACCGATGGCGGCGTCGACTTCTCCTTCGAGTGCATCGGCAATGTGCAATTGATGCGCGCGGCCCTCGAGTGCTGCCACAAGGGTTGGGGCGAATCGGTGATCATCGGCGTGGCCGGTGCCGGTCAGGAAATCTCCACCCGTCCATTCCAGCTGGTCACCGGTCGCGTCTGGCGCGGTTCGGCGTTCGGCGGCGTGCGCGGCCGTACCGAGTTGCCGAGCTACGTCGAAATGGCCGAGACCGGCGAGATCCCGCTGGATACGTTCATCACCCACACCATGGGCCTGGAAGATATCAACAAGGCGTTCGACCTGATGCATGAAGGCAAGAGCATCCGTTCCGTCATCCATTTCTGAGGTCGCCCATGAGCCTGGAAAACATTTCCTGCCAGAAAAGCTTCGGCGGCTGGCACAAACGCTATCGGCACCGCTCCGATGTGCTCGGCTGCGACATGGTGTTTGCCGTGTACCTGCCGCCGCAAGCGGAGCAGGGCGGCAAACTGCCGGTGCTGTACTGGCTGTCCGGCCTGACCTGCACCGACGAAAACTTCATGCAAAAGGCCGGCGCCATGCGCATGGCCGCCGAGCTGGGGCTGATCATCGTGGCACCGGACACCAGTCCTCGCGGCCCCGATGTGCCGGGTGATCCGGAGGGCGCCTGGGACTTCGGTCTCGGTGCCGGTTTTTATCTGAATGCCACCCAGGAGCCTTGGTCGCGGCACTATCGGATGCATGACTATGTCGTGCAGGAATTGCCCGCATTGGTCGAAGCCCATTTCCCTGCATCGGACAAGCGTGGCATCAGCGGTCACTCCATGGGGGGCCACGGCGCGCTGGTTTGCGCCTTGCGCAATCCGGGGCGCTATCAGTCGGTGTCGGCGTTCTCGCCGATCAACAACCCGATGGATTGTCCTTGGGGGCAAAAGGCCTTCTCCCGTTACCTGGGGGAAGACCGTTCGAAATGGCGTGAATGGGATGCCTGTGCATTGATCGCCGAGGCTGATGAGAAATTGCCGCTGCTGGTCGATCAAGGCGATCGCGACGATTTCCTCGCCACCCAGCTCAAGCCTGAAGCCCTGCAACAGGCCGCCAGGCTGGCGGGTCATCCGCTGACGTTGCGCCTGCAACCCGGCTACGACCACAGCTATTTCTTCATCGCCAGCTTCATCGACGATCATCTGCAACATCACGCACGCGCCCTAAGCGTCTAATGCAGGTAGAATCACGCCCTGACAAAAATCGGGGCGTTTTTTTATGCGTATTGGCCACGGCTATGATGTGCACCGTTTCGCTGAAGGCGATTTCATTACTCTGGGCGGCGTGCGGATCGCACACGGCTTCGGGCTGCTCGCTCATTCCGATGGTGACGTCCTGCTGCACGCCTTGAGCGATGCCTTGCTTGGCGCGGCCGCGCTGGGCGACATCGGCAAGCATTTTCCGGACACCGACCCGACATTCAAGGGCGCCGACAGCCGCGTGCTGTTGCGTCACGTCGTCGGATTGATCCACGCCAAGGGCTGGAAGGTCGGCAACGTCGATAACACCATCGTCGCCCAGGCGCCAAAAATGGCCCCGCATATCGAATCGATGCGCGCGCTGATTGCCGCGGATCTTCAAGTTGAGTTGGATCAAGTGAACGTGAAAGCCACCACCACCGAAAAGCTTGGCTTTGTCGGTCGCGAAGAAGGTATTGCCGTGCATTCCGTTGCCTTGTTGCTGCGCGCATGAACGACCTGCAATTGCTCGGTCCGCGTGCTTATGGTGAAGCCCTCGGCAGCGCCGTACTGAAGGCGACGGCGGAAGATTTCCAGGTCGATGAAGTGCTCGATATCCCTCTCAGTGGCGATGGCGAGCACCTGTGGATCTGGGTGGAGAAGCGCGGGCTCAATACCGAAGAAGCAGCGCGGCGGATCGCCAAGGCCGCGGGTGTGCCCTTGCGCACCGTCAGCTACGCCGGCCTCAAGGACCGTCAGGCGTTGACGCGTCAGTGGTTCAGCATCCAGCTGCCAGGCAAGGCTGATCCGGATTTGTCGCCTGCCGAAAACGATACCTTGAAAATCCTCAAGACCGGCCGACACAAACGCAAACTGCAGCGCGGTGCCCATTCGGCCAACGGCTTCACTTTGCGCCTGACTCGGTTCGCTGGCGACAAGGCGGCGATCGAAGAGCGTCTGCAGCGGATCGCCACGCAAGGTGTTCCCAATTATTTCGGCGCCCAGCGCTTCGGCTTTGACGGCGGCAACGTGGTCGATGCCCGTGCCTGGGCCGCGCGCAAGGCTTTGCCGGAGCAGCGCAACGTGCGTTCGCGCCTGCTTTCAACGGCCCGTAGTTTTCTGTTTAACCAAGTGTTGGCGGCGCGTGTCGCCGATGGCACCTGGCAGCGTGCCCAGGTAGGCGATTTGCTGGCCTTCACCGATAGCCGCAGTTTCTTTCCCGCCGGCGTTGCCGAGTGCAGCGACCCGCGTCTGGCGATTCTCGACCTGCACCCGACCGGTCCGCAGTGGGGCGAAGGTGACTCGCCGGCCTCGGGCGCTGTCCATGAAATGGAACAGGCAATCGCCGCACGCGAGGCGGATCTACGCGATTGGTTGATTAACGCCGGAATGAGCCACGAACGTCGCATCCTGCGGCTGCCCATTAGTGGGTTGACGTGGCATTATCCCGAGCCTGACATTCTGCAACTGGAATTCGTCCTGCCGGCCGGATGCTTCGCCACCGTATTGGTGCGCGAATTCGTCGATCTGGTGCCGGTGGGGCAGACGGACAGCCCATGCGTATTCTGATTTCTAACGACGATGGGGTAACCGCACCCGGTCTCGCCGCGCTTTATGCTGCGCTGGCGGATTACACCGAATGCGTGGTTATCGCCCCCGACCAGGACAAAAGCGGCGCCAGCAGTTCGCTGACGCTCGACCGTCCATTGCACCCGCAAATCCTGGCCAACGGCTTTATCAGCCTTAATGGCACGCCCACCGATTGCGTTCACCTGGGGCTCAACGGTCTGCTGGAGCAAGAACCGGACATGGTGGTGTCCGGGATCAACCTGGGCGCCAACCTGGGGGACGATGTGCTGTATTCCGGGACCGTGGCCGCCGCCCTCGAAGGACGTTTCCTGGAGCGTCCTTCGTTCGCCTTTTCGTTTGTCTCACGGCAAGTAGAGAACCTTTCCACAGCCGCTTATTTTGCGCGCAAACTGGTGGAGGCTCACGCGGACCTCGATCTGCCACCGCGCACGGTGCTGAACGTGAACATTCCCAATTTGCCGCTGGACCACATCCGCGGAATACAACTGACTCGTCTCGGCCATCGCGCCCGCGCTGCGGCACCGTTGAAAGTGGTCGATCCACGCGGCAAATCCGGTTACTGGATCGCTGCGGCGGGGGACGCCGAAGATGGCGGTCCGGGCACCGATTTCCATGCGGTGATGCAGGGCTACGTTTCAATCACCCCGCTGCAACTGGATCGCACCTTCAATGACGCCTTCAGAAGTATTGATGGCTGGCTGGAGGGGCTGCGCTAATGGCTCGTGAACAAGATCCCATGCTGCATCGCGGCATCGGGATGACCTCGCAACGAACCCGCGAGCGCCTGATCCAGCGTTTGTATGAGGAAGGCATCTCCAACGCCAAGGTGCTGGAGGTGATTCGCCGTACGCCGCGTCACCTGTTCGTCGACGAGGCGCTGGCCCACCGTGCCTATGAAGACACGGCGTTGCCGATCGGGAACAACCAGACCATCTCCCAGCCTTACATGGTCGCGCGCATGAGCGAGCTGTTGCTGGAGGCCGGGCCTCTGGACAAGGTCATGGAAATTGGCACGGGCTCGGGTTATCAGACTGCGATCCTGTCGCAACTGGTCGAGCGGGTGTTTTCGGTCGAGCGCATCAAGGTGCTGCAGGACCGGGCCAAGGAACGCCTGGTCGAGCTTAACTTGCGCAACGTGGTGTTTCGTTGGGGCGATGGCTGGGAGGGCTGGCCGGCGCTGGCGCCGTACAACGGCATCATCGTCACCGCAGTGGCGACCGAAGTGCCTCAGGCGTTGCTCGATCAGTTGGCGCCGGGGGGACGATTGGTGATTCCGGTGGGCTCCGGTGAGGTTCAACAATTGATGCTGATCATTCGGGAAGAACAGGGGTTTTCCAGGCGCGTTCTCGGGTCGGTGCGCTTCGTGCCATTGCTCAACGGGCCACTGGCCTGAGCATTTGTTTCGACGCGCTGAATTCTCTTCGAATGTCCCTGTCTTACAGCGGCATCGATCAATTAAACGGGGCGCATCGACAGGTAGCAAACGTGTGCCTCGCTTCATTAAAGGTAAAGCCTGCACGGCCCGTTATACTTGCGACTTTCTGCCGGAATACGGCAATCCACATTTTCAGCCACCACAAAGGGAGCGGCGGGTGAGTCTTACAGTCATTGCGCAGCGAATGGGTATAACGAGCTTTCAGCGCCTGGTGACTGGCCTCGTCTTGAGCACCTTGCTGGTTGGTTGCTCCAGCAACAAGTCGAGCGACGTGCGCGTCATCGAGCGCAACAAATCTGTCGCGCAGCGTCCGGCAGTGACGACGGGTCAGTATGTCGTCCGCCCCAAGGACACCCTGTTTTCCATCGCCTTTCGCTACGGCTGGGACTACAAGGCACTGGCTGCACGCAACAACATTCCTGCGCCCTACACGATCCATCCAGGTCAGACGATTCGCTTTGACGGTCGCACCGGTTCAACGCCGACAACCGTGGTCGGTTCGGCCAGTTCAACGCCTTCGTCGTCGAGTAGAACCACCGTCTTCCGTCGCCCCGCCAACGGTGCGACCAGCAGCACGGCGGTGGTTGTACCGTCCGTCGCCAACAAACCTGCAGCCGTTCCGATGCCTGCGGCGGGTCCCGCCCCGACCGGCTGGGGGTGGCCATCTAATGGCATTCTCATTGGTAAATTCTCTTCAAACGGCAGTTTGAATAAAGGAATTGATATCGCCGGGGATTTGGGACAGCCTGTTTTAGCTGCGTCTGATGGGACGGTGGTATACGCCGGGAGTGGCTTAAGGGGCTACGGCGAATTAGTCATCATCAAACACAGCGACACCTACGTCAGTGCCTACGGACATAACCGCAGGCTGTTGGTTCAGGAGGGGCAGCAGGTCAAGGTCGGACAGACAATTGCCGAAATGGGGTCCACGGGTACAGACCGGGTGAAACTGCACTTTGAGATTCGCCGACAGGGTAAACCAGTAGATCCGCTGCAATTCCTGCCGCGTCGTTGATCGTTAGCCAGCCTGTTCCGTCGCGTAGAGGGGACAGGCTCCAGCGTTGCCAAGGATAGAGGCGCCGCTTGAGCCTGGGGTCGAACTCACCAAAGGACTATAACAATGGCTCTCAGTAAAGAAGTGCCGGAGTTTGACATCGACGATGAGGTTCTCCTTATGGAGACCGGCATCGACACGGATACGATGTCGAATGATGAAGGGGCTGCTCCACCTTCCGTTCGTGCCAAATCCAAACACTCCGCCTCGTTAAAGCAACACAAATACATTGATTACACGCGTGCACTCGATGCCACGCAGCTGTACCTCAATGAGATTGGTTTTTCCCCTCTGTTATCCCCCGAAGAAGAAGTTCATTTTGCGCGCTTGTCGCAAAGTGGAGATCCTGCCGGGCGCAAACGCATGATTGAAAGCAACCTGAGGCTGGTGGTGAAAATCGCCCGGCGTTACGTCAATCGTGGCCTGTCGCTGCTGGACTTGATCGAAGAGGGCAACCTCGGACTGATTCGGGCGGTGGAGAAGTTCGACCCTGAACGTGGCTTCCGCTTTTCGACCTACGCGACCTGGTGGATTCGTCAGACCATCGAGCGCGCCATCATGAATCAGACCCGGACCATCCGGTTGCCGATCCATGTGGTCAAGGAGCTTAACGTCTACCTGCGGGCTGCACGGGAACTGACGCAAAAACTCGATCATGAACCCTCACCCGAAGAAATCGCCAACCTGCTGGAAAAACCGGTGGCAGAGGTCAAGCGCATGCTCGGCCTCAACGAGCGCGTATCTTCGGTCGACGTCTCGTTGGGTCCGGACTCGGACAAAACCCTGCTGGACACCCTTACCGACGACCGCCCAACCGATCCATGCGAACTGTTGCAGGACGACGACCTGTCCCAGAGCATCGATCAATGGCTCTCTGAACTGACCGACAAGCAACGCGAGGTGGTCATCCGCCGCTTCGGCCTGCGCGGGCACGAGAGCAGCACGCTTGAAGATGTAGGCCTGGAAATTGGCCTGACCCGGGAACGGGTCAGACAGATTCAGGTAGAAGGCCTGAAGCGTCTTCGAGAGATTCTCGAGAAGAACGGCCTGTCGAGCGAGTCACTGTTTCAATAAGTAGTTGCCAGGCACGCTGCGCAAAAACCCCGACTGGTTCGGGGTTTTTTGTTAATGCGGCAAAGGGTTTTGATCGGGCTGCGACATCACATCAGCTTTGTAGTCTCGTGCTGTAAGTCTTTGCTTACCCTCATGTAAGTGTTCGTTATTTTTACAACGTGGCAGTGTTCCATGTTTGTCTTGCCCCCGACTTATCTCGCTGATTTACGTGCTTATTTTATTAAGTTACCAGCATATGACAGCTGTTCCAGGGCTTTTGCGGCCGCTTGCTCCGGGGCGGGAACACTCTAGTATTCAACTTGTGTCCACGGACAGACACGCCCTTCAAGGATGAGGGGAAAGGACATCGCAGGACGCGATTCATCAGGACGATGAAAAGGAACACAGGGACTAAGGAAAAATGTGGGCGGGTCAAACCGCCCCTTTTTTTTGTCTGCAGAAAAGCCAAAAGATCTTCAGAAAAGCAAAAAGGCCCGCAAGGGGCCTTTTCGTGAACGCGGGAGCAATCAGCGTTCGAGGTCTTTGATCTTGCCTTTGACGCCATCCCACTCTTCGGCATCGGGCAGCGATTCTTTCTTCTCGGTGATGTTGGGCCAGATTTCGGCCAGCTCAACGTTCAGCTGAATGAACTGCTGCATGTCTTCCGGGACTTCATCTTCAGAGAAGATAGCCACGGCAGGGCATTCAGGTTCGCACAGTGCGCAGTCGATGCACTCATCCGGGTGAATCACCAGGAAGTTCGGGCCTTCGTAAAAGCAGTCCACCGGACAGACTTCTACGCAGTCGGTGTACTTGCACTTGATGCAGTTGTCGGTGACGACGAAGGTCATTTCTAGATTTCTCCTCAGGCGGCGGCAGCGGAGCCCCTTCACGTTGGGGTCGCCAGGTTCGGGAGCGATAGTCTGCTGGCCAGGCTATTAGCCAGCAGCATCCCAAACCGCGCGAGATTCTAACAGCTTGCAGGCAAGTGCGTTAGACCCGTGTCTTTAGTGTATAGAGCATTTCGAGCGCACGACGCGGGGTCATGTCGTCCAGATCAAGTTTGGCCAGCTCATCCAGCACCGGATGTGGCAGGCTGGCGAACATGTCGCTCTGCTGCGGCGCAGCCTGTTTGCCTTTCGCTGGCTTCGGCACTTCATGAGGCAGCGCTGTGGATTCCAGTCGGCTCAGATGTTCACGAGCACGCACGATCACTTCGCTCGGGACGCCGGCCAGCTGCGCAACAGCCAAGCCGTGGCTCTGGCTGGCAGGTCCAGGCAGCACGTGGTGCAGGAACACAATGCGTTCGTTGTGTTCGGTGGCATTGAGGTGCACGTTGGCCACGAGCGGCTGGGCTTCCGGCAGCACTGTCAGCTCGAAATAGTGGGTAGCGAACAGCGTATAGGCCCGCAGGTGCGCCAGGCGTTCGGCGGCGGCCCAGGCCAGGGACAGGCCGTCGAAGGTGCTGGTGCCGCGACCGACTTCGTCCATCAGCACCAGGCTGCGTTCGGTGGCGTTGTGCAGAATGTTGGCGGTTTCGCTCATTTCGACCATGAAGGTCGAGCGCCCGCCCGCCAGGTCATCGCTGGAACCGATCCGGGTAAAGATCCGGTCCACCAGGGACAGTTCGCAGCTGGCCGCCGGCACGAAACTGCCAATGTGCGCCAGCAGCACGATCAACGCGGTCTGACGCATGTAGGTGGATTTACCGCCCATGTTCGGACCGGTGATCACCAGCATGCGCGTATTGTCGTCGAGGTTCAGGTCGTTGGCCACGAACGGCGTGGTCAGCACCTGCTCGACCACCGGGTGACGACCCTGGCTGATGCGCATGCAGGGCTCGTCGACGAAACGCGGGCAGTTCAGGTCCAGGTTCAGTGCGCGCTCGGCCAGGTTGCTCAGCACGTCCAGTTCGGCCAGGGCTGCGGCGGTGTCCTGCAGGGGCGGCAACTGGGCGATCAGGTCTTCGAGCAGCGCTTCGTAGAGCATTTTCTCGCGGGCCAGGGCGCGGCTCTTGGCCGACAGTGCCTTGTCTTCGAACGCCTTCAGTTCCGGCGTAATGAAGCGCTCGGCACCTTTGAGCGTCTGGCGCCGGATGTAATCGGCGGGCGCCGATTCGGCCTGCTTGCTCGGCAGCTCGATGAAGTAGCCATGAATGCGGTTATAGCCGACCTTCAGGTGCGACAGGCCGGTGCGGGCCTTCTCGCGCGCTTCGAGATCGATCAGGAACTGCCCGGCGTTTTCGCTGAGCGATTGCAGGTCGTCGAGTTCGCTGTCGTAGCCGGTTTTCAACACGCCGCCGTCTCGAATGACCGCGGGCGGGTTGTCGACGATGGCTTTTGCCAGCAGGGCCGCCAGTTCCGGATAGGTGCTGGTGGTCCCGGCCAGTTGAATGATGTGTGGCGCTTCAAGTTCGCTCATCGCCATTTGCAGTGCTGGCAGTGCACCGAGTGCGTCGCGCAGGCGAGCCAGGTCGCGAGGACGGGCATTGCGCAGACCGATCCGCGCCAGGATCCGCTCGATGTCCCCGATTTCCTTGAGCTGCGGTTGCAGTTTCTCGAAGCGGTAGCCGTCGAGCAGGCAGGTGATCGACGTCTGACGCGCCAGCAATACGCTCAGATCGCGCAGGGGGCGGTTCAGCCAGCGGGTCAGCAATCGGCTGCCCATGGCGGTCTGGCAGCGATCGACCACCGATTGCAAGGTGTTATCACGCCCGCCGGCCAGGTTGGTGTCCAGTTCCAGGTTGCGCCGGCTCGCGCCGTCCAGCACGACGGTGTCGTCCAGGCGTTCATGCCGCAGGCTGCGCAAGTGGGGCAGGGCGGTGCGCTGGGTTTCCTTGGCGTAGCTGAGCAGGCAGCCGGCAGCGCCGATGGCCAGGGTCAGGTTCTCGCAGCCGAAACCTTTCAGGTCCTGGGTGGAAAATTGTTGGCAGAGACTTTTCAGTGCCGAGTCACGCTCGAAATCCCACGGCGCACGACGACGAACCCCACGGCGTTTTTCCGCAGGCAGATCTTTTGGCCAGTCATCCGGGATCATCAGTTCCACCGGATTGACCCGCTCCAGTTCGGCGAGCAGGTTTTCCCAGCCCTTGATTTCCAGCACCGTGAAGTTGCCGCTGGTGATATCCAGCACGGCCAGGCCGAACAGGCGCTCGTCACCCAGCACCGCGGCGATCAGGTTATCCCGACGCTCATCCAGCAGCGCCTCGTCACTCACCGTGCCCGGGGTGATGATCCGCACCACCTGACGATCCACCGGGCCTTTACTGGTGGCCGGGTCGCCGACCTGCTCGCAGATCACCACCGACTCGCCGAGCTTCACCAGTTTCGCCAGGTAACCTTCGGCGGCGTGGTAAGGAATCCCGCACATCGGAATCGCCTGGCCGGCGGACTGCCCACGGGCGGTCAGGGTAATGTCCAGCAACTTGGCGGCCTTCTTCGCGTCTTCGTAGAAGATCTCGTAGAAGTCGCCCATGCGGTAGAACATCAGCTGGTCGGGGTGCTGGTTTTTCAAGCGCCAGTACTGCTGCATCATCGGCGTGTGGGAGGACAGATCGGAGAGGGCTTTATTCATCGGATAATCAGGCAAATTCGTTGAAAGGTGTAGGGCAAAGGAGGGGCGTCGGCCCGGCTTTTCCGCGATGGGCGCAAGGTTAACATGGGCGGTCCACCCGACGCAGGCATGAAAGCCCTTGATGGCTGGCGAGAGGGGCAGGCAGAGTCCCGGCTCTACGGCCTGCGGGAACAGGTCAGGCCACACACATTTTGATCGTTTCCGAGCCTTGCATGCGCTATCCGCTCGTGTACGGTAGTCCCATTCAGCCCCTTCAGGAGAGGACCGTGAAAGAAATCACCCAACTGGCCGCTGAACTTGGCAGGCGCTTGCAGGTTCTCAATGCCCACGTCACTGCCGCCGAGTCCTGTACCGGTGGCGGGATCTGCGAGGCGATTACCCGCATTCCCGGCAGCTCGGCGTGGTTCGAGGCCGGTTATGTCACTTACTCCAACCGCCAGAAAATCGAGCAGTTGAATGTTCCTGCTCAATTATTTGCGACGGTAGGTGCGGTCAGCCGCGAGGTGGTCGAGGCGATGGTGCGGGGCGCGCAGGAAAAAAGCCGCGCGTATTTTGCCGTGGCGGTCAGTGGCGTCGCCGGGCCCGATGGCGGGTCGCCCAGCAAGCCGGTTGGCACGGTGTGGCTGGCCTGGGGCGTCGGCGAGCGGGTATTCAGCGAGGTGCAACACTTCCCCGGCAACCGCGACGAGGTTCGCCGACAAACGGTGAAGGCCGCGCTAGAGGGGCTACTGCGCCATGCTGCTGGAGAAATCTCAAATCAGGGGTAGGCGATCCTCGAGCGCTGTGGAATAATACTGTCTACTTATACAGGTGTTGGCCGTCAGGCCTTATTGATTACGTGAGGACTTTAATGGACGACAACAAGAAGAAAGCCTTGGCTGCGGCCCTGGGTCAGATCGAACGTCAATTCGGCAAGGGTGCCGTAATGCGTATGGGCGATCAGGACCGTCAGGCGATCCCGGCTATCTCCACTGGCTCTCTGGGTCTGGACATCGCGCTCGGCATTGGCGGCCTGCCAAAAGGCCGTATCGTTGAAATCTACGGTCCTGAATCCTCGGGTAAAACCACCCTGACACTGTCGGTGATCGCCCAGGCTCAAAAAGCCGGCGCGACCTGCGCATTCGTCGACGCCGAGCATGCCCTGGACCCTGAATATGCCGGCAAGCTGGGCGTCAACGTCGACGACCTGCTGGTGTCCCAGCCGGACACCGGCGAACAGGCCCTGGAAATCACCGACATGCTGGTGCGTTCCAACGCGGTTGACGTGATCATCGTCGACTCCGTGGCGGCGCTGGTGCCAAAGGCTGAAATCGAAGGCGAAATGGGTGACATGCACGTGGGCCTGCAAGCCCGCCTGATGTCCCAGGCCCTGCGCAAGATCACCGGTAACATCAAGAACGCCAACTGCCTGGTTATCTTCATCAACCAGATCCGCATGAAAATCGGTGTGATGTTCGGCAGCCCGGAAACCACCACCGGTGGTAACGCGCTGAAGTTCTACGCTTCGGTTCGTCTGGACATCCGTCGCACTGGCGCGGTGAAAGAAGGCGATGAAGTCGTTGGTAGCGAGACCCGCGTCAAGGTCGTGAAGAACAAGGTGGCTTCGCCGTTCCGTCAGGCCGAGTTCCAGATTCTTTATGGCAAGGGCATCTACCTCAACGGCGAGATGATCGACCTGGGTGTACTGCACGGTTTCGTCGAGAAGTCCGGTGCCTGGTATGCCTACAACGGCACCAAGATCGGTCAGGGTAAAGCCAACTCGGCCAAGTACCTGGCAGAAAACCCGGACATCGCCGCGACCCTCGAGAAGCAGCTGCGCGACAAGCTGCTGACCCCGGCGCCGGACGTCAAGGCATCGCCGGTCAAAGAGACTGCTGATGACCTGGCCGACGCTGATATCTGATTGATCCGATGACCGCCGTACTCGATACACTCGTCGCAGTGCGGCGAACCGCAATGGACCTGCTCGCGCGACGCGAGCATGGTCGAGTCGAGCTGACGCGTAAACTGCGTCAGCGCGGCGCTCCTCCTGAAATGATCGACTCCGCGCTCGACCGCTTGACGGAAGAGGGCCTGTTGTCCGAATCCCGTTACCTCGAAAGTTTCGTTTCCTACCGAGCCCGTTCCGGTTATGGCCCTTTGCGTATTCGCGAAGAGTTGAGCCAGCGCGGACTGCAGCGTCCTGACATCGAACTCGCGCTACGCGAGAGCGGTATCGACTGGCAGGGGCAACTGGAAGATACATGGCGGCGCAAGTTCTTCGGGCATTTACCGATAGACGCAAGGGAGCGCGCCAAACAAGGCCGATTCCTGGGTTATCGGGGATATTCCATGGAGATGATCAGCCGCTTGTTCAGCGGCCGAGGGATGGACGATTGAATGAACGGCTCGCTATTTCGATAGCGGGCCGTTTTTTTTTTGCCTCAGGTAACCTTCAGCGGCTCTCGCGTGCGTTGCGCCTGGGATTTTACATGTGCCCAGTTTTCCGGCAGGTTGATGTAGTCCACCAGTTCCCGCAGGCGTCCATGGTCACGGGCATTGAACGTGAAGGCCAGTCGCGCCAAGTGGCTGAACTGCGGCTCGTCGTGCTCCTCACCGTTATAGGCATGCTGGTGGAAATGATCGCTCAGGCACAGGTCGGCGAACGCGCCTTGCATGTGTTCCAGCGCATCGTCGCTGAGCTTGTGATTCATGCGGATCACAAACTGATGTTTGAGCCAGCGGCTTGAGTGGAAGTTGCTGTAGAACTGATTGATCTGCTCCACTGCGTCTTCGGCGTTATAGACCAGGCTCACCAGCTTCATGTCGGTGGGCAGGATGTAGCGATTCTCCTCCAGTTGCTGGTGAATGAAGTCCAGCGCCCCTTGCCAGAATTTGCCGCCTGGTGCATCCAACAGCACCACCGGTACCAGCGGGCTCTTGCCGGTCTGGATCAGGGTCAATACTTCCAGCGCTTCATCCAGCGTGCCGAAACCGCCGGGGCACAGGACCAGCGCATCGGCTTCCTTGACGAAGAACAGTTTGCGGGTGAAGAAGAAGTGGAACGGCAGCAGATTGGTCGTGCCATTGACGGTGGGATTGGCATGCTGCTCGAAGGGCAGGGTGATGTTGAACCCCAGGCTATGGTCCAGGCCGGCACCTTCGTGAGCCGCTGCCATGATGCCGCCACCGGCGCCGGTGATGACCATCAGGTCCGAGCGCGCCAGCGCCGAGCCGAGCTCTCGCGCCAAGCCATACAGCGGATGTTCTATCGGCGTTCGGGCCGAACCGAAAACGGTGACTTTACGTCGCCCCTTGAACTGCTCCAGCACCCGGAAGGCGTGTTCGAGTTCGCGCAGGGCTTGCAGGGTGATCTTGGCGTTCCAGCGGTTGTGATCTTCCTGGGCCATGCGTAGCACGGTCAGGATCATGTCGCGGTAGATGGGGATGTTCGGGCTGTTGGGTGAAACCAGGTTGAGTTGTTCTTCGACCTTCTTGGTGAGGTCGTGGCCGCTTTCTTCAAAATGACGGCTCAGGAGGTCATTCGGTTGGTAAGGCATTCAGCTTCTCCTTCTGCACAGAACCCTTGGCCCCGACAAGGCAGTTGTCGGCGCCGCGACGCCTCATGCGTCGCTGTCTGCCCAGGCCCGTGCCTGGGCGATCCACCGGACTCGAGTGGCAATCGAGTCATCCATACAGGCTCTGTTTTTTCCCTTGGATGAAAGAAACGTTCTCACAACAAGACGCATGGTGGGCAGCCCCTTTTCTGCCCGGAAAACTCTACGTGAACACTATGAATCTAGACCCTTGCGAGGATTTGCGCTGAATTGATCATTGCGCCGCAATGTCTTTCCTGGCAACCGCTTATTGACGATTTGCAAGGTGGTTTCACCGCTCGTCTGAACGCAAAGCTGATTGTGCATCACTCTGATTTACTAAAAGACAGGCGACATGACAACTTTGCGTCAATGGCTGGACGCGCGACACAAGCGGGTGAAGGATTTTATCGCTCACGCAGGGCGAGGCGCAGGGAGCCGAAGCAATGACCAGAGTCATTCTGGAGATCGAAATCGATACTCAACTGTATCGATTGCTGAAGTCATCGGCCGAGAATCATCATTTGAGTCTCGAGGAGGAGTGTTGCCGACGTCTTGAGGCTGCCGAGCGACGCTCTTGCTATCTGCAGGCGCTGTTGGCAGAACTGCGCGCCGAGGATGAGCAGCGGCGCGCCAATTCCCAGTGATTACTTTTTCTTGGCGGGTGCGGCTTTCGGGCAATCCGATTCCTGGAAGCGCTCGCTCGCGACCGGACGGTTGGTCTTGACCTCGGTGAACTCGTAACGCATGACTGCGCCCTTGGCCATCAGCTTGCGAAAGCCCGGGTTATTGCAGACGGTGGAGCCAAGCTGGAAATACACCGCTTTCGGGTCGGCGCGCATCTTGTTGGCGTGGCTGGTCTGGACGCTGAGGTGGTTGATCAGCTCTTTACCTTCAACGGTGTAGCCCTGATCGAGAATGTCTTCGTTGATCGCTCGTGGAGTGCCGACGCTGCTTTGAGCGGCAACGTTTTGCAGCATTTTGCTCAGTTCCATGTCTTTCAAGGAAGCAGCCTGGGCGCTGAAGGACGACGCCAGCAAAACGGCGGCGGTAGGAACGATAAGGCGCAGCATGAAACTCTCCTGGTTCAGTGACTGGTGGTTCGACCAGCCACATGACTGTGCGTTCAGTGGCGGCGAATTATAGGGGAGGTGGCCTGGACGGTACAGGCTTGCGCCGGCCGGTCTGATAAACTGCGGGCACTTCCTGTCTTGCCGAGTGTTTTTCGTGTCGATTTCCTGTCCCTTCCGGTGTTGCCTGCAATGAGCCATGCACTCAAGCCCTTTGCGTCGAATGCCGTCGCGCGCCTGCGCGACCAGCGCGAAGAGGAAGGCATCAGGCCGATCCAGGCTCGAGGCTGGCGAGCCCCGCGTTGCCGTGCCTGCCGTGTGATCGAGAGCCACTGCCTGTGTGCCTGGCGTCCACAGGTCGAGACCCGTTCCGGGGTGTGCCTGATCATGACCAACAAGGAAGTGTTCAAGCCCAGTAATACCGGTTGGCTGATCGCCGATGTGGTGCGGGACAACCATGCGTTCATCTGGTCACGGACCGAAGTCGATCAGCAACTGTTGCAGCTCTTGTCCGATCCGCAATGGCAGCCCTACCTGGTGTTTCCGGGCGAGTACGTCGAGCCCGAGCGTGTGACCCATGGTGTCGAGGCCGATAGCACCAGGCGGCCGCTGTTCATTCTGCTGGACGCCACCTGGACCGAAGCCCGGAAGATCTTTCGCAAAAGCCCCTATTTCGATGCGCTTCCGATCCTGAGCCTGCTGCCCGAAAAACTGTCCCGGTACCGGCTGCGCCGCTCGACCCGCAGCGAGCACCTGTGCACGGCCGAAGTGGCGGCGCTGTGTCTCGATCTGGCGGGCGATGTCGAGGCCGCGTCAGCGCTGGACGCTTATTTCGATGTGTTCAGTCAGCATTACCTCGATGCGAAACATCAGCTGGAGATGAACGTTGCGACACCGGCACACGCCGAGCTGATGCCCTTCGTGCAGAACGCGGTGCCGGTGACGGGCTGAGCGTCGCCCATACTGCAAGCAGCCGGACGGGCTACGTCGCTTGACCACCCCGGCTTCGCTGGGCATGCTTGGCGCCGATTAGGGCGCGGCCAGGTTTGATACGCCGTATTCTTTACGTGAAAAGCTGTATGAACAGCAACGTAATTGGCGTTGAACGTGCCCTGTTGATGCAGCTCCGTGGCTGCACCTCGTTTGAAAAACAGGATCATTAGAAAAATGGCCACATACGAAATCCTGATTGCCGATGACCATCCTCTTTTTCGTAGCGCCCTGCATCAAGCGTTGACCCTGGGCCTCGGTCCGGATGTCCGTCTGGTGGAAGTGGCGAGCATTGCCGAACTTGAAACCCGACTGGACGAGAAGGCCGACTGGGATCTGGTGCTGCTGGACCTGAATATGCCGGGGGCCTACGGTTTTTCCGGGCTGGTGCTGTTGCGTGGTCAGTACCCGCAGATTCCGGTGGTCATGGTCTCCGCCCAGGAAGAGGCGTCGATCATGGTGAAGTCCCGTGAATTCGGGGCCAGCGGTTTCATTCCCAAGTCCAGCGACCTGAGCGTCATTCAAAAAGCGGTGCGAGCGGTACTCGATGGCGACGTCTTCTGGCCACCCCAGGCGTTCGAAGACGTCAGCGTTTCCGATGAAGCCAAGGCTGCCAGCGCGGGGCTGGCCAGCCTGACGCCGCAGCAGTTTCGGGTGTTGACCATGGTCTGTGAAGGTTTGCTGAACAAACAGATTGCTTACGAGCTGAGCGTGTCGGAAGCGACGATCAAGGCCCACGTCACGGCGATTTTCCGTAAGCTGAATGTGCGGACCCGGACCCAGGCGGCCTTGCTTTTGCAACAACTTGAGTCAATTTCGAGCCACTAAAGCCTGATCGTTCACGCTTTTTTGACCGGTCTTGGTCTAGCTTTCCCACTTCTTTTAATCAGTTGCCTACTCTATGTCACCTTTCAAAGGCCAGACAGGCCTCAAACGTATCCTCAACGCCTCCGGTTATTCGTTCGATGGCCTGCGCGCGGCCTTCACCGGCGAAGCAGCCTTTCGGCAGCTGGTGCTGCTCAATGTCATCCTGATTCCGATTTCGTTCTTCCTGAACGTCAGCCGCGTCGAGCAGGCGCTGCTTATTGCCGTCTGTCTGTTGGCTTTGATTGTCGAATTGCTCAATTCGGCAGTGGAGGCGGCCATTGACCGCATTTCCCTCGAGCTGCACCCGCTGTCGAAGAATGCCAAAGACATGGGCAGCGCCGCGCAGTTGGTGGCGTTGACCATGATCGCCCTCGTGTGGGCGGTGATCCTGCTTTAAGCGATGGTGGGCAGCACGATCTCGTCGCTGCGCTGAACCCCTGCGGTGAACGCGCGGCACAGGTCGAGGAATTCGCGCATCGCCGAGGTCTGGTATTTCTGTTTGTGCCAGATGAAATAGAACTGCCGCGCCAGGTCCAGGTCCGGGGTTTCCACCGGTACCAGGCTGCCGCGGCGGAAGGCATCGCGCAGCGCCAGCCGCGAAATGCAGCCTATCCCCAATCCTGATTCCACCGCGCGCTTGATCGCTTCGGTGTGTTCCAGTTCCAGGCGAATATTCAGTCCGCTACGGTGGTGACGCATGGCCTGGTCAAACGTCAACCGTGTACCCGAGCCTTGTTCCCGCAGGATCCAGGCCTCATGGCTCAACTCATCCATGGTCGCCGTGCCCCGCGTGGCCAGTGGATGCTGAGGCGCGCAGAACACCACCAGCTCATCCTCGACCCAGCTCTGCACTTCGATGTCCGGATGGCTGCAATCGCCTTCGATCAGACCCAGATCAATTTCATAGTGGGCAACCTGCTGCACAATGTTCGCCGTGTTCTGCACATGCAGCTTCACCTGGCTTTCCGGATGACGCTGCATGAAGCTGCCGATCAACAGGGTGGCCAGGTAATTGCCGATCGTGAGGGTCGCGCCGACTGCCAGGGAGCCGAAACCGGACTTGCCGTTGAGCAGGTCTTCGATTTCCTTGGCTTGATCGAGCAGGGCCACGGCTTGGGGCAACAGCTGTTTGCCGAGGGCGTTGAGGGCCAGCCGTTTGCCCGCGCGGTCGAACAGCTGGCAGCTGCACTGGCGCTCGAGCTCGGTAATCGAGGTGCTCGCCGCCGATTGCGACAGGTTGAGCAGACCCGCGGCACGGGATACGCTTTCCTGCTGGGCGACGGCGACGAATACTTGAAGTTGACGGAGAGTAAATCGCATATCGATATAACCGATAACCCTTATCTTAATAATCCAGTTAACAGATATTGTGGCTGCCATTAGAATGCGATGCAATTGCGCACAGCCGCTCATTTTTTGCAGAGCAGGCGCCAAGCGCGCGCAGACACATCTCCAGGAGTCCCACGTACATGAGCAACATGAACCACGAGCGTGTCCTCAGTGTTCACCACTGGAACGACACTCTGTTCAGCTTCAAGTGCACCCGCGATCCGGGCCTGCGCTTCGAGAACGGTCAGTTCGTGATGATCGGCCTGCAACAGCCCAACGGCCGGCCGCTTATGCGCGCTTACTCGATTGCCAGCCCGAACTGGGAAGAGCATCTGGAGTTTTTCAGCATCAAAGTGCCTGACGGCCCGCTGACTTCCCAGCTGCAGCACCTGAAGGAAGGCGACGAGATCATCATCAGCAAGAAGCCGACCGGCACGCTGGTGCTGGACGACTTGAAGCCTGGCAAACATTTGTACCTGCTCAGCACCGGTACCGGCCTGGCGCCGTTCATGAGCGTCATCCAGGACCCGGAAACCTACGAGCGTTTCGAAAAAGTGATCCTGTGCCACGGCGTGCGTTACGTCAACGAAGTCGCCTACCGCGAGTTCATCACCGAGCATCTGCCCCAGAACGAGTTCTTCGGCGACGCCCTGCGTGACAAGCTGATCTACTACCCGACCGTGACCCGTGAGCCGTTCGAGAACGAAGGTCGCCTGACCGACCTGATGCGCAGCGGCAAGCTGTTCAGCGACATCGGTCTGCCACCGATCAACCCGCAGGACGACCGCGCCATGTTGTGCGGCAGCCCGAGCATGCTCGACGAGACCAGCGAAGTGTTGAACAGCTTCGGCCTGAAAGTCTCGCCGCGGATGCGCGAGCCGGGTGACTACCTGATCGAGCGTGCGTTCGTCGAGAAATAAGCAACGATTTCAACTGCTCTGCTTTCCCTGTGGGAGCGGGCTTGCTCGCGAAAGCGGTGTATTAGTCAGCATTACTGTCGACTGACACACCGCATTCGCGGGCAAGCCCGCTCCCACAGTGGTTTCTGGTGTTTAGACGATCGCGGGGATGACTTCGAGGACGCGGATCAGGCCTGATTCGGGGTAATGCCACCGCACATCCACATCCCAGAACTGCGCCCCATATTCCCGCTCCGGTGCAGGTGTCTGATACGCCGGACGCGGATCCTGCGCCAGGCATTGCTCGATCAGCGCCACCAAGGGCTCACCAAGGCGCTGAGCGTGCCCCTGTGCCTGTTGCAACGCCGAATCCATCCACTGCACGGGAATCAATTGCGGCGCAGCGCTGGCGATACTGTTGGACGCTGCGTCGACGATGTCGGCGTAAGGCACGTAGGGTTTGATGTCGAGGATCGGCGTGCCGTCGAGCAGGTCGATGCCGGAGATCCACAGGCGGTCGGCTTCAACCTTGTCCAGCTTGACCACGGATTGACCGATGCCATTGGGTCGATGGGTCGCACGGGTGGCAAACACCCCCATGGATTTGTTGCCGCCGAGGCGAGGCGGGCGCACTTTCAGGCGGGGCTTTTCTTCCAGGGCCTGATGGAACAGGAACAGCAGCCAGACATGGCTGACCTGTTCCAGGCCCTGCACCGCGTCCCCCTGATCGAACGGCGCCACCAGTTCCAGCACGCCGCGAGCGGCCGGGGCCAGTTGCGGCTGGCGCGGGATGGCGAACTTCTCCTTGAAGCAGGAGCGCACGAAGCCGATGGGGGAGACGCTGTAGGTCATGGTTTGGAGTGCGCTTATTGCGGGCGCACGCGCAGGGTCAAGCCCTTGAGGAAGTTGCGCAGCAACTGGTCGCCGCACGCGCGGTAGTTGGTGTGGCCGAACTTGCGGAACAGCGCGCTCAGCTCAGGCTTGGACACCGGGAACTCGGAGGCCTTGAGGATCGCGTGCATGTCGTCTTCCTTCAGTTCGAAGGCCACCCGCAGTTTCTTCAGGATGATGTTGTTGGTCACCGGCGTTTCGATCGGCTGCGGCGGACGGCTTTCGTCCTTGCCGCGCTTGAAGATCACCAGGCCGTCGAGGAAATGCGCCATCACCTCGTCCGGGCAGCGGACGAAGCCTTCTTCGTCTTCTTCTTTCTTGTCGAGGTATGTCAGCAAGTCTGGCAGGGTCACGTCCATGCCGCCGAGCTTGATGATCTCGATGACTTTCTTGTCGCTGATGTCGAGCATGTAGCGCACGCTGCGCAGTACGTCGTTATGAATCATGGTGTGCAATCCTGATAATCGGCAGTGGGCGTCGCATAAGCAGCGGCGCCAGAATGTGTGGCGGCGTGAAAAGTCTTAGAACTTCTCTTTGCCGGACAGGTAGCGCCATTGCCCCAAGGGCACTTTGCCAATGGATACACCGCCAATGCGGATCCGGCGGATGGCAACGACCTTCAGGCCGACAGCCTGGCAGAACAGGGCGATCACCCCCGGTTGTGGGTTCTTCATCGCAAAACGCAGGCGGTTTTCATTCTGCCAGCTGGCTTTGACCGGCGGCAGTTCCTTGCCCTTGTAGGTCAGGCCGTGGTTCAGGCGATTGAGGCCGTGAGCCACCATGTCGCCTTCAACCTCGACCACATACTCTTGCTCGATCTTGGCGGCGTCGGCGGTCAATTTGCGCAGGATCTTCCAGTCCTGGGTGAACACCAGCAACCCGCTGGCATTGGCCTGCAGGTCGGTGCTGGCGGTCAGGCGCAGGAAGTGGCCCTTGAGCGGACGTTTGCTGAAGCGGTGTTCTTCGCTCAGGGTCTCGGCGCTGATGGTCGCCATGGCCGTGTCCGCATCCATGCCTGCCGGGACGTTGAACAGGATGGTCACCGGTTCTGGCGCAGTGGCCTTGGCTTCTGGATCGAGCTCGACTTTCTGGGTGTCGACCTTGAACTGCGGCTCGTCGATGACTTCACCGTCCACGGTGACCCAGCCGCCCTCGATGAACAGCTCAGCCTCCCGACGGGAACAGCCGACGAGTTCGATGAGGCGTTTGGAGAGTCGAATCGGGTCAGTCATGACAGGGCCGTAACAAAAAAGGGGTGGGCATTGTACCTGCCTGGCGCCGGTTAAGCCCGGCTCGATTTGCACCGTACAGCTTTTAGTGTAGGAGCTGGCTTGCTGGCGAAGGCGTCCTGTAGGAGCGAGGCTTGCCCGCGAAGGAAGCACCTCGGTCTATCTGACCGACCGCGGTGCTTCCTTCGCGGGCAAGCCTCGCTCCTACAGGGCCTGCGTTGTGTCAGCCATGCTTTGAGCGCTGCTGGGTTTGGCGCAAGCGCATATGCAACAGCGGATAGGGCTGGCCCATGCCATCGACTTCCGAGCGGCCGATCACCTCGAAGCCCTGCTTGAAGTAGAACCCCAGGGCTTGCGGGTTCTGCTCGTTGACGTCCAGTTCATCGGCATTCAGGTGTTCCAAGGCATACCGCAGCAGCTGCTTGCCCAGCCCCTGGCCGCGGTGCGCCGGGTCGATGAAGAGCATTTCGATCTTGCCCGCCGCAACCCCGGCAAACCCGGTGATGCGCTGGCGCGAGTCTTTGGTGCAGATCAGCATCACCGCATCGAGGTAGCGGGTCAGCACCAGGTTCTTCAGCAGTTCGATGTAACTGTCGGGCAGAAAGTCATGGGTGGCGCGCACCGAGGCTTCCCACACCTGCGTCAGCTCTTCGTAGTCGCTCTGTTTCGGCGTCTGGATGACCGAATGTTGGCGCATGGCCGAATGCCCCTTTTGGCAATTGATCGTGCGAATCCTTTCTCCCACAAAACGATAGACGTAAAAAAGCCCCGCATCTCGTCAGGCGAGCGGGGCTTTTGCTATTTTTTACCTTTAGATCTGTTCAGCCCACAGATCGTATTCGTCGGCGTCGGTCACTTTGCACCAGACCTTGTCGCCCGGCTTCAGGTTGCTGCCGTTGTCGATAAATACGTTACCGTCGATTTCCGGGGCATCGAAGAAGCAGCGACCGACCGCGCCTTGCTCGTCGACTTCATCGACCAGCACTTCGATTTCACGGCCGACGCGCATTTGCAGGCGCGCCGAGCTGATGGCCTGCTGGTGCGCCATGAAGCGGTCCCAGCGGTCTTGCTTGACGTCGTCCGGCACGATGGCCGCGTCCAGCAGGTTGGCCGGTGCGCCTTCGACCGGCGAATACTGGAAGCAGCCGACACGGTCGAGCTGGGCTTCGGTCAGCCAGTTCAGCAGGTACTGGAAGTCTTCTTCGGTTTCGCCAGGGAAGCCGACGATGAAGGTCGAGCGGATGATCAGGTCCGGGCAGATTTCGCGCCAGTTTTTGATGCGGGCCAGGGTCTTGTCTTCGAAGGCCGGACGCTTCATCGCCTTGAGGACTTTCGGGCTGGCGTGCTGGAACGGGATGTCCAGGTACGGCAGGATCTTGCCGGCGGCCATCAGCGGGATCAGCTCGTCGACGTGCGGGTACGGGTAAACGTAGTGCAAGCGCACCCAGACACCGAGGGTGCTCAGGGCTTCGCAGAGTTCGGTCATGCGGGTTTTCACCGGCGCGCCGTTCCAGAACCCGGTGCGGTACTTCACGTCGACGCCGTAGGCGCTGGTGTCTTGCGAGATCACCAGCAGCTCCTTGACGCCGGCCTTGACCAGGCGCTGGGCTTCGTCGAGCACGTCACCGACCGGACGGCTGACCAGTTTGCCGCGCATCGACGGGATGATGCAGAAGCTGCAGCTGTGGTTGCAGCCTTCGGAAATCTTCAGGTAGGCGTAGTGGCGCGGGGTCAGCTTGATGCCTTGCGGCGGCACCAGGTCGATCAGCGGGTTGTGATCCTGGCGCGGCGGCACGGCGTCGTGCACGGCGTTGACCACTTGCTCGTACTGTTGCGGACCGGTCACGGCCAGCACGCTTGGGTGCACTTTACGAATGTTGCCTTCTTCGACGCCCATGCAGCCGGTGACGATGACCTTGCCGTTTTCCTTGATGGCTTCGCCGATCACTTCCAGCGATTCAGCCTTGGCCGAATCGATGAAGCCGCAGGTGTTGACCACCACGACGTCGGCGTCCTGGTAGGTGGACACGACGTCATAGCCTTCCATGCGCAACTGGGTAAGGATGCGCTCGGAGTCGACCAGTGCTTTGGGGCAACCCAGGGATACGAAGCCAACCTTTGGATTGGCCGGCGCAGGAGTGGTGGACATGTCTAACCTCGGTATTTGTGACGCCTCCAGCCGAAGACGGCAAGGCGACAGACGGGCGCTATGTTGCGCCTCTGGTCAAAAAGTGCGCAATTCTAGCGATGAGAGGCGCACTTGACCAGCTTTATACGGGGAAATACGACGAGTGCTGCGCTATGCTTCGCGCCGTTACGCTTTACCGATTTTTTACAGTCAACAAAACGTCTGTAACAACAAGTAAAACAGCGCATGCTGCACGGCAAAGCATAGTGTTTTTTTCCAAGTCCGGATCTGGGTGTAGGAGTGGTGGATGGGTCAGGCAAGTAGTCAGGCGGCGGGTGCCGAGCATTCGGCGGCCAAGCCGATCGGCATGCTGGTCGCGGCGGTCGGGGTGGTGTATGGCGATATCGGCACGAGCCCGCTGTACACCCTCAAAGAAGTGTTTTCCGGTGGCTACGGCGTGCCCGTCACCCATGACGGGGTGCTGGGGATTCTGGCGCTGATCTTCTGGTCGCTGATCTGGGTCGTCTCGATCAAGTACATGATGTTTGTCCTGCGCGCCGATAACCAGGGCGAAGGCGGGATAATGGCCTTGACCGCCCTGGCCCGTCGGGCAGCGGCGGGGCATGCGAAATTACGCACCTTGCTGGTGGTCTGCGGGCTGATCGGTGCGGCGTTGTTCTACGGCGACAGCATGATCACGCCGGCGATTTCCGTACTCTCGGCCATTGAAGGCCTGGGACTGGCATTCGAGGGTATCGACCATTGGGTGGTGCCGCTGTCGTTGATCGTGCTGGTGGCGCTGTTCCTCATTCAACGTCACGGCACCGCGCGCATCGGCATTCTGTTCGGGCCGATCATGGTCACCTGGTTTGTGGTGCTGGGGGCGCTGGGGGTCTATGGCATCCTGCAACACCCGGAAGTGTTGCAGGCCTTGAACCCGGTGTGGGGCGTGCGTTTTTTCGTCGTGCATCCGGGCATGGGCGTGGCGATCCTCGGCGCGGTGGTGCTGGCGTTGACCGGTGCCGAAGCGCTGTACGCCGACATGGGCCACTTCGGTCGCAAGCCGATTGCCCGCGCGTGGTTCCTCCTGGTGTTGCCGGCGCTGGTACTGAACTACTTCGGCCAGGGCGCGCTGCTGCTTGGTGACCCGGAAGCCGCCCGCAACCCGTTCTACCTGCTGGCGCCGAGCTGGGCCTTGATTCCATTGGTCGGCCTGTCGACCCTGGCGACGGTAATCGCTTCCCAGGCAGTGATCTCCGGGGCGTTCTCCCTGACCCGCCAAGCGATCCAGCTCGGCTACATTCCGCGCATGCGTATCCAGCACACCTCCAGCGCCGAACAAGGCCAGATCTACATCGGCGCTGTGAACTGGGCGCTGATGGTCGGCGTGATCCTGTTGGTCCTGGGGTTCGAATCCTCCGGCGCCCTGGCCTCGGCCTACGGTGTGGCCGTGACCGGCACCATGCTGATGACCACGATCCTGGTGTCGGCGGTAATGTTGTTGCTGTGGAAATGGCCGCCGGTCCTCGCTGTGCCGGTGTTGTTCGGCTTCCTGTTGGTGGACGGTCTGTACTTCGCCGCCAACGTGCCGAAGATCGTTCAGGGCGGGGCATTTCCGGTGATCGCCGGTATTGTGCTGTTCGTGCTGATGACGACCTGGAAGCGCGGCAAGCAATTGCTGGTCGACCGGATCGACGAGGGCGGATTGCCACTGCCGATTTTCATCAGCAGCATCGCCGTCCAGCCACCGCATCGCGTCCAGGGCACCGCCGTGTTCCTCACCGCCCGGCCGGATGCCGTGCCCCACGCGCTGTTGCACAACCTGCTGCATAACCAGGTATTGCACGAGCAAGTGGTGCTGCTGACGGTGGTCTACGAAGACATTCCGCGGGTGCCGCCGACACGGCGCTTCGAGGTCGAATCCCACGGCGAAGGCTTCTTCCGGGTGATCCTGCACTTTGGTTTCGTCGACGAGCCGGACGTGCCGCAGGCGCTGAAACTGTGTCATCTCGATGACCTGGACTTCAGCCCGATGCGCACCACCTACTTCCTCAGCCGCGAGACGGTCATTGCCTCCAAGCTCGTAGGCATGGCCCGCTGGCGCGAGGTGCTGTTCGCCTTCATGTTGCAGAACGCCAATGGCAATTTGCGGTTCTTTAATCTGCCGTTGAATCGGGTGATTGAGTTGGGTACCCAGGTAGAAATGTAAGCCCCATCAAAAAAGCCCCCGTTGCCATGTGAAGGCAGCGGGGGCTTTTTTGTGGGCGGAACCTGATCTGAATCCAGTGAAGATCCCTGTGGGAGCGGGCTTGCCCGCGATAGCGGTATGTCTGCCACATCAATGTTGGATCTGCTGCCGTCATCGCGGGCAAGCCCGCTCCCACAGGGATATGTAGTGTTTGCAGGAATGAAAAAGCCCCCGCTACCGTGAGGTATCGAGGGCTCTTTTGTCAGCGAAGCTCAGATCATTCCTGAGCCGCCGTTTACTTCGCCTGACGCTTCTCGATTACATCCACCAACCGCTGGGCCAAAGCCGGATAGTTCTCATCAAAGTGATGCCCGCCCGGCAGCTTCATCGCTTCGCCCACGGCCGTCTTGTCAGTACAGCCGCTCTCATCGACTTCCTCTTCGCCATAGATGCACACCACTTTCTCCGCCGGCAACTTGGCCATTTCCGGGCCGGTGGCGGCTTCCTTGCCGGCGTTGCCGAGCCAGCCTTCGACTTCGATTTCGAAGCTGCCAGTGCGGGCGAAGGCCAACAGGATAATGGCGTCGACCCGTTGTTGCTCCGCGGGCTCCAGGCGGTTGTAGATGGCTGGCAGGACGTCGGCGCCGAACGAGTAACCGGTGAGGATGAAGCGTTTGGTGCCCCATTTCTGCCGGTAATGCTGCATCAGTTCGGCCAGGTCCAGGGCGCTTTGCTCAGGGCTCTTGTGTTGCCAGTAGTAGCGCAGGGTGTCGATGCCGACCACCGGGTAGCCGATCTTGGCCATCTCTCCCGCCACGTCGCGGTCCAGGTCGCGCCAGCCGCCGTCGCCGGAGAGGAACAGGGTGACGGTGTCCCGGGCCTGGCCGGCCGGCACTTCGACCACCGGAATCTGCAGCCCGCCCGTGGCTTTGTCGCCGCCGACCAGGAGTTTGCGCAGTTCGTTGTTCAGCACTTGCGGCAGGTTGATGTCGTAGTCGCTGATGCTGGTTTCGGCGTTCGGTTGGTCGCGCACGAAGCCGGCGCTGGTGTCGTCCGGGTTGTCGTTCCAGGCCACCAGCCAGTGACCGTGAGAGGCGCTTTTCGGCAGCAGGTGCGTGCAGCCGGGTTTTTCCAGGGCCAGGTCCACCGACACGGCCTGGGCCTTGTCGTTCTTCTGCTCGGACAGCCAGCGCCATGCCAGCACAGCACCGGGGCCGATGCCGCTGACCAGGGTCGCCGGGCCGTTCAGCGCCCTCAGGCCCGATTGCAGGGCGCGACTTTGCAGCAGGCAGTCTTTGGGCAGGATCACCTGGACGATCTGCGCCGAGCCGCTGCGGCTGAGGGTCAGCAGTTGTTTGTCGCTGAGTTTCTGCTCGGCGTTGACCGCCACCAGCACCTGGGCGCGTGGTGTGCTGCCGGGGATGACTCGCGTCAGCGCCGCACCGTCGGCGGGTGTCAGCTGTTCGAGGGTCGGTTCGGGTGCCGGACGTTTGAGGTACCAGTAACCGCCACCGAGGATCAGGGCCAGCACTAGCAGTGTGCCCAGTACGTACCGCAGGGAGCGTTGAATCATCAGCGTTTCACCAATCCAGTCAAGCCGCCCGCAATCAGGGCAGCAGTGTCGGCCAGGGCTACCAGCGGATCGAGTCCGGCGGGCACGGCCATATAACGGGGTTCCCAGTCAGGCTGGAACTTGTCTTTGAAGCGGCGCAAGCCTTGG
Organism: Pseudomonas silesiensis; assembly: GCF_001661075.1. Lineage (NCBI taxonomy): Bacteria > Pseudomonadati > Pseudomonadota > Gammaproteobacteria > Pseudomonadales > Pseudomonadaceae > Pseudomonas > Pseudomonas silesiensis. The sequence goes on from NZ_CP014870.1 coordinate 1,135,534, forward strand.
AAGTTGTAGAGCTGCTCACCACGGCGGAACACCATCGAGCCCAGGCGCTGGGTCAGCGGAGCGCCGCGACGGGGTTGCAACCCCGACAGCGGCACCATGCCCAGGCTGAAGCGTGCGTATCCATGATTTTTATAATGCTGGATCAGACCGACCATCATGAACTCCATGGTCAGCTTGGGGGCCTCCGGGTGCGCGCGCATCAGGTCGAGGCTGGCCAGGTCATGGCCATAGGTCTCGAGCAGGTTGGCGAACGCCACCGGGCGCCCTTCGAAGCGAATCACCGCGATGCGGAAATGCTTGAGGTAGTCATCGCTGAAACGGCCGAGGGAGAAGCCTTTCTCGCGCACGTTTTTGCCGGTCAGCCAGGCATCGGAGATCACCTTGAGCTCATCCATCGGTGCTTGCCCCGGCTCATGGATCTCCAGCGACAGGCCGTCGCGGGTGCCACGGTTCCAGGTGTAGCGCAGGTCCTTCATCTCTTTGCCCTTGGCCTCGAGGTCGAAGCGCTGCAGATCGACCCGGGCTTCTTCGCCGAGCTTGATCGCCGTCAGGCCGATGTCCATGTAATAAGGCAGGTTCTCGGCGCGCACCTGATAGAACACCGGGCGGGCGTGGTGAAGGTCACACAGGTCGCGGAACTGCCAGATCATCTCGGCCCGTTGCAGGGCCGGGCCGATCGGGTCGTACAGGGCCACCAGGCTGCGACCACGGCGGGCGTACATCAGGAACGCCTGGTCGTCAGGGTGAAACAGCAACGCCTTGTCACCGGTCAGGGCCAGGCCGCCATCCGGTTGGGCGGATGCCATGAGGATCCTGGTCGCACGCTCCAGCTCCTCGGGCGTCGGCAGGTGGATCACCGGGCGCGCGGTGCGCAGCAGCCAGGTGAGGGATACCACCAGCAACAGGACGGCGGCACCCAGCAGCGAGCGCAAGCCACGGGGGGCATCGGCGTCGAGGGCGAACTGCCACCAGAGTTGATGGCTGTAGGGAACGTCCTGGTAGGCGAACAGCAGCAGCCAGATCGACGCCCCGAGCACGCACAGGCTGGACACCAGATACAGCGGCGAAAAGGGCAGCTCGGTCAGGCGGCTGGGGCGATAGAACGAGCTGCGGAAAACCCCCAGCAGGCTCGCGGTCAGCGTCATCAGACAGGCTTCTTCCCAGTCGAAGCCCTTGAGCAGCGAGAGCAGGGCGCCCACCAGCAACAGGATGGTGGTCAGCATCCATGCCGCCGACAGACGCCGACGCAGGCCTTGGGCCAGCAGCAGGCACAGCACGCCGACCAGGCTGGCGCCGAAGTGCGAGGCGTCGACCAGTCGATGCGGGATCAGAAAACCGATGTGCTCCAGGCGCGTATCGATTTCCGGGGTGACGCCGGAGAACAGCAGGACTACGCCAGACAGGAACACCAGCACCGCCAGGATCGGTGCGGCCAGGCCAGACGCGGCACGCAGTGTCTGGCGTGTCTGAAACACGCGCTGGCCTTCGTTGATCAACAGCAGCAAACAGGCCACCAGCAACGGCAGCACCACATAGATGAGGCGATAGAGCAGCAGCGCGGCAGCCAGGGGGGCGGCACCGAGCTTGTCGGCGAAGGCGGCCAGCAAGATGGCCTCGAACACCCCGACACCGCCGGGCACGTGGCTGAGTACCCCGGCCGCCAGGGCCAGCAGGTACACCAGCAGGAAGGCGCCAAAGGGCGGCGCTTCTGGCAGCAGCAGATAAAGCACGGTCGCGGCGGCGGCCACGTCCAGGGCGGTGATGAGCAATTGCAGGAACGTCAGGCGACGCCCTGGCAGGCGCAAGGTGCGGCGACCGGCCTTGACCAGCAGATTATCCGGGTAGGGCTGTTCCGGCAGGCGACGACGGTAGATGCCGATCGCCAGCACGGTAAACAGCAGCAGTACGGCGACGGCGACCGCCCCCAGCAATGTCTCGGACAGGCCCAGGGCGACGGAAGCGGCAGGCAGGTTGCTGAGTGTGGCCAGGGCCGCGAGCGGGGGCAGGGCACAACCGAGCGAGAGGCTGGCAAACAGCGTCATGTGGGCGACTTCCGAAGCCCCCAGGCCATGACGCGCATACAAACGGTAGCGAACCGAGCCTCCCGAGAGCATCGAAAGACCAATTGCATTGCCGATGGCGAATGCGGTGAATCCGCCCAGGGCGAGGATGCGCGGCGCCAGTGTCACGCCGGCATACCGACTGGCCGACCATTCGTAGCCGAGCAAAATGATGAAGCCGACCACGGTCGCAGCCAGTGCGCCGAGCAGCGCCGGTTGCGGTACTTCGAGCATCGAGTCGTGCAGCGCGTACAGATCGAGTTCGCTCAGCAGGTGACGACAGGCGATCAGCGCAATAGCGAACAACAGCAGCGTGACGGCCAGCCCCAGGGGTTGGCGGTATTTGCTGATCAGGTCCAGCAAGCGCAGACGTTCGGCCTTGATCGGTTGTGTGGCAGTGACGGTGTCTTGTGGATCAGACGAATTGGTGCGCATCAATCACCTCTTGGATTGTGCGCGACAGGATGGGGGTATCCAGTCAAGTTACCAATCCCTTTGGAAAAAAATAGTTACAAATATACCCGTCTCTCACCGGGATCCGGCGACGGCACATCCCCGATCGTAGAGGATTTGGTCTGGGATCGAAGGAAATTGTAGGAGCGAGCTTGCTCCGGGCGGCGTTCCGACGATGGAATCAAGGGCGCCGTGTTTAACCAGTAAGCGCGCGTTGTCGTTAACGACCATCGCGAGCAAGCTCGCTCCTACAGGGGGGGGCATTCGCCGCAGGATGACAGGTCATTGTTGCGAAGGGACTTTTTCAACAGACACAAAAAAGGCCACTCTTTCGAGTAGCCTTTTTTGATGTTTGGTTGCGGGAGCCGGATTTGAACCGACGACCTTCGGGTTATGAGCCCGACGAGCTACCAGACTGCTCCATCCCGCGTCTGTGTGGCGGCATTCTACAGGCGAACGGCGGAGTGTCAACCGTTAATCCTGAACCTGGTCAAATAAGTATAAATCAACTGCAAGCTCCGGCAGTGGGTACCTAAGTTTCGGAATCGGAAACGATTTCTGATTTTTGCACTGCTGATGCGTAAACCCCGCACTCGTACAAAACAGACGCGCACAAAAAAGGCCACTCTTTCGAGTAGCCTTTTTTGATGTTTGGTTGCGGGAGCCGGATTTGAACCGACGACCTTCGGGTTATGAGCCCGACGAGCTACCAGACTGCTCCATCCCGCGTCTGTGTGGCGGCATTCTACAGGCGAACGGCGGAGTGTCAACCGTTAATCCTGAACCTGGTCAAATAAGTATAAATCAACTGCAAGCTCCGGCAGTGGGTACCTAAGTTTCGGAATCGGAAACGATTTCTGATTTTTGCACTGCTGATGCGTAAACCCCGCACTCGTACAAAACAGACGCGCACAAAAAAGGCCACTCTTTCGAGTAGCCTTTTTTGATGTTTGGTTGCGGGAGCCGGATTTGAACCGACGACCTTCGGGTTATGAGCCCGACGAGCTACCAGACTGCTCCATCCCGCGTCTGTGTGTCGGATTCTACAGAGGATGGCGCGGGTGTCAAGCCTAATCCTGAAAAAACCTGTTCCTGTTCAATCGCTTAGCTCTCCAAGGGGAGGTTCTGCAGGCCTGTGAGGCAGGTGTGGCAAGGCCTCCGGCTCTATTGGGTAGAGCTGTTCGATTGAGAAATTAAATTCACCCGGTACTTTTCCTACGCGTGAAAAAGAACATTCGGAGTACTGGTGCTATATACAGGTGTCAGTGAGATACTGCCCATCCGACAAGACCTGACTGCATTTCTTGCCCATGAATACCGCTTTTATATGACCCAGCGAAAAATCATTCACGTCGATTGTGACTGTTTCTACGCCGCCATCGAGATGCGTGACGACCCGCGCCTGGCCGGTAAACCGCTGGCGGTGGGTGGGTCGGCGGATCGGCGGGGCGTGATCGCCACCTGCAATTATGAAGCGCGGGCGTATGGCGTGCGTTCGGCCATGTCCTCGGGGCACGCCTTGAAACTGTGCCCGGACCTGACCATCGTCAAGCCGCGCATGGACGCCTATAGAGAAGCGTCAAAGGAAATTCACACGATCTTTCGCGATTACACTGACTTGATCGAGCCGCTTTCCCTCGATGAGGCGTACCTCGACGTGTCGGACAGTGCGCATTTCGGTGGGAGCGCCACGCGCATTGCCCAGGACATCCGGCGCCGGGTGTCCAATCAGTTGCACATCACCGTCTCTGCGGGGGTGGCGCCGAACAAGTTTCTCGCCAAGATCGCCAGCGACTGGAAGAAACCCAATGGCCTGTTCGTCATTACGCCGGATCAGGTGGAGGACTTTGTCAGCGGTTTGCCGGTCAGCAAGCTGCACGGGGTGGGCAAGGTGACGGCCGACAAGCTGGGCCGGCTCGGTATCGTCGACTGCTCGCATTTGCGCGAATGGGACAAGTTGGCGCTGGTGCGCGAATTCGGCAGCTTTGGCGAGCGGCTCTGGAGCCTGGCCCGTGGGATCGATTACCGTCTGGTGCACAACGACAGTCGCCGCCAGTCGATCAGTGTGGAAAATACCTATGACGTGGATCTGCCGGATCTTGTGAGTTGCCTGGATAAATTACCCGAGCTGCTCGAAACCCTGGCCGGACGCATGGCGCGAATCGACAGCAGTTATCGGCCGGGCAAGCCGTTCGTCAAAGTGAAATTCCATGATTTTACCCAGACCACGCTGGAGCAGGCCGGGGCAGGGCGGGATCTGGGGAGTTATCAGCTGTTGCTGACCCAGGCGTTCAATCGCGGCGGGAAGCCGGTGCGGTTGTTGGGGATAGGGGTCAGGCTGGAGGATTTGCGGGGTGGGTTTGAGCAGATGGAGTTGTTTGAGCGGTAGTGGCAGAGTTTTGATGTCGCGGTGAATGTCAGGCCGCCATCGCGGGCAAGCCCGCTCCCACAGGTATCCGCTGCGAACACATTATTTGTGATTGCTTCAAATCCTTGTGGGAGCGGGCTTGCCCGCGATGCGTTTCAGGCTTTAATTCGGTCCCGGATTCGCCACCAGTCGCCCGCCATCCTTGGTCAATGACTTGAGGAACTCTGCCTGCAACTCCGGATCGTTGCGAGTCAGCTCGATAAGGCTCTGCTCCAGCTCCGTAGCTTCCTCTTCCAGACCCAGTTCCGACAGACGCTTGACCCGGTGTACCCACTGGCTCACTTCGTCGTCTTCGAGGTCGTCGTAAATCAGCCCGTGGGCTTCAAGCAGTTTGCCACGCAAACCACTGCTGACCGCCAGGGACGAGTCGGAATGCACGTCGTCCCGGGCATCGGCGACAGTGATCAGCAGTCGGCTCAGATGGTTGATGTCATGTTCGGCGAACGGACTGTCCAGCAGGTTGACGCGCAAAATGCCGTTTTTGTCGGTATTGAGCTGGAAGGTTTCCTTGCCGGCCTTGACCTCGACCGGACGCTCGCTCCAGGGCAGGCTCGAGTGCTCGGTGCGCTTGTCCAGCTGGACTTCGTCGATGCCGGCCAGGTTCTGCTGCGCGCGACCGTTGGACGGCGCGTTCATGAACGGGTTGAGCCCGGCGAAACCGTAGCTGAACCAGTCCCGGGTCACACTGTCCGGAAGATTGCCGAGGGCGAACACGTTGAGCACGTTCGCGCCGACACCGCCCACCACCGCCACCGCGCCCAGCGGAATTTCGTAGATCTCCCGCCAGGGTTGGTACGGCGTGTAGCGATCATAGTGGCGCGTGACTTCGAATTCGGTGACTTCGAAAGTCTTTTGCTCATGGATTTTCACCCGCCGCTGCGGCAGCTCAAGCACCTTGGGCTCGCCGACATCGATCTGCAGGCTGTGATCGAGCAATTTGCGCTCGACACGTTCCTCGTGCTCGCTGCGTTGCGACATGTGATTGGCACAGCCGCTGACCAGCAGGGTGCCGCACAAGGCGGCACCACCGAGGCCTAAGGTGTTTCGCTTGAACATGACTTCTCTATCTGGTGTCAGCGGCGGATACGGGCCTGGAGGAAAGGCAGCACGTCAGCGACCGGCAGCGCTTGCGCCTCGGGCTCGGTGCGGCTCTTGTATTCCAGGTTGCCTTCGGCGAGGCCACGGTCACTGACCACGATCCGGTGAGGGATGCCGATCAGCTCCATGTCCGCGAACTTGATGCCCGGGCTGGTTTTCTTGTCGCGGTCGTCCAGCAGCACTTCGAAGCCGGCGGCAGTCAGTTCTGCGTACAGCTTGTCGGTGGCTTCGCGAACCTGTTCGGTTTCGTAGCGCAGGGGTACCAGGGCGACCTGGAAGGGTGCCAGGGTATCGCTCCAGATAATGCCGTTGGCGTCGTTGTTCTGCTCGATGGCCGCGGCCACCACGCGGGATACGCCAATGCCATAGCAGCCCATTTCCAGGGTCACCGGCTTGCCGTTCTCGCCCAGCACTTCGCACTTCATCGCTTTGCTGTACTTGTTGCCCAGCTGGAAGATGTGCCCGACTTCGATGCCGCGCTTGATTTCCAGGGTGCCCTTGCCATCCGCGCTTGGATCGCCGGCCACGACGTTACGCAGGTCGGCCACGGTCGGAACCGGCAGGTCACGTTCCCAGTTCACGCCGAAGTAGTGCTTGTCGTCGATGTTGGCACCGATGCCGAAATCGCTCATCAGCTCGACGGAACGGTCGATGATGATCGGCAGCGGCAGATTCAGCGGGCCGAGGGAGCCGGCGCCGGCGCCAATGGCGTCGCGCAGTTCGGCTTCGGACGCCATCACCAGCGGGCTGGCAACGCCTGGCTGGTTGGCGGCCTTGATTTCGTTCAGCTCGTGGTCGCCACGGATGATCAGGGCAATCAGCTTGCCTTTCTCTTCCGCGTGAACCACCAGGGTCTTGATGGTCTTTTCGATCGGCAGGTTGAAGCCTTCGACCAGTTGCGCGATGGTCTTGGCGTTCGGCGTGTCGACCAGACGCAGCTCTTCGGTCGCTGCTGCACGGGACGTTTCCCGCGGCACGGCTTCGGCTTTTTCGATGTTGGCGGCGTAGTCGGAGCCGTTGCTGAAGACGATATCGTCTTCGCCGGATTCGGCCAGCACGTGGAACTCGTGGGAACCGGCGCCGCCGATGGAGCCGTTATCGGCTTCAACCGCGCGGAACTTCAGGCCCAGGCGGGTGAACACATTGCAGTACGCCTGGTACATGCGGTCGTAAGTGACCTGCAGCGAAGGCTGATCGGCATGGAAGGAGTAGGCGTCCTTCATGATGAATTCGCGGCCGCGCATCAAGCCGAAGCGTGGGCGGATTTCGTCACGGAATTTGGTCTGGATCTGATACAGGTTGATCGGCAGCTGTTTGTAGCTGCTCAACTCGTTGCGCATCAGGTCGGTGATCACTTCTTCGTGGGTCGGGCCGGCGCAGAAGTCGCGGCCGTGACGATCCTTGAAGCGCAGCAATTCCGGGCCGTATTCTTCCCAGCGTCCGGATTCCTGCCACAGCTCAGCCGGTTGCGTGCTCGGCATCAACACTTCAAGAGAACCCGCGGCGTTCATTTCTTCACGAACGATGGCTTCGACCTTGCGCATCACTCGCAAGCCCATCGGCAGCCAGGTGTACAGGCCCGAGGCGAGTTTGCGGATCATGCCGGCGCGCAGCATCAGCTGATGGCTGATCACGACCGCATCGGAAGGCGTTTCTTTCTGTGTGGCGAGCAAAAATTGACTGGTGCGCATGGTTGGCCGTTGTCGGTTGCTGATGACGAGAAATGACGGAGCATTGTACGGGCGAGATCTTCCGGCGTACAGGCGTGCGGTCGGCGGGGTCGCAAAGGGCGAGAATCGACGCGCCCTTGGCGAAATTTCTTACGTAAATAGCCTAGGATTCTTCCGCGACCTGGGTCGGCACCGGCTCCGGCGTCGGACCGGCGCGGCGGTTCTCCTGGTACCAGTGCACGGCGATCAACACCAGCGTTGGAACGCCTAGCAGTGCGGTAATGAGGAAGAAATCGTGATAGCCGTATTTTTCCACCATGACCCCTGAGTAGCCGCCGATCAGGCGTGGCAGCAACAGCATGATCGAGCTGAGCAGCGCGTACTGGGTGGCGGAGAACTTGAGGTTGGTGAGGCTCGACAGGTAGGCGACGAACGCCGAAGTCGCCAGGCCCGAACTGAAGTTGTCGAGGGAGATGGTGCCGATCAGCATGTTCAGGTTGGCGCCCATGTCGGCGAGCATCAGGAACAGCAGGTTGGTGCCGGCCGACGTGATGCCGCCGATGAACAGGATCGGCAGGATACCGAATCGCACGATCAGCAGGCCGCCCATGCCGGCGCCGACCAGCGTCATGATCAGGCCGAAGATTTTGCTGACGCTGGCAATCTGATCCTTGGTGAAACCCTGGTCGATGTAGAACACGTTGGCCATAACGCCCATGACCGTGTCGGACATCCGGTAGGTGGCGATCAGCCCGAGCAGCAGCAGCGCTTGCCAGCGGTACCGCAGAATGAAGTCGTTGACCGGCGTCAGCACTGGTGCCAGGCCGCGGCGGCCCATGGATGACAGGCACAGCGCGGTCAGGGTGATGTAGAGGATCGCCCGCAGGAATGCGCGGTCTTCGAGCAACAGGTCGAGCAGGCTTTCGTCCTGGAACAGCACGCTGGCGAAGTCGGTGTTGTAGAGCTGGGTGAACAAGGCCGGGACGGAGACCAGCAGCACGATCAGCACGAATACCGAAGCCAGTTGATGCACGAAGCTGTAGCGCCCGGCCTGCAGCTGCGTGCGCAGCGGTACGGGTGGTTCGCGCATGAAAAAGGAGGTCAGCAGCGCTGGGACCATCAGTGCGCCGAACAGGATGTAAGTGCCGGCCCAAGCCGAATGTTTATAGTTGAAACCGGTGGAGCCGAAGCCTTCGGCGAAGAACAGCGCGCCGGCGGTGGCCAGCAACGCGGCGATCCGGTAGCCGGCCATGTAACTGGCGGCCAGCGCTGCCTGGCGGCTGTCTTCGGCGATTTCCAGGCGATAAGCGTCTACGGCGATGTCTTGCGTCGCCGAGGCGAAGGCGACGACCACCGCGATCGCGATCAGCCAGGCCAAATGTTTTTGCGGGTCGCAGAAACCCATCCCGATCAGGCCGAGAATCACCAGTGCCTGGGAGAGCACCAGCCAGGAGCGGCGGCGACCGAGTTTGCCGAGCAGTGGCAGGCGCCATTGATCGAGCAGCGGTGACCAGACCCATTTAAAGGCGTAGGCCAGACCGATAAGGCTTGCATAGCCGATGGTTTCGCGAGCCACGCCGGCTTCACGCAGCCAGACTGAAAGTGTCGAAAACACCAGCATGTAGGGTAGGCCGGCGGCGAAACCAAGCAACAACAGCACAAGCGTTGAAGGGCTGGCATAGGCGGCGAGCGCGGCGCGCCAGGTTTTACGGGGCATGGGCTGGAGTCTGCCTCAAGAATTACGGAAACAAAGCGCGCACTCTAACCGCTGTGCTCTACCGGGCGCCAGCCATGGCGCTGAATATCAACACGATTATTCTGGACACTGATGCCCTCCATGCGCAAACGCGCCCGTTGTTCATCCCCTGAAACACTGCCCACCGGCAGGCTGATGCGCCCGCCGGCACCGAGTACGCGGTGCCAGGGCAATTTGCTGTCAGGGGGCAGTTGGCTCAGTGTCCGGCCAACCCAGCGGGCGGCACGACCCAGCCCGGCCAGCTCGGCGAGTTGACCGTAACTCACGACTTTGCCCGCGGGCACTTGCGCCAGCGTCAGGTAGAGGGCTGTACGTCGGATTTGCGCCGGGGTCTGGTGTTCAGCGGTTGAATCGGTCACGTCCGCAGTTCCTGGAGGGATTTTCATTACCGTCCGTAGAGTAATGCCTGGATCTGCAATTGAGAAATGAACTCAATAGAAATAGTCGGGTCAGTGCTTGCTGGGGTCTTATTCCTATGGATAATGCCGACTTTTTTTCGCAATCTTGAGCCTGTTTTTGCTTATGGTGTCCAGAACCCTGCTGTGCCTCGCTGTCTTCACTGCTTCCACCCCCTTACTTGCCGACACCGTCTGGTTGAAAAACGGTGACAAGCTGAGCGGCAAGATCACTTTGTTCGACGGTGGCAAGCTGCTGATCCAGACCGAGTATGCCGGCGCGGTCCCGATCGACTGGAAGCAAGTCAAAACCCTGGAAAGCGATCAGCAGTTGCTGGTCAAGCAGGATGCCTACACTGGCGAAAAGGCCAAGGCGCTGCATGCGGCGGAAGATGGCAAGGTGACTCTTGCCAACGGCGACGGTCCCAAGACCGTGGAGCTGGCCAGTATCCAGCAAATGCTCAAGCCCAAGCCGGTGGTCGAAGACCTCGTGTGGAAGGGCAATATCGATGTGGCTCTGGACTATCAGCGCGCAGAAAACGATACCGATGACTATGACGTCGACTTCAAGACCAGTGCCCGTCATGGCAGATGGCGTCATACCGCAGAGGGCGAGTACAACCGCGAATTCCAGGATGACGTGGTCACCACGGACAACTGGCGTGGCGAGTACTCGCTCGATCGCTTCCTGACCGACAAATGGTTCTGGCAGGGTCGCCTGGTGTACAAGCGTGACAAGGTCGAAGACCTTGCCCGTCAGCGCACGGTCGGTACCGGTCCCGGTTATCAGTTCTGGGATGACGAACTGGGTGCGTTCTCCCTGGGCTCGCTGCTCAACCGCACCGATTACGAATACGCCGATGGCGGCAAGGATAATTTCTACTCGGTGGCCATGAAGTGGGACTACAACCGCTACCTGGTCGCAAAGAAAGTAGAGTTCTTCACCAATGGCGAGGTGGGCAAGCCGCTGGGCAACGTGGCGGATTATGCGCTGGATGCCGAAGTCGGGCTGCGCTACAAGGTGACGGATTGGGCGTCGCTGAACCTGAAGGCCGAGAGAGACATCATCAAGGGTAGCGATGAGGCTGACCTGAGCAAGACGCGTTATACGGCTGGGTTTGGCGTTACCTGGTAACGGCTCAAGATCAAAAAAATCGCAGTCTGCGGCAGCTCCGGGATGTATGAAAATCCCATGTAGGAGCTTTCGCAGGCTGCGATCTTTTTTGTGCCGACAAAACAGACGGGCACAAAAAAGCCCCGCTTTTGAGGGCGGGGCTTTTTACTAAAGCAAGTACAAGTTAGATAACTTGAACTTCTTCAGCTTGCATGCCTTTCTGACCGCGGGTAGCGATGAAAGAAACCTGTTGGCCTTCTTTCAGGCTTTTGAAGCCGTCGGATTGGATAGCTTTGAAGTGAACGAACAGGTCGTCACCGGATTGTGGAGTGATGAAGCCGAAGCCTTTTTCATCGTTGAACCACTTAACGGTACCGGTTTGGCGATTAGACATGGTGTAACTCCTTGAACAAAGATAACTGCGACGCAGGAAGAACCCTGGCCGAGACTGAGTGCAAAGAGCAGGAAAAATTCTTGTAGATGGTTGGATCGAAATTCAACATATCGTGTAGAGATTCTCAGTGACACAAGCAGCACAGTGGCGCCACCTTAACCCTTTTTCCGGAACGTGCCAATGTTTCTTGCGAAGGTTTCTCTGTTTTCGTGACTGACGGTCCACTGTTCTGTGGTGAAGGTCCGTAAATCAAGGGGGTTGGCGCCGAGAATATTGCCTCGGACTTTGATCCCGGCGGCGCGCCCGGTAAGATGCCGGACAGAATTTTTCCACCTCGCTATTCAGGACACCCGCCATGAGCATCAAATCGGACAAGTGGATTCGCCGCATGGCGCAAGAGCACGGCATGATCGAACCTTTCGTTGAACGCCAGGTGCGTGGTGAAGCCGCCGAACGCGTGATTTCCTACGGTGTGTCGAGCTACGGCTACGACGTGCGTTGCGCCGATGAATTCAAAGTGTTCACCAATATCAATTCGGCGACCGTCGATCCGAAGAACTTCGACGAGAAGAGCTTCGTCGACGTCAAGAGCGACGTGTGCATCATCCCGCCGAACTCTTTCGCCCTGGCGCGCACCGTGGAGTTCTTCCGCATTCCCCGCAACGTGCTGACCATCTGCCTGGGTAAAAGCACCTACGCCCGTTGCGGCATTATCGTCAACGTGACGCCGCTCGAGCCTGAGTGGGAAGGCCATGTGACCCTGGAATTCTCCAACACCACCACGCTGCCGGCGAAAATCTACGCCAATGAAGGCGTGGCGCAGATGCTGTTTTTCGAATCCGACGAAGAGTGCGAAGTCTCCTACAAGGACCGTGGCGGCAAGTATCAGGGGCAACGCGGCGTCACTTTGCCACGCACCTGATCCATTTCATCGGGCAGCCGGTGGGAATTCCTGGGCGGGTAGACACTCTATTGGGTGTACTGCCCGGTTCGCGTACAGCGGACGAGGCCATTGCTCAGGAGTGTCCCATGAAGATCGATCCGCGAATAAGTGCCGAACTGGCAAGGCTTGAGCCCAATCAGGTCGGCGTCCTGGCCTGGTCCTTGTTGGCGCACCCGCCAATCATGGCGGGGGGCATCCCGGGTCAGCCCGATCCCGATACCCCCAACGAACAACCTACGGAACCGGGAGAGCCTACCCTGCCGGATGAGCCGCCACCCGCGCCTGTTGTCTGATCACAGGGGCCAGATTTCGTTGTCGCCGATGACGAGTATCCTGCAATTGTCATCCTGCTGTACCTGATAGCCGCCGGTAAACGCGCCGAAGGCAGGTAGCAGGGTGATCTCGTCGCCGAGCCTGAAGCACGCCAGGCGCAAGCTTTGCCGCCCCCGGCCGTTCAATCGGTAGACAGGGTGCACATGCCCGGCCAGTACGTGCCGACTCCCATGAGGGGTCGGCTCATGCTGCAAGGCGAACGGCCCCAGCAGCATAGGCTCGGGCACCACTCGAATATTCAGCGAGACGGGCGGGTCGCCGGCGCGCTTGTCATGGTTGCCGCGGATCAGCGTCATGGGCAGGTTGCGGTGCTGCGCTCGCCACTCGGCTAAAGCGCTTAGCGTAGCTTTGGCGTGGGAGCCGGGACCGTGCAGGAAATCCCCGAGAAAAATCAGCTGCCGGCAGGGCAGCGCTGCCAGTAATCCGTTCAATACGGCGATATTGCTGGCGGTCGTGCCCTGCGGCACCGGTTGCCCGAGGCTGCGATAAGCGGCGGCCTTGCCGAAATGTACATCGGCGATCAGCAAGGCCTGTTGCGCTGGCCAATAGATCGCCTTTTCAGGCAACAGCCAGAGTTCTTCACCCGCCAAACGGACCGGATAGGGTGTACTCATCAGGCTTTCCCGGTTTCGGCGGTTTTCTCGAGATCGCTGACCATGCGTCTGATGCGGTCGGCGAGTTTTTCCGAGCTCATGCTTTCGCGCATCCGCTCCACCAGCAGCGGAAACCCGAGGGGGGTAGGGCGTTTGACAGAATGCAGGTCCAATTGCAGGCGATTGAGCCGCGCCAGGGTCTGTTCCAGGCGATGAATATCCAGTTCCTCGCGCAGGACTTCTTCCCCGGCCTGAGCCAGCAGCAGATTCCCTGCGTCGTATTGTTTGAACACTTCAAAGAACAGACCGCTTGAAGCCTGAACCTGACGCGTGCTTTTCGGCGCGCCGGGGTAGCCGGCGAACACCAGCCCGGCGATGCGCGCAATTTCCCGGAAACGACGCAACGCCAGTTCACCGGCATTCAGGCTGGCGAGGACGTCCTTCAACAAAGCGTCAGGGCTCAACAGTTGCGGATCCAGATGCGTCGACCAATCGACGCAGGTGGCGCTGAGCAGTTCCAGGCCGTAATCGTTGACCGCAATCGAAAAGGTCACGGGCAGCCGTTGACTGATCCGCCATGCCAGCAGGCTCGCCAGGCCCAGATGCACCTGGCGCCCGGCAAAGGGGTAGAGGAAAAGATGCCAGCCTTCGCGGGATTTCAGTACCTCGGCCAGCAGGCAGGTCTCGGTAGGCAATCCGGACCAGCGTTTCTGTACCTCTAATAATGGGCGCAGTGCCTGCATTTCCGGGCCGATAAAGGTGCCTTGGTCCGCGGCACTGAAACGCGCTACCACGGCATGCGCCAACTCGCTGGACAGTGGCATTCGGCCGCCATTCCAGCGCGGCACTGCGGCTTTTTTCGTGGCGCTGCGTTTGACATAAGCCGTCATGTTTTCCACCCGGACCAGCTCCAGCAAGCGTCCGGCAAACAGAAAACCGTCGCCGGGCTTGAGCCTTGCGATAAAACCTTCTTCGACACTGCCCAACTGCTTGCCACCGCCGCCTTTGCTCCAGAACTTCAACTGAATGCTCGCGTCGCTGACGATAGTGCCGATGCCCATGCGATGCCGTCGGGCCAATCGCGCATCCGGCACGCGCCAGACACCGTATTCATCAGGTTCGACCCGGCGATAGTCCGGATAGGCTGTCAGAGAAAGCCCGCCATGGCGTACGAAAGCCAGGGCCCAGGTCCAATCCTGCGGTGTGAGATCACGATAAGCCCAAGCCCTGCGCACTTCATCGTACAGCTCATCGGGCAAAAAACCGCCGCCCAAGGCCATGCTCACCAAGTGTTGAACCAGTACATCCAAAGGCTTGTGCGGCGATTCGCGGGGTTCGATCCGGCCTTGCGCCACGGCGTCCTGTGCCGCGGCGGCTTCGATCAATTCCAGGCTGTGCGTTGGCACCAGCGTCACCCGCGAAACCCGGCCCGGCGCGTGGCCGGAACGCCCTGCACGCTGCATCAACCGCGCCACGCCTTTGGCCGAGCCGATTTGCAGGACCCGCTCGACCGGCAGGAAGTCCACGCCCAGGTCCAGGCTCGAGGTGCAGACCACGGCTTTGAGTTGACCGTCTTTGAGCGCTCGTTCGACCCAGTCGCGGGTATCCCTGGACAACGAGCTGTGATGCAGGGCGATCAGGCCGGCCCAGTCCGGGCGGGCCTCGAGCAGCGCCAGGAACCAGATTTCCGATTGCGCACGGGTGTTGGTGAATACCAGGCTGCCGGGGCTGGATTCGAGCTCGGCAACCACCGCCGGCAACATCTTCAAGCCGATGTGGCCAGCCCATGGAAAGCGCTCGAGGGCGGGCGGCAGCAACGTGTCGACCTGCAGTGCCTTGGACGTTTGCCCCTGCACGCTGATGCCACCGCCCTGTGGGATTAATACCTGTTCGGCGTGGGCCTGATTACCCAGCGTTGCGGAAACGCCCCAGACGATCAACCCGGGGTGCCAGCGGCGCAGGCGAGCGAGGGCCAATTGCAGTTGCACGCCGCGCTTGTTGCCGAGCAATTCGTGCCACTCGTCGACCACCACCATGCGCAAGGTCGACAGCGCTGTGAACGCATCGGCGCGGGCCAGCATCAGGGTCAGGCTTTCGGGGGTGGTAATCAGTGCCGAGGGCAGGCGCCGGCTCTGGCGTGCGCGTTCGCTGCTGCTGGTATCGCCGGTGCGCAGGCCGATGCTCCACCGGATCTGCAGGTCGTGCAATGGCGCTTCCAGGGCGCGGGCGGTATCAGCGGCGAGGGCGCGCATGGGGGTTATCCACAGCACTGTCAACGGCTCGGCGAGCGGCTTGCGTTTGCGCGGTTTATCGTCAGGAGGGGTGGAGCGGGCGAAGCGATCGAGCGCGCCAAACCACACGGCATAGGTTTTACCGGCACCGGTGCTGGCATGCAGCAAACCGGACTGTCCGTTTTTTATCGCTGCCCACACCTGTTTCTGAAAGACGAACGGCTTCCAGCCGCGAGCGGTGAACCAGTGTCTTGCAAAGTCGGGGGAGGTTCCCATGCCGGCGGTGTGCGCTCTGGAAGTCTTCCTTCAGTGACCACGGCGGCATGCGAAAGGTTTAATGACACAACGCGGTCCTGTAGGAGCCAGGCTTGCCGGCGAAGGCGTCCTTGAGATCGCCTTCGCCGGCAAGCCTGGCTCCTACGGGGATCGCCTTCGCCGGCAAGCCTGGCTCCTACGGGGATCGCCTTCGCCGGCAAGCCTGGCTCCTACGGGGTCACCTTCGCCGGCAAGCCTGGCTCCTACGGGGATCGCCTTCGCCGGCAAGCCTGGCTCCTACAGGGAGGCGTACGCTACTTCAGGTTGCCGCTGAGGAACTGCTTTAGCCGTTCACTTTTCGGATTGCCCAGCACCTCATCCGGGGCGCCTTCCTCCTCGACCAGCCCTTGGTGCAGAAACAGCACCTGGCTCGATACCTTGCGGGCGAAGCTCATTTCGTGGGTGACCATGATCATGGTCCGGCCTTCTTCGGCCAGGCCCTGGATCACCTTGAGCACTTCACCGACCAGTTCCGGATCGAGCGCCGAGGTCGGTTCGTCGAACAGCATGACTTCCGGCTCCATGGCCAGTGCGCGGGCAATGGCGACCCGCTGCTGCTGACCGCCGGACAGGAACGCCGGGTATTGATCGGCCACCCGCGCCGCCAGGCCGACCTTGTCCAGATAGCGTCGGGCGCGGTCCTCGGCTTCTTTCTTGTCGCAACCCAGCACCCGGCGAGGTGCCATGGTGATGTTCTCCAGCACCGTCATGTGGCTCCACAGGTTGAAATGCTGGAACACCATGGCCAGGCGGGTGCGGATCCGCTGCAGTTCATCGGCGTCGGCAACATGGATGCCGTGGCGGTCCTTGACCATGCGGATGTTCTGGCCATCGAGGCTCATGGTGCCCTCGTTGGGTTGTTCAAGAAAATTGATACAACGCAGAAACGTGCTTTTGCCCGAGCCACTGGCGCCAATCAGGCTGATGACGTCGCCGGTATTGGCCTTGAGCGAAACGCCTTTGAGCACATGATGGTCGCCATAGCTCTTGTGCAGACCTTCGATGGTCAGTTTGTACATGGGGCATGCATCCTCAAGGCGAAAGTAGATAGCCGCTACGATAGGCTTCGATGCCCGCGACGTGCGCGATCACCATCCCGGCAGTGGCCATGCGTCGCAGCGAACGGGCGTACATCAGCCCGGCGGCGGTGCAATGAACGGGGGTGACGCGATCATTGATCGGGTCGATGATTTCGGCGATCAGTTGCCCGGCTTCCAGGTACTGCCCCGGCAACGCCGTGAACACCAGCAGTCCGCCGACCGGGGTTGCCACCGGCTCCACACCCGCCAGCGGCGTGGCCGGGTAGGGCAGGGCGGGCAGTGGCGCCGGTTCGCCGGCAATCGCGCCGTAATGAGTCAGGTAGTCGATCAGTGCCTGGCAGTCGAGGCTGGCCAGCGGGTGATTGACGTCGCCTTGGCCGCGCAGTTCGACGGTGACCGAAAAGCTCCCCTGGGGAATGTCGAAGTGTTCGCCAAAGCGTTCCTGGAGCTGCCACCAGAGCAGGGTGAAGCATTCATCGAACGACTGGCCGCCAGAATCGGTGGCCAGCAGGCAGGCTTCGGCACCGATGTAACGGGCCAGTGGCTCGACCTGCGACCAGGCTTCGGGCGTGGTGTAGAGGTGGGCGACCGCTTCGAAATCGCAATGCAGGTCCAGCACCATATCGGCATCGCAGGCCAGCCGTTGCAGGATCAGGCGCTGGGACTGCAGTTGGGTGGTGGCGCTCTGGCGCGCCAGTGCGTCACGCAGGCTGGCGCGGATCAGTTCGAGGTTACGCTGCGGATCGTCGCCGAGCTGGCCTTCGATCGCATTGCCGACTTCTTCGCTCAAATCGACGAACCAGCGGTTGAAGTTCTGCCCGCTCTCCAGGTCGTAGCGGCCCAAGGGGACATCCATCAGCACCTGTTCCAGTCCGACCGGATTGGCCACCGGCACCAGCACGATTTCGCTGCGCAGGCGCCCGGCGGCCTCAAGTTCTGCCAGACGCTGCTTGAGGTGCCAGGCCACCAGCATGCCGGGCATTTCGTCGGCATGCAGGGATGACTGGATGTAGATCTTGCCCTTGGCCGACGGCGGGCCGAAGTGGAAGCTGTGAATCTGGCGTGCGGTCCCCGGCAGAGGGGCCAGCAGGTCATGAATCTGGTGGCGCATGTTCGTCTCTTTATTTCTGAAAGCGGGTCCTAGTGGGTCGGCCCGAGGAATGCCAGCCACCGGCGTTCGGCGAGGCGAAACAGGCCGACCAGCGCAAAGGTAACGGTCAGGTAGATCAGCGCAGCGATGCCGAACGACTGGAAGGTCAGGAAGGTCGCCGAGTTGGCGTCCCGCGCGACTTTCAGGACATCCGGGATGGTCGCGGTGAACGCCACGGTGGTCGAGTGCAGCATCAGAATCACTTCGTTGCTGTAATAAGGCAACGAGCGACGCAGGGCCGACGGCATGATCACGTAGGCATACAGCTTCCAGCCCGTCAGCCCATAAGCCTTGGCCGCTTCGACTTCACCATGGGCCATGCTGCGAATCGCCCCGGCAAAAATCTCCGTGGTGTAGGCGCAGGTGTTCAGGGCGAACGCCAGGATCGTGCAGTTCATGGCATCGCGAAAGAACGCATCGAGCACGGGCTGGGCACGCACGGCGGCCAGGCTGTAGATACCGGTGTAGCAGATCAGCAGCTGGATATACAACGGCGTACCGCGGAACAGGTAGGTGTAGAACTGCACCGGCCAGCGAATCCAGGCGTTGGGTGAAACCCGGGCGATGGACAACGGGATCGACACCAGGAAACCGATGAAGATCGAGGCGCTGAGCAGCCACAGGGTCATGGCCAGACCGGTGATGTTGTAGCCGTCGGTGTAGAGAAAAGGTCGCCAGTATTCCTGCAAGAGTTCGATCATCGTACGGCCTCCCGGGAACCGGCGGCGTATCGGCGTTCAAGCCAGCGCAGGACAAAATTGGAGGCGCTGGTGATCAGCAGGTAAATCAGCGCGGCAAGCACCAGGAAATAAAACAGTTGATAGGTGCTTTTGCCGGCGTCCTGGGCCGCCTTGACCAGATCGGCCAGGCCGATGATCGAGACCAGCGCGGTGGCCTTGAGCATCACCATCCAGTTGTTGCCGATCCCGGGCAGGGCGAAGCGCATCATTTGCGGGAACACCACGATTCGGAAACGCTGGCCCCGTTTTAGGCCATAGGCGGTGGCGGCTTCGACCTGGCCCCGTGGAACCGCGAGGATCGCGCCACGGAAGGTTTCAGTGAAATACGCACCATAGATGAAGCCCAGGGTGATGACCCCGGCGCTGAACGGGTTGATCTCGATGTATTCCCATTCCATGAAATCGGTAAAGGTCGTCAACCAGGTTTGCAGGCTGTAGAAGATCAACAGCATCAGCACCAGGTCCGGCACGCCGCGGATCAGCGTGGTGTAGAGCTGGGCCGGGATCCGTACCAGTTTGACTTTTGACAGCTTGGCACTGGCACCGAGCAAGCCGAGCAACACGGCCACCAACAGCGACAACACCGATAACTTGATGGTCATCCAGGTGCCTTCCATCAGCAGCGGGCCGAAGCCCTTGAGGCTGAAGGCTGAGAGCCCCAGGTTTTGCAGGAGGTTTTCGAACATAAATCAGCAACCTGATCGGATGAAAAAAGCGCCCATCGCGAGATGGGCGCCGGGCATTAGTTGCCGCTGTGCAGATTCAGGTCGCCGAAGTGTTTCTTTTGAATGGTGGCGTAGGTGCCATCGTCGTGTAACGCTTTGATACCTTTATTCAAAAGTGCGTGGAGGTCTTTGTTACCTTTAGAGATACCGATCGCTGTCTTGGACGGCAGCAATTCGCTGTCGACCGGTTTGCTGACTTCGTAATCGCTGCCTTTTGGCGACTTCAGGAAGCCCAGTTCGGCTTGCAGCATGTCCTGGATAGCCCCGTCGAGGCGGCCAGACATCAGGTCGGAATACACCTGGTCCTGGTTCTGATAGGCCTGGGTTTTCACCCCGGCCTTGTCCAGCACGGCCTTGGCGTAGGCTTCCTGAATGGTGCCTTGCTCGTAGCCTACGGTCTTGCCCTTCAACGAAGCGACATCTTCGCTCAGGCCGGAACCCTTCTTGAACACATAGGCGGTTGGGCCGGAGAACAGCTCATCGGAGAAGTCGATGACTTTTTCGCGAGCGGGTGTGACGGTCATCGACGAGATCACGCCGTCGAATTTATTGGCCTTCAGGCCAGGAATCATGCCGTCGAAATCGCTTTCGACCCATTTGCACTTGACCTTCAACTCGGCGCAGATCGCGTTCCCCAGATCGATGTCGAAGCCCACCAGGCTACCGTTGGCCGCTTTCGATTCAAACGGGGCATAGGAAGGGTCGACGCCAAAACGCAATTCCTTGTATTCCTTGGCCAGCGCGGAGCCAGCTGCCACGCACAACGCCAGTGCAGAAAGGGTCAGCAATGCTTTTTTCATTCTTTAATCCCTAAAAACCAATATGAGCGCTTGTGGCGCAGAATTATTGTTACTGGTAAGCGTAAGACCCCATGGAAGTAGCAATTTCCGAACCAGAGTCCCGAACAAGCGTTTAAAAGGTAGTTCAAGAAATGAAGGGGAGGGATTTATGCACGGAAATGGGCGTTGGAATATAGCTGCACCCATCTGGTTCAGGATGGAGCAAACCATGTGGGAGCGGGCTTGCTCCGGGCGGCGTTCCGACGAAAGCGGTGCGTCAGGAGCATTCATATCGACTGACACTCCCTATTCGCGAGCAAGCCCGCTCCCACAGGAGATCGGTCAGCCCAATAAATCCTGGAGGGTGCCGAGGTTGTCAGCCTCCTCGACCGACTTGTCCTGCCGCCACCGCAACATCCGCGGAAACCGCACCGCAATCCCGCTTTTATGACGCTTGGACAAGGCGATCCCTTCAAATCCCAGCTCAAACACCAGGCTCGGTTTCACGCTGCTCACCGGCCCGAATTTCTCCACCGTGGTCTTGCGTACAATACTGTCGACCTGGCGCATTTCTTCATCCGTCAGTCCCGAATACGCCTTGGCGAACGGCACCAGCGTGCGTTCGCTGGCATCGGCCGGGCCATCCCAGACGGCGAAGGTGTAATCGCTGTAGAGACTGGCGCGGCGGCCATGGCCACGTTGGGCGTATATCAGCACGGCATCGACGCTGAACGGGTCGACTTTCCATTTCCACCAGACGCCCATGTCCTTGGTTCGACCGACGCCATACAGTGCATCCCGGGCCTTGAGCATCATGCCCTCGACACCCAGGCTTCGGGAGGCTTCCCGTTGCCGGGCGAGGTCGAACCAGTCTTCGCCGATGAGCACGGGCGAGGGCAGCAGGACGGGGCTGGCGGAGGCGCTGATCACCTGTTCCAGCTGCGTGCGACGTGTGACCTGAGGCTGATTGCGCCAATCTTCGCCTTGCCATTCCAGCAAGTCGTAGGCGAGAACGACCACCGGCACCTCGTCGAGGATTTTCTTGCCGAGGGTCTTGCGACCGATCCGCTGTTGCAGCAGGGCGAACGGTTGCACCGCGGGTGCGGTTGGCACATGTGGATCGAAGGCATCCTCGGTGTCCGGTCGCGCGGTTTTCCAGGCAACGATCTCACCGTCGATCACGGTGCCATCGGGCAGGTGAACCAGGCTCTCGAGTTCGGGAAAGCGCTCGGTGACCAGTTCTTCACCGCGGGACCAGATCCAGAGTCGGCCGTCGCGCTTGACCACTTGCGCGCGTATGCCGTCCCATTTCCACTCCACTTGCCAGTGGCTGGCGGGGCCGAGCAGGGCTTCGAACTGTTCGACCGGCTGTGACAGCGCATGGGCCAGAAAAAACGGATAGGGCTGGCCGCCCCGTTGCGCATGCTCGTCGGACGATTCGGCGGCGATCAGCTTCAAATAACTGGCCGCGCTCGGACGGTTGGACAGATCGGTATAGCCCACCAGCCGCTGTGCCACGCGTTTGCTATCGAGGTGCGCCATGGAGGCCAGCGCGCGGGTCACCAGCAACTTGGAGACGCCGACCCGGAAACTGCCGGTGATCAGTTTGATGCAGAGCATCAGGCTGGGGCGGTCCAGTTGCGACCAAAGCCCGGGAAGCTGTTCGGCGAGCACTTGCGGTGGCGCGCCACGCAGTGGCAGCAGCTTATCTTCGATCCACACCGCCAACCCGTCGGTGGAACTGTGGGACGCTTCTGGCAACACCAGCGAGATGGTTTCCGCCAGATCGCCGACGGCTTGATAACTCTCCTCGAACAGCCATGGCGACAGGCCGGAAAATGCTACCGCCACTTCGCGCAGGATGCGCACCGGCACCAGTTGCCTGGGGCGCCCACCGGACAAAAAATAAACCGCCCAGGCGGCATCTTCGGGGGCAGCCTCGGCGAAGTAATGTTGCATCGCCGCCAGCTTGGCGTTACTCGATGTCGTGGCGTCCAGCTCGGCGTACAACTGGGCGAAGGTCTTCATGTCAGTACCTCGGCATTTTCTGGCTCCTCTGTTACCGGGCTTTCTTCCTCATCGTCGCCGTACTCGGTATTGAAACTTTGCGCATCGAGTCCCAGCTCGCACAGGTGGCGCACCAATACCCCGACCGAGCCGTGGGTGACCATGACCCGTTCGGCACCGGTTTGCTCGATGGCCCACAGCAGCCCCGGCCAGTCGGCGTGGTCGGACAAGACAAAGCCGCGGTCCACGCCGCGGCGCCGGCGAGTGCCGCGCAAGCGCATCCAACCGCTGGCAAAGCCGTCACTGTAGTCACCGAAACGTCGCATCCAGGTGCTGCCGCCTGCCGAAGGCGGGGCCAGCACCAACGCCTTGCGCATCATGGGGTCGCTCTTTTTCACTTCGCCGGCGTAGATCGTGGGTGGCAGATAAACACCACTGTCGCGATACACACGGTTCAATGGCTCTACCGCACCGTGCACCAGGATGGGGCCAATGCTGGCGTCGATACCGTGGAGAATGCGCTGAGCTTTGCCGAAGGAGTAACAGAACAACACGCTGGCCTTGTCGGCGGCGGCGTTGGCTTGCCACCACTGATTGATCTCGGCAAACACCTGCGCCTGGGGCTGCCAGCGATAAATCGGCAGGCCGAAGGTCGATTCGGTGATGAAGGTGTCGCAGCGTACGGGTTCGAACGGTGCGCAGGTGCCGTCAGGCTCGATCTTGTAATCCCCCGAGGCGACCCAGACTTCGCCGCCATATTCCAGCCGCACCTGGGCCGAACCGAGCACATGCCCTGCGGGATGAAAGCTCAGGGTCACGCCGTGGTGAGTCAGGGGCAGGTCGTAAGGCAGGGTTTGCAGATTGATGTCCATCCCCAGGCGCGAGCGCAGGATGCCTTCTCCGGGAGCCGCCGCCAGATAGTGCTGGTTGCCGCCTTTGGCATGGTCGCCGTGGGCGTGGGTGATGACCGCCCGTTCGACCGGGCGCCAGGGGTCGATGTAGAAATCCCCGGCGGGGCAGTACAGACCTTCGGGGCGGGCGATAACAAGGTCCATGTTTGTTACCAAAAATGGAGGGGTTGTTAGCTATGAGGTTGGCGCGAGGCGAGAAGTTCTATCGATTTTTAACGGACAAACGACATTCCAACTGTGGGAGCGAGCTTGCTCGCGATGGGGCCCTGACAGACACCGCTGATGGTGACTGACAGACCGCTATCGCGAGCAAGCTCGCTCCCACATTGTCTGGGGTGAGGTTATTTACCCGGCGTCAGGGTCAACCGTTTGCTCCCATACACCTTGTCAAAGTTCTGCGGCTGCATCGGCAAGCTCATGTACTGGCCTTTGAGCCACGGATCGATGCTGTCCAGGTAGTTCGCACTCGCCGGGTTGCCGGACTGGCCTGTGCTGTTCTGCCCCATCAGCGGTTCAGCCTGGGCGAAGTCGACGATCAGGCGCACGGCCGGCGCCAGGGTGGTGTTGAAATCCTGGCCCCAGGTAAACGCCGCCGTGTTGAGGGTGGTGTGATCGCCTCCAGCCGGCAACGGACCGCGCACGGTCTGGCCGCGGGCGTTCTTCCATTCGTAGCGGTGCAACTTGCCCCACTGCCAGGCTTTGCGATCGCCCCCCAACTGACTGTCACCGGCGCTGATAGCCGCCGCGAGACTGCGAGCGAGAATCGCCGGTTTGTCTTCTTTCTGCGGCGTGCGAACGTCATCCCAGAATGGACTGTCCTCGCGGCCCAGCAGGTGATCGGCCTGGGCGGCGTAGGACAACTTGCCGTTGGCGATAAAGGCTTTCCACGCCGGGCCGGTGTCCGGGCCCAGTTCGTCGAGGAAGGTCTGCCGGGTGCTTTCCTGGAGGAACAGTTCGTAGATTGCCGCGTCGGCGGAGCCCGGGTTGAGTTTGCCGTCGAACGCCATCAAGCGGGTGTAAGCCTCGCGCGCCTTGCCGCGATCGGCCTCCGGCAGCGCTTCGATGGCTTGCTTGAGCGGTTGGGCCATGCCGGGTGCCTGGAAGGTTTTTTTCAGCTTGGCGGCGAAGGTGGTGGTCTGATCGTATTGCATGGCGATCAGGCTGCGGGTGTCGTGTTTGCCCGCACCGGCCAGCTCGGCCATGCGCTCGCCACGTTCCGGTGCCGACCAGGAATTGGACAGCTGCATGCCGTAGCCATGGGGGATGACCCGCTGGTTGGCGGTGCCGAGCCAGCCTTGGGCCGGGTCCTGGTCGTAGGGGTGCAGCATCGGGTCGGCGTAACCATCCCAATCGTAACGGCCTTCCCAGCCAGGGGAGGGCAGCAGGCCTTCGCCCTCGCGGCGGTTCGGGTAGCGACCGGTCACTTGCCAGCCAATATTGCGCGCGTCAGCAAAGACCAGGTTCAGGGCAATAGCGCGAATTTCGCGGCTGGCATCCGAGGCTTTTTCGACGTTCTGCGCCCGGGACAGGTCGAAAAAGGCGTCCAGGGTCTTGTCGTCGGTGAAGTTCGGCGTCTGCAAGGCCAGGCCGAAGCCGTTGGCCAGCGCGGTGCCTTGAGCACTGTTGAGCAGCGGGCCATGGCGAGTTTCGTACACCGCTTCGCGAATCGACCGCTGGCCTTTGACGAAATAGCTCTCGTTGCGCACGATCACCGGCTGCCATTTGCCGCCGACGTCGTAGGAAAGACCATTGCCCTGGCGTTTGATTTTTTCCAGGAACAGGTCCTGGTTATCGCCCATGACCGAGGTCATGCTCCAGGCCACCTTGCCGTTGTAACCACTCAATACCATCGGCAATCCGGCGATGGTCATGCCGGACGCCTGGTACTTCGGCGCGCGAATCTGCACGTAGGTGTACAACGACGGCACGCCCAGGGATCCATGGCTGTCGCTGGCCAGCAGGCTCTTACCGCTACGGCTGCGTTGCGGGGCGATCGCCCAGTTGTTCGATGAAGTGCCGCCCAGCAGGTTCAGATCGGACAGTTGGGCGGTGGCTTTGCTGATGTCAGCCAGGCCCGGGATCTGCCCGTTGAGCTTGATACCCTGAAGTTTTTCGGCTTCGGCCACCGGCAGTTTTTCATCGGGCGCGGAGGGCGTCAGCCACGGCAGTTTGTCGGCGGTCACTGTCTGCGCCAGCATCAGCGAGGCAATTTCTTCCGGCAGGTTGGCCGATTGGCTGAAATTAAACAGGCAGAAAATCAGCGCCGAGTCTTCCGGTTTCCAGTATTCAGGTTTGTAGCCGGTGGCGGCGAGGTCCGCCGGCAGCTTGTCGCGGTAACGGAACAGGTAGGCGTTGACACCGCGTGCATAGACTTCGAAAAAGCGCTTGAGGCGCGGCGAAGACGCTTTGTACAGCTCACCGGCGCTTTTCTTCAGGTTGACCGCGCGCATGTAGCGGTCGGCGTCCAGCAAGTCCGGACCGGACATCTCCGCCAGACGGCCCTGGGCCAGCAGGCGCAGGGTCACCATTTGGGTGACACGGTCCGTGGCGTGCACATAGCCAAGGGAAAACAGCGCGTCATGGAAACTGTTGCTTTCGATCAACGGCACGCCCATGGCGTTGCGTCGTACCGAAACGTTCTGCGCCAGTCCTTTGAGCGGTTGCACGCCGACGGACGGCGGGAGGGAGTCCTGGGTGTTCCTGGTCTGACAACCGGTCAGGCTCAAGACACCGGCCACTGCTGCGGCAACGCCGAACCGGGGAAGAAAATGTATGAGGGCTGGCGAGGCCATGGCAAAGCTCCTGCGGGGGGTAGCGTCATTAAAGGCGCTACGTTAGTGAGCAGGAGGAGGGTGTGCAAGCGGGGGGCAAGGTTATTTCGCTCGTTCGCAGGCCCCTGTGGGAGCGAGCCTGCTCGAGAAGGCGATTCAACAGGCGAAGAAGGTCTTCGCCCGAAGCCTCAAGCCCCGTGGCACTTCTTGAATTTCTTGCCGTTGCCGCACGGGCAAGGGTCGTTGCGGCCGACGTCTTTCAGGGCATTGCGCACCGGTTCCTGGTGGGCGTGGCCGCAGTTCGGGCCGTGGACATGGCCATGGTCGTGATCATGGTGCTCGTGATGGTCATGATCGTGGTTGCAGTCAGGGCCATGGACATGGGGTTGCTGGGTCATCGAAGTTGCTCCGGAATTAAATCGGCGGGGATTATCACGCCATTGCGCGCCAGGTGCACGTAGTGCGCGATGAATAAACCGGTTTCCATTTCACCCTCCAGTCGATAGGGGATGGGCTGATCGGGTTTCTTCAGCAGTTTCACCACGTCCCGGACCTTGGGCCACAGGTTGGTGCGGATCGGCACCTTGAAGTAGGCGCTGCGCTTGGGACCGACCGTAAACCAGTGCTCGTGCTCGCCTTCGGTCAGCAGCATGTCGCCCAGGTGAATCCGGTATTCGAGGCCACGCACCGTCAGGTCGCTGTCGTTGCGGTTGTCGACGCGAAAGTACAGGAGGAATCGTTGTTGCATCAGTTTGGCCTGGACGACTTCGACCTTGACCAGGTGCACTTCCGGCTCCGGCCCGTCGTAGCTGAACCATGACACACAGCCGCCGAGCCCCGAAAACAGGAGCAGCGTACAGAGATAAAGTACGAGTCGTCGGGTGATCATGGTCGTGTTCTCCCTTGAACTCCAGTTTAGCCCCTCAAGTAGCGAAATACCCCGCGCAACACTTCTTGAACTTCTGCCCGCTGGCGCACGGGCAGGCATCGTTGCGCCCCGTCTTGAGTTGCACGGTAGGATCGATGAAGTACCAACGGCCGGCGTTCTGCACGAACGACGAGCGCTCACGGTGGCTGTGTTCACCGCCGCCGTCGTGCCAGTGCGCCGTGAAGGTGACGAATGCGTGTTCCGGCAGACCGCCGAGGACCTCGGTGCTTTCCACGTCCAGGCCCAGCCAGGTGCTTTGGGCACTCCAGTCGCTGATGGACTGGCGGTCCAGCCCCGCTTG
Organism: Pseudomonas silesiensis; assembly: GCF_001661075.1. Classification (NCBI taxonomy): domain Bacteria; kingdom Pseudomonadati; phylum Pseudomonadota; class Gammaproteobacteria; order Pseudomonadales; family Pseudomonadaceae; genus Pseudomonas; species Pseudomonas silesiensis. Next base: position 1,162,669 of record NZ_CP014870.1, read on the forward strand.
TTGCGCGGGCAGGGTCGTCGCCACCAGATAATCGACCAGGCCCAGCACATAGGCGCTGTAGCGCGAACGCATCAAGGCTTCGGCACAGGGCGCCGGATGCCCGGCGTGGTAATGACCGCAGCAGGCGTCAAGCAGGGTGCCGCTGCCGCAGGGGCAAATGGATGTACTCATTGCATTACCACCAATATTTCCCGAAATTTTCCGGATTGGCCCAGAACCTCGAATTGAGCCAGTCGGGTACTTGTTTGTAGTCAAGCAGATCATAGGTAAACAGGGTCAGCACCTGCTCGTCGCGCTGGAAGCGCTCGCTGGCTTGCAGGGCCAGGGAGAAGAAGTCGGTCTCTTGCCAGCCGCTGGCCGGCAAGTCCGCCAGCACCGCGATGCGGCTGGCGTTGAGGTTGCGTATCCCGCCCAACAGGTTCAAGCCATCGCGTTTGGGCAAATGTTCCAGGCAATCGACCACCAGCGCCAGGTCAAACCGGCGTGCCGCCAGTTCGTCCGGCAAGGGGCCAGGTGCCGCATGGGCCACGCAGGTGTCCGGGTGGGCGAGCTTGAAAGCTTCAAGCGCGGGGAATTCGCTGGCGCCAATCAGCAACAGACGCGCCGGGGCGTAACGATCAAGCAATGCGGCCAGCGCCTGCTGGGGCGTGCGCGAAGAAATACCTGCAATCATCGAAGATCCTCAATCAGAGCGCCAAGACTAGCCTGCCCACACGTCCTTATATAGAGCCTGATACGGACAAAAGTGTCGATCAGCCGCGAACACGGGACCCAACAGCACTGGCCTATTGCTGGCGGAGATTAAATGTGGGGTCTTTACTCCCTAGAATCGGTCTTCAAGCCGATCCCCTCAGGAGAAAACTAGATGAGCATAGTTCGGACAGCATTACCCTTGGTTCTGCTAACCAGTGTGTTGACTGGTTGCGCAGGTTTGCAGAAAACCGACTGGCCGACCTGTGCGGCGGTCGGTGGTGTCGTTGGTGCGGGTCTTGGCGCAACCGAGAGTTCGGCTTGGGCAGGGTATGGCGCGCTGCTGATCGGCGGCACGGCTGCGGCCTATTGCTGGGTTCACGGTGATGGCGACGAAGACGGCGATGGCGTGCCGGACAGCCGCGACAAGTGCCCGGGTACGCCTCCAGGCGTACGGGTCGACGCCGACGGTTGCCCGCCACCGGTGCCTGCGCCAGTGGTCGAAGAGGCCGTTGTGGTCAAGGAAGAAGTCATCGTTATCCGCGATGTTCATTTCCAGTTCGACAAAGCCACGCTGACCGCTTCTGATAAAGAGGTTCTCAACACCATCGCCACTCGCCTGAAGCAGGAAGCCAGCACCGCCCAGTTGACCGTCACCGGCCACACCGACAGCGTCGGCAGTGATGCCTACAACCAGAAACTGTCGGATCGACGTGCGCATTCGGTGGTCGAATACCTGATATCCCAAGGCGTTCCACGCAGCAGCTTCGTGTCCGTAGCCGGTGCCGGTGAAAGCCAGCCGGTAGCCGAAAACAAAACCGCTGACGGCCGTGCACAGAACCGTCGCACCGAGATCAAAATCAACCGCTAGAACCCTCGCATTCCGTGGCTTGTGCAGTCGCGGATGCGAGTCTTGACTCCTGTGTAACCGGCATCGGCCGGTAACACAGGAGCTTTCACCATGAGTGTTCTCACAAGGACCGTCTTGCCGGTTCTGCTGCCTGGCAGCGTGTTGACCGGTTGCGCCAGTCACCGTCGCGTGGAGTTGCACATCAATCGCTGAGGCCCGTAATAGAGCCGTCGGACAGCCACCCTGGTCAATCCGTCGTCCATTCGGCACCTTCATGAAGAATTTGCCATTGCCCTCTGGCTTATCCCGTGCGGAAGCCGTTACTGTGCGTGCAAAGAATAATTCTCAACGGGGGCGCGTATGAAGGTGTTCTGGTGGCTGGGGAAGCTGTTGACCCTGCTGTTCTGGCTGGTGGTGCTGGCCAACCTGCTCATGCCGTTTGTCTATCCGCTGCACCTGTTGGTCAATGTGGCTGGCAGCCTGCTGGCAGGCCTTCATCTGCTGGAGGCAGTGTTCTGCTTTCGCAGCCTCAGAGGGCGCGCGCACCCTTGGCGTGATCGCCTGAAGATCCTCTTTTTCGGTGTCTACCACCTGCAAACCATCCCGGCTCCTACCGTATCGAAGGCTTCCCATGCGTAATCTCTGTCTGCTCGCCGCACTCGTCAGCCCATTGGCTTGCGCTCAAGTGGTAAGCGTTGAAACCAACTCGCTGATGCGCTTGCCCAACACCGCCAGCACCCTGCACCTGGAACGCCTGGAAGTGGCCGATTACGGCACCTTGTTGATCCCCTCGAACGTGACCGAAGTGACTGTCGATCAACTGTATCTGGGGCGTGAAGCGCGGATCGCGATCGTGCCCGGCGAACAGGCACTGGCGCTGAAGGTCAGTCGTGCCCGATTGGGCGAAGGCAGCCAGATCACTGCGCGCGGTGCGCCGGGAACCTACCTCAAGGCCGCCCGTTCCGGGCGTAACCTGACGGTGCAGATCAAGGCGCTGGATGCGCCGCAATTGTCGGTGGACGCTCGTGGTGGCGCCGGCGCACCGGGTTTTGTCGGTCTGGATGGGGCCAATGGGCAGGCACCGGGTTGCACCTGGGGCCAGGCGGGTCCCGGAGCCGATGGCACGAATGGCGCCGACGGCCGGCCGGGGGCACCCGGTGCGCTGGTCCGGCTGGAAGTGCCACGCGATTACCCGGCCGAACAGATCAAGGTCCAGGTTGCCGGCGGTGCCGGTGGCATGGCTGGCCCTGGCGGCAAGCCGGGGGCAGGCGGCAAGGCCAAGGGCTGCCTGGTGTACGAGGCCGACGGTGGCAAGAGCGGGCGCCCTGGTGCTGATGGCCAGCCGGGGCCTGCGGGTGCGGCTGGGTCAGTGACTGTACAGCGGTTGTAGGTTGTTTCTGGAATGTGTGTGTAGTCGATTAGATCGCCTTCGCGGGCAAGTCGGATCGCCGCACCGCACGCTCCCACAGGGTTTGAGTCGTTCACCAAATTTGTGAACGACTCAAGACCTGTGGGAGCGTGGCTTGCCCGCGATGACGTCAGACCAGCCGCCTCAAAACATCGGCCGCGCCGCAGCAATCGCCACCAACACCAACCCGACCATCAGATTGATCCCCACCAACCGGCGAATCCTCCCCAGCACCGCAGCCCCCGCCGGCCAGTCCTGCGCCGTGACCGCAATGCGCAACTCAGGCAACATCAACGCCTGGATCCGGATAAACAGCGCCGTCATCACCACATACAACCCCATCATCACCTGCACATAACGCGGCGCGGTTTCAAATCCGGCGTACTGCAGATGGATCATGCCCACGCCGCTGATCGGCAGAAGCACCACCGCCACCCAGACCCAGCGGAAAAATCCTTGAAACACTTCTACCCACAGTTTCAACCGGGCAGGCCCTTCCAGTGCCTTCATCGCAGCGGGGCGCAAGACCATCCAGGCGAAAAACATGCCGCCGACCCAGACCAGGGCGGACAAGACATGCAGGGTATAAACGATGCCAAAAGGTGTCATTGAGGTACTCCGTTCTGCGCGGGATTAATTAGCGGGGTATGATAGCGACCGAACCGAACCACTGAAAATTTATCCAGCGTTTTTTGCGCCCGACAATCCATGATCAGCACCGAACTCAAAACCACGATCCAGGGCGCCTACTCGCGTTTTCTCGAAGCCAAGAGCCTCAAGCCGCGCTACGGACAACGCCTGATGATCGCCGAAATTGCCAAGGTCCTCGGTGACATCGACACCGACGACGAAGGCCGGCGCAGTGGCGACCCCGCGATTGTCGCGGTGGAAGCCGGCACCGGTACCGGTAAAACCGTGGCCTACAGCCTCGCGGCCATCCCCACGGCCAAGGCGGCCGGCAAACGCCTGGTGATTGCCACGGCCACCGTGGCCCTGCAAGAGCAGATCGTCTACAAGGATCTGCCCGACCTGATGCGCAACAGCGGGCTGAATTTCAGCTTCGCCCTGGCCAAGGGGCGCGGGCGCTACATGTGCCTGTCCAAGCTCGACATGCTGCTCCAGGAAGGCCACGCGCAAACCGCCACCGCGCAGCTGTTCGAGGAAGAAGGCTTCAAGATCGAGGTCGACGAAGCCAGCCAGAAGCTGTTCACCAGCATGATCGAGAAGCTCGCCGGCAATAAATGGGACGGCGACCGCGACAGTTGGTCCACCGCCCTGGAAGACGCCGACTGGGCGCGCCTGACCACCGATCACAGCCAGTGCACCAACCGCCATTGCCCCAACTTCGGCCAGTGCGCCTTCTACAAGGCCCGCGAAGGCATGGGCAAGGTCGACGTCATCGTCACCAACCACGACATGGTGCTGGCTGACCTGGCCCTGGGCGGCGGTGCGGTGCTGCCCGATCCGCGCGATACCATCTACGTCTTCGACGAAGGTCATCACCTGCCGGACAAGGCCATCGGCCACTTCGCCCACTACACGCGCCTGCGTTCCACCGCCGACTGGCTGGAAACCACCGCCAAGAACCTGACCAAGCTCCTGGCCCAGCACCCGCTGCCCGGGGATCTGGGCAAGTTGCTCGAGCAGGTGCCGGAGCTGGCGCGGGAGATCAAGACCCAGCAACAGTTCATGTTCACCGCCTGCGAGCAGGTCGCCGATTTCAAACCCGGCGAAGACGTCGAAGGCCGCGAGCGGCCGCGCCACCGTTTCGTCGGCGGGGTGATTCCCGAGCACATGCGCGAAATGGGCATCGAGCTGAAGAAGGGCTTTGCCCGCCTGACCGACCTGTTCACCCGGCTGACGGAACTGCTCAAGGAAGGCATGGACGGCGAGGTCAACATCGGCATCGCCAGCAACCAGGCGGAAGAGTGGTATCCGCTGTTCGGCAGCCTGTTGTCCCGTTCTTCGGGCAACTGGGAGCTGTGGACCGCCTTCACCGTCGAGGACCCGGAAGACAACCCGCCCATGGCCCGTTGGCTGACCCTGGCTGAAAGCGGTTCGCTGTTCGACATCGAGGTCAACGCCAGCCCGATCCTCGCGGCCGAAATGCTCCGACGCAATCTGTGGAACGTGGCGTACGGGGCGTTGGTGACCTCGGCGACCTTGACCGCGCTCGGTACATTCGACCGCTTCCGCATGCGCGCCGGCCTGCCGAAAAAAGCCGTCACCGCCGTGGTCCCGAGCCCGTTCCACCACGCCGACGCTGGCGTGCTGCGGGTGCCGGACCTGAAGGCCGATCCGCGTGACGCACCGGCCCACACCGCGGCGATAATCCGTGACTTGCCGGCGCTGGTCGAAGGCTCGCGCGGCACCCTGGTGCTGTTCTCCTCGCGCAAACAGATGCAGGACGTGTTCGACGGCCTGGATCGCGACTGGCGCAAGCAAGTGTTCATTCAAGGCAACCTGTCGAAACAGGAAACCCTGAACAAGCACAAGGCGCGGGTCGATGGTGGGGATTCCAGCGTGCTGTTCGGCCTGGCGAGCTTCGCCGAAGGGGTCGACTTGCCCGGAGCGTATTGCGAACACGTGGTGATCGCCAAGATTCCGTTCTCGGTGCCCGATGACCCGGTCGAAGCGGCCCTGGCCGAATGGATCGAGGCCCGGGGCGGCAATCCGTTCATGGAAATCTCGGTGCCGGATGCCTCGCTGAAACTGGTCCAGGCCTGTGGTCGTTTGCTGCGTACCGAAGAAGACCGCGGCACCATCACCTTGCTCGATCGGCGCCTGGTGACCCAGCGCTATGGCAAGGCGATCCTCAACGCGTTGCCACCTTTCCGTCGCGAAATTTCCTGAAACATCGGTGGGCAATTTTGCCCACCGCGTTGTCTATCTCTCTACCATCGCTTTTCCATTGGCCTATTGAAGGTCGTTAGGGAGAATTTCGTTCTCATGATTCGCCGTTCGTTGCCTGCCGTTTTTGCCCTGATGTTTGCAGCCCCTGTACTGGCAGCCCCTGCCGGCCAACAGACGCTGTTCAACTTTGTGCGCCCCGCCGATGTGGTCCAGGTGGCGACTCAGGACGCCAGCCTGCCGCAATCCAACGCCGAGCAAACGGCCGAAGGCGAGGTATTGCGCCGGGTGACGTTCAACCCGGCGGCTCAGCCGACCTTGCGCCTGAGCCCGCAAACCGGTGCCTGGGACTGGTCGCAGTCGGGTTTCATGAGCCTGCGGATTCAAAGTGCGATGAATTGGGCCGTGACCCTGTACGTCAAAATCCAGAGCAACGACGGCAAGACCCTGGTCAGTCGCATCGATTTACCGGCCGGCCCGGCGCAAACCTTGCTGGTGCCACTGCAGCCGTTTACGCCGTTGAGCCTGGGCATGAAAGCCGGGCCGCCGATGCCGATGACCTTTGACGGTCAGCGCGTATTGCTGGCCAGCAGCGCGGGTGAGCTGGAGCGCAGCCAGGTGGTGTCGGTGACCTTGTCGATGGATCAGCCGAAAGTCGCCCAGAGCATCCTGCTCGAGCGGTTCGGCGTGCAGGAAGGCGAAGCGGTGACCAAAGCGGCTTATGGCGGCCTGGTGGACGCTTATGGGCAGTCCACCCGCGCCAAATGGCCAGAGAAGGTCGGCAACGACGAACAACTCAAAAGCGCGGCGGCCAAGGAGCAGCAACAGCTGAAAACCTGGCTGGCCGAGCGTCAGAAGGCGTCGTTGGACAGGTTCGGAGGCTTGGACAAAGGCCCGATCTTCAAGGCCAGTGGCTTTTTCCGCACCGAGAAACGTGACGGTCGCTGGTACCTGGTGACGCCAGACGGGCATCCGTTCTACTCGCTAGGGGTCAACAGCGTGACCCCGGACGTCAATCGAACCTACGTCGCCGGTCGCGAATGGATGTTCGAATCCCTGCCCAAACCCGATGAGCGCCTGGCCAGCCACTACGGCGAAGGCGACAACCGCGGTGGTAATGGTGCCGATCAGGGCCGTGGCTACAACGCCGGTCGCTGGTACGACTTCTATGGGGCCAACCTGCAGCGCCTGTATGGCGAACCTTGTGCCCTGGGCAGCGAAACCAAGGCCGGGGTTGCCGAAGCGGCCCAGGCCGATGCGGTCGAAGCGACGGTCGACAAGACCGTTGAGCAACCCGTTGTCCCTGAGGCTAACGATTCCAAGGCCGGTGTTGCCGAAGCGGCCAAGTCCGATGCCGTCGAATCAACGGTCGTAAAAACCGCTGAACAGGCAGTGGCTGAACCTTGCAAAGCCGTGGTCGATGAAAAACTGTGGGCCAGCCATGCGCTTGACCGCCTGCAAGCCTGGGGTTTCAACACCGTCGGTAACTGGAGTGCTCCGGTACTGGCCAACGCCGACCGCGTGCCGTACACCTTGCCGCTGTCGATCGTCGGCGATTACGCCAGTATCAGCACCGGAACCAACTGGTGGGGGGCCATGCCCGACCCATTCGATCCGCGGTTCGCCATGGCCACCGAACGCGCCGTGGCCATCGCGGCCCGCGACCATCGCGACGATCCGTGGCTGATCGGCTACTTCGCCGATAACGAACTGGCCTGGGCCGGTCCCGGCGACGACCCGAAAGCCCGTTACGCACTGGCCTATGGCACCTTGAAAATGACCACCGACGTGCCGGCCAAACGCGCGTTCCTCAAGCAACTGCGGGACAAGTACCGTAACCAGGCGGGCCTGTCCAAAGCCTGGGGCATTGACCTGCCAGCCTGGGAATTGATGGAAGACCCGGGCTTCGTGCCGCCACTGCCAAGTGCTGAACACCCGGAAATCGAAGCCGACTTCAAGTACTTCCAGAAGGTCTTCGCCGACACCTACTTCAAGACCATTTCCGATTCGCTGAAGTGGCATGCGCCGAATCAACTGTTGCTGGGCGGCCGCTTTGCCGTCAGCACGCCGGAAGCCGTGGCGTCCTGCGCACAGTATTGCGACGTGTTGAGTTTCAACATGTATACCCTGCAACCACAGGACGGCTATGACTTCGCCGCCCTGCGCAGTCTGGACAAGCCGGTACTGATCACCGAATTCAACTTCGGCTCCGCGGATCGCGGCCCGTTCTGGGGGGGCGTGACGCAACTGGCCAAAGAAGAAGACCGTGGGCCGGCCTATGCGAACTTCCTCAAGCAGGCGATGAAGGAACCGTCGATTGTCGGGGTGCATTGGTTCCAGTACCTCGATCAACCGGTGACCGGGCGTCTGCAGGACGGGGAGAACGGTCACTTTGGCCTGGTGGGCATCACCGACCTGCCGTTCCAGGGGTTCGTCGACAGTGTGCGCAAAAGCAACCTGGCGTTGGTCGAGCAACTGGGTAAGGAGACCGGGAAGGTCAAAGCCGAGGCGGAGAAAGCCAGCCACGATGCCGAGGGCGGCAAGCAGGGCGACGCAGGCATGGGACCGGGGTAGGGCGACCGACCACTTGGCCCGCCCCTGTTCCCAAAAGCCTCAATGGCTGGAACAATGCGGGCCACTTTGTAGTGCGTTTATCCAGGGGAGTTGCGGGTGCTGATTCAGGGTTATTACGATCTAAAGTTCGAAGCGGTGCGTGAAGCGTTCGCGGCGTTGTTCGACGACCCCCAGGAACGTGGTGGCGCGTTGTGCATCCAGGTCGGCGGCGAGACCGTGGTCGATCTCTGGGCGGGCAGTGCCGACAAGGATGGTGCCGAAGCCTGGCACAGCGACACCCTCGCCAACCTGTTCTCCTGCACCAAGACTTTTACCGCCGTGACCGCCCTGCAACTGGTGGCCGAAGGCAAACTGCAGCTGGATGTTCCGGTTGCCCGCTACTGGCCCGAGTTCGCCGCCGCCGGCAAAGCGTCCGTGACCTTGCGCCAGTTGCTCTGCCACCAGGCCGGTCTGCCCGCGCTACGCGAACAGCTGGCGCCTGAAGCGCTTTACGACTGGCATACCATGGTCGATGCCCTGGCCGCCGAAACGCCTTGGTGGACGCCGGGGGAAGGTCACGGTTACGCCGCGATCACGTATGGCTGGCTGGTCGGCGAGCTGCTGCGGCGTGCCGACGGTCGAGGACCGGGCGAATCGATCGTGGCGCGGGTTGCCAAGCCGTTGGGGCTGGATTTCCATGTCGGCCTGGCGGACGAAGAATTTCACCGCGTGGCGCACATCGCCCGTGGCAAGGGCAACGTCGGCGATGCCGCGGCCCAGCGTTTGCTGCAAGTGACGATGCGCGAACCGACGGCCATGAGCACGCGGGCGTTCACCAACCCGCCGTCAATCATGACCAGCACCAATAAACCGGAATGGCGCCGCATGCAGCAGCCAGCCGCCAATGGCCACGGTAATGCCCGCAGCCTGGCCGGGTTCTACGCCGGCCTGCTCGATGGCAGCCTGCTGGAAAGCGAAATGCTCGACGAGCTGACTCGCGAACACAGCCTCGGCGAAGACAAGACTTTACTGACCCGGACCCGTTTCGGCCTGGGTTGCATGCTTGATCAACCGGACGTCGCCAACGCGACCTACGGCCTTGGCCCTCGCGCCTTCGGCCATCCGGGTGCGGGCGGTTCCATCGGTTTTGCCGATCCGGAATACGATGTGGCCTTCGGTTTTGTGACAAATACCCTGGGGCCGTACGTCTTGATGGATCCGCGAGCGCAAAAGCTGGTGCGGGTACTGGCCACTTGTCTGTAAAACCTGCTCGAGGGTTCCAGGGCCGGAACCCAAAGGCCTTTATGTTTTCTAAACGTCTGTTTATCCGGATTTTTGATCCGACCTGATTTTTTTCATTACTTCATTTTGTGGAAATCCAATGTCATCCAATAAAACTTTCGCCTTGGCCCTGTGCTTCGCCATCACCGGTTGCGCACAAACCCCACAAAATGACTCGGATGGCAGCAGCTGGTGGTCGTTCGGTTCGTCCGACAAAGTCGCCGCCAAAGATCCGGCATCGGCACCGGCCCCTCTGAAGCCTGCCGCAACCGCGCCGGTGGCCAAGGCTGAAAGCGCCAGCCCCTGGTACTGGCCATTTGGCTCCGAAGAGGTGCTCGACAAGAAGCCGGAGGTGAAACCTGAGGCCAAACCTGTCGAAGTGGCCAAGGCGCAGGCCGATGCAGGGGGTAAATGGTGGTGGCCATTCGGTGGTAAGGAGCAAAGCACCGCCAAAGTCGTGCCGATGCCTGATCCGAAAGTCACCCAGGCCTGGCTCGACGACTACGAACCACGCCTGCGCGCGGCCATCAAAGACAGCAATCTGCAACTCGAGCGTCGTGAAAATGTGCTGGTGGTCACCGCGCCGGTAGAAGGTTCGTTCAACCCTGACCGTCCGGCGATGCTGCTGCCGGTCACCCTCGGTCCCTTCACCCGGGTTGCAAAAATCCTCGAAGTCGATCCAAAGACCGCCGTGTTGGTGCTCGGTCACAGCGATACCTCGGGCGCCGCACCGGCCAACGTGAAACTGAGCCATGAGCGGGCCCAATCCGTGGCCGCGATTTTCCGTCTCAGCGGCTTGCAGCGTGATCGCCTGATGCTGCGCGGCATGGGCGGCGAAGCCCCGCGTGCTGCCAACGACAGCAATGAAGGCCGTGCCCTGAACCGTCGTGTGGAACTGCTGGTGACCCCGCAGAACACCATGGTGGCGCTGCTGAGCAAGTACAATATGCCAGCGCCGGCGCCTGTACGCCTGGTCGCTGCGCAGGACGTCAAGCCAGTGGTCGCACCGGTTACCCCGGCACCCGCAGCGAAGAAAGCGGCAGTCCCTGCGGCGAAAAAGGCACCGGCCAAGAAAGCTGCCAAGGCGCCAGCCAAGAAAACACCGGCCAAGACTCCGGCGAAAAAGACCGCACCGGCCAAGGCCGCAGCCGCCGACAAGAAAGTCGCCGCTGCCGATGCTGCAAAAAAGTGATTAGTTAACCAAAAGGAATGCGCCATGACCAAGGGCCTGGCTGATATGCGTCGCGACTACACCCGGGACGGCCTGACCGAGGCGCAAGCCCCGGCCGAGCCGTTCGCGCTGTTCCATCAGTGGTTCGCCGACGCGGTGAAAACCGAACAGGCGCCGGTGGAAGCCAACGCCATGACCCTGGCCACCGTCGATCAGGACGGTCGGCCGCATTGCCGCATTCTGCTGCTCAAGGGGCTGGACGAGCAGGGCTTCACCTTTTTCACCAACTACGACAGCGCCAAGGGCCAGCACCTTGCAGCGAATCCGTTCGCCGCCATGACCTTTTTCTGGCCGGCCCTGGAGCGCCAGGTGCGCATCGAAGGGCGGGTGGTAAAGGTCACGCCCGAGGAGTCCGATGCCTACTACCAGGTCCGGCCGCTGGGCAGCCGGCTCGGTGCCTGGGCTTCACCGCAAAGTCGTGTGATTGCGGGTCGTGACGAACTGCAAGACTTGCTCAAGAACACCGAGCAACGCTTCAGCGACACTCAGCCGCACTGCCCCGAGCATTGGGGCGGTTATCGTCTGCTGCCTGAGCGCATCGAATTCTGGCAGGGCCGTCCGAGCCGTCTGCACGATCGCCTCAACTACCGTCTGGACACCAACTGGATTCTTGAACGTCTGGCACCCTGAGCAGTCTACCGACCGGGATAGCCTGCCGCAGCGGCTTCCAGCCACTGGGGCAGGTCCCGACGCTTGATCTTCTGCGCCTGAGCGCTGGCCAATTGCTGGAGCATGAAGGCTTTTTTATGCTCATCGCTACCCGCCAGGGCCAACGCCAGGTCGCGGTCCATCCAGCGTTTGATCCGCACGTACAGCCACCAGTGGAAGTACAGGCCGGCGACAGTGGTGACGACAATGATGAAGTAATCCATGACAATCCTTGAATCAGCGGGGCAGACCCCGAAATTTGCCGCTAGTGTGTGGTGAGTTCGCGACGGCGTCTGTACCGGAACTGAATGAAACCAATTTTATCCGGGCGATGCCGTGACAGGCGTCAAGCTGCGGAGTTTAATGATTACCTGTCTTTTTGGAGTTGATGCTATGCGTAAGTCTGTTCTGTTGGTTGCTTCTTTTTCGACCATGGCGATGTTGCTCACTGGCTGCCAATCGAACCTGACCGGTGACTCTTACTCCCGTGACGAAGCGCGTCGTGTGCAGACGATTCGCATGGGCACCATTGAAGCATTGCGTCCGGTAAAAATCGAAGGCACCAAGACCCCGATCGGCGGCGCCGCGGGCGCAGTCGTGGGCGGTGTCGGCGGTAGCGCCATCGGCGGCGGTCGCGGCAGCATCGTCGCCGCCGTCATCGGCGCAGTGGCGGGCGGTCTGCTCGGTTCCGCGACCGAAGAAGGCCTGACCCGTACCCAGGGCGTGGAAATCACCGTTCGTGAAGACGACGGCAGCATGCGCGCCTACGTGCAACAGGTTCAGGAAAACGAAGTGTTCCGTGTCGGCGAACGTGTGCGGATTGCCACGGTGGATGGTACGAGCCGCGTTTCGCACTAAGCGAAACAACGCAAAAGAAAACCCCGATCAGGTGAACTGGTCGGGGTTTTTTGTTTTGGACAGTTGTACGCTAAGCCGTTTGCAGCGCGCTCTTGCGACTAGCCATCGCCGTCACTGCATACCCGATCACCGCCGCCAGTATCGACCCCGTCAAAATCCCCATCCGATCCATCCCGGCGTATTCGCTGGCACCCGGCACAAACGCCAGGGAGCCGACAAACAAACTCATGGTGAAGCCAATGCCGCAGAGGATCGCCACGCCCAGTACCTGACCCCAGTTGGCGCCTTGGGGCAGGGTGGCGATGCCGATTTTCACCGCCAGCCAGGTCAGGCCGAACACGCCCAGCATCTTGCCCAGCAGCAGGCCGACCGCGATGCCCATCGGCACATCGTGGGTGAAGTTTTCGATGGTGACCCCGCTCAGGGACAGGCCCGCGTTGGCGAAGGCGAACAGCGGCAGGATGCCGTAGGCCACCCAGGGATGCAGGGCGTGTTCCAGGGTCAGCAGCGGCGAAGGCTCGGCATTTTTGGTGCGCAGCGGAATGCAAAAGGCCAGGGTCACGCCGGCCAGTGTCGCGTGGACACCGCTTTTGAGAACGCAGACCCACAGGATCAGACCGATGATCATGTACGGCCCGAGCTTGACCACCCCGAGCCGGTTCATCGCGATCAGCGCCACGATGCAGGCTGCCGCCAGCGCCAGTGACAGCGTAGACAGCGCACCTGAATAGAAAATCGCGATGACGATGATGGCGCCGAGGTCGTCAATGATCGCCAGGGTCATCAGGAACAGTTTCAGCGACACCGGCACCCGCTTGCCCAGCAGGGCGAGCACGCCGAGGGCGAAGGCGATATCAGTGGCCATCGGAATGGCCCAGCCACTGAGGGCTGGCGGGTTATCCCGGTTGAGAAACCAGTAGATCAGCGCCGGCACCACCATGCCGCCAATGGCGGCCGCGCCGGGCAGGACGATCTGCGAAGGTTTCGACAACTGGCCGTCAAGCACTTCACGCTTCACTTCCAGGCCGATCAGCAGGAAGAACAAGGCCATCAGACCGTCGTTGATCCAGAGCAGCAAGGGCTTGGCGATTTTCAGCGCGCCGATCTGGGCGACCACGGGGGTGTCCAGCAGGCCGTTATAGAGCCATGACAGCGGGGAGTTATTGATGATCAAAGCCAGGGCTGCAGCGGCGATCAGTAACAGACCGCTGGCAGCTTCCAACTGAAAGAAACGCGTGAAAGTGCTACGCAGAGGCAAGGTCGCTCTCCATCGATGGATTCAAAAGGTGGCACACCCTAACCCGTACCGTTAGTTGTTAAAACAAAAGTTATATTCTTTTTTGTTATATAGCGTTGCAAGGTTTATGGCCAACACGGAACTGAGCCTAGCAGTTGCTGGCTGTATTGAACCTCAGCTGTATCTGTGCGTGATGTAGGATTCTTCCTAAGCTTGTCAATTGAGCCTTGCCAGAGGCCTACTCGACGAGAAAACCACCATGAGCGACAACCGACAGTGGGCCCGCGAAGCCATCCGGATTATCGAAGCCGATTTCCAGCGCAGTGCCGACACCCACCTGATCCCGTTGCCGCTGCCGGGTTTGCCCGGCATCGAGTTGTATTTCAAGGACGAATCCAGCCATCCCACCGGTAGCCTGAAACACCGGTTGGCGCGCTCGTTGTTCCTCTATGCACTGTGTAATGGCTGGCTCAAGCCCGGTGCACCGGTGATCGAGGCGTCCAGCGGCTCGACGGCGATTTCCGAAGCGTATTTCGCCCGTTTGCTGGGATTGCCGTTCATTGCGGTGATGCCCGCAAGCACCTCCATAGAGAAGATCGAGCAGATCGCGTTCTACGGCGGCAAGAGTCACCTGGTCGACGATCCGACGCGGATTTATGCCGAATCCGAACGCCTGGCGCGCGAGCACGACGGGCATTTCATCGATCAGTTCACCTACGCCGAGCGCGCCACTGACTGGCGGGCGAACAACAACATCGCCGAATCGATCTTCCAGCAGATGCGATTCGAACATCACCCCGAACCGAGCTGGCTGATTTCCAGTCCCGGTACGGGCGGCACCACGGCGACCCTCGGCCGTTACGTGCGTTATCGTCAGCATTGCACCCGCGTACTCTGCGCCGATGCCGAACGTTCGGTGTTTTTCGATTACTACCTGACGGGGGACGCCAGCCTGCGCCTGGATCACGGTTCGCGGATCGAAGGCATCGGTCGGCCCCGGGTGGAAGCGTCGTTTTTGCCCAAGGTGATCGATGCGATGGTCAAGGTGCCGGACGCCCTGTCACTGGCGGCGATGCATTACCTGGCGCAACGTTTGGGACGGCGTGTGGGCGGATCGAGCGGGACCAACCTGATCGGCGCCCTGATGGCGGCCCGGCAGATGGCAGAGGCGGGGGAGTCGGGGTCTATCGTGGCGATTCTGTGTGATGGTGGCGAGCGTTATGCGACCACCTATTACGATCAGGATTGGCTCAAGGCCCAGGGGTATGAGTTGAGTGGTTTGATGGCCGCGGTGGCGGCGAGCGTCGAGCGCGGCGAGCCGCTGCCGGACACCATACTCCGCGCCAATATCTAAGCTCGACACAACCCCTGTAGGAGCGAGGCTTGCCCGCGAAGAACGATAATGCGGTCTTCCAGATAGACCCCGTCATCGTTCTTCGCGGGCAAGCCTCGCTCCTACAAGGAAATGTGTCGAACGCGGCTTTTTGTTCAGGCCTCGAGGCCGAGGATATCCCGCGCTACCGCTTCGGCAATGCGAATCCCATCGACACCCGCTGACAGAATCCCGCCCGCATAACCCGCGCCTTCACCCGCCGGAAACAGGCCCTTCACGTTCAGGCTCTGCATCGACTCGTTCCGGGTAATCCGCAGCGGCGATGAAGTTCGCGTTTCGATCCCGGTCAACACCGCGTCGTGCAGCGAGTAGCCACGGATCTGCTTCTCGAACGCCGGCAAGGCTTCGCGAATGGCTTCGATGGCAAATGCCGGCAAGGCCAGCGCCAAGTCGCCCAAGGCCACCCCTGGCTTGTAGGACGGTTCGACACTGCCCAACTCGGTGGACGGTTTGCCCGCGATAAAGTCGCCAACCAGTTGCGCCGGCGCTTCGTAATTACTGCCGCCCAGCACAAAGGCGTGGGATTCCAGGCGCTCCTGAAGTTCGATCCCGGCCAGCGGGCCGCCTGGATAATCGACTTCCGGGGTGATGCCGACAACGATCCCGGAGTTGGCGTTGCGCTCGTTCCGCGAGTACTGGCTCATGCCGTTGGTGACCACGCGGTTCGGCTCTGAGGTCGCTGCGACGACCGTGCCGCCCGGGCACATGCAGAAGCTGTAGACCGAGCGCCCATTGCTGGCGTGGTGCACCAGTTTGTAGTCGGCGGCACCGAGTTTCGGGTGGCCGGCGTACTTGCCCAGGCGTGCGCGGTCGATCAGCGATTGAGGGTGTTCAATGCGGAAACCCACCGAGAACGGCTTGGCTTCCATGAACACACCACGGGCATGAAGCATGCGGAACGTGTCCCGGGCGCTGTGGCCGAGCGCCAGAATCACATGTTTCGAATGGATCTGCTCGCCGCCGTTGAGTTCGACGCCGACCAGTTGGCCATCCTCGATCAAGACCTCAGTGACACGCTGCTGGAAGCGCACTTCGCCGCCGAGGGCACGAATTTGCTCACGCATGTTTTCCACGACACCGGTCAGACGGAACGTACCGATATGCGGTTTGCTGACATAGAGGATTTCTTCCGGTGCGCCGGCCTTGACGAACTCGTGCAGCACCTTGCGCCCGATGAACTTCGGATCCTTGATCTGGCTGTAGAGCTTGCCATCGGAGAACGTTCCCGCGCCGCCCTCGCCGAACTGCACGTTGGACTCGGGGTTGAGCACGCTCTTGCGCCACAGGCCCCAGGTGTCCTTGGTGCGTTGGCGCACTTCGGTGCCGCGCTCGAGGATGATCGGCTTGAAGCCCATCTGCGCCAGCAGCAGCCCGGCGAAAATCCCGCACGGACCGAAACCTACGACAATCGGACGTTGCTGCAGATCGGCCGGCGCCTGGCCAACCGGCTTGTAGCTGACATCCGGCGCCACGTTGACGTTGCGGTCATCGGCGAACGTGTGCAGCACCGCCGCTTCGTCGCGAACGTTGAGGTCGATGGTGTAGATGAAGCACAGCTCGGAGGACTTTTTGCGCGCGTCGTAGCTGCGCTTGAACAAGGTGTAATCGAGCAGGTCATCACTGGCAATCCCCAGGCGCTGCACGATGGCAGGGCGCAGGTCTTCTTCGGGATGGTCGATCGGCAGCTTGAGTTCGGTGATTCGTAACATGACGGGATCCGGTTCGCGGGGCGCACAACTGCGCCAAGGCGTTTGAAACCGGCGATTATAAGCCCCAAAGGTGCATTCCCGTGAGGCTTAAACGATCAGTCGTCCCGGGATCCGCCGAAATACCCGCAGCCGCGCTCAACCTTGCCATCGATGCGCAGTTCGGCGCTCATGTGCTGGACACTGCCGGTCTTGCTATCGACACAACGTTGCGGCGCGACCCACAGTTCGATGTGCTGTTTATTGGCTTCGGTGCTGAGGTTGAAGCGGCCATCGCCCAGTTGTTCTTCAACGTACGGCACCGCCAATGGCGGCTGACCGGCGCGTTCGATGACCATGCCTTTGGCGCTGACTTTCACGTTCCACTCGGGGCCGTGGCCGGCAGCGCGCAGGATCAACTTTTTGAAGTCGGGTTCGTCACAGGCGGTGCCCGAGCGCTCGACGCGGTACAGCTGCTGCAGATCGAGTCGGTTATCGGCGCCATCGGCAACGATACGGCCACGCACGTCGGCAAACAACTTGCCCCGGGCATTGGCCAGCGTGGCGGCCTCTTGCAGGACGCTGGTGCCGCCTGTGTCGTTGATCACGAAACTACGTTGCTCATTGCACGGCTGGAACAACAGCTTGCCGTCGGCCGCCGTCAGTTGGCCCTGCATGCGGGTTTGCCCCGACTGGGAGGCGCTTTCATCGGGGCCATCAAGCAGCTGACAGGCTGCGAACAGCGGGAGCATGGCGACAAGCAGCAAGGAACGGGCAACACGCATTTTCGGGTCTCCTGACAAGTGCCGTC
The DNA here is from genome assembly GCF_001661075.1 of Pseudomonas silesiensis. Classification (NCBI taxonomy): domain Bacteria; kingdom Pseudomonadati; phylum Pseudomonadota; class Gammaproteobacteria; order Pseudomonadales; family Pseudomonadaceae; genus Pseudomonas; species Pseudomonas silesiensis. Next base: position 1,180,164 of record NZ_CP014870.1, read on the forward strand.
ACGTTACTCAGCCTGACCGTTCATCACAACCCATGAATTGGCCTTGTCGAGGATTCGATGTCGGTGCAGGTAACATCCAGCCGTATTTTTGGCTTTAGAGCACGAGGTGTTTGGGCTTAACCTTCAGCCTTTACTGTCGGGAGAAGCGTATGCGGGGATCAAGAAGGCTGCTACTCGGGGCATTCGCAATGACTGCAGCACTGCCGTGTCTGGCGGCAGACATCGCGTTTTCATCGGTCACCGATTTCACGCAGATGAGCCTGCAACTCAGGACGGCAGACAATGCAAACCCACAGTCCATCGGGCTTCAGGTCACGCTGGCGCCAGAGGCGCGACGCCGCTTGGCGCAGGTGACGCGGCAGGCCATGCATCAACCCTTGCGGCTGGTCATCAATGGCGTGCTGGTGTCGACCGCGACGATACAAGCGGTGGTGGAAGGCCCGGGGCTGATGATATCCGTGCCGCGGGACATTGCCCGCGATCTGGTCCCCACGCTGCTGGAACCTTCGACACCCTAGCGCGACGCTGAGCCAGCGCCGCACATTGGTTTTATTCAGCCAACGTGAAACGTCTGGCCCGTCTGCAGGCCTTCCACGCTTTTGGCATAGGCCAGTGCCACATCGGCGGCCGGAACCGGCTTATAGCCGCGAAAGTACGGTGCGTACTTGCCCATCGCTTCGACCAATACGTTAGGGCTCACCGAGTTGACGCGCAGACCGCGAGGCAGTTCGATCGCTGCGGCGCGGACGAAGCTGTCGATAGCGCCATTGACCAGGGCTGCCGAGGCTCCGCTGCGAATCGGGTCATGGCTGAGCACGCCGGTGGTAAAGGTGAACGACGCGCCGTCGTTGGCGAATTCACGGCCAATCAGCAGCAGGTTGACCTGCCCCATCAGTTTATCCTTCAGGCCCAGGGCAAAACTGTCTTCGGTCATTTCGCCCAAGGGGGCGAAGGTCACGTTACCGGCGGCGCACACCAGGGCATCGAATTTGCCGGTTTGCTCGAACAGTTGGCGAATCGAGACACTGTCGCTGATATCGACCTGCAGATCACCGCTGTTACGGCCGATGCGGATGATGTCGTGCCGTTCGGACAGTTCCTTGTCGACGGCTGAACCGATGGTGCCGCCGGCGCCGATCAAGAGAATTTTCATGTGCTGATCCTCGAATGAGTTGAACGAGGCCACAGTCTAGAGTGGTTTTTTCCCTTGATAATCGCGCTAATAGGCAACCTTTGGTTTTCAAATGGAAACAATCCATGAGCGAAATGGATGATCTGGCGGCGTTCGCGGTGTTGATCGAAGCGGGGAGTTTCACCCAGGCGGCCCAGCAACTGGGTTGCAGCAAGGGGCAGCTGTCCAAGCGCATCAGCCTGTTGGAATCGCGGTTTTCCGTGGTTCTGCTGCAACGTACGACGCGCCGCCTCAGTCTGACCGCGGCGGGCGCGGCATTGCTGCCACAAGCCCAGGCGCTCGTAGTGCAGGTGGAGAGGGCGCATCAGGCGTTGGCGCGATTGAAGGACGATATGGCCGGCCCGGTGCGTATGACGGTTCCGGTATCGCTGGGGGAAACCTTCTTCGATGGCTTGTTGCTGGAATTTTCTCACACCTACCCCGACGTGCAGATCGAGCTCGACCTCAGCAATGACTATCGCGATCTGTCCCGCGAAGGTTTCGATCTCGCGGTTCGCTCCGAGGTGGGCAATGACGAACGCCTGGTCGCCCGCCCCCTGCTGGCCTGGCACGAAATGACCTGCGCAAGCCCGGCCTATCTCGAACAGTACGGCGAACCGTCGACGCCTCAAGCGCTCGCTGCACACCGCTGTCTGCTCAACAGTCATTACAGCGGCCGCGAAGAGTGGCTTTACCACCAGCAACACGAGTTGTTGCGGGTTCGCGTGTCCGGACCCTTCGCCAGCAACCATTACAGTCTGCTGAAGAAAGCGGCTCTGGCCGGCGCCGGCATTGCACGGTTGCCTTCCTATCTGCTGCATGTGGAATTGGCCGACGGACGATTGCGCTGGCTCCTGCGCGACTATCAGACCCGCAGAATGCCGATGTATCTGGTACATCCCTATCAGGGCGGTTTGCCCAGACGCACCCAGGTGCTGGCGGATTACTTGATTGATTGGTTCAAGCGCAGTGGCGAGGCGTTGGACAGGCTCTGATGGATCACACAACCCCTGTAGGAGCTGGCTTGCCAGCGAAGGCGTCATAACAGGCAATGAAGATGTTGACTGGTCTACCGCTTTCGCTGGCAAGCCAGCTCCTACAGGGGATTTTTGGTGTTCGTGGGAATGGGGCGGGCACAAAAAAACGGCCCGAAGGCCGTTTTTTGATTACTGCAAAGGCTTAACCACCCAGGTACGCTTCGCGCACTTTAGGATCGGTCAACAACGCCTCGCCCGTGCCTTGCATCACCACCCGGCCGTTTTCCAGCACGTAGGCGCGGTCTGCAATTTTCAGGGCCTGGTTGGCGTTCTGCTCCACCAGGAACACCGTCACCCCATCCTTGCGCAGCTGTTCGATGATATCGAAGATCTGCTGGATGATGATTGGCGCCAGACCCAGCGAAGGCTCGTCGAGCAGCAGCAACTTCGGCTTGCTCATCAGCGCCCGGCCGATGGCGAGCATTTGCTGTTCGCCACCGGACATGGTGCCGCCGCGCTGGGCAAAGCGTTCTTTCAGGCGTGGGAAAAGTCCGAGAACCTTGTCCATCTGCTCCTGATAATCGCCCTTGTCGGTGAAAAAGCCGCCCATGGCGAGGTTTTCTTCCACGGTCAGGCGGGCAAACACCCGACGACCTTCCGGCACGACGGCAATGCTCTTGCGCATGATCTGCGCCGAGGTCTGCCCCACGAGCTCTTCGCCCATGTAGCGGATGCTGCCGCTGTGGGCTTGCGGCGAGCCGCAGAGGGTCATCAGCAGGGTCGACTTGCCGGCACCGTTGGCACCGATCAGCGTCACGATTTCGCCCTGGCGGATCTCCACGTTGACGCTGTGCAGGGCCTGGATCTTGCCGTAGAAGGTGGAAACGTTTTCGAATTGCAGCATTTACGCTTCCCCCAGGTAGGCTTTGATCACTTCAGGATTGTCGCGGATCTGTTGCGGCGTGCCGTCAGCCAGGGGGGTGCCCTGGTTGATCACGACGATGTGGTCGGAAATGCTCATGACCAGTTTCATGTCGTGTTCGATCAGCAGCACGGTGACGTTGTGCTCTTCACGCAGCATGCTGATCAGCGCCTTGAGGTCCTCGGTTTCCTTCGGGTTCAGGCCGGCGGCCGGTTCGTCGAGCATGAGGATCCGCGGACGGGTCATCATGCAGCGAGCGATTTCCAGACGACGTTGCTGACCGTAGGCCAGGGTGCCGGCCGGCCGGTTGGCAAACGCCGTGAGGTTGACCTTGTCCAGCCAGTACTCGGCGAACTCCATGGCCTCGCGCTCGCTCTTGCGGAACCCCGGGGTTTTGAACAGACCGGCCAGGAAGTTGGTGTTCAAGTGACGGTGCTGGGCGATCAACAGGTTCTCGACCGCCGTCATGTCCTTGAACAACCGCACGTTCTGGAAGGTGCGCACCACGCCTTTGAGCGCGATCTTGTGGCCGGGCAAGCCTTCGATCGCTTGACCGTCCAGCAGGATGCTGCCGCCACTGGGCTTGTAGAAACCGGTCAGGCAGTTGAAGACAGTGGTCTTGCCGGCGCCGTTAGGGCCGATCAGCGCCACCACCTGTTTTTCCTTCACGGTCAGGGCCACGCCGTTGACCGCCAGCAAGCCGCCGAAGCGCATGCTCAGATTTTCGACTTTGAGGATTTCGCGGCTCATTTGCGCAGCTCCATGTGAGGACGTTGCATGGGCAGCAGGCCTTGAGGACGCCAGATCATCATCAGCACCATCAAGGCGCCGAACATCAACATGCGGTACTCACTGAACTCACGCATCATTTCAGGCAACAGGATCATCACCACGGCGGCCAGGATCACGCCCAGTTGCGAGCCCATGCCACCCAACACCACGATGGCGAGAATGATCGCCGACTCGATGAAGGTGAAGGACTCCGGCGTTACCAGGCCCTGGCGCGCAGCGAAGAAGCTGCCGGCGAAACCGGCGAAGCTGGCGCCCAGGGTGAAGGCCGACAGCTTGATCACCGTAGGGTTGAGACCCAGCGCACGGCAGGCGATTTCATCTTCACGCAACGCTTCCCAGGCACGACCCAAAGGCATGCGCAGCAGGCGGTTGATGACGAACAGTGCCGCCAGCGCGAGGAACAACGCAACCAGGTACAGGAAAATCACCTTGTTGATCGAGTTGTAGGCCAGGCCGAAGTACTCGTGGAAGGTCTGCATCCCTTCAGCCGCCTTACGCTCGAAGGTCAGGCCGAAGAACGTTGGCTTCTCGATGTTGCTGATGCCGTTCGGGCCACCGGTGAGGCCGGTCAGGTTACGCAGGAACAGCCGGATGATTTCACCGAAGCCCAGGGTCACGATCGCCAGGTAGTCACCGCGCAGACGCAATACGGGGAAACCGAGCAGGAAGCCGAAGGTGGCCGCCATCAGGCCGGCGATCGGCAGGCAGATCCAGAAGCTCAGGCCGTAGTAATGCGACAGCAACGCATAACTGTAGGCGCCGACGGCATAGAAGCCCACGTAACCCAGGTCGAGCAGACCGGCCAGGCCGACCACGATGTTCAGGCCGAGGCCGAGCATCACGTAGATCAGCACCAGGGTGGCGATATCCACCGCCCCGCGAGAGCCGAAGAACGGCCAGACCAGGGCGCCGGCGATCAACGCGATGATGATCCAGCGCTGGGTGGTCGGCAGGGTCAGGAAGTTACTGGCCTTGGCCGGAATCAGCGGCATGCTGGGCGAGGAACGCCAGGCCGAGCTGATCTGCTGGTCGAACAGCACCCGCAGGAACATCAATACCGAGCACACGGCGATGGTGATCAGTGTGGCGTCACTGGTGCCATGGACTTCGAGGTTGATGCCGACGATGGTCAATTTCAGACCGAGTACCGGGTAGGCGACGGCCCACACCAGCAAGGCGCTGAACAACGCCTGTTTAAGATTCCTAGTCATACTTTCTCAACCTCCGGACGGCCCAACAGGCCGGTTGGCCGGAACAACAACACCAGAACCAGCAGGCCGAACGCCACGACGTCCTTGTACTGGTCGCCGAAGATATCGGCACCGAAAGCTTCCGCCACCCCCAGCACTATCCCGCCGAGCATGGCGCCGGGAATACTGCCGATACCGCCCAGTACCGCAGCGGTGAAGGCCTTGAGGCCGACGAGGAAACCGGCGTTCGGGTTGATCACGCCGTATTGCATGCTCAGCAACACGGCGGCGATGGCGGCCAGTGCGGCACCAATGACGAAGGTCAGGGCGATGATGTTGTTGGTGTTGATGCCCAGGAGGTTGGCCATCTTGATGTCTTCGGCGCAGGCGCGGCAGGCGCGACCCAGGCGAGAGCGGGAGATGAACATCGTCAGGCCAAGCATGGCGACGAACGTCACCACGAACACCACGATTTGCATGTAGGAAATCAGCACTTCTTGTGCGCCACCTGGCCCGAAAGAAAAGTTTCCGGGGATCAGGTTGGGGATGGATTTGTCCTTGGAGTCTTGCGCCAGCAGAACCGTGTTCTGCAGGAAGATCGACATGCCGATGGCGGAAATCAGCGGGATCAGACGGTTGCTGCCGCGCAGGGGGCGGTAGGCGATCCGTTCGATGCTGTAGCCGTAGGCACTGGTGACGACGATGGTCGCGATGAAAGCGGCGGTCATCAACAGCGGAACACTGTCGAGTCCCATCATGGCCAGCCCGGCGATGGCGATGAACGCCACGTACGAACCGATCATGTACACCTCGCCGTGGGCGAAGTTGATCATTCCAATGATGCCGTAAACCATCGTATAGCCGATGGCGATCAGGGCATACGTGCTGCCAATGGTCAGACCATTAACCAGCTGTTGGAAAAAGTGATAGATGTCAGGCATTACAGCGCTCCTAAAAACCTGATACGCATTTCACTGGTGGAGTCATTTTCCCCTCGAGCCCCATGGATCTGCACCCACTTCGAATTCGAGATTGGCCAGCGAACCGCTGATGACGGTTTTGAGATTTTCAGGTGGGGAGGCTGGCGGATCACGCCAGCGCGGCCCAGATACGTTCGTAAAATAAAGCCCACGGCACGCCGTGGGCTTTATTGGCAGTCAATCAGGCAACGCCTTACTGAGGCTTGACTTCAGTTTTCGGTTTGCCGAAGTGCCACTCGTAGACCACGAACTTGAAGTCTTTCAGGTCGCCCTTGTCGTCGAAGCTCAGGTCGCCGGTCGGCGTCTTGAAGGTGCCTTTGTGGATGGCGTCAGCCACTTTGGCAGTGTCTTCGGACTTGGCGGTCTTGATGGCGTCAGCGATGACGGTCACAGCCGAGTAGGACGGGAACACGAACGGACCGCTCGGGTCTTCTTTCTTGGCTTTGAACGCATCAGCCAGGGCGATGTTGGCCGGATCCTGGTCGAAGGACTTCGGCAGGGTCACCAGCAGGCCTTCGGAAGCGTCCTTGGCGATCTGCGAAATCGAGTCGTTACCCACGCCTTCCGGACCCATGAATTTGGCTTTCAGGCCTTTTTCACTGGCTTGACGCAGGATCAGGCCCAGCTCCGGGTGGTAGCCGCCGTAGTAGACGAAGTCGACGTTGGCTTGCTTGAGCTTGGAGATCATCGACGAGAAGTCTTTGTCGCCGGCGTTGATGCCTTCGAACACGGCAACCTTGGTGCCTTTCTTCTCGAGGGTTTGTTTAACGGCGGTGGCGATGCCTTCACCGTACTGCTGTTTGTCGTGCAGAACGGCAACGATCTTCGGTTTCACGAAATCGGCGATGTAGTTACCGGCGGCAGGGCCCTGGGCGCTGTCCAGACCGATGGTGCGGAACACCATTTTGTAACCACGGGAAGTGATGTCCGGGCTGGTGGCAGCCGGGGTGATCATGATCACGCCTTCGTCTTCGTAGATGTCCGAAGCCGGTTGGGTGGAGCTGGAGCACAGGTGACCGACCACGAACTTGACGCCGTCGTTGACGACTTTGTTCGCAACCGCTACCGCTTGTTTTGGATCACAGGCGTCATCGTATTCAACGGCTTGAAGTTGCTTGCCGTCTACGCCGCCTTTGGCGTTGATCTGTTCGATGGCCATTTTGGCGCCACTGAATTGCATGTCGCCGTATTGGGCTACAGGGCCGGTCTTGGGGCCGGCGATGCCGATCTTGATGGTGTCGGCTGCGAACGAATGGCTGGCCACCCCGGCCAGAACCATAGCGGCAAACAGTTTGGAAATCTGCTTAGTAGCCTTTGTCATAGTGCTCCACTCTTACTGTTGTAGTTTTTATAGTCCTGGCGCCGCAGCAACAGAACCGGGTCAGATATCTTCGATATCCTCCGGAAATGCCCCCTGCAACTGTACCGGTACAGTGTAGAGCGCCGATTGTCAGCCTGGGAAGCTGGCGCCAGGGGGCAAAACCTGAGGGTGTCGCTTAATTGAAAGAAAAAGACAGAATCGCGGCGGGGTTATAGCTGAAGTACCAGCATTCCTTGGCTTTCCTGCTCATTTCGATCGGGTCACTTAATTGCATCCGGGTTTTTCTGCCAGAGCATCGACGGTTATGATGACGACGATTTCTTTTCCGGACAGGACCCATGACTCAAGAACCTAGCACCCTCTATGCCAAGCTGCTTGGTGAAACCGCATCTATCACCTGGAAGGAGTTGGAACCGTTCTTCGCCAGGGGTGCCCTGTTATGGGTCGATCCTGGCCTGGATTTGATCGCCGCTGCGCAAGCTGTAGCCACCGATGAGGGTGAGAAAGTGGCTGCCTGGCTGGCCGCCGACCAGCTCGCCAAGCTGTCTGAAACGCGGGCGCTGGATCTTTTCGAACGTGATCCCGAGCTGTGGGCGGTGGTGGTTTCGCCGTGGATTCTGATCCAGGAAAGGGCGACGAGCTGATAGCTTGCACATTTTTGGTGCGTCCATTTGCCGGGTAAAAGTGTGTAGGTGAGTAGCGTGATGGCACGTTGCCGTGAAGAAAGGCCACAGAAGGGTCTTGGCGAGGGTGACGTGCGCGTAACGGGAACAGTTTATTGCCCTGCCTTGGGGCTGCTTAATTGTTTCTGATTGTGAGCGCGACCGGTGTTTTTTGGCTGGGTTGACGATCTTTAATCAAGAGGACGCTGAATAATGGCAACACTACCGCCGCTTGGATTCGCTGGGATCGGCCTGATGGGCTTGCCCCTGTGTCGGCGCCTGCTGGCCGCGGGTTATCCGCTGACCGTGTGGAATCGCAATCCGGCCAAGTGCGCGCCGCTGGTCGAGGCTGGCGCACGACAGGTCGCCACGCCTGCCGAGTTGTGCAAGCACGCGGACGTGGTGATGTTATGCCTGGCGGACACTGCAGTGGTGCGCAAGGTGGTGTTTGGCGCCGCAGGCGTGGCGCAGGGTGCGAAAAGTGGCCAATTGCTGGTGGATTTTTCCAGCCTGGAACCGGCCGCCACGCGGGAAATGGCGGCAGCGCTGTCCAGCGAGACCGGCATGAGCTGGCTGGACGCCCCGGTTTCCGGTGGCGTGGTCGGTGCGGAAGCCGGCAGCCTGGCGATCATGGTCGGTGGCGATGCGACGGATCTGGAGCGCGTCAGGCCATTGCTCCATAGCCTCGGTCAGCGCGTGACCCACATGGGCGCCGTCGGGGCGGGGCAGGTGACCAAGGCGTGCAATCAGATGATTGTCGCCTGCAATGCGCTGGTGATCGCCGAAGTGGTGGCGTTGGCCGAGCGTTCCGGCGTCGATGCCCGCCTGATCGCCGAAGCCCTGGCCGGCGGTTTCGCTGACTCCAGGCCGTTGCAGATACTCGCCCCGCAAATGGCCGAGAGTCGTTTCGAACCGGTGAAATGGCACGTTCGCACGCTGCTCAAGGACCTCGACTCCGCCGTGCAGTTTTCTCGCGAACAGGGTTCGGCCACGCCCATCAGCGGCTTGGCCGCACAACTGATGCGCCTGCATGGGAGCCAGGGCTTTCTGGAAAAGGATCCGTCAACGCTGGTGCAGTTGTACCGTGAGCCAGGCTCGGAGGGCTGACCGCTCGCTGCGATATTGGAGCGTCGCAGCTGTTCTGGAAATAAATCGTTGCATGGGCCTCGCCTGCTGCCATGGGCAGGTATCAGCTTTACGAATAATTACAGACAGCTCCGGCGGGCCTGACTAGATTGCAGGCTCCGGGACAGTGATGTCCCAATAACAATAAAAGAGACGGACCCATGCAGAACTCGACCCAAGCGGCGAATGCCTGGCGCATTCTGTTCCTGCTGTTCCTGGCCAACCTGTTCAACTTCTTCGACCGTACCATCCCCGCCATCATCATCGAGCCGATCCGCATGGAGTGGCACCTCAGCGACTTTCAGCTGGGGATCATCGGCACTGCCTTTACCATCGTCTACGCCATCGCCGGCCTGCCTCTGGGGCGGATGGCCGATACCGGTTCGCGCAGCAAATTGATGGGCTGGGGCCTGGCGGCCTGGAGCGGGCTGACAGCCGTCAACGGGCTGGTGGGCAGCTTCTGGAGTTTCCTGATCGTGCGCATGGGCATTGGTATCGGCGAAGCCAGTTATGCGCCAGCGGCCAATTCGCTGATTGGCGACTTGTTCCCGGCTCACCGCCGGGCGCGGGCGATGGGCATTTTCATGCTCGGCCTGCCGTTGGGGCTGTTGCTCGCGTTCTTCACCATTGGCTGGATGGTCAAGGCGTTCGACAGCTGGCGTGCGCCGTTCTTCATCGCGGCGGTGCCGGGGCTGATCCTGGCGGTCTTCATGTTCTTCATCAAGGAGCCCAAACGCGGTGCCGCGGAAAGCGTGCAAGTCTCCCAGGAGCGGGTGGACCGGCCAATCCGTCGCGTCCTGGCGGTACCGACCTTCCTGTGGCTGGTGATGGCCGGCCTGTGCTTCAACTTCGCGACCTACGCCTGTAATTCGTTCCTGGTGCCGATGCTGCAGCGCTATTTCCTGATGCCGCTGCAGGAGGCGGCGGTGGCGACCGGGGTAATCGTCGGCGTCACCGGGTTGTTCGGCCTGACGCTGGGCGGCTGGGTCGCTGACAAGATCCACCAGCGCATCGCCAACGGTCGCCTGCTGTTTGCGGCCTTCAGCCTGATCATCTCGACGGTGTGCACGGCCTGGGCCCTGCATTCGGGGCGGATCGAGATCGGGGTGTTTGTGGCGGTATTCAGTGTGGGCTGGTTGTTCGCCTATAACTTCTACACCTGCGTATACACCGCCATTCAGGACGTGGTCGAACCGCGCCTGCGGGCGACGGCCATGGCGCTGTTCTTTGCCGGTTTGTATTTGCTCGGCGGTGGGTTGGGGCCGGTGGTAGTGGGCGCTCTGTCCGACCACTTTGCCCATGCCGCCATGCTGTCGGCCGGTGCCGAACAGATGACCGAGGCATTCAAGGCGGTCGGCCTGCATGATGCGATGTACCTGATCCCGGTGGCGTTGTTCTTCACCATGGTGTTTCTGGTCCTGGCTTCGCGGTGTTTTGTGCGCGATGCCAAGCGGATGAAGGATGGGTTGGTGGGGGTAACCGAGCCTGGGATTTCTGCAGCGACTGCGTGATCGCTATCGCGAGCAAGCTCGCTCCCACAGGGTTCAGTGGCGTTCACGGAATTTGTGCTCGACACGGAAACTGTGGGAGATTCTATGGTTGAGGGGAAGCCTCAACCTGCTTTCGGTTGGTATTCGCTCTGCCCTTTCAGCAGGGCGAATACGATTCGAGCGAGTTTGCGAGCCAGTATCACCAGCGCTTGCGTGGTACTGAATCCTCGATCCCTTTGCTCCTGGTAAAACCCGTTCCAGGTTGACGTACGGCTGGCCGACATGGCCGCGTTGTGCAGAAGTCGGCGTGCCTCGGGATCTCCACGTTTGGTCAAGCTCCTTCGACCGTCTTTCTGTCCTGATTTCGAGACTCGCAAATCCATTCCTAGAAAAGCGATGAATGCGTCCGCGTTTCTGAAGTCGCCTCGTTGAAATGCCGCGATCAGGCGAGCGCCCGTCAGAAATCCGATCCCTTCAACTTTCATGCAGCGCTTTAACTGAGCGAGTAAGCCAGCCTCTTTCAAGTGATCATTGATCATCTTTTCAACCAGCACCTCAAGCTTCTGCATTGATGCTACTTGCGCGGCAAAGGCTGTTTTGAGGAGCGGTTCATTCGACCAGCTTTGCACCAAGCCAACTCGGGCCTGAACCAATGCAGAACGACGGCGAAAAAGACTCAAAAGCCTGCGATACAGGGGGGAAGGCGGGATCCATGGATGCAACTCTTCGTGTTCGTTCTTCAGGTAGCGAGCGAGCAATTTGGCATCCAGCGCATCGGTCTTCGCACGAATTTTCACGCCTTTGCGGTAATGGCTCAGCTCATAGCCATCCACCATGTAGATCGTGCAGCCGGCCTCATGGGCCAGATCGGCAAACTCTAAGTGATAGATATTGGTGGACTCAATGGCGACTTCGACAGCCCCTGGCAAGCCCTTCAGCCATTGCTTGATCGCCGTCTTGTTGTTGGGAATCGTCTCAAGCAGATCCAGCTCAGCTTGAAAGATCACCAACTCATTCTTGGCGACATCGACGCCAACGATTGGCATCAGGACAGAAACTGGCATTGCCATTGAAATTCCCCCGAGATATGGTTTTGAACACTTGAAGGGCTCACCCAGGGGCGCAGGCTTGTTCCTATCGTCGGTCTTAGCCTGATGCATTCTTTATCGGCGCTTGAGTGAAAGGAGGAGGGGCGAAATCTCCCACGGATCTGTACTGCGTCAACAGTCAGAATCGGGCTTTGTCCCTTCTCCTCCCTTCAAGTCCTAGCATACAAGCGGGCTTGCCCGCGATGGGGCCATCAGCAACGCCCTAACAATCAAGCAGACAAAAAAAGGCCCACATCGCTGCGGGCCTTCTTTTTTACCGGTGGAACAGGGGGCTTAACCCGCCACCAACACCCGGATCGCTTCCAGTCGCAACGCCGCCTTGTCCAGCATGGCCAAACCTTGCTCACGCTGTTTGCGCAGGGCAATCAGCTCGCTGTCGCGCACGGTCGGGTTGACTGCTTGCAACGCGGTCAGGCGCGCCAGTTCTTCGTCGGTGTCGGCGGCCAGGCGTCGCTGCGCTTCGGCAACACGCTCGGCGTGACGCGGGAAGATCTTCTCTTCGCCGGCGTTGATCCGTGGCGTCAGTTGATCGCGCTGGGCCTGGATGAACTTGTTGGCGCTGGCGCGAGGCACGCTTTCGAGCTGGTCGTTGAGCGTCTCGAACGAGACCCGGGCCGACAAGTCGTTGCCATTGGGATCAAGCAGGCAGCGCAGGGCGGCCGGGGGCAGGTAACGGCCCAGTTGCAGCGAGCGCGGGGCAACCACTTCGCTGACATAGAGCAGTTCGAGCAACACGGTGCCGGGTTTGAGCGCCTTGTTCTTGATCAGCGCCACGGCGGTGTTGCCCATGGAGCCGGCCAGCACCAGGTCCATGCCGCCCTGAACCATCGGGTGTTCCCAGGTGATGAACTGCATGTCTTCGCGAGACAGCGCCTGGTTACGGTCGTAGGTGATGGTGACGCCTTCGTCGTCGCCCAGCGGGAAGCTGGCGTCGAGCATTTTTTCGCTCGGCTTGAGGATCAGGGCGTTTTCCGAGTGGTCTTCGCTGTCGATACCGAAGGCGTCGAACAGGGTTTCCATATAGATCGGCAGGGTGAACTGGTCATCTTGCTCGAGGATGTCCTCCACCAGCGCATCGCCTTCGCCGGCGCCGCCGGAATTGAGCTCCAGCAAGCGGTCACGGCCGGTGTGCAGCTCGGCTTCCAGGCGCTCACGCTCGGCGCGGGCTTCGTCGATCAGGGCTTGCCACTCACCGTCGTCGGCGTTTTCCAGCAGCGGCAGCAGGCGCGGGCCGAACTGATGCTGCAAGGCGTTGCCGGTCGGGCAGGTGTTGAGGAAGGCATTCAGCGCTTCGTGATACCACTGGAACAGCCGCTCTTGGGGGCTGGTTTCCAGGTAGGGCACGTGCACTTCGATGATGTGCTTCTGGCCGATCCGGTCCAGACGCCCGATCCGCTGTTCCAGCAAGTCCGGGTGGGAAGGCAGGTCGAACAGCACCAAATGGTGCGAGAACTGGAAGTTGCGACCTTCACTGCCGATTTCCGAGCAGATCAGCACTTGCGCGCCAAACTCTTCATCGGCGAAGTAGGCGGCGGCGCGGTCACGCTCGAGGATGTTCATGCCTTCATGGAACACCGTGGCCGGAATGCCGGAACGCACGCGCAGGGCGTCTTCCAGGTCCATGGCGGTTTCGGCGTGGGCGCAGATCACCAGTACTTTGGTGCGCTTGAGCATCTTCAGGGTGTCGATCAGCCATTCGACGCGCGGGTCGAATTTCCACCAGCGCTCTTCTTCGTTGGCGTCCGGCAGGGCCTGGAAGCTGACTTCCGGGTACAGCTCGGCGTGATCGCCCAGGGGCAGTTCGAGGTATTCGTCCGGGCACGGCAGCGGGTACGGGTGCAGTTTGCGTTCCGGGAAACCCTGCACGGCGGCGCGGGTGTTGCGAAACAGCACGCGGCCGGTGCCGTGGCGGTCCAGCAGTTCGCGGACCAGACGGGCGGCGGCTTCGGTGTCGCCATCGTTGACCGCGGTCAGCAGGGCTTCGCCTTCATTGCCGAGGAAGCCGTGAATGGTCTTGTGCGCTTCAGGCGACAGGCGCCCTTTGTCCAGCAGTTCCTGAACGGCCTCGGCCACCGGGCGATAGTTTTCGCTCTCGGCGCGGAAGGCCTGCAGGTCATGGAAACGGTTCGGGTCGAGCAGGCGCAGACGGGCAAAGTGGCTGTCCTGGCCCAGTTGTTCCGGGGTTGCGGTCAGCAGCAATACACCCGGGATCGTTTCGGCAAGCTGCTCGACCAGGGTGTATTCGGGGCTGGCCTTGTCTTCGTGCCACACCAGGTGGTGGGCTTCGTCGACCACCATCAGGTCCCAGCCGGCGGCGAACAGCGCGTCCTGGGCCTTCTCGTCTTCCACCAGCCACTCCAGTGCAACCAGCGCGAGCTGGGTGTCTTCGAACGGGTTGGAGGCATCGCTTTCGATGAAGCGTTCTTCGTCGAACAGCGCGACTTGCAGGTTGAAGCGGCGGCGCATCTCCACCAGCCATTGGTGCTGCAGGTTTTCCGGGACCAGGATCAGTACACGGTTGGCGCGACCTGAGAGCAGTTGGCGATGGATCACCAGGCCGGCTTCGATGGTCTTGCCCAGGCCCACTTCATCCGCCAGCAACACCCGCGGCGCAATGCGGTCGGCGACTTCACGGGCGATGTGCAACTGGTGCGCGATCGGTTGCGCACGCACGCCGCCCAGGCCCCACAGCGAGGACTGCAATTGGCGGCTGGTGTGTTCCAGGGTGTGATAACGCAGGGAGAACCAGGGCAGCGGATCGATTTGCCCGGCAAACAGGCGGTCACTGGCCAGACGGAACTGGATGAAGTTCGACAGCTGGGTTTCCGGCAGGGTGACCACTTCGTTCTGTGCATTGAGGCCGTGGTAGACCAGCAGGCCGTCGACGTCGTCGACTTCCTGTACGGTCAGCTTCCAGCCTTCGAAGTGAGTGATCGAATCGCCCGGCGAAAACCGCACACGCGTGAGCGGCGCATTCCGTAGCGCGTACTGGCGAGTGTCGCCAGTGGCCGGATAGAGCACGGTCAACAAGCGGCCGTCCTGTGCCAGAACGGTGCCTAAACCCAGCTCGGCTTCGCTGTCACTGATCCAGCGTTGCCCCGGTTGATACTGCTGCGCCATGCTGCCTGACTCCCACCTTGAAAAAGCGGGCTATCTTAACGGAATGAGGGCTTCAGGGCCAAAGGACTCTCATAAAACTAACGGTATTTACCTTAGACTACCCATGCGAAGGGGGCAGGCCGGGGCACCTATTCGTGCCAACCGGGTCACAGTTTGCGACCGATGGCTAAAGTGGCCGTCCGCGCAGCCGACAGCCTGCTGACAGGAGACCCATCATTATGCTGCCACCGATGCTCCCCTTGAGTGCGGTTCCGATCACCTCACAGCTCGACCCGGTCCGTCCGCGTCCGGATATCCCGCCTGTGGTCCCGGTGCAGGAAAGCTCCAGCGAAAGCACGATCGACCTGCAGCAGCGCGATCCCGAAGAGGCCGCCTTTCAACTGCGCGAAGAACATCGGCGCAAGCAGGAGCGGGACAAGCGTCGTCGTGAAGCTGATGAAAGCGTTGAAGTGCACCTGGCGATTCCCGGTACCGAGCTCAACGCCGACAACACCGTGCCGGTCGTGCCGTTGATTGACGACGAACCGCGTCAGGGTATGTGGGTTGATATCAAGATTTGAGGTGATGGCTGTTCAGGGTTGCCGTCAGACCGCATTATTATGACAAACCTGCCAAGCGATGCACTGAACGCCATGAGCCAAGACGACAAGCTGATCGACCTCAACACCGAACGCGCCAAGCGGGTTCATGACCTCAACGAAAAACGCCTGAACGAAGTGCGCCAGGCATTTGAACAGGCCATGCCGTTGGGCAAAGCGAAGAAAAAGCCGAAAAACAAACCGAAAAAGCGTTGATGCACCCTGCATCGGTTGATGCAGGTCAATTTTCTCCCTCCTTTACGCCCAGTCTCGGGCGACATTGATCCCGGTCAATTTTCTCTTCTGCCCGATTGGTTACCTTAGCCCTATCGCAACAGGGCAATTGCAGGAGAGCCGTCATGTTCCTCGACAATGTGGTGATCGCCGGAGTGCTGACAGTCGGCCTCATGGTTCTGTTTTTTGCAGGGTTTGGATTTTTTATCTGGAAGGACTCGCATAAGCGCAAGCCGTAGGTCTTTTCCGATGTAATGAGCACGCAAGGCATTTTGGGCGACTTCGGTCGCCCTTTTTTTTGTCTGCGCAAATCTATCGAAGCACAGAGATCCCCTGTGGGAGCGAGCTTGCTCGCGATGGCGGCGGCACTTTCAAAATTGATGTGCCTGACACACCGCCATCGCGAGCAAGCTCGCTCCCACAGTGGATTTGCGTTGCCTTGATGTGTGCAATAAAAAAGGCGCGAACCTCACGGAACGCGCCTTTTTTTGTTCCGCTGTGTATCAGCTGCCGAGTGCTTTGGAGGCCAGCCAGAACAGGCCGGCCGACAGCGCCACGGTCGCCGGCAGGGTCAGGACCCAGGCCAGCAGGATGGTTCTGACGGTGCCGCCTTGCAGGCCGCTTTTGTTGGCGACCATGGTGCCGGCTACGCCCGAGGACAGGACGTGGGTGGTGGACACCGGCAGGCTGAAGATGTTGGCCATGCCGATCAGGCTCGCGGTAGTGATCTGGGCCGACATGCCTTGGGAGTAAGTCATGCCTTGCTTGCCGATCTTCTCGCCGATGGTCAGGACCACGCGTTTCCAGCCAACCATGGTACCCAGGCCGAGGGCCAGGGCGACCGCCAGAATCACCCAGAACGGCGCGTATTCGGTGGTGGTGGTGAGGTCTTTGCGCAACTTGTCCAGGTCGGCCTTTTCACGGGGCGCGAGACCAGGCAGTTTGCCGACTTTCTTCGCGGTGTCATCAAGGCACAGCAGGTAGCGACGCACTTCGATGCGGCTTTCCGCCGGCAGCGAGTGGTAGTCCGCTACACCCTTGAGGGTGCCAAGCAGGGCGGTGATGGTCGGTTCGGTCTGTTGCGGGTTGCAACGGAATTTCTCCGGCAGATCGCCTTCAACGCTTTTGCCCAGGGCCAGGTATTCACCCAGGGTATCGGCGTTGCGTTTGTAGAACTGGCTCAGGTGCAAGGTCGCGTCGCGAGTCCGTTCGATCTGGTAAGTGGTGCTGCCCAGGTCGAGCACGAACTGGGCCGGCACGATACCGATCAACACCAGCATGATCAGGCCGATACCTTTCTGGCCATCGTTGGAACCGTGCACAAAGCTCACGGCCATCGCCGAGATCACCAGTACCAGGCGGTTCCAGAACGGCGGGTGCTTCTTGTCGTCGATCTTGCGGCGCTGTTCCGGCGTCTTGTGCATCTTCGACAGCGGACGCCACCATTTAAGGCCGATCAATATCAGGGCGGCGACCAGGAAGCCGGCCATCGGCGAGAACACCAGGGAGGCGCCAATGTCGATCGCTTTCTGCCAGTTCACGCCATCGGCCAACGGAATGTCGTTGATCAAGGCATTGGCCAGGCCGACACCGAGAATCGAACCGATCAGCGTGTGGGAGCTGGAAGCCGGGATGCCGAAATACCAGGTACCCAGGTTCCAGGTAATGGCGGCGGCAAGCAACGAGAACACCATGGCCAGCCCGTGACCGGTGTTCACATTGATCAACAGCTCTACCGGCAACAGGTGGACGATGGCATATGCCACGCCAACCCCGCCCAGCAGCACGCCAAGAAAGTTGAACACACCGGAAAAGAACACCGCCAGATGAGGCGGCATGGCTTTGGTGTAGATAACAGTGGCCACCGCGTTAGCGGTGTCATGAAAGCCGTTGATGAACTCGAAGGCGAGGACAAAGGCCAGGGCGAGCAAGAGGCTCACAAGCACCCAAGCATCCAGTCCGCTGAATAAATCGATCATGAAGGTTTTCTGACCCGGTCGTAAGGGGGCGCGATTATGCCAGAAAAGACCGCTAATCGATGCACTTGCTGCTCATCGGTAACATTCTTCAACGAATTAATTTGTAAAAATACCTTGGGCCCCCAGTTTTTACCGGGTTTTACAAGTCATTGAATTCCTTTGGAAAGCCCGCAGGCACAAGGGTTTCTCTCGTAGGACCGAGAGGCTTCAACGCTTGTGTGAAATATCTGTAAAGAGGGCCGGACATATGCCGTTTACCTCATCCGGAGGGTGAGGCAGCCGCTGCCCGCGGATAACGGGCGCGAAAAGGCAACATCTATACACCCCGCTTGTAACGGGTGCAGACACCAGGCCCTTGAAAGGAATCCAGCCGAGACGGTCAAGGCTCTTCGGCTTTGAGTTCCTTTTCCATTTTCTGCAATTCTTGAGTGAATGCCTGATCCTGAACGGTGGCGCGTTTACGCCACGGCTTGCGTTCCGGTTCGGGCTGGGCGGCGTAGGTGGTGACTGCCCCGCCGTAAACTTCCTTGTAACGTTGTTCCTGGCGCTCAAGTTCCGCGCGCAGTTCGTCTTTTGTCACAGTGGTACCTGATTGAGATGAGATTAATTCTGGTGAAACGCGCTGCATCAAACCTATCGATCACGCTCGCCGAAAGGACACAACCCGCGAAGGCATCGTATTCCGGGCATTTGCGATCAATATTTCCATGTTGCAGGCGGCCACGGCACCAGAGACAAATAGCTGACGTAGCATCAGTTCCTGTTTCAGCGAGCGCCGGGTCAAAGCATACGAAATGAGCGTCTGGCGCTTGCTGCGGGCAGCGGCGATGGGACATCGCGCTACCGAGTGACGAACCCCGGGTAACAAACCGGGCACCACTCAACTCTATTATAGCGGTCGATTCGAAGAACACTATGGTCAACGAGTTAAAAGTTGTTCTCCATGTGTGATTGTTTTGTTGTTCCTAACTTCAGGGCTCTATGTCAGGTTACAGCGGTGTCTTTCTGGCGTCATTAAGTCGGTCAAGTAAGACAACTATATTTACCCTTGGATACTATGCCCCGCAAGCGTAAATCCGCTGAGAAATCATCAAGACGCTGGAGGCTACCGGTTGCGATTATCGGTTGCTCGTTCGATAATCGCCCAATGTTGGCCGCCCATGGCTTGTGCAGGACACCGGGGGCCGCTTGTAATAGTCGCTGATCCGTGTGGGAAAGGACCTGATATGAACGATCAAATGCGCAACTCCTTCGCCTCAGTGGCACCGCCGATCGTTGCGTCGCCGGCCAAGCGGATCCAGGCCATGACGGGCGACCCTGATTTCATGACGTCCCTGGCCCGTGGCCTGGCCGTGGTGCAAGCGTTCCAGGAGCGCAAACGGCACCTGACCATCGCTCAGATCAGCCATCGTACGGAAATTCCCCGCGCCGCGGTGCGACGTTGCCTGCACACGCTGATCAAGCTCGGCTACGCCACCACGGACGGTCGCACCTATTCGCTACTGCCCAAAGTGCTGACCCTCGGCCATGCTTATGTGTCCTCGACGCCGCTGGCGGTATCCGCCCAGCCTTATCTGGACCGCATGAGCGAGCAACTTCACGAAGCGTGCAACATGGCCACGCTGGAAGGCGATGACATTCTGTATATCGCCCGCTCCGCCACTACCCAACGCCTGATTTCGGTTGATTTGTCGGTGGGTGGTCGTTTGCCGGCCTATTGCACGTCAATGGGCAGGATTCTGCTCGCCGCGCTGGACGATAGTTCGTTGCACGAGTACCTCGATCATGCGGAGCTGCAAGCCAAGACCAGCCGTACCTTGCACACCCCGGAGGCGTTGCTCGAATGTCTGCAGCAAGTGCGACAGCAAGGTTGGTGCATCGTCGATCAGGAACTCGAGCAGGGCCTGCGCTCGATTGCCGTTCCGGTGTACGACGCGTCCGGACAGGTCGTGGCGGCCTTGAATGTCAGTACTCACGCCGGCCGGGTCAGCCGCAATGAGCTGGAACAGCGTTTCCTGCCGGGGCTGCTGAGCGCCAGCCGTGACCTCAGTGCGCAGCTTTTTGCCTAAGCTGTTCGATAATCGCACAGAGTCGCGTTTGTCGAATTGACGCTCTTTCACCTGGATCACTAATGTCGCGGCAGCGCCAGCCTTGGCTGGCTCCTGTCCGACTGCGTTCTTGCGTGGA